>NZ_PYGI01000015.1 GCF_003014615.1 Marinobacterium halophilum | reverse complement strand
GGCACCTGGTTGCTTGTGTGAGAGCTAGTCAGCCTACAGCCAGCCTGGCTCTCCTGTCTAAGTCCAAGTGTGTCGGTTATTCTGAGAATCTAGGTTTTTTGTTATTTTTTGTATTTGGTTAAATAAATATTTCATTTGTTAATCTATTATTTTTATCTTGCGCTTTATAGAATTGTATTTTAAAAAATACATTGTACATTTAAATTTATTATTTTTAATGGTGGTGCTCTGGTTTGTGTGGAATTTCTGGTTTTTGGGGGCTACATATCGATGGCAATACTGAAATATGTAAGGCTATGTCAGAATCTTTATACCACCGAGGTCCAGACTCTTTCAATTATTGGGCTGACGGTAGTGCCGGTATTAATTTAGTTCATACACGGTTATCTATTGTTGATCTTTCATCAGCAGGCAGGCAGCCTATGAGTTCATCTTGTAGGCGTTATGTGATTACTTTTAATGGTGAGATATATAACCATTTAGAACTTCGCTCATCACTCGAATCGAACAAGCAAGCACCTGACTGGCATGGCCATTCAGATACCGAAACCCTGTTGGCTTGCTTCAGTGCCTGGGGTATCGAGCGAACACTTCAAGCTACAGTCGGAATGTTTGCTCTGGCACTTTTGGATCAGCAGAAGCAGCAACTGACGTTGGCGCGTGATCGCTTGGGCGAAAAGCCACTTTACTGGGGTTGGTGTGGTGAGACCTTGCTGTTTGGCTCAGAGCTGAAGGCACTCAAGGCACATCCTGATTTTAATGCCCAAGTTGACCGTGGCGCCTTGGCTTTGTTGTTGCGCCACAATTACATCCCCGCGCCCCACACGATTTATCAAGGCATCGAAAAGTTACCTGCTGGCCAGTATGTGCAGATCACGAAAGGGCAGCTGCGTGCAGATGTACAGCCAAAGGCATATTGGCAGCTGAAGCAAATTGTGGAGTGTGGTCTTGCTAATCCGTTCAATTGTTCTGAGCTTGAAGTTACGAATCAGCTTGAGCAAACGCTTAGCCAAGCAGTCTCTGGCCAAATGCTGGCCGATGTTCCCTTGGGGGCTTTTCTCAGTGGTGGTGTGGATAGCAGCACTATCGTAGCCCTGATGCAACAACAGTCCAAACAGCCAGTACGCACGTTTGCCATTGGCTTTGATGAGCCTGGTTACAATGAAGCTGAATACGCTCAGAAAGTTGCGCGGCATTTAGGTACAGATCACACAGAGCTTTATGTCAATGCTCTGGATGCACTTGATCTTATCCCGCGCCTGCCGGAAATCTATTGCGAACCTTTTGCCGATAGCTCTCAGTTACCAACCTTTTTGGTTAGCCGTATGGCAAAAGAGCATGTCACTGTGGCGCTCAGCGGTGATGGAGGTGATGAACTTTTTGGCGGTTACAATCCCTATCAAGTAGCGCCGCGCGTATGGAGCAAGTTGAAGCATTTACCGTTACCGCTCAGACAGGTTGTGTTTCGTTTGCTATCAGGACTGCCTTTGTCTGATAAGTTATCCAAGCTGTTGTGTGTTTTCCCTACTAGGAACAGAGAGCAGTTTTATCAAACTCTGATGAGTCATTGGGATAATCCTGAGCAGTTGGTGATCGGCGGGCAAGCGTTGCAGACATTGATAAATAGCCCGGAGCAATGGCCCCAAACTGACAGTTTTGAACACTGGATGATGGCTATGGACGCTGGTCAGTACATGACCGATGATATTCTAGTTAAAGTTGACCGGGCGGCTATGGCGAATAGCCTTGAGACGAGGGTTCCCCTTCTTGACCATCGAGTGGTGGAGTTGGCGTGGCAAATCCCCCAGCATATGAAAATACGTGACGGCGTAGGTAAGTGGATACTGCGTGAAGTGCTGTATCGCCATGTACCTCGTGAATTGATTGAGCGGCCTAAAAAAGGATTTTCAGTACCTCTGGGACATTGGTTGCGCGGTCCGTTAAAGGATTGGGCAGAAACGCTTTTGAGTGCACGGCGTTTGGAACAAGAGGGCTACTTCGTTCCAAGCGCTGTGCGCCGTGTTTGGTCAGAACATCTGCAAGGTAAGCGTGATCATGCGCGTAAATTGTGGAGTATTTTGATGTTTCAGGCCTGGTTGGAAAAACAGTGAAAGTCGCACATGTCATCATTGGCTTGAATGTGGGGGGCGCCGAGCTGATGCTCAAACGCCTGATTGAGTCGCACAGCCAACAGTCAGATATAGAGCATGTGGTTATCTCTTTAACTGATCAGGGTGTGCTGGGAGGGCAGTTAAACGAGCAGGGGGTTGAGTTACACTGTTTGGGTATGTTTTCCATAGCCAAAGGCCCGGCGGCTTTTTTTAAGTTACGTAAGTTACTTCGGCGATTGCGTCCTGACGTTGTTCATACATGGATGTACCATGCCGACCTACTTGGAGGGCTTGCGGCGAGCAGTGTAGGCTTGCGTAATTTGGTATGGTGCATTCGCAGTACCGATATCCGCAAGGGAGGGAGTAAAGTTACCCTGCTGATTCGCAAGCTATGTGCCTGGTTGTCAGGGCGTTTACCGCGTGTGATTGTGTGCGCGGCAGATGCTTCCCGCCAAGTGCATGAGACGGTTGGCTATGCACCGAATAAAATGCAGGTGATACCCAACGGGTTTGATCTTGATAAGCTGTTGTCCACGCACACTTCTATAACCAGCATTCGGGATGATCTGGGAATAAGCCATGACTGCAAGCTTGTGGTATCTGTTGGCCGTTATAACCCGGTCAAAGACCATAAGACCTTTATTAAAGCGGCTGGGAAAGTCGCTGCACAGCGTAACGGTGTCAAGTTTATGCTGGTGGGACGTGATCTTGAGCATTCTAACCCGCAGCTGATGGCATTGATCGACGCAACGGGGCAAGCCGATGCCTTTTATCTGTTAGGGGAGCGCAACGATGTCTCTGCTTGCCTGCAAGCCAGTGATGTTTTTTGCCTGCATTCCGTTACCGAAGGCTTCCCAAACGTATTGGGTGAGGCAATGGCAGTTGGCTTACCTTGTGTGACCACTGATGTTGGCGATGCAGCCTATCTGTTGGATAAGCCTGAGTGGGTGGTGCCTGCAGCGTCACCGGATCGGTTAGCAGAAAAGCTCAGTGCCATGCTATCCCTACCAGTCGCTGAAAGAGCAGCACTGGGTGACGCGGCAGCCACTCGTATTCGTGAACACTTCACCATGGATGTTATCAGTCGGCGCTATTACGATCTGTATACATCGTTGATCAACTCCAAATAACTCTTCGATTCAAGTTCATTTACGCGTTTGGATTTTAAACTTATGCAAAATACACATATCGCCATCATTGGCCTTGGCTACGTTGGCCTGCCTCTCGCGGTCGAATTCGGCAAGCAATATCCTACCCTGGGTTTTGATATCAATACCGCACGTCTGGCTGAGCTTCAGCAGGGCCACGACAGCACGCTGGAAGTAGACGATTATGAGCTGACAGAGGCTAGGCACCTTACTTACAGCAGCTCGCTGGATGACCTGAAAGCCTGCAACGTATTTATTGTCACCGTACCAACGCCGATTAATGAGCACAAACAGCCGGACCTTACTCCGCTAATCAAGGCTAGTGAAACCATCGGCAAGGTACTTAAGCAGGGTGATATCGTAATTTATGAATCCACTGTTTATCCAGGTGCAACTGAAGAAGACTGTGTGCCGGTGCTGGAGCGGGTATCGGGCTTAACCTTTAACCAGGACTTCTTTTGTGGCTACAGCCCAGAGCGTATCAACCCGGGCGACAAAGAACACCGTGTTACCACGATCCTCAAAGTGACCTCCGGCTCCACGCCTGAAATAGCGGACACCGTGGATCAGCTTTACCGCTCCGTTATCACTGCCGGTACTTACAAAGCAAGTTCCATCAAAGTGGCAGAAGCGGCCAAGGTGATCGAAAACACCCAGCGAGATGTCAACATTGGCCTGATTAATGAATTGGCGCTGATCTTCAACAAGCTGGGCATTGATACTGAAGAGGTATTGAAAGCCGCCGGTACAAAATGGAACTTCCTGCCGTTCCGCCCCGGCTTGGTAGGGGGGCATTGTATTGGTGTTGACCCCTATTATTTGACTCACAAGGCGCAGTCGGTTGGTTATCATCCAGAGATTATATTGGCGGGTCGTCGTCTGAATGATGGTATGGGGGCATATGTAGCCAGTCAACTGGTGAAGGCCATGCTGAAAAAGCGTATCCATGTGGAAGGTGCACGGATACTGGTAATGGGGTTGACGTTTAAAGAGAACTGCCCGGACTTGCGCAACACTAAAGTGGTGAATATCGTTGATGAGCTGAAAGATTACGGTGTTCAGGTTGATTGCTATGATCCGTGGATCAATCCGGAAGAGGCAGAGCACGAGTACAGCATCAGCCCAATCAGTGCGCCTGCAGCAGGTGAGTATGATGCGATCGTGTTGGCGGTTTCCCATAAGCAATTCACGGATATGGGTGCTAAACAGATTCGTGCTTTGGGTAAGGGCACGCACGTGCTTTATGATTTGAAATACATTCTACCGGCTGAGGCCAGCGACCTACGCCTGTAATTTACTGGAAAGACTGAGCGATATATATATGACTGCTTATCAACAACTACTGGAATCACTGTCAGCACACTCTAAAACCTGGCTGATCACCGGAGTGGCCGGTTTTATTGGTTCTAATCTACTTGAGCATCTACTGAAGTTGAACCAGCGAGTGGTGGGGCTAGATAACTTCGCTACCGGTCATCAGTACAACTTGGATGAAGTTCAGAAACTGGTCACGCCGGATCAATGGGCTGGTTTTACCTTAGTTGAAGGTGATATCCGTCACCTGGATGACTGTCAGAAAGCCTGTGCTGGCGTGGACTATGTACTGCACCAAGCCGCGTTGGGGTCTGTGCCGCGCTCCATTAATGATCCCATCACCACCAACGCCACAAACATCAGCGGTTTTCTGAATATGTTGGTTGCTGCGCGTGATGCTGAAGTTAAGAGTTTCACCTACGCTGCCAGTAGCTCCACCTACGGGGATCACCCAGCGTTGCCCAAGGTGGAAGAGAATATCGGCAAACCTTTGTCACCCTATGCGGTGACCAAATATGTGAATGAGCTTTATGCTGATGTTTTTGCTAAAACCTACGGCTTCAATACTATAGGTCTGCGCTACTTCAATGTTTTTGGTAAGCGTCAAGATCCTAATGGTGCATATGCAGCAGTGATACCGAAATGGACGGCCTCCATGATTCAGGGTGACGATGTGTGCATTAATGGCGATGGTGAAACCAGTCGTGATTTCTGCTTCATCGAAAATGCGGTACAGGCCAATCTACTGGCCGCCACAGTTGAGGATGGTGCCAAAAACGAAGTCTACAACGTGGCCGTAGGCGACCGAACCACACTGAATGATCTTTACCGCGCATTACAGGCAGCCTTGACTGAAAATGGCAAGCCTTACGAGAATGCCCCGGTTTATCGCGATTTCCGCGCCGGTGACGTACGCCATTCACAGGCAGACATTAGCAAGGCTGCGGACAAGCTGGGCTATGCGCCGGAATATCACATCATGGAAGGCATAGCCAAGGCTATGCCTTGGTATGTTGAGAATGTGAGTTGATATCATATTGAATAACAGGCCAAAGAAAATTTTATTTGTGGTGAATGCGCCTGAATTTTTCCTATCGCATCGCTTGCCATTAGCATTAGCGGCACAAAAATTTGGCTATGAAGTACATGTTGCAACGGCCAACGGACCTGATGTTGAAAAGGTTAGAGAATACGGTTTTTTTCATTACACAATACCCTTTGCTCGTAGCGGACAAAATCCAATAAGGGAGTTGAAAACAATATTATTTTTAACCAGGTTGTTTCGTGCTGTTAAGCCTGACTTGGTGCATTTGATTACAATTAAGCCAGTATTGTATGGTGGAATTTCTGCTCGAATTGTCGGTATAAAATCGGTAGTTGCGGCCGTTTCCGGGTTGGGAACTGTGTTTTTGGCATCATCAATAGCCGCTAAATTACGTCGATGGTTAGTAACATTTTTATATTCCACAGCTTTTAAGCAGAAGCGCTTGACGGTAATTTTTCAGAACCCTGATGACCGGGATACTTTACTCGAATTGGGCGTGGTTCGCTCAACTGAAACGTTTATGATACGTGGTTCAGGTGTTGATTTGGCAGACTATCCTTATGTCCCCGAGCCAGTTGGAACACCAGTTGTGGTAATGGCTGCTCGTTTATTAAAAGATAAGGGTACTCTAGATTACATTGAAGCCTCACGCCTCTTACATCAAAGAGGTACTGATCTGAAAATGCGTTTGATCGGGTCGCCTGATCCAGGTAACCCAACGACAGTTACTCAGCATGAGCTGGATGCTTGGGCTTGTGAAGGAACGGTTGAGTTGCTTGGCTACCGTAAGGATATTGCTGATCAGTATGCTGCTGCGAACGTTGTTTGTTTGCCGTCCTACCGAGAGGGATTGCCGAAAAGCTTGATAGAGGCCGCAGCCTGCGGGCGTGCAGTGGTCACCACGGACGTACCAGGGTGTCGAGATGCGATTATACCTGATGTAACAGGATTATTGGTGCCGATTAGAAATGCTAGCTTACTGGCAGATGCGATCCAGAAGTTGGTTGAAGAGCCAGAACTAAGAGAGCGGATGGGGCGTGCAGGCAGACGTTTAGCAGAGGACGCGTTTACTATTGAAAATATAGTGGCGCAGCATATGAGCATTTACCAGGAACATTTGGAACAATGACAAAACACACCAGAGTATTGGTAACGGGGGTAACAGGTTTTGTTGGAGGGGCTATAGCGAGATCTCTGGCTAAATTGGGAGTTATCGATTGTGTTGGTAGTGTCAGAATGATAGAGCCTGCTAAAAAATATTTTTGTAGACTCGTGGAGGTTGGTGAGTTGGATCAACTTACTGACTGGTCTTCTGCTCTGAATGGTCGGCAAGTTGTCATTCACGCTGCCGCTCGTACCCACATCATGAAAGGGAGGGGGGGTAAGCCGCAGGCCGAATACCATAAGGTTAACGTTGACGGCACTCTCAATTTAGCCCGCCAAGCGGCATCAGCGGGTGTTAAGCGTTTTATTTTTATAAGCTCTATCAAAGTGAACGGTGAACAAACGAGTTTAGGTAAGCCGTTTACAGCTGATGATATGCCTGCTCCTGAAGATGCTTATGGTATGTCCAAATTAGAAGCTGAACAGGGGCTTCAGGCGCTGGCCATTCAAACAGGTATGGAAGTTGTGATCATTCGCCCCCCTTTGGTATATGGTCCGGGCGTAAAAGGCAATTTTGCCAGTATGGTTAGACTTGTGAAAAAAGGAGTGCCTTTACCCCTGGGGTCTGTTAATAATCAGCGTACACTCGTCGCTTTGGATAACTTGGTTGACCTTATTCTCACATGTATTAATCACCCAGCAGCGGCTAATCAGGTGTTCTTGGCGGGCGATGGGCAAGACTTATCTACCACAGAGTTGTTGAGCGGTGTTGCAAAAGCTATCGGTAAACCTTCCCGCTTGGTTCCAGTTCCGGCTGGGCTATTAATGACAGGCGCGAAGCTGTTGAATAAAAAATCAGTGGTGCAGCGGCTGCTGGGTTCTTTACAAGTCGATATTACCAAAGCACGTGAAATATTAGGATGGAATCCGCCAATCAGCGTGAACGAGGGGCTTAAGCGATGTTTTACTGATGCTTAGGTACTACGGTATCAACACAATGATGCAAATAAAGTATGCGGAGCGCCGGCGATAGTGAATGTATTGTTAACAGGGGCAACGGGTTTTGTTGGTCGTCGGCTTGTAGATTGTTTATTGAACAAAACAAGCGTTGATTTAACAGCCGCTGTACGGAGTCATTCAGTACCAGAGCATGTACCATGTGTTATGGTTGATGATCTAGATTGGGATACTGATTGGTCAGCAGCTTTGCGTAACCAGCAAGTAGTTGTTCATGCAGCAGGTCGTGCCCATATTATGAAGGACTTGGCAAGTGACCCTCTTGCGGAATATCGTAGAATCAATGTGGGCGGTACGCTTAACCTTGCTCGCCAAGCAGCAAAAGCGGGTATTAGACGATTTGTTTTTATTAGTACTATTGGTGTGAATGGAAATATAAATACTTGCCCGTTTACCGAAGATGATTTACCCAATCCTGTTGAACCTTACGCTCAGTCCAAATGGGAAGCTGAGCAAGGTTTGTGGGATATACAAAAGGCAACTGGAATGGAATTGGTTGTTTTACGTCCACCACTAGCATATGGATATAATGCACCGGGTAATTTTGGTAACTTAATACGCTGGGTTGAAAAAGGCATTCCACTGCCGTTTGGTGCTATTCACAATCAACGTTCACTGGTAGCACTCGATAATTTGGTTGATCTGATTACGCTTTGTATTAACCATCCTGCGGCGGCTAATCAAACATTTCTTGTTAGTGATGGTCATGACTTGTCTACTACTGAATTGTTGATTGGTGTTGCCAGTACAATGGGTAAGCCTTCGCGTTTGTTGCCAATCCCTGCTGGAGTATTAATGCTGTGTGCAAGGTTTTTGGGTAAAAAGGCGCTAGCTCAGCGTTTATTAGGCTCTTTACAGGTGGATATTTCTAAGTCCCGTACATTATTAGGGTGGGAGCCTCCTGTTTCAGTGAAGGAAGGTTTACAGCGCTGTTTTGATAAAAAAAATAATTAATTAGGGAATGTATCCTGGTTTTTAATTTAAAATTTATTAGTGAAATAATAAGGGTGTTGATGTGATCCGGTTGTTTGATTTTGTATTTTCTTTACTGGGGTTGGTGTTTGGTTTTCCGGTACTGTTGTTGCTAACGGTTATTGGTTTTTTTGATACCGGTTCGCCCATTTTCCGGCAGGAGCGGGTGGGACGGCATAAAAAGCCGTTCACGCTGGTCAAGTTTCGCACCATGCGTAAGGACACCACTTCGGTGGCCAGCCATTTGGCCAGTGCTGATGCGATCACGTCCTTTGGCCGCTTCTTGCGTCGTACCAAGTTGGATGAGCTACCGCAGCTGTGGAATGTGCTCAAAGGTGAGATGAGCCTGGTCGGGCCGCGCCCCTGTCTGTTTAATCAGCAGGAGCTGATCGCCGAGCGTGAACAGCGCGGCGTGCTGAATGTACGCCCGGGAATTACCGGGTTGGCACAAGTGAAGGATATCGATATGTCGACCCCGACGCTATTGGCTGAAACCGACCAGAAAATGTTGCAAAGCCTCACGGTTGGGGCATATTTCAAGTACATCCTCATGACCGTTGCTGGTAAAGGAGCGGGTGATCGAGTGCCTGGCAAATAATGAGCCTGCTTGGACTGACTGCGTTAAACTCCTTTCAGTTACACCTTAACCCGTTCAGACAAGGATTGATTGGCAATGAAAGACTGCCAGGCCATGCCGTCGTTACAGCGTAAAGCCGCCGGTATGCCCCCCCTGCGTGAACTTTTTGATACCCATCCCGCGCGGGGTACGATTTTTCGTGCCAGCGGTGCCGGTATTACCCTGGATTACAGTAAGCAGCGTGTGGATGCCGAGGTGCTGCAGGCGTTGGCGCAGTTGGCCGAACAGAGCGGTTTTGAGGCTGAGCGAGCGCGCCTGCTGGCGGGTGAAGCTGTCAATAAGACTGAAAACCGTGCGGCTTGGCATACGGCACTGCGTGTGCCCGCTGATCAGCAAACAGCGGCCCAGTCCTGTGTTGAAGAGCAATTGCAGCGGATGGAGGCCTTGGTCGGCAAGGTGCAGGCCGGTGTGTGGCGCGGATTTTCCGGCAAACGCATCACTGATGTGGTGAACTTGGGGGTCGGTGGTAGTGATCTTGGGCCGTTGATGGTCACGCATGGGCTGCGTGAGCATGCTGAGCCTGCCGGCCGTGCGTTGAATGTGCATTTTGCCTCCACCATTGATGGCAGTCAGCTGTTTGATCTGCTGGACCGTCTCAATCCTGAAACCACTCTGTTCATTATTTCGTCCAAGTCGTTTACCACCATCGATACCCTGTCCAATGCCGATACCGTGCGTTCCTGGTTGGCCAGCCATTGCAATGATGAAACGTTGCTTTTGCGTTGCCACTTTATTGGCGTCTCGGCGGCGCAGGATAAGATGACGGCCTGGGGGCTTCCGGCCGAGAATCAGCTGTATTTCTGGGAGTGGGTGGGGGGGCGCTTTTCGCTGTGGTCGACGATTGGCTTGCCGATCGCGCTGGCGCTGGGAGCGTCGGTGTTCCGCCAGCTGTTGGCTGGTGCACATGCCATGGATGAGCACTTTCGTACCGCTCCGCTGTTACAGAATGTGCCGGTGATGTTGGCGCTACTGGGTGTCTGGAATGTCAATTTTCTCGATATCCGTGCCCATGCCATTCTGCCTTACGATGGGCGTTTGAAATACTTTCCCTCCTATCTGGAGCAGCTGGAGATGGAAAGTAACGGCAAATCGGTGAATCAGGCCGGTGAGCCACTGGACTACGCCACCTGTCCGGTGCTGTGGGGTGAAATCGGTGCCAACGCCCAGCACGCCTTTTATCAGCTACTGCATCAGGGCACGCAAGCGGTGGCGTCCGACTTTATTCTGGCGGCCTGCCGTTATGAGGCGACAGCCCATATTGCCTATCACGAGCAACTGCTGGCGCAGCATCAGCTGAATATCGCAAACTGTCTGGCCCAATCACGGGTGTTGGCCTTTGGTGATGCGGCGGTGGCGGCGGATGATACCCCCTGGCGCCGCTACCCCGGTAATCAGCCATCCTCTACGCTGTTGCTGGAGCGGCTGGACCCGCGGTCATTGGGGGCGCTAATTGCCGCGTATGAACACAAGGTGTTCACTCAGGCTGTGATCTGGGGCATCAACCCCTTTGATCAGTGGGGGGTTGAGCTGGGCAAGCAGGTGGCGTTGCAGTTGCAGCCGCTGCTGAATAACTCCGGTGCAGCCTCGGCCGCCAAACTCGACACCTCGACCCGTGCATTGGCGTTGAGTATCCAGCAACAACAAGCATCTGAACAGGATAACGGGGGTAAGGCATGAAGGTCCGTGTATTGGGCTCCAATCTCGAAGCCTGGACGCTGGCGGGCGCGTTGGCGTTTACCGGGTGCCGGGTCAGCCTGGAAGCAGCGCAACTCCCCGAGGAAGGGTCTGATGTCAGTGAGCCGGATCTGTTGCAATTGCTGGAACAGCAGCGGGATGCCGGACGCTTGCAACTGGATGACTCAGAGGAAGCCGGCGATCTGTTGTTGGTTGCCTGTCGCCACGCATCGCTGGAATCGTTGCAAATGGCGGTACAAGGGTTCGTTGAAAATGTATCTGCCAATGTCGGTGCGCAGCCTTTGATTGCGCTGGTACAGTCGATGGCAATCGGTACTACGGATCAGTTGCAGCAATGGCTTGATGAACAGGGTGCAGGTCATATACGAGTCATTTTCTGGCCGGCGTTCATTCAATCCGGACGTGCATTAGAGAGTGTTACGCGCCCCGAGCGCATTTTGTTGGGATGTGAGGATGAGCGTGCCGTTCAGTTGATGCGACGTCTGTTGACTCCCTTTAATCGCAGCCGCGATACATTGCTGGTGATGTCACCCAAGGAAGCCGAACTGAGCAAGCTGGCAATTAACGGCATGCTGGCGACGCGCGTCAGTTATATGAATGAGTTGGCCCAGCTGGCGGCGGACAAGGGGATTGATATCGAGCGCGTGCGTCAGGGGATGGGGACGGACTCCCGTATCGGCTTTCAGTACCTTTACCCCGGTTGTGGATTTGGTGGTGAAGCGTTCCTGGAAACCCTGTCTCAGCTCAGTCGTGAGTTGGCGCACCCGAACGAAGCAGGATTGCTGAGCAGTGTGTTTGCCATCAATGAGCAGCAGAAAGACCTGTTGTTTCAGAAGTTCTGGCGTTACTTCAAGGCGGATATTCGTGGCCGCAAGGTGGCGATATGGGGGTGTGCCTTCAAGCCCAACACCTCGGGTATTGAAGGCAGCCCTGCGTTAACGCTGATCCGGGCGTTGCTGGCGCATGAAGTGGAAGTGCATGTCTATGACCCAATGGCGCTATCGAGCCTGCGTCGGCAGCTGGGTGGACTGGATAAGCTGGTTTTTGCGCCAAGCGCTGAGGCGGCTGTGGCACAGGCAGATGCTCTGATGTTGGTAACGGAGTGGAAAGAGTTCTGGAACCGGGATATGGACGATATTCGCCTGCGTATGCGCACGCCCTTGCTGCTGGATGGCCGCAATATTCATGACCCCGGCCACATGGCGGAGCTTGGCTGGGTCTACTCAGGTATTGGGCGTGGGGTTTCGATATAATGCTGTTTTGCAGTCGACATCATTGAGCGGATTTTTTTGAATATGGACTCAAGCGGCGTTTCCTTGCGCTCACTACACTACCGCATCCTTGCGTTGGGGCGTAATTATAAAAAAGCACTGATGGTACTGGCTGACTTCATAGCCTTGCCTGTTGCGCTCTGGTCAAGTTACGCGTTGCGGCTGTCACAGTGGTGGCCTACAGACTACATGGCAGAAGTCTGGTGGTTGTTTCTGGCGACGCCGGCAGTGGGGCTGGTCGTGTTTATGAAGCTGGGTCTGTACCGTGCGGTTGTACGCTTTATGGGAGCCCAGGCCATCCTTGCGGTGTTCAAGGGGGTGGTGATCCTCGCGGTCTTGATGTGGGCATCCGCGTTTTTCTTCAATGTTGAAAAATTTCCCCGATCAGTACCGATCATCTTTGCTCTGGCGGCACTCGTCTATGTCGGGGGAAGCCGTTTGTTGGTGCGTAACTACTACCACTGGCTTATTGGCCATTATGTACACAAGGAACCGGTTCTGATCTACGGAGCCGGTGGTGCGGGGGTTCAATTATCGACGGCGCTCTTGGGTGGTGGTGAATATGTGCCGGTTGGTTTTGTGGATGATGATCCCACTTTATGGAAGACAACGGTCAGCGGCATGCGGGTTTACAACCCGCAAAAACTTGCGCAGGTGATTGAGTCAGAAGGGGTTACACATGTTTTGCTGGCGTTGCCGTCAGCAACCCGCAGCGACCGCCGGCGTATTCTGGAACAGTTGGCTGAGCACTCGGTCTATGTGAAAACCATTCCGTCGATGTCCGAACTGGTTTCTGGCGAATCGTTGGAGGCCTTGCGTGATGTCGATCCGGAAGACTTGTTGGGGCGTGAGCCCGTACCGCCGATTGAAAGCCTGGTCGCATCCAGTATCAAAGACAAAGTGGTCATGGTCAGTGGTGCCGGGGGTTCTATTGGCTCGGAAATCTGCCGCCAGGTTCTGCGTAACGGTCCTCGTGCGTTAGTACTGTATGAAATGAGTGAGTTTTCTCTCTATTCCATCGAGCAGGAGTTAGCTAAGGCTGCAGTCGCCGAAAAATTGGACGTCCCCTTGTATGCGATGTTGGGGTCGGTGCTTGATGCGGCGCGTGTTCGCCGTATTCTGGACCGCTTCGGCGTGCAAACCATTTATCATGCCGCTGCATACAAGCATGTTCCCATGGTGGAGCATAATGTGTTCGAAGGCATTCGAAATAATGCACTGGGCACGCAGGTCATGGCAGAAGAGGCGTTGGCAGCAGGTGTTGAGCGTTTTGTTTTGATTTCAACCGACAAGGCGGTGCGCCCTACCAATGTTATGGGGGCTACCAAGCGCCTGGCTGAATTGATTATTCAAGGGCTTGCACAGCGGTCGGGTGCTTCGCCTTGCGCTCCGCACGAGACTGTCTGCAAGACGATTTTCTCTATGGTGCGATTTGGTAATGTGCTGGGTTCTTCCGGTTCGGTTGTGCCGCTGTTTCGTCGTCAGATTGAGGCGGGTGGGCCGGTGACAGTCACGCATCCTGATATTACACGCTTCTTCATGACCATTCCTGAGGCGGCTTCGCTTGTCATTCAGTCGGGGTCCATGGCCAAAGGTGGTGATGTTTTTGTGCTTGATATGGGAGAGCCGGTGAAAATAGTGGACCTGGCGCGGCGGATGATCCAGTTGATGGGCTACGAAGTGAAAAGTGAACAGCATCCGGACGGCGATATCGCCGTCGAATATACCGGTCTGCGCCCCGGTGAAAAATTGTATGAAGAGCTGCTGATTGGCGCAGATGTGATCGGGACCGAACATCCCAAAATCATGCGCGCGCATGAAGAAAGCTTGCCAGCAGAGCTGTTGCAGGAGTTACTGGACCAGCTGCAAACGGCCATGGAACAGGCTGATAGTCATGCTGGGCGTGAGCTGTTGCAGCGAGCGGTGAGGGGATTTGTGCCATCATCGCCAAACGTGGATCTTTTGCTCAAGACGGCTCCGCAGACGGGTGCCATCATGCATTAATGCAGTTCTCTGGTGCGTTCAGCGTCGTGCCAGAAAGGCTTGAAGTTCAGCTGCGGTTTCGGGGTGCTTCAATCCAAACGCGATGTTGGCTTGAAGTAAGCCCGCCTTGTTGCCGCAGTCATACAGATCACCTGCCATGGTAAAGGCCTCCAGCTTTCCGCCCTCGTTGAGCAGTGCTTCAATGGCATCGGTCAGCTGAATTTCATTGCCTGCCCCCGGAGGAGTATTTTTCAGTAGCTCCATAATCCGTGCCGGGAGGATATAGCGTCCTACAATTGCCAGGTTCGAGGGTGCATCGGCCAAGGCGGGCTTTTCTACGACAGCGGTCATGGCGGCACTTTGGCCGCTGGCGGGGCATTCGCTGCCGCAATCAACGATACCGTAGCGTTCGACTTGATCTTCCGGTACGGCTTCCACCATGATTTGACCCGTCCGGTTGCGGTGATATGCCGCAACCATATTCTGCAGATCACACGCTTCGCTAGTACCATCGATCAGCATGTCAGGCAGCATGACGGCGAAGTCTTCGTCACCGATCAGTTGGGCGGCGCAAAGCACTGCGTGTCCCAGGCCTTTGGCCTCGTCCTGTCGTACCGATATTAACTGCACCCCTGCCGGCAATGTGTTGCGTACGGCTGCAAGGAGTGCGCTCTTGCCCTTGCTTTCCAGTACGTGCTCCAGCTCGGCATTACGGTCGAAGTGGTCTTCCAGAGCTGATTTGCCGCTGCGGGTCACAAGAATGATCTGAGTAAAACCAGCCGCCGCGGCTTCTTCAACAACGTGTTGAATCACTGGTTTGTCGACAACGCTGAGCATTTCTTTAGGTATGGCCTTGCTGGCAGGGAGTACTCGTGTGCCCAGGCCGGCAACCGGAATAATGACTTTATTCAACATTGTTCAAGTCCTTTTCTGCCTGCTCCTGCAGCCGCTTCTGCTCTTCCTGCCACAGACGCATCTCAGCGTAATAGGTATCCCAAACACAGGGTTCGCAAGCACTTTCACAACATTCGCCATCGGCGGGGGGGAGTGGTTTTTCCATTATCATCCAGTCGAGGTCTTTCAATCTGTAGGCCTATTCTACCGATTGCGTAAAAGTCTGGCCATTAGCCTTTGCGTGAATCATGGACGCCAGCTTGTTGACACCCGGGCGGGCGCGTTCTCCGTCCGTTCGGATCAGATACAGCTCTACCGTGCGCATACTACTATTGCCCAGTGGCAGCGGGGTGAGCGTGCCCTGTTGCAGGGCATGCTGAATACGGGTTTCCGGGTACCAGGCATAGCCAACTTTTTTGCTGGCGGCGAGGAGGGATGTCTCCAAATCGCTGAAGGTCCAGCGCTGCTCGGCACCGAGCCAGCCGGAATCAAGGTCGCGGCTACCGGAGTCGCGCACAACCAGCTGGCGATGCTGGCGCAGGTCGTCCAGGGTCAAGGTGTGATCCAATTGGTGTAGTGGGTGTTCGGGATGGGCACAGGCGATAAAGCGAACACTGATCAGTTGCTCGCCGAGGCAGCCCGGCGGCACACGGCCACTGATGGACAGGTCGACCTGGCGTTTGAGGACAGCTTCGTCACTGCCGCTAAGAACAGTCTCAAACAGTTCGATGCGAGTATGTGGATGATGCTCGGCAAATGTCGCCAGGATATCCAGCATCCATTCGCGAGGGTAGATGGTATCCATGGCGATACGGATCCGGGCTTCATATCCTTGGCCGAACTGTCGAGCCAGTTGTTCTGTTTGTTCGGCTTGTTCCAGTAGTCGCTGAGCATGACGATACAGGGACTGGCCGGGTTCGGTCAGAGTGGCGCGGCGGCCGGTAAGCTGGAATACGCGCAGTTCGAGTGTTGTTTCCAGTTTTTGTATTGCATAGCTGATGGCGGATTGGCTTTTGCCCAGCTGCTCGGCGGCCTTGGCATAGCCACCGGCATCGACGACGGTGACCAGTGCTTGCCATTGCTCCAGCGTAACCTGCATTTTAAGCTCCGTTTGATCTGTCGTACTGATTTATGTGAGAGATGATGGCGTAATTCTTGGGTTCGGTCGATTGTTTTGCGGCTTTGCAGGTGGCAGAAGGTGTGGCAAGCTGGGATAAAATAATAAAATTCCAGGGATAAAAGCCCGTGCATTTATCTATATTGCCAGCCAAGTCGCTGTTGCATCGATTGCGTGGACGTCGGTCGCCAACGCTTGATCAGCTTAATCTTACCTTGTCGGCAGTGCTGGATCAGAGCCCTGCCTGCATCATTATCACTGATCTTGTGGGACGGGTTTTATATGTAAATCCCGGCTTCTCCCGCGTCACGGGTTATTCATCTGCCGAGGTGCTGGGGCGCCCTGTCAGTCTGATCAAGTCCAGCCGTACCCATGCCGATACGTTTGGTCAGCTCTGGCGGGCCCTGCGGGAAAAGGGAGAATGGCATGGCGAGTTGCTGAATCAGCGCAAGAATGGCGAGTCTTACTGGGTTGCGGCATCAGTCTCTACACTGCGTAACGAAGAGGGGGTAGTCGACCGCTATCTGTCGATACAGGATGATATTTCGCTACGTAAACACTACGAAGCTCAGCTTTTTCACCGTTCAAACTATGACCTGTTGACCGATTTGCCCAATCGGGAACTGATCCAGGACCGTCTGCAGCAAGCGCTTGATATGGCCGAGTCTCAGCATCACCAGGTGGCGGTACTGTTCGTCAATTTACTCCAGTTCCGGCGGGTCAATGAAACCCAGGGGCACGAGGTGGGTGACCGGCTGCTATGTCAGGCTGCGCAGCGACTGCAGCAAGTACTGTCCCCACTGGAAAGTCTGGGGCGTGTCGGCGGAGATGAGTTTGTCATCATCATGCCTGAGGTCAGTCGTTTGCAAGCGGTAGAACATTTGAGTCGTTGTGTATTACAACAGTTGACTGAGCCTTTTCGTCTGGGTGATGCTGAGCTGCACATATCGGCGTGCATCGGTGTGTCACTTGGGCCGGAGGATGGTGATAGTGCTGATGCCTTGTTGCGTCATGCTGATGCTGCTATGCAGCAGGTGCGCAGTCGACGTGAGAGTGGTTGTTGTTTCTTTCGCGAGGAAATGAACGCAAAGGCGCGAGACGGACTTGCAATGGAGCGTGCGCTGCATGAAGCGCTGGCGTGTGAAGCGTTTGAGTTATGGTATCAGCCCTTACTGGATTTGAAATCAGACCGGTTGCAGGGTGTTGAGGCATTGGTACGCTGGCGGCGCGGAGCCGATGACTGGGTATTGCCTGACCAGTTCATTCCTCAGGCTGAAGAGAGCGGGCAAATTATTGGCTTGGGGCGTTGGGTGCTGAAGACGGCGGTTCATCAGGCCGCTGCCTGGCAGTGTGTGCTGAACCGGCCTTTGGAAATGGCGGTAAATGTCTCGCCGCGAGAGATGCTGTATCCGGGGTTTGTGGATGATGTAGCCGCCGTGTTACGTGAATCCGGGATCATGTCGGGTACCTTGACACTGGAGATTACCGAATCGATTTTTATGGAGCCGGAGGATGAGTCTCGAGTTGTTGAGATACTTGAGCGGTTGCGGGGTCTTGGTGTCAAGTTGGCGATCGATGACTTCGGCACCGGCTTTTCGGCGTTGGGTTATCTAAAGCGCTTTCCGGTAGATGTTTTGAAGATTGATCGTGAGTTTGTACGCGATATTCATGTTGATATGAACGCAGCTACGTTATGTCAGGCTATTATATGGATGGCGAAGGGTTTGCAGATGGGAGTTGTTGCCGAAGGGGTAGAGTGCGCGGAACAATTAGACATATTGAGGCAGTCGGGAGCAAGAAGCATTCAAGGCTACCACATTGCCAAACCGCTTGAATCAAAAGATGTGCTTATGTTTATAAGCAAAAACGATGGCTATATTGAAGAGTAAAACTGGAGCGGGAAACGAGACTCGAACTCGCGACCCCGACCTTGGCAAGGTCGTGCTCTACCAACTGAGCTATTCCCGCTGATTGGCGTCCCATAGGGGGTTCGAACCCCTGTTACCGCCGTGAAAGGGCGGTGTCCTAGGCCACTAGACGAATGGGACACATACGTTGTCAGTGCCTGACAGCGGTGCGAATATTAATGGCATGAATTGTGGCGGTCAAGCGTTTTTACTCTTTTTGTTATAGAATCAACGCCTTCGGCGCTTGAGCAGGGTGAGTAGTACAGCATGACACCGACACAGACCGGCTTGATGATCGTGGCGGTTATTATGGTGATGGCCATGATTGCGTTCACGATACAGTCTATTGAGAATCAGCGGCGCGAGCGGCGGATGAAACTGTTGCTGCTGAAAGACCAAGTGCGGCGAGCGGACCACCTGCTGCACAGTTTGCCTGAACACTATATTACCCAAGAAATACGCGACTTGTTGGTGCAGTACCTGCATCGGCGCTGGAAACTGATCCTCGAGCTTGAAAACACAACGGATAATCAGCAGAAAGTCAGTGACATGGATGCCTTTGCGGCCCTGCCTCTGCCGGTGGTCGAGCATCCGGAAGGGTCAATGACGCTGCATACCGACCGCAATCATGCTGAGCGCACGGCCGCGCTGTTGCGCGAACTGTTTCAATTTCTGTCGGAACTACAAGCAGGCAAAGTGATTTCGGATATGCGCGCATCTGAGGTGATATATCAGGTTAAAGAGGCCTACACTCGAACCCGCCTGGATGTCGAATTGATGGATGCCCTTGAAGTCGAAAGTGCACGTGGCCCATCGGTTGCGTTGCCGCGTTACCGTACGGTATGTGCCAAACTTCAGGGGCTGAATCAAACCCAGCAGCTTGATCGCCAATTGTATGAGCTGGGGGTGCACATGGACGGATTGCAGGTGCAGGTGGATGAGGCGCGTGAGCAGCGCGAAGCTGAAGAACGTAAACGTCGAGAAGAAGAAGCGGCAAAAGAGGACAAATTCGCCCCGCGTTCCTTTACCAACTATCGTTGAATACAGGTGCATTCGCAGAGTCTTTAGCTCTACAATAATTGCCGCATTGAATGTATGCGATTACAACAGGCCGCCGGTCATGCCTGTAAATAACCCGAACCGAGAATCTTTGTGCCCCCAAAACTACACGTCGAACCTATAGATATAGACACTTTGGAACAGTTGCGTTTCATGCAGGCAAGCTTGGAGCACCTGTCGGACCTGGTGGTCGTGACCGATGCTGGTACTGAACGCGAGCCGCAGATCGTGTATGTCAATCAGGCAGTGGTGAGCCGTACGGGCTATCAACGGCACGAGTTGCTGGGGCGCAATCCACGCATGTTCCAGGGGCGTGATACCGATCGGGCGACAGTCAGTCGCATTGCTGCTGCGCTGCGTGTGTGCGAACCGGTACGTGAAGAGCTGCTCAATTACACCCGTGACAATACCCCGTACTGGATCGACATTACGATTGTCCCGCTCAAGGGGGCTGCTGGCGAGGTCACGCATTTCGTCAGCACTCAGTCCGATATTACGGTACGCAAGCAGGTTGAACAGGACCTGATGCTGTTCCGCCAAACCATTGATCAGAGCCCATCCAGCGTCATCATTACGGACCGTCTTGGCAAGATCACGTATGTAAATCGTGGTTTCGAGGTCAACTCTGGCTATCAGGGTGAGGAGGTGTATGGGCGTACACCCGGTTTCAGGGCCTGGAAACCGGAAAGCGAGTCTGACAAAAAAGCGTTTTGGGATCACCTTAACAGCGGGCAGCCCTGGCATGGTGAGTTCGTTAACAGACATAAGGATGGTCACCAGGTCATAAAGCGGGCGATGGTGTCACCGGTGCGTAAGGAAAATGGTGAGATCAGTCATTTTCTGTCCGTTGAACAGGACGTCACTGCCGAGAAAAAAGCGTTGGAGCAGCTCGAATTTCTGGCTTATCACGATACGGTTACCGGGCTGCCGAATAGACGCTTGCTCGAGAAGCGAGGGGCTGAAATGCTTGATTCTTCCGCCCAGGCTGATGGCAGTTATGCGCTGGTGCTGGTCGATCTGGATGATTTCAAGCGGATCAATGATGCTTATGGGCTCGGCTTCGGTGATCAGGTGCTCAAAGTGGTGGCGCGACGTATGGCGTCGTGCGTATGGGACGTGGACGAGCAGGCGGCGCACCTCGGCGGGGATGAGTTCAGTTTGCTGTGGCGAGTGAAAGCCGACGATGACGGGTCTGAATTGAAGGCGCGGCTGGATGCCCTGCAGGATATTCTGGCGGGCCCGGTACTGATCGAGCGTCAAACGCTGTCATTAACGGCAAGCATGGGCGTTGCCTGGGTTGAGGTGACGGCCGATCACTTTACGGCGGTGCAGCGCAATGCCGATCTGGCATTGTATCGGGCCAAGCAGAATGGCAAGGGGGGGTATGCTTTCTTCAAACCGGAACTGGATGCTGCGGCAAGGCGTCGGGTGAGTCTGGAGGAGGCGCTGCGAATTGCCATTCTGCGTGATGAGCTGAGCATCGCGATTCAGTCCCAATACTCTCCTTTGAGTCAGATTAAGGGGGGGGAGGTGCTGGTGCGCTGGCTCAATGGGCCGGATGGGGTGCCGGTTTCACCAGCGGAGTTCATTCCGGTTGCTGAGACTTCAGGGTTGATCAAGCCGCTGACGCTGTTGGTGTTGAGCAAGGCCTTGGCTGTTGTGACAGAGCTTATGGATGCTGGAATCCTGCTGCCTTTGTCGGTTAACTTCAGTACGGATCTGTTTCGTGATGTAACCTTGATTGACGGGGTGTTGGCGCTGGTGGCTGAGTCGGGTGTGCCGCCCGAGTTGCTGGTGCTGGAAATTACCGAAAGTCTGTTTATCGATACGCAGGCGGATGTTCTGGCTAACATGGAGCGGTTGTCTACGGCAGGCTTGAAGTTCTCACTGGACGACTTCGGGACCGGTTATTCGAATTTGGCTTATTTGAAGCGGATGCATTTGAGTGAGCTGAAGATCGACAAGAGTTTCGTGGATCACTTGCCGCATGACGATGATAACCGTGCGATTGTGCGCTCCATCCTGTCCATCGCCCGCCAGTTGAGGTTGCGTGTCGTGGCTGAAGGGGTCGAAACAGCGGCCCAGGCCGATTTTTTGTCCGCGCATGGCTGTGATCTGCTGCAAGGCTATCTACTGCATAAACCGGCACCGGCTGCAGAGTGGGTGTCGAGTGTTAAATTGCTGAAAAGTGAAAAAAAAGTGTAAAAAGGGGTTGATCGGTAAGGGGGGTATACGTACTATATGCGCCTCCTCGATGAGGAACGCGAAAACGTTTATACAGTGTCCCATTCGTCTAGTGGTCTAGGACACCGCCCTTTCACGGCGGTAACAGGGGTTCGAACCCCCTATGGGACGCCACTGCGGGAATAGCTCAGTTGGTAGAGCACGACCTTGCCAAGGTCGGGGTCGCGAGTTCGAGTCTCGTTTCCCGCTCCAAACGTTTAAGCACAGGCATTGTCCCATTCGTCTAGTGGTCCAGGACACCGCCCTTTCACGGCGGTAACAGGGGTTCGAACCCCCTATGGGACGCCACTCTCATGAAGATTCTGTCTTCAAGAGTGTAAGCGGGAATAGCTCAGTTGGTAGAGCACGACCTTGCCAAGGTCGGGGTCGCGAGTTCGAGTCTCGTTTCCCGCTCCAACATGCCTGAAGTGAAAAGTTGTACACATTGGTGTGCGACACAGTGTGTCCCATTCGTCTAGTGGTCCAGGACACCGCCCTTTCACGGCGGTAACAGGGGTTCGAACCCCCTATGGGACGCCATCCTCCTGAAGAGTCTGTCTTCAAGAGTATAAGCGGGAATAGCTCAGTTGGTAGAGCACGACCTTGCCAAGGTCGGGGTCGCGAGTTCGAGTCTCGTTTCCCGCTCCAGTTTTACATTCTTATCTTCAAGTTTTCCTTTATATGCCTCGTTTATGCCATGCCCGACAGTATTCCTGTTGTGCGTGTTTCTGTGCGTTTGTCTGTGGATAACCTGATGACAACCCGACCAGGCACTGCCGTGCCGAGCTGTCACGAGGGGCGTATCAGTGTTGGCCAAACAGACGGTTGCGCGCCGCCAGGTAGTCGAATGAGTCGTGTCCGGCTTCCGCTTCAGCCAATGCTTCATCCAGTTGCTGGAACTGTTCGATCTCTTCATCGCTCATAAAGTGCAGACATTCGCCGCCAAACAGCCAGAACAGGTCGCGTGCTACCAGAGGGACCAGTTGCGGGTAGGTGCGTACCAGTCGCACCAGCAGGTTTTGCCCGTCATCGAAAGCGTGCGGCTGATGTTGTTCGAAGGCTTCTACCAGTTCGGCAAATTGATCGAGAAACTCCAGGTTGGCCGGGTCAGCGGCTTCATGCTTGAAGATCTCCTGCTGCATCAGGTTGTTGTAGGCAATCTTCAGCAGATTGAGGTGAAAGGCATGAGAGTCGGTCATGCGGAGCTCCAAAGGGTTGCGGGTTGAGTCGACGGCTGACCGGACGAGAAGGCGGGCAGCAGAACGGGTACAATGGGGGGCTGGGATTGAATTTTCAAGCTCCGACCACATTAAGTAGCTTCTTCTAATACAGTAACAAAGGCAGGACATGACGACAGCTCTATCGATACAGGATCTGCGCAAGGTCTACGGCAACGGCTTCGAGGCTCTGAAGGGTATCTCGCTGGAAGTGCAGCAGGGAGATTTCTTTGCACTGCTAGGTCCTAACGGTGCTGGCAAGTCGACGACACTGGGGATCGTCTCTTCATTGGTCAATAAAAGTTCAGGCAAGGTCAGTGTGTTTGGCCATGATATCGATACGCAGCTGGCGCAGGCCAAGCAGTGTCTGGGCGTCGTGCCGCAGGAGTTCAATTTCAACCCGTTCGAGAAGGTGCTGGATATTGTGGTTACCCAAGCGGGTTATTACGGTATTGCTCGTGCCCAGGCGACTGAACGAGCCGAACGGTACCTGCGCAAGCTGGGATTGTGGGATAAGCGTAACGAGCGTGCACGCATGCTGTCCGGTGGCATGAAGCGTCGATTGATGATTGCGCGTGCGCTGGTGCATGAGCCGCGCCTGCTGATTCTGGATGAGCCAACGGCGGGGGTGGATATCGAGCTGCGCCGTTCCATGTGGGATTTTCTGACCGAGATTAACGCGGCGGGAACAACCATTATTCTGACCACCCATTACCTGGAAGAAGCCGAAAGCCTGTGTCGCAACATCGCCATCATTGACCATGGCACGATTATCCAGAATACCAATATGAAGGCACTGCTGCAGAAGCTGGACACGGAAACGTTCATTCTCGATATCAAGGATGACTTTGCCGAACTGCCACTGTTGGAGGGGTATGTGATCCGCTCGCGTGATGCACACACGCTGGAAGTGGATGTGCCCAAGGCGCAGGGGCTGAATGGCTTGTTTCAGCATCTGGCGACTCAGGGGCTTGAGGTCACCAGTATGCGCAACAAGTCGAACCGCCTGGAAGAGCTGTTTGTGTCGCTGGTCGACAAGAATTTGAATCAGGAGAATGCATGAATACCCGGTTGCTCTGGATCGCTTTTGTCACCATCGTCGTCAAGGAGATTCGTCGATTCACCCGTATCTGGGTGCAGACCCTGCTGCCGCCGGCGATCACCATGACGCTGTATTTCATCATTTTCGGTAACCTGATCGGCTCCCGAATTGGTGAAATGGGCGGATTTGATTACATGGAATACATCGTGCCGGGCCTGATCATGATGTCGGTGATCACCAACTCTTACGGTAACGTGGTGTCTTCATTTTTCGGCACCAAGTTTCAGCGCAATATCGAAGAGCTGCTGGTATCGCCAGTGCCTGACTGGATCATATTGGCGGGTTACGTGATCGGAGGTGCGTCACGTGGCTTGATGGTGGGTTTCATCGTTACCTTGCTGTCACTGTTCTTTACCGACTTGCAGATTCACCACCTGTTTATCACGATTACGGTGGTGATCTTGACTGCGATTCTGTTTTCACTGGGGGGCTTTATCAATGCTGTATATGCCCGTACCTTCGATGATATCGCCATTGTGCCGACATTCATCCTGACGCCGCTGACCTATCTGGGCGGGGTGTTTTACAGCATCCAGCTGTTGCCGTCTTTCTGGCAGGGTGTGTCCCAGTTGAATCCTATACTGTATATGGTGAATAGTTTCCGCTATGGCATTCTGGGCGTCAGCGACATTGATATCGGTTTTGCCTTTGCCATGATTATTGGTTTTATCGTACTGCTGGGCAGCTATGCGCTGCATCTACTCAAGACTGGCAAGGGGATTCGCGAATGAGCGAGCATGAGCAGGTCAAGGCGTCTCCGCTGGGGCAGGAGACCGCGTACGTCAATGAATATGATGCCTCTTTGTTGTACCCGATTGCCCGCGATTTGAATTGGGCCGCGAAGGGAGTCAAACGGGCGGCGCTGCCGTTCCGCGGTCTGGATATCTGGAACGCCTATGAAGTGTCCTGGCTTGACCGCGGTGGCAAGCCGGTTGTACGTCTGGCGGAATTTCGTATTCCTGCCAGCTCGCCACATATTATCGAGTCGAAGTCATTCAAGCTTTATCTCAACTCCTACAACCTGAGTCGTTTTGGCGGTGAAGCAGACGTACGGGAGCGCATGACCGCAGATCTGTCGGCTGTGGCGGGGGCTCCGGTTGAGGTGATCCTGACGTCGCTGACGGCACCGGTCGAAGTAGTGCAGTTGAAAGGCCGTTGTCTTGATGAGCTGCCGTTGCAGGTTGAGCATTACACTCCCGCTCCTGAACTGCTGACGGCTGGAGGTGCGGTGCAGGATGAAATATTGGTGAGTCATCTGCTCAAATCCAACTGCCCGGTCACCGGTCAACCGGACTGGGCCAGTGTGCAGATCCGTTACAAGGGGCCGCAGATCGATCAGAAGGGGTTATTGGCATACCTGATTTCATATCGTGAACATGGCGACTTCCACGAGCAGTGTGTGGAAAATATCTTTATGGATATTTGGCAGCGTTGTCGGCCGCAGAAGCTGAGCGTCTATGCGCGCTATGTACGTCGTGGCGGCCTTGATATCAATCCCTATCGTTCCAGCATCAATGATGTACCACAGAATCTGCGCCTCTCACGCCAGTAAATAGCGAGGAAGACCATGGAAGCACTCGACGCCTTGATCAATCGCGTATCCTGCCCGCGCCTGGAAGGGCCGGCACCTACTGCAGAGCAGCTGGAGCAGATGCTGCAGGCTGCTCTGCGGGCACCGGACCATGGTGCGCTGCGCCCCTGGCGGTTCATTATCACTGAGGATGAGGGGCTGGTGAAGCTGGGGCAGTTGTATGCGGCCGCCGCCCGTGCTGATGATCCGACATTGGCGGAGGCACGTTATGAAAAATACGCCAACATGCCGCTGCGGGCACCAATGGTTATTACCGTGGTTGCAGTGACCCGTGAGCACCCTAAAGTGCCGGTCGGCGAGCAGATGATCTCGGCCGGTTGCGCTGCGCATGCTATTACTCAGGCTGCACATGCCTTGGGTTTGGGTGCCATGTGGCGTACCGGTGAGATGGCTTATCATCCTCAGGTTGAGCAGGGGCTGGGCTTGCGTGAAGGTGAGTGCATTATCGGTTATATCTATCTGGGTCAGCGTTGCCGTGAGCGTCGCGCGCCACAGCTGGAAAGTGCCGACTTCGTAACTCGCTGGGAAGGCTAACATGAAGCTGACTGACACCACCGATTTCCTGAGCTGGCTCCAGCCCAGGATTCCGCTGCTGGAACATTTGGGAGTTGAACGCCTGGACTGGGATGGGCAAACGCTGGAGATCCCGACGCCGCTGGCGCCCAACGTCAATGACAAGGGTACCGGTTTTGGTGGTTCTCAGGCCGCGATCGCTACGGTCGCGGGTTGGTGCTTGACCACGTTATGCCTGAAAGAGCGCGGACTGGAGTGTGATGTCGTGATCGCCGACAGTCATCTGCAATATCTCAAGCCGGTCACGGGTGACTTTGTTACGCGAGTATCGCTGGATGATGTCGCAGACGCCGATGCCTTGGTAGCGCGGATAGGCGAGCGCGGCAAGGGTAAGCTGAAGCTGGTGGCTGAAGTACTTTGTGGCGGTCAGACGTGTATGAGACTGGAAGGGATGTACGTCGCGATTCGGCGCTGAGCGCCTCTGATCATGTTTAGGAAGCTGGATCATTGACCAATCGCTTGCGCGGCAGGCTCCCACGCCATTCGGTGCAGAGATATGGGAGCCTGCTTGCAGGCGACAAATTTGATGTGCCCAGACACACAGGGGGCGGAGTGATCAGCTTCCCTGGCGGGTTGAGGTGATGGTTCGGCTCAGCAGGATTACCGGTATGATGCCGACCAGTACGATCAGCATGGCAGCCGGTGCACTGGTTTCCAGCATCTCGTCCGAAGCGTACTGATACACATATGTTGCCAGCGTATCGTAGTTGAACGGCCGTAGAATCAACGTCGCCGGCAGCTCCTTCATCGCATCCACAAACACCACCAACAGTGCCGTCAACAATCCTCCCCGGATCAGGGGCAGGTGGACTTTGCGCAGGGTTTGCAATGGGTTCAGGCCCAGTGAGCGTGATGCCATATCCATGCTGGGGGTGACTTTGGCCAGTGAGGATTCCACGCTGCCGGTCGACACGGCCAGGAAGCGCACACAGTAGGCGAAGATGATGGCAAAAGACGTGCCGCTGAGTAGCAGGCCGGTGCTGAAACCGAAATGACTGCGCATGAACGCATCAATGCTGTTGTCGAAAGCGGCCAGAGGGATGATCACGCCGATCGCCAAAACCGCGCCAGGCAGTGCGTAACCCAAGCTGCTCAGGCGTGCCGCGAGCGTTAGTGACTTGAAGCCCGGGTAGAGGCGTTTGCTATATGCCAGCACGATAGCGACAGCGACAGTCAGCAAGGCTGCGAGGCTGGACAGGGTAAAGCTGTGAGTTGCGTGGGCGATGAAGTCGGCTTCTGTTACTTGATCCAGTCGACGCAGGGCGTAACGGCCCAGCACTACAAACGGGATCAGGAAGCCCAACAGGACGGGCAGAGCGCAGGCCAGGGTCGCCGCTGCCGACTTGAGCGGTGACAGCGTATAGCGATCGATGCTGCGGAAACGGTCGCTGCCGGTGAACTGGCGCTGGCGTGAGCGGGCGATTCGTTCCAGTGATATCAGCAGAATCACGAACACCATCATCAGGGTCGCGATCTGGGCGGCGGCGCCGATATTGCCCATATTCAGCCAGGCATCATAAATGCCAGCGGACAGGCTTTTTACGGCAAAATAATCCACCGTGCCGAAATCGTTCAGGGTTTCCATTGAGACCAACGACAGACCCACGGCAACGGCGGGTCGGGCAATTGGCAGCGATATGCGGTAGAAGCTCTGCAGTGGCGAGCAGCCAAAAATGCGGCTGGCGTCCCGAATGCTCATGGATTGTTCCAGAAAGCTCGCCCGTGACAGCAGGTACACATAGGGGTAGAGCACCAGCGTCAGCATCAGGATTGCGCCACCGAGGCTGCGGATATCCGGAAACCAGTAGTCCATTGCGGTTTGCCAACCGAACAGTTCGCGCAGGAAGCTTTGTATCGGGCCTGCGTATTCCAGCAGGTCGGTATAGAGGTAGGCGATCAGGTAGGCAGGCATGGCAAAGGGCAGCAGCAGCGCCCACTCAAACAGGCGGCGGCCAGGGAAATTGCACATGGTCACCAGCCAGGCCGTGGATACACCAATCAGCACCGACAGGCTGCCAACACCCGCAAGCAGCAATAGTGTGGTCTTGATGTAGACCGGTAAAATGGTGTCGACCAGATGTGGCCAGATGTTTTCAGTCGGAAACAGTGCCAGCCAGAATACGGCCAGCACGGGCAGCATTACCAGCAGTGCGCTGCCCCAGGCAACCGAATACCAGCCCGGCATGAAGCGGCGCGGCTTGCGGGTATCGATCAATGGTGCGTCGGCAGTAGCAGTAATGTCGGTCATGATTCGCTAGAAGGCACAGAAACGGTAGCCGGGAAGACTACCGTTTCAGCGTGCAACTGTCGATTATTCAACAGAATAATCAGTTATCGAAGCCGACTTTGTCGACCAGGCGAGAAGCTTCGGCACGATGTTTAACCACATCGCCCAGGTTAACTTCATCAGCCTTGAATGTGCCCATGTGTTCTTTGAGTAGCGGTGACCATTCAGTATTCGGGCGCACCGGGAACTCGAAGTTCACGTCGGCATACATCTGCTGGGCCTTCTCGCTGGTCAAAAACTCGATCAGCTGCAGAGCGGCATCCGGATGCGGTGCATGTTTGGCCAGTGCGGCACCGGAGATGCTCATGTGCGCGCCACGATCATCCTGATTCGGGAACACCAGATTCACGGACTGGGCCCAGGCGACCTGTTCCGGTTCCTTTTCGTTGGTCAGCATCTTGCCATAGTAGTAGGTATTGCCCAGTGCGAGATCACACTGGCCTTCTTTCACGGCTTTGACCTGTGAACGGTCGTTGCCCTGCGGACGACGCGCCAGATTTTCCTTCACGGCGGTCAGCCACTGTTCGGCCTGCTCAGCACCGTCGTGCTCGATCATGGAGCCGATCAATGAAAGGTTGTAGGAGTGCTTGCCGCTGCGGGTGCAGATGCGGCCTTTCCACTTCGGATCAGCCAGTTCTTCATAGGTTTTGATCTCGCCCGGTTCAACGCGATCCTTGGAGGCATAGATGATACGCGAGCGTGCGGTCAGACCGACCCACTTGCCATCCTTGGAACGATACTGTGCCGGCACATTGGCGTCGATCACATCGCTGTTGATGGTGGCAACGAGGTCACGCTCAACGGCATCGTGCAGCGGTCCGATATCGGAAGTCAGGATTACGTCGGCGGGTGAGTTGGCACCTTCATGCTGCAGACGCTCCAGCAAGCCATTTTTGGAGAAGATGACGTTAGCCTTGATGCCGGTCTCGGCAGTGAAGGCTTCCAGCAGCGGCTTGATCAGGAATTCCTGACGGTAGGAGTAAATATTCACCTCGTCAGCGGCCTGAGCTACGCTGCCCAGGGTGGAAAGTGCCAAACCTGCCAGTAGTGCTTTTTTCGCGATCATCGATATATCTCCAGTGCAACCGAGTAAAAATAGCCCGGCGTCGAAGGTGACTAAAAACTTAATGCGAATTGTTATCAGTTTTGGTTCGCATGTCAATGGTATTGAGTATGATTCTTGTTTTCGACTTATATCAATGAATTATATAGGGCTATTACACCGTTACACCAGTGCGCCAGATCACGCATTTGTCGGTCGCAAGGCTCGGATCAGAGTGCCAGGGGGAATAGGCGTGACAGTAATACGGGTACGGCAGTTTCAACCCGTAAAATACGTGGTCCCAGGTGAATCGGTTCAAGGCCTGCTTCGCGTAATTTGTTGACCTCATAGGCGATGAAACCACCTTCGGGGCCGATAGCCAGGGTGGTGGGTTCTGCAGTTGCTGCCGGGCAGGGTGTCGCGTCATAGGGGTGCGCGACCAGTGCGCGTGTGTTGCGGGCAATCGCGGGCAGCTCATCCTCGACAAAGGGCTTGAAGCGTTTACGCAGATAGACGTTGGGCAAGCGTGTATCACCAGCTTGTTCCAGTCCCAGCAGGAGGTGCTCACGTAGCGTGTCTGCATGCAGGATGGGGGTAGACCAGTAGCTCTTGTCGACGCGGTAAGAGTTGATCAGCCACAGCTCCTTGACGCCCAGGGTGGCCACGGTTTCCAGTGTGCGCTTGAGCATTTTGGGGCGGGGCAGAGCCATGATCAGTCGCAGCGGCAGTGGCTTGGGTGGCGCCTGATTCAGTTGTACTCGCAGCTCCAGATACTGGTCGGTCAAGACGGTGACTTCACCCAGGCCGATCAAACCATTGAGTACCCCGACCCGAAACCGCTCGCCGACTTGTGCCTTATGAACGCTGCGCATGTGCTGAAAGCGACGGCCACTGATGCGCACATGGTGTGGACCTTTAAAGTCGGAGGTGTAGAGCAGAATCAGATTCACGGGCGATACCGAGCGGTTGAAAAAAACGCCGATCATAGCATTGTTGGCCGCTGTGGCGGCATTCGGGGCTGTGCTCCAAGGCTTGTCATTTGGTTTTTCGGTAGCGTGTAGTGGGCTGGGTAAGAGTCAGCCTGTATGCGAATTCAAATTGTCATATAGCTTGGCCAGTAGCACGTTGGTGCGTTGAATTTGTGCTGAGCTGAGTCCTTTGAAACTGTTGCGGAACAGGTTTTTGACCGAATCTCTTATTAGTTCCAGGCTCTCTAGCCCCTTGCTGGTTAAGGAGACTAGCGTGACCCGGCCGTCATCGGGTGAAGTTATCAGGTTGACGAGCCCTTCATCACGCATTCGATACACAATCTTGGTCGTTGTCGGCAGTTTGGCAACCGCGTGGCTGGCTATTTCTGACATGCTCAGCTCTGAATGTTCTTTCAGAATCATAATGATTCGCCAGCGTGGTACGTCCATGTCGACACGTTTGAGTAACCGCTCCATCTCCTGTGTATAGAGTGCATTCAGCTGTGCAATCCAGTAGAAGGGGAATTCGCTACGTTTAAAGCTGTCGCTGAGCGGATCGTACATGTCCATTTTGTTTTTGCTGTTCATCAGTCAGTACTGCCATACAGGTTTGCCCAGTCAGTACGACGGGGAGTGTAAGGGTGATTGTGGAAATATACTCTTAATCACTTTAGGGGGGGAGTTTTTTGCATATTTTGGTCAAAAAATAATTCGTTTTCACATGTTTTATTAAGCATTATATCGTCCATTTATGGGATCTTAACATCTCGAAAGTAAGATCCTTGCTGTTTTTATACTCTCATAAATATGTTTTTTTGCTTTTCTAGTCTGTTAATTGGCGATTTTCATGACTTTTAGTGTTTTTTGATCTTTCTTCTTGTCGCTGGTATTGGCGTACTGAAGTTTTGGTCTGCGGTTTTTAATGTTTCTATTTAGTTGACGTTTCAAGTGATAAGTGAAATTATTTTGCTGTGCTCATCGACACTTGAAAGTCCCTGGATTGATAGTTGTTGGCCTACAAAAAATATAAAAGCGAGAGCTCACATGACAGCACTACTGGCTCGGTATGAACTTGGATCGATTGGTGGTCTAAGGGTCGCAGTAAAGGATTCCGTGGATGTTGAAGGCGTTCCAACCCGTCTTGGGAGTGCCGCATGCGAAACAGTGACACCAGCAACTGCGCATGCCGAAATAGTCCATAACATCCTCAGCGCCGGTCATCAGATTATCGGCAAGACGCTTATGCACGAGCTTGCATTTGGTGTCACCGGTATCAATCACTATTCGGGCACGCCTGTTAACACCCTCTATCCAGATTTGATTCCGGGTGGTTCTTCCAGTGGTTCTGCGGTTGCGGTTGCAGATGGCACTGCCGACTTTGCCATTGGTACGGATACAGGTGGTTCTGTCCGCGTGCCAGCAGCTTGTTGCGGTGTGTTTGGGTTCAAGCCAACCTTTGGCCGTGTCAGTCGTCAAGGTGTTTGGCCCACAGAAACTTCTCTCGATTGCGTAGGCCCCTTCGCTGCAACCTTGTCGGTGTTGGAGAAGGCAGAGCAGGCTCTGGACCCCAGCTTTAACCTTGATGTAATTACCAAGAAAAAATTCCATTTTGGTCTGGTGGCTGACACCTCGGCCCGTTCAGAGGTGGCCACTGCTCTGCAGCATTACCTGAAGCAGAGCGGTGTCAGCCAGGCTTCGCTCAGTTTGCCGCTTATGGAAGACGCCTTTCTAGCCGGTTTGGACGTGATCAACGCCGAGACGGCATTAGCCTGTAAAACTTTCCTGGATACTGGGCGAGTGGGGTTGGATGTGGCCGAGCGGTTACGTAAAGCCGCGCAAACGACGGCTGGCCAAGTTGCCGTTGCTGAACACGTCAGAGATCGTTTTTCCCGCCAGTTAGACGCTCGGTTTGAAGTGTTTGATGTGTTGGTGATGCCTGCGCTACCTGACTACCCATTGCGACGTGAAGAGGCTTTTGCTGGTGCAACTGATCTGCGGATGACCGCGTTGGTGCGACCGTTCAACCTGTCGGGTCACCCGGCTTTAGTCATACCGTTTGAAGTTGGTGGTTTGCCGATTGGTATTCAGTTGATCGGGCGTAAGGGAGCGGACGAAGAGGTGTTTCTGGCAGCCCGCGAATTGGTGCAAAGAAGTGCATCACTTAACAACAATAAATATACACAGTGACAGGGGAGCATAGCGACATGCCTGGCTATCAGATTGATAAATCCCTTTGGGGCGGGGAGGCCGTATTTAATGCCCTGTTAGACGATGTACGCACGCGTAGACATGAGTTTGAAGACCAGAAATATATCTCTCAGGATATCATCGAGTCCTTCAAGCATATTGGTGTTTACCGTGCGATGGTGCCTAAGGCTATGGGGGGCGACGAACGCTCGCCTATGGAGTTCCTGCAAATGGTTGAGTCTTTGGCTGCGGCCGACGGCTCTGCCGGTTGGGTCGCAAGCTTTGGTATGAATCCGGCCTATTTGGCAGCATTACCATCGGAAACCATCAATAAGATCTGGTCCGAGACACCAAACGTGGTGTTTGCGGGTGGTATTTTTCCGACCCAGCCGGCGAAAAAGGTCGAGGGCGGCTTCATTGTCAACGGTTGCTGGAAGTTCGGCAGCGGCTGCATGGGCGCCTCCTTGATTGGTGTGGGTATTCAGCCTGATGGTGGCGAACCGCTGCCGCGTATGGCGGTGATGCCAGCGAATAAGGTGAAAATCAAACCTAACTGGGATGTGATTGGCATGGTGGGTACCGGCAGTCATGACCTGGTTGTAGAAGACGTCTTCGTGCCTGAAGAGTGGACCTTTGTTCGCGGTGGTAAGCCCAATATCGAATCCGACTTTTTTCGTTACCCATCGTTGTCCTTTGCCGCGCAGGTACTTGCGGTAACGACGGCCGGATTGGCTCGTGAAGCACTGGATGTGGTTCAGGCAATGGCCGCCGGGCGCAAGTCTGTTACTGGCGCGCCCAATCTGGGCGAGCGTGAATATGTGCAGATCGAAATCGCCAAGGCGGAAGCCAAGGTGCGTTCGTCTCGAGCCTTCTTTTACGAAGCTACAGAGGCTGCTTGGAGCACCATCAAACAGGGAGGCGAGCCGAGTCGTGATCAGGTCAATCTGGTGCGCTTGGCAACGACTAACCTGGCCCACGAATGTGCCGAGGCGATCCGTTCGACCTATCAGGTCACAGGGATGACGGGCGCTTACAACGATCATCCTCTGTCACGCATTCTACGTGATTCCATGATGTGTACTCAGCACGCGTTTATGGGCGCCATCACTCTAAAGAATGCCGGTGCCATGTTTTTCGGCCATGACCCCCTGCCGGGTTACCTGTAATTGAATAATAACAAGGAGATACACCATGAGTGACAATAAACCTTTGCGTGTCCTTTTCTGCATGGGCATCAACCAGAACTTCATGGATGCCCCGCGTGAAGAGCAGCTCGACGTTTGGGCCGCTTTCGGTGAAATGTGGAACGGCATTCACGACATGGAAGGGGTTGAGGTGATCGGCAACATGGATGACGACCAGAGCATGGTTGGTCCGTCCAATGGCTATCCCTGGACAACCTACCTGCTGGCCGATGTGAAGGACTACGACACTGTCTGCGCCTGCAGCAACCTGTTCCGCTCGACCGAAGTTGGCAAGGGCCCTTACAAGCTGTGGCGCTACGCCAAGGTAGAGGCGCGTATTGGTCGCGAGCTGATTGTACAGCGTGCCTGAGGATGGATTGATGAGCGAACTTGAACAGCTGCGTCAGCGTGTGGGTGTCCTTGAGGCCGCCAACGAGGTCAGCGCCTGTCTGCATGAATATATGCAGCTGTGCGACTACCTCAATGAAGGTTTTGATCTGGATCCGCTGATGGCGCTGTTCACAGAAGACGCCATCTGGGAAGGCAAGGGTAAGCGTTATGCCGCGACCTTTGGTCGCCGGGAAGGGCGTGAATCGATTCGTGCGATGTTCGACAAGTACACCCAACCACCGGCCCACTTCGCCCTTAACGTGCATTTCTTGACGTCTGAAAAAGTGGATGTGCGCAGCGAGACCGAAGCCGAGGGTACTTGGGTGCTGCTGCAGACCGCTACTTTTGCCGATGGCCGGTCCCAGCTAAGCAGTGCGCTGCTGGATGTGCAATTCCGCCGGGAGGGCGGGCGCTGGAAGATTGCGCATTTCTGCACCACCAGCCGCTTTAATCGCCCGGTGCAGACGCCTTGGGATAACCCGCAGCCTTTGCCAGTCCCCGAAGAATAATAAGAGACGTGGCGGCCTGATGGGTGCCAGCCGGTCATGAATATAGAGAGCAAGACCATGAGTGAACTGATCGAAATGCAGAGCGTCAGCCTGAAAGCGGCTGAAATGGTTGAAGAGGGACGTGTACACAAGTCGCTCTATTCTGACCCGGCCATCTTTGAGGAAGAGCTGGATAAAGTCTTCAACAACACGTGGGTATTTGTGGGCCACGAAAGTGAAGTGCCTGAGGCTGGAAGCTACAAGACGGCCTGGGTCGGGCGTCAGCCAGTGATTCTGAGCCGCGACCGCAAAATGAACCTGCATGTGCTGCAGAACCGCTGTCGTCACCGTGGTGCCACCGTCTGCGAAGGCCGCAAGGGTAAAACCAAGAGTTTCACCTGCCCTTATCATGGCTGGGGCTATGGTCTTGACGGTGCCCTGCGTGCGCTGCCGAAGCCGGAAGAGTATGAAGGCGTATTCGACAAGAAAGACTTCCCCTTGGAACGTTTGCGCCACGAAAGCTATCAGGGGTTGGTGTTTGCTACGTATCGCGACGACATCGAATCGCTGGAAGATTTTCTCGGTGGGGCGAAGAAGTGGATCGACCTGTTCATGAAGCAGGGGGGAGGCTACCCGGTCAAAGTGTTGGGAGAGCACCGTTTCAATTTCCCGGGCAACTGGAAAATCCAGCTGGAAAATACCACGGATGCCTACCACTTCCCGATCATCCATAAGTCATTCGTGACCTCACTGGATGATCACACAGCTGATATTTTTGATTTTCTACATGGTGATGGCTTTGTTGAAGACTTGGGTAATGGCCACAGCGTGATGGTCATGATTCCTGAGCTGGTCGATCTGGAAAGCGATCTTGATCAACCGATCCCGCCGCGCTTCCAGAAACTGGCCGACGAATTGCGTACCGAAGGCAAGCCTGAAAATGAAGTGAAAAAGCTGGTGCGTGCTGCACACGGCACCGGCTTTAACCTGAATTTGTTCCCGAACGTTTCCTGTTCAATGGCGTTCTTCCGTGTCTTGCGTCCGGTTAGCGTCGGTGAAACCGAAATCCAGCATGTGGCATTAGGGGGTGAGGGTGCGCCTGCACCGTTTAACCGCAAACGCATGCGTCTGCATGAGCACTTTCAGGGACCAATGGGGTTTGGTACGCCTGACGATGGCGAAGCTTGGGAGCGTGTACACAAGGGATCTCAAGCGGGTAATGATGGTTGGATTCTGGTCAATCGCGGCTTGAATAACCTCCACACGTCGCCGGATGGCAATGTGGCGGGTGCGGTCTGTTCTGAAACCGGTATGCGTGGTGCCTACCAACAGTACAAAAGAATGATGGCTGCAGGTGAGGAGAAGTAAGCGATGAAACTTAATACCCAACTGCTCAATGATGTTACGGCGTTCATTTGGTATGAAGCGGATCTGCTGGATCACAAAGGCTACCAGGAATGGCTGCAGCTTTGGAGCAACGATGGCCTCTACATAGTGCCGGCGGAGTTTGATGCCGATGACAACTATGAAGATACTCTGAACCTGGCGCTGGATAATGCCGACATGCGCCGCATGCGTATCGCTCGTCTGGAAGATGGCGAATCCGTGTCGGCCAACGCGACCGGCAATACTGTGCGCATGGTCTCACGTGTGCGCTTGCTGGAAGCCGGTGATGACTTGGTAATCGCCCGCTGTGCCATGACCCTGAACGAGATGCGTCACGGCAAGTTGGTGACTTACCCTGCGGATGTGGAATATCAGTTAAAGCCCGCTGCGGATGGCTATCGTCTGGCCCGAAAGGTGGTGCGGTTGATGCACGCCGACAGCTTCCTGCGTACTGTCAGCTTTATCTTCTGAGGAGGTCGCCCATGTCCACATCTGCACAGTTTCAGGTGGCGCTGGTCACCGGTGCCGCTCAGGGGCTGGGCCACCACATCGCCGCGCGTCTGCATGACGCCGGCTACCGCGTGGTGCTCAGCGATATCAATCTCGAAGCCGCGCAACAGGCGGCCACAGCGCTGGATGGCAGCGGCGAAACCGCTATGGCGGTGCGCCTGAATGTGGCCGAACAGGCCGATTTTGAAGCTGCGCTGGCGCAGGTGCTGGAGCGCTGGGGTGCCCTACATGTGCTGGTCAACAATGCCGCCGTGACTCGGGCGACCCCGGTGATGGAGATTTCCGCCGACGAGTTCAACGACATCGTCAATATTAACCTGGGCGGCACCTTTGTGGGCTGCCAGGTGATGGGGCGATACATGGCGGATCAGGGCTATGGCCGCATCATCAACATGTCCTCTCTGGCGGGCCAGAACGGCGGCACCTCTACAGGTGCGCATTATGCCGCATCCAAGGGCGGCATCCTGACACTGACCAAGGTGTTTGCCAAAGAGCTGGCGGCGCAGGGCGTTACCGTCAATGCCATCGCGCCGGGTCCGATCGATTCGCCGATGGTGAAAGCACTGGTGCCGGAAGAGCGTCTGCCGACACTGCTGGGCGCAATCCCGGTGGGGCAGTTGGGCGAGGCCGATTTTGTCGGCGACATGGTGGTACAGCTGGCACGGCCGGAAGCGGCGTTCGCCACGGGCACCACCTGGGATATCAACGGCGGCCTGTTCATGCGCTGAGGCAAAACCTATGACCACGAATATCGATAACACACTTATTCAGGCGACGGTGACCCGTCGTGATGACCAGACCGACGAAATTGCGGTCTTTGAACTGGCGACTGCCGATGGCACTGCTTTGCCTGCCTTTGAGGCCGGTGCTCACATTGACGTGGTGGTGGCTCCCGAGCTGATCCGTCAGTACTCCCTGAGCAATGCGCCGGGTGAGCCCACCTATCGCCTGGGCATTCTTAATGACCCGGATTCACGTGGCGGCTCGCGCCAGATCCATGCTGACCTGAAAGCCGGTGCCGAGGTGCAGATCAGTGCCCCGCGTAACCACTTTCCGCTGGAGATGGACGCCGAGTATAGTCTGCTGATCGGCGGCGGTATCGGCATTACTCCGATGATCGCCATGGCCTATGCCCTTAAAGCGGCCGGCAAACCCTTCGAGCTGCACTACTGCAGCCGCAGTGAAAGCAAGGCCGCGTTTCTGAACGAACTTACGAGTGCGTTCGGCGATCGTCTGGTACTGCACTTTGATGATGCCGGTGAAGACAGCCGCATCGATCCCAAGGCATTGGCGTTAGCACGGCCTGGCACGCACCTCTATGTCTGTGGCCCCAGTGGTTTCATGGACTGGGTGATTGAGCAGGGCAAGGCGGCCGGTTTGCCTGACGCTCAGGTTCACTTCGAATACTTCAATGCTGACGTCGACATCAGTGGCGAGGCGTTTGAGGTGTATGCCGAGGCCAGCGACGTGACCGTGAAAGTCGGTCCGAATGAAAGTATCGCGACGGCGCTCAAGGCGGCTGGCGTGAAGGTCCAGATGTCATGTGAAGAGGGTGTGTGTGGCACCTGTATCTGTGACGTATTGGAAGGAACACCAGACCATCGGGACCTGTTCTTGACTGATGAAGAGAAAGAAGACAACGACCAGATCGCACTCTGTTGCTCTCGGGCTAAAAGTGAGCGATTGGTGGTTGATATCTGAAGATCGTGTGCTGTCAGGCCTGCCATGGATGTGCTGTGGCGGGACGCCGGTTCAGACCGGAACCAAACTGAAAACGGGAGAATAACAATGAAAAAAATCCTCCGTGTTGCAGCTTCTGCAACGATTGTACTTCTGGCATCCACCGCACAGGCGGAAACCCGCTTGACCATGTCATCCTGGCTACCATCGGGTCACCCGTTGGTGAAAGATGTCATGAAGCCCTGGGCTGAAAGTGTAGAGGAAGTCACCAACGGCCGGGTTAAAGTGATCATGTTGCCCTCGGCGTTGGGCCACCCCAAGGTTCACTACGATATCGCCCGTGAAGGTCAGGCGGATATTACGTACAGTGCCCATGGTTACACACCGGGTCGTTTCAAACTATACAAAATGGTTGAGTTTCCGTTCGGGGGTAACAGTGCCGAAAGCACGTCTGTGGCGTACTGGAATGTGTACAACGAATACTTGAAGCCAGCCGGTGAACACAAGGATGTCAAACTGCTGGGGTTGTTCACGCATGGTCCGGGTCATATCCACAACAGTCAGCGGACAGTGAATGCGGCTGCTGATCTTAAAGGTCTGAAGCTGCGTGTAGGTGGTGGCATCATGAATGACATTAGCACTGAGTTGGGTGCAGTGACCTTGCAAAAGCCTTCATCCAGTACGTATGAACTGGTGTCCAGTGGCGTAGCCGACGGTACTCTCTTCCCGCTGGAATCAGTGCCAGCATTCAATATTCAGAACAAAACCACCCACACCACCCTGGTGCCGGATGGTTTGTACAACTTCAGCTTCTTTTTGGTCATGAACCGTGACCGCTTTGCCGATCTGTCGGAAGAAGATCAGCAAGCAATTGAATCCGTATCGGGCGAGGCTTTTGCTCACTTGGCTGGAAAAATGTGGGATACACAGGACGCCCAAGGGCTGGAATCAATCAAGGCCAACGGCAACGAAGTCGTGACCGCTGATGCAGCATTCCTGCAAGAAATTCGTAATGCGAGTGCGCCGATGGAAGCGCAATGGCTGAAAACAGCCGCGTCTTTAGGGGTTGATGGCGAAGCTGCATTGAAGGCCTTCCGCGAGCATAGCAAACAGCAGGACGTGGCCCAGTCACGCTGACAGGTGATCCGATGAATTCAACTTTAAATCCTGCAGTAAGCTGGGTCCATCGGGGTGAGCGTGCTGTTCAGCATCTGCTGAGCGGCACCGCTGCCATTGTCATGTTTCTGATGATGGCGCTGACCCTGGTCGATGTCCTTGGCCGTTACCTGTTTTCAGCGCCAGTGACCGGTGCTTTCGAGCTGACCGAACTGATGCTGGCGGCCGTGATTTTCCTGGGTTTGCCGCTGATTACGGCGGAGAACGGACATGTCGCGGTCGATATTATGGACTCAGCATTTGGTCCTCGTGCTCAAGTGGTTCAGGAATGGCTGATTGCACTGGTCAACATACTGGCATTCGCAATATTCAGTTGGATGCTCTGGAAGCACGCTTTCAAAGTGTATCGCTATGAAGATACAACGGCTGTACTGCAAATACCTTATGCCTGGCTCGGATTTCTGATGGCAGGCACCACCTCGCTGGCAACGTTGACGTTATGCCTGCAGCTGCTGTTCAAGCGTACTGACAAGACCTCAGGAGGTAAGCAGTAATGGAGGCGAGTCTGATCGGCTTTGCAGCACTCATGGTGCTGATTCTGGTACGGATCCCGCTGGGGATTGCCATGGGGGTCGTGGGTGTTATCGGCTTTGCGCTGATGCAGCAGATCGAATACGGCAACCCGCGCGGCTGGGATAGCGCACTCAACATGATTGCATCGACCGCGTTTGATACCGGTTTGGCGTATGGTTTGTCAGTCGTGCCACTGTTCCTGCTGATGGGCAACCTGATTACCGAATCAGGCATGTCGAAGGAATTGTACCGTGCGGCCAATGCGTTCCTGGGACATTTCAAGGGTGGTTTGGCACTGGCAACCGTGGTGTCCTGCGGTGCCTTCTCGGCCGTGTGCGGCAGCTCTATGGCAACCGCAGCGACCATGTCCAAAGTGGCTATGCCGTCGATGCGCGAGTTCAAGTATGACGACAGCCTTGCTACCGGTGCGATCGCAGCCGGAGGCACCCTGGGGATTTTGATACCCCCCAGCGTTATTCTGGTGATCTATGGCCTGATGACCGAAACGGATATAGGCCAACTGTTCATTGCCGGTTTGATACCGGGGCTGATTGGCGTGATCCTCTATATGGCGGCTGTGGCATGCGCTGTACGCCTGAAACCGGGCATTGGTCCGGCAGGCAACCGTTCGAGCTGGAAGGAACGGTTGATTTCCATGAAGGGGATCTGGGGCATCAACCTGATCTTCATCATCGTCATGGGAGGGATCTATGCGGGCATCTTCACGCCGACCGAAGCGGCGGGGATAGGAGCCTCGGGTGCCTTTCTGATCGCGTTGTTCAGCGGCAAACTCAGCTTCCAGATGTTCAATCGTTCACTCAGTCATGCGGCGCGTACCACCGCCATGCTGTTTTTCCTGGTGATCGGAGCGGTGATTTTTTCCAACTTCATTAATCTCACCGGCATGCCGATGTTGCTCAAGGATTGGGTGATGGAGCAGGGCTTCAGCCCGTTCATGGTGATCTTGATACTGATTGGCGTGTACCTGCTGCTGGGCTGTGTGCTTGAGAGCATGTCCATGATCCTGCTGACGGTGCCGGTGTTTTATCCGATGGTGGACGCGATGGGGTTTGACCTCGTTTGGTTCGGCATCCTGGTGGTCGTCGTGACTGAGATCAGCCTGATCACACCACCAGTGGGGATGAATGTGTTTGTGCTCAGAGGTGTGGTTCCTGATGTGAAGCTGTCGACCATCTTCCGTGGTGTAACGCCATTCTGGCTGGCGGATATTGTCCGTTTGGTCTTGATCGTCACGATTCCATCACTGTCACTGATGCTGCCACATGCTGTCGGCTGAGTAAGCGTCGCAAAATAACAATAATGAAGAGGTGACCCAATGAAAAAAGGTGTAATGCGTCCCGGACATGTTCAGCTTCGAGTGCTGGATCTGGATGACGCCCTGCAGCACTACATAGAGCTGATGGGCTTGATCGAAATGGACCGTGATGATCAAGGTCGCGTCTACCTGAAAGGCTGGACTGAAGTGGACAAGTTTTCGGTCGTGCTACGAGAAGCAGACCGCCCGGGCATGGACTTCATGAGCTTTAAGGTGCTCAGCGAAGCGGTGTTGGAGCGGTTGCATGGTGAGCTTGTCGCGTATGGTTGCGAGGTCGAGTCCATTCCTGCCGGTGAACTGAAGGGTTGTGGTCGTCGCATCCGTTTTCAGGCCCCGACCGGGCATCACTTTGAGCTGTTTGCGACCAAGGAACAGACCGGCCGTTATGGCGTTGGCAATCACAATCCTGAAGCCTGGCCGCGTGACCTCAAGGGCATGAAGGCACAGCGCTTCGATCATTGCCTTCTGTATGGGCCCGAACTCGACAAGACGCTGGATCTGTTCTGTGAAGTGCTTGGCTTTGATCTGTGTGAGCAGGTGATGACGCCGGACGGCAAGCGTGTGGCACAGTTCCTGACCACCAGCATGAAGGCACACGACATCGCCTTCATCGATCACCCGGAGCCGGGCAAGTTCCACCACGCCTCCTTTTTTCTGGAAACATGGGAAGATGTACTGCGCGCAGGTGACCTGATATCCATGACTGATACCTCCATCGACATCGGCCCGACCCGTCACGGTATTACCCATGGCCAGACGATCTACTTCTTCGATCCGTCCGGCAATCGCAACGAGGTGTTTTGCGGTGGTGATTATTTCTATCCGGACCACGAGCCAATCACTTGGGATGCGGACAAACTGGGCAAGGCGATCTTCTACCATGATCGTCAGCTTAATGAGCGTTTCCTGACTGTCTTGACCTGATGCTGGAGAATTTCGATGTCATTTGATCCGAAAGATTTTCGCCGGGCGCTGGGCAAGTTCCCCACCGGTGTAACTGTTATTACGACGCGTAATGCTGATGGCAACCCGGTTGGCATGACCGCGAGCAGTTTCAATACCCTGTCGATAGATCCGGCACTGGTGCTTTGGAGTATCGACAAGGGGGCTTACAGCCTGGATGCCTTTACCAAAGGCAAGAGCTTTGCCATCAACGTACTGCGTAACGATCAGGTAGATCTGTCCAATAATTTCGCCCGTCGCGGCGAGGACAAATTCGCGGATGTCGAGACGCAGGACTGTGCCAACGGTGCACCTCTATTACCGGGTGCTGCCGCCTGGTTTGCCTGTAATACCTGGGAAGTTTACGAAGGGGGGGATCATTTCATCATCGTTGGTGAAGTGACTGAGTATGGCTATGCCGATACTGTAAGCTCGCTGGTTTTTCACAATGGCCGCTACGCTATACCGGAAACCCACCCTGCTGCGCAGGCTCCGACTGAATCGTTGGCGGCGCGGGGGTTCCTGGGTGACTATCTGTTGTACCAGTTGCGCCAGACGTTGAATGCGTATGCAGCGGACTTCTATCCACAGCTGAGTCATTTCGGTGTCACGGCAGAAGAGTGGCGTCTGCTCACCCTACTGGCCAATGGTGAGCCAATGGCTCCCGAAAAGATCAGTCGTTTTGTGTCCCAGCCATTGAAAGAGCTGGCTGAGACTGGCGAGTGGTTACAGGACAAGGGCCTGTTATTGGTCGCTGACGAGAACTTCCGTCTGACCGAGAAGGGCCAGCACCTGGCCACCCGGTTACTGGATAAGGCGATCGAGCATGAGCAGCAGGCCATGTCTTGCCTCAATGCCGAACAGCAACAGATGTTGAAGGATAGTTTGGGGGCATTGCAGAAGGGCTTCGTTGGCTGACCCTCTGTAAAGCAGGGAAGCTCGCCAACCCTGTGCCACGGTTGCAGGGCTTATTGGGTGAGTCCCCAAGGCCTGTGGGTGCTGGAGTAGATCAGAGCTGCCTGAACATTGCTGCCGCCAATACCCCGGCGGCAATGGCAGGCAATGGTTTTTTTACCACCAGCATGGTGATCGCAGTTGTTAGCAAGGCGAGGCGGGCACCATTATCACCGTTCAGGGCCATGGGGGCCAGAATGGCGACCAGCACCGAGCCGGACATCGCATTGATAAATTGCTTCACGCGGTAGCTGATGGGCACGAAAGACATGACGAAGACACCTCCCCAGCGGGTCGCCAAGGTCACGAGGGCCATGGCCAGAATAACGCCCAGTGTGCCCAGCCCGGCTGTATCAATGTTCATGGCTTTGCTCCATCCAAAAGAGACCAACAACGCCGCCTGCGAGCGCACCGACAAGCACGTGGCTGTTATCAGGCAAGTACCGGTAAGCCATGAGTGATGATGCCGCTGCGATGGTCCAGATCAACAGCATGCGGAGGTTCTTTTCACCGCCTACAACCATGGCCAGAAGGAAACACCCCATCACCATGTCCAGCCCAAGACTCATGGGGTCTTGAATAGCTCCACCAAAGTAGATTCCCAGCCAGGTACCGAAAACCCAGAATGACCAGAGGGCGAGACCGCCGCCCAGTAAAAGTCCAAAACCCGGCTGCCCCCGGCTAAAGGCCTGTATTGACATCGCCCAGTTGGCATCAGATGCAACGAGCATAACGCTATAGCGTTTTGCCGGTGAAAGATGGTGTAGCCAAGGGTACAGCGTCGCCCCCATCAGCAAGTGTCGGGCGTTGATCGCAAACACCGTGATCAGCAAGGTGAAAAGCGGTACCTGAGGCCCCCAAAGCTCCAGTGCAGCAAACTGCGACGCACCGGCGAAAACCAATGTGCTCATAACCACAATCATCGAGCCGCTCAGCTCGGCTTGCGTTGCTGCCAAGCCAAAAGCGATGCCGAATGCGATGACAAAGACGGCAATGGGAACCAGCTGCTTGAATCCTTGCCAGACCAGTCGAGTGTTCAGTTGATGCAGTTCTGTCTTGACGCCAGACATGGCTTACTCCTTTTATATCCGGCTTTTTGGGGCACTATGATGAACGTGGCGGTCAGGATTTCGCACTGGTCAATGTGCATGGCTGTGTGAGGCAGTCACATTGAGGCAGTCCTTCGGTGGCACAGGGTTCCTTGTATGCATGGTGTCTCTCCTTAACTGAAGTATCACGGCGTTGGGGGAGGTGTCTGGATAGACTCCAGCCAGTGGCGTGTTTCTGCCAGGATTTGGTCGGATAGCTCCGTGCCTTTCGTTGCCCGCGCCAGCATCAGTGCGCCGGCAAGGCTTGAGAGACGGCCGATGGCCGCGCGCCGCCGCTCTGTAGCAGAGGGTTCTGGGCTGGCTTCAGTTAAAATCCCCAACAAGCCCTCCAGCCCTTCGGCAAAAATCTGGTGCAACATGTCATCGCTGGAGCGGCCCACTTCACAGCCCAGTGCAGCGTAGATACAGCCTGTCGCTGCCGAGTCCCGGTGCTCAGCGGTGAGGTAGCGACTGAGCAGCACAGCCAATCCATCCTCTGCATCTGTATCGCGTGCAGTATGCCAGTCCGTTTCTGTTTGTTGGGCGACAAGGCTACATGCCTCAGCAGCCAGTGCTTCCTTGGAGGCAAAATACCTGTAGAAGCCCCCGTGTGTAAGACCGGCGCTCGCCATGATCTCTGCCACACTGACCCCGTCAAGCCCTCGTTCTCGAAACAGCTGGCCTGCGATGCCCAGTATCTTGGCACGGTTACGAGCAGTCGTTTCGCGGCTTGTTTTCATGGCAGTGCCTCAGGTGGCCGGTGAGGCTCTACGCATGACGACCAGTTTGGACGTCATCGACTGGACAATGGCATCGTGCTGGTTGAGGGTGTCGGACCGAATGGTGACGATACCTCTGTCAGGGCGTGACCTTGACGGGGTCACTGCGACGACTTCGGTTACGACTTTCAGGGTGTCACCGGGTCGGGTGGGGGCTGGCCATGTAACTTCGACACCGGCACCAATCAGTCCACCTGCGATAGGTGCGCCGCCCTCGACAAGCAGGCGCATGGTGATGGCCGCAGTATGCCATCCACTGGCAGCAAGCCCTTTGAAAATGGTTTTTTGTGCGGCCTGGTCATCCAGGTGGAAGGGTTGAGGGTCAAAACTGTGTGCAAATTCTTTTATTTGCCCCTCATCCAGTTGTGCGCTGGCGCTGGTGAAGACCTGCCCAACTTCAAGCTCTTCCAAGTATAACGAATTTTCTGTGCTCACGGTCGCGGTCCAATGGGAGGATGATTTAAGATGACAGTCATCATCTAATTTTCTTGATCTTAGATGATGACTGTCATCAAATCAAAGTGTTCATCAGCGACCGCGGGTCTGGTATTCAATGATGAACCGGCTGGATCTAACCGATCAGCACGTTTGCCAATTGCTTATAGCTGCGCAACCGGTGCTGATAATCATGGGTGACCGTCACAATACCGACCTCATCGGATTGGTACCGATCGGCCACGTGGCTGATCTGCTCGGCACATTCTTCGGCTGTACCCAGAATCATCGAGTTCAATACCGCATCGAAGAAAGCCTTGTCGGATGCGCTCAGTTGTTCTTTCAGACGCAATGCCTCGTCGGGTGCTTTGACCACTTCACGAACCCCCTGACGGAAAGCTTTCACCTTCCAGTACACGGCAGGGGCTGCAAGATATTCTGCTTCCTCACGGCTGTCGGCACAGAGTGCAGCCACTGCGATATTGGCTTCGGGCTCGCCAGGGTGGCCAGCGTTGTGCCAGGCCTGCTTGTATTCGGTCAGCACGCTCGGTGGGGCCGGCTCAGGGCTGATAAACAGGGCGAGGGTCATTTTCATGCCGATCTGTCCGGCCAGCCCGGCGCTGCCGCCACTGGAACCCAGCATCCAGGTTGCAGGCGCAGTCGGTTGCCCCGGCATCACCTGCAGGCCTTTGTACGCGTGACTACCAGGCAGGGTATTGTGCAGCAAATGTTGCAGTAGCCACGCCTGTTCGGCGTAGTCTTCCAGCCCGGGTTGGGCCGGATACGCAAGGGCGTGTGAGGCGAGAGCATCACCCCCGGGGGCGCGGCCAATGCCGAGATCGATACGGCCTGGGTAAAGGGTTTCCAGCATGCTGAACTGCTCGGCTACTTTGTAGGGGCTATAGTGCGTCAGCATGACACCGCCACTGCCGACGCGAATGCGCTCAGTTACGCTGGCGATATGGCTGATAAGAATTTCGGGGCAAGGGCCTGCAAAGTTGATGCTGTTGTGGTGCTCGGCCAGCCAGTAGCGGTGGTAGCCGAGGCGATCACAGGCGCGTGCCAGATCAACCGTCAGTGCCACGGGGGAGGTGTTACTTGGCAAGCCCTGTACAGGGGATTGATCAACAACGGTCAGTTTCAAAGTCATGAGGGTTCCTGAATTCGTAGGCTCGGCTTAACGTTCGCCCTGTTCCCGCTTGGGAAACAACCAAAAGGCAAACCATCGCGTGAAACGCGGCATCAATAAATAGGACATGGCGACCATCACCACGGCGGTCACTAGAAACGTTCGGATCAGTAGTGGTATCTGTGCCAATTGTTCTCCGAACAGGAAGAAGATCAGTGTGACCGTAGGGTAGAGTGCTAGCCAGCTGACAATCGTCATTTTGTATTTGGGGGGCGGCTTGACCGGATTGTGCCCGGGCAGGGTAAACCAGTTGATGATGCCGGACATGGTCTCGACCTTACTGGGCATGACTAGCAAGGGTTCAATCTGCTCCAACAGTTCGGTACGTTCAACAGACTGCTGCCAGGCATCCAGGCTCTGTTCGTCGGCAAACTTGAATATGATGCGATATTCAGGGTCGTTCGGGTTGGCGGGACGAAACAGATCGGCACCTAGGTACCCCGGGTAGTGAGAAGCTCGGCAGGTCATTTCACTGCTCAATTGCTCGAACCGGGCTTCCTGACCCTTGATCACGCGGCGTGAAATAACCACCGTGATAGTGCCCTCTCCCGGACGTGTAGATTCTGTTTCTGGCATCATGAAGACTCTGGCAGTATTGGTAAGATGGACGGTGCAGATCGGTAACGGCCGGTTGGGCATTAGCTGAAATGTCCGTGTTATGGTTGACCAATATAGGTCGGTGGGGATATTTATCTACCGGATACACGGGAAGGCGTGATTTCATTTTTGAGAATAACAACATGAACTATCAGGATCTTTACTACTTTATCAAGGTGGTCGAAAAGGGCAGCCTGGTGTCGGCGGCCCGCTATTTGGACATTCCAACCTCAACCTTGTCCCGTCGTCTGCAGGCATTCGAGCAGCAGTTGGGGTACAAGCTTGTGCATCGCAGTTCGAAAAAATTCGGCCTGACCGAGTCTGGTCAGCGTTTCTTCAGTAGTCTGTCACCGGTGATGACCGAACTGGAGATGCGCTCGGAAGACGTAAACAGCGAGCTGTCTTCTCTCTCTGGCGATATTAAGGTGACCGCGCCACTGACATTGGGCCATCACTACGTCAAGGAGTGGGTGTTTGAATTCATGGAAATCAACCCACGAGTTAGTGTGGAGATGTTCCTGAGTAACCAGAACGTGGACCTGGTCAAAAACAGCATCGATATCGCTTTTCGTTTGGGCAAAGTGACGCTGAACGATTGGATTTCGCGGCCACTGATGGAAACCGAAATGGTAGTGGTAGCTACGCCGGAACTGCTTAACCGGCATCCGCAGCCGCAGCAGCCCGAAGGGCTGGCTGAGTTGCCACTGGTGGTGCTTAAGCGTTCAGCTTTTTGGCGTTTTCAAGACTCTGACGGCCATGCTGTGACGTTCACGCCTCATGCCCATCTGCGCACCGACGAGATTCGTTTTGCGGTGGATGCCGTTAAGCGGGGACTGGGGGCTTGTTGCCTACCCCGTTATGTTGTTGCAGACGAGCTGGCGCGGGGTGAGCTGGTCCAGCTGTTGTCTGACTGGTCGATGGAAGGACGAACCATGCACATGCTGTATCCACATCGTGAAAGTCTGCCAGCCAAGACGCGAGCGCTAATCGAGTTTGTAATGGAGAAGGTGCAGCAGAATCCGGGTAGCGTTTGACGGAGCAATAGGCAAAAAGTAGCCATTGCATCCAATGAGTGTTTACCTATAATTAAGCCGTTAACAATAATTACAAGCAAACGGTGCAGCCGATGTTCTCCAACGTGCTCAGTAACGCGGTGGTTTTTGACCACGCACACCCGCTCGAAGTGTCAGACTATGTCAATCAGCATGTGGGTCAGCACAGACTGGAATTCAGTGATCTTAATCTCAGCCGTCGTCCCTCCTCGCGGTTGCGTTACCGCAATTTTGCCGGCATAGGCCTGTCGTCCATAAGTTATGGTGATGATGTTCAGGTACGATGCCCTGAACTGCAGGGGATTTATCACTTTCAGGTGGTCACCCAGGGCGAATGCCGCTGGCATTTTCGCGACCAGCGCCTGCTGTTGCGTCGTGGCCAAGCGCTGATGATGAACCCCGGTGAACAGATGGACCTGGCCTATTCCGGCGATTGTGAAAAGGTTATCGTCAAAGTGCCCGAGGAGCTGGTGCGAGAAGCCTGTCTGGAGCAGGCCGGGCGAGTGCCCAGAGCCGGTATCCGCTTCGAGCGCAAGGTGATCGAACTGGAGCAGTCACTCTGCTTTATGCGCCTGCTGGATGCGCTGTTGCTGGAGGCCAATGAGAGCGAGTTGGACCTGAGCCACCTGCAGTTGCCCTATCGCGATATTCTGATTCGAAAGCTGTTACAGCAGTTCGACAGCAACCTGGGCAGTGGCAATGATTGCACCATCAATGACCGCAGCTTCACCCAACTGCTTGCCTATATTGAAGCCCATGTGCGTGATGATCTGTGCGTTGAAGAGCTGGCACAGATAGGGAATGTCAGTGTCCGTACCGTCTACAATCTGTTTGCCAAATACTTCAACGTCACTCCCAAGCTGTTCATCAAACAATCCAAACTTAAGAGCCTGCGTGAAGATCTGCGTCACAACAGCGGTATTCGCAATGTCACCGAAGTGGCACTGGACTACGGCTTTACCCATTTGGGTCGCTTCTCATCGGACTATCGTAAAATGTTCGGCGAACTCCCCTCCGAAACCCTGCGCCAAAAGCGCTGAGTCTCGAGCGCTTTTACCCATTGATGAGCTGCCGGACCGCCTGTTTCTTCAGATCAGGTCCGGCTTGTGGTTGATGCCGCAGATCGCCCCGGTGACCTGCCGGGTGCAGGCCAGTACCATTTCGTTGTAACGGCTGCCTGGACTCACATCCGTATCACCATTCATTCCCATCAGGCTGATCACGGAGGAAATGTTGCCGTTGATATCATAGATGGCGCTGGCCACCACGTTGATATCGGGCAGAAAATCGCCGTAGAAACTGCACTGATTATCCTGCCGTATTTGCTCCAGATGGGCGCTGAACCCCTGTCGGTCCAGAGTTTTGCCCCGGTGACGGGGCAACGCCGGCGGATGGCGGTAGAAGTGATCCAGAATCTGTTCACGGCGAACTACCGGCAGGTTGGCAAGAAAGATGCGGCCAGAGACGGAAAAGAAGGGTGACAGCTCCATGCCCAGGCGCACGTTCAGTGCCACCGGCTGGCTGGCATCAAGCCACTTGATCACCAGCGGGGCTTGGCCGTTCCATACCGTGACAGATACGGTCCTATCGCTGTCCGCATTGAGCTGTTCAACGGCCTTGAATGCCTGCTGGATGGGGTCGATCCGCTTGAGCGCCGCGACGCCCAGCATCAGGCTGGAAGTACCCAACACATAGCTATGGTTGTCCTGGTTGATATAGTCCATGCGCATCAGACTGACCATGTACTTATGCAGCCGGCTGGGTGACAGCTCAAGACGATCAGACAGGTTTTTCAATGTCAGTGGCCGGGGGGACTCGGCCAAGGTATTGAGGATGCGCAGGCCGATTTCCAGGGAGCCTATGCCCTGACGCTGGCTATCAGGCGTTTTCTCTGTCTGGTCAGACATCTGAGGGTATCCGTTAATGGCGCCGAAAGTGGGGGATTCTACCAATTCCATGGCGGAATCCCCAACTGCCTTGCGTCCAGAACGGTGCAAGAGGGCCTGTTGACTCGCTGTCATGACCTCAGACGCCGAGATAGGACTCGACTTCATCAAGGCTCTGCATCAGCTGACTGGACCCGGCGCTGAACACTACCTGTCCCTTCACCAGCACGATATGCTGGTCACACAGGTCCTTGAGTACCTGAATGTTCTTGTCCACGATCAAGGTGGAAATGCCGCTTTCCTTGATGCTCCTCACCACGTCCCAGATCTCCTTGCGGATCAGCGGTGCCAGACCTTCAGTGGCCTCATCCAGAATCAGCAGGTCGGGATTGGTCACCAGCGCCCGACCGATGGCGAGCATCTGTTGTTCACCACCGGAGAGCTGAGTGCCCAGGTTGGTCAGACGTTCCTGCAGGCGGGGAAAGGTGTCCAGCACCCGCTCGACAGTCCAGTTCTGTTCACCTTTCTGGTTCGGCCGTGCGGCCATCTCCAGGTGCTCGCGCACGGTCAGGTTGTGGAACATGCCGCGGCCTTCCGGCACATAGGCGATATCCTTGCGCATGCGCTGCCAGGTGGGCAGGTGGCTGATCTCTTCCCCCTGAAAAATCACATGACCACTGCGCGGGGGTACCAGGCCGAGGATCGATTTCAGCGTGGTGGTCTTACCCATGCCGTTGCGCCCCATCAGGCTGACCGCCTGGCCGGGCTCGATGGCAAAGCTGACCCCGTGCAGAATGTGGCTCTCGTCGTAGTAGGTATGCAGGCCTTTTACTTCTAGCAGTTTCGTCATTGTCAGAATACCTCGTCGCCTTGCCCCAGATAGGCCTCTTTTACCCGTGGATCGTCACGCACCCGATCCACGCTACCAGTGGTCAGGTGTTGGCCGTCAACCATGACCGTCAACTGGTCGGACAACTCGAATACCGCGTCCATGTCGTGTTCCACCAGCACGATGCAGTACTCCCGTCTGAGTTTTTTCAGCAACTCGATGATCAGCTGAGACTCTTCGTGGCCCATACCGGCCATGGGTTCATCCAGCAGCAACACCTCCGGCGAGGTGGCCAGTACCATGGCGATCTCCAGCTGGCGCTGTTCGCCGTAACTGATGTGTGAGGCGACCTCGTTACGGCGATGGCCCAGCCCCACTTTTTCCAGGGCTTCGGTGGCGATCTCATCAAGCACTTTCTGGGTGTAGCGCGAGCGCAGGAAATTAAAATTGCCGCCCATGCGCCGCTGTACCGCAACGCAGCAGTTTTCCAGGCAGGTGGCGCCCGGATAAATGTTGGTCTTCTGAAAACTGCGACCGATGCCCCGTCGAGCAAAGGCGTATGACTTGATCGCCTCGATGGCCGCACCCTTGTGCAGAATGCTGCCCTGAGTCGGCTTGTAATGGCCGCAGAGCATGTTCAGTAGGGTGCTTTTGCCGGCGCCGTTGGGGCCGACAATGCCGTGCAGTTGTTTGTCGTAGAACTGCAGCGAAATGTTATCCAGCGCCTTGAGTCCTCCCCAGTATTTGCACAGCCCTTGGGTTTCCAGCATGACATCCAGATCCAGTGATACTTGGGTGTTCATATGCGTTTCTCCAGCAGTTTCTCCATATATCCGGCGATGCCGTTTTTGAAGATCATCACCATGGCGATAATCAGGATGCCCATGAACAGCATCCAGTATTCGGTTAGGTGCTCGAGCAGGTAGTGCAGTCCTTCATAAGCGAAGGTGCCCAGAATGGCGCCGTATATGGAGCCCATGCCGCCGAGAATCGACATCACCAGTGCCGAGCCGGAGGTGGTCCAAGCCATCATCGACGGGTTGACGAAGCCATACTGCAGGGTGAACAGGTAGCCGGCGTAAGCACCCAGTGCCGAGGCGATGACATAACTCATCAGGCGGTACATGAATATGTTGTAGCCCAGAGCAGTGGTGCGGCCGGGGTTTTCGTTGATGGCATCCACTACGCGTCCGAAACGGGAGCGAATCAATACGCGGAAGAACACTAGCGTATTGAACAGTGACAACAGACACAGGTAGTAGAAATGGATCGGATTATCCAGATCGAAAAAGCTAAGGCCAAAGATGCTGGTTTCAGGCTTTACGTAAATGAACAGACCGTCGTTACCTCCGAACTCGATTGAGTCGGAGAAGAAGTAAAAGGCCATCTGCGCGAACGCCAGGGTAATCATGATCATGTAGATACCGCTGGTTCTCAGCACCAGAAAGCCGATCACTAGTGCGACAGCTGCAGCAATTGTGCAGATGTAAAAGGTATAGACCCAAAAGTTTACCGCCTCGTATTCGGGAGCGATCATCCAGAACAGATACCCCCCGAGGCCATAGAACATGGCGTGGCCAAGCGTAATCAAGCCGCAGCGGCCGACCAGGTAGTCCAGCGACATGACAAAAAGGGCAAAGATCATAACGCTGGTCAGTTTGCTGACAAAGAATGTGTTCTCGGCCAGAAACAGCGGCATCAACAGTGCCAGGGGGAAAAACACCCAGATAAAGTAACGTTCGGTACGTTTATTGAACAGCATGGTACGGACTCCGAATCAGGAAGAGAACAAACCCTGAGGCTTGATCAGCAGGATGAACGCCATGACGATGTAGATCATCATGCTCGACATCTGTGGCACCAAAACTGATGCGAATGTATCCACCAGCCCTACCAGCAACGCTGCCACGAATGCGCCCTTGATCGAGCCCATGCCACCAATGACCACCACCACGAAGCAGGTGATAAGGATGTGTTCACCCATGCCGGGTACGATGGACGACATGGGTGCTGCGACTACACCTGCGACAGCAGCCAACATGACACCAATGGCAAACACGATGGTATAGAGCTGGCGGATATCGATGCCCAGGCACTCCACCATCTCACGGTTGGATTCACCGGCACGGATCAGCATGCCCAGACGGGTCTTGTTGATCATGAAGTACATCACCACTGCGATGGCAATGCAGAGCAGGGCAACGAAAATACGATAGACCGGGTATTCGAGCACATCGGTCAGCGGCACGGCACTGGATAGCGCTGCAGGGACGGCAACGCCCAGTGGATCATTGCCCCACAGAAGGCTCTGCAGGGCGTTGAACACGAAGATCATGCCGATGGTCAACAACACCTGGTCGAGATGATTACGCCGGTAGAGCTGCCGAATCAGGGTACGCTCTACGACCACACCGATGATAAGCGCAATTACCGCCGAAATGATGGCGCTGAGAGCGAAACTGCCGGTATGTTCGACGAAATACCAGGCGAGGTAGGCACCGACCATATACATGGAGCCATGCGCCAAATTGAGGATGCCCATAACGCCAAACACCAGCGTCAGGCCCGAAGCGATCAAAAACAGCAGCAGGCCGTACTGCAGGCCATTGATTAGCTGCACAAGAAAAAGAGACGTGTCCATGACAGAGCCCGGTGAAATCAGTTGGTTGGAAACGATCGGGCAGACTCTGCCTGCCCGACAGAGGATCAGAGCTTGCAGCCGCGGCCCGGGTCGGCCAGTGCCGGCGAGGCAATCTCGAGCACCTTGTTTTCGCCGTTTTCCACGGTTCGCAGATAGATGTTCTGCACCGGGTTATGCGCGGCCGAGAAGGTGAAGTCACCGCGCGGGCTGTTTACAGTGGTGGTTTCCAGCGCCTTGATCAGCGCCTTTTGGTCGGAGATGTCGCCCTTCAATTCGTTGACCGCAGAGGCAATCATCAGGCCGGTGTCATAACCCTGGACCGCATAGATGTCCGAGGACTTGCCAAACTGTTCCTTGTAGGATGCACGGAACTTATTGTTCAGATCGTTATCCAGCGTATCTGCATAGTGCAGCGTGGTGAGGATGCCTTCGGCAGAGTTGCCCTGAGCTTCCAGGGTGCCTTCGGTGAGGAAGCCGGAGCCAAGCAGCGGAATCTTGCCTTTCAGGCCCAGCGCATCGTAGTCCTTGACGAACTTGACCGCGCCGCCACCGGCAAAGAATACGAATACCGCATCAGGGTTGATGGAGGCAATTTCAGACAGGTATGCCTGGAATTCGGTTTTCGGGAAGGGCACCAGGATCTTCTTGACCACCTCACCACCGCCGGCGGTAAAGGATTCTTCAAAGGCGTCCAGGCTTTCCTTGCCCATGCCGTAATTCCAGCTCATGGTGACCACTTTCTTGTAGCCTTTGTCCAGCGCGACTTTGCCCATGGGGTAGGACGGCTGCCAAGAGGAGAACGAGGTACGGAACACGTTTGGTGAACACAGCGGACCGGTTACTGGGCCGGCACCGGCGTTGGGCACGATCATCACCGTATCCTTGCCGCGCAGTACCTTGAGCATGCCCATGGCGACACCGGAGTGAACCGGGCCAATAATAAAGTCGGCTTCGCTGTTGCTAAGCAAAGAAGAAGCGATTTCTGGTGCGCGTTCGGGGCGGGCTTCGGTATCGATTTCGATATATTCAATCTTGCGGCCGTGCAGCTGGGCTGCATTTTCCTGCAGCGCCATCTTCATGCCATTGCGGGTGGCATCACCCAGGGCACCGTAAACACCGCTGAATGGCAGCATAACGCCTACCTTTATTGAATCCTGGCTGGCAAGAACTGGCGCACTTAGAGTAAGCGTTGCCAGGCTTGCGGCTACGGCGGTGCGCAGCGTGTTGAACTTGAGCATGTGAGACCTCTCGTGGAGTTTTATTGTTATGGTCCACTGATTAGAAAGAACCCTGATCGGCACCAATAGCCGCAGCGTGCAGACGTGTGTCCAGAAACTGCAATGCACTATTCAATCACCGCATTAATCGTGCCGAGGCTGATGTTGAGTAGGCTGCAGGCTGCAGGCAGTGGATAAAGCTTGCATTGGGCGGATTTAAAGCCGGGCGTTGGCCTGTAATAGTCGAGTCATGGCGGCTGATGCTGGTCTCAGCCGAACAGATAATAAAAGAGGTGGCTATGAAAAAAGGTGTGATGCGTCCGGGACATGTGCAGATTCGCGTGCTGGATATGGATGAAGCCGTCAAACACTACGTGGATCTTCTCGGCCTGATCGAAATGGACCGTGACGACCAGGGACGAGTCTACCTGAAGGCCTGGACCGAAGTGGACAAGTTCTCCGTTGTACTGCGTGAAGCAGACGTGGCCGGCATGGATTTCATGGGCTTCAAATGCCTCAATGAAGAGGTGGTGGACACGCTGCGTGCCGAGCTGATCGAATTTGGCTGCGAGGTAGAAGACATTCCGGCTGGCGAACTGAAAGACTGCGGCCATCGCGTACGTTTTGTTGCCCCGACAGGTCACGCCTTTGAGCTTTTTGCAACCAAGCAGCAGACCGGCAAGTGGGGCGTAGGCAACCGCAACCCCGAGGCCTGGCCGCGTGGTCTGCAAGGTATGCAGGCGAACCGCTTCGATCACTGTCTGCTCTATGGTCCCAACCTGGATCGTACACTGGAGCTGTTCCGGGATGTGCTTGGCTTTGATCTGGCTGAACAGGTGGTTGCGCCGGATGGCAAGCGCGTTGCCCAGTTCCTCACGGCCAGCATGAAAGCTCACGATGTGGCATTCATCGATCATCCCGAGCCGGGCAAGTTCCACCATGCCTCCTTCTTCCTGGAAACCTGGAACGACGTACTCAAGGCAGCGGATCTGATCTCCATGACCAATACCTCCATTGATATCGGCCCGACCCGTCATGGTTTGACTCACGGCCAGACCATCTACTTCTTCGACCCGTCCGGCAACCGCAACGAAGTATTCGCCGGTGGTGACTACCACTACCCTGATCACGAGCCGGTGACCTGGGATGCGAGCGAGCTGGGCAAGGCGATCTTCTACCATGACCGTCAGTTGAATGAGCGCTTCCTGACCGTTCTGACCTGATCCTGTTGTTGTGCTGCACTCGACTGTATGAGTTCCGCAGTCGAATTTTTTACGCCGTCATATGACGGCGTTTTTTTATGTACAAACGTGCGAGCCCTCGCACACTTTTCCGAAGGGCGCATAAGCTCGCTGCACATATGGGATAAAGAATGGCACTGGCTGGATAGTGACCACTGGCACCGCCCTCTAATCTGAGACAAACAATAAGGAGGGCATAGCATGCAAGACAATCTGATAGCCAAAGTGGGCGGTATGATGGAGGTTGATAAAGAGCAAGGTCTTTATCGCGGCCGTCGTGACATGTTCACTGATCCCGAGCTGTTTGACCTTGAGATGGAGCACATCTTCGAAGGCAACTGGATCTATTTGGCGCATGAAAGCCAGGTCGCCAACCCGAATGACTACTTTACCGGTTATATTGGTCGCCAGCCCATCGTCATCACTCACAACAAGGATGGTGAACTGAACTGCTTCATCAACGCCTGCAGCCACCGAGGCGCTGTGCTCTGCCGTAAAAAGAAAGACAACAAGTCCGTTTTTACCTGCCCATTCCATGGCTGGAGCTTCAACAACTCCGGCAAGTTGGTCAAGGTCAAGGATCCCCATGATGCAGGCTATCCGGACTCCTTCAATTGCGAAGGCTCCCATGACCTGAAAAAGGTCCGGATGGAAAACTATCGCGGCTTCCTGTTCGGTTCTCTGAATGATGATGTTAAACCACTGACCGAACATTTGGGCGAAGCGGCCAAGATCGTCGACATGATCGTTGACCAGTCACCGGAAGGCCTGGAAGTGGTCCGCGGCTCCTCCACCTATGTCTATGACGGTAACTGGAAACTGCAGGCCGAGAACGGTGCTGACGGCTACCACGTCTCCGCTACGCACTGGAACTACGTTGCCACCACGGGTCGTCGCAAGGCCGGCATGTCAGCTGATGACGTGAAGGCGATGGATGCATCCACCTGGAACAAGCAGAACGGTGGTTTCTATGCCTTTGAGCACGGCCATATTCTGCTGTGGATGAATTGGCCCAACCCGCAGGACCGTCCGCTGTACGAGCGCCGTGATGAGCTGGTCGAGAAGTTCGGCGCTGATCGTGCCGACTGGATGATCGGCAACCTGCGTAACCTCTGCCTGTACCCGAACGTGTTCCTGATGGACCAGTTCAGCTCGCAGATTCGTCACTTCCGTCCGATCTCCGTCGACAAAACCGAAGTGACCATCTACTGCATCGCGCCCAAGGGCGAGAGTGCGGAAGCGCGTGCGCACCGTATCCGTCAGTACGAAGACTTCTTCAACGCCTCAGGCATGGCGACTCCGGATGATCTGGAAGAGTTCCGCGCCTGTCAGGAAGGTTTCAAGGGCATGAATCTGCCCTGGAACGACATGTGTCGCGGTGCCGAACACTGGATCGACGGTCAGGATGAAGATGCGAAGAAAATCGGTGTGCATCCGGTGATGAGTGGCGAGAAGGTCGAGGACGAAGGTCTTTACATCGTTCAGCATCACTACTGGCAGAAAGTGTTAACCGAAGCGGCACGCAAGGAAAAGGGGGAGTAAGCCATGACTATCAGCTACGACGAAATTCGTGATTTCCTGCACTCTGAACAGCGTGCGCTGGATGACAAGGACTATGACAACTGGCTGGAGCATTACGACAAGGGTGCCGAGTTCTGGGTGCCCAGCTGGGATGTGGATGGTGAGCTGACCGAGGACCCGCAGTCCGAGATCTCCCTGATCTACTACGCCCGTCGTGATGGCCTGGAAGATCGTGTGTTCCGCATTCGTACCGACCGCTCCAGCGCCAGTTCTTTGCCGGAGCCGCGTACCCAGCACATGCTGAGCAACCTGGAGGTGCTGAACGCATCCGCCGGCGATGCCGATGTGCGCTACAGCTGGATGACCAGCAGCGTGCGTTACAATGATGTCGATACCTATTTCGGTACCGCGTTTGTCACCCTGGCGCGTGGCGATGACGGCAAGCTGAAGATCAAACGTAAGAAGGTTGTGCTGAAGAACGACTATATCCACCACGTTGTGGATATCTATCACCTTTGATCTCGACCCAACATAACAAGTGTCCCTCGGGGTGTCATCGGCATCCCTGAAGGGGACCGAGGTAGCACACAATGTATAAAGTAGCACTCAATTTTGAAGACGGTGTGACACGCTTCATTACGACTTTGCCGATGGAATCGGTTGCCGATGCAGCCTATCGTTCCGGGCTCAACATCCCGCTGGACTGCCGCGATGGTGCCTGTGGTACTTGCAAGTGTCACTGCGAGTCGGGCAGCTATGAGATGGACGGTTACATCGAGGATGCGCTATCCGATCAGGAAGCTGAACAGCAGTTTGTGCTGACCTGTCGCATGATCCCGGAAGCCGATTGTGTGGTTACCGTGCCGGCATCATCCGAAGTCTGTGTGCGCAGCCAGCAGGCGGATGTGCATGCCAAGCTGACTGATATTAACCGACTGTCCGAGTCGACCCTTTCCTTCACGGTCTCCGGTGATCAGGTGCGTGCCATGCACTTCCTGCCGGGGCAGTACGTCAATGTTCAGGTGCCGGGTACCGACCAGTCCCGAGCCTACTCCTTCAGCTCTATGGTTAATCAGGATGACGAATCCGTTTCTTTCCTGATTCGTGTCGTACCTGAAGGCCTGATGAGCACCTACATGGCCGAAAACGCCAATGTTGGTGACAACATTACCCTGCGTGGCCCCTTCGGCAGCTTCTACCTGCGCGACATCAAGCGCCCGGTATTGATGCTGGCTGGCGGCACGGGGCTGGCGCCCTTCTTGGCGATGCTGGAAAAGATCCAGCAGGACGGCAGCGAATACCCGATCCACCTGATCTACGGTGTCACCAATGACACTGATCTGGTAGAAATGGGCAAACTGGACGCTTTTGCCAGCGCCATCGATAACTTCACTTTCAGTGCCTGCGTGGCATCTGAAGACAGCAGCTGGCCGCAGAAGGGCTATGTCACCAACCACATGGGGCCGGGCCATTTGCACGATGGCGATGTCGACATCTACCTGTGCGGTCCACCGCCGATGGTTGAAGCGGTCAACAGCTTCATGCAGGAAAAGGGCATTCAGCCTGCCAGCTTCCATTACGAGAAGTTTGCCGCGAGCAAGTAAGGGGAGCGATATGCGAGCTGAACGTTTTAAAAACAAGGTGGCCGTGGTCACCGGTGCGGCCCAGGGAATCGGCCGTGCCGTCGCCCTGCAGATGGCGGTCGAGAAAGCCAGTCTACTGTTGGTGGATCGCTCCGAGATCATCAAGGAAGTGGCTGAAGAAGCCCTGGCCGCCGGTGCCGCAGCGGTACAGACTATCAATGTAGACCTGGAACAGTATGCCGGTGCCTGCAAGGCGATCGATGCGGCCGTCAGCCATTTTGGCCGCATCGATATTCTGGTCAACAACGTGGGCGGCACCATCTGGGCTAAACCCTACGAGGCCTATGAAGAGGAACAGGTTGAGGCCGAGATCCGTCGTTCACTGTTCCCGACCCTCTGGTGCTGTCATGCCGTGCTGGCGCAGATGCAGAAGCAACAGAGTGGAGTGATCGTGAATGTATCCTCCATCGCAACCAAGGGCCTTAACCGTGTGCCCTATGCGGCGGCCAAGGGGGGGGTTAATGCCATGACCGTGTGCATGGCCTTTGAAAATGCCAAACATGGCATCCGCGTCAATGCGGTGGCGCCGGGCGGGACCGATGTGGGCGAGCGGCGCATTCCGCGCAACAACGACACCATGAATCAGCAGGAGAAGGACTGGTACCAGACCATTGTCGACCAAACCATCGACTCTACTTTCATGAAGCGCTACAGCGTTCCGGAAGAGCAGGCCAACGCCATACTCTTTCTGGCCTCGGACGAGGCCTCCTACATTACCGGTACGGTATTGCCGGTGGGTGGTGGCGACCAGGGCTGAAATTTTTATCCAAACCAAGCAGGGCTCCGGCCCTGCTTTTCCGTTTTATGCTGAGGAGAAACATGATGGCAACAAAAACAATAATCGTGCCTGAAGGAATGGAATTCATCCGTGACGAGATCGGCTACGCCCCGGCGGTGCTGGTCAATGACACGCTCTATATTGCCGGTCAGATCGGCCGCAATGACCAGCGTGAGCTGGTGGCTGACAAGGAAACCCAGTTCGTGCAGGTGTTCGAGAACATGAAACGAATTCTGGATGCCGCGGGTGCCCGCTTCGAGGATCTGGTTGAAGTGACCAGCTATCACACCGACATGCGTGACCTGCCGCTCTACATGGACGTCCGCAACCGCTACATGAAAGGCTGCTACCCGGCCTGGACCGCCATTGGAGCCGCTTCGCTGTGCGGCGCACCCGGCTATTTTCTGGAGGTGAAAGCGGTCGCCGTCATTGATCGGGGGGAGGGGTAATGCTGAAAGACCTTTCGATCTCAACCATTATCGCCGGCCTGATGGCTGTGCTGGTGTCCTATTCCGGGCCGCTTGCGATCTTTTTCCAGGCGGCTCAGAACGCCGGTATCTCGGTGGAGATGATGACCTCATGGGTCTTGGCGATCTCCATCGGCGCAGCTGTGACCGGGATTGCACTGAGCCTCTGGTTTCGCATTCCGGTGATCACGGCCTGGTCGGCACCGGGTACGGTGCTGCTGGTTACGCTCTTCCCGGAGCTGTCGATCAACGAAGCGGTAGCCGCCTATATCACCGCAGCGGTCATCATTTTCCTGATCGGCATCACCGGTCTGTTTGACAGGGTGGTGCAGCTGATCCCGACAGGGGTCGCCGCCGCCATGATGGCGGGTATCCTGTTTGACTTCGGGCTGGGGGCTTTTCGGGCGCTGGATTCGGTCCCGCTGGTGACCAGTGTGATGATTCTCGGCTTTGTACTGTTCAAGTTCGTCAGCCGTGCCTATTTTCTGGTGCTGATGGTGGTGTTGGGTGTGGTGCTGTCCGTCACCGCCCTGGATGCCAACTTGAGCCAGCTGGAATGGCGACTGGCCAGCCCGATTTTGATCATGCCCGAGTGGAGCTTGAGTTCGACGCTGGGGCTGGCGCTGCCGCTGGTGATTGTCAGCCTGACGGGGCAGTTCTTGCCGGGCTTTACCATCCTCAAGGCCTCGGGCTACCGTTTCGCTTCCAGGCCAATTGTGTCGATGCTGTCACTGGTATCAATACCGACCGCGTTCTTCGGTGGCATTACCACAGTGATTGCCGCCATCACCGCCTCGATCTGTACCAGCTCCGAAGCGCATGAAAACCCGGACAAACGCTACTGGGCCGGAGTGGCCAATGGTGTGTTCTACCTCATAGGCGGCATTCTGGCCGGTAGCATTGTGTTGTTTTTTACCAGTTTCCCTGCGGAAATGATCGCCATCATCGCAGGGTTGGCGCTGTTGAGCGCAATCAGCAACAGTCTGAGTGCTGCCTTGGAAGACAAGAAGCAACTGGATGCGTCGTTGATAACCTTCATGGCGACAGCCTCCGGCATCAGCATCCTGGGCATCGGTGCTGCCTTCTGGGGCGTAGTGCTGGGGTCCGCCGTATATGCGCTGCAGAACGTGCTGCGGATGCGTCAGGTGCGAGTGGAGGCTGATTAGCAATCACAAATATGCATTTAATTCCACAAACGGGATTTCAAGCCCTCGTTTTTGGCTGTTTCATCCCGTTTTTGCAACGCTATACTGGATTTCAATCTGGCGGGCAGTCCTTTGAAAGTAAGGGCTGTTGCCGTGTGATCCAACAATAAAATGATCGGCGCGCGCTTGCGGCCGGCCGAGACAGATCAAGGTGAGCCATGAAAGAGTTCAAACACTTTATCAACGGTGAGTATGTCGCATCTGCCAGCGGCAAGACCTTCGAGAACCGTTGCCCGGTGGATAACAGCCTGATCGGCATGATCCATGAAGCCGGCGAAGCTGAAGTCGATGCCGCCGTACGTGCTGCCAAAGCGGCGTTGAAGGGGCCCTGGAGCAAGCTGACCCAGGCACAGCGAACTGATCTGCTGAACAAGGTTGCGGACCGTATCAATGAACGTTTCGACGAGTTCCTCGAAGCCGAATGCCGTGATACCGGTAAGCCGCGCTCTATCGCCAGCCATATTGATATCCCCCGTGGCGCTGCGAACTTCAAGGCATTTTCCGAAACACTGGCCAACCACCCGACCGAAGCGTTCCGCATGGATACCCCGGATGGAAAAGGTGCATTGAATGTCGGCCACCGTACACCCAAGGGTGTCGTTGCCGTAATCTCTCCGTGGAACCTGCCGCTGCTGTTGATGACCTTCAAAGTTGGTCCGGCACTGGCCTGTGGTAACACCGTGGTCGTGAAGCCTTCTGAAGAAACCCCTGCGACGACTACGCTGCTCGGTGAAGTCATGAACGAGTGTGGCGTGCCGGCAGGTGTGTTTAACGTAGTGCATGGCTTTGGCCCTCAGTCTGCTGGCGAATTCCTGACCACACACCCGTTAGTCAATGCGATTACCTTTACCGGTGAAACCCGTACCGGTGAAGCGATCATGCGTGCCGCATCAGTGGGACTGCGCAACATCTCCATGGAGTGTGGCGGCAAGAACCCGGGCATCGTCTTTGCCGATTGTGATATTGAGAAAGCCGTGGAAGGCACCATGCGTTCTGCCTTCGTTAACTGCGGCCAGGTGTGTCTGGGTACCGAGCGGGTTTATGTCGAACGTCCGGTTTTCGAGAAATTTCTCTCCCGCATGAAGGAAGAGGTTGCCAAGCTGAAATTGGGTCGCCCGGAAGACAAGGAAGCCAACTTTGGCCCGCTGGTCAGCCTCGAACACCGCGACAAGGTCAAATACTACTACGACCTGGCCCGTGAAGAGGGCGCGACCGTCGAGATCGGTGGCGGGATTCCGGACATGGGTGCCGAGCTCAACGATGGTGCCTGGATCGAGCCGACCATCTGGACGGGCTTGTCAGATGATGCCCGCGTGATTCGCGAAGAGATCTTTGGCCCATGCTGCCATATTCGCCCGTTCGATACTGAAGACGAAGCAATTGCACTGGCGAATGACACTGATTATGGCCTGGCATGCGCCATCTGGACCGAGAATTCTGCCCGTGCCGTTCGCGTTGCTGAGCAGATGGAAGTGGGTCTGGCTTGGGTTAACTCCTGGTTCCTGCGTGACCTGCGTACCTCGTTCGGTGGTGCCAAGCAGTCCGGTATTGGACGTGAGGGCGGTGTACACGGTCTCGAGTTCTACACCGAAACCAAAAATATCTGCATCAAGCTCTGAGGAGAGACGATGGACAAGCAACTGATTCAGGCCTGTGGTGACGAACTCTATCAGGCAATGATTGACCGTACACCGGTGCGCCCGTTGACCGAGCGTTTCAGCGATATCACTATCGATGATGCTTACCATATCTCCTTGCGCATGCTGGAACGCCGCATTGAAGCGGGTGAGCGAGTCATTGGCAAGAAGATCGGCCTGACCTCCAAAGCGGTGCAGAACATGCTGAAAGTTGGCCAGCCCGACTTCGGTTACCTGACCGACTCCATGGCATTCAGCCAAGGCGAAGAGATGCCGATCTCCGAGCGTCTGATGCAGCCCAAGGCTGAAGGCGAAATTGCTTTCATCCTGAAAAAAGATCTGATGGGCCCGGGCATCACCAATGCAGACGTATTGGCAGCGACCGATTGCGTTATCCCGTGCTTCGAAGTGGTTGATTCCCGCGTCGAGAACTGGGACATCAAGATACAGGACACCGTGGCGGACAATGCTTCCTGTGGTCTGTTCGTGCTGGGAGACCGTGCGGTTGACCCGCGCAAGGTCGATCTGGCGACCTGCGGCATGGTAGTCGAGAAGAACGGCTCCATTATCAGTACCGGCGCTGGCGCCGCTGCACTGGGTAGCCCTGTGAACTGCGTCACCTGGTTGGCCAATACCTTGGGTCAATTCGGCATCCCGTTGAAAGCGGGTGAAGTGATTCTGTCCGGCTCTTTGGTACCGCTTGAACCGGTTAAGGCGGGCGATTTCATGAGCGTCAGTATCGGTGGCATCGGCAGTGCATCTGTCCGTTTCATCTGATCGGTCGAATTGATTACAGGAAGAAACAGCATGAGCAAAAAACTGAAAGCGGTCATCATTGGCCCCGGTAACATCGGCACCGATCTGCTGATGAAAATGCAGCGCTCCGAGTGGATCGAGCCGGTGTGGATGGTCGGGATCGACCCCGAGTCCGAAGGCCTCAAGCGTGCCGAAGAGATGGGCATCAAAACCTGCGCCACCGGCGTGGACGGTATCCTGTCGCACGTGATTGAAGACGACATCCGTGTGGCCTTCGACGCCACCTCGGCCTACGTGCATGCCGAGAACAGCCGCAAGCTGAACGAACTGGGCGTGATCATGGTCGATTTGACCCCCGCCGCCGTCGGCCCGTTCTGCGTACCGCCGGTCAATCTGGCCGACCACGCCAAGAACCTGGAGATGAACGTCAACATGGTCACCTGCGGTGGTCAGGCGACGATCCCGATGGTCGCTGCCGTATCCCGTGTACAGCCGGTTGAGTACGGCGAGATCATCGCGACCGTCTCTTCCCGCTCCGTCGGCCCGGGTACGCGTCAGAACATCGACGAGTTCACCCGCACCACCGCCGGTGCCGTTGAGAAGGTCGGCGGTGCCAAAGAGGGCAAGGCGATCATCATCATCAACCCGGCCGAGCCGCCGCTGATGATGCGTGACACCATCCACTGCCTCACCGAAAGCGAGCCTGATCAGGCCGCGATCACCGAGTCCGTGCACGCCATGGTGAAAGAGGTACAGAAATACGTACCGGGTTACACCCTGGTCAATGGCCCGATCTTTGATGGCAACAAGGTGTCCTGTTTCATGCAGGTGGAAGGGCTGGGTGACTTCCTGCCCAAGTACGCCGGCAACCTGGACATCATGACCGCAGCCGGTCTGCGCACCGCCGAGATGTTCGCTGAAGAAGCGGCCAACGGCACCATCACACTGCCGGCACGCGGCTAAGCGGGAGAGATGACAATGAATTTGAACGGTAAAACAGTCACGCTGCACGACATGTCTCTGCGTGATGGCATGCATGCCAAGCGCCACCAGATCAGCCTTGACCAGATGGTCAGCATCGCCTCGGCGATGGATGAGGCGGGCATGCCGCTGATCGAAGTGACCCACGGCGATGGCCTCGGCGGTCGCTCACTGAACTACGGCTTTCCGGCCCACAGCGATGAGGAATACCTCAGCGCCGTTGTGCCGAAGATGAAAAACGCCAAAATTTCCGCGCTGCTGTTGCCGGGTATCGGTACGGTCGACCACCTGAAAATGGCCAAGGACTGCGGCGTTTCTACCATCCGTGTCGCCACCCACTGCACCGAAGCGGATGTGTCTGAACAGCACATCGGTATGGCGGCCAAGATGGAAATGGACACCGTCGGCTTCCTGATGATGGCGCACATGGTCAGCCCGGAGAAGATTCTGGAACAGGCCAAACTGATGGTTGGTTACGGGGCCAACTGCATCTACGCCACCGATTCTGCCGGCTACATGCTGCCGGACGAAGTGACCGCCAAGATCGGTTTGCTGCGCGCTGAACTGCCATCCAACATCGAAGTGGGCTTCCACGGCCACCACAACATGGGCATGGCGATTGCCAACTCACTGGCGGCGATTGAAGCCGGTGCCTCGCGCATCGACGGCTCGGTTGCAGGCCTGGGTGCCGGTGCCGGTAACACGCCGCTGGAAGTGTTCTGCGCGGTGCTGGAGCGGATGGGCGTCGAGACCGGTGTTGATCTGTACAAGATCATGGATGTGGCCGAAGACCTGATCGTACCGATGATGGATCAGCCGATCCGCGTGGACCGTAACGCACTGACCCTGGGTTATGCCGGTGTGTACTCCTCATTCCTGCTGTTTGCAGAACGTGCAGAAAAGAAATACGGCATCTCGGCCCGTGACATTCTGGTCGAGCTGGGCCGTCGCGGCACCGTGGGTGGGCAAGAAGACATGATTGAAGACCTGGCACTGACCATGGCGAAAGAGAAGGGGTTGATCTAATGGCTGAAGTATACGAGAACAAGCTGACACGCTCACAGATTGAAGAGCTGGCGATTCATTGTGAGAACGCTGAACTGGAAGCTTATGAGATCACCAAGATCACGGATGATTTTCCCAATATGACCTACAAGGATGCTTTCGACATCCAGTGGGAAATCCGTCGTCGCAAGGAAGAACGTGGCCACAAGATTGTCGGCATGAAAATGGGGCTGACCTCGTGGGCCAAGATGGCTCAGATGGGTGTTGAGCAGCCTTGCTATGGCTTCCTGGCCGACTACTTCAGCGTACCTGAAGGCGGCGAGATCAAGCATGATGAGTTGATCCACCCGAAGATCGAAGCCGAGTTGGCTTTTGTTCTCAAGGACGAACTCAAAGGGCCAGGCGTTCACATTGGTGATGTTCTGCGCGCCACCGATTTCGTGATGCCTGCTGTTGAAGTCATCGACTCACGCTACAAGGACTTCAAATTCGACCTCAAAAGCGTGATCGCTGATAACTCTTCGTCTACCCGTTTCGTGACCGGTGGCCGTATGGCTGACATTGCTGATGTTGATCTGAAAAACATCGGTGTGGTAATGGAAATTAACGGTGAAGTGGTTCAGACCGGTGCGGGTGCTGCCGTGTTGGGTCATCCGGCGGCTTCAGTAGCGATGCTGGCTAACATGATGGCTGAACGTGGTGAAAGCCTGCCTGCTGGCAGCTTTATCATGATCGGTGCGATCACGGCGGCCGTGCAGGTGAATAAGGGCGATGCATTCACGGTGCGTTATCAGGGCCTGGGTACTCTGAGCGGCAAGTTCGTCTGAGGAGGTCTATATGCCTGTTGCACAGATCCACATCATGGAAGGGCGCAGTGATGAGCAGAAAGAGATGCTGATCGAAGAGGTCACCAGCGCCATTGCTCGCTCTCTGGATTCGCCGGAAGCCAATGTCCGGGTCATTATTACCGAGATGCCCAAACAGCACTTCGGCATTGGTGGCCAGTCGGCCAGGAAGCTGGGGCGCTAACCAACGCCCTAGTCGTTACACTCCAGTTGCTTGTCTCCTTTACCCCGCCTTTATGGCGGGGTTTTTTATCTGGGGCGTCCGGACGGTGCCGGTTTCAGCAGGACACGAAGACGGGCAATGCTTGGGTGTTGGGGAAATTGTTGCAGTAACTGGCTGATCAGGAGGTGAGCCCGCTCCCGGTCACCCGTGTGGTATAGCGCCAAGGCGTAGCGATACCCGAAATCAGCATTATCCGGCGCCTGTCGCCAAGCCAGGGCCAGGTCGTCGAGTGCAGGCGGGATTTGTCGCAGCTGCAGCCGGGTCAGGCCGCGCAAGTGGTGCAGATTGGCGTTGTCCGGCATGACTTCCAACCCACGCTTCAGCAGCTCAATGGCTTCGTCAAACCGCTGTTGCGATCGCAGCAGTTCGGTCAGCAAGATATAGGCTGGCTGGTAGGCGTTATCCATCTGCAGGGCGATGTTCAGGTTCTGCTCGGCGATTGCCGGTTGGGTGGTTAGCTCATAGCTGGCGCTCAGGGTACGCCCGGCCGGGCGGTCTGCCTGCTGCGTCAGGTAATCTTCATACTCCCGTCTTACCCCTGTATCTTCCGTGGGCAGAGCCCGTATTCGCAGCAGGGTTTCAAACGCTGCGAGGCGCACGCTTAGACGCTCATCGTGCAAGCCCGCATTGGCATGGGGTCGCACGGCCGATACGGGCAGATTGGCGGCAGCTGTCCAGCTGCTTTCACGTAGCAGAGGGTTGGGCGACTGCAGCTGTTCCAGAATTAGCGCGGGGGCAATCTGGGCGAGTGCCGGGGCCTGCTGTTCCAGCAGGCTTGCGCGATACAGCGGTGCGGAGGCCGGGTCGGCAATGAATGCGGCCATGGCGGGCAGGTCGGCCTGCTGGATCTCGAACCAGTCGGCGCGCTCCCGATGGTCGGGCCAGAGCTGCGTCAGTTGCTGTATCGACCATTCACGGCTTTGGTCATCGTGGCATGCCAAACAGGGGTCGGGGCTACCAGCGCGTTGTGCAGTGACTGGGTTGGGCGTGGTGAAGTTGTGCTCCCGGCGCGGGTCTACCTGCATATAGGTCCGTTCGGGCATATGGCAACTGATGCATTGAGCACCGGTCGAATCCTGCGGGTGGCGGTGATGTTCGCGGCGGTCAAAGCTGGCCGCCGCGTGGCACTGGCCGCACAGCGCGTTCCCCTCGGCGATGGGTTGTGCGCTATGAGGATTGTGGCAGTTGCTACAGACCACACCCGCGCGGTGCATGTTGCTCTGCAGGAAAGAACCAAGCACGAACACTTCCTCGCGTACCCGACCATCGGGGAAGTAAAGCGGGCTGTGCAGGCGGTTAAGACGGTACTGGTTATGGATGCGCCCGCTCGGGGTCTGGTCCAGTCGGGTACGCAGCGCATGACAGCGACCACACGTTTCGACTTGTGCGGAGGATGATAGTGGGCCGGTGTGCTGCGGTTTCTGTTCCGTGGTTCCGGTGAGCCAAGCTCCCCTGGCCCTCAGGTCGACCCCGGCTGGCAGGGTGCGACCTTGCTGAGCAGCCTGCGCATGTACGCTGGCGTCGGCGTGGCAGGCGCTGCAGCTGACGTTGATCTGCTCGAAACGGGTGTCATAGCGGTCCTGGCCCGGTGAATAGGCTTTGCTCAGGCCGGTACTGTGGCAGTCGGCGCACATGCTATTCCAGTTCTGGTAGACCCCACGCCAGTGCAGCGGGGCGCCGGGGGGCTGGTGCCCGGGATCATCCAGGCGAAACCAGCGCTGGCCGCCCGCGTCAGCACTGCGGCTGTCCCAAGCAATATTCAGCGCCTGCAGCTTGCCGTCGCCGATGTCGATCAGATACTGCTGCAGCGGGTAAATGCCAAAGCTGTAACTGACCGTCCAGCGTGTCTTTTGGCCGGCCTCGATCAGGTTGACGCGGTATTGCCCTTCCTCGCGATAGAACTCGGCCTCAAGTCCTTCGCTGACGAAGTGGCCATGGTCGAAATTGCCCAGCAGGGTATTGGTGCTGGCCGGCTGCATGGAGTGGGCATGCTGGGATGCTTGCCACTCACGAGTTTCCTGTTCATGGCACTGGAGACAGCGTTCGGCTTCATTGGCCACGACTGGCTGCAATAACTGTAGGATGAGTAAACTGACAAAAGTGATCAAATGATTCATTGCTGCCCCACCACAATTGAAGATTTAACGAAAGCAACATGTCGAAATCTGCAACCGGGTTCGCTGTGAAGCATAAGATACCGAAATTGCAGGTTTCGGAAATAGCCGAAATATGGGTATGATTTTTGCTGAAAAAGAACAAAAACAACAACGGCCCGATTCCCATGAACAGCGCATTGCCTTTTTCATATAACACCTGTCTTGAGTCTGGTGACTTCGATGAGGTCCAGACATTCCTGAATTCGCGTATCGATGAACGGGAGGTCAAGCCTCTGACGTCACAAGGCGGCAGCATCAATCGCTTCACCTTGCAGCCATTGCAAAAGACCTTTGTTTTTGGTGCCTGTTGGGGCGAGCGTGTGCATGTGCGTTCCGGGGCGCTCAGTACTTGCCATCTGGTACTGCCGCTGAACCGTACGATACGTGTTTGCAACATCAACCGTACGTTGGGGACCAATGAGATACTGATTATGATGCCCGGGTCCGAAGCTGATTTGATCTGGGATGCAGGGACCTCAGCCATCGTCATTACCTTTGACAGTGAGACAGTACAGGCCTGGTCCGGCCTTAAGAGTGAAAGCCTGCTTTCTGGAGCACTGAGAATCCTGTGCTCGTCGAGCCGGCAGGCGCGTTCGCTGTTCAGTTTGCTGCAGTGTGTGGCCAGCCAGCACCAGATTAATGAGGGTAACGTTCAGCCGGTGATGCAGCAGCATTGGGAAAACCTGTTGATTGAGACGCTGTCCGACCAGCTGACCGATACCATCCCAGCCCAAATTGATATCCTCCCATTACATTTACGTCGCGCCGTAGATTGGCTGAAGGCCCATATCGAGCACCCCCTGAATGTGTCCGATCTGGTGAAAATCGCAGGGTGTAGCCGTCGTTCACTGGAAACCGGTTTTCAGCAGTTCATCGGCTGTTCACCGGCGCGCTACATCCTGCAGCAGAAACTAGAGCTTGCACACCAGCGCCTGCAGCAAGCGCAGGGAAGTGTCAGTGACGTGGTGTATCAGTGCGGTTTCAACCATCTCAGTCATTTTACCCGGCTGTACAAGGATTATTACGGCGAAACGCCATCCCAGACTTTGAGACAGCGTACGCTGGTCACACGGGGCTAAGCATACCTTTATGCTATTTACTCGACACAGCGATCAAACACACAGGTGGTAAAACTGTAACCGATCTTCTTCATCTTCTCCGGATCGGACGGGAACACGCCGTTGTCACGCACGTAGGCGTCCCAGTCGGACAGCAGTTCGGCCAGTTTTTCCGGTTCCTGCTGGGCCAGGTTATGGCGTTCAGTTGGATCGTTTTTCAGGTTGAACAGCTGCCACTCGCCATTGCCATAGGGCTGTTCCAGCAGACGGATTTTCCAGTCGCCCTTGTGAATCGCCGAGCGGCCGAACAGCTCCCAGCCCACCGCGCGTTCTTCTGTTTTCTCCCCTTTCAGCGTGGGCAGCATGGAACGACCCTGGATCGGCAACACTTCACGGCCGTTGTAGGGGGTTGCCACGTCCTTGGCGCTGGCGAATTCGAGTAAGGTGGGCATCACATCCTTGACATGGATAAACTCGTGGTTGATCTGACCGGCCAGCTTTGCACCGGGCAGGCGCATGATGGCGGGCGCTACCAAACCGCCCTGAGAGGCGAAACCCTTGAACAGCGGGAAGGGAGTGGCACTGACCTGTCCCCACTGAGCTCCGTACCAGACGTAGGAATTGGGACGTCCCAAATTTTCAAAGCTGTTGTCATAGTCACTGGCAAACCAGGCCTTATTGCCAGGGAGTACTTCAGGGCTGTTGCCGTCGGCACCATTATCAGACATGAACATGATCAGGGTATTGTCCAGTTCGCCCTTCTCATCAAGCCAGTCAATCAGACGGCCGATGTTGTGATCCATGTTGTCCACCATGGCGGCGTAGATTTCCATGCGGCGGGCTTCAAGTTTGCGCTGCTCGTCGCTCAGTTCTTCCCAGCGAGGTAACTGGGTCATCGGGGTATGAGCCGTTACTGAAGCATCGATAATGCCCATCTCGTGCATCCGCTCCAGGCGTGCCTGGCGAACCTGCTCATATCCTTCTTCGTACTTGCCCTCGTACTTTTTCAGGAAGGCGTCCGGTGCTTGTAGTGGCCAGTGTGGTGCGGTGTAGGCAACGTAGGCAAAGAAGGGTTTGTCTTGTGCCAGATCCTCGTCGATGTAGTCCATCATCAGGTCGGTGTATGAATCGGATGAGAAAAAACCCTTGGGCAGATCAACACTCTTGCCGTTGTTGCGGTAGATCGCTTTTGGATCCTTGCTGATGATGGCGCGCTGGTCGTCGAAATGGCTGGCGCCACCCTGGATCAGGGCAAACGACTTGTCGAAACCGCGCGCTGCCGGACTCTTGTCCTCGCTGCGGCCCAAGTGCCATTTGCCGACCATGTAAGTGTTGTAGCCGTTGTCGCGCAGTACTTCCGGTAGGGTTGCCACGGATGTATTCAGGTAGCCCTCATACCCTGGCTTGCCTTGCTGTTCCGGCTGCAGCAGCTCGGCCATGTTACCCAGGCCGGCTTGGTGGCTGTCGGTGCCGGAGAGCAGCATGGAACGGGTCGGTGAGCAGGTCGGGGCGGTATGGAAGTCGGTGAGGCGAATACCCTCGGAGGCCAGCTCGTCCAGGCTTGGGGTCTCGATTTCACCACCAAAGGCACCGATATCAGAATAACCCAAATCATCGGCGACGATCAGCAGGATATTGGGCCGTTCGGCGGCGGAGGCAAGTGCGGAAGAGGTCAGCAGGGTGGCAGCAAGGGCGGCCTTGCGCCAGAAGGAATGTCTTATGTTCATGGAGTGCCCTTTAATTTTTGTTATGGGAACAGGCTGCGTGAGCAGCGCATTCAGTATCCTCACAGTGTGGGCGTATGCGTTAACCGATTTGCGCAGGGCGTGTCACGTTTGCGCAACTTATTTGCGCCAGTCTGCCGAGTATTGTCGTTGTGTAAAGGGCTGGCGATCGAGGTGTACACGAGTTCCTTCAGTGATTGAAAAATATCGATATTGAGCATTTGATGATTTGCGAAAATGCCCCTTCATTTTTTGATGATTTGATTAAGTAGTATTGATGGAGAGACGGAAAACATGCACGGATATGTATCCGTTTACGATGCGGTTGTTTCATAACATATTGTTTTATATTATTTATTTCATTTGTTTTTTTTGTTTTTCTGTTTTGGCATAGCGGTTGCTTTATCGATATGAAGCTGATGTTTGTGCCTATTCATCCAGAAGAACAATAATGATGAAACCACCAAAAGTATTCGCCTCTGCAGACCCGTTGTCTGCAAGCCTGTCCGCATTACATTCACTGCCACGCGTACCGCATGCCTGGAAAGTGTTGTCCCTGATTGTTTGCCCTCTCCTGATGGCTGGGTGTGAAGCACCGCTCGACCTTGCTGGGATAGACGGTGAGCGTAATACATCCGTACGTCGTACCGATCAGATTCTGTCATTGGCGGTCACGGATCGGGTCCAGGTAGCCGTTGGCAGCAATGGCCTGGTGTTGACCCGTGCCAGTGATGCCGGAGAGTGGCAACGGCAAACACTGAGTCATGGGCCCAATCTGATCGATGTAGATGTTTGTCCCGATGGCTCGTTGATTGCCCTGAGTTTTGAGCGCCAGCTGTGGACGGCCAATGCGGCAGGACAGCAATGGCAATCCATTGACCTGCCGACCCCGGAGAATCTGCTTGGCGCAACCTGTGCGCCTGACGGCAGCTACTGGGCGGTGGGCAGCTTTTCGACATTGCTCAGCAGCGATGATGGGGGGCGCAACTGGTTTGAAACCACGCTTAATGAAGATGCGATGCTGACCAGTATCCAGTTCTTGGATACGCAAACAGCCTATACCACCGGTGAGTTTGGTCTGGTTGCCCGCACCGACGATGGCGGTCAGACCTGGCAGCCCCTCGAGTACATACCCAACGATTTCTACCCCCAGGCAGCACACTTCCGCACCGAGGAGCGCGGGTGGGTGGTCGGTCTGGACGGCCAGATCATGCACACCCGTGACGGCGGTGTGAGCTGGCAGGCAGAGGTCACGCCGGTGGCCGCTCCCCTGTACGGTCTCGCCGACACGTCCGCCGGTCTATTCGCCGTCGGAGAAAACGGCACTGTGTTAGTCCGTAGCGGCCAGTACTGGGAACGATTGGAGAGCCCAGCGTTACCGGTCTGGCTGCGTTCTGCAGTTGTGCTGGATAACGGAGAGCTACTGGTCGCCGGTGGTGCCGGTACCTTGATGTCGCTGCCCATCCAATAATAACAACACGACGGTTCTATCATGGATAAACGATCTGCCAGTGCCCATAAGGCTACTCACTGGTTGCACGACTTCGACCAGAAGTTGTTCAATCATCCCAAAACGATTCTGTCGTTGATCCTGCTGGCGACGCTCTGGTTCGCCTCCCAGATTCCGGGCGTAAAGATGTACTCGGACTTTGCCGATCTGTTGCCGCAGACGCACCCGTACATTGAGCTGCATAACGATATCAAGGCGTCGTTCGGCGGTGCCAATGTGGTCATTATCGGGGTCGAATTCACCGAGCACGACATCTTCGATAACGCGGCGCTGTCTCGCATTCACCGCATTACCCAAGCGGTGGATGCCCTGCCGGGGGTTGATCACAACCTGGTCACCAGTGTGACGCATCGCAACTCACGCAAGGTGTGGCTGACGCCTGAAGGCAACGTCAACTCCGAACCCTACTACAACCCCGAACATACCGATCTGAGTGTCGAGCAGCTGGACCAGTTGCGCAAGGATGTCAGTGCTGATCCACGTGTGCTGGGGCCGCTGGTCAGTCCCGACCGGCACATGGCGCTGGTGAAGGCGCAGCTGATCGAGGGCAAGCTGGATTATGCTGCAACGTACGAGCATATCCAGCAGATGCGCGAACAGGAGGCGGCCAACGGCGTGATGATTCATGTAACCGGTCAGCCGATGTTGGTGGGGTGGGCGTATCAGTATCTGGGCCAGATCATCGAGATCTTCCTGTTCACCGCGTTGATCATGTTGTCGCTGCTGGTGTTCTACTTTCGCAAGGCCTACGGCGTTTTCATTCCGCTGGCGGGCGTGATTGTCTCCTCGATCTGGGGCATCGGGATCATCTCGATGTTCGGCTACAACCTTGACCCGTTGAGTTTGGTGATTCCCTTTCTGATCTCCGCGCGTGCCATGTCGCACGGCATTCAGCTGGTGGAACGCTACTATCAGGAGCTGAATACCCTTGATGACCATCATCAGGCCGCGCGTCTGACCTTTGAAAGCCTGTTCCGTCCCGGCAGCCTGGGCGTTGTGTCCGATGCCATTGGCCTGTTGCTGATCGCCATTGGCTCCATCCCGCTCAACACCAAGCTGGCGCACTACGCCTCCATCTGGGCACTGAGTATCATCATTACGGTATTACTCGCAGTGCCGCTGTTGTTGTCAGTGTTGCCAAAGCCGAAGAGCACGACGATCAAGCACAACCTGTTCCGCAATGTGGGTTATGTCTGTGCCGACTTGATCAGCGGCGAGAAAGCGGCGAAAAAGGCGCTGGGTATTGCGGCATTGTTGCTATGCGGTGGCTTCTACTTCTCTTCCCATGTGGTAATTGGTGAGTCCGAACCGGGCTCGCCGATCCTGTATCAGGATCACGATTACAACCGTTCGTCCAAGGCGATCAACGACAGCTTCCCCGGTTCCGAGGAGATGTACATTGTTGCCGAAACGGCCGAGAAGGGCGGTATCAAGCGACCCGAAGTGCTCAAGGCTCTTGCTGATCTGGAGCGCCACATGTTGCTTGATCCGAGTGTCGGCGGCGCCAAGGGCATCCCGGATCTGGTCAAGCAGGTTAACCGTCTGCTGCACAACAACGACCCCCGCTGGGCACAGATCCCGGATGACCCCATGTATGTAGGCGGGCTGATGTTCACCTACATGATGTCGAACCCGATTCCGGGTGCACTGAAAGAGTTTGTGGACAGTGACGAGCGGGTGGCCAACCTGGTGTTCTACTACAAGGACCATCAGGGCGAGACCATTCGCCGTGCTATCCATACTGCCAAACAGTGGATCGCCGAGAACGAGGGCAAGGTGGATGGCCTGACCATCCGCTTGGCCGGTGGCACCATCGGTGTGATTGCGTCGCAAAACGAAGCGGCCTTCGAGACCAACCTCTGGGTACTGCCGCTGGTATTCCTGCTGATTTTCGCCATGGTGACCGTTTTCTATGCCTCGATCATGGCCGGTACCATGATGTTCGGTGCGATGCTGTTTGCGACCACGTTGACCTATGCCTACATGGGATTGAGCGGGATGGGCATCAATTCCAACACGGTACCGATCATCGCCGTCGGCGTTGGCATAGGCATCGATTACTCGATTTACATGATGGACCGCATCCGCTCGGAAATGGTGGTGCTGGACGACCTGCATGCGGCGGTACGCCGAGCGATCCGTACAACCGGGCTGGCGGTCAGCTTCACTGCGATTACCCTCATTGCTGGCATTGTCATGTGGGTGGTGCTGTCCGACCTCCGTTTCCAGGCAGAAGCCGCTCTGTTGTTGATCGTAATGGTGGTCCTCAATGGCGCTGCCGCCATGTTGCTGGTGCCCAGCTGGGTGCTGGTATTCAAACCCAAGTTCATCTGTAAAGCCTATGCCGACGAGGATGGTGTGATCCACGCTGATTCCGAAGCAGAGGCACTCTGTGTCATGACAACCAAGGCATAAAAAAGGGCCAATACTCATGTCGAAAACAATAACAACGACATTCTCTCATCTCGCATTAGGCATCGCGGCGGCATTGGGTACGGGGTTTGCCCTGCCTGCCGCAGCGGCCGAAACCACCTGGGCCGGTTACGTCGAAAACGCGACCTACTACCGGGACGGTGTCGGTATTTCCAAATTCCGCAATACGGCACAGGCGGAGTTTGAAACCAAACTCGAGTCCGACAGCTTCCGCTCGTTGCAGATTAACGGGGTACTGCGAGGTACCTATGACGGTGTGTACGATCTGAACGATGATGAGTTCGGCAAGGGCGCGCGCCACGCCTATTTGGGAGAGAACTGGCATGGCCAGGATACCTCGACGGCCATTTTGACGCCGGGTGTTTCCTTTCCCTGCGAAAATGATCCAACCCTGTGCGGAAATCTGGATGGGTACATGGATCATGACGAGAACGATGCCCGCTTCCCTGAATTCAATAACAAACTGGATTTCATTCGTGAACTCTATGTGAGTGCGGACAAGGAGCTGGGGAACGGCGATATATTGTCAGTCCGTCTTGGTAAGCAGCAGGTGATCTGGGGTAAAACGGATCTGTTTCGCGTACTTGATGTGATCAACCCGGTGGATTATTCACGCCATAATATCTATGACGAGCTGGAAGATATCCGTATCCCGCAGTGGATGTTAACCGCCGAGTGGCGCATGGGTCCGAACAGTGTTTTTGATGACTCCAACCTGTCCATGGTGTGGAATTTCGACAAGTTTCGTCCCAACAACCTGGGTACCTGCGGCCAGCCGTACCGTATTCTGGATGCGGGCTGTTTCTTCTCATCCTCGGCAAATCTGCAGTTGATTCCGAATGGTCCCTACAGCCAGCCTGTACCGATCATCCATGATGTAGAAGACCCTGAATGGAGCCTGGCCAACACCCAACTGGGTATGAAATGGGAGGGTGTCTACGGTGATGCAACCTTCTCCCTGAATGCGCTGACCTATCGCCAGCAACTGCCATCGCTGCATTTCCGCCCGATTGCCCCGGGTGCTCCAATCCCGGCTGCCGACGGGGTGTTCGACATCAAATTCCCGCGGGTGAACCTGCTGGGTGGCTCCGTTGATTACTATTCCATGGATATGGATGCGGTCTGGCGCCTGGAGCTTGCCTATACCGAGGGCGAAGAGATGCCGCGGGACCTCAATGGTCACAAGGAAACCGATATGCTGCGTTACGTGATCGGTTTCGATAAGAACATCATCATCCCTGAACTGGGCACCCGCAGTGCGTTCCTGCTGTCCACCCAGCTGTTCGGTGAGCACATCCTGGATCACGAAGCGGACATGCCCAACGACGAAGACAATTGGATCGCCACCCTGCTGTTCAAAGGCTTCTACAAGAATAACCGCCTGAGTCCACAGGTCATCATTGCTCATGATTTTGCCGCCGAATCCACGGTCTATGCCCCAAGTGTGTCATGGACGCCGGACAATCACTGGATGTTCAACGTCGGCCTCAATTTCAAGACCGGCGGCAAAGAGCGTTTCCCCTGGAGTGTGGCGTCAGCCTTTGGCGATTCGTCACCGCAGTTTGAGCCGTTGGCCCGTTTCACCAATGGCCCGATCGGCGCGGCCAACGATGAAGATGAGCTCCAGTTCACGGTTCGTTACAGCTTCTGATCAACCGGCTATGACAATAAGGAAAATAATATGCTGAAGAAAACACTGCTTTCCGCCACGATCGCCATGACGTTGGCAACCAGTGCTCATGCGGCCGATGTATCTGAAGAGATCATCCAGGAATCTTTCTTTCCCTATGCTGACGGCGCACCGTCCTTTCAGGGCTTGAAGGCGGGCATGGTCATCAACCAGAGTAACGTTGACCAGTTCAAAGACGTGCTGGACCCGGCGATGTATCAGTTCGTCAAGAACGGTGATACTGAGGTAAAGGTGGGCGAAACCACCGACTTTGCCCTGCACCCGAGCTATGTTGAGGCGACTCGCAAGTACTCGGCCGATGTAGAGTTGGGTGAAGAGCATGGTGAAATTTCCGCTACTACAGCCGGTCGGCCTTTCCCCGCTGAGCCGTCACTGGATGATCCTCGGGCAGGGGAGAAACTGGCGTGGAATTATAAATATGGTTACAACTGGGGCGATTCTGCAGCGATCATGCCGTTCTACTGGACTACGCGGGATATGGAGTCTGGAAACAAGGAACGGACCATCAAGATGAATTTCCACTTCCTGAACTTCACCCATAGGACTTCGCAAGACCCTTACCCCGCGATTACACCGAACCCGTCCGAGCTGTTCCGTGGCATCTATGTGCAGGTATTGGAACCGTTTGATGTGAAGAATACCCAGCTGCTGATTCACCGCTTTGAAGATGACACCAAAGTGGACAACGCCTATCTGTATCTGGGTTTTCAACGTCGCGTGCGCCGTCTCTCCAGTGGTCAAACGACTGATGCCTTCCTCGGCACAGATGTGATGATTGAGGATTTTGAGGGTTACAACGGTCGTATCAGCGACATGAAGTGGACTTATAAAGGCACCAAGCAGGTGCTGATGCCGATGTACAACCACAATGACATGCCACTGGATACCGAAACACACCAGGATGATGACGGTTATCAGGTGATTGCGTTCGGTGGTAAAGGTGGCTGCTTCCCGGAGATCACCTGGCAGCTGCGCAAGGTGTATGTAGTTGAATCAGAACCGGTTGATCCGAATCATCCGATCAGCAAGCGCGAGCACTATATGGATGCCCAGACCTTCATTATTCCGCGTAACATCACCTATGACCGCAAGGGTGAAATGTGGAAGAGCTGGACTATCGGTCAAGCGCACCCCGATCATCACCTGCCGGTCAATAAGGGCACGGGCGTGGCGATCGATGATTCCTTCACCATGATCGACATTCAGGCTCAGCACTGCACTACCGGCCAATTCAAGGGCATTGTTGATCCTGAACTAAGCCCTGTAGACAAGTTCAGCGTGCAGAACATGCGTGCCTCGGGCCGCTAACCGCTTCCCTTCATAGAGTAGTGCGTTGCCCGGGCCGTGCCCGGGCTTTTTGTTACGAGATCTACTTGTTGAAGGAGGATTTACGCGGGTTCCAGCTTTTTCAGCCGATAGGCCAGCTGGGGACGGGTCATGCCGAGCAATCTGGCCGCTTGAGAGACATTGCCATCGGCACGTGCCATGGCACTGCGGATCAGCTGTTCTTCCATCTGCTCCAGACTGAAACTGTCGTCAAGCAGTTGCTCGCATAGATCCTGGCGGGACAGTGGTGCATCGGGACTGTTTTGGGCGATCTGCTGTGCCAAAACACCCTGCCGGTTAATGCTGTTGAGCGGGTGGGTTGGCTCTGACAGCGATGGGAAAAAGGCTTCCAGATCGATGGTGTGATTATTGTCTGTGAGGATAATGCCGCGTTCAGTCATGTTCTCCAGCTCACGGATATTGCCGGGCCATTTGTACCGCATCAACGCTTGCATCGCCATGTCCGATACGCCCAGCGTCCGCTTGTTATAGAGCGTGTGATATTTCTCCAGAAAATGACCCACCAGCAAAGGAATATCTTCGGTACGTTCGCGTAGCGGCGGAATGTGAACCGGGTATACATTCAGCCTGAAAAAGAGGTCAGCACGGAACCTGCCGTCGCTTACCGCCTGCTCAAGGTCTTCGTTGGCCGCTGCGACCACGCGCACATCAACGCGGCGGGTACGGGTATCACCGACCCGTTCCATTTCACTTTCCTGCAGTACGCGCAGTAAGCTGGCTTGGGCGCGTGGTGACAATTCGATCACCTCGTCAAGAAAGATGGTGCCGCCATGGGCGCGCTCGAATTTCCCTTCTCGTGACTGGGTAGCTCCGGTGAAAGCCCCTTTCTCCACTCCAAACAGATCCGCTTCGATCAAGTCCGGTGGAATACAGGCACAGTTGACGGCGACAAAGGGTTTGTCGGCTCTATCCGAGCTTTGGTGCAGGCCCTTGGCGACCACTTCCTTGCCGACCCCGGTTTCCCCCTGAAGGAGTACGGTGACCCGGCTGGTGGAGGCGCGCCGGATCATTTGGCACACATTCTTGAATGCGCTGGATTGTCCAACCGAATTGAACAGCAGATCTTCACTCTGGTCCGCGCTGCGGAAGTTATCCCTCAGCTCGCTGACCTGACTCTGCAGGGCAAAGAGTTTATCCGCAATCGGGTCGGGTAGCAGGTAGCGTTCGAGCTCAGCCTGATCCTCCCATTCGTCTGCCGGCTTGCCAATGATGTGGCAATGATCATGACCCATGCCGGCACATTCAATCTCCTTGAAGATGGTGGTGCGACCCATGAAATAGGTGGTGTAACCACTGGCATAACCGATCAGCGTCCAGCAAATCGGTTCGTCTGCAGGACCAAAATCGTGCAGGTGCACATCGGCTTCATATGAGTCGAACCAGTCAAAAGATGCATTGAAATGGCCGCTATCCATGTCTAAATCCAGAGAAACGGGTTTGACGTTAACCATCCCTTTGATGCAGTGCAGCTGAGGCCCGACAAAGAATGCATCTTCTTTCGACATGTCGGGTCGGATCTTGGCGACCAGCTCAGCGTCCTTCCATCCGGAGTGGTAGCCGAAGCGCATCAGAAAACCTTTTGCGCGCTCTACCCCCAGTGTCTCGATCAACTCCTTGCGCAGCAGTCCCATCACACTTGAATGGATCAGCAGCATGCGTTGTTCGTTGAGCCAGACCTTTCCCTGGTCGCTCTCGAAGCGTATCTGTGACAACAGATCATTGATGCCCGGAAACTCGGGTGATTGCGTGTTAGCCATAATTTTTTTTATACCGGCTGTTGGCGATTTATATCATTCGACTGAATGAAAACTTCATTTTTATTGTTGGAGTATTTGTTCCGGATTGGGAAGAGAAAGCAAGAATATTAAGACCAAAGTCTTAGTCTTATCGTGTGGCGGCGCAGCCACAGGTCGATCATTTGATCGATGAATCCTGCCATTTTTTCATCATTTGGTTAGGCCATCACGGGTGGGTATTTTCAAGAAGGAGAGGCTGAAACAGCATATTTCAGCCGTTTTCTGTTTTTTAAGTTAAATATTATCAATTAGTTAGAGTGTTTTTGTTGCTGGCTGATTCGGAATGTATCCATGTTGGCATGGCGGTTGCTTTTCTACTCAGTGAACCGATCCGTTGATGAGCAGAGGATAACAATGACAAAACTCACACTGCACACCTGCGATGATAATGGTCAGCCCAAGCGGCAGCCCTTTGATCGTTTGACCAAATACATTCGGGTTCGCAGCGAACCGGATGCTCGCTTTGTCGAGTTTGATTTTGCCATTGACGACCCCTCCCTGTTTGTCGAATTGGTGATGCCTCAAGAGGCGTTTGAAGCCTTTTGCATTACCAACAATGTTGTGCGCATGACAGAAGCACAGATCCGTGACGTCGATGCCGAGATGGAAAAGTGGCGTTACGGTGAAGAAACGCTGATGTCGCACAACCACAACCGAGCTTCCGAATAACAACAACTGCAGCCTGGGAAGAGTTCCATGACCATTGAGATCAAAACCGCCACGCTGGAACCGGTCCGTAATACCTTCGCCAATGTGGAGCGCCGTTTCGGCGACAAGCCGGCTACCCGCTATCAGGAGGCTACTTACGACCTCCAGTCGGAAACCAACTTTCACTACCGTCCATTATGGCAGCCGGAGCTGGAGCTGAACGATACGCGCCGCACCGCGATCGTGATGAGCGACTGGTATGCGTTCAAGGACCCGCGCCAATTTTACTACGGCACCTACGTGCAGCAGCGCGCCAAAATGCAGGAGGTGGCCGAGAGTAATTACAGTTTCTTTGAAAAGCGCGACTTGGCACGCCATATCCCCGAGGCAATCCGTGCTCAGGTGGTCCGCTACCTGGTACCGCTGCGCCATTTGGAGCACACCGCCAACCTGAACAACATGTACGGCACTGCCTATGGTTACGGCACGGCCATTACCCAGGCACTTGTGTATAACGGCATGGATCGACTGGGTATGGCGCAATACCTGTCGCGTATTGGCTTGATCCTTGACGGCAACTCCGGTGATGCACTGGTCGAAGCCAAACAACAGTGGCTGGAGGCGGATATCTGGCAGGGGCTGCGCGCCTTGTGTGAGGAAACACTGGTCACTGAAGACTGGTTTGAAGTGATGCTGGCGCAGAACCTGGTCATCGACGCCCTGACGACCGACCTGGTGTACAACCAGTTTGATCAGCAGTTGAGCGAACAGGGTGCCCAGGATATTGGCATGCTGATCGAGTTTATGCAGCTGTGGAACAAGGATGCGATCCGCTGGATGGATGCGGTCCTGAAAACAGCCGTTTCCGAGTCCGATGCCAATAAGGCATTACTGGCGCAGTGGATCGAAAAATGGCGTGGTAAGGCAGCCGAAGCGCTGGCGCCGCTGGCCGAGGCGATGCTGGGTGAAAACGCTCTGGCCGCAGCTCTTGAGCAGCTGGACAAGCGGGTCGCCAAAGCCGGCATCAAATAACCGCCCGCATAAAATAAGAAGGAACCAGACCCATGTCCAAAGTATATATCGCGCTCCAGGATAACGATGAATCTCGCTACATCGTCGAAGCGATCGAGGCAGATAATCCCGATGTAACTGTGCTCCATATGCCCGCCATGATCCGCATTGAGGCCGAAGGCTTTCTGGCGGTCAAGCGCGAAACCGTTGAAGAAAAAATTGGCCGTGACTGGGATGTGCAGGAATTGCACGTCAATCTGATCACCCTCGGTGGCAACGTGGACGAAGACGACGATCAGCTGACGCTGACTTGGAACGAATAATAAAAAGGTGAACCCGATGGCAGCCAAGAAACTCAACATCAAAGATAAATACCGCCTATTGACCCGAGATCTGGACTGGGACTTTTCCTACGAAGACCGCAGCAAAGCATTTCCGTTTGAAGAGTTCGAGGGGATCAAGATCACCGACTGGTCCAAGTGGGAAGACCCCTTCCGCCTGACCATGGATACTTACTGGAAATATCAGGCCGAGAAGGAGCGCAAGCTCTACGCGATTTTTGATGCATTTGCCCAGAATAACGGCCAGCTGAACATCTCGGATCCGCGTTACGTCAATGCCCTGAAGATCTTTCTGACCGGCGTCTCGCCGCTGGAATACCAGGCGTTCCAGGGCTTTGCCCACACCGGTCGTCAGTTTGGCGGAGTTGGTGCCCGTGTCGCCTGTCAGATGCAGGCGATCGACGAGCTGCGTCATGTGCAGACGCAGGTTCATGCCATGAGCCACTACAACAAGTTCTTCGACGGCCTGCAGGACTGGTCGCATATGCATGACCGCGTCTGGTACCTGTCCGTGCCCAAGTCGTTCTTCAACGATGCCCGTGCCGCCGGCCCGTTCGAGTTCATGGTGGCGATCGGCTTCAGCTTTGAGTACGTACTGACCAACCTGCTGTTCGTGCCGTTCATGTCTGGTGCTGCGTATAACGGCGACATGGCCACGGTGACTTTCGGTTTCTCGGCGCAGTCCGATGAAGCGCGTCACATGACCCTGGGTCTGGAAGTAATCAAGTTCCTGTTGGAGCAGCACGAGGACAACGTGCCGATCGTGCAGAAGTGGATCGACAAGTGGTTCTGGCGTGGTACCCGTCTGCTCACCATCGTATCGATGATGATGGACTACATGCTGCCTAACAAGGTGATGAGCTGGAAGGAGGCCTGGGAGGTTTATTTCGAAGAGGCTGGTGGTGCACTGTTCAAGGATCTGGCCCGTTACGGTATCCGCATGCCTAAGTATGCTGAGACTATTGAAAAGGAAAAAGAGCACGTTTCCCATCAGGCGTGGTGGACGTTCTATACCCACGGTCATGCGGCTGGTTTCCATACCTGGATTCCGAGTGACGAAGAGTTGGATTGGTTAAGCGAGAAGTACCCAGACACCTTCGATAAATATTACCGTCCGCGTTGGGAGCTGGCCAAAGAGATGGAAGCCAAAGGCGAGCGTTTCTATACCAAAGCGCTGCCGCAGTTGTGCACCATCTGCCAGATTCCAATGCTGTTTACCGAAATGGATGATCCGACCCAGATCAGCTACCGCGACTCAATCTATAAGGGCGATCGTTATCATTTCTGCTCTGATGGCTGCCACGACATTTTTGAAGATGAGCCGGAGAAATACGTTCAATCCTGGCTGCCGGTACACCAGATTTTCCAGGGCAATTGTGGTGGTCCGGATGTGGAAGATGTGCTGCGCGACTACTACCAGATGAATGTCGGTGTAGACAACATGGACATGAAAGGTTCGCCGGACGAAGAACGTTGGAAGAAGTGGAAGGGCGTCGCCTGATCAATCCGTGAGAAGCGCTGCGTTAGCAGCCGCTTCTCAGGCTGGCCTGAGAATCAAGAACAAGCTGAGGATAATAATAATGCCAGTACAAGCCATTACGCCGGACTATGTCGGCGATATCAAAGACCGCATTGAGAATTTCAACGGTAACCAAGTGGTCTATGTAGGCTGGGACCATCACCTGATGTTCTGTGCCGCCTTTGCCTACCCACTACCGCCGGAGACTCCGTTCCGCACTCTGCTGGAAGAGGTGATGCCAGAAGGCTTTTCGCTGCACCCAGAGTGGGAAAAAATCGACTGGTCTACTGCGACCTGGATGTTGGACAGTAAACCGTTTGCACCGCAGCTGGATGTGGCACTCAAGGATCAAGGTATCGGCCACAAGTCGCTGCTACGTTTCCAAACGCCTGAACTCAAGGGCTATCAGAACGCTGGCGTTTGAGGAGAGCCGTTATGAGTTACGAAGTGACTGTAGAACCGACTGGAGATGTGATCGAAGTCGATGAAGGCCAGACCATCCTTGACGCGGCCTTACGCCAAGGGGTCTGGTTGCCATTTGCCTGTGGCCATGGGACCTGTGCGACCTGCAAGGTGCAGGTGCTGGAGGGTGATGCCGATCTGGGCAATGCCTCTCCCTTCGCGTTGATGGACATGGAACGTGAGGAAGGTAAGGTGCTGGTTTGCTGCGCCACACCGGAATCCGACATGGTGATTGAAGCCGATATCGATGTTGACCCGGACTTTGCCGGTTATCCGGTGCGTGACTTCGTCGGTACCGTGACCGATGTGGTGAATCTGTCACCGACGATCAAGGGCATTACCCTTGAGCTTGATGATGACATGGAGTTTCAGGCGGGACAGTACATCAATCTGCGTATCCCGGGTGTTGAGGGTACTCGTGCGTTTTCCATCGCCAACAAACCGTCTAACAGTCGCGGGTTAGAGTTGCATGTGCGGTTGGTACCCAACGGCGCCGGTACCACTTGGCTGCATGAAACCCTGCGGGTGGGCGATACGCTGGATGTTTCCGGTCCCTACGGTCAGTTCTTCGTGCGTAAATCTGATGAACAGGGCGCGATTTTTATAGCAGGTGGTTCGGGTCTGTCCAGTCCCCAGTCGATGATCCTCGACATGCTGGAGGAGGGCGACGCGCGCCAGATTTATCTGTTCCAGGGCGCCCGTAACGTGGCCGAGCTATATAACCGGGAACTGTTTGAAGCACTCGATCGTGAACATGACCACTTCCATTACATTCCGGCACTCAACGCGCCGCTGGACGAGGATAACTGGGAAGGTTTCCAGGGCTTCGTACATGAGGCTGCGATCAAGTACTTTGATAATCGCTTCAATGGTCATAAGGCGTATTTGTGTGGGCCGCCGCCCATGATTGATGCTGCAATTACTGCTTTGATGCAGGGGCGTCTGTTCGAGCGTGACATTCACATGGAGCGTTTCCTGACGGCCGCCGACGGTGCGGAAGAGCTCTCGCGTTCGGCACTGTTCAAGAGGATCTGAACAGAGGCCAGGTTCTGGATAAAGGTAAAACCGCTTTCGGGATCATATCTTTCCATCGTTGTGGCTGGATGCATGGGGCACAACAGCCGATGATCGGTATAGAACCGATGTCCGTGGCCCGGGCAGGAAGTGAGGTCGATAGCATGAATAATAATAAGCAAATTTGCATTGAAGAGGGTACGCAGACCGCACACCGTATTTCGCTGCATGAGCAAAAGGTCGGTTTTCAGGCCAGACCGGATGTCAGTGTGTTGGTGTCCATGGAACGTGCTGGTCAGCATCTTATTGCTGTGGGCTGCCGTGGGGGCGGCTGTGGGCAATGCCGTATCCGTATTTTGCAGGGTGATTATTTCAGCAAGCGCATGAGCCGTGCCTGGATTTCATCGGAACAGGAGTCCGAAGGCACAGTGCTGGCTTGTCGAGTGTTTGCCCGCAGTGATTTGTTGATAGAGCCTGATCCGCCCGAGGTTGGCAGTCGCTGCCAAGCGGCCGCTCAACATGACCAATAGAACAATAAAAGGTGAATAACATGAAAAAAGGTGTAATGCGGCCGGGGCATGTGCAAATTCGTGTGCTGGATATGGATGAAGCTCTGAAGCACTACGTTGATCTGCTCGGGCTGATCGAGATGGACCGTGATGATGAAGGACGTGTTTATCTGAAAGCCTGGACCGAGGTCGATAAATTCTCGGTCGTGCTGCGTGAAGCGGATCAAGCGGGTATGGATTTTATGGGCTTCAAGTGCCTGGATGAAGGCACGTTGGACCGATTACACGAGGATCTGGTTGCCTTCGGTTGCGCCGTGGATGTGATCGCGGCAGGTGAGCTTAAGGACTGCGGGCGTCGCCTGCGCTTTAGGGCACCCAGTGGACATGATTTCGAGCTGTTTGCGACCAAGCAACAGACCGGAAAGTGGGGGGTGGATAACCGTAACCCCGAAGCGTGGCCGCGTGGCCTACAGGGCATTAAGGCCACTCGTTTTGATCATTGCTTGTTGTACGGGACTGACCTGGATCGCACACTGGAGCTGTTCCGAGACGTGCTGGGCTTTGACTTGGCTGAACAGGTGGTTACCCCGGATGGCACGCGGGTCGCCCAGTTCCTGACTGCGAGTATGAAGGCACACGATGTTGCGTTTATCGATCATCCGGAACCGGGCAAGTTCCACCATGCGTCATTCTTCCTGGAAACCTGGGAAGACGTGCTGCGTGCGGCGGACCTGATTTCCATGACTGATACATCGATCGACATCGGCCCGACCCGTCATGGCCTGACACATGGGAAAACCATCTACTTCTTTGATCCATCGGGTAATCGAACCGAAGTGTTCTGCGGCGGCGATTATCATTATCCGGATCACGAACCGGTTACCTGGGATGCCGATAAACTGGGCAAGGCGATCTTCTACCATGACCGCCAGCTCAATGAGCGTTTCCTGACCGTGCTGACGTGATCTGACCACACTGCACAAAAAAACGCCCCTCAATAAAAGGGGCGTTTTTTTATGCGTGGCTCAGCGCCGGATAATCGATATAGCCTCCAGGGCCTGCGGCATAGAATGTCGACGGATCCTGCTCATTCCAGCCGGTTTCCTTGGCGATGCGCGCAGCCAAGTCCGGATTGGCAATGTAGGGTTTACCAAAGGCGACGGCATCCGCCTGACCGTTGCTCACATGTTCGGCAGCGCTTTCACCAGTGAAGTTTTCGTTGGCGATGTAGACCCCGCCGAAACGTTCTTTCAGCATCGGGCTGATGCTGTCGTCGGCAACATGCTCGCGGGTACAGATAAAGGCCAACTTACGTTTCCCCAGTTCTTCTGCAATGTAACCGTAGGTACCTTCCCGGTCGCTGACGCTGACATCATGGGCATCGGCGCGTGGTGACAGGTGCATGCCGACACGGTCAGCGCCCCAGACGGAAATCACGGCATCGGTCACTTCCAACATCAGGCGGGCGCGGTTTTCCAGCGAGCCGCCGTAGGCATCGGTGCGCTGGTTGCTGCCGTCGAGCAGGAACTGCTCAAGCAGATAGCCGTTGGCACCGTGGATTTCTACGCCGTCAAAGCCGGCCGCTTTGGCATTTTCGGCACCTTTGCGATATGCCTTGATAATGCCGGGAATCTCGTCGACCTCCAGTGCGCGCGGCGTGACATAGGGTGTTTTCGGTCGGATCAGGCTGACATGTCCATCGGGCTGAATGGGGCTGGGGGCCACTGGTAATGCTCCATCCAGGTAGCAGGGGTGAGAGATGCGGCCTACATGCCACAGCTGCAGTACGATCAGTCCGCCTTCGGCATGGACCGCGTCGGTGACTTTCTTCCAGCCTTCGATCTGTTCATCAGACCAGATCCCTGGAGTGTCAGGGTAACCGACGCCCATTGGCGTGACAGCGGTGGCTTCAGAGATGATCAGACCGGCATTGGCGCGCTGGCGATAATACTCCACCATCAGCTCGCCGGGCACGCGCTCGGCATCCGCGCGGCAGCGGGTCAGTGGGGCCATAACGATACGGTTGCGCAGTCGCAGGGCACCTGCCTGCAGGGGATCAAAAAGGGTTGGCATCGGACACTCCACATGATGTGTAACAGGTATTACACATCATGTGGGCGGCCCGTCGGTTTTTCAAGCGTGGATTATGACTGCAGACGTTTTCCGGTTACGTTGCCGATGACGCCGCCGGCAACCATGACGATCAGGAAGATCCAGCCGGACAGCGAAAAGTTGGCGATCGGAGTGAACAGGGCACCTACATTGCAGCCGTTGGCGAAGCGAGTGCCCAGGCCCATGGCCAGGCCGGCAATGATCAGCAATACCGCTTCTTTCAGGCTCAGGCGCATCTTCGACATGCCACTGAAGAAGCGGCCGGCCAGCAGCAGGGAAACGACAGAGCCGAGCATGATGCCGATGTTCTGCACGTTTACCGGATGGCTGAAGAACGGCATGGTAAAAGCCTGGACCGGTCGGTGGGTAAACTCGGCAATAGCGGCCGGGTCTGTACCGAAGGCGATCAGCAGACGACCGAACCAGAGGCCGAACGGGGTAGATGCGCCCCAGCCCGCGCCTGTGATGCCCATCAGCAGGGTGAACAATACCACGATCACGGCGATCCCTGTGGTCATTGACCAGCGCGAGACGAATAGCGCTTCGTAGGTCTGGCGACTGAAGAAGGGATATTCACCCAGGTTGTGCGGCTTCTGCTCGGCCTGGGCGTGTTCGGCGGCAACCCCTATATAGGTGTCATTGCGACGGCGGCGCTGTTCATAGCGATGCGCCAGCCAGCTGACAAAAGCCGCAAAGAATACGGTCAGCAGGATCGCGCCGAAGTAGCCCTTCATCGGGTCGTTCGGGAACAGGTCCGGCAGGTAGACACCCTGGTTGGCATAGGTCTGAGTCGATACCAGGGTGTCGGTAATCCAGGGCTGGGTCGCCTGTAGCGGGAAACCGAGGAAAACACCGGCACCAAAACAGGTCAGGATCAATGCCGGACGCGTCAGGTTACTGGAGAAGTAGGTGAGCACACCGGAAGCGCAGCAGCTGGCGAATGACATGCCAAAGCCGAACAGCAGGCCGCCGATGATCAGGCCCGCGTTGATCGGGTTGACCCAGAGGTCCAGGTCTTTCGGGTTCTGGTTGTACAGGAATGCGGTAGAGGCGACGGCTGTCGCAGTGAACATCAGCATCAGGCCGCGCATCAGTTTGGTGGAACCGGCACGGTAGGCGCGGTTGACGCTGCCGGCAAAGCCCAGAGCGGCGCGGGTCAAGGCATAGCCGAGGCCGAGGCCGATCAGCAGGCGGAAAAAGATGTCAGGCTGCAAGGCCAGTCCGCCAGCGCTCAGAATCAGGATCAGCAGAATAAACCCGCTGAGGTTTTCAGTCTTGTTCATGGCGTGTTCCGGTTGGATATACGTCGAGATATTGAATCGTGGTAGTTATGGGTCTAACGAAGGATGGTAATCCTAATTCTTTTTCGCTATAGATCAATGTTTAATAAAGACTAATATGTAATAAGCAAATAACATAATTCGAATATTTTTTAAGTCTCCTTTCAGACAGTGGCGGTAAAATCGTGTCCAACCGGATGGACGTGAGGTTAACAATGAACAGCGTGCAAAAAATGTGTGTTTCACTGTGCCTGTTGGCGGGTATTAGCGTGTCCGGCTCGGCGCTGGCCGGGCGTGACTTGGACGCCGATGAAGCGTTGGCACTGGTGCGTGAAGGACGCATACAGCCATTAAGTACCCTGTTGGAGCAGCATACAGAGCGGCTGGCCGGGCATTTGCTGGATATCGAGCTGGAATACGAAGACGACCGGTTGGTGTATGAAATTGAAGTGATCGGTACCGATGGCGTGGTCCGTGAATTTTATCTGGATGCAGCCGAAGGCACGATCCTGAAAGAGAAAATCGAGGACTGATATGCGTCTGCTACTGGTGGAAGATGATCTGGCCCAGATCGAGCGGCTCAAGCCTGACTTGCAACGCGCCGGTTATGCGGTCGAAGAGGCACATAACGGCATTGATGCGGAGTTCTGGGGGCTTGAAGAGACGTTTGATGCCGTGATCCTCGACTTGGGGTTGCCGCAAAAGTCTGGACTGGAGGTGCTGAAGAGTTGGCGTGCGGCGGGCCGTGATCACCCGGTGTTGATTCTGACGGCGCGTGATACCTGGCATGAGCGCGTTGATGGTCTCAAGGCGGGTGCGGATGATTATCTGGGCAAGCCGTTTCATATAGAAGAGCTGCTGGCGCGCCTGGAGGCTTTGATCCGTCGGCGTCATGGTCAGACGGATAGTTGTCTGCGCGCAGGAGGCGTCATCTTGGATCCCGACCGCCAGCAGGCTACGGACGCGGCGGGCACTACGCATCAGCTGACCGGCAAGGAGTTTCGTCTGCTGCGTTACCTGATGCTCAATGCCGACAAGGTACTGTCCAAAAGCCAGCTCAGCGAACATGTCTATGAAGAAGACCAGCTGCGCGACAGCAATGTCATAGAGGTGTATATCAATCGTCTGCGCCACCGCTTTGGTAAATCGTTGATTGAAACCCGGCGGGGGCAGGGATATGTGTTGCCGTCCAGGCAAACGGCCGCATGAAAGCAACGGAGCGCAAGAGGCATTCACGATCACTGGAACAGCGTATTCGCCAGCAGTTGTTCTGGGTACTGCTGTTGGTGATGGCCGCACTGCTTGCGTTGGTGCATGTGGGGGTGGGCCGATTGACCCAGGATTTCGTGCTGTCACGTTTGCAACACGACGCCGACAGCCTGATTGCGGCACTGGAACTCACGCCCGATGGCTGGACTCTGGCGGCTGACCGTCTGCCTGATGTGTATCAGCGCGTCCATTCCGGCCATTATTATCAGTTGCAGAGTGACGGGGTGATGCTGCGTTCCCGTTCACTGTGGGATCAGCAGCCGAATACGGTCCGCCTGAGCGTCGGGGACAGTTTGCGGGGGCTTGAGCCGGGGATCAGTGGTCAGCGGTGGTTGATGTGGCAACAGGGTTTCAGTAAGCAGGGACAGAATTTTTCGCTCTGGATCGCCGAAGACATTGCCCCTCTGCAGCGCGAGCAGCTGGGGTTCGAGCGCTACCTGCTGTTATTGGTGGCGTTGACGGTGCCGGCACTGCTGTTGCTGCAACGCCGTATACTGCGGCGCGGTTTCGCCCGTCTACAACCGTTGCAGCAGGCACTGGAAACGCGTCAGGCCGGTGGTGTAGCGGAACTGCCGACCGATGTGCCGTCCGAGGTCAAGCCGCTGGTCAGTGCCATTGAGCAGCTGCTGCAGCGCTCAGACGAGCAAATCCGGCGCTCCCGTACCGCGCTGGGCAATCTGGCCCATGAACTCAAACGGCCACTGCAACAGCTGCAGTGGCTGGCTGACCAGGTACCGGAGACGGAGGCAGAGCAGGTGCGTCAGCTGTACCAGCAACTGCACCACCGGGTTGAGCGTGAGCTGCGACGGGCACGTATTGCCGGTAGCCCGAGTCCGGGACGCCAGTTCCGCCCCTGCGAGGAAATTCCGCATCTGGTTACGCTGCTGAGCCGCATTGGCAGTGACGAAATTGATTTCGACGGTGACTGGCCCGATGTGGCGATGCCGTTCGATCGTGACGACATGTTGGAGCTGTTGGGCAACTTGCTCGACAATGCCTGGCGTCATGCACACCAACGTGTGCGCCTGCAGATCGATGCACCGACTCTCACGCAACCGCACTGGCATATCCGAGTCGAAGATGATGGCAACGGCGTACCTGAACAGCAACTGGCACAGCTGGCGCAGCGAGGCTTGCGGCTGGATGAGCAGGCGGGCGAGGGCAGCGGGCTGGGTTTGTCGATCTGTACGGCGATTGTTGAAAGCTATACCGGAGAACTCAGTTTCGAAGGTGCCGAGATCGGAGGCTTGCGGGTCGAGGTAGAGCTGCCCGCGCACAGGTCTGCCGAGTAAGGTTGCAAGGGGTGGACAGGCGAAGCCTTGTACTTTTCTGTTACACTTTGCGCCTTCGCAACCAACCACAGGAACAGCATGTCTCGGCGGCCCGATCTGCTCAACGCGCCCATTCGCCCGACATTGGTGCGCATGACGGTACCGATGATGCTCGGCATCGTCAGTCTGATGCTGTTTAACCTTGCCGATATCTGGTTTGTCGCCCAATTGGGCACCGAACCGATGGCGGCGCTGGCCTTTACCTTCCCGGTCTCGTTTTCTGTTGTTAGCCTGGCCATTGGCCTGGGCGTTGGCACATCGGCGACCCTGGCTCGCTTGATCGGCAGTGGCAGCAGTGACTCCGCCGCGCGATTGGCGACCGACAACCTGTTGCTGACGGCGCTGCTGATGGTGGTTGTAGGGTTGCTGGGGCAGCATTTCGCCGATCCGGTATTTCGCTGGATGGGCGCTGCTCCCGAGTTGATGCCGCTGATCGATGCCTATATGGAAGTCTGGTTTGCAGGCTCCATGTTTCTGGTATTGAACATGGTCTGCAACAGCACCTTCAGGGCTTCAGGTGATACACGACTCTCGGCCTCGATTATGCTGCTATCTTCGCTGCTTAATATCATCCTTGATCCGCTGCTGATTTTCGGTTGGGGCCCGATCCCGGCGATGGGTATTCGGGGAGCGGCCATTGCCAGCGTTATCGCATGGGCGGTCACGTTTCTGCTGGCGCTGCATCTGTTGTATTACCGCAAGCGGATGCTGTTGCTGACGCTGCCTGCATTCAAACCAATGCTGGCGAACTGGCGCAAATTGTTGTCGATCAGCTTACCGGCGTCGTTATCCAATATGATGACGCCACTGGCCAATGGCATCCTGACGTCGCTGGTGGCGGTACATGGTGCTGAAGCCGTTGCGGCATTCGGGGCGGGCTCGCGTATTGAGTCGCTGTCGTTGCTGGTGTGTTTGGCACTGTCGATGACCCTGCCACCCTTTATCAGTCAGAATTTCGGTGCGCTCAAGGTGGAGCGTGTGCGCGCGGCCTACCGCGTGGCCATCCGCTTTGCGCTGGTTTGGCAGCTGTTGATCTTTGCAGTGCTGGTGATGGCGTCTGGTGCCATTGCCGGGCTGTTCAGCAATGATCCGGACGTGGCGCGCTGGCTGCAGATGTGGATCCTGATCGTGCCGGCCGGTTTTGGCTTTCAGGCGATCACCTTCCTCAGTGCATCTTCCTTCAATGCGCTGCATCAGCCGATGCGGGCGATGCGCATCAGCCTGTTCCGGCTGTTCCTGATGTATGTCCCTCTGGGCTGGCTTGGCAATCACTTCTTCGGCCTGACCGGCATGTTTGCCGCACTGGTGGTGGCCAATGCGATGACCGCAATCGTCGCCAGTCTGTGGATGCGACGTTATCTCAAAACCCTAGAAACCGAGTCGAGTCTGGTGCCTGTATCCTGACAGTCAGGGCTTTCCCTAATGCACCAAAGTCATACAACTGACATGGTTTAAATAGACTATGATCAATGCTGTTACACAGCGAACAACCATAATAATCAGTCGTACACTCGCTGACGACATCGCTCTGTAAACATGTGGCTTTTTAAGGAGTCGCAAAAGAGGGATGCGTCCGGTTTATAGGGAAAGGGAAGCAAAATATGAGTAAACGAGTTGCATTGGTAACCGGCGGTACAGGCGGTCTGGGTGAAGCAATCTGTCGCAAGCTGTTTGACGCCGGCTTTCGTGTCGTAGCGGGATACAACAGCGGCGGCAACCACGACAAGGCCAAGGCCTGGCAGGAAAAGCAGCGCAAGGCCGGTTACGAAATCGATGTTGCCTATGGTGACGTGACCAGCGCAGAGTCTTGCGCAGCCTGCATTGCAACGGTCAAGGAGTTGACCGGTGGTGATGTTGATGTGTTGGTCAATAACGCGGGTATTACCCGTGATGGCCAGTTCAAGAAAATGAGCTGGGAACAGTGGAATGAAGTGCTATCGGCCAACCTGGATTCCATGTTCCACATGACGCGTCTGGTGATCAACCCGATGATCGATAACGGTTTTGGTCGTGTCATCAACATTTCCTCGGTGAATGCTCAGAAAGGCCAGTTTGGTCAGACCAACTATTCGGCTGCCAAGGCCGGTATCCATGGTTTTACCAAGGCGTTGGCACAGGAAGTGGCTTCCAAGGGCGTTACCGTGAATACGGTATCACCGGGCTATGTAATGACACCGATGGTTGCCAAGATCGATGATTCGGTTCTGGAAAAAATTGCCAAGACCATTCCGGTCGGTCGCCTGGGCGAACCCGACGAGATTGGCCGTATCGTGACCTTCCTGGCTGAAGGCGAATCCGCCTACATCACGGGTGCCGACTTCTCCATCAACGGTGGCTTGCATATGTTCTGATCCACCTTTTGCAGGAGCGCACTCGTCGGTATGTCATCGTGCCCGTAGTGCGCTCCACGACCCTTTCACTGCTCTTCCTCCCTTCGAATATCCAGTACATCCCGCCAGGCACTTGACCCTATACCTCACTTCAGGGTTTATCATTCCGGTATTGAAAACCACTCACCATATCTACAGGTTGGGGTGCTATATGGCTGTCTACCAATTTTCACTGCAAAACGTGCGCTGTGCCGGATGTGTGCGCAGTATTGAAAAGTCGCTGCGCCAGGCTGAAGGCATTGATGATTTTGCGATCAACTTTGCCGACCGCACTGCGTCGGTTCAGACTGAAGCCGATCCGGATATCGTTGTCCGAGCCGTTGAGGCTGCAGGCTATGGTGCCGAGTTGATGCGGGACCAGGATGATTACGATGCGCGAGCTGAACAGGAGCGCCAGGCCTATCGCAAGACATTGGGCAAGAGTCTGGTAGCGCTGTTTGTGGGGGCGGGACTGATGTTGGCAATGTTGTCCGGCTGGATGCCCGACCTGCATACTCGCAACGGCATGCTGCAGGGTGTGGCCATGGGTATCGTGACCCTGGCAATCATGGCCTACAGCGCCGGACATATCTACAAGGCGGCCTGGCAAGGGCTGTTCCATGGCGACCTGAATATGGATACGTTGATTGCGCTGGGTACAGGCACGGCCTGGATATATTCGACTGGCTTGCTGATCGCTACGGCGTTAATGCCGGGTGTAATGCCTGATGCGGCCATGCATCTTTATTATGAAGCGGCGGTGATGATTCTGGGCTTTATCCTGTTGGGGCAGGCACTGGAAAGTCGCGCACGCGGCAGCACCAATGACGCCTTGCGCAAGCTGCTCAACCTGCAACCGCGCGAAGCCTTGCGGATACGCGATGGCGAAAGCACACGAGTGCCGGTCGCGATGCTGCAACCGGGTGATCTCGTGCGTATTCGTCCCGGCGAGCAGGTGCCGGTAGATGGCGTGGTGAAAGAAGGCAGCAGCCACCTGGATGAATCCATGCTGACCGGTGAGCCGTTGCCAGTAAAACGTGTTGAGGGTGATAGGGTCACGGGCGGGACGGTCAATGGCTCGGGCAGTTTGTTGGTTGAAGTATCAGCCGTGGGGCAGAAAACGGTCTTGGCGCAGATCGTCGCGACTGTTCGCGAAGCTCAAAACGCCAAGCCGGCTCTGGGGCGTCTTGCAGACCGTATTGCCGCTGTATTCGTACCGGTTGTCATCTTGATTTCGGTACTGACGGCCACGCTGTGGTTGTGGTTGGCTCCGGCACCGGCCTGGCCCTATGCCATTGTTGCGGCACTGACGGTGCTGATTGTGGCGTGCCCCTGTGCCCTGGGGTTGGCGACACCGATGTCGGTGATGGTCGGAGTGGGGCGTGCGGCCGAGCACGGGATCCTGATCCGCAACGGTGATGCCCTGCAGCAGGCGCGGTCGATCACTACCGTGGTGGTCGACAAGACCGGCACTTTGACCGAAGGCAAACCTGCGGTGGTAGATCTGTATACTGATGGCGAAACCGCTGAATGGCTGCAGCTGGCGGCGAGCGTCGAACAGCACTCCGAGCACCCGCTGGCGCAAGCGGTTGTTGATTATGCCCATGAGCAGAACGTCACATTACTGGCAAGCGATGGTTTCAACGCCACTGCGGGCAACGGTGTCAGTGCGCAAGTGGCTGGACGCGAAGTGTTGATGGGTAATCATGACTGGATGCGTCACCAGGGCGTTGATACCACTGGGTTTGAAGCCCATGCCGGCACCTTCAGCAGTGCCGGGCACTCACTCATCTGGATGGCTGTTGATCGGCGTTTGGTGCTGTTACTGGCCATTGCCGACCGTTTGCGTGAAGACAGTGCCGCCGCCGTCGAACAACTGCATCGGCAAGGGCTTGAGGTTGTGATGCTGTCGGGTGACAACGCCCGGACGGCGAATGCCATCGCGAAGCAGGTCGGTATTGAGCGTGTGATAGCCGAAGTAAAGCCTGAGCAGAAGCAGGCGGTGATTCGTGATTTGCAGGCCGAGGGTAAAATCGTCGCCATGGTCGGGGATGGCATCAATGATGCGCCCGCATTGGCACAAGCCGATATCGGCTATGCCATGGGCTCGGGAACCGATGTTGCCATCAGCTCGGCCGATGTCACGCTGATGCGCTCGAGCCTGCACTCGGTGGCAGCGGCCATTGGTATTTCCCGTGCAACTGTGCGCAACATTAAGCAGAACCTGTTCGGTGCCTTTCTGTACAACAGCTTGGCGATTCCGGTCGCAGCGGGTGTGCTCTATCCCTGGACCGGTTTGCTGCTGAATCCGGCGATAGCGGGAGCAGCGATGGCACTTTCGTCAGTCACGGTGGTGGCAAATGCGCGCCGGCTTCAACATGCGAAAATCAATTAAATGAAGGTCAACAACATTTAGTTGTTAAAACACAACGTGGTTTTGCATAAGATAGAAATATCTCCGTATTGCGCAAGGTGCTTTACCATGTCTGGATTGAAACTGAAAAGTAAACTGCTGTTGCTGTCCCTGCTCCCGTTGGCTGTCGTAGTCATCGCGGTGATGCTCATTGTCCGCATGGAAATGCAGGAAATGGGTGGCGAAGAAGTACAGCGCATACGAACGGAGATGTTGTCAGCTAAGCAGACCGAGTTGAAGCACTACGTTGAGCAGGCGATCACGGCGATCAGCCCCATACGGGCACGCAGCGACCTGACCCGTGATGAGCAGGAAATACTGGCCGCCAAGATTCTGGATGCCATGCGCTTTGGTGAGGATGGTTATATCTTTGGCTATGACCCGCAGGGCAATAATGTTGTCCAGCGCACTCCGCAGGGACAGCCGGGCAAGAATATGATCAACACTCGGGACCAGGATGGCGTGCCCATTGTCCAGGAATTGATCCGTCAGGCGCAATCCGGTGGTGGTTATACCCGGTATGTCTGGGATAAGCCTCAAACCGGCCGGTTGGCACCGAAACTGAGCTATTCCGAGCAGGCTCCAGGGTTTGGCTGGGTGATCGGTACCGGTTTCTATATCGATGATATCGACGCGGCTGCAGCCGATCTGGAGCAGCAGATCCGGGCGTCTGTCCATGCCACACTGGTGCTGATCGCCGTCTCGGCGCTGGTGTTGCTCGGTATCGTTGCGCTGATCAACCTGGTCGTGGCTCAGCGCATGATCCGGCCGTTGCAGCAGACTGCCGCTGCGCTTCAGGATATCGCTGAAGGTGAGGGGGATTTGACCCGTCGTTTGCCGGTTGATACCAATGATGAAGTCGGCGATGTGGCTCGTGGCTTCAATGATTTTGTCGAAAAAATCCAGCAGTTGGTGACGGAAGTGAAGGGCGCAGTGCAGTCATTGAGCCAGTCGACCGATTCGATGAAACAGGTTGTGACACGTGCGCATGAAGATGCGCACGTTCAGAAAGGTGAAACCTCACAGGCGGCTGCCGCCATTCATGAGATGGCAGCCGCGGTACAGCAGGTTGCGGGCAGTGCGGCTCAGGCGGCAGGTTCGGCGCGCGAGGCGGATGTTGAGTCGGCTAATGGCCAGAAAGTGGTTGAGCAGACGATTGATGCGATCAACCGTCTGGCCGATGACGTCAACCGTTCAGCGGATGTGATTGCGAGTCTGGGCACCGATGCTGACCAGATTGGCAGTGTGATCAACGTGATTCGTGAAATCGCTGAACAAACCAACCTGCTGGCATTGAATGCCGCCATCGAAGCGGCCCGTGCTGGCGAGCAGGGACGCGGGTTCTCGGTTGTGGCGGATGAGGTCCGTACTCTGGCTACCCGTACCCAGCAGAGTACCGATGAAATTCAGCGCATGATCGAAGGGTTGCAAAACGGTGCCCGTAAAGCGGTCACCGAAATGCAAAACTCACAAACTCAAAGCCGGGAAACGATCGTCCGTGCCGACAATGCGCGCAGCTCTTTGCAGCAGATCACGCACTCGGTCAGCACCATTACCGAGATGAATACGCAGATCGCCAGTGCGGCTGAAGAGCAGACGGCGGTTGCGGATGAGATCAGCAAGAGCGTCCAGCAGATCGCTGATATCGCCGATCAGGCGACCCGGAATGCAGAGGAACTGGCAGGCACGACAAGTCAAATGAGCGACCTGGAACGGCATCTTAACGATTTGGTGTCACGCTTCAGGGTTTAATTAAGGCACGCGGGTGCTTGAATCCTCCTTGTGGTTGAACCGCTCTCCCAGTGTGAGCGTATCAATCCTAGGGGGATTTTTTATGCGTTCATACTTAGCGAAGAGTCTGTTTTTACTGCTGCTGGCGCTGCCGGCACATGCAGTCGAGCCACTGCAGTTGTATGGTGCTGAAGCGCTGTATGCGGTCGAGCGCAAGGGTAAGTCGATCGGTCAGTATCGACTGAGTTTTCAATCGCAGGCAAAGGGCGGCTTTGATGTCGATGTGGCCATGCAACTGCAGATTTCCGTATTGGGGCTGTTTCATTATGACTATCGCTACCGGGCACGAGAGCAGTGGGAGTCGGGCCGTCTGGCGGCAATGCAGGTCTACATCGATGATGATGGTGATACTCGTGAGTATCGTTTCAACCGCCGTGCCGATGGCCTTTACCGCCTGAACAATAATGCAGGTGATGAGCGTCTGGGCGATAACCTGCTGACCTCCAACCACTGGCACCCGCTGTTGATGAAGCAGACACAGTTGTTGAACACCCTGACCGGCAACGTGAGTCAGTTGAAAGTTGAACTGCAGGGGGAAGATGAGCTGCAGGTGGGTGAACGCACAGTATCAGCGCGCAGATACCGTCTTGGTGGCGATCTTGAAAACACCCTCAGCTGGTACGATGAACGGGGTCGCTGGCTTGGCATGGAGTTCAGTGCCCGCGATGGCAGCCGTATTCGTGTGCGCCTGCAGTCATCGACCGAAATGAATACCCGGGAGGAAAGTTGATGAATACCGCATTGCCCCGTTGGCCACTGGTCTGGATCACCGGCGCTGGCTCCGGCATTGGTCGTGCTACCGCGTTACGCCTGGCGGCTGAAGGCTCGGACGTGATTGTCAGCGGCCGTCGTCTTGAACCGCTGCAAGCTCTGCAACGGGAGGCGAGGGGGCATGATCTCTATGGGCGTATTCTGCCGTTGCCGATGGATGTGACGGCATCCGGTGCCTACGCGCAGGCATTGGAACGCATTGAAGCCGAGTGGAAACTGCCTGACCTGGTGCTGCTCAACGCCGGTGACCACCAGCCGATGCCGTTGGCCGAGTTGAATCAGGACACCTGCCGTAAGCTCATGGAGATCAACTATTTTGCCGTGATTACAGGGCTGGAGGCTATTTTGCCGCGGATGCGTCTGCGGGGGTCTGGGCAGATCGCTTGCACGGCCTCACTGGCAGGATATCGCGGCCTGCCGACAGCAGCAGCTTATGGTGCCAGTAAGGCAGCACTGATCAATGCGTGTGAAGCGCTGCAAGTGGAGCTGCAAGGCAGTGGTGTCCGCTTGCAGGTGATTAATCCCGGCTTCGTCAAAACCCCGCTGACCGACCAGAACCCGTTCGAGATGCCTCAGCTGATTTCAGCGGAGGATGCTGCCCGGCAGCTGGTCGCCGGGCTACACAGTCGCCGCTTCGAGATTCGTTTTCCGAAAGCCTTTGCCCGCACGTTGGCCTTGCTGCGATTACTGCCCGATGGTCTGTATTTTCGCTGGGTCAAAAAGGGGACCGGGCTGTGAGTCAACAGAACACATCAGTGCTCCATACCCCGTCCAGTCATGAGCAGGCCCTGATTGATTACGCCCATGCGTTTGCATCATTGACGCCGGAGATGGTCGATAGCCTTTGTGCACGTGCCAGTGAAGATGTCCATTTTCGTGACCCGTTCAATGATCTACACGGACGTGAGGCCATGCACCATCTGTTGATGGACATGTTTCAGCGTGCCGGTCGGCCGGACTTCAGCGTTGATGATATCTGTTGGCATGAGGTGCAACAGGTCGGCTGGTTGCGGTGGCACTTCAGTGCCGACTTGCCGGTGATTGGTATGCTGAAAGTGGAGGGTTGCACACGTATTTTGCTCGATGCGCAAGGGCGGGTATGTGAGCATCTGGATTACTGGGACAGTGCGCCCATCTATCTCAGGCTACCACTGGTGGGTGCTTTGCTGCGTAAGATTCGGCGACGTATTTCCGCCGCCGAATGAGTCAAGAGAATCAATAGAGCGATTGCCTGATGGGGTAGCTCAGAGCACGAACGGAGCGTCCTTGAGCTGGTCGGCGTGGATAAAGAACAACGTCACCACGCCCAGCTGAACACCCCATTTGCGCACTTCAGCTTTATTCACCAGGACGTTGCCCGGTTGCAGATACATCCAGTCATCGAACGCCACTTTCCAGCTGCCATCACCTACTTTCAGCTCCATCTTGTAGCGCCAATTCAACCGGTTACCCTCACTGATTCCCTCAGCGGTGCCAATGATGTCGTCGGCTCGGCCTTCATATTCGCCGTCGCCGGTGGGTGTGATGGTCCAGACGCGCAGATCGCGTTCGCCATCGCTATACAGAAATTTTTCATTCAGAACCAGACGGTCACCATCCCAGTCACCGTCGATCTCGACCTGAAATTGGCGGCGCAAATTACCAAAGCGGTCTTCAAAAATACCCCAGGCATAAACCTTGCCCTGGAAGAAGTCTTCAATTTTCAGTGTTGGGCCTTGTTGGCTTAACGTGTCAGTTTTCATTGGCGAGCATCCGGTTACCAATACAGTCAGCAGCACTATCAAAACCTGCCTAATCCGCATGAGCTTCTCCATCGGTTTATGTCAGGTGCTTATCTCGGATACCAGTCCGACGCACGGTAGCTGGCAGTTGCAGCGGATAATCCTTGAGCCAGACCACTGCAATGACTTTCATTACGCAGGGTACCCCGGCATAGATCAGCGCGAGTAACAGTGGTGATTGGGCCGGAGCCAAATACTCTGCCAGTTGCAGCAAGCCCAGTCCGACCATCGCCGCAATGCCCAGTGCCAACTTGTTGGCGCCGTTCCAACAGGCAAACAGCAGTCCACGTCGCTCGCGTTCGAAAGAGGCTTTGTCCCAATCGCAGACATCCGCCTGCAGGGCGTGAGGCAGGGCCAGGTCGGCCCCCAGTGCCAGCCCGGTCAATACACATACAGGGATGAACAGCAGCAGATCGCCGTTGCCGAGCAGGGTTGCCGGGATAAATGCCAGCACGGCGAACAGCATCGCCCCTTGCCAGATTCGAACCTTGTGGAAGCGTTGGCTCAGCGCCAGCCACAAGGGCAGCGACAGGATGGCGGCACCGAAGTAGATCAGGATCAGCAGTCCGCGATCAGCCTCGTCGCCGCCCAGAGTGCGGCTGATGTACAGCGGGAACAGCACCGCCGGCACGCCGTTGGCGATACCGTTGAACAGCCAGCTGCCCAGTAATGTGCGTGCCGGGCGGTTGTGCCCCAGCGTGTCATGCAGCGTACGCCAGAGGTTTTGTTTAGTTTCAGATGCAGCAAAACCGGTTGAGGGTTGTTTGGGCAGTGGCGTGCGCCGCAGCAGGCCGGTCAGAGCGAGAGCGCCGGGTAGCAGTGTGGCCAGTGCGACCCATAACAGCACGTCGGCCGTACTGGCACCGAGGCTGAGGCCGACTGCCGGCAGGGCCGCCGACAACAGCAGGCCCGCCAGCGTAAAGCCTTCGCGCCAACTGGCGGCACGGGTGCGTTGATAGCTGTTACGACTCAGGGCCGTCAGCCAGCTCAGGTAGGGTATCTGTACCAGTGTCCAGCCCAGATACAGCAGCATGGAACCCACCAGCAGAGACGCTGCGGGGGCGGTGCCCAGCGGATGTACCAGTAACAGTAAGCCGGGCACACACAACATGGCTCCGAGCAGAATGAAGCTGCGAAAGCGCTGTGGCCGGCCCCGGTCAAGCCAGTGGCCAATGAGCGGGTCGGTGATCAGGTCGCTGAGGCGGGCCAGCAGCAACAACAGGCCGGTCAACCAGAGTGTCAGCCCCCAGTTTTCCACATACCAGCTGGGCAGCAGGACATACAGACCGACCGTGGGGATCGCCAGTGGCAGGGCCGGTAGCGCGTAGGCCAGCAGCTGTGCAGGCGTCAGCGGTGGGCTCATCGGCTCAGCTGGTACAGGCCCACGTCAATACTGCCATGACGGAAGCCGCCCTCGCAGTAGGCCAGGTAGTAGAGCCACATGCGACGGAAGCGTTCATCGAAGCTGTTATTGGCATTCAGTGCCTGAATCCGCGGCCATTGCTCAATAAAGCTGTGTCGCCACTCACGCAAGGTGTCGGCATATCCCAGGGCGAAGGTCTGCTCCTGTTCCAGCACCAGGCCGCCATCGGCAACGGCCGCACGCAGGCGCTCAGGGCTCGGCAACATGCCGCCGGGGAAAATATAGGTCTGGATGAAATCAGCACTGCTGCGGTACTGCTCAAAGCGTGCTTCTTCAATGCTGATTATCTGCAGCACGGCCGTGCCGCCGGGTTTCAGGCATTGATGCACCTGATCGAAATAGGTGGGCCAGTGCTCTTCACCCACGGCCTCAAACATCTCAATCGAGACAATGTGATCGTAGGTGTCGGTCAGGTCACGGTAGTCGGTCAGGGTGAAGCGGCACTGCTCATTAAGACCCGCACGTTCGATCCGTGCGCGTGCATATTGCAGCTGTTCCACCGACAGAGTGACACCATGCACCTGGGCACCAAATTCTCGCGCGGCCAATTCGGCAAAGCCGCCCCAGCCGCAGCCAATTTCCAGCACATGCTGCCCGGGCTGTAACGCCAGCATTTCACAGATGCGACGGTACTTGTTCAGTTGCGCTTGATGCAGGGCATCAGAGCCATGATTGTTGGCTCCTTCAGCATAGAGAGCAGCCGAGTAGGTCATGCTGGGGTCGAGCCAGAGTGAGTAGAAATCGTTGCCCAGATCATAATGATAGGCGATGTTGCGGCGTGAACCGCTGCGGGTGTTGGCGCGGCGCAGATGGCGCAGACGATTGATACCGCGCAGCAGCCAGTTGCCTTTGGCCATGCGCTGGATACTGGCTTCGTTGCCCAGCGCCCAGCGAAACAGTGAAACCAGATCTGGACTGTCCCAGTCACCGTCCATATAACCTTCCGACCAGCCGATAGGGCCGGCACGCAGCAGACGACGTAGCGCCCGGTAATGATGAATGCGTACCTCGGCACGGGGCTCATCCTCCCGTGCCTGACCAAACTGCAACAGCTGGCCTGATGGCAGTTGCAGGTCAAGGGTACCGTAGTCGAAATCAGGCAGGTGATTGAACAGGGCTTTCAGGCACCAGCGGTTGAGCCAGCCGGTACGTGGCAGCGCCTCCAGCTGGGTCAGGCTGCGGTATTCAGATGGTTTCATGGGTCTCATCCCCTTGGTTGGTCACCAGCGTGATCCGTGATGCGGGTGGTGCCGGGCGTGGCTGCAGCGGCACTTTCTTGCGCCAGATCTGCAGAGCCTCCCAATGGATTCCGGCGATAACTTTCAGGGTCATCAGCGGATAGCGGAAAAAGGTACTCAATAATGCACGGTCGCTCAGGGGACGACGGGTGCCGGTGAACGTGGCATGCAGCACCGTTCCCTCGTCATCGCTTTGGCGGATGCGTACGGATACGCGCTGCTCGGGTGGTTGCAGGTGAAAGTGGTAGCGGGTCGCCATGCTGATGAAGGGCGACACGTAAAAGTCCTTGTTACAGCTTTGCTGGATAGGCCCGGTCACCGTGGCATCCACCGGAATCAGGTAGCTGTGTGTCTGTTTGAACGTGTTGCTGACCTCATAAATAATGGCGGCCAGTCGGTCGTCTTCGTCGTAGCAGTAGAATACGCTGAGCGGGTTGAAGACATAGCCGAGCAGGCGCGGGTAGCAAAGCAGTTCGACCCGTCCCTGGCCCAGCGCCAGACCCTGCTCGTTCAGGGTGGTACGCACCTGTTCAATCAATGGGCGGTCACTGCCGTCACCATGGTCACGCTCATGGAAGGAAAACAGGTTGAAGCGATTGCGTGAAAAGAATTTCAGCCGGGTATCCAGTAACGGCAGCTCCTCCAGATCCAGCAGCATCGAGGTGACACGATAGATGAAGCGGTGCGCAGAGGGCTTCACCCGGTGATGCATCACGTGGCCGGCATAGAGGCAGGAACGGCTCATTATGCTACCGCTCCGGGCAGCCAGACTACGCGTGGCTTCTCGTTGGCGCGGACGTGGATACGGCTGTTGGGGTTATCCAGTGTCCAGGGGCGGCGCATGCCGCCGAGCTGTTCGGCTACGGCCAGGCCTGCCTGTAGGCCGTCTTCATGGAAGCCATAACCGAAGTATGCACCACAGAACCAGGTGTTCTGTCGGCCCTGCAATGACCAGATCTCCTTCTGGGCCGCGATCGAGTCAAGGTTGAACACCGGATGATCGTACAGGAAACTGCGCAGAATCTTGCCTTCGGCGGGTTCATCTACCGGGTTAAGGGTAACGAATACCGGGTGCTCAGGTGGCAGGTGCTGCAGGTTGTTCATCCAGTAGGTCACCGAGATGGCATCGGGCTGGTCGTGGGTGCTGCGGCTGTCGGTCAGGTAGTTCCAGCTGGCCCATGCGGCCTTGCGGCGAGGCATCAGGCTGTCGTCGGTATGCAGTAACGCACGGTTGCGCTGATAGGGGAACGCACTGAGCAGGCGCTGTTCCTCCGCCGTTGGTTCAGCCAGCAGCGACAGCGCCTGGTCCGCGTGGCAGGCCAGCACGACATGGTCGAAGGTTTCGGTTTCGCCGTGCAGAAACTCCACTACCGCCTTACCGGCACGGCGATGAATCTTGTGAATACGGCTATTCAGACGCAGGCCGTCGCCCAATTCGCGGCATACCCGGCTGACGTACTCTCGGCTGCCTCCGGTCACGGTGCGCCACTGGGGGCGATCCTTGAGCTGGACCAAGCCATGATTCTGGCAAAAACGCAGAAAAGTGACTGCCGGATACGCCAGCATCTGGTCGGCAGGCGTTGACCAGATGGCAGCCCCCATCGGAATCAGGTGCTGGTGAATAAAGGTCTTGCCGTAGCCGCGGCTGTCCAGCATTTCACCCAATGTTTGCGACTGCACTTCGGGTGCATCAATCAGCTCGGGAGCTTCACGGTAGAAGCGCATCAGATCGGCCAGCATTTTCCAGTAGCCAGGCCGCAGCAGATTACGCTTTTGCGCGAACACGCCGCGCAGGCCACAGCCACTATATTCCAGCGCTCCGGCGTTAACCGAGATAGCAAAGGACATGTCTGTTTTCTGGCTGGGTACTCCTAGCGCCTGAAAGAACTCGACCAGATTGGGGTAGTTAACCGGGTTGTACACAATAAAACCGGTATCAACCGCGAGCTCACCGCCGGGCGTAGGGACATTGACAGTGTTGGAGTGCCCGCCGGGACGATCGTCCTTCTCGAATAGCGTGACCTGATGTTGCTTGTTCAGCAACCAGGCTGCAGCGAGTCCGGAAATGCCGGAGCCGATCACCGCGATCTTCTGAGGTCTGATCACTTTAATGCTCATGTTGGGGTCATCCTGTAAGTGTACCTGATTGGGTGCTGTTACGACCGGGTAGGCGGGAGCAGATCATCGACATGGACAGCAGAATCCTGTAAACGAATAAAGATGAAATGATTGATCCCTTTCAGCCACGGATGCGTATGGAGAGCAAATGCAGGAAAACGATGCCGAAGGAGGCGATGTGAACGCTGCCGCTATCACCCCACAGAATACGACATCTGAGGAGAGGAGGAAGCAGGTGCGGGATGAATGGAGCGCCTGTCTCACTAACCTTGCCGAGACACGTGACAAATCTGAATTTGCCCGGCTGTTCGGTTACTTTGCCCCTCGGGTCAAGTCGTACATTTTACGTCTTGGCATGCCGGATGCAACGGCGGAAGAAGTGACTCAGGAGGCGATGCTGCTGGTGTGGCGCAAGGCGCACCTGTTCAATCGCACCAAGGCCAGTGCCAGTACCTGGATTTTTACGTTGGCGCGTAATCAGAGTATTGACCGCATGCGCCGCGAGAAAATGGCCCTGTATGAATTGCCGGAAGAGGAACCAGACCCGGACCATCGGGACATGGGCGAGCATTTGGTCATTGAAGGGCGAATGAAAGCCGCCATTGATACGTTGCCCGAGAACCAGGCACAGGTATTGCACCTGTCCTACTACGAAGGCAAGAGTCACTCGGAGATTGCTGACCAGCTGGGTATCCCGCTGGGCAGTGTCAAATCCCGACTCAGGTTAGCATTCAGTAAGCTCAAGGCTCACTGGGGAGAAGACGCGTGAATATTACCCATCATTTTGACGATGCCACTTTGATGGCTTACTCTGCCGGTAGCTTGCCGCAAGGCATGGCGTTACTGGTTGCCTGCCATTTGCACTGGTGTCCGCACTGCCGTGAGCGCAGTGAACAGACTGATGCGATTGGTGGTGCGTTACTGAATCAACTGGCACCGACACGTCTGAATGACGATGCACTCAATGCAGTGCTGGCACGGTTGGACGAGCCGGAGCAGGAGTTTGCTTCGGTTAAACACGACACGGTGTCATCGGCTGCGGCTGCAGAGCTGCCGGCCCCCTTGGCGCAGATGCTGGGCAAGCCGATAGATCAGCTGCCCTGGAAGCGAATCGGCTATGGCGTGCGCCAGCTTGATCTGGAACTTGATGGCCCGGGAGCGACTCGCTTGCTGCGTATTTCACCCGGAGTCTCGGTACCTCACCATACCCATGGCGGCAACGAACTGACCCTTATTCTGCGCGGGTCGTATAACGATGAAATAGGGCGCTTTTGTATGGGTGATGTAGCGGATCTGGACGATGACGTTAGTCATCAACCGATTGTGGATACCAATGAAGATTGTATCTGCCTGATCGCTACCGATGCGCCGTTGAAATTCTCTGGTTTGATGGGACGGTTGGTGCAGCCGTTCATCGGCCTTTGACAGGAACCGTCTTGATGTCGGATCAGCCTTTGCTGGAACGTAGAATCCCGGTGGGCATCAGTGCATGCCTGACCGGGCAGAAAGTCCGTTACAACGGTGGCCACAAACAGTCGCGCTATTGTTTGAATGTGCTCGACGACTGTTTCGAATTCGAACCTTTTTGCCCTGAAGTCGCCATCGGTCTTGGTATCCCGCGTGAGCCCATTCGCCTGATGGGGCCGGAAGGCGAGCATCCGCGTGCCGTGGGTACGACCGATCCGGATATGGATGTAACTGATGATCTGATGCGGGTAGGGGAGGACTTTGCCGAGCGTCATCGTCATTTGCGCGGCTTCATTTTGATGAAGGGTTCGCCCAGTTGCGGTATGGAGCGGGTCAAGGTCTACCACAGCAATGGGATTCCGCATCATGCTGATCAGGGCGTGTTCGTGCGGGCGCTGCGCCAGTGCAACCCGAACCTGCCGCTTGAGGAAGAGGCGCGTCTGAACGATGCAGTGCTGCGGGAAAACTTCATTACCCGTGTATTTGTGTACGACGACTGGAAGAACAACGTCGAAACCAACCTGTCCTATCACACGATTCTGCAGTTCCACAGTCGGCAGAAATATCTGCTGATGGCGCATCATTATGAAGGATATCGCGAGCTGGGCCGCTATCTGGCGGATGCGCATGCATTGCCGCTGGAGCAGATTGCCGAGCATTACCTGGGCCGGTTCATGTACCACATGGCGCACAAGGCGACTCGCAAGAGTCACACCAACGTGCTGATGCATCTGCTGGGCTACCTCAAGCGTGATATCGACAGTGACTGTAAGCAGGAAGTGTTGGCCTGCATTGAACAGTACCGTCAGGAACATGTTCATCTGGTGGTGCCGCTGACATTGCTCAAGCATTACGTGAAGCGTTTTGGCTCGGACTATATTCGTCAGCAGACCTATCTTAACCCGCACCCTTACGAGCTCGGTTTAAGGAATTATATCTGAATGCAACTGGTCTGGTTTCGCAATGACTTGCGTGTTGCCGATAATCCGGCACTTTCAGCTGCCTGTGCATCGGGCGACCCGGTCAAGGCAGTGGTGTGTCTGACTCCGGCACAGTGGGCACAGCACAACGAATCCGAGGCTCGCGTGCGTTACTGGCATGGTCGTCTTGACTGGCTGCAACAACAGCTGGCGGCCGCCGGTGTTGAACTGATCCGGCTTGATTTGCAACACTTTGCCGATTGCCCCGAGGCCATTTTGACGCTGGCACAGGAGCAGGGTGCAACGGCGTTGCACTTCAACTACGAGTATCCGCTGAATGAGCGTAATCGCGACCGTCAGGTCTGTGAGTGCCTGGCTGCCGCCGGGGTTGTTGCGCAGGGGTACCACGGTGACTTGATCGTGCCGCCGGGACAGGTGGTGACCGGGCAAGGTACGCCGTTCAAGGTGTTTACCCCGTTCAGTAAGGCGTGGTTAAAACGTCTGTTGCAGAGTGATCACGGGCCGTTGCCGTCCCCCTTGCGAACGCAGCATGAGGTGTCATCAGCTGCTCGGAGTGCGATTGCAGGGCCGTTCATCGGTGCACGTTCTGCGCGCGACCCGGCTTATCCGGTCGACGATGACGCATTGCATGCCCGCTTGCAGCAATTTATCCACGAACAGGAACCTGACTACGCCCACTTGCGTGACTTCCCGTCGCGTCATGGCACCTCAGGGCTTTCGCCGGCGTTAACCGTCGGTGCGCTGTCGGCGCGCCAATGCCTGGCGGCACTCAAGCAGGCACAGGATGCGGAAGGGTGGCTGGAAAGTACCTGGTTGAATGAGTTGGTCTGGCGCGAATTCTACCGTCACCTGCTGGTTTCCTTCCCGGAATTGAGTCGGCTTACGCCGTTCCGTCCGGAAACGGAAGCCCGTATTACCTGGCAGGATAACGACGCCTTGTTTGAGGCCTGGAAGGCGGGTGAAACCGGTTTCCCTATCGTCGATGCGGCGATGAAGCAGCTGTTGGCCACCGGCTGGATGCATAACCGGCTGCGCATGATAGTGGCGTCCTTTCTGACCAAGTTGTTGCGCGTTGATTGGCGGCGCGGTGAAGCCTTTTTCATGTCGCAACTGATCGATGGGGATTTTGCCTCCAACCTGGGCGGTTGGCAGTGGAGTGCATCCGTCGGTGCGGATGCGGCACCGTATTTCCGTATTTTCAATCCGCTGTTGCAGAGTCAGAAGTTCGATCCCAATGGCGAATTTCTGGCCGAGTGGCTGCCTGAGCTGCTTCATCTGGAGCCCAAGGCACGGCATTTGCCCGGTGCAGGTCAGCGCGAGGGTCGACCGGCCCCGATCATCGACTACAAGCAGGCACGCCAGGCGGCGCTGGATGACTATGCGGCGGGTGCGGAATAGCAATCTGACCGCAGCGGTCAGGTTGGGGTAATGCGAAGCAGGCCGCCGTGCTTTTGGCAGGGCGGCCGATCAGAGCGGATCAGACCGAAACTGCGGCCTTCATGCCCGAGCGCAGTGCGCCTTCAATGTAAGCGACTTCTGCCCCATCACCGATGTTGATCACCTCGATGCCACGCTTTTCGACGCAGCGGCTGAGGCAGTCGTTGGTTTCGGCACCAATCGCGAGTACCACCGAATCGGTGGCGATTTCGTGACAGTTGCCTTCACTATCGGAGTAATTGAGGCTCTTTTTGCCAATCGTCTGCACTTGTGCGTTCTTGACCAGCTTGACACTGTGCTCTTCCAGGTTGTGCAGTACTTTCCAGCGACGGACGATGGACAGCTCGGCACCGAGATCCGGACCCGGTTCCAGTACTTCCACCTGACGTCCACGCTCGACCAGAAATTCAGCCAGTTCAAGACCGACCAATCCGCCGCCAATAATGGTGACGTGCTTGCCCAGTGGCATCCACAGTTTGGACAGGCTCTGCATCGCTTCCGTGCTGTTGGTGACCCCGACCAGCGAACCGGATTTCATCATCACCCGCTGGGTGACGCTGAGCTTGCGCTTGGCAATATCCGCACCTTCACCGGTCATCAGCTTGCGCAGTTCATCACCGGACCATACATGCTTCTGATCTGCGCCCGGAATGTCCGGTGCATTGCGGCGGGCACCGACGGCGACGATCACCTGGTCCGGTTTCAGCTGATCGATCAATGCTTCATCAGCATGGGTGTTGAGACGCACCTCGATTGGCAGGTCGCGTACCTGCTTGATCAGATAATCCAGCAACGGCCCGTTTTCCGGATAGGCCAGCGCAGCGAAGAACAGGGTGCCACCCAGGCGGCCACTGCTTTCCACCAGCGTCACCTTATGGCCGCGCAGGGCGCTGACCCGTGCCGCTTCCAATCCGGCGGGTCCACCGCCCACCACCAGCACGTTTTTGGCACTATCGGACGCGATAATCTGCAATTCCTGCTCATGACCGGTCTGCGGATTAACCGCGCACTTGACCCGCTCGTTGACAAAAATCTGGCTGACACAGGCATAGCAATAGATACAGGGACGGATGTCAGCGGCCCGGTTTTCGACCAGCTTGTTGGGCAGTTCCGGGTCGGCCAGCAGCTTGCGGCCCATGGCCACAAAGTCACACTTGCCATCGGCAATGGCCTTGTCGGCCACCTCGGGATCGAGACGGCCAGCCGCAGTCACAGGAATGTTCACATGCTTGCGGATGTGCGCGGCCCAGTCGAGGAAGCGTGCCCGCTCGTGCGGAATCGGTGCCTTGGTAAAGGCGTTGCCGGTGCTCAGGTTGGCGTAAGCCGAGACGCTGACCAGGTTGAGGCCTGCGTCCTGTGCCATCTGTGCCGTACGGGTGGCGTCTTCCAGACTGATGCCGCCCGGCAGATCCAGCTCGATGGCGTCCATGCGCATCCACAGCGGGAAGTCGTTGCCAACGCGAGCGCGAATGGCATGAATCACTTCCAGTAACAGACGTGCGCGGTTTTCCAGCGGGCCACCGTATTCGTCGTCGCGCTTGTTGTAGTAGGGCGACAGGAAGCCGGAGATGATATAGGTATGACCGGCATGGATCTCGACACCATCGAAACCGGCCTTTTGAGCGCGTTCGGCGGCATCGGCAAACCAGGTCACCATCTGGGCGATATCGTCTTTTTCCATGACGCGGATACGCACACCGCCTTTCTCGCGCCCTTTTGAGGAGCTGATAAAGCGGCCCAGTTCAGACTGGGTCAGGGCACTGAACATGTCGGTGCTGGCGGCCGGTGGCATGGACGGTACCCAGAGTTCACGGCCTTCGGCCAGATCGCGCACCGATGTTTTACCGGCGTGCTGCAGCTGCATGGCGATCTTGGCACCGTGCTGGTGGACGCGGTCGGTGAGCTGTTTCAGTCCCGGAATGAAATCATCCGAAGAGATGCCAACCTGGTAAGGCTCGGCGGTACCCGCCGGATAGGCGATGGAGCACACGCCCATGGTCAGCATACCTGCGCCGCCTTTGGCGCGGGCTTCGTAAAACGCCTGGATACGTTCGCCGCAGCGACCGTCTTCCTCGGCATAGTTTGACCCCATCGGGGCCATGAGAATGCGGTTTTTCAGCTCCATCGAGCCGATCGTTCCGGGAGAAACGAGGTGTTCATAAGCGGCCATAGGCATCACTCCTGAGTCTGCTGTGAGTATGAAGTCGCGGCGGTCGCGACCTCAACCCTGCTGCAGGAAATCGATACAGGTACGGTTGAACAGATCGGTATGTTCTACCTGTACCCAGTGGCCGCAACGGTTCAGCATAAGGAAACGTGCATGCGGTGCGTGATCGAGGAATTTGAACACACCTTCAACCGGGTTGAAGCGGTCGTTGCTGCCCCAGAAACCAAGGATCGGGCAGGTCAGCTCACCCAGACGCTCGGTCATGTTCGGCACCATCATGGTGGAGAACAGATTGGCCGGTTGAGTGACGGCGACGGCGGCACGTTCTTTCAGCAGCTCTTCATCCAGCTGGGATGAATCAAACAGCTGCAGCTGCATCACCTGACGCATCTCTTCCACACCCATTGGACCCTGGCCATACACCTCGACCATGCGCTTGATCCCTTCCATCTGGAAGTAGGTTTCACGCTCTTCCACGCCGCCCGGAGCCATCAATACCAGACGTTCAACCGTTGCCGGGTGTGCCAGTGCCTGGCCCAGAGCAATGGCACCGCCCAGAGAGTTGCCCAGCAGGGTGCAGCGTTCGATGCCGGTCGCCTGCAGGAACTGGTTCAAACACTCAACGAAGAAGTCGAGGTTGTAGTGTGCATCTTCCGGCTTGCTGGAGCGGCCGAAGCCGGGCAGGTCGAGGACGATGTTACGGTAGCCCGCTTCGGCAAAGATCGGGTAGTTGGTCTTGAAGTTGCTGAAGCCGCTGGCACCGGGGCCGCTGCCGTGCAGCCAAAGTACGACGGGGCCTTCACCCACGTCCAGATAGTGCAGAGTCAAACCGTTTTCGAGTTGGGCGTACTGGCCGACCGGCAGGGGCAGATCCTGATGATCCATGCTGTTCTCCTTATTATTGGCCCGGGCACCCGCAGGCACCACAGTCAGAACTTTTCGCGTCCATCCTCTTATTGGGCGGCATCAACAGCATCGTCCGTTCAGACCAGTCGGTCTGTACGGGAGGCTTAGTCTTGATGGACGATGTCGGCCTTGCGTGGCTGATCGAAGATGCATTCCATAACAAAAACCGGATATCCATGTACTTCAGTGTGCATGGGGGGGATGAGTAATGAAGCATCAGGACAAGGTGGTATTCGTAACCGGCGCTGGACAGGGTATGGGTCAGGCGATTGTTAAGCATTTTGCAGCCGAGGGCGCCAAGGTGGCTGCCATCGATATCAATCAGGAAGCGGCTGAAGCCACTGCAGCCGCCGCCGAAGGTAACGTGATCGCCATCGCCTGTGATATCTCGAACAGCGAGTCGGTGAAAGGTGCCATGGCGCAGGTGAAGGACGCCTTCGGCCGTCTTGATGTGGTCGTCAATAATGCCGGCGTTGGTTCGGTTGATGCCTTTCTGGATACGCCGGATGAAAACTGGGAACGCGTTATCGGCGTTAACCTGACCGGTACCTTCCTGTGCTGCCGTGAAGGCGCGCGCTTGATGAGCGAAAACGGCAGCGGTGTCATCATCAATGTCTCCAGCTCCGCAGCCATGTCCGGCGAAGGCCCCAGCCATTATGTCGCCTCCAAGGCCGGCGTTATCGGTTTGACCCGCAGCATCGCCCGTGAACTGGCGCCCAGCGGTATCCGCGTCAACACGCTGGTACCCGGCGCAACCAACACGCCGATGATGCAGGGCATTCCTGACGAGTGGATGGAGCAGATGATCAGTGCGATTCCGCTGGGTCGCATGGCCGAGCCGGAAGATATCGCTCGTGTTGCGTCCTTCCTGGCCAGCGACGATGCCGGTTTCATCACCGGTCAGAATATCGCCGTTAACGGCGGCATGGTCTTCATCTGAGGTGGCTATGACTGAGATGACACTGGAACAGCGTATCGACCGCCTTGAATCGACTGAAGCGATTCGGCAGTTGGCGGGCAAGTACTCGTTGTCGCTGGATATGCGCGATATCGATGCTCATGTAGGACTGTTTGCACCGGACATCCGGGTGGGCCGTGAAAAGGTTGGTCGCGAACATCTGAAGGCCTGGGTTGATTCCACGTTGCGGGATCAGTTCACGGGGACGTCTCATCACCTCGGGCAGCACATCATCGAGTTTGTTGATGCTGACCATGCCATCGGTGTGGTGTATTCCAAAAACGAGCATGAGACCGGTCCTGAGTGGGTGATCATGCAAATGTTGTACTGGGACGATTACGAGCGCATCGACGGCGAGTGGTTTTTCCGCCGCCGGTTGCCGTGCTACTGGTACGCCACCGATCTGAACAAGCCGCCCATCGGCGATATGAAGATGCGCTGGCCGGGTCGTGAGCCGTACGAAGGAACCTTCCACGGACTGTTCCCGTCCTGGAAGGCATTCTGGAGCCAGCGTCCGGATGCCGATGTGTTGCCTCAGGTGGCCGCGCCCGCACCGATGGACCAGTTCCTGCAGACCATGCGCGGTGATACACCCGCGCCCCGAATCCGTGTGCGCTAAGGACTAGCGAGCATCTATCAATTACAAGAGGGAATGAGCACATGAGTTCAACTCTTTCTGTCCCGCAGGCGGCCGTGCCGTCGCGTGCCGAGACTCAGCTGAAGATGGATCAGCGTGCGCAGGCCGCTGGCCTGATTAAGCCGCTTGATCATTACACCCTGGCCGATCGTCTGGAAGCGCAGGCCGCCAGTCTGGGCGACCATCCGTTCCTGATCTATGGTGACCGTCGGCTGAGTTATGCCGAAATTGACGCCCAGGCCAACCAGGTTGCCCATGCGGCGCTGGCGTGCGGTTTGAAGCCGGGTGATGTCTGCGCCATGGCGATGGAAAACCGCCCCGAATTCTTCTCCACCTGGTTTGGCCTGACCAAAATCGGTGTGGTGGTGGCGTTCATCAATAACCAGATCAACGGCCGTCCGCTGCAGCATGCATTGGAGTCCACCCTGGCCAAGGCGGTGATCGTAGGTGAAGAGTGTGCGCACAACTTCGCTCAGACGCCGGATCTTAACGTGCCGCTGTGGCTGCTGCCGGATGCAGAAAAGCCCGCCTCTGCAGAGGATCTGGCCAGTCTGAGCAGCGCCTATATTGAGCAGCTTGAATCGGCTCCGCGTACCCAGGTCGACACTGTCCACCGCAAGGGTATCAAGGCGGAAATGCCGACCCTGTTGATCTTTACCTCTGGCACCACCGGTCTGCCCAAGGCGGCTATCTACAGCCACATGCGCTGGTTGTGTTCCGGTGACGTGATGGAAGTCACCATCGGTGCCAAGTCCGATGATGTCTTTTACTGCTGCCTGCCGTTGTATCATGGCGCGGCCGCCACCTCGGTCACCTCCACTGCCTTGCGCGCCGGTGCTACCATTCTGGTGCGCCGCAAGTTCAGTGTCAGCCGGTTCTGGCAGGATGTGCGCGATAACGACGTGACCGTCTGTCAGTACATCGGTGAAATCTGCCGCTACCTGCTGAATCAGGAAACCGAGTGTGGTGAACACAAGCTGCGTTGCATGATGGGGGCCGGTTTGACCGCTGAATCCTGGCAGCGCTGGATTGAGCGTTTTGGTCAGATGGATGTGTATGAAGGCTGGGGCTCTACCGAGGCCAATACCAACCTGATCAACGTGGACAACTACATCGGCTCCTGTGGCCGTGTGCCGGACTGGAACAAGACCAACTTCCGTCTCGTGCGTTACGACGTGGCCACTGACAGTTACCTGCGTGATGAGCAGGGCCACTATATCCTGTGCGAGCCGGGTGAAGTGGGCGAAGGCATCGGCATGATCATCAACCATCCCGAAATCGGCGGTGGTCGTTTTGAAGGCTACACATCTACAGAAGCGTCCGAGCAGAAGATCCTGCGCAACGTATTTTCCGAAGGTGATAGCTGGTGGCGTTCCGGTGACCTGCTGCGTTACGACGAAGATGGCTACTTCTACTTTGTTGACCGCATCGGCGACACTTTCCGCTGGAAAAGCGAGAACGTATCGACTCAGGAAGTGGCCAGTGCGCTGGGCGACTTCACCGGTGCTGAACTGATCAACATCTACGGTGTGCAGGTGCCTGAGCATGAAGGCCGTGCCGGTATGGCCGCGATCGTCATGCAGGAAGGGCAGTCATTCGATCCGCAGGCGTTGTATGACCTGACCGAGGCACGGGTGCCGCGCTATGCTGCACCGCTGTTCGTGCGCGTCAGTGCGGCTGCCGACATGACCACCACCTTTAAATTGCGCAAGGTGGATCTGCAGCGTCAGGGCTATGCCCCGGAACACTGCAAGGATCCGCTGTATGTACGCGATGATAAAGCGGGTACCTACCGTCCGTATTCGGCTGCAGCACTGGCCGATGCCGGGCTGCCACCGTTTGAATACCAATAAAAAAGGCGTCGGGAGAATACGATGGGATTAAGAGGAGAAGCCGCGATTGTCGGTGCGGCTCAGTATAAACCGGAAAAATATGCCACGGCGCCACAGATGTTCCACCTTGAACAGGTGGCCGATCTGGCGGCACAGGCGCTTGAAGATGCAGGCCTCAAGGCCAGCGATCTGGATGGTCTGGTCATCAACGGTCCGCAGTTCCACGAGGCATCTGTCTTCGTACCGGCTATGGCGGCCGAGTATCTCGGTATCGAGGTCAACTTTGCTGAAGTGGTCGATTTGGGTGGTTGTACCTCGGTTGGCATGATCTGGCGTGCGGCGGCAGCGATCGAGCTGGGTCTGTGTGAAGCGGTGTTGTGTGTGATTCCGATGCGCATGGCCCCGTTCGGTCCGAACGAAGATCCGGCGTGGATGGCGCAGGCGATGCGTTTCGGTGGTCACAGCACGGCATTTGGTGCGCCCGAAGCCGAGTTTGACCTGCCCTATGGTCATCTTGGCCAGAACACCGGCTACGCCATGATCGCCCAGCGTTATGCTGCGCAGTATGGTTACGACCAGACGGCCATGGCCAAGCTGGCGGTGGATCAGCGTACCAACGCCCAGTACAACCCCAATGCGATGTTCCATGGCAAGCCGATGACCATCGAAGATGTGCTCGGCAGCAAGATGGTGGCAGACCCGCTGCACGTGCTGGAGATCGTGATGCCGGTGGCCGGTGGTGCCGCCGTGATCGTCACCTCCAAGGAAGTGGCGGCGCGGACCAAGAAGCGCCCGGCGTTCGTGAAAGGCTTCGGTGA
>NZ_PYGI01000014.1 GCF_003014615.1 Marinobacterium halophilum | reverse complement strand
CATTTTGAACTCGGTTGAAAACGAACGACGCTGTTTTGCCATTGAACACCTCTTCTTCGGCGGTGACTTTACCACCTTAAGTTGGTGTCCGGGATCATTAGGCCACTACATTCAGACACATGCCAAACTCGGTCAGTGCCTCATAGAAATCTTCTCGCAAGGCCCGATGCGCACCCTGAAATTGTGTTTCAGGAATATCTTCAGACTGCATATGCAGGTGTCGCACTTCGGAGTTGAATCCGTACTTGAGTCCGAAGCTCGAAGACTTTCCGCTCCTCGCATGATAAATTCTGTTGCTAGTTACAGTCGGAGCTTGTGGTGTGTTTAAGAAAAGGATTTTGCTGACTTGGCTCGGTCGTCATGATTTGGATGCTGAGGCGAGTGGTCAGAGTGGCCCTATTGCGTCGATACTGCTTGCCGCCGACGCGCCTTTCGATGAAGTGCACATTCTTGCCAATGCTTGGTTTGATGAACTAGACCGTTATCAGCGGTGGTTGGCTGGTCAGTCACGAACACGCAATGCCGCTGTCAAAACGACCATTCATATCTCCTCGGTAGAACTGACCAGCCCCATCCACTATCCTGATATTTATGCTGCGGCCCGGAGCGTGCTTGATACATGCTGCTCGCCCAATGCGTTGGTAACGCTCAATCTATCCTCGGGTACGCCGGCGATGGCTGCCATTTGGCTGCTGCTGGGCAAGGGGGTCTATAACACCCGCCTGGTACAAACCTCTATTCAAGATGGGGTAATAGATGTAGAGCTACCTTTCGATATAGCCCTTGCTTACCTTGAGCACCAGGATGGCGTATTAGGCTCTCTTGCAGGTGCACCACCCAAGCTGGATAGTCATTTTGAGCATATTCAAACCCACTCGCCTGCCATGCATGAGGCGGTTTCGCTTGCCAAGCGTTTGGCACCACGTAATCTGCCAGTGATTGTGCAAGGCGAATCAGGAACGGGCAAGGAAGTGATTGCTCGGGCGATACACGAGGCATCTCCCCGTGCCGCCAAGCCTTTCATACCCGTCAACTGCGGAGCAATACCGGAAGGCCTCATAGATTCTCAGCTGTTTGGGCACAGAAAGGGAGCATTCACCGGTGCAGATGCGAACCGCAAAGGATTTTTTGATGAAGCTGATGGCGGCACGCTCTTTCTTGATGAGGTAGGTGAGCTGCCCCTTGAAGCTCAAGTCAAGTTGCTCAGGGCCTTGCAGCAGAAGGAAATCAACCCTGTAGGGGCAAGTAAACCCCATGCGGTCGATGTTCGTGTGATTACGGCTACGCACAGGAACTTGCTGTCGATGGTGGAGGAGGGGGCTTTCCGGGAAGACCTCTTCTATCGTCTCGCAGTGGGTGTTGTAGGTTTGCCACCTCTGCGTGCGCGGCATGAGGATATTCCCGAACTGGTCACATCGTTGTTAGGTCAGTTGAATCTGGAAGCGAAAGATCAACCCGGCTATGCAAGTAAAATAATTTCCGAAGATGCAATGGATTTTATTAAGCAGCAGCGTTGGCCAGGTAACATCCGTGAGCTTTGGAATACCTTGCTCAGGGCATCAATCTGGGCTGATACGGAAGTGTTAGATACTCACGAGATTGAGCGAGCACTCATTCAGCGGCCGCGAAAGACCTATGGTACTGCACTTGATATTGATGTGGCGGAAGGTGTTGATATCAATGAAATCCTCGATAATACAAAGCGTTATTGTGTTCTCGAGGCGCTTAAGACTACCGCTGGTCAGAAGGGTAAGGCCGCCGAGCTTCTAGGATTGAAAAACCACCAAACACTGAATAACTGGATTAAACAGCTCGGAATCGAAGAGTATTGATTGGGCTGAAACCCGACTTGGCACGATACTTGGAACACAGGAAGTCATCACAGGCTGAAAGACATGAAGTCCATGAATTTTGAACATCTCAGAGAACACTGGCCCAACCTAGCAGACCTTGGCGGGTTTGCCGAAACCTACGCTTATCTGGACCCTCAGAGTTCATTGGTTAAACTCCGCTGTTTTGTCGAAAAACTGGTGGGGGTTGTCTACAGCGAGCTCAAGCTTCCGGTAGAGCCTAATGCGACCTTTATGGATCGTTTGAGCAATGGCAGCTTCAAATCAGTAGTGCCGCAGGTCATCCTCGATAAGCTGCATGCCGTCCGTATGCATGGCAACAAGGCAGCGCATGAGGGTGAGGTTTCAGCCGATACGGCAGCTTGGTTGGTGAAGGAAGCTTACTATCTAGGTTGTTGGTTACTGATCGCACAGGGTGATGGCAGCAGTGAGCAGTGTCCCGACTTCCAAGAGCCTCAACCTATACAACCCACAATAGCCAAGTCAGAGCTCAAGCAGAAGAATAAAACGCTGCAGGAGAAGCTGGCGTCCCAGTCCGTGCAGCTAAAGGATGCTCTGAAAGAGCTGGAAGCTGCTAAAGAAGCAGAGCGGGCAGCACTGCGTGAGGCGGCCAAGTTCAAACACCAGCAGGACCGAGACAAAGTTCAGTCATTCCTGCATAGCAGTCATCGGGCCACAAACACCTTGGACTTCAACGAAGCCGAGACCCGCCGCCGTCTGGTCGATAGCGAGCTGCGTCTGGCTGGATGGGACGTTGATGCTGATGGCGGTAACACCGATCAGGTAGGTGTTGAGGTTGAAGTGGGTGGTCAGCCAACCACGACTGGTATCGGCTACTGTGACTATGTGCTCTGGGATGATAACGGTATGCCGTTGGCAGTTGTAGAGGCTAAACGAGCTCGCGCTAATCCGGAAAAGGGCCGCCAGCAAGCAAAGTTGTATGCCGATGCGCTGGAAAACCAATATGGCCAGCGCCCGATTATCTTCTACACCAATGGTTACGACATCTGGATCTGGGATGACGCACTGGATAGCGTGCCGCGCAAGCTATATGGCTATTACAGCAAGGACAGTCTGCAGTATCTCATTCAACAGAGGAGTCAGCGTAAGGATTTGAACACGACTCCGATTGATATGGATATTGCTGGCCGCCTATACCAGATGGAATCCATTACCCGTGTCAGTGAACGATTTGCAGAAGGTCATCGCAAGACACTGATCGTGCAGGCCACGGGTACTGGTAAAACCCGTGTATCTATCGCACTAACCAAGCGCCTGCTGGATGCTGGCTGGGCCAAGCGTGTGCTGTTCCTGTGTGATCGCAAAGAACTGCGTAAACAGGCGCGTAATGCCTACAGCGAATACATCAAGGAACCGCTCTATGTAGTAGGCCGAACCAAGAAACAGGACCAGAAAAATGCACGCATCTACATTGCTACCTACCCAGGCATGATGGGGATCTATGAGCAATTCGATGTGGGGTACTTTGACCTGATCATCGCTGATGAGTCGCACCGCTCGGTCTACAACGTGTTTGGCGACCTGTTTAAATACTTCGATGCCAGACAGATAGGCCTTACAGCGACTCCTGTAGAGATGGTCAGTCGCTCTACCTGCCGTTTGTTTGGTTGCGACTATAAATTCCCGACTGCTAACTATCCATTGGAGCTAGCCGTCGCTGACGGAAATTTGGTGCCATTCCGCGTTGTTACGCACACCACTCAGTTCCTGCGTGAAGGTATCAAAGGCAAATCGTTGACGGATCAGCAGCTGGCCGACCTGGAAGAGCAGGGCTTTGACCCGAATGAGCTGGATTTCGAAGCCCCGGACATCGACAAGACCGTATTTAACAAAGATACCAATAGAGCTATTTTACGAAACTTGATGGAAAAGGGTGTACGTGATGCCGATGGGCAGCTGCCCGGAAAAAGCATAATATTCGCCCGCAGTATCCAGCATGCCGAACTACTGTCAGAGTTGTTTGGCGAGATGTATCCACAACATGGTGGCAATTTCTGCCGTGTGATCCACTCCAAGTACGATCGTGCTGAAGAACTTATCGATAGTTTTAAAAAGACCACGGGCAACGACCAGGTCACCATTGCGATATCGGTAGATATGCTTGATACCGGCATCGATGTCCCGGAAGTGGTCAATCTAGTGTTTGCCAAACCGGTGAAATCCAAGGTCAAGTTTTGGCAGATGGTCGGGCGTGGTACGCGTCTGAGCCCAGATCTTTATGGCCCCGGTTTACCCAAAACCCACTTCCTTATTTTCGATCACTGGGGCAATTTCGACTATTTCGACATGGATCCACCTGAAGATGAAGGCCGTCCCGGCAAGTCGCTGTGTGAGAAGCTGTTTGAAGCGCGGCTTCATTTGGCCGAAACAGCGCTGAAGAAGGCGGAGATGGAACTGTTTAAGCAGACCGTCGCACTGCTCAAGGCGGACATTGATGCACTGGATGATGGCTGTATTGCCGTGCGCGATAATTGGCAGCTCAAGGCCCGGCTCAGTGATCCTAAGCGCCTGGATAGCTTTGCACCGGATACCCGGCAGTTGCTGCGTACCGAAATGGCACCGCTGATGCAGTGGCGTGACATCAAGAACCAGTCTGAAGCGCTGCGCTGGGATCTGCAGCTGACAGAGCTGCAGTTTATCCTGCTGAACAACCCGTCTGAAATGGATATTGCCAAGCAGCCCATACTGGCCAAGGTCGCCAAGCTGTCGATGCACCTGAACCCGGTGCGGGCCAAGGCGGAGCAGATTCGTGATATCCAGCAGGATAGCTTCTGGCAGGCGGCCAGCTTTGCGACGCTGGAAGACAAACGGCTGGCGCTGCGGGGGATTATTCATCTGCGAGACAAGGATACAGCGCCACCGGCGGAGGCCTTGCCGATTATCGATATCAAGGAAGACCAGGGGCTGTACCAAGTCGCGGATAGACCCACCAAAATCGTCACGGTCGATTACCAGATCTTCCGCCAGGAGGTGGAGAAGACCCTGACGCCCCTGTTCGAGTCCGACCCGGTACTGGCCAAGATCCGCAAGGGTGAACCCGTGACCGAGGCCGAGTTGGAACAGCTTAACGCGCTGGTGCATATCCAGAATCCGAGCATTGACCTGGACACACTGAAAGACTTCTTTCCGGAGTCCGGTGCTAGCCTGGACCAGCTGCTGCGCACGCTGATCGGCATGGACAGTCAGGCGGTTGAAACGGCTTTTACCCACTTTGTGCAGCAGCACCATATCCACCTGGACAGTCGTCAGCAGCGCTTTATAGGCCTGCTGAAAAACTACCTGAGTCGATTTGGCACTATCAACGTGGCCCAGCTGTATGATCATCCATTTACTGCACTGGATACCGATGGGTTGGACGGCGTGTTCAGTGACGAGAGCACAGCGGATGCGCTGGTTGAACTGGTCAAGCAGTTTGGTGTTGAACTGGGTACACAGAAACAGAGCACCGAGAAACGGGTATCTGTCTGAGATTTTTTTATTGAACGAGTTAAGAGTGAATGAGTGAAATTTTCTGCAGCAGATTGCGTCTCTACCACACCAGTGGAGATTTGTTGTTCCCTGTGAAAGTGAGAGATCGAGATACCGGTCGAGTTGCCTTCCGTCTGTCCAAGGAAGGGAACAAAAAGACTGACAGCATTGAAGTTATGGATGAACAGGAAATGATCCGTAAGGTCACGACCGAGGGCTACGCAGTGCGTGCGTGCACTGAAAAGCCTGGCGGTCGGCAGGGGTTGTTCAAAATTGACCAGCGTGGAATCCTGCGTTGGGAATTGATTGAAAAAAGTGAGACTGCGGCATGATTACCGGTGAACTGAAAAACAAGATCGACAAGCTTTGGGAAGAGTTCTGGACCGGCGGCATCGCCAACCCGCTGACCGTGGTGGAACAGATTACCTTCCTGATGTACGCCCGCATGCTCGATCTGAACGAGCGCCGCGACGAAAAGCGCGCTCAGCGCACCGGCAAAGGATTTAACAACCGTTTTTCGGCAGTGGACCAGGATATCCGCTGGGAGAACTTCCGCCACAAGCCGGCCGAGCAGATGTTTCCGCTGGTAAGAGACCGTGTGTTCCCGCACTTCAAGGACCTGGCAGGCGAGGGCACCCTGTTTGCCGAGTTCATGAAAGACGCCCAGCTGATGATCCAGAAGCCGAGCCTGCTGGTGAAAGCGGTCAATATGATCAACGAGCTGCCTCTGGAAACCAGCGATACCAAGGGTGATCTGTACGAGTACCTGCTCTCCAAGCTGACCACTGCAGGCATTAACGGCCAGTTCCGGACCCCGCGCCACATCATCTGCGCTATCGTCGAGATGCTGGACCCGGAACCGACCTGGCGCATTGCCGACCCGGCCTGTGGTACGGCGGGCTTCCTCGCCACCTGCTATGAATACCTGCTGGAAAAATACAGCTCGCCGGAAGGCGTGATCACCGAGTCCGTAACGGACGAGAAGGGCAACACGGTCGAGCAGAAAATCTACCTGGGCGACCTGTTGCACGAACACCGCCGTCATATCGACAGCGACATGTTCCACGGCTTCGACTTCGACGCCACTATGCTGCGTATCGCGGCGATGAATCTGGTGATGCACGGCGTGGCCGAGCCGGATATTCACTATCAGGACACCCTGAGTCAGCGCTTTGGTGAGCGCTTCCCGACGGAAGCCAGCGAAGGCTTTGACCTGATTCTGGCCAACCCGCCGTTCAAGGGCAGCCTCGACGAAGAGGATGTCGATCCGGGCCTGCTGCGTACTGTCAAAACCAAAAAGACCGAGCTGCTGTTTGTGGCTTTGATCATGCGCATGCTCAAGCTGGGCGGTCGCAGTGCCACCATCGTCCCGGATGGCGTCATGTTCGGTTCCTCCAAGGCGCATCAGCAGCTGCGCAAGCACTTAGTGGATGACAACCAGCTCGAAGCCGTGGTCAAACTGCCCAGTGGCGTATTCAAGCCCTATGCCGGTGTGTCGACCGCCATCCTGATCTTCACCAAAGGCGGCGAAACCGACCACGTCTGGTTCTACGATGTGGAAGCGGACGGTTTTTCACTGGATGACAAGCGCCAGAAGATCGAAGCCAACGACCTGCCAGAGCTGGTGGCGCAGTTCCGTGCCCGCGACAAATCAGTGGCAGAGTCTGATCAGAATGACCGCACCGCCAAATCATTTTGGGTCAGCCGTGACGAGATCACCGGCAACAAATACGACCTCTCGCTGAACCGCTACAAGGAACAAGTGTACGAAGCGGAGGAGTATGAGCCGCCTAAGGTGCTACTGGCACGCTTGAAGGCGCTGGAGGTGGAGATTCAGCAGGACCTGGAAGCGCTGGAGGGGATGTTGTGAATTGGCCTCTCGTAAAGCTAGGTGATGTTTGTACGTTGCTTAATGGACGCGCGTATAAAAAGGATGAACTGCTTCAAGATGGTAAATACCCGGTTCTGAGGGTTGGAAATTTTTTCTCAAATAGAGAATGGTATTACTCAGATCTGGAGCTTCCAGAGAAAAACTACTGTGAAAGAGGTGACTTGCTGTATGCATGGTCAGCTTCTTTTGGTCCGAGAATCTGGGACGGTTGTAAAGTTATTTATCACTATCACATCTGGAAAGTTGAAATAGACGAATCGAAAGTTGATAAAAACTACCTATGTCACGTTTTGGAGAAGGATGTTGAGGATATAAAGCGCGAGCAAGGCACTGGCTCGACCATGATTCATGTGACTAAAACGGCTATGGAAAACAGGGAGATCCCTCTCCCGCCCTTGGCCGAGCAAAAGCGCATCGCTGTCATTCTCGATAAGGCCGATGCTCTGCGCCGCAAACGCCAGCAAGCCATCGACCTCGCCGACCAGTTCCTCCGCAGCGTGTTTCTGGAGATGTTTGGTGATCCTGTTACTAATCCGATGGGGTGGCCGACGAAGCCTCTTTCGCAGATGGCATCGGTTATTACTGGATACCCATTCAAAAGCTCGGATTATATTGAAGAATCAAAGGGTACAGTCCGTTTATGTCGAGGCGCTAATGTTCTACCTGGAGCACTTGATTGGAAGGATACGCGTTTCTGGTCGCGTGATCGCTTGGACGGGCTAGACGATTACCTGCTTGAACAAGGAGATATTATTCTCGCGATGGATCGTCCTTGGATCTCCTCCGGGCTAAAGGTCTGTCATGCGGAGGTAAGTGACATACCCACTTACCTTGTCCAGCGGGTAGCACGAATAAGGGCCGGTACTCAATCTATGCAAGACTTGATCTACGCGAGTATTGATTCTGTGGCATTTGAAAGGCATTGCTGCCCGACTGAAACAACAATTCCACACATTTCCCCAGTGGAACTAAAGGCTTTCCCAATATTTGATGTGCCGGCGGACTTGCTTGAGCGCTTCAGTAGGGTAGTTAGAACGAGCTTGCGAAAGACTAAATCATTCGCGTTTGCTGAAGATCAAAGTGAAGTCTTATTTTCTTCAATATCTCAACAAGCCTTTCGAGGGGATTTGTGAGTCGTTTGAAAGTGGCCGCCTAGCTAGGCGACCTGCCGCTGGATCTGTTGTTGGAACTGGATGTAGCACCAGCTCTTAAGCGCACAGTGGTTGCGATGATCGCGCATGCCATCTTTGTGGGTGGTGATCTTGATCTGAATACCACGAACTTTATGCAACGCCCGGCTACCGGCGAAGTGTTGGTAACTGATCTGGTTTCGTCCGGTGAGGTTTGGGATAGCTACAATGCCATTGATCTCATTGAGGCCTGCGGAGGCCTGGCGCAGATGTTTGGTGGTGAGATGCTGGAGGCTTTGGTGGCCTGAGCCTTTACGGCTTTAATTGTGCGCCAAATGACTGTGTAGCTCAACGTAAGGAAGCAACCAAGAATGACTTTCTGTAAATGTTCTTACTTTATCGGAATATTTATTTTAATTTTGGTTGCTTTGCAAGTGTCCGGCTTGTCCTAACGTATTGAAATAATTGGACTTTGTGTTTTTGGAGTGAAGTTTGCTTTGCTACAAGGTGTTTTAACTAACACCCACTTATTTTTGAAGGAATAAACAACCATGGATAGCGCCCCCATTAAGGTAATGTCTCGTAAGGAAAAGCTGGGCCTCTTGATTAAAGAGATGCAAAGCGGGCTTCTGGAGCGAGAGCAGCAAACAAAACTGATACTTCTCGCAGCTTTGTCGGGTGAGCATGTGCTTTTGCTTGGGCCGCCTGGTACCGCAAAAAGCGAACTCGCAAAACGACTGAAAAACGCCTTCTTTGAAGCGGACTATTTTGAGCGCTTGCTGACCCGCTTCACCGTGCCCGAAGAGCTGTTTGGGCCGCTCTCCATCAAGGCGCTGGAAGATGATCGCTATCACCGCCTTACCAGTGGCTACCTTCCCGAGGCATCCGTTGCGTTTATAGACGAGATCTTCAAGGCCAATAGCGCCATTCTCAACAGTCTCCTGACCCTGTTGAATGAAAGACAATTCGATAACGGCAACACGCGCAAACAGGTTCCGCTTATCTCCGTCATTGCCGCCAGTAACGAGCTGCCAGAAGGCGAAGAGCTGAATGCCCTCTATGACCGCTTCATGCTGCGCAGCTTTGTGGAGCCGGTGTCGGGTAATGCGTTCCAGCAGCTTTTGACGATGGGTGAGGCGGTATGTGATCCGGCGCTGGATGTTCGTCTCCGAATTGAGGATTTGGGTGAAGTTCAGGCACAGGCTGAAAAGGTGGGTATCAGCAAAGGGGTTCTGGAGCTGTGCCAGAAGTTTCGGGAGTACTTGGTTGAGCAGGACATATATGTGTCTGACCGTCGCTGGCGCAAGGTCATCAAGCTAATCAAGGTTTCAGCACTTACCAATAACCAGACTGAAGCCAATATATATGACGCCTGGATACTGCCGCACTGCCTGTGGGAAAAGCCTGAGCAACTTGAGGGCCTGGTTGATCTTTATAAGAAGAATATTGCCATTGATGCAGATTTCAATCCCAAAAGGCTTCAGAGCATAGTAAGCGCATGGGAGAGTTACCTTCAAATGGATATCGATAACAAAAAACAGGTAATTGACGATTCAGGTCAGCCTTTATATATCGATGATGAAGGTGATATTACAACGTCGTCTCACTCAGATGAAACGAGGCATAAAATAAATAAAGAAGGCAAGCCATTATATACGGTTCATAATACCGATGAGCCTACAGTAGAGCCCAGCACAAGAGGTCGGGATAATGACCCCATAGAGGAAAATATACCAAACATTCCTCTGATGGAAACAATTCTATATTCAAAGGCCCATGTTGAGGGGCGTATTAATCCGGCCCTTGAGGCTCAGTCGAATATAGAAACTGTGTTACAGACTCTACGTAATCAGCGCGATAGAGCGAAATTGGTGCTTTGTAATCATCTTTGGATCGATGCATCCATTTTCCCTGAGCTGGATTCAAGTCTGCGAAACGCTATTTCTAAAACGGAAGAGCTGTTAGAGCGGATGGAAAAGGTAATCACGGGCTTCGAGGAACTTCCCCGAGAAAGCAGCCCTGCAACTTCAGCGATCTTTGAAGCAGGTGAAGTGAAAGAGGGTGAGCTGTGTGATTGAGAGTCATACCCCTCACCAACCACCTCTGGAGCCCATGCGCCTGGATGGTCTTGATAGCAGTTTTGCTCTTCTGGATGACGTGCCGGAAACGCTGGTTCCGGCACTGGTCACGAACCCCGCAGGGACGCTTCACGAGCGTTTACATGGCTTGGTTGCGATGCGCAGTAGTATGTTATCTGGCGAAACACCAAGAGAACTGCTGCCCTGGCCCGCCCAGCAAGTGCAAGAGTCCCTTCATGAATACTTAAATGCCCAAGGGTTGTTGAAATACTGTCATGGCAACGAAGAAGTAGTCGATGCCTTGCTCGCCGACATGCTAGAGGTTCTGGAGAACAAACAGCTGGAGCAGCACCGGTTACAAACGGTGTTGTTTGAGCAGTATGAGCAAGCAGCTTTACAGGATCTACGGGAGAAGTTGGCTAAACGAGCTAAAAAATCGGCAAGCAGGGGAGTGCCGGTACTCAGTCCTGAGGTGGTCGCCGAACTGGAGTCGCGTGCGTTGGCTACAAGCTGGTCCCAGGTGGCCGGTGCCGGCGGCTGGCTGTCGGATGTATGGGAAGAGCGTTTGGTTGTATGGGAAACACTTGCATCGGTGTTCTCTGACTTGGGCATGGTCGTTCATCTGGGCTTTGATCTGTCAAAAGGCTTTTTTCAAAGTCATGGCTGGCTCGATATGGTGCGACTCAAGGAAGTCCTGGCGCTGCTGCCTCAGCTCCAGGAGGTGATCAGGACCCTGGGCAGGATGAAAGCCAGTGAGGACAATCCGGCCATTGAAATGATCATGGAGTCGATGACCACCACACGCGTTCAAAAACGTGAGGTCAAAACACCGTTCGTTCCTATGGAAACCCGAGGTATCACACGCTCTGACTCGATCAGCCGTATGTTGCCTCAGGAAGCTGCATTGCTTGGGCATCCTGTGCTGAAAAAGCTTTGGCACGCTAAGCGGGCAGAACATGCGTTATTGAGTTATGCCGTCGAAGGTATCGAACTTGAAACGTTTGCGGCCGAAGTCACAGAGGATGTCGAAGTTAAACGAGCCGGTAAATCAAGGTCGGAAGAGTGCGGCCCAATGATCATTTGTCTCGACACCTCCGGCTCCATGGCGGGGAATCCGGAAACCATTGCCAAGGCGCTGACTCTTGAGTGCTTGAGCGTTGCCGCTCAGGAAAAACGCGGCTGCTATGTCTACCTGTTTGGCAGTCGGGATGAGGTGAAAGAGCTTGAGCTCTCGCCCAATGAGCAAGGGCTGGATCGCCTGATCGGCTTTCTGTCGATGTCGTTCGGAGGAGGTACAGATGCTGAAGGGCCGCTCCAAATGGCTTTGGAACGATGCAAATCCGAAGCCTGGCAGGATGCAGATATCCTGCTTGTCAGTGATGGAGAGTTTCCGTCTTCCAGCGATTTGGCTTCAAAGATTACACGTCGAAAGCAAAGCCATGCTTTGTCCGTGCATGGCGTACTGATTGGCTCGGGAGGCCATGCAATGGAAGAGCTATGTGATCCCTTGCATCGCTTTGATAGTTGGCTCGACCTCGCCCCGTAAAGGAATACAAGGAACTTACTATGTCTCTTGCTTATGAAAATTTCAAAATCGCAATAAACGACTCTGAGCAGATTCTTCGCGCTTATGACCAGCTGAATAAAGAGCGTAAAGAGGGGCGTGACCCTGAAGAGCTGAAAAGGGCGGCGCTCATCATGACGTTGACTGCCTGGGAAACCTACGTAGAGGATCGAGTTAAAGAAGAGGTTAATGCCCGTCTCAGAGCCTTGGATGGCAGCCAGATAGCGGCATACGTCCAGAAGCAGCTGGAAAAGGACTTGAAGACCTTTCACACGCCCAACTCGCAGAAAACAAAACACTTTTTTGAAGACTTTGTAGGTACTGATGTGACAGCACATTGGTCGTGGCCAAATCATGATGTTGAGGAAGTACGGGCAAAGCTCAATGGCTGGATAAAGAAACGTGGTGATGCTGTTCACCGATCAATCACTGATAAGCAATCGAGCCATCTGGTAAGCCGCGATGATATGAAAAAGTGCGTCAACTTCTTCAAGAAGCTGGTGGAGGTGACGGACGAAGCACTAGAGCGTGAGGTGTAGGCTATTTTTCATTGAGCATTTGGCTCGGTCAGGTTGTAAAGGATTAAAGGCACATGGCTGTACAACACGGTATCTGGAAAATTGGTGATAAACCGCAATCGCTGACTTCTGTGCGATTGGAAAGCGAGCTGCTGCTCGAGGAGCAAATTGCCAAGGACATCAGTATTCTCAATGATCACTGGCTGCTGATCGGACGCCAGGTCTATACCGATTTTGGCAAGTATATCGATCTTCTGGCGATAGATGCCTCGGGCTCCATCATCATTATCGAGCTGAAGAAAGACAAAACTCCCAGAGATGTTGTTGCCCAGGCAATCGATTACGCGGCTTGGGTCGAGACTCTCTCCACCGAAAAATTCGTTCAGATCTATGCCGATTTTGCCAGCAAGTATGGCCTTGCTGAAAAGGCGTTCGAACAGGCTTATAAAGCCAAGTTCGGTGTCGCGCCGGTTGAGGAAGAGGTCAACAGTTCCCACCAAATGGTGATCGTGGCCGCTGAGCTGGATGCGAGCACAGAGCGGATTATCAATTACCTCAATGACAAGGCCAGCGTTGCCCTGAACGCTGTATTTTTCTCGGTCTTCCGTGATGGTGAAAGCCAATACCTCAGCCGTTCCTGGATGATTGATCCTGTCGAAACCGAAGAGCATGCCGCAAATACAGGCCGCAAGGGCGAGTGGAACGGAGAGTTCTATGCCAGCTTCGGCACAGCACCCAGCGGTCGTAGTTGGCAGGATGCAACCACTCACGGGTTCATATCGGCAGGAGGTGGTCGTTGGTACAGTAAAACCCTGTTCATGCTCAAGCCCGGTGATCGCGTCTGGGTCAATATCCCAGGAACAGGGTATGTCGGTGTGGCGAAAGTTATGGATCATCCGGTGGTGGCTGATGACTTCCTGACGGATGACAAGATTATCCACGGGCAATATTTCACAGCTGCCGAATGTGGTGAAGATGATGCTGAGTATTTCGTCCCGGTCCAATGGTTACACAAGGTTGCGGTGAGTGAAGCCGTTAACGAAGTTGGTTTGTTTGGGAATCAGAACTCTGTAGCCAGACCCCGCACACCGAAATGGGAGCATACGGTCACACGGCTGAAGGACCTTTGGTCTATCGTAGATTAGCGAGACAGAAATATAAAAACAGGGAAAACGGGCCTTCGTTCAGTGGGCATCGGTGCGAGTCAATGGATATGACGGTAAGAAAAATTGCAATAGCGTAAAAAACTATCCTCAACATCCATCCGCTCCATCTCCTGTTTTCTTAAGTATTTGAAAAACAAGTTTTTTGTTTTTGGCATGACTTTGGCTTAGTCAAAGCAAGCACAAAACATTTAAGCAATACCGGAGGGTTATACATGTCGGAACTCAAGAAATTTCAGGTGCAATCAGCTCGCCCACTGCCGGTCATCGTGCTTGCAGACACCAGTGGCAGCATGTCAATTGATGGGAAAATTGAGGCGCTAAACCAAGGGCTGAAAGAGATGCTTTCAAGCTTTGCTTCTGAAAGCCGTCTGCGGGCAGAAATACAGGTTTCCGTTATTTCGTTTGGTGGGGATCAGGCGGAGATGATACTTCCGCTTACACCAGCACATCAGATTGAAGGCATGAAGGAGCTTGAGGCAGCTGGGCCTACTCCACTTGGTAGTGCATTGAAGATTGCCAATTCGCTAGTCGAAGACAAGGAGCGCATTCCCTCCCGTTCATATAAGCCGGTGCTAGTTCTCATCTCTGATGGCTATCCGACCGATGAATGGCAGGGGCCTTTTGAACGCTTTGCAAACGGAGAGCGCGCACAGAAGGCGACTCGGTTTGCCATGGCGATTGGGTCCGATGCCGACGAGTCCATGCTCGCAGACTTCGCCAATGACCCGGAGGCACCGCTCTTCCGTGCTGAAAATGCTCGTGATATTCATCGATTCTTCCGTGCTGTGACCATGAGCGTCAGTGCGCGTAGCCAGTCAGTGAAGCCAAATCAGTCAACCCCCTTGCAGATTCCATCAGAGAATGAAGAGGACTGGGAATTCTGATGCGAATTTTAGCTGCCGGTGCTTCGGTAAAAGGGCCGGCTCATGAGCAGGATGGACTGCCGAACCAAGATTCCATGTCAGTTCGTGGCCTGAGTGGAGGCTGTTTCGCTTCTGTAGCTGATGGGTTGGGCAGTCGTCGATATAGCGATACAGGATCGCGTATGGCGGTTGTGTTGGCTCGGAAGGTTGCACTGAGTAACGAGCATCTCCAAAGCATCGATGTCCCCGTTCGTTTGAGCCAGCATTGGCGTGCGGCCTTCGATAATTGCTACGACGATTATGAAACGACCTGTCTTTGGGCGTGGGTAGATTGCAATGGCGAGGGCGTGGTTGGCCAAGCAGGCGATGGCTTGGTCCTAATCCGTAGCCGGGGGCAATTTCGCGTTTTAACGGGCCAGAAGGATGGTTTTGGTAATCAGACCACGACATTGGCACAAGCAGACTCATTAGGGGCAACGAGTGGCAACATTTTCCTAGCTTATCCTGGAGACGGAGCCCTGCTGATGACTGACGGGATCTCGGATGACCTGATTCCGGAGCAGCTTGAGCCTTTCTTTGATGCGGTCTATCGCCGTCAGCAGCGCTGTAGCAAGCGAAGAATGAAACGCTGGCTTGAGAGGGAGTTACGAGGTTGGTCCACGCCATACCATGGTGATGACAAAACTATCGCCAGTATTTTCAGAATGGATTAAGCACATGAGCACGACAGAAAAACAAAGAGCACGTCGCGTTGTTCAAGATACAAAGGGTGCGAGTTACCAACTGGTTGAGGAGATGAGCAGGGGGGGGCAGGGCATTGTTTACCGTACGAATCATCCACAGGTGCTGGTTAAAGGATTAAAGAATAAAGACGAGCATGGGCGTGAGATTAAAGATGTACAGGCGATTCAGCGCTGGCGTGAACACATTGAGTGGCTTACTCGTCAGGATTTCGGTGCCCTCAAGCTCGCCAGACCATTAATACTGCTGGCTCCACCCCGCAATGGTTATGTGATGGAGCTCATGGATGGTCTGGTATCACTTGAAAGCGTGTTGAATAGCTTTCTAGAGGCTGGGGAAGAGTCTGCGAAGGACTATCTCAAACAGGGAGGTCTGCGCAGGCGGTTGCGCATTCTGGGGCAGCTGGCAAGAACCCTTAATCAGTTGCACGCTAGAGGCATGCTGTACGGCGATCTTTCACCTGCCAATATCTTTGTATCGGACGATCCTGCACATGCAGAAACCTGGCTTATCGACTGCGACAACATCAGCCTGGAGGCCCACCGTGGCCTTACGTTGCATACGGTTGATTATGGTGCCCCTGAGGTTGTGCGTGGAGAAAAACTGCTCTGCAGTCTCACAGACTGTTGGAGTTTTGCGGTCATTGCCTATCAATTGCTGACCCACAACCATCCATTCAAGGGCGACATGGTCAACGACGGTGAGCCGGAGGATGAAGAGGCTGCGCTGAGGGGGGAGTACCCCTGGATCAACGATAATGACGACTTTGATAACGAATGCTCGAGCAACCTTCCCATCCATCTGGTTGAGAATAGTCGGCTATCGGAGTTGTTCCATCGCTGTTTTGAAGAAGGCCTCAAAAACCCGGTTGAGCGTCCTACCATGGCGGAGTGGCTAGAGGCGTTGACTGAGTGTGATGAGCGGCTGGTGCGTTGTGCCAACTGCGGTGCCCACAATCTGCTGCCTGCTGATTTCAATGAAGATGGCAGTCAGGAATGTTTCTTTTGCCCCTCAGAACTCGATGACAGCCTGGTGTTGTTTGAGGAATTTATCGTGCCGGCCGCTGAAGGTGCTGCAACTAAAAATCCGGATGAGTGGATAGCTACCGGTAGAAAGGTAGTGCTTCAGTCCGGTGATGGCCGCGAACTTAAACGATTAATGCCTACGTTCAGCTATGACCGCTGGCCCGGTGACCATCTTCAGGTTGAATACTCGGAGAACGGGCTAGGAATCCGTCCTCTTCCTGACGGGGCACTGCATTTACAGCGAGGAAATACGGTTAAGCAATTGGAGCGTTACCAGGGGCTTAAAGAGAGCTTGCGTGGTAAGCATGACGCTCCCTATTGGATCCACGTCGGCGAATTGGATCAGCAGCATATCGTTTGGCAATTCAGGTGGTGATTTATCATGAAATTTAAAGACCTACCACTGTTTGCGGAAGACTTACTGACGTTGACTAGCGAGGAAGATCTGAACGGTTTTCAGGCTGGTTTACCTATTCAGTTTCAGCCCTATGGTGACGAATGGATGGCGGTTCAGGGGGATATGCACGTTACCGTAGATTGTAACCCTGCTGACAGAGTGTCATTCGAGAGTCTGGTATTGCGAGATCAGGTTAAGTGGTTGCTGACGACAAAGCAGAAAGGCCAACTGCTGGTTCAATATTGCATACCGGTCGAAATTTCTCATCTGGATCTTGAGATTGGTGTTGATGAGTTAATTGTTGAGGACTTGTATGCCAAGCAGGAGATACCAGGCAAGGAAATGGGCCAGGCCTGCGACTGGTTTAAACAGTATTTTGTGGTCGAAACAGACACAGAGTACTGGCTTCCGATCGCGCGGTTCAATAACCGGACAGTTAAGGGTGGCTTTCAACTTCTAGGCCAGGGGTGGCGTGCAGATGTTGAAAGAAAAAATGATGGTGCCTTGCTGGTCAAGAGAGTAACTCGGCATGTTCGCAGAGATAGTGGGTTTTCTCTACTTGTTGGTCAATTTAGCTTCATGGACGTGTCTGTTAGCGCTGTGCTTAAGAGCGGGTCGCAGCAGGCTCTTCTGGATGCGGCCCTGCGAGATAATGCCAGTTATCTGGAACTGTGGAATCTGTATAACGACAAGGAGTGGCAGAACGCACTCAAGCAGGCTGAGACGTTACGATCTCTGAAGTTTGTTGATTGCGCGCCTTTTGAAGATGGCCGTGAAAATGCATGGAAACTGACTCCTCGGACCATGGACGACTATCGGGAGTTTCGTGAGCGCTGGGTTGGGCTCGATCTACCGTCAAACACCCAAGTCGATATTGGGGCTAGCCCGCCAGATTGGACGGAAGAGCTGACGACAGATCAAGGCGAGTCTGCAGGTCAGAACATACCTCGTGGAACCATTGTCTTCAAGCAGGACCACCTGGTTTTTCGGCCTGCCTCAAATCGTCGAAATGTTCGGCCCCGAGATAAGAAAGGCTGGCTATACCTTTCTTTGGCTGGCTACAGGACAGCTGGTAAAAGGCGATTGTCCGCCAAGCGGTCTATTGATTCAGGTAAACGTTTGCCGCAGTTGAAATGGCTGCTGGAAGGCGTTGCTATGCCTGCAGCACGGCGCAGGAGAGTAGATGGATTGACGCGCTATGCAAAAGAGGCATTCAAAGGAGGTAAACCGACAGAAAAGCAGGTTCAAGCACTGGATGCTGCCCTGAATACACCTGATTTGGCAATTGTTATCGGACCGCCGGGAACGGGGAAAACTCAAGTTATCGCTGCACTTCAGCGTCGTCTGGCTGAAGAGGCTCAGGAGCAGAGCCTTTCAGGGCAAGTACTGATCAGCAGCTTCCAGCATGACGCGGTAGATAATGCGCTTGATAGAAGTGATGTCTTGGGTCTGCCTGCCACGCGCGTTGGCGGGAAACGCAGCGCAGGTAATGAAGAACAGTTGATTGATCCCTGGGTCCAGCGAAAAACGGAGCACTTGCAAAAGGAAATCTCAGCAGAGTATGAGAAATACCCTGAGCTACAGAAGATTAAAGGGCTATCGGAAGCCTTGGCCTTTGTGCGAGTAGCTGGATATGAGCCTCAACGGTTGGCTGATGAGCTGGAGCGAGTCTTGGCAATGGCTCAGGATCTGGGGTCATATGGTCTGATTATTCATCCTGGAATCGAGACTGAGCTTGAAGACTACATCAAAGGATTACGCGCCCATCATACGACGCAGAAAAACGGATCCGTGGATCACAAGGCGTTGCGAAAGGTTCGTGCACTAAGAGATACAGAATTATCTTTCCTTGACGATGGTGCAGATCGAGCCTGGGACTTGTTCAGTTGGTTAAAACGTAATGACCAATACCCTACCCCGGAGTTGTTGGATTTTCTGGAGCAGCTTGCTGACGCTCATCAGGTAGACAAAAACACTTTAGATCAAATCTCGATCTGGAAAAATACGTTATTGGACCGCCTGCTACCAGATTATCGGCCTTCAGACTTGCGGTTCAGTATTGACCAAAAGGGATTTGAGCTGCTGAACAAGCTTGAGCACCTCATTGAGCATAAAGTTCAGGAGAGCAGGAAAGGTGTTGCTTGGGTTTTAGAGCAATTCTCAAGCAGTCTAGGCCTTGACCGCCAGGCAGCGCGAGACGCTATCGATGAATACTCCATGGTTGTGGGCGCCACCTGCCAGCAGGCAGCTGGTCAGCAAATGGCTAGCCTTAAGTCAGTATCTGGCTTGGATAGCTCTGAGATAGCGTTTGATACCGTTATTGTTGACGAGGCTGCACGAGCTAACCCGTTGGACCTGTTCGTTCCAATGGCGATGGCGAAGCGGAGAATCATTTTGGTAGGGGATGACCGGCAGCTGCCTCATATGTTGGAACCGAATATCGAGGGACAACTGCAGGAAGAGCATCAGTTAACAGAGCAGCAGTTGGAAGCATTTCGGTCCAGTTTGTTTGAGCGCTTGAGAATCAAGCTATTGGATCTTGAGAAGCAGGACTCTATCCGTCGGGTTGTAATGCTGGATACCCAATTCCGCATGCATCCAATCCAGGGTGATTTCGTCAGTAAACACTTCTATGAAGCCTTTGGTCTTGGCAAGGTCCATTCTGGACGCATGTCTGAGGATTTCGTTTTTTCAGAGTTATTTTTGAGCGAAATGAAAGAGTTGAGCGAGTGTTACCGAGATCGAGTTTGTCAGTGGATTGATGTTTCTGTGACTGAAGGAAGGGATTGCAAGCGAGGAACCAGTCGCATCAGGGAAGCTGAAGCAGATCGTGTGGTAGAGGAAGTATGTCGCTTAATGAAGGCTGGTGGTGAAGCTTTGTCGATTGGAATTATTACCTTTTACGCAGCCCAGCGGGATCTGATTATGGAAAAGCTGGCGCAAACTTATATCAATGGTACACCTTTGATGGTGGCCCAGGACTCTGGGTATGAACCTCATGCTGATTTCAAATGGACGAAAAAGCCAAATTCAGATGGGTCTTATAGCCAGGAAGAACGACTTCGGGTTGGCTCAGTGGATGCGTTCCAGGGTAAGGAGTTTGATGTCGTTTTGCTGTCTTCTGTCCGAACATATAAGGCTGTTCGACCTAAACAGGGATGTGAGCCTGACGAGCGAGAAGTTCAGCTTAATCGCCAGTTCGGGTTCCTGCGCTTGCCTAACCGTATGAACGTAGCCATGAGTCGTCAGCGGCAAATGTTGATTTGCGTTGGCGATGCGAATTTGGCGACTAACTCGGATGCAGAAGAGGCTGTTCCTGCACTGGCGGCATTCCACAAATTGTGTGGAGGTGAGCATGGCGCACTTCGCTGAGACAGGCACTTATCTAAAGTTTTCTGAGCGTCCGAGAAACAAGTCAAAAGCAATACTTTGGCCTGTTATGGTGCATCGCGTGCTCTATCCAGAACCAAGGAGGGTCGAGCTGAATCTGTTCCAGCGTGCGGTTTTAGGTTTAATTAGAGCTGGAGCAAAATCTCAAGATGCCATTGCCAATTTGACGGGGCTGCATCCGGACCTGATCGCTTTTATTGTTGCACAAGGCGTCAGTAATGGCTGGCTGGCGCCTCAAGCCAACGAGTTGACTGATAAAGGGTTCAAGCTACTGGATGATGAGGAAGATGAAGCGGCGAACCTCAAAGCAGGTTACATATTTCAGGATGCAATATCCGGGGAGTACTGGCCGAGGTTAGTAACTCGGCTGGAACAAGTTGAGGCGCTTGACCCCTTTGCGCGGTTTCCTGAGTTTGTCTCTGAAAGGAAGACAGGTGATACCTATAGGCCCTTTCTTGCGAGAGCAGGGCAAGTGGACCTGCCAGCCCTCGACAATGAGGTATTAACAAAGGCGTATCGAGAGTATCAGAGAGACTTTCGTTCAAATCAGCAACTATATGGGACGTCTGGACCGTTAAAGCAGGTGCGCTTAAAGGGCATTCAGCACCTGGATGAGTCTCCTGAGCCTGCCAGAGTGCTGCTTTGGGTTGTGGGTGACGAGGAGGGGAGTGAGCTTTGGTCCATTAAAGATCCGTTTGCTTTGAGAGAAGATGCCTGGTGGCTGGTCACAAGCATGAAGCAGTTACTTCAAGATAATAAAAAACTGCGTACCTTTCTTTCACCATTGGTTGGGATTCCCGATGCAGGCTCAATGACTAAGGAAGAATGGTACGAGGCCCTGTCGAAGAAAACTGAGCTGGATATTCTTATTAAATATCCATGGCTCGAGCGTCAGCCGGACATAAAAATCTATTTTGCTCGACTCATGCAGTGGCAAGAAAAAATAGAGTCAGGGCTTCGATGGGACTCTGACTTAGAGGCAGCAATTGGAGACTGTCAGAAGCTTCTTGAGGTTGTCATGCAATGGTTAATCAAGACCTTTCCCGCAGAACATAATCGGATATCAAGTAGGTCAAACCCAAAGCAAGTACTTAGAGCATTAACAATTCCTTCATTTTCAAATGAAGTTGTTCAAATATTGGCTCGGCAGGATATTAGGCAAGTTATTCGAGCCTGTCAGAACCCGTCAAGTTCTCTAAAAGCTCTGCTGTTTGCTGCTGGAATGGGAGTGTTGGGTGCGAAGCAATATCAGCATCCCCTAATGGTATTGGAGGGTGAAGATCTAAGGCTGGATATCTTGCTGCAGCTGGCAGACCTTCGTAATCAAAGCAGCCATGGACAGAGCAGCTTTAAGAAGCGAGCACCACAAGAGCTCTCCGCAGAAGTTGTGATAAAGAACATTAGGTACGCGCAAGAGTTCACGGCGAATTTTAAGGATTGGATGTAATGACAAAGAAGAATGGAAATAGACGTAATGGAAACCAGGGATCTCAGGGACAGACTGCCAGTGCAGCAAATGCCCCCCAATCTTTGGAAAAGCTGCGTCCTGTGTGGAGCGCGTCATTTGAAAACGCTTCCAAGGTATACCAGTCCTGCAATATAGACCTGGATATTAAAGTTGATCAGGAGTGGCTGTGTACTGTACTTGATCGTTTGCAGCAAAACGAAGATGCAAGCCTTGTGGCTAAGTGGATTGAACGGTTTGCTGATGTTTGCAAAGAACTTGGGAAATATCAGGAAAAGCTGAACGAAGAGTACGCTCAACGATGGGAGCAGGCGAATCAACTTGGCGAAGAGAATGCGGTCGAGAGGCAGCGTCTTAAGGACGAAGTTGAGCGTCTTGAAGTGAACCTTGCTGAGAGTGATCAACGTCAATCAGAGCTGGAAACAGCTGAACTCGAATTAGCCAAGAACAAGAGTGAGTTGTTGGATAAGGAGCGAGCTCTGAGGCGGCGCGAGTTGAATGCCGAGGCGGGCTTTGTTGAGCAAAATGAGCTTGCACTAAAGCAGGTTGAAGAGCATCAACGTGAGCTGCTCAGGCAGAAAGAGTCTGATCTTGAGGAGATCCGAGATCAGCAGCGGCACCTTCTGGAGGAGGTCAAACAGGCTGAGCGGGCGCTTAAAGAGGTAAAACACAGCAGTTTGGAAGCGGAGGCAGATCGCGTCAGGCAGCTGGAGGAGAAGGAGTTAGAGCTTCGGCAGTTAAAAGCCAAGTTCAGTCGAGATCGAACCAGGTTAGATCTCGATTGGGCTGAGCTTAAAGCCTCAGAATCTGCTCTGAATGATCAAGTAGCCTCGACTGTGGAAGCAGAGCGTGCCGGTTTTGAGGTTGAGATCGCAAAAGTATCCGCGCAACGTGACAAAGCCTGGGAAAAGCTTCACAAGCTCCAAGAGCGTTTACATGACCTAGAAGAGTTAACCAGCGTTCTGGGTGAACGTGCGCCGACTGAAATTCTTTCGGCCCTCGATAATCTGAAGGACGAAAACTGCGATCTGAGAAGGCAGCTGGAGGTTGCTGATACTGCAGAGTTGCGGGCTGATAACCAATATCTCCGTGATAAAGTATCAGATTTGGAGCGAGATATTGCTGCTATTCGACCAGAGTTGGATGCGGCGCGCCGAGAGCTAAGCGTTAAACGTGTGGCAGCGACTGAATTAGAGGCAGTGGCGCGCGAAAAACGCGTTCTCGAATACCATAAAAATACACTGTCTGTGCATATAGATGATCTTGAGAGCCGTATTGATCAACTTACCAATGCCCAGAAGGCTAATAACGCCTTCCCTGCTATGTCGTTGATGGACTCTGAAAGGGAGTATCAGGCCAGCACTGAATTGGAGCATATACCAAATCTGAAGGATTTTGCACATGAACTTCAGTACCGTATAGCCAGAGCTGAGAAGCATGTAGAGCTGTTCTACTCTGTCGAAGACATCAGATTGCTGCTGGGCGGTTTGGCGATGAGCCAGTTGCACGTTTTTCAGGGCATCAGTGGTACTGGTAAGACCAGCTTGGCGAAGGCTTTCACCAAGGCAATGGGTGGTTTCTGTACAGACATCGCTGTACAGGCGGGTTGGAGAGACCGTGATGATTTGTTGGGTCACTTCAATGCCTTTGAGCGGCGCTTCTATGAGAAAGACTGCCTTCAGGCCCTGTACCAGGCGCAGACGCCTCGGTGGAAGGATACATGTAATGTGATCCTGTTGGATGAGATGAATTTGTCTCGCCCCGAGCAGTACTTTGCCGAATTCTTGTCCGCGCTTGAGAAAAACAACCCTGATGAACGCCTGATCAGTTTGTCTGAAACGGCCCTGCCGGGCGCCCCCGCTATGCTGAGAAATGGCCGCCAGATCTGGGTGCCCGATAACGTTTGGTTTATTGGCACGGCCAACCATGATGAAACAACAAACGAGCTGGCTGATAAAACCTATGACCGCTCTCACGTGATGACACTGCCAAAGCAGGATCACAGATTTGAGATTAAGGATTATGGCCCCGCAAGTTACTCATTCCGATCTCTGCAGGATGCTTTTGGTAAGGCGTGCAAGGATCATTCGGATTCTGTCAGAAGCTTGCTACAAGAGCTGACAGCAAATGATTTTACATCTCGGCTTGAGAGTGATTTCGGGCTTGGTTGGGGCAACCGTTTTGAGAAACAAGCGTTACGTTTTATCCCGGTGATGTTGGCTGCAGGGGCCTCTAAAGGCGAAGCACTGGACCATCTGCTCATGAGTAGAGTGATGCGTCAAGGAAAGGTAACAGGTCGTTTTGATGTCACCGCAGATGCTATCCGTAACCTGATGGATGCACTTGGGACTTTCTGGGATCAGTCGGGTCTTGAAGGCTTGCCCGAGAAGTCGCTGGAGCTGATGGAGAAAGACATCAAGCGCAAAGAGGTTGGCTTTTGATGTGGATAGATCGACTGACCGGTGATCAGATAGACCGGTTACCAGACGTTATTGAGCCTGGACGATATCTAGACACAGACCCTTCCTCCGGCCGACAAGTCCTGGACTCAGAGGGCAGTGGCCTTTTGGTTAGCGATGGCACGGAGTCCGTCGTCATTCGTGGTCAACGTCATATATTCGCTTCAGCTCCCAAGTCTTTGGATCAAAAGGTGGACTTGTTCGAGCGAATACTTGAGACGATCGATTCCAGCCTCGAGGATGATGGTGATTTGGTTTCACCACTTATGCCTGAGGGGGTGGTTAATGAGGACAGCCTTTTAAACGCTTTCGAGCTTAAGCTGCTGGAGATTATTGATGCTGGACATCTGCATCAAATATCCATGAGGCCAAGGCTCGATCTGCACTATGAAGACGAAGTGACAGATGTTGCCAGGGCGAAAAAGTTGGCGAAAGGAGCCTTGGTTCATCTCGCATCTCACTCGGAATGTTGGCAGCGTCAGACCTTGTCAGGAGTGATTCCCAAGCGTGTAAAAGCGCGCTTCAGCGAGGATGACTTTAATATCTATGAGAACCGGGTTTACGCCCGGTTACTGGATAAGATTGAGCAGTATTTGATTTGGCGAGTCGGTACGCTTCTACAGCTGCAGTCTGCAGTTACTGAGGCTTTGGAGTTTTACGGTGCTAATGACTTACATCATCGCCTTACGGAGGAGATCTGCAAGCTGTGGGGGAAAGCGTTTACACAGGACTCCACCAGCAAAGCTTCTGAGCAGCTGGCGGCAACACTCGAGCATCTTGAAAAAGCTCTGGGAACAATTCGGGGGCTAAAGCAAAGCGGGCTTTATCTTTTAGTAAGCCGCTCTGCACAGATAGGCAACGGCTTGCATCTTACAAATATTCTTAGTCATGATCAGCACTACCGTCACTTGGCGGTTCTATGGAATGAATTGAAGAGCATCGTGGGGGGCAAGCAAGCAACACCTGAGGAACGGAAGGAGCAAAATGTGATACTAAACCATGCTTATTCACGATATGCAGGTTTAGTGCTCCGTCATGCACTGCTTCCTTACCTTGGAAACAAACTGTCATCAAAGTGGGCTCGATTCAATATCGAACTCAGACAAGTTGGGTTCGATTGGCAGTTGGTTTTATCATCTGCCGATTCAGATAGCGATGGGCGAATTCTACTTGAGGTGATTCCATGGATGAGCATGGGTAGCCGACTGCATGATGTGTCTTTTGTACTGCAGGAGAAGGAGAGGCCAGTAACGATGATTGCATGGCCGAATATTGATGATAAATCGTTGTGCTCAGGTGGCGCAGCGACTGAGGCCATCTGGGTACAGCTTTCACCATTCGATCTCTACTGTGTTGAGAGATTTGGACTGTTGGTCGACAAGCTTTTGCAAAGCGAACTGGTTTCAGGATACAGCGCTGCGATCACTAAAGTACCAACCAAAACGCTCAAGTCGATGCCTTTTGATGCAGGATTTGAGGTGAATGAAGAGAAGCATCAGTTCAGAATTCTCAAGGCGCTAACTAATGAGCATCTCTCTAAAGTTGAAAGTTCTTTGGTGCATGATAATGCACTACAGCAGACTAGGGACCTGAAAAGAAGGCATGAAGAGATAGTAGAACTGCAGAAATGTCCGGTTTGTTCCGGTCCAGTTGAGGTTGTTCATCAAGCACCGAGCGGGTTTATTGCCGCATGTTCGTCTTGTAAGACTAATCGCTACCTCAGGGGTAATGCGATGGAGAGGGAGTATGAGCAAAGCCTTGACGGGCTGATATCCTTCGAACTTGTAGGCCGGCGAAGTTTTTTGTGTAAGCTTTGAAGCTGTGCTCTGACCACCCGAATAGCTGCCTTCGACTGTGAAGAGTATTTAGGATCAGAATTTCATAGAGGGTGAGGTTGAGGAAGGTAGAAACGTAAAAGTAGCTCCTAATAAGTAATACTTATTACATATGGTTTTTTGTATTTCCACATAAATATTCACCAACTAATTGAAAAATATACATATTTTCGTTTTGGCATGCTTATGGCTTAGACAGCCTGAGCATTTCGGTATGGATGATCAGACCGGTCTGTAGATTTTTGGATTCGGTAAAAGGGAGTCTGAGCAATGAATGACATGCAGTATGCGAAAAGTCGGTTACGAGGCTGGGTTGACTCCTTCTTGAAACAAAGAGGATGCACCGCGCCCAGTGGTTTACCTCTTTACAGCTACGCCACAACCGACAATGAGCTCCAAATGCTCAGCGTATTGTTGTCCGTGTGCCCGGAAGAACGAGAAAGCATCATATCTGGAACTTATTGGGCGGCAGGGTACTGTCTGTTTGTTGCAGAACGCTATCGTCGCCAATATGACGCCAACTGGTCATGGCAAGCGTTTGATTCTGAACTTGAGCTCAGCTTGCAGCCGATTGAGCACAAGGGCCTGGTCAAGCGAGGGTTGGATTTTTGGGGTCGCCCCATTCGCTATCGTGCCCATGGTGCTGACTATCTTGGCTCCCTTTTCGCTGAAGGCGGGCTGCCCTGGAAGCTGCTGCAGAGTGAAGGGCATGGCTTTGGTCGGGCAATCAAGTCAGGCATCAGGCATTACCATGAGTGCAAGCGCGATGGGCGAGATATTGCCCAGGTTATTTGCGAATACGGACAGTATTTCCCTCAGTCTTTTCAGAATGAAGAGAAGTACCAGTTGTTGGCCCGAGTGATCGAGACGCTCATGCTGCTGGCAGAGCAGCACGCGCTTGATGAACAGGATGACCCCGCTGCTTATCTGAATAGCCATTACCCCCAGTGGCGCGATGAATTTCCGCTGCCGCTGGAAGAAGAAAATGGCCACAGCCTGGTTAACGAATGGCTGAGGGATGCAGGTGTACGTCTAGAAGAGCGCAAGCGTGCCGAAGAGATGGCGCGTTACTTTACCTGTGAGCATCGAATTGATGGCTCCATTGAACTGGCGCGTTTGTTGGCGGAAGTCAGACTGGCACCGTCGCTGCAGGTGAAGCTGGATGGACGTAAGCTCAGCACGACTCGCGTTGAGCTGGCGCTGTACGAAGGCGACCAAATGGTACTGAAGCTGGGGGCGGCCTATGGGCGGCTTGAGGGGGATGTGCTGGCGGTCAAACTTCCTGCCGAGGTTGTTAAATGCCGCCGCAAGTCGCCAGACAAGCCTTTGTTTCTAGTGTGTTCCTGTGCCGGTGAGCGGCTGGACACGCACACCATTCAGTTCAGTGAGGTGGATTGGAACCAATTGCCTGCTGTTTTTGTCGAGGAGGGTGACGAGGTTTATCTGGTCGGCATTGCATCGGTGAAAGCTAAAGCACCTGAAGTGCTGTTGCGCGTACCTGTCAGCATGAAAATTGAGGGCATGCCGTCCGTTGCTGCTGATGCAGAAGTGGGTTTCTGGTACCGCGTTAGTCAGCCCACAATCATATCGGATGCAGGTGCCAGTTATCTGATTGAGCCCGGAAGTTCGTCTGCTGCTGAGCGTGTTGAATTTCAGGGGGTGCTATCACCCTACGAAACACTTCCAATTGCGACTTGGCTTGGGTGGCCCCGCTGTATGCTCGCCAGCGCATCGGCAGAGGGGCGAAGACCTGAGTCGTACCGAGTGAATGATCAGGTGTTCCAGAGCATCGATTCACTGCCTCTGGTTGGAAGCTTCAAGGTTGAGGTGCTTGGCCCGGATCAACAGGTATTGGCGCGTCGAAAGCTGGGTGTATTACCCCGTGATTTTTCGATTGCGTCGCTGCCTGCTTCTTCGCAGGTGCCGGCGCGTATTTCAATTAGGACGGTGCAGGGGCTAAAGGTTCGTGTGCTGAACGAAAGCCTGCACACTGAGGTTCGAAGAGAAGGGAGTACCACTACCGTTGAGCTGACGCCAGTTGATCAGCAACCCGACCGGGTGTTGCTGGAGATCTCAGATCAACGCAACCACGCTGATGGTATTGTAATTCGGCTACCTTACCCCGAAGAGGGTGTTCAGCTGGTTGAAGATGACGGTAGCCTGTTCCGAGCACATGACCTCACACTGGATCGCATTTTGGGAATGTCACTGGTCATGACGCCTCCTCCGGGTAGAACGCAAACTTTTCACCTCTCGCTTGAACTGATGGGGCGAGCGGCGGGTTTGGAAAAGCGTTATACCTATGACGTTAAGAGCACCTCGACACAGGTGAGCCTGTTCTCGCTCTATGACGACATCTTGTCCCTGTTCAGCTGTAGTGCCGAGCAGGATGCAGTTGTTCGTTGCAAGATAGAAACCTCACGCCCACTCAAGCAATTAGATATTCGTCGTTATAGTGCTGAAATTCGGTTTACAGGCGGGCTGGGACAGTTCTTTGAACTGACTGATCATAATCTTCAGCCGTTGGTGCACAGGGCGGAAGGGACTGTGGTCATGGCCATGAAAGTGCAGACTCCCGAGGAGGCTCCTGTTGAGCTACAACCCCAATCAATCCAAAGCCTGACAACGGGTGTTTTCGAGTTACCGGCACGACTGCAAAAGGATGGCCCTTGGTTGCTGTATCCAGCCGAAGGCTCAGCCACTTTCTTCCGTCCGGCACTACATGTACCCGATGTCGCTGCTTGTACACCCGATGATGGGCAGGTGATTAAAACGCTTAACTCTGCTGCTCGTTACTATCACCCCAGGCTTCGGCCGGACGTATTCAATGATGTGCTGGATGATATGTCAGTGCATTTTCTGCACAGTAGCTGGCTCTACCTGACTGAGCTGAAGCAGCGTTACAAGCATGTTCCTCTGTCAGCTTTTGAAAGCTGGAAGCATCTGAGTCGTCACCCTCAGGCATTGGCCCTCGCGGTATTCCGACTCGAAATGGATGCGCGTTTTGCTGAACGACTGCAGCAGGAACTGGCGGTCATCTGGGAAGCGATAACGGTTGAGCAATGGAAATCAGCGCTTCTGGTATATGTTCAGGGCGTGTCGCAGCAGTTTGGTATTCCCGAGGAGATGGTCAAGAGCAGTGCAAAGTCGCGCATGGGCTTGCTGTCTGTTCAGGTGCCGTTGTTTAAAGATTTTTCGGGTGAGCTTTGTGCTAGTGAGGGAGAGAGCATAAGGAAGGTGCCCCTTGAGTTTGTACTACCCGATTGGTTAAGCAAACTTCGTATGCGTCAGGAGGATGCGCAATGGCCCGTGATCCTTAATGAAGCCTTGAGCAACTGGGTTCGTCAGCATGAGGATTATGCCTGGATGCGGGGGCTCGAAATGCCTGGTTATATGCGATCAGTTTTTTATATGCCTGTGTTTGCAGCCTGCCTGACGGCGGGTGTAGCGAGCTTGTCTGAGCTGGAAGCAGAAGAAGCTGCTTTGCGCTTTGGTTTTCGTGTTTTGTCTGATTTTGACCGGGATGGCTGGTATGGGCCGGTTTACTCAGCCACTTTGTCCGGTTTGCTTCACGCTAAAGGGAGTCACTCATGAGCGGTTATTTTAAGGATTTGATCAATCAGTCATTGAGTCGTACGCGTGAAGCGACGCTGTCCATTCTGGGCATCAACGATGCCGGGCTTAGAACACATCTTGCCGAGCAGATGCACAACCGCATGGGGGAGGAAGGCTGCTTTCTGGCGCCGCCTGTTTTTGAGCATACCTTTGGCTGGCAGTCAGGTGAACCGACCTTTGCGGACTTGAAAGGCAATCTGCTGTCGGAATCCGTCGTCAACGCACTCACTACCGCGGATAACTACGGTTTTGACGCCGATATTCGGCCCTATAAGCATCAGCTGGAAAGCTGGAACACCTTGCTGGCCGATAAGCCCAAGTCTGCGGTCATTACCACCGGCACAGGCTCGGGCAAGACTGAGTGCTTCATGATTCCGATCCTGCAGGATCTGGTCAATGAGCATGAACAAAGCAAAAGCGCACTGGTGGGTGTACGAGCACTCTTTTTGTACCCGCTGAACGCATTGATCAACTCTCAGCGCGAGCGTCTGGATGCATGGACCTCGCCATTCAACGACAACATCCGCTTCTGCTTGTATAACGGCAATACCGAAGAAAATGAGAGCTCTGTTCGCAAGACACAGCGCGAACGGCCCAACGAGATACTGTCACGTGAGCGGCTGCGCAAGGAGCCCGCACCGATCCTGATGACCAACGCAACCATGCTGGAATACATGCTGGTCCGTCAGGTGGACGATCCGATTCTGCGCATTTCACGAGAGCAGCAGTCTTTGCGCTGGATTGTGCTGGATGAAGCGCACACCTATGTAGGCTCTCAGGCTGCTGAGTTGTCGCTGCTGCTGCGTCGTGTGGTGGAAGCCTTCGGCAAGCAGGCACATGAAATTCGTTTTGTGGCTACATCGGCAACTATTGCCGGGGAAGGGGCGACACAAAAACTACAGTCCTATCTGGCATCGCTGGCGGGTGTGCCTGACGATCAGGTCGTGGTGATCAGTGGTTCACGGCAGGTACCCTCAGTTGAGCACGATCCGGACCCCATGCGCACACTCGATGAAATGCGTGCCATTGACCCAGGTAACACCGTTTCGAGAGACCGCTATACTGCCCTGTGCAATCACCCGCTGGCTTATCGAGTGCGGCAGACGCTGGTGGGCAGTGAAAAGCCTCTGGATCTCAATGAGCTTATCGGTGCAGTGGCTACGACGCTGGTAAGCAAGCAGAAGGAAGCACAGCAGCAGGAGCTGTTGCAGTGGATCGACTTGATGAGTGACACCCAGCCATCAAAGGACGAGCCGCCTTTCCTGAAACTGCGTGGTCACCTCCACCAGCGTATGCTGCATGGCCTCTGGAGCTGCATCGACCCTGGTTGCAGTGCCAAATCAGAGCATCTCAAAAAATGGCCATTCGGTAATGTCTATGTCACTCAGCGCGCCCGCTGTGAATGCAGTGCTCCAGTCTATGAGTTGGCATTCTGCGGTGACTGTAAAACGCCGCATTTGGTCGCTGAGGATGCGAATGGCACGCTGCGTCAGGCCAGTCCCTATTCCGGCGATGAATTCTCGCTTTTGGATGACGTCAATGATGAGTCCGTACCAGAAGTCGAAGACAGTCAATATTCAGGCAAGCAGTCTGTGGTTTTGGCTTCGACCGAGGTGGATCAGAAGTACGAGATCGTTCCTTTTAACAAGGAAACAGCTGAGCTGGGTGCGCTGAGTACACCCTCAGTGATTAACGTTCATCTGGCGACGGACAAAGGTTCAGAGTGTAGTCAGTGTGGCGAGTCTGGTCATGCACCTGCAGGATTCCTGCGCAAGTGTTACCTTGGGGCTCCGTTCTACGTCAGCAATGCTGTGCCGACTGTATTGGAGTTCTGTCCCGATCCTGAAGGCAAAGACATCAATCCTGAGAGCCTTCCGGGCCGTGGTCGCAAGTTGATCACTTTCACGGACAGCCGTCAGGGTACGGCACGCATGGCCGTGCGCATGCAGCAGGAAGCGGAGCGATCTCGGCTTAGGGGGCTTGTATTCTCGATTCTTCGTAACCGGCAAGCGCTCGAGAATTTGAATGCTCCCGCACTACCGGATAAATCGGTGGAAGAATTGCTTCAGGAAGCCGAACAGCTTGAACAGATGGGTATGTCGGACTTTGCTCAGCAGCGGCGCGATCAGGCAAAGCTGAAGCAGGACCCCGCAAGTGCTTCGCAGCAAGCGAAGCTTGGCTGGCAGGAATTGGCTTCAGATCTTGCTGCCGCCAACGATATCAAACATTCAATTCTTGATTACAACCGCTACGCGAACCCAGAGTTCTTTGGTGGCCATGACAACAGCATGACTCTGGCAAGCTTGCTGTTGCTGCGTGAGTTTGCTCGCCGTCCAAAAAACCAGAACAGTACCGAAACACTGGCACTGGTTCAGGTGGGTTATCTGGGGCTGGAGAATGTTCAGTCAGTCCCTCGTTTTTGGGCTGAAACGCTGGCCCCCAAAGTGGGTAATGATCAGGAAAGGGAGGCTTTGAGCCTGCAGGATTGGAAAGACTTCCTGAAGGTGGCGCTTGATTTTCATGTACGTGAAAACACGTTCATTGTCATGAACGAAAATGAACGTCATTGGTTGGGAGCCAAGTTTGCGCCCAAAGAGTTGGTAGCGCCTAACATTGATTACCAGGACACCTCACGCTCTAAAGCATGGCCTCAGTTTAAGCCTGGAAGACAACCGTCACGTCTAGTGAAATTGCTGATTCATGGTGTTGTGCTGGATTCGCATTCCGCTACCGATCGAGACAAGATCAATGAATGGCTCAAGTCCGCATGGCAGGAGCTTACACGCTTGCAGATCCTGCAAAGTCCAAGCGGCAGTGGCTACACGCTTGCGCGCCAAGCCATCACCTTTACTTTGCCTCAGAAGGCTTGGGTGTGTCCGATTAGTTATCGCTTGCTGGACACAACCTTTAGAGGTTTAACCCCTTATATCCCGAGAAAAGCTGAGCGCGTCCAGCTGGAATGCAAGTCGATTACAGTACCAGATTTTACTGCGTTGGCTCCTCAGGGTGAGGATGAAGGTGCCTTGTTGGCTATTCGAGGCAAGGTGGCTAACAACGACGTTGTTCAGCAGCTGCGCCAGGTCAGCCTGTGGAGTGATATCTCTGATCGCACAGTCGAGGGAGGCTTCTACTATCGAACAGCAGAACACTCTGCTCAGCAGTCCTCAAAACGCCTGGAAGGATATGAAGAGCTCTTTAAGAAAGGGAAGATCAACGTCCTGAACTGCTCTACAACCATGGAAATGGGGGTGGATATTGGCGGTATCTCCGCCGTGGTGATGAACAACGTCCCACCGCATCCTGCCAACTATCTGCAGCGCGCAGGCCGCGCGGGTCGCCGCAGTGAGGCCCGAGCTATCGCTTACACCCTGTGCAAATCTGATCCGCACAACACGCGCGTGTTCAACAACCCCAAGTGGGCATTCAGTACTGCGATTCCGGCCCCTGTAATCACGCTTAATGCTGAACCCTTGGTACAGAGGCATGTTAACTCCTACCTGCTGTCACAATTTTTGAAAGCACAGACTGCATCAGAGGGCGACCGTACCCGACTGACGGTACAGTGGTTTTTCCATGCCCATGAGGGTGTTGTTGACCGCTTCATCGATTGGTTGGGCAGTGAGGCCAAGGCGTTGGAGGAGGGGGCAAAGCGAATCGTCAAACGAACCGCCTTGGAGCTTGCCGGCATTGATACTTTGGCGACTAATTGCGCTGAGGCTATTGATAAGCTGGCTGAGGGCTGGCAAGAGGAATACCGGCAGATCAACCTGCGCCTGAATGCGGCAACAGACCCGAGCTATAAGAAAGCACTGGAGCTGGAGAAGGTCCGTCATGAAGGGGAGTACTTGCTGAAAGAGTTGGCTGCACGAGCGTTCCTGCCGGGATATGGTTTTCCGACCAATGTTGTTGCCCTCAATACCTACAATATTGAGGACTTCAAGAACAAGAAAAGTACAGCTGACTCCCAGAAATCCGGACGAGAGGACAACATATTTACCTACAAGGAGCAGCCTTCAAGGGGGCTGGATATCGCGGTAAGGGAATATGCGCCCGGCGCACAGATTGTCATTGATGGGCGTGTATACCGTTCGGCGGGTATCAAAATGCAGTCTTATCAGGAAGGAGCAAGCGGCGGTAGCCAGAAGTTTGACCTTTCCTGGCAGTGTGTGAGCTGTGGTACACCAAGCTATCAGGAGTATGCCTACTCGCATGGTGACGATCTCCATTGTCCGCAGTGTGATGCGAAGATTCCTGATCTCCAGGTTAAGAAGGTGCTTCGCCCTCTGGGATTTGTTACGGATTTCTACGAGCCGACAACTAATGACGTCTCTTCGCAGAAATTCATGCCTGTCGAGAGGCCCCTTGTGCATGTCAAAGGGGCGACTGTAGCACTGCCGGATCCTGCATGTGGCTTTGTTCGCTTTGGTGAAAACGGACAGATAGTGGTTCGCTCCGGTGGAGAGAACGGCAATGGGTTCGCGGTATGTATGAGCTGTGGCCGCGCTGATTCAATGACCCCCAATGGCAATCTTCCAAAAGGAATGGAACCGGACAAGAATCACCGTCCAATTGGTGGCGCCACGGGGAGCAAGAGCCAACCCGAGTGTTCAGGCGAGAGGGTTATGCCCAACCTTCATCTCGGCTATCAGGCAAGAACACATGTCGTCGAATGGACTTTCCGCAACCCGTTAACGGGCGGATGGATTCCGGAGGATGAAACAGGCCGTGTGATAGCGACAACGCTCGCGGTTGCCCTGCGTGACGCTGTCTCTGATCAGCTGGGCATTGCCAGTAGCGAAATGGGCTTTGGTGTTCGTCCTGATCGTGACATTGAAACAGGCGAAAAACGATACATTGTACAGGTCTACGATAACGTGGCCGGTGGCGCGGGCTTTGTGCTGACTGCCTTGCAGGAAATGACAAAGCTGTTGAGTGCAGCGCTCAAGAAATTGGAATGCTCTGCAAATTGTCAGACGGCCTGTTCTTCATGCCTGGCCAGCAAGGACAGCCGAGTTGAATTCGAGCAGCTGAACCGGCGGCTGGCGCTTGAGTGGATTCAGGAAAGCCGCTTCGCTGAACACCTGCAGCTGCCAGCACCCTTCAATACGGTCGACGGCGCCACATATTGGCCTTATGAGCCCGGTCGATTTATCCGTCACTGGATCAACAAATCAGCCAAGGAGATTCGGATTCGCCTCGGAGGTGATTGCAACCTGTGGGACTTGGGAGCACCTGAATTCCGTAAGCAGCTGATTGCATTGAAGGTGATCGATGACCGTGATGTCAGTGTGGTTCTGGAAACGCAGAGCTTACCGTCTGTCATTAAGGAGGAGTTGGCGCTGTTGTCTCGGTTTGGTATCAGGGTTGCACAGCTGAATGCGGGACAGAGTGTTAGTGGTGTTCACGCGCCAGTTCAGATCGTGGATAAAGAGGAGGGTATTGTTACTTTGCTCTCCGACTCTGAACTATCTGTCATTCCCGGTACAGATTGGCTGCAAGCCCAGGATGCCAGCATTTGGGTGACCTCCGAGAGACTGTCTGAGTGGGAGCTTGATCCGATCAACACTGACGAGTGGCTGGGCACTTATGCTACTGCTACCGTGCTTGAGGTCACCAAAGAGCTGAACGGTCCGATTGTTAACCTACATGACCGCTTCAGGGCGCTTTTGACTGATAAAGCACCTGGTTTTATGGCCAAGCTTCAGGGTGAGAAGGTTGTCGCGATCCGGTATGAAGACCGTTATCTGCGTTCACCCTGGACGGTGATGTTGTTGGCTGGTTTTATGCGTGTAATCCCAAGTGATGGCGTCAAATCGGTCACAGTCGAAACAGTTGCAGCGCCTCTTGGGCATACGGGCGATAAGCTGTGGGATAACTGGAATAATCTGCAGGATATGGAGGAGGTGTTGGAGGAGTGGGTCTCAGCACTTATGGGTACCCGTCCAGTGATCAATGCACGGGATTCTCTGGCAGAGGTAAGCCATCGCCGTGTTCTTACGCTTGAACTTGAATCGAGTACTCAGCTGAAGCTGGCCTTTGACCAGGGGATGGGATACTGGAAATGTACAGCGGATGCATACGGTTTGAAACGCTTCGATTTCAGTCTGCCAATCATGGAACAAGTAAAACAGATGCTGGACAGTTGGAATGGGGTCAAACTATCGCACGGTGGCGAGTGGCCGACAGATATTGCGCTGTATGAAGTCAGCTTGTGAGGCTTTACTAGAGGTTGTTAGTATTAACACGGTTATATTACCGTACCAGAGGTAACTCTCCCCATCTAGTAGTATAGGCGGGCGAAAGGTGCCCACGCCTCATGGCCCAGTGCCTTTGAGAGCCCTGGCTAGCTAAGAATATTTGCCCCTTGCCACTGTGGTTGATGGTGTCCAACACCGACATCAGCGCTTTGGCATTGGGTCGGGTAGCCACCTCATCGAACAGACTGGGTTGGTAGACGCCGGATTCATAGAAGTCCGAGAGCATCACGCCGGCCTTCATGTATCGGTAGCCGTCTCGCCAGCTGGATTTCAGCAGTCGCATGGCCACGGCAACTAAGTCGCGGGTGTCATCGGTGGGTGTAGGCAATTCTGCTGTTAGAGAAGGCATATACTGTGGCTCCTCTGGGTTAAACCGGTTGGTACGCATGAACAGGGTGATCTGCTTGGCGCAGCGCTGCTCGCCACGCAGCTTTTCGGCAGCACGGGAAGTATATTGGCAAACGGCCTCCCGCATCGCTTGGTAGGTCGTGATGCGTTGACCGAAACTACGGCTGCAGACGATCTGTTTTTTGGTCGGTGTCATATCTTCCAAATCCAAGCAGGACTCGCCGTTGAGCTCTCTCACGGTACGTTCCACAACCACCGAGTAATGGCGGCGCATCCGTTTGGGATCGGCATTGGCAAGATCTAACACGGATTCAATTCCATCGGCCTGGAGACGTTTGCACAAGCGTCGCCCGATGCCCCACACATCATCAACAGGTAACAGAGACATCAATTTTCGCTGGCGTTCCGGGCTTGTCAGATCAACCACACCTCCGGTGGCTGGATATCGTTTGGCGGCATGGTTCGCCAGTTTAGAGAGTGTTTTGGTCGGAGCGATACCGACGCACACGGTTATCCCTGTCCACTGCTGAATCTTAGAACGTACCTCAACCCCGAAAGCCTCCAGCGACATGGCATGCTTAACCCCACTCAGGTCCAAAAAGGCCTCGTCGATGGAGTACACCTCCACACGGGGCGATAGTTCCTCCAGGATGCTCATAACCCGGGCTGACATGTCCGCATAGAGCGCATAGTTACTGGAAAATGCCACAACGCCATGGCGTTTAATCAGATGCTGTATCTGAAACAGAGGTACCCCCATTTTGATGCCCAGCGCTTTCGCCTCTCGCGATCGGGCGACCACACAGCCATCGTTGTTGGAGAGCACCACGACCGGCGCGTTTTTTAGGTCAGGTCGGAACAATTTTTCACAACTGGCGTAGAAGTTGTTGCAGTCGACTAGTGCAAAAGTGCTCTTGGCCACGTCAGCTACCGGCTTTGTGTAGGTGACGAACAATGCTGGTGACTACGCCGAAAATATTCAGTTCGGATCCATCAGCAATTTCAATAGGCTGGAACAGCGGGTTACGAGGCAGGAGCTTGACCCGTGGCCGGAGGGCCAGCTCTTTCACAGTCATCTCACCATCGAGACAGGCAATGACAACATCTCCATGAGAGGCGCGTACCGAGCGGTCGACCACCAGAATATCGCCAGGGTAAATGCCGGTCTCAGTCATGGATTCACCCTCGACGCGGACAAAAAATGTTGCCGAGGGGTGCTGGATACACAGAGCGTTGAGGTCGAGCGTGTCCTCGATATAGTCCTGAGCTGGTGACGGGAATCCAGCTGAAACACGTTCGAGATACAAAGGGATCCGCAATTGGGTACTCGCTAAGTTCTCAGCGGATCCTGGCATTCCAATGATGGATATACTCATGATAATCTCTTTATTATACTGGATATATATACAGTTTTTATTGTACACATAGCGCTTTATAAGCTGCAAGCAGCGGACATGTCGGTAGGTGAAAGCCAGCAACTCGGCTCATGCCAAGGGAAAGTTTGGTTCTGACGTGGAATAGGGTAGGTTGTGCAGTGCATGCGCTTCGGTGCGCCTTGGCAACCGTTTAGCAAATCACTGTTTAAACAAGGACTGTTTTATACACACCTATGGCTTTTCGATTTCGTAACACCATCCGTCTGGCGCCAGGTATACGGCTGAACTTGGGCAAGCGTGGCATCAGTGTATCGGCGGGAGTGCGCGGTGCATCCGTAACGCTGGGCAAGAATGGGCTCTGGGGGAACGTGGGAGTGCCTGGAACAGGCATGTCGTACCGCACTCGCCTATCAGGTTCGCCCAGTCATCAGCGTCGAGCGGCGCGCACGCAGCAGCGTCAGAACGCTCAATCCCGCCTGGAATCTGATGCGCTGGCATCATTCCGGCCACAGCTGGACGAGAAAGGCCAAGTCAGTCTGGTTGGCCAGAGCGGACAACCTCTGCCCCCTGTACAGTGCCAACAGGTTTGGTCTGAATATGCTGACCGAATGGCAAGCTGGCTGGAATCCGAGATGGATTCGATCAATGGCGATATGGACCTGTTGCTGAATATCCATCACGACATCGTACCGCCGGATAGTGCTATTCCGGACTATGAGCCTGAACCTTTCACCGAGCCTGCCCCAATTAAACCTGAGCGTGAGCGCCGCCCGACACGTCCGGTCAAACCCGAACTGAAACTGCGCCTCTGGGACCGTTTCATTCCGGGGCGCCAGCAACGTTTGCTTCAGGCCCATGAGCAGGCCCACACCCAGTGGCAGTTTGATCTTGAACTGTGGAAGAACGCCTGTCTTCAGATTGATAAAACCTACGAACAACAGCACCAACAGTATGAGCAACAAGTGGCCGAATGGAATTATGCGTGGGCCGCGCATCAGCAACAGGAGGAGCAACAGGCCGACGCCTTCCACGATCAGCTTGACAAGGATCAGTCGTTAATCGTAGAGATCCTCACAGCGGAATTGAACGAGTTGGACTGGCCCCGGGAAACGGTGGTGGATTTTGATATCGATCTGAACACGCGAGCGGTCTACCTGGATGTTGACCTGCCCGAAATTGAGGACATCCCGGCACGCATGGCTCGTTATGGTGCTCGTAATCGTCGGTTGTTGATCAAACAGAAGTCAGGACGTCAGTTGCGCGAGGAGTACGCCCAGCATATCCACGGCGTTGTATTGCGTTTGACTGGTGTTGTGCTGGCGCTGATTCCGGGTGTCGAGCGGGTCGTCGTGTCAGGCTATTCCCAACGACTGGATGAGGGCACAGGGCATATTAATGATGAGTATCTGCTGTCAGTACAGGTCGATAAAAACGACTTTGCGCAGTTGAATTTTGAGCAGCTGGAGCAGGTGGACCCCATAGCAGCACTGGAGCGGTTTGATCTTCTGCGAGAGATGACCAAGACCGGGATTTTTAGACCTGTTGAGCCGATAGAGCTACTAGCCTGAATCAGCGACGATGATCATGCCTTCTTGGTAATCTGATGCTGGTACAGAGTCGATACATAGAGGAAGCATCCATGAAAATCATGACGCAAAAGGTTGTCGATGCTGTCGAAGACATGCGCTGCGATGTATGCGGTGTCAGTACATCTGGCGGAGGGGAACGACCCCCTCAATTTGGCGAGCTTCGAGCTGAATGGGGATATGGATCTCGTCATGATGGCGAACGATATGAGGTGCACTTGTGCGAAGGCTGCTTTTTCTCCGCTCTGGCAACACTGAAAGAGGAGCGGCGAGCCTGCCGAATGTTTGACGAAAATGAACAGGATGGTGAGACTGCAGAGTTTGGTCTTGTGGTTTCAGGGTGATGATGGAATAGGGGAGCATAGAGCCTTGACCCCCTTCATCTGTGTTGTGGCACACACTTTTGAGAACTTGGAATGTCTGCTGTGCGCACGATGGGGACCTTGCAACCACTTATTTACCCCACTTGCCTGGTATTAAAATAACCGATCGGTTATTAATAGCCGCTCTGAGCGTTTACAACGTTCATATTTAACCGTTCGGTTATACTTTGTTGAAAACATCAGGTTTTTCGATATTATATAACCGAACGGTTATTTTGGTGGCTATATGAAGGTTCACATCGAGAGCGTGGAAGATATCGGGACGCTGGTTCGACTCACACGAAAAACTCAGGGGCTCCGCCAAGACGATCTGGGCGCTATGGCAGGCTGCAGTCACAAATATGTAGTGGATGTCGAAAAGGGCAAACCTACGATCCAGACAGGGCTGTTGCTGGTGCTACTGGAAGAGCTGGGGATTGAAGTTACCGTTGATTTACCCGGTGATGCTGCCGACGTACTCAAGCAGCAGCTGCTATCTCAAGATACTGCTATTCCCAATCACAGGCGCGAAAAATGGCTGTCTCAGATCGAACGTTAGTGGTGTGGTCGAACCAAACCAAGGTGGGGACACTGAGGGAGCATAATAACTTATGGTCCTTTGAATACGACTCTGCGTGGAAGATGTTCGACCTGTGTCCGACGCTGCCTCGCTCGGCAGTTATCATCGAGGATGGATCGAGTAAGCGACCCATCCAGTGGTTCTTCGATAACCTGCTTCCTGAAGAAGGGGCACGGACACTGCTGGCGGCTGATGCCGATATTGATGAGGCCGATGCCTTTGGGCTGCTGGCACATTTCGGGGCAGAGTCTGCAGGTGCGCTGACCCTGTTGGGCCCTGGTGAGACCCCGGGCCAGGGAGGACGACACCCATTGTCATTTGCGGAGCTCTCGGCTCGAATTAAAGCCCTTCCTGATGTACCGTTGTCTCAGGGCGGAAGTAAGCGAATGTCACTGGCTGGCGCTCAGCACAAACTACCTATCATTTTCGACAACGGAGAGCTGTTTGAGCCTAATGCCGCTGAACCGTCTACCCATATTCTGAAACCTAACCATAGCAAGCCCGATCAGTATCCCCATAGTGCCATCAATGAGTTTGTGATGATGAAGCTGGCGCGTGCGGTCGGGCTGGTCGTGCCCGAAGTATATGTGATTCACGTACCGGAGCCAGCTTACCTGGTAGAGCGTTTCGACCGTTCACTGAAGGGTAACGGAATGCAGCGACTGCATGTCATTGACACCTGTCAGCTGTTGTCGCTGGACAGGGCATTCAAGTACACCCAATGCCTGCCTGACACGTTGACGGCCATAGTTGATCAGTGCCGAGCCAAGGCGGCGACGCGAAAAGTGTTGTTCGATTGGTTTGTGTTCTGCCTGTTGATTGGTAATACGGATAACCACCTCAAGAACCTGTCATTCTATATGTCGCCGGAAGGAGTGGTTCTGACACCACATTATGATTTGCTCAGTACGGCGGTATATGAACCTGACAATGGTTGGTTGAATGCGAGACTGGAGTGGAAAATTAGCTCAGTGAGGACACTAGGCGAGGTGAGTCCTGCCTACCTCGCAGAGCTGGGCCGTATTCTCAAGGTTCCCCCGCGTTTACAGGCGCAAACGGTCAATCGTATGGTTAAGACAGTTGCGCAGCAGCTACCTCTGATCTACGGAGAACTGCAGACAACCCCGTATCCGACAGGGGTGAGCAAAGACGGTGAGTTGCGTCTGCTGAGGCAAATCCAACATGGCGTGATTGCAGATATGGCAGCACGGCTGGCGGTCTGACTGGAGCTCAGATCTTTAAGCTCGATGAGGCTCGATGTAGTCCCTAGCTGCTTATGGACCTTCTTCCATGTCTACTGCGTTCATGTTTCTGCTAGGTCAATGAATTAATGTTACCCGTGTGCGACACTATGCGTAATCAGTACAGATGCATTGAGCCAACGATTTTACACAGGCTTGCAGAAGGAGATGGCCGGACAATGCAAGTGAGAACAGGAATTCGTGCCGCGCTGATCAAGGTTACATTGAGTGCGGCTCTTCTGGTTGGGATCCCAGCTGGAGCAATGGGGCAGGCTGAGTACCGCTTGCGTATATCCACTGAGAATACCCGAGCCCATGTCCAGACTCAGGCGATTGAGCATTTCGCCCTTGAACTGGAGCGGGTGACTGAAGGGCGTATTGATGTGGAGTTTTATCACAGTGCGCAGCTGTTTCGGGATCGCGATGTGATAGCCGCACTTTCAAGTGGCAAAGTCGAAATGGCCGTACCCGGTATGTGGCAGCTGGACCGTTATGTACCTGATGTCGGGCTGTACATGTTGCCCCTGTTTTACGGTCGTACAGCCGAGGAAAATTACCACGTTCGTGATGGTGAAATCGGCGCTTTGGTCAGCCAACGCATCGCGAGGGGTTTGGGTGTTGCCGTGCCCGGCCGTTGGTTAGATTTGGGGCATGCACATCTATATTTTACAAATGCTGATATTCAGGCTCATGAAGATCTTGCTGGCGCTAAAATCCGTATTCCAGGTGGCATCGCTAACAGGAAGCGGTTACAGGCTTTTGGAGCCGATCCGGTTGTGGTGGCTTGGCCGGACCTATCCGATGCACTTTCCCGAAATCAAATTACGGGCGTTTTGACAACGCATGAGACTATTCGCAGTGCCAAACTGTGGCGTAATGGCGTTAGCACCAGTTTTGAGGATATGGAATACTTTGCTCAATATGTGCCGATGATCAATGCTCGTTTCTGGGCTAACTTGCCGGCACCACTGCAACAGCAGGTGCGTAACTCCTGGGACCAAATTGTTGATGCACAGCGTTATGCGGCCATCAAGGCGCAACTTTCAGCGCGGAGTGCCCTCATTGAGCAGGGGATCAAAGTAACCTCTCCCAGTGCTGATACGCTGATGCGCTGGCGTAAGGTTGCCCGCCAGGAAGAGCCTGCCATGGTTCGCCAGATGGGGGTAGACCCGAGCTTGGTGACTAGAGCAGCCGCTGCACTGGGAGAATGAACATGCGTGTCCCTCCCCTTCAAGTATCACAGAAAGCAGGCAGCGAGCGCCGAGCGCTATGGCATCCAATGATTGCTGGCGCGTTGGCGTTGCTGTTTATCATGTCGGGTATGCTGGCCTGGGGGCTTTATCAGGATTACAAGTACAGTCTTGAAAGTGCAGGTGAACGGCTGCAAACCCAGTTGCGCGCCTATGCCAGTGCTCTTGATATCGCCCTCATGTCAACGGATCACGTTATGCATGATGTCAGCCAAATTCTTGAGTCCGACCCACAGTTGCTAGAGCAACAGCCGGGTCTAAGACCCCTGTTTATACGCTCGATGATGACGTCACCGTCGTTGGACAGCCTAGTGTTATACAACCAGTCGGGAGAAGGGCTGGTGAGTGTCGGGCGTGCAGAAGGTGTCCGTCAATCTTCACCCAAGTGGGTGCGCTCATCAATAGCGGTAGGCAGCCACATGGCCATGGGTATTGATAATGGACAACTGGGGCTAGCCCGACTGGTATATGGCCCTGACAGTCGTGTTATTGGCTCTCTGCTGGCCACCATTGCGCCGGAGCAAATCGAGGCTGAACTTGAAAGTGATGAGGCTTACGGTAATCAGCACCTGATGTTGCTGGATAGCCAGAACAAGTTGATGTTGGTTGCAGGTGATCATGATCAACAGAAGATGGAGGAGTTGCTGGTGGAACTGCAGCGCCATCTGACGTTGAACGAATTTTCTGCCTTCGGCACTCGCCTGGTTTTAGCTGACGAGCATCTATACGCCATTCGCCAATTGGGTCAACAGCCTGTTAGGGCGCTTGCTGTTATCAATCGTAGTGAGGCGCTTGCTGGCTGGCAGAAACGGTTGCTCATCTCTTTGCTGAGCCTAGGCTCGTTAATGCTGGTGACGCTGTTTTTTCTTAAACGCTGGCATGACAGCTTGGTGCGGGAGCGCAAGGCAGCTAACGATCTGGCTCATTTGTACCAAGCGATTGAGCAGATGCCGTCGGCCATTGCGATAACTGATCTTGAATGCCGCATTCTTTATATGAACAGGACTTATTGGTCGCGTTCGGGATATGACCGTAACCAGGTTTTGGGTGAGCAAGCGAGTATTTTTTCCTCTGCTCAGACACCCGAGAGTACTTACCTGGATTTGTGGAGCCATCTGGAGCAAGGGCGTGTTTGGGAAGGTGAATTTATTAATCGCATGAGTGATGGCCAGCAATGTGTTGAGCAGGCCATGATTACCCCCGTGAATGATGTTGGTGGGCGCACAGCCTGTTACTTCGCCATCATTACGGACATCACCGAGAAAAAGGAAAATGAAAAGCGCCTGCTGCGATACGGTGAGATTGTCGATGCATCTTCAGAGCTGATGGTAATGTTGGATCGGGACTTCAAACATCGCCAAGTGAACAGACAGTACCTTAGCTACCACAGCTGCAGTCGATCGGATGTTGAAAACCAGTCGATATGGCAGCTTTATGATGACAGCCGTATTCAACAGCTGCTTAGGCCCCGGTTGGATGCGGCGCTAAAGGGCATTGCTTTTGTATTGGAGGACTGGATTGATTTTGCTGGCATGGGAAGCCGTTATTGTCGTATTACCGGTAACCCGGTATCTGTCCCTGGCGGTCAAATAGAAAGTCTGGTATTAAATCTGGCCGATATTACTGAGCGTAAGCAGTCGGAAGATGCCTTGAGGGCCAGTGAAGAGCGCTTCCGTGCACTGGCGGATTTCTCCCCTATTGGCATTTTTGAAGCCGATTCGGAAGGTTCCACTATTTACGCCAACCGATATTTCATGGATACGGTTGGTAGCTCGCTGGCCGAGCTCAACAGCCGGGGTTGGGCCAGCATTTTACACCCAGATGACTTTAAGCCCGTACTGAGAAGTTGGAAAGCAATGACCGCTCAGCAGATGCCGGACTGGCATTACGAAGCGCGTATCATTGACCGAGACGTTGATGTTCGCTGGTTTCGCTGTGCGGCAAGACGTTACGAAAGTGTACCTGACGGGGAAACTCGTTATATCGGCATGGTGCTGGATATCACTCAGCAGGTGCAGCATCGTGAAGAACTTGAGCGCAAGAATGAGAAGCTGGAGCGCTTATCGACAACGGATGGTCTGACGGGTTTGCTCAATCGTGCCAGGATAGAATCCCTGCTAATGCATCAAATACATCTATATGAGCGCTATGGTAAGGCCTTTTCATTGATGATGCTGGATGTAGACTTCTTCAAGCAGGTTAATGATAGCTGTGGTCACGCAGTGGGTGATCAGGTCCTTCGGCAGTTGGCTGACTTAATGCAAGAGAACACACGCATTACTGATTTTCCGGGGCGCTGGGGCGGTGAAGAGTTTATGATTTTGTGCCCTAATACTGATCTTTCAGGAGCACACAAGTTGGCTGAAAACCTGCGTCATCGGATTGAGCAGATTAGGTTTCCGGTCATAGGTCAGCGTACCTGCAGTTTTGGTGTGGCTACCTTGCGTCCGGGGGATCATAAGGGTGACTTGTTGAAACGGGTTGATGATGCGCTTTATCGCGCCAAAGAAAATGGCCGAAACCAAGTCATAACCGAGCAGTCGTAATCAAACTCAGGTGTTTCCTTTAGCATAAACCCTCGTCCGTTAGGGCGGGGAGCTGCCACCTTGGATCGAGTAATGGAAGGCTGACCGCTACAGATGCTTGCGTAGGATGCGCTAGTCTGGCTCATACCCTGAGCGGACTGTGAATTTTCAACAAGGGCTGTTTTATACACACCTCGACGTTCATGTTGTTCTCCTGCTTTTCCGGTACGTATCGGTATGTCTTGAGTGTCGATCTACCCCTAAGAAAGGTGCTCGTGCCGATTGCTCAGCCTGGCGTACCGTCCTATGGGATTTAATAATGCGCTGACATTAGCAGAAGCGCACGAAGAGTTCACCCGTCTGCCAGCTGCAGTGGCAACGCCTGTAGTGAGGATTTGTCAGGCAAGCGCACCGATAAAAACAGTGCCCAACCAATAGTCATGGCGAACGAAGCCCTGCTCCTGTAAGCTTGGCATCATAACGGCCCCTGTTCTGAAGGTCGTTTCATTGTACACCCGCCCATATCATCCGGGCCGTCTTTTATAACCAAGAGAAAACTGCATGAGTTTTGCCTCACTGGGGCTGTCCGCTCCATTGCTTAAAGCTGTTGCCGAGCAACAGTACAGCACCCCTTCACCCATTCAGCAGCAAGCAATACCCGCCGTTCTGGCTGGCCGCGATGTTATGGCTGCCGCGCAAACCGGAACAGGCAAAACTGCCGGTTTCACGTTGCCGATTCTAGAGCTGCTGAGCCAGGGTACCCCGGTAAAGGGTAATCGCGTACGAGTACTTATTCTGACACCGACGCGTGAGCTTGCTGCTCAGGTTGCAGAGAGTGTAGCCACTTACAGCAAATACATGAAGCTTAAGTCTGCTGTCGTGTTTGGTGGCGTCAAGATTAACCCGCAGATGATGCAGCTCAGAGGCGGGGTCGATGTTCTAGTAGCGACGCCTGGTCGTTTGCTCGATCTGTATCAGCAGAATGCGGTCCGTTTTGATAGCCTTGAGACCTTGGTGCTGGATGAAGCCGATCGCATGCTGGATATGGGCTTCATTAACGATATCCGCAAGATTATCAAGGTGCTGCCGGCGAAACGACAGAACTTGATGTTCTCAGCAACATTCTCGGATCAGATTCGTACGCTTGCTAAAGGCATCATCAACGACCCCGTCGAAGTATCGGTTACACCGGGCAACAGCACAGCCACGACGGTGACGCAGTATGTTTATCCGGTTGATAAGAACCAGAAGCCCAAGCTACTGCTCAAGCTGATCGAGCAGGGCGAATGGCAGCAGGTCCTGGTCTTCACCAAGACCAAGCACGGTGCCAACAAGCTGACCCGTTTCCTGGATGAGGCGGGCGTTAAGGCTGCCGCCATTCATGGCAACAAGAGCCAGGGCGCACGTACTCGTGCACTTGCAGATTTCAAGTCGGGGCAGATTCGAGCGCTGGTAGCCACGGATATTGCTGCACGCGGTCTTGATATCGACCAGCTCCCTCAGGTTGTGAACTTTGAGCTACCGAATGTTTCCGAGGATTATGTCCACCGGATCGGGCGTACCGGTCGCGCAGGTGCTACGGGGCAGGCTGTTTCATTGGTATGTGCTGATGAGAGTGACTTCCTGTTCGCGATCGAGCGCATGACTCGGCAGGCTATTGAACGACGCCTCATAGAAGGCTTTGAGCCTACGCATCCGCTACCGGAAGCATCGGCCAGATCGGGCGCTCATAAGCGCAAGCCGCACCATAAGCATCAGGCTGCACCTAAGCGGGAGCATCAGGATGGTCAGCGTGCGCCGGCAGCCAAAAAGCCGTTTCGCCGCCGTGCTCCACGCCCGTCAGGCGCTGCGCCTAAATAACAGACACAAAAAAAGCGATCCTGGGATCGCTTTTTTTCGCTCGACTCTGTTAAATATTACAGAGCAACGATGTTCTCAGCCTGAGGACCTTTCTGGCCCTGAGTTACTGTGAACTCAACTTTCTGGCCTTCAGCCAAAGTTTTGAAGCCTGAACCAGTGATGGCACTGAAGTGAGCGAAAACGTCCGGGCCGTTTTCCTGCTCGATGAAGCCGAAGCCTTTAGTTTCGTTGAACCATTTTACAGTGCCGGTAGTAGTAGGCATGCTATCTTTCCTATAATTCAAATATTTTCGGACAGGTGTCCGAGATAAAATGCTCTAAAAGTGATGCTATCTACTTGATTGGATCAGTACGCGTTGCTCGACTAGTCGAAAACTGTGCTGATGCCGGTAAATATCTTCTTAACTTTTTAAAGCGTCTTTCATTCTATAGCGTTGTAAAGCAGTGTCAATAATTTTTAAACACTGCCATCTGTACTAAAATTACATAATACGTGCGTAGTATTATTAATACGAATACGCCTTTATTACCCCTGTTAACGACTCCACACACTGAATGAATTGCCAATTAATTGAACCGTGGTAGCATGCGTTTTTTGCCTTCAATCACGCTAACGATACCCATATCCAATGACCAAAAAATCCTCTTTTTCCGAGCAGCTTCAGGACCTGGACAGACCACCGCGCATAGCCGTGATTGGTGCGATGGATCAGGAAATCGAGCTGCTGAAAAACAGCCTGGGTGCCTTGCGGGCACAAAACCTGTCTGGATTTGAATTCTATCTAGGCACCTTGCATGGTGTTGAAATCATTCTGCTCAAGTCGGGTATCGGTAAGGTGAATGCAGCGATCGGCACCACGCTTCTGCTGCAGACATTCACGCCTGACTGCGTCATCAACACAGGCTCCGCCGGCGGTTTTGATAGCGCATTGAATGTCGGTGATGTCGTCATCTCTGATGAGGTCCGCCATCATGATGTCGATGTCACCGTGTTTGGTTATGAGCCGGGGCAGGTGCCGGGATTGCCGCCCGCGTTCACTGCCGATCCGCTGTTGGCTCGCATGGCCGAAGAGTGCATTGCGCAGCTTCCACACACCAACACCGTCAGAGGGTTGATTGCAACTGGCGATAGCTTCATGAGCTGCCCGGAACGCGTTGCACGCACCCGGGTCCTGTTTCCTGCCATGCAGGCGGTCGAGATGGAAGCCGCCGCTATTGCGCAAACCTGCCACCAGTTCAAAACACCTTTTATCGTGATTCGCGCGCTATCTGATATTGCAGGCAAAGAGTCAAACCTGTCATTTGAGCAGTTTTTGGAAACTGCGGCTGAGCACTCCGCGCAGATGGTCATGGCCATCGTCAAGCGCATAGCCGATGCCTCACCTGAAGCATTAGATAAATAACATAATAAACTGTTCTTAAAGGAATAAGCATGATCAAGTCCTTCCATCCGCCACTGAGAACCTTAATGGGGCCCGGCCCTTCAGATGTCCATCCGCGTGTTCTTTCCGCAATGGCCAGGCCAACTATAGGTCACCTCGATCCTGCTTTTATCGGGATGATGGATGAGATCAAGCACCTGTTGCAGTACGCCTTGCGCACGGAAAATCCGCTAACTCTGCCGGTATCGGCTCCTGGATCGGCAGGGATGGAGGCTTGCTTCGTCAATCTCGTAGAGCCAGGCGACAAGATTATTGTGTGCCAGAACGGCGTGTTCGGCGGACGCATGAAGGAAAACGTCGAACGCTTCGGTGGCGTTGCGTTGATGGTTGAAGATGCCTGGGGTACAGCGGTCAGTGTCGACAAGGTGCGTCACATCATGCAGCAACACGATGACATCAAGGCACTGGCATTTGTACATGCCGAAACCTCGACCGGTGTTTGCTCGGACGCACGCGCACTCTGCCGCCTGGCACGTGACTACGGGTGCTTGAGCATCGTTGATGCCGTGACCTCCCTGGGTGGTATCGAGCTGGATGTCGATCAGTGGGGCATTGATGCATTGTATTCGGGGACGCAGAAATGCTTGTCAGCCCCGCCCGGAATTTCGCCAGTGACATTCAGTGAGCGTGCGCTGATAAAGATTAGCCAGCGACAGACTCGCGTCCCCAGCTGGTTCCTGGACAAGAATCTGGTTATGGGGTACTGGGGCGGCGGTGCAAAACGCGCGTACCATCACACGGCTCCGGTCAATGCACTGTACGGCCTGCACGAAGCACTGGTCATGTTGCAGGATGAAGGGCTTGAGCAGGCGTGGCAGCGTCACGCTCTGCATCATCGCGCACTGCGTGACGGGCTTGAGGCTATGGGCTTGCAGATGGCGGTAGCTGCCGATGTGCGTCTGCCGCAGCTCAACTCGGTTACGATCCCTGAGGGTATAGACGATCCGCGTCTGCGCAATGCGCTGCTGGAGCGTTACGGCTTGGAAATAGGAGCGGGACTGGGCGTCCTGGCCGGAAAGGTTTGGCGCATCGGCCTGATGGGTAGCAGCTGTACTCAGCGACATGTCATGCTGTGCCTGGATGCGCTGGAGAATACATTGCTGGAACTGGATGGTGATATTCATGGCGGGCGCGCCGCAGCGGCGGCAAGGGCTGTATATGCTGAAACGGAGCATTAACTAACGCGATAAATCAGGAGACGGTCATGGCAAAGATTGCTTTCATCGGCTTGGGCGTTATGGGGTATCCCATGGCAGGGCATGTGGCTCGAGCAGGTCATCATGTCTGTGTGTATAACAGGACATCCGCTAAAGCCGAACGCTGGGCTCAGGAGTATGCCGGTACCACGGCAGAGACACCTGCAGCCGCTGCGCATGATGCGGATTTTGTTTTTACCTGTGTCGGCAACGATGCTGACTTGCTGTCAGTGACCACAGGGGATTCAGGTGCGTTGGCAGGGATGAAGTCGGGCAGCCTTCTGATCGACCATACCACTGCATCCGCTGACGCTGCACGCACGCTTGATGCGCTTGCCAAGGCCAAGGGTGTCGGTTTTCTGGATGCGCCTGTTTCCGGTGGCCAGGCCGGTGCTGAAGGAGGAGTGCTCAGTATTATGGTCGGAGGCGCTGATGCCGACTATTCTCGCGCCTCCCCTGTACTTGAGGCTTATGCCCGCTCGCAGCGCTTGCTGGGTCCGGTTGGTAGCGGTCAATTGGCCAAAATGGTCAACCAGATAGCAATAGCGGGACTTGTTCAGGGCTTGGCTGAAGCAGTGCATTTTGTTCAGCAGGCCGGACTTGATGGTGAAGCCGTATTTGATGTTATACAACACGGGGCGGCTGGCTCATGGCAGATGATCAACCGTCACCAAAGCATGCTGAAGGGTGAGTATGACTTCGGTTTTGCCGTTGATTGGATGCGTAAAGATCTACAGATTGCTCTGAATGAGGCGCGTAATAATGGTGCCCGCCTGCCGGTTACCGCGTTAGTGGATCAGTTCTATGCCGATATTCAGGCCGCAGATGGTGGGCGCCTGGACACCTCCAGCCTATTAAAAAGGCTTGAGAAAGGGGGGTAAAGCTCCGATAATGCTGCGTTTTGCATGCCCCAACTCGAATGATTACAACTGAGGTATATTTATGTTTGATATCGACAAGTACAGCATGATGTCTTTTGCGCCCAGTATCATGATTGTCGCATCCATGCTGGTGATCACTTTCTTTGGTGTCCGCTTCATGAAGCGCGAAATCAGCAAAGATGCCGCCAAAGCGCAGCAGAAGTAAGTTTGCAGGTGCCTGAGGCATCTCCGGCACCAACAATATCCCGCGCTTAAGGAGTCTCCATGACCGTTAACAGCCGCTCCAGACCTGATCCCGTCGCCCCGCGCGGGGAGAAAGAACGCCACCCGCTTCTTTCTGATAACGATATCAATACCATTCTGGTGAATGGCGCACAAATATCACTCAGCAAACTCCGACGCGCGCGTTCATTTGATGCTCGCCTCTATTATTACGCGGAGATTGGTGTGTACCTGGAAGTGTCCTTGTCCCGCGGCGCCGGTATCCTCGACACCACCCGTGAGCAACTGGAGCGCATTCATACTGCAGCCACCCATTTGCACATGGACGCCAACAAAACACTAAATGCCGTTGGCTGATCATCAAAAGCGCGTCATTGTCCGTGACTGAATTCGATAGCAAGTCCTTCCTGCAAGGTTTGACCCGCCGACCCGGCATCTATCAGATGTATGACGCTGCGGATAAAATTCTCTATGTCGGCAAGGCGAAGAATCTCCGCAACCGTGTCAGCAGTTACTTTCGCTCGACCGGGCTCAGCCCTAAAACACAGGCATTGGTTGCACGTATTCAGCGCATTGAAGTCACAGTGACCGGCAGCGAAACAGAAGCACTGCTGCTGGAACAGAATCTGATCAAGCAGCAGAGACCGCCCTACAATATTCTGCTGCGTGATGATAAGTCGTACCCCTACATTTTCATCTCTGATCGCGACGCCTTTCCTGCACTCCAGTTTAAACGCGGTGGTGGCAAGCAGAAGGGGAGGTACTTCGGTCCTTACCCAAGCTCCCATGCTGTGCGTGAGAGCCTCAACCTGCTGCAGAAAATCTTCCAGATCCGTCAATGTGATGACAGCTTCTTCCGTAACCGTTCACGGCCGTGCCTGCAGCATCAAATTCGACGCTGCACAGCTCCCTGCGTCGGGCTTATCTCCGAGGATGAGTATCAACAGGATGTACGTCATGCAATGTTGTTTCTGGAAGGGCGAAGCCAGGACATCATGCAAGCACTGGGTCGGGATATGGAGGTTGCAGCTGCTGCACTTGATTTTGAGCGGGCTGCACAGCTCAGGGACCAAATCAGTGCGCTGCAGCAAGTGCAAGAACAGCAGTGTGTCTTCGGACAGACCGGCGATGCCGATATTTTTGGCTGTGCGATACAACCCGGCGGGGTTTCGATTCACACGCTGTATGTCCGGGGCGGGCGTGTTATTGGCAGTAAAGCCTACCATCCCAAGGTATCAATTGAAGATGAGCCCGGAGAGATTCTGGCAGCCTTTATAGCCCAGTTCTACCTGTCAGGTCCGCGCGATATTCCCCCCCTGATCATCACGGCTCTGCCTGTGGATGGGGCGGAATGTGTACAGCAGGCACTAGAGCAGCGACGTGGTCGCAAAGTAAGCCTGCAGCATAGTGTGCGGGGGGAACGAGCAGGGTGGCAGCGCTTGGCACAAACCAATGCTGAGCAGCAGCTGACCAGCCATCTGGCCAGTAAACAGAATGTCCACAATCGTTTCCTGGCATTGCAGGACGCACTATCGCTGGACTACCTGCCTCAGCGGTTGGAGTGTTTTGATATCAGCCACAGCTCTGGCGAGGCGACGGTTGCATCCTGTGTGGTTTTTGACCGCGAGGGTCCAAAAAAAGCAGATTATCGCCGTTTCAATATTGAGGGAATCACGCCCGGTGATGATTACGCCGCCATGCATCAGGCACTGACCCGACGTTACACTAAAGTCAAAAAAGGAGAAGGTGTGCTACCTGACCTGCTGATCATTGATGGCGGCAAAGGCCAAGTATCACAGGCAATGGATGTGCTGGAAAGCCTGCAGATTACGGACATGATGGTGATCGGTATCGCCAAGGGGCCAACCCGCAAGGCTGGCTTTGAAGTATTGATCAAAGGGGAAACGGGTGAAGAAAGTACACTACAGTCTGACTCGCCTGCGCTACACCTGCTGCAGCATATTCGTGACGAGTCCCACCGTTTTGCGATTATTGGCCATCGCGCGAAACGCGGAAAGGCTCGACGCCAATCGCAACTGGAAGGGATCCCGGGCGTTGGCCCCAAACGTCGCCGCGAGCTGCTGCGCCATTTTGGCGGCCTGAAAGAGATCGAACGCGCCAGTATTGAAGAAATTACCAAAGTCTCTAGTATAAGCCGAGCGCTTGCGCAGGAAATATATGCAGCGCTTCACCCCGAAAGCTGACTACGATGTAACGGGATACTCTCTTGCTCACAATCAAAATACCCAACCTCTTGACCCTGCTGCGTATTGTTTTGATACCGGTTTTCATATTTGTGTACTACCTGCCTTACAATTGGGCTCCGTGGCTTGCGTCTGGCATTTTCGGTCTTGCGGCCATTACCGACTGGTTTGATGGATATCTGGCCAGACGGCTAAATCAAAGCTCACCCTTTGGTGCCTTTCTGGACCCGGTGGCCGATAAATTGATGGTTGCTGCAGCACTGGTTGTATTGGTGGAAGTGTTTGCTTCACCGCTGATCACGGTTCCCGCCATTATTATTATTGGTCGCGAAATAGTTATCTCGGCCCTGCGTGAATGGATGGCAGAGCTAGGACAGCGGGCAAGTGTTGCCGTATCCATGATCGGTAAGCTCAAAACCACGCTACAGATGGTCTCAATTCTGGTACTGATCGGGGCTCCGCTGTATTCAATGCTCTCTTGGGTGGGCATCGCTGCATTGTACGGTGCTGCTGCACTGACGCTCTGGTCAATGGTTGTCTACTTGCGTGCAGCCTGGCCGCACCTGAGCGATGACATATAAGTAAGTGGTTAATTTTTAAGCAATTTTTTTTAAATTTTCTTTCGTAATATGGTTGACACCGAAACTGAGGTCTCTATAATACGCTCCATTGTTGAGGCGCGGGAATAGCTCAGTTGGTAGAGCACGACCTTGCCAAGGTCGGGGTCGCGAGTTCGAGTCTCGTTTCCCGCTCCATCTCAACAATACCTGTGAGGGCTGGATGGCAGAGTGGTCATGCAGCGGACTGCAACTCCGTGTACGCCGGTTCGATTCCGACTCCAGCCTCCATTTTTTAAAAGATCCAAGCTGCCGACCGGCAGCTGATATGCAAATAAAACCCTTCTGATATATCCGCCCCTTTCAGGGAAAAATCCTATACATCTCTTAAGCTATCAGATAAGCATTGTTTGTGCGTATTTTTGACTAGCATCATATTTCATCAAGTATCTTCCCGCATATTATTTTTAACCCGCACGCACCGCAAGTAACACCCGCCTCGAGTACACGTAACGAACACCTACAGCAGTGCTTGAATCAAGGCTGCAGACAAACAGCCCTTCAATGTTATTGACCAGTGCGCCAGGCTGGCTCAACGCAGCCCGTTACATGCATATTGAGAAGCATGGTGGGGGCTGGAGTAGATCCAGGCCCCACTACCAGCATTACTTCCACCGATCCGGTTCGTAGCAGAACGTTGGTAACGACCAGTGCCAATAGAGTGCCGCCAAGCGCAAGCTCAAACCAAACGCAAAAGATGCCACCAGATTGATATCCTGCTGAATACCCAAAGCATTCAACTGGAGATAGAGCAGGGCAACCAGAAGAGAAACACTGGCGTAAAGTTCATGCCTGAATACGACAGGTACGCGCTGACATAGTATGTCGCGCAGGATGCCGCCAAAGATGCCGGTAATCATGCCCGCCATGACCACGACGGCCATGTTGTACTCCAGCTCAAGTGCAACATTGCAGCCAATGATAGTGAAGGCGATCAACCCCATTGCATCAAGCAGTAAGAACAGCTTATGCAGGTGATGCATGAAGCGGGCAATAACAATCGTCAGTAGGCCTGCCGATATGGTCAGATAGATATAGATAGGGTGTTGAGTCCAGGAAACAGGGAAGTTTCCCAGAAGAATGTCACGGATGGTGCCGCCACCGAGTGCGGTAATGAAAGCAATAACGCCAACGCCAAAGATATCCATGTTGCGGCGCCCTGCAGCCAATGCACCGGACATGCCTTCGGCTATGATCGCAATGATATAAATAGAAGTGAGCACGAAAAAACCTCCCATATGGGTGATGATTCGTCTCTCCCCCTGTCCGGTTACCTGAGAGTTTGCGCAGCTATCGCTGCGTTGCCCCTTCGGTGGGTCGGCATGATCCGACCACTCTCCAGTCGACGTGATTCAGTTGGTATCGCAGTACATGGGCCTGAGCGTTTATGGGAGTTTGCGCCTTCGGCGTACCAATGGATATTAAAGGTCACTCTCCTGCGATTGCGCGATTATAGAGGCAGAACCTGCCGGGTGCCAATAGCCATCAGTCTTAAGTACGACGTTTGATGTCTTTAATCAGGCCGCTGAGATCAAGTCCTGTGTCAGCCGCGAGGGCATCCAGGTCGTTGAACGTCGGTGGGAGGCGAGAGCGGGTACGCTTTTTTTCTTGCTGCTGTGTAATCGTTTGCTCAAGTTTTAACTTAATACTATCCAACTGCTCAAGCTCAAGGCTCATTAGAAAAGCAGAGACATCACAAGCATCAGTCATAGAGATCTGGCCTGGCAGTAATACTGCCTATAAAGTGTAAATAGAATTGCATCGATGTTGCAAAGGGCGCTAACGAGGCGAGAGAAAGAACTGGTGCCCGGAACCGGACTCGAACCGGTACAGCCAAAGGCCGAGGGATTTTAAATCCCTTGTGTCTACCAATTTCACCATCCGGGCAGGGGGATACGCCGTTAAAAAGCAAGCTGCCTTTTTAATCAATGCGTTGAGCGCACATTTTCTCTTTGTATTGAGGAAATGTCAATCACCAATGCGCGCTCATAGTCATTAAAGACGGGCCATACATGCTGCAGTGTCGAGCATTCTATTAGAGAAGGCCCATTCGTTATCATACCAGGCAAATACTTTTACCATGTTGCCCATGACTTGAGTTTGCAGACTGTCGAAAATACAGGAAGCACTATGGTGATTGAAGTCGATCGATACCAGAGGGGTCGCATTATATTCAATAATGTTACGCATATGAGCATCGGCAGCTCGCTGCATTAAGCCATTGACCTCATCAACGGAAGTTTCACGAGAAGCCGTGAACGTCAAATCTACCAGTGACACGTTAGCTGTCGGCACCCGCACAGCCAAGCCAGACAAACGCCCATCAAGCTCAGGCAACACAAGACCCACCGCCTTGGCTGCACCGGTCTTGGTCGGAATCATGGACAGCGCGGCTGCACGCGCACGGTAAAGATCCGTATGGTACACATCGGTCAGGTGCTGATCATTGGTATAGGCGTGAATGGTTGTCATCAGCCCCTGATTGATTCCCAGGCCATCGTTGAGTACTTGAGCCATCGGCGCAAGGCAATTGGTCGTACAGGATGCGTTGGAAACAATACAGTCTTGAGGCTTCAGAACACCCTGATTAACCCCATAAACAACTGTCGCGTCCGCACCCTTTGCCGGAGCAGAGACCAGTACTTTTCGGGCGCCTTGCTGCAAGTGTATGGCGGCCTGTTCGCGCCCGGTAAAACGCCCGGTACACTCAAGTACAACATCCACTTCATAGTCGCGCCAGGGCAGGGCGTGTGGGTCAGCTTCACACAGCATCGGTATATGGTGTTCACCGACAACAAGATGCTGATTGGCTGTGCTCACAGGCCACATGAAACGGCCATGCACCGAGTCATATTCGGTCAAATGAGCACTGATTGACGCATCGCCCAGATCGTTGATAGCTACGATATGAAATTCGTCCTGACGACCACTTTCAAACAGTGCGCGCAGGATATTTCGACCAATACGGCCATATCCGTTTATTGCGATTCTGATTGGCATTTGAAGTCACTCCTTTGCATGTGTTGCTACCATAGTAGATGAAATCAGGGCTAAGGGAACTCATTGTTTTTACTGAGCTTGCGCCTCAGCAAGATAGCGCGTTAAATAATACTCTACACTTTCAATACATATCTTTAGTACATACCGAGTATCGTATGCCCAAGAAAAATGACACGCATGACCGTGCGATCGAAATTGCAGATCGGCTGCTCGAAGAGGGTATTCGACCTACGCAACAAAATGTTCGTGAACGACTCGGCAGCGGCAGCTTGACGACTATCAATCGCGCACTTAACGATTGGTGGCATACTCTGGCCGAGCGTGTACAGAGACGTAATGAGCACCCGGAGCTACCGGAGCCTGTCATTCAACTGGCCAACCAGGCCTGGAATCGGGCGCTTGCGTATGCGGAACATCGCTTCAACCAGCAGCGCAGCGAAATCGAACAGCAACAGAAGCAGCTGCGTGAATCAGTCGAGGCCCGACGCTCCGGCGGGGAAGCCGCGCTCCAGGAGGCACAGAAACAAAATGCACGCTTGCTTGAACGTTGCGAACGGCTGGCTGACGAAAAACATTCTCTGGAACGGCGCATTCTCGATTTGGAAGAGGCACAAATACGTCTGACCATGGCGAAAGATCAAGCGCTGCATGAAGTGAAGCAGCTGCAACGACTTGGTAGTCATCAAGGCTTGCATGATGAAGCCCTGATAGAGCTTCGCGTGAACGCCCGCATCCAGGAAGAAGAACTTGAGCGTATCAGGCGTCAGAATGACCAGCTGAGTAAGGAAAATGCCATGCTGAAAGCAAATAGCTGAATTGAAGATATTCACGCAGCACATGCCTTTAAAGCCATAAGGTTATGAATATATGGAGTTTTATCTAAGTTCGGACAGTAAGATTCAGGATGTTACCGAGCGCTTGAAAGCCTGTCGCCTCGGCGATGTCGTCAGCTGTAGTGATGTTGCACTGTTCGAAGTGGTGAAGGCTGTACTGATACGTGAAAAGCTGCCAGGCCTCACCATCCAGTTACTGGACAGCTCTGATTACGTGTTGCGAACAGTTACCAGCCGGAAACGGGTGGACGACGTACAGCTCGACCGTTTCACTGATCGCCAGGAAGCGGTATTGAAAGCCCTGGAGAAGGTATTGGCTCATTGTGAAAAAGAGGGCATAAGGCTTATCGGCTTCAGCGATGACCTGGTCGCTATACCGGCTCACCTTGATAATGGCAACGGTCTCTCTGCCGAAGCCGTCGATCTGGATACCTCCGGTGTCTATCGTGGTGCCGAGAGCCTGCAGGACTAGACCAAAAGGTAATGCATCTTGAGTGAGGAGGTGCAACCAATCTGTTAACCTCTCAGTCATATTTGATGAGGCAGCGTAATGAGCAAAAAGATCCGCATCTTACTGGTAGACGATCACTCGATTGTGCGGGCCGGTTTCCAGCACATGTTACTCAAAGAAGCAGATATGGAGATCGTTGCCGAGGCCGAGAATGGCAGCCAGGCGGTTGATCTGTACCGCAGCGTCAAGCCGGATGTTGTTGTGATGGATCTTGCCATGCCGGCGGATCAGGATACCCCTGAGGCTTCGTCGACTACAGGGGGATTGGATGCGATCAAGCGGATCATGCTCAGTGATCCGAACGCACGCATTTTGGTGCTGACCATTTGGGAAGCCAGTCCATATCCATCACGTGTTGCCGAAGCTGGCGTGCAAGGCTATGTCACCAAGCGCTGCGCTCAAAATGAACTGGTTCATGCTGTCCGTGAAGTGTATGCCGGCCGAAAATACTTCTCGTCATCGATCAGTAATCAGATCAACCAGGAAGCCGAAGGTGGCCCTGATTGCTCACCCATATCACAACTGACACGACGCGAGCTTGAGGTTTTCACGCTATTGGCCGAAGGTCGCAGCGTCAACGCCATCGCTGAAACAGTATTCTTAAGCCCCAAAACCGTCCACGCGCACCGGGCCAATATCCTGCGTAAGCTGCAACTCAATAACGGCTCAGAGATCATTCATCTGGCGCTGCGCATTGGAATGATTCAGACCTAAACACACAGTCTATACTGAAGACACCATTAGCTTGCAGGTGAGCATCCATGTGCGCACTCAAACCCGAAGTTGTCGATATCGGGACAGAGATGATATTGGAGTCCCATCAGCTATGGATGGCCATCCCCGTCGGCAGCCTGGTTCAGCTCGAAGCTGATCTGATCGAGCACAACCACAAAGTCCTTACGAGAGGGCGTCTCTATGAAGTCCTGGCCAAGACAGATCTGTCACCATGTCATCAAATGTTCGTTGTGCAGTCAGAGCTCACGCGAGAGCTGGTCGAACTGCATCCTGGGCTGATCTGCAATTATCTTGATAACCCAACGGAGACACACTACGTATGATAATACTTAATTTAACATAATATACATTATGCGAAGTTATATATTGGGGTAGATCGGGCCTGGAATGGCGCTTAGATCGACACCATCCTTCAGCAGTACCAGGCCCACCGGAGCCTGGCCTTTCAGGCTGTCGTTAATACCAATGACGGCGCACTCGGCAACGGCAGGATGATCCGCCACAATCTCTTCCATCTCGCCGGTTGAAAGGCGATGCCCCGCCACATTGATCACATCATCGGTGCGCCCCATGATGAAGACATAACCCTCTTCATCCTTGTAGCCTCCGTCACCCGACGTGTAGTACCCCGGAAAATCGGACAGGTAACCGGCACGGAAACGCTCATGATTTTTCCATACCGTCGGCAAACAGCTTGGCGGCAGCGGCAACTTGATAGCAATGGAGCCTTGCTCACCGGCAGGCAGTTCATTGCCTTCGGAGTCCAGAATCTGCACATTGAAGCCCGGAATCGGCAGCGTGGCTGAACCCGGCTTCGGAGCCTTTGCTTCGATACCCATCAGGTTGCCACAGATTGCCCAACCGGTTTCAGTCTGCCACCAATGATCGATAACCGGCTTGCCGGTTTTTTCAATGGTCCAGTGGTAAGTCGGTGGGTCAAGGCGCTCACCGGCCATGAAGATGATCTCCAGATTGGAGAGGTCATACTTCTGGATCTGAAGACCTTCGGGGTCTTCTTTCTTGATCGCACGGAACGCCGTCGGGGCCGCAAACAACGCCTTGATCTTGTACTCTTCACACAGACGCCAGAAAGCGCCAGCATCCGGTGTACGTACGGGCTTGCCTTCGTAGACGATCGTGGTTGCACCCGCCAGCAGCGGCGCATATACGATATAAGAATGGCCTACTACCCAGCCCACGTCAGACGCCGCCAGGAACACATCACCCGCATCAATGTTGTAGATTGCCTTCATTGAGTAGTGCAATGCAGCCGCATGGCCACCATTGTCACGGACAACACCCTTGGGCTTGCCGGTGGTACCTGAGGTATACAGGATATACAGCGGATCGGTGCCTTTGACCGGCACGCAGTCAGCTGGTTCAGCAGTGGCAACGGCTGTTTCCCAGTCAAGGTCACGCCCTTCGATCAACTCGGCCTTCACTTGCGGCCGCTGCAGTACAATGCAGGCGGTCGGTTTATGAACGGACTGCTCGATCGCTTCATCCAGCATCGGCTTGTATTCAATGACCTTGGAGACCTCAAGACCGCAAGACGCCGTTACGATTACTTTAGGTTCGGCATCTTCAATGCGCACCGCTAGCTCGTGCGGCGCAAAACCACCGAATACAACCGAGTGAATCGCACCCAAACGGGCAACGGCATACATGGCAACAAGCGCTTCAGGCACCATCGGCATGTAGATAACGACACGATCGCCCTTCTCCACACCCTGCGCCTTGAGCACACCGGCAAAGCGGGCAACCTGATCACGCAGCTCACGATATGTAATCACCCGCTTACTGTTGGCCACCGGCGAATCATAAATGACGGCTGCCTGATCGGCACGGCCATTTTCGACATGGTGATCCAGTGCCATATAGGCTGTATTCATTTCACCATCAGCAAACCAGCGATCAATACCGTTTTCATCCTTGGACAAAATCTGTACCGGCTGCTTGAACCAGGGCAGTTCCGCCGCCTTTTCCGCCCAGAACAGCTCAGGGGTTTCGACAGATTTGCTGTACTCTGCATGATACGTCATTGCAGCATCCTCTAACTTTCGGTGTGTGGTCATTCCAGAAGGGCTTTTTATTGTTGACACTTTAGGTCATTAACTCAGGACTCTAACGAAAGTTGGTGCAGAGTAAACTACGACAAAAGGCTTAGAGTGATCACAGGTCACGACAATATCTTATTTGTTAACAAACACTTAAGCTAACATCCAACAACTTTAGTATGAGTTGTAAAATCTCCGTGCAACTCAGAGATGCAAAAAGTGTCGACATGGGTGGTTTTGCACTCAGGACAAACCCGTAACCGCAAAAAAACAGCCACAAAACCTCTACAGCGCAACAATCTTTAAATATTTTCAATAGTGCATGATCAGCCCTCAGGCAAAACGCCTTATGTTTAGACTACAATATGCCCTCTCTAAAAAAGCTCACTCAATGGATGTACACGTGAACGACAATAATCTGCACGCACAGCTCAGTCATGCTCTGAACCAACGTATTTTGATGCTCGATGGCGGTATGGGTACCATGATCCAGGAGCGCCAGTTGTCCGAAGCGGATTATCGTGGTGAGCGTTTTGCCGATTGGCATCTGGATGTCAGAGGCAACAATGACCTGCTGGTTCTGACCCAGCCGGATATGATCCGCGACATCCATACGGCCTACCTTGAGGCCGGTGCCGATATTATTGAAACCAACACGTTCAACGCTACGCGTATCGCCATGGCCGATTACGAGATGGAAGCGCTGAGCCGCGAGATTAACGTCGCTGCCGCTCGTCTGGCACGCGAGGCCGCTGATGCAGTGTCGGCTCAGACTCCGAATCGGCCGCGGTATGTTGCCGGTGTTCTTGGCCCAACCAACCGCACCGCAACCATCTCCCCGGATGTAAACGACCCCGGCTTCCGCAACGTTACCTTTGATGAGCTGGTTGAAGCATACACGGAATCCATCGATGCCTTGATTGAAGGCGGTACCGATATCCTGTTGATCGAAACCATCTTCGATACGCTTAACGCCAAGGCGGCCATCTATGCGATCGAATACTACTTCGAGCAGCATCAGATCCGCCTGCCGGTGATGATTTCGGGCACCATTACCGATGCCTCCGGCCGTACGTTGTCAGGCCAAACAACCGAGGCGTTTTGGAACTCCGTACGCCATGCGCGCCCAATCAGTATTGGTCTGAACTGTGCCCTGGGACCAAAAGAGCTGCGCCAGTATGTTGGCGAGCTGTCCCGCGTAGCCGATACCTATGTTTCCGTACACCCCAATGCGGGACTGCCGAATGCGTTCGGCGGCTATGACGAAACCCCCGAGCAGATGGCCGAAGAGATTCGCGAGTGGGCACAGTCCGGCTTCGTCAATATTGTCGGCGGCTGCTGTGGCAGTACACCTGAACACATTCGTGTCATCCGCGAAGCCCTGCTCGACCAGGCACCGCGCACCATTCCAGACATCGCTGTCGAGTGCCGCTTATCCGGCCTTGAGCCGATGAACATTGGCGCAGACACTCTGTTTGTCAACGTGGGCGAACGTACCAACGTCACCGGGTCGGCCAAGTTTCGCCGTCTGATCAAGGAAGGTGATTACGAGACCGCGCTTGACGTTGCGCGCCAGCAGGTTGAAAACGGTGCCCAGATCATCGATATCAACATGGATGAAGGGATGCTGGATTCAGAAGCGGCCATGAACCGCTTCCTCAATCTGATCGCTTCCGAGCCTGACATCTCCCGTGTCCCGATCATGCTCGACTCGTCCAAGTGGCATGTCATGGAAGAAGGCCTCAAGCGCATTCAGGGCAAGGGAGTCGTCAACTCCATCAGCCTGAAGGAAGGCGAAGAGAACTTCATCGCTCAGGCACGCAAGATTCGTCACTACGGTGCCGCTGTTGTGGTGATGGCATTTGATGAGACCGGCCAGGCCGATACCTATGAACGCAAGATCGAGATCTGTGAACGCTCCTATCGAGTGCTGGTCGACAAGGTCGGCTTCCCGCCTGAAGACATCATCTTCGACCCCAACATCTTTGCCATTGCGACCGGTATTGAAGAGCACAATAACTACGCCAACGATTTCATCAATGCGACCGGATGGATCAAGCAGCATCTGCCTTACGCAAAGATTTCCGGCGGTGTCTCCAACGTGTCCTTCTCCTTCCGTGGCAATGACAAGGTACGTGAAGCGATTCATTGCGTATTCCTGTACCACGCCATCCAGCGCGGCATGGACATGGGCATCGTCAACGCTGGCCAGCTGGCGATCTACGACGATCTGCCGGAAGACCTGCGTGAGCATGTTGAAGACATCGTCCTCAACCGTCGCGAAGACGGCACCGAGCGCATGCTCGAACTGGCGGAAAAATACCGTGGCGGCGCGTCCGAATCATCGGTCAAACAGGATCTGGAGTGGCGCAGCTGGGAAGTCAACAAACGCCTGTCCCACGCACTGGTCAAAGGCATCGCCGATTATGTTGAAGATGATGTGGAGGAATGCCGTCATAATTTCGATCGCCCGCTGCAGGTGATTGAAGGCCCGCTGATGGACGGCATGGGCATCGTGGGTGACCTGTTCGGAGCCGGCAAAATGTTTCTGCCGCAGGTGGTCAAATCCGCTCGCGTGATGAAAAAGGCCGTGGCCTACCTGATGCCGTTCATCGAAGAGGAAAAAGCCGATAACGAGAGCAGCTCGGCCGGCAAAGTTGTCATGGCCACGGTAAAAGGTGACGTACACGATATCGGCAAGAACATCGTCGGCGTGGTACTCCAATGCAACAACTTTGAAATCGTTGACCTTGGCGTGATGGTCTCCGCCGAAAAAATTCTGCAAACCGCGCGGGAAACCAATGCCGACATCATTGGCCTTTCCGGACTCATCACCCCGTCACTGGATGAAATGGTCCATGTCGCCAAGGAAATGCAGCGTCAGGGGTTTGATCTGCCATTGATGATTGGTGGTGCCACTACCTCCAAAGCGCATACGGCGGTCAAAATCGAACCCAACTACAAGAACAACCAAGTGGTGCATGTAACCAACGCTTCACGTTCGGTTGGTGTTGCATCAGCCCTGCTTTCGGCAAGCAAAAAAGAAAGCTTTATCAAAGAGATAAAGGAAGAATATCAGTCAGTACGTGAACGTCATGCGGCACGCCAGCATGATCAGCGCCGCGTTACCCTGGAAGCTGCACGCGCTAACCGTCATCCGATTGAATGGGACGGCTATACCGCACCTCAGCCTCTGCAACCGGGCCTGCATGTATTCGAGGACTACGACCTGGAAGATTTAAGCCAGTGCATTGATTGGACACCTTTCTTCCAGTCCTGGGAGTTGGCTGGCCGCTTCCCGCGCATTCTGGACGATGAAGTCGTGGGCGAAGAAGCGCGCAAGCTGTTTGAAGATGCCAAATTGATGCTGCGCGATATTATCGACAACAAGAAGCTGCGTGCACGCGGTGTATTCGGCCTCTTCCCGGCCAACAGCACAGGCTTTGATGACATCGAAGTATATACCGATGACAGCCGCGATCAGGTGCGAATGAAAGTTCACCACCTGCGCCAGCAGACACAGAAGATCGAAGGCCGTTACAACCACTGCCTCAGTGACTATGTTGCACCGAAGGATTCCGGCGTGCAGGATTACATTGGTGCCTTTGCCGTGACGGCTGGCATCGGTATCGACAAGTGGGTCAAACAGTACGAAGACGATCATGACGACTACAACAGCATCATGATCAAGGCACTGGCTGACCGTTTGGCCGAAGCCTTTGCCGAACGCTTGCACCAGCGAGTGCGGACCGAATTCTGGGGCTATGCCAGCAACGAAACGCTCGATAACGAAGCGCTTATCCGCGAGCAATACCAGGGTATTCGTCCCGCCCCCGGTTATCCGGCGTGCCCAGATCACACCGAGAAAGCTTTATTGTGGGAGCTACTGGATGTCGAACATAATATCGGTATGACGTTGACCGACAGCTTTGCCATGCTGCCAACCGCAGCGGTCAGTGGCTGGTACTTCAGTCATCCCGAGTCGCGCTATTTCGGAGTAGCCAAGATCAGTGAAGATCAGGTAGAAAGTTATGCCAAACGCAAAGGCATGAGCATGGACGAGGCCGAACGCTGGCTGGCACCCAACCTGGGCTACGAGCCGGAGCAAGGCTAACCCAAAGGGGACGCGACTACCCGGTTGCGTCCCCGGTGCTTGGCTTCATACAACGCCTCATCCGCACGTGCCATCGCATGGTCAAAATCATTATCAGACAGGGTTGCCACGCCAAAACTGGCTGTAATGTGTTGATCGGCTTCCGGCAACATATCAAGAGTTTCAATATGGGCGCGTAGTTTTTCAACAACTGCCAGTGCCTGATTCATATCAACTCCTGTCAGCACCAGCAGGAACTCTTCTCCACCCATTCGCGCAACCAGATCGTCGCGGCGTACATGCTCAGTCAGACACTGCGCCACGGTCTTCAGCACCCGATCACCCATCTTGTGCCCGTAGCGGTCGTTAATGCGTTTGAAATGATCAATGTCCAGCATAATGACAACAGCAGAACGATCACGGCTCAACCCGAACAGCCATTCCTCCAGCTGCAATCGGTTACCAACACCGGTCAGGGCATCTCGCCTAGCCAATATCTGCAGCTCTCGATTGGCCTTAGCCAACTCCGCGGTACGCTCGGCCACCAACTTCTCCAGCTGCTCATTGGCCTGCGTCACCTGCTGACTGGCTTCTTCCAGACGACGCTCGGCCATCTTGCGTGCCGTGATATCGCTAATGCTACCGACCATACGCCGTGGCTGCACGGCCTCGTCATATTCAACCACACGGCCACGGTCATATACCCACACCACTTCTCCGCTGGTTCGGAGCATGCGATGTTCATGAGCATATGTACCATCACCGTCCAACGCCTGCTGTACCGTTGCCATCATGCCATTCCGATCTTGCGGGTGAATCAATACGCCCAGGGCCGACATGGGATGCTCCGTCAGTGCGTCGTCCAACCCCAACAGCTCGCACCATTTGTAGTTATGCAAAACTCGGTCATTCAGAATATCCCAATCCCAGATACCTTCACCCGCAGCCTCCATCGCGTAGTCGTAGCGCTTTTCCTTTTGTTCGAGCAGAGCGTATGCGTGTTTCAGCTCGGTGACGTCGTGCGCGATAACCAAAATACAGTCGCTGCCATCGGGTCGTTTTAGTGGTTTTTTGATCGACTGGAAATAACGCGGCTCTCCGGTTGCCACATCAGTAGAGGTTTCTTCAATAATCTGTACTACTCCACTGCGCATCACCGCCTGAATATTTTCCTGATAGAAACGTACCTGATCCTGGTCAGGATTGAAGTCTGCATCCGACTTGCCGACCATCTGTTCAGGTGTACTGCCATACAGGCGCGCCAACGCACTATTACACAGCAAAAAACGTCCATTCCAATCTTTCAACAGGATAATGTCGGGGGCTTCATTGATTACCGTGTGCATCAGACTATCGCTTTGCAGGTGCGGCAACATCGATGGCTCTGTCGAAATCGGCATATTCGGACCACGGCCACCGCAGCTCGGGCAGCATATGAAGTGAACATGATCATTGCCCCCTTGAACATGGAGCCCTGAGTTTCCACAGTAGGGACATGACTGCAGATCGTTTTGCATCACTTTTCCTTAAACGATTGGCTAAAACGAGAACACTAATGCACCACTATAATCAACATGACACAGTAAATGTGAGGCATTGTACTACAACACTGCATTGCATCGAATAAGCACCGAATTTCAGTCCGTTATCCCTAAGTCGATACTCCTCGGGTATGAAATCCCCCCTTCAGGCTTTATAATTTGTAGCCGATTTACAAGCGCCAGGCTCTTCTGGACTGCGCAGGGTGATTATCCATCACCCGAACGAGCCCTTGGCAATCCAGCCATAAATCATATCGGGGAAAACCATGTCTACAAAATCAAAAATCATCTATACCCTTACCGATGAAGCTCCTGCACTCGCGACCGCATCACTGCTGCCGATTATTCGCACCTTCGCATCATCTGCCGATATCGAAGTTGATCTGAGCGATATTTCTCTGGCTGCCCGTATTCTCGCGGCCTTCCCCGAACGCCTGACTGAAGAACAGCGCGTTGAAGACGGTCTCGCATTCCTTGGCGAACTGGCCAAAGATCCTGAAGCCAACATCATCAAACTGCCGAACATCAGTGCGTCTGTACCGCAGTTGCGTGCTGCCGTTCAGGAGCTGCAGGGACAGGGTTACGACATCCCCGATTATATTGAAAACGCACAGACTGATGCCGAAAAAGAAGCCAAGGCGCGTTACGCCGGCATCCTCGGCAGCGCGGTAAACCCGGTACTGCGCCAGGGCAACTCTGACCGCCGCGCACCGGCTGCCGTCAAAGCTTTCGCTCGCAAATTCCCGCACTCCATGGGCAAGTGGAGCAAGTCTTCCCGCTCCCACGCCGATTACATGCGCGGCGGCGACTTCTTCTCCAGCGAACAGTCCGTCACCATGGCTGATGCAACTGACGTGCGCATCGAGTTCACCCCCAAGGGCGGCCAGCCGGAAGTGAAGAAAGAACTGCACCTGGAAAAAGGTGAAGTCCTCGACGGCATGTTCATGAGCGCCAAGGCAATGGACGCGTTCTTCGAAGAAACGCTGCAGGATTGTAAAGAAGCCGGCATCATGTGGTCCCTGCACGTAAAAGCAACCATGATGAAGGTTTCTCACCCGATCGTATTCGGTCACGCGGTACGCGTCTTCTACCGTGAAGTATTCGACAAATACGGTGAACTGTTCGACGAAATCGGTGTTAACCCCAACAACGGCATGAGCAGCGTTTACGAGAAGATCAAGTCTCTGCCGCAGTCGACTCAGGACGAAATCGAAGAAGCGATCCATGCTTGCTACGAACACCGCCCGGAAATGGCGATGGTTGACTCCGTTAAAGGTATCACCAACCTGCACATCCCGAGTGACGTAATCGTTGATGCGTCCATGCCGGCCATGATCCGCAACTCCGGTCAGATGTGGGGCCGCGATGGCAAGCAGAAAGACACCAAGGCTGTTATGCCTGAGTCTACCTATGCGCGCATCTACCAGGAAATGATCAACTTCTGTAAAACCAACGGCGCTTTCGACCCGACCACCATGGGTACTGTACCGAACGTCGGCCTGATGGCCATGAAAGCAGAAGAGTACGGTTCCCACGACAAGACGTTCGAGATCCAGGTTGACGGCACCATGCGTGTTATCGACGCAGCTGGCAACGTACTGATGCAGCACGACGTCGAAAAAGGCGATATCTGGCGTGCCTGCCAGACCAAAGACGCGGCGATCCGCGACTGGGTCAAGCTGGCCGTTACCCGTGCCCGTCAGTCCGATACTCCGGCCATCTTCTGGCTGGACCAGGAACGTGCGCACGATCTGGAGCTGACCAAGAAAGTCAAAGAGTACCTGAAAGAGCACGACACAGAAGGTCTCGACATCTCCATCATGTCCTACAACGAAGCGATCCGTGTTTCCATGGAACGTCTGATTCGCGGTCTGGACACTATCTCTGTGACCGGTAACGTTCTGCGTGACTACCTGACCGACCTGTTCCCGATCATGGAGCTGGGCACGTCTGCAAAAATGCTGTCTATCGTACCGATGCTGGCCGGTGGCGGCATGTACGAAACAGGCGCAGGCGGTTCTGCACCGAAACACGTTCAGCAGGTCATGCAGGAAAACCACCTGCGTTGGGATTCACTGGGTGAGTTCCTGGCACTGGGCGTGTCTCTGGAAGAGCTGGGCATCAAGAAAGGCAATGTCCGTGCGAAGGTACTGGCAACCGCACTGGATAAAGCAACCGAGCGTCTGCTTGAAAACGGCAAGTCACCGTCACGCAAAGCGGGCGAGTTGGATAACCGTGGCAGCCACTTCTACCTGGCCATGTACTGGGCTCAGGAAGTTGCTGCGCAGACCGACGATGCAGACCTGGCAGCCGAGTTCAAGCCGCTGGCTGAAGCTCTGACTCAGAACGAACAGCAGATCGTTGACGAGCTGAACGCTGTACAGGGACAGCCGGCTGACCTGGATGGCTACTACCACGTCAACCTCGACGAAGTATTCAAGGTCATGTGCCCGAGCGCAACCTTCAATCAGATCCTGGCCAGCTTCAAAAAGTAAGCCAGACTGAGTGAGTAACAAAAAACCCGGGCTTGCCCGGGTTTTTTTATCGTGTCCCTCGCCCTCTTAAGGCCAGCAGCCCCCCAACACACACCAGCCCCATCCCTGCCAGCGTCAACAACCCCAAGGTTTCATCCCACAATAACCAGCCCGCAATGGCTGCAAAAGGAATGGACGCATAGGTGAAAGGCCCCAGCGTACCCGCGCCAGCCAAACCATAGGCACGACTGAGCAAAAGCTGCGCCAGCGTTGAAGCCGCCGCCAACCCGAACAACCAGACCCATTCACCGCCTTGAGGCATAACCCAATTTTGCCAGGCCGGAATAGCCGCCAACAACGCACCAAAGAGCGCAAAGTAGAATACGATCTGTTGTGGAGACTCCGTTGAACGCATGGCACGGATACACACTTTTGCCGTCGCGCCCAAAGCAGCCCCCATCAATGCCAGCAACGCAGCAGTTTCCAAAGCACCCGATGCAGGCTGCAGGATCAACATCACGCCCAGAAAGCCCACCAGAATTGCCCCCTGAACAGCACGGTTGATACGTTCTCGCAGCCATATGAAGGCAATCAACGGCACAAAGAACGGAGAGGTCTGCTTCAACAACGCCGCTTGCGCCAATGAGAGATGTGCCCATGAATAATACAGACAGGACATGGCGGTCACGCCCACCAACGCCCGCAACAGATGCAGATGGATGCGTTGTGTTGGCAATTCACGCCGCCCTCGACGCAAAATCCAGGGCAGCAGCCATAACAACCCCAGACTGTTGCGCAGAAACACCAGCACCTCTGTAGGCAGAGTATCGCTCAGCTGGCGAATAATAATGCCGCTGCCCACCAGCGCACACTCCGACAATATAATCAGCAGTGCGCCTTGCAGCAAAGGATTCGCAGTCAACGCAGACTCCAACAACAAAAAAGGCCACCGGCAGAAGGCGGGTGGCCATCAGGATCAGCGATGCACTTAGATTTCGATACGCTCGAAATCTGTCGGCAATGTCTCCGCTGTTTTTGGACTGGTGACGACCGCTACACTGGCACGCTCAGGCTTCAAGTACTCCGCAGCGACACGCTTGAGATCATCCATGGTCACTGCCAGGATCTGCTGGCGGAAAGCCTGTCGAACCTCCGGAGAACGACCAAACAGTTCACTATGATAGGTCGACTTGGCTTCGCCCGCAGGAGACCCCGGCTTATCCATTGAGCTGACGACACCCAGGATCGCTTCCTGCAAGCGCTGCTGCTGATCGGTGCACTCACTCAACCAATCAACGGCCTGACGGAAATCGTCCAGCGTCCCTTCAACACGAGGATCACGGTATGAGAAGAAACGGAATACCGCATCACCGTTATCCTGCCCTGCTCCGGCACCATAGGCCCCACCCTTTTCGCGGATGGCACGATGCAAATAGCCATTGCGCAGGAAGTCGCCGAGTACGGTCAGTGCTGCTGCATCGACATGTCCGGTGGGTACAGTCGGGAACGCGCAAGCACAGAAGTTGACCTGGGTGTTGGTCAACCACAACTGATGAACGGGCTTCCGTGTAGTCGGCAACTGCAACGGCACAAACACAGTGTCAGCTTGTGGTGCCCAAGACTGCGCCAGCTGTTGCAAAATAGCCTGCTGATGCTCCTCTTCAGCCACCAACAGGAAGCGACGTGGTGCCTGCGCGATACGGGCATGCAGTACCGCCAGCTCATCGGCCAATGCCACCAGTGCTTCGGGTGCCTGGATACGCTTATCGAGCGCCTTGACCTGGCGCACACCTTCCAAGCCGCGAGTGCGGTGACTGAACTGAGCCACCGGGGCAAAACCGGCACTGGCCGCCATCATCGCCAGAGCATGACCCGAACCGGTAATGCTCTGCTCACGGCGCGTGCGCTGCTGAGCAACAATCTCGCCGATGCGTGACTGCTCGTCAAAACGCGCGCGCTCAAGTGTTTCGGCCATCAGCTGCGTAAGCTTGTCACTGTTTACGCTCAGTGCTTTGCCCGACATCACCAGATAAGCCGCTACCCGCTGTTCGTCATCAACGCTGCCACGCAAGCTTGTATACGCATGCAGGCCACCGGTCACCTGACTTTGGTACGCCTGATTGACACGATAGTCACGATCCCCGCAACCCAACTCGGTCAAGCAGTAGGTGTAAAGTGGCAGTAGTGCCTGCTCAGACTCATTCAAATCCGGCAGATCAACAATGACCTGCTGATACACCAAGCCATTGGTACCGGCACTGAACCAGGTTGTATCCAGCTCACCCTTGGCCAACTCATCCGCCGTCGGCAGGTGCAACTCGGCAGGCACATCTTCCAGCGTGACACAGGGCAAAATGCTGTCATCATCGACTTGCTGCTGACGTGCTTCAAGCGCATCGGCCTGCTCGATCAGCGCCTGTGCCTGCACAGCATCCAGTCCGGCTTTAATCTGCTCAAGATGAGCCGCTTCCGCCGCATCACGACGGTCGGCCAGCTCAGCGTCAGGACGCAAGGTCAAACGGACCCGATGCGGGTTATCCAGCAACCAGCGACGAATCAGGCCGGGGATAAAATCAGGGTCCTTGATCTGTTCACGCAGCTTCTCCAGTGCCGGATCAACATCCAGCACACCAATCGGATCACCACGGTGAATGGCCGCCGGCATGGAGGCCAGGATCAATTGCAGACCAAAGGGGTAGCCGTCACCGGTAATCTCGCGCTGGCTCAGCTCAAGCTGATGCAACTGGGCTTCGACCATATCCATTGCGATGCCTTCTTCAGCAATCGTGGCCAACGTATCCAGCACCAGCGCTTCGAACGCGGCCGCATGCTCCGGCTCACTGCCTTCAAGACCGCACATGAAGCTCATTTCACGGTTGGAATCTTCAAGACCGCACAGTGGTGACGGCGCACTGCCCAGGTCACTGGACTCCAGTACGGCACGCAGCGGCGAGCTGGAATTGTCCAATAGCACTCGACTGAGCAGATGCGCTTGCATCAGGTCATCCAGATCGATTGAGCGCGGCAACAACCAACCCAGCACATGATGCGTCGACTGCGACAGATCTTCCTGCGCCAGCGAGTAAGCCTCTTCAATGCGAAGCGGAGCGAAGTAACGCTTCTCATCATTAACCGCGATCACTTCATTACGGCGCTCAAAGCGCGATAGCGCGTTGTCTTCAAAACGCTGCTGCAATTCAGCCACCGGCAGGTTACCGAAGGTCATGAAGACGGCATTGCTGGGGTGGTAATGACTGCGGTAGAACGACAGCAGGTCATCATAGGTCAGGTCCGGAATGCAGGCCGGCTCCCCACCACTATTGTGGTGGTAGGTTGTGGTCGGGAACAGGTGACGGCTCAGCGTCTGCCATAAGGTCGACACCGGCGAGCTCATCGCCCCCTTCATTTCGTTGTACACCACCCCTTTGTATACCAGCGGTGATTCCGTATCGCTCGCCTCGGCAAACTCGATACGGTGGCCCTCCTGGGCGAAATCCAGCGGATCCAGACGGGAAAAGAACGCCGCATCCAGATAAACATCCAGCAGATTGTAGAAATCCTTGTTGTTCTGACTGGCAAACGGGTACGCCGTCCAGTCACTACTGGTGAACGCATTCATGAACGTGTTCAGTGAACGACGCGTCATCATGAAGAAGGGATCGCGCACGGGGTAGCGTTCACTGCCACACAACGCCGTATGTTCCAGGATGTGAGCGACACCACGCGAATCCTGGGGAACCGTGCGAAATGCAACCAGAAATACGTTTTCATCATGGTCTGACGCAATGTGGTAATGACGTGCGCCTGTTGCCGTATGTTCATATTCGGCCACTTCGATGTTCAGGGCGTCAACCACCCTGCTCTGCAGGAAGCGAAATGCGGAGTGACTATGGTCTGCTTGCATGAGAGGCCTTACCTATTAATAACTGTAGATAGCTGTTTTATCGCATTGTAACGATTCCGGATCATCATTGCAGTGCAGCCAAGTCGCAAACTCGCCTTTGTTGCAACAGCACATACAGATACACAGCATTGGACAACGACATTCATGGCATCTGAACATCGGCCGAATGGACATGATGATCTCGGTGCTAAAAGACTTGAAAAACTATTGTGCACTGCACAAAAACCGCTTGACAGTATAAATGTTAAACAATAGAGTTAGCACTATGTTGCAATGCAGCAAAGCAACCAGGCAGTACATTTACTGCAAACGTTATTTATAGAGGTGACCAACATGTACGATAAAATGAAAGATTCCATGAAGCCGGTTATGGATATGGCCGAGATCAACAAAAAGACCACCGAAAAGCTGATTGCCCTGCAGTCTGCCTACGTGTCTGATTTCGTTAATGCCAGCCTGAACCAGATGAAAGTTCTGTCTGAAGCCCGCGAGCCGAAAGCAGCTGTTGAACTTCAGGTTAAATACCTGAAAGAGGTCGAAGCCAAGCTGACCGACATTGCCGAGAAAGAAGTTGCCGCTCTGGTTGAAGCCAAAGAGCAGATGACCGGTCTGGTTGAAAAAAGTGTTGCTGATCTGGGCGATGTAAAGGACATGCCGTTCATGGCTGACCTGCAGAAGTTCATGAAGCCGATGGACATGACCAAGAACACCAAATAATACTATTCGCGCTGCTGACTATATATGTCAGCAGTGACCCGCTTTCCGGGGATGGCAGTTATCACCACTCGATAACTGCATTGCAGTCATCACAGGAAGTGTTAATTGCATGCGATTGCATTTATAAGAAGGTAGATAATTTATGTACGACAATATGCTGAAAGAGATGCAGAGCAAGATGAAGCCGGTTACCGAGTTGGCTGAATTGAACCGGAAAGCGGCTGAAAGGATTTTTGCGTTGCAGTCCGAATTTTTCACCAACTCTGTCAATGCCAGCATTGCACAGGTTAAGGCTCTGACCGAGGTGAAAGATCCCAAGGACGCGTTTACACTGCAGATGAACTTCCTCAAAGAGCAGGAAGCTCAGTGGAGCGAAGTTGCCGAGCAGGAACTGGCTGCCCTGAACGAAGTACGTGAGGAGGTCACCTCTATCTTCGAACAGAGCCTGGATGCCATGAATGCCATGCCGTCTGTAGACATGAGCGCATTCACCGTGCCCGCCTTCGACCTGAAAGGCTTTGATATCAATGCCTTCATGCCGAAAGCCGCTGCTGAAGCAGAAACCGAAAAGCAGCCTGCTGCCAAGCCTGCTGCACGCAAGACCCATTCTGCACAAGCGGCATCCACTTCCGCATAAGTGGTACCGCACAGTTACCTGAAATGACCGCTCCGGCGGTCATTTTTTGTTTCAGCGCGCCAGCTCCGGTACATTGCCCCGAATACCCATCGCATATTCCATCACCAGCCTGCGTGCGGGTGATACACGCCCTGCAAGCCCGAGCCCTACATTACGCAGTAACTTCAATGGGCCAATATCATTGCTGAACACATGGTAGAAACCATCCATAACCTGCATCATCATCAAGTTATGACGGCGACGATGCTGCTCATACCGGCTCAGCACTGCCATTGAATCAATCGCCTCGCCGGCCATGTGGGCGGCCAGCAAAACCTCCGCCAGCGCAGCGGCATCCAACAGCCCTATATTGACCCCCTGCCCAGCCAGCGGATTAATCATGTGCGCGGCATCGCCCACCAACACGAGCCCTTCAATTGCGTATTGCTGTGCATGCTGACGCCGCAGCGGGAAGCTACTGCGCCCTTGCAACCCCGTCAGCTGGCCCAGTTCGGCGGGAAAGCGCTGATGGAGCTGCGCCAGAAAGTCTTCATCCGACAATGCACGCAGTCGTTTTACTTCATTCGGTGTGTTGTACCAAACCACTGAGGCGTTATGGCCACTCAGCGGTAAAAACGCCAACGGCCCGGTCGGGGTAAACTGCTGCCAGGTAATGTCTTCCTGGCCATAGGCTGTACTGACACCGGCAACCAGCGCATGTTGCTGGTAATCCCAGGTTGTAACGCCGATGCCCGCAGCCTGGCGCACCATGGAATCTCCACCATCGGCTGCTACAACCAAACGCCCCACGATTTGATCGCCGTTTTCCAGCTCGACCAGAGTCGCTCCGGGTGAGTAATCGATACGATGTGTCAGCGCAGGCGAGATCAGATCAACATTCTTCAATTGACGCACCCGCTCCAGCAACGCGATCTGCACAATACGGTTTTCGACAATATGGCCCAAGTGCGAGTAACCAATCGTGCCGGCATCAAATTCGGTCGCTGCTTTCTGCGCATCATGCTCCCACACCTTCATCCGCTTGTAGGGACAGCTTCGCCTGGACGCAATCCCTTCCCAGGCTCCGATGTTATGCAGAAAACGCTCGGAGGCGATACTCAGTGCCGATACGCGCAGGTCATGTGCTTGCTCAGGGGCAAATTCGACTGGCAGGCTGCGTTCCAATACCGCAACTGAGAGCCCACTCTCGCCCAGTGCGCACGCCAGGGCCGACCCCACCATACCGCCACCGACGATCAGAACATCGTAACGCGTTTGCATTGCTGCGCTCCTTAATACACGTGATCTACCCATGATTGGGCCAGTATACCCGATGGCCGTAATGGTCGCTTGCCCGAGGTCAGCCCTGAAACGAAAAAGCCCCGCACAAGCGGGGCTCAGAGACAAGGCAGGTAATAGGTGCGTTACAGTTCGGTCACGCCACCCATGTAGGGCTGCAGTGCTTCAGGCACACGTACAACCCCCTCTGCCGTCTGGTAGTTTTCCAGTACCGCAACCAAGGTACGGCCAACCGCCAAAGCGGAGCCGTTCAAAGTATGCACCAACTCAGGCTTGCCGGTTTCCGGGTTGCGCCAGCGGGCCTTCATGCGACGCGCCTGGAAATCCGCCATATTGGAACAGGATGAGATCTCACGGTATTTACCCTGACCCGGCAACCAAACTTCGATGTCATAGGTTTTAGCTGCACTGAAACCCAAATCACCTCCGCAAAGCGCAACCACTCGGTACGGCAGGTTCAGTTTCTGCAGGATCGCTTCCGCATGGCCGGTCAACGCTTCCAACGCATCCCAGGACTTGCTCGGCTCGACCACCTGAACCAGCTCGACCTTGTCAAACTGGTGCTGACGGATCATGCCGCGCGTATCACGCCCTGATGCGCCAGCTTCAGAACGGAAGCAAGGCGTATGGCAGGTGTACTGCAATGGCATGGCCGCCGCTTCCACGATTTCGTCACGCACCGTATTGGTAACCGGAACTTCAGCCGTCGGAATCAGGTAGTAATCACGATCACCGAAAGGAATGCGGAACAGGTCTTCCTCAAACTTGGGCAGCTGGCCAGTACCCTGAAGCGAATCTGCATTGACCATGTAAGGTACGTAGATTTCTTCATAGCCATGCTCGGCAATATGGGTATCAAGCATGAACTGGGTCAGTGCACGGTGCAGGCGAGCAACCTTGCCTTTCATGACCGCAAAACGGGAACCGGTCAGTTTGGCCGCCGTTTCAAAGTCCAGTTCGCCGTTTTTCTCGCCCAGCGCTACATGGTCCAGCGGCTCGAAATCGAACTCGGCCGGTGTTCCCCAGGTACGCACCTCAACATTATCATCTTCATCAGCACCTTCAGGCACAGATTCATGCGGAATGTTGGGTACGCCCAGCAACAGGTCATCCAGCTGAGCCTGTACGGCCTGCAGACGCTCCTTGGCAGCATCCAGCTGGTCACCCAGGTTCTGCACTTCCGCCAGCAGCGGCTGAATATCTTCACCAGCGGCCTTGGCTTTGCCGATCCCTTTCGACCGGGTGTTGCGCTCGTTCTGCAGAGTCTCGGTTTCGGTTTGGATAACCTTGCGCTGATTATCCAATTCTACAAACTGCTCGACCGGAAACGCATAGCCCTTTTTCTTCAGAAGATTGGCCACCTCATCCGGGTTGGCGCGTACATATTTGGGATCCAGCATGAGATCAAACTTACCTTGTTGTCAGAACAAACGGGTCAACCACAATCCGGCACCTAGTGCCGCAATGCACAATGAAACACTCAATAATATATAAATCAGCGCCGACATGACATGCCCCTCACCGATCATAGCCACGGTTTCCAGCGAAAAGGTGGAAAAGGTAGTAAAGGCTCCGAGAAAGCCCACCATCAACAGTGGCCTCAATTCCGGCGACAATTTTGCCCGTTCCAGAATCAAGACAAAACAGACGCCCATCAAGAAAGATCCTGCCACATTTACGCTTAGTGTACCGAAAGGCAACCGGTGTTCAGCATTATTGAGCAAGCCGCTCACCCAGTAACGCCCCATGGCTCCCAAGGCTCCGCCGAGCGCCACGGCCAGCATGTGCATCATCGCCGTTTCCCATATCGCTGCTTCGGGCTCTGCGCATCCTGCTGCCGCAAGCGCTGCAGCTTTTCCCGAATCTTTATTTCCAAACCCCGTGGCTCAGGTGCATACCAGCTGCGATCCGCAATCGCTTCGGGCAGATAATTTTCACCCGCCGCATACGCATCAGGCTCGTCATGCGCATACCGGTATTCGGCACCATACCCCAGATCCTTCATCAGACTGGTTGGCGCATTGCGCAGATGCTCTGGTACCGGGAGCGAACCCTCTTGACGAACATCAGCCTGACATTGCTTGAAGGCCCGGTATACCGCATTGCTTTTGGGGGCGCTGGCACAGTAAATCGCGGCCTGCGCAATCGCCCGCTCGCCTTCAGCCGGTCCTACACGTTCAAATGCATCCCACGCCGATAAAACCACCTGCATCGCGCGCGGGTCGGCATTACCGATGTCCTCGGAGGCAATGGCCACCAGTCGACGCGCGATCGTCAGCGGATCAGCCCCGCCATCCAGCATCCGGCAGTACCAATACAGGGCACCGTCGGGTGATGAGCCGCGTACCGACTTGTGAAACGCCGATAACATATCGTAAAAATGATCACCGCCCTTATCGAACCGACGCCCTCCGGCTTGCAGGACTTCGGTCAGCGCATCGACTGTGACCTCATGGCCGCCGTCAGTTCGTGGCTGTGCCAAGTCAGCAGCAATTTCAAGCAAGTTGAGTGCGGTGCGAGCGTCACCATCGGCAGCCAACACCAGCTGCTCGCGCATCTCAGGCTCCAGTTGCAGCTGCAGACTACCCAACCCCTGCTCAGAATCGTTCAATGCCTGATCAATGACCTGCAGCAATTCAGGCTGGCTCAGAGAACGCAGCAGGTAGACCCGTGCACGCGACAGCAGTGCGTTGTTCAGCTCGAAAGAAGGATTCTCGGTAGTCGCCCCGATGAAAATTACCGTGCCGTCTTCGACATACGGCAGAAAAGCATCCTGCTGGGACTTGTTGAACCGGTGAACCTCGTCAACAAACAGAATTGCCTTGCGCCCGCTCTGGGCTTTTACCTGTCGTGCCTCATCAACGGCCTGGCGGATCTCTTTAACCCCGGCCAGCACGGCCGAAACGGTCATGAAGTGGGCATCCACCTGATGCGCAACCAGCTGCGCCAGCGTGGTCTTGCCCACCCCCGGAGGCCCCCACAGAATCATGGAGTGGATTGCACCCTGCTCCAGCGCCTGACGCAGGGGCTTACCGGGCGCAAGCAGGTGGCTCTGACCAATGTATCCCTGCAGTGTACGAGGCCGCATCCGGGCAGCCAGTGGCTGATACCCCTGCACCTGCTCGGCAAACAGATCCTGCATTACTGACCCGGGTCCAGAATCACATCGGCACCGGCTGGCGGCTCGAAGGTAAACACGTCGTCCGCCAGTTGCGGGTCGTACTCAAGGTCATGCAATACCAGCATACTGCGCTGCCCCAGACTGTCTTCCATCGACAGCTCACTGATCTGCTGCTGCTCAAACAACAGCCGGATGCGTGTAAAGGTGCTGTTTTCACTGTCAATTGGCCGCAGCTCATACAGCGACGTACCGCTGTCATTAGAGTCGATGCGCTCAATGGTAAAACGTTTACTCAACGCTTCAATCTGCCCATTGAGGATCATTGCGGGAGCACTGTTGCTCTGCCCATTCGCCGCTTTTCGGGTGACCTGCTCCAGGTCGGGGTCGTGGATCCAGATGTAATCGCCATCACTGACGATCTCCTGCACGAAGGGTGCTTCGGTGATCCAACGGAACTGGTTCGGGCGGGCCACCATGAAGTAGCCACTGGAGTCCTCAGCCCGCGCACCATCGCCATTAAGGGCAAATTGGGTGAAACTTGCCTTGGCTGATTCATGCCCCGACAGCAGACGACTCAAGTCATCCACCGCATCAGCCTGCACAGCACCTGCAGACAGTACGAATAAGGCCGCTGCCAGAAAACGCTTCAACATTGTTCTAGTCCCTCGGTGGTGGTGGTGCCAGCACTTCACGCTGGCCATTGCTGCCGGCTTCTGACACAACACCGGCGGCCTCCATGGATTCAATCATGCGAGCGGCGCGGTTATAGCCGATCTTGAGCCTGCGCTGAACGCTGGAGATGGATGCCTTGCGCGAATCGGTCACAAAGGCCACCGCTTCATCGTACAGCGGGTCCTGCTCGTCATCGAACAGATTGCCGCCACCAGCACCCGATTCCCCACCCCCATCCGACAGATTGACGTCGATATAGTTCGGCGTACCCAGCAGCTTCCACTGCTCAACCACTCGGTGGACTTCGTCATCGCTGACAAACGCGCCATGTACACGGTTAGGGATACTGGTTCCTGCGGGTACGTAGAGCATATCCCCGTAGCCCAGAAGACTTTCAGCACCGCCCTGATCAAGAATGGTACGTGAGTCAATCTTGGACGATACCTGGAATGCGATACGAGTCGGAATATTGGCCTTGATCAAACCGGTAATAACGTCCACAGAGGGGCGCTGCGTCGCCAGAATCAAGTGTATACCGGCGGCACGGGCCTTCTGCGCGATACGGGCAATCAGCTCTTCGACCTTCTTGCCGACCATCATCATCATGTCGGCAAATTCATCGATCACTACAACGATATACGGTAATGTCTCCAGCGCCGGTGCAGGCTCATCATCCGGCAAGCCATAGCTTTGCGGATTCCACAGCGGATCAGTGAGGGGTTGTCCGGCTTCTTGGGCACTAAGTACCTTGTCATTGAATCCCGCCAGGTTACGCACGCCCATTTTCGCCATCAACTTATAGCGCCGTTCCATCTCCGCCACGCACCAGCGCAATCCACCCGCCGCTTCCTTCATGTCAGTGATGACCGGCGTCAGCAGATGCGGAACACCTTCATAGATCGACAGTTCCAGCATTTTGGGGTCGACCAGAATCAAACGCACCTCTTCCGGAGTGGCCTTGAGCAGAAGGCTCAGCAGCATGGCATTGACGCCAACGGACTTGCCGGAGCCGGTTGTACCCGCCACCAGCAAGTGGGGCATTTTTGCCAGGTTGGCGACAACCGGGTTACCGGCAATATCATTACCCAATGCCAGCGTCAGGCGTGAAGACGCTTCCAAATACGGCTTGGCATTCAGCACTTCACTCAGCTGTACGGTTTGGCGTACTTCATTGGGGATTTCAACACCCACAACGGACTTGCCCGGAATAACCTCAACCACACGCACACTGGACACCGCCATGGAACGCGCCAAGTCACGCGATAGATTAGAGATCTTGCTGGCTTTAACGCCCGGCGCAGGCTGAAGTTCAAACCGGGTAATAACCGGTCCAGGATTAACCTCAACTACCTCAGCAACGACACCAAAGTCTTTAAGCTTGGTTTCCAGCAGGCGGGACATCTGTTCCAGATCATCTTCGCTGTAACCGTCCTGATGCTGTTCCGCAGGGGGGTCCAGCAGATCCAGTGACGGCAAGCGCGGAAGCTCCTTGCGCTTCTGTGTCGGTGCCGGCTCGCTCTCTTCAGCCAACGGCTGATGTGTCTCGGACAACGGCACGATTTTAAGGTTCTTCTTGGCCAGAACCTCTTCGGCCACCACTGGCGCAGTGGACGATGCTACCGATGGCGATGTCGCCACTTCAGGCTTGGCTACTGCTTGCTCAGCATTACGGGGAGCCTTTGCTGGCGCAGCAGGCTTGGCTGATACTGCTGCAGGCGCTACTCGCGGCTGCAGGGCTTCCAGCGATGGCTCTACCCGCGTCGTTTTTGTCGGCGCCGGTGATGCAGGAGTGACAGCGGACGGGGTATCAGCTTGCTTTAGCTGGCTTGCCGGGCGGCTTTTATGTTCGACCAACGTTTCCGCTTCATCCTGCCAGCGAGGTTCGGTTTCCACTTCGGTCCGCGAAAATACACCTGATGACAAACGCTCACGCACCTGTTCAACCAGTGCCAACAAGCTGCCGCCCAAACGCTCCAGTGCATCGCGCCATGAAATTTCAATAAACAGCGTCAACCCGAGCAATAGCGATGTCCATAAAAGAACCGAACTGCCGGTAACACTGAACCAACTGACACTCCAATCCGACAGCGCCTCACCCAGCAACCCGCCGACCGTAAACGGATAATGCAGACCCTCATTGGACAGGTGAATTGATGCCAATGCGCACAGACTCAGCAGAAACACGAATGCACCGGTGGTACGCAACATCAGAAATGGAAGACTATCGAGCAAGCCGTGTTTGGGGCGTCTCAGAAAACGCCAGGCAGGCATTAACAGCAGCACAGGCAAAAGATAGGCGCCAATACCAATCGAGGCAATGACACCGTCGGCCAGCCAAGCGCCTGCGGCACCGGTAAAATTTTCCACGCGGGGCTGGTAACCGAGATGGGACCAGCCGGGATCTCTCGGGTCATAGCCAATCAATGCCAACAACAGAAACAGGTTGGCACCGATCAACAAAATCAGGCCACTTTCTCGGGCTATACTGAGTAACTGTTCCGCCAGTGGGGGTGGGCTTTGGGGTTGCTTATCACTCAATCCGGTTATCCTTACACTCTACTGATCATCAGGCTTCGGCAAAAATACCATAATCCGCATCAAGACGCCGAATATTGACTGCTCACCGGGGTGATAATAGACAATCCGTCGCTTCGGGTTTAGAGTCAGCACCAATTTGCCGACGGTTCATTATACTTGAACCAGCTTACGATCATCTTAATGTGGAAACTGAACACTCATGAGCGAAGTACAGCATCATCGCCTGATTATTCTGGGATCCGGTCCTGCCGGTTACACTGCCGCCGTATACGCTGCACGTGCCAACCTCAACCCGATCATCATCACCGGCATGCAGGCTGGTGGCCAGCTGACCACCACTACCGATGTCGACAACTGGCCCGGTGATGTAGACGGCGTCCAGGGTCCGGAACTGATGCAGCGCATGCAAGCCCACGCCGAGCGTTTCAACACCCAGGTAATTTTCGATCACATCAACGAAACCGACCTGCAGAACCGTCCTTTCCGTCTGAAGGGCGATATGGGTGAGTACACCTGTGACGCACTGATCATTGCAACCGGCGCGTCAGCTCAGTACCTGGGACTGGAATCTGAAGAAGCGTTCATGGGCAAAGGCGTCAGCGCCTGCGCAACCTGTGATGGTTTCTTCTACCGTGGCCAGAAAGTCGCTGTTATCGGTGGTGGCAACACGGCCGTTGAAGAGGCGCTGTACCTGTCCAACATCGCGGCTGAAGTCACCTTGATTCACCGTCGGGACAGCCTGCGTTCGGAAAAAATCCTCCAGGACAAGATCATGGAGCGTGCAGCGAACGGCAACATCAACATCCTGTGGAATCACCAGCTGGATGAAGTGTTGGGCGACAATTCCGGTGTAACCGGCTTGCGCGCACGCAGCACTCTTGACGACAGCACTCAGGAACTGGAACTGCAGGGCGTGTTCGTGGCGATCGGCCATAAACCCAACACCGACCTGTTTACCGGTCAGCTGGACATGGAAGACGGCTATCTGAAAATCCGTTCCGGACTGGACGGCAACGCCACCCAGACCAGCATCGAGGGCGTGTTTGCCGCCGGTGATGTCTGCGATCACAATTACCGCCAGGCAATTACATCGGCCGGTTTTGGCTGCATGGCCGCACTGGACGCTGAAAAATACCTGGATGACCTCGACAGCTGATGATTCCCTGGCTGGCTGATGACAGCCTTGATTTCCCCCCGCTTGAGCAGGCACTGGTCGAACCGGACGGCCTGCTCGCAGCGGGAGGGGACTTGAGCAAGGCGCGGCTACTCAACGCATACCGCAGCGGCATATTCCCCTGGTATAACCCCGGCGAGCCGATTCTGTGGTGGAGCCCTGATCCGCGCTGTGTCATTTTCCCGGATGAACTATACCTGTCACGCAGCATGCGTAAGCGCCTGCGCAAACAGGACTATACCGTCACGTTCGATCAAGCTTTTGATCGCGTCGTAGCCGCTTGTGCAGCTCCCCGGCGCAAACAGGATGGCACCTGGATCAGCGACGACATATTCAAAGCTTATTTTAACCTGCACCAACACGGCATCGCCCACTCGGTCGAAGTCTGGATTGACCAACAGCTGGTTGGCGGTCTATACGGGTTGAGTATAGGACGGGTCTTTTTTGGTGAGTCGATGTTTTCAACACAACGCGACTGTTCAAAAATTGCTTTCGCCTGGCTGACGACACAACTGCAAGCCTGGGGTTACGGACTGATTGACTGCCAAGTTTATAATGATCACCTGGCCAGCTTGGGCGCGACCGAAATACCGCGTTCATTGTTCAAGACAGAGCTGCATCACTTGCGTGACCAAACACTTACTCACGCATGGGAGTTCTCGATCGGCCGTGATGACATTCTGAGGGAGCGACATGAGTAATCTGCGCACGCTGAAATTCTATGCCACGCCAGAACATGATTGCAGCTACCTGCCTGGGAAACAGGCACGAACCCTCTTTGTTGACCCTCGCGCGGTTATGGATCGTAGCATCTACAGCCAACTGTCCGATCTGGGCTTCCGCCGCAGCGGCAGCCATGTCTACAGGCCCCATTGCGAGGCCTGTCAGGCCTGTATTTCGGTACGCATCCCGGTCGACCAGTTTCAGCCGTCGAAAACACAGCAACGCATCGAAAAACGCAACGCTGATTTGATTGTCACATCACTCCCCTGTGTCATGAGCGATGAATATTATGCGCTTTATGAGCGCTATATATGCCAGCGCCATGCCGATGGCGATATGCATCCCCCAAGCCAGGAGCAGTTTATCAACTTCCTGGTTGAAGGCGGTGTCGACAGTTACTTCAGCGAGTTTCGCACAGCTGATGGCGAATTGCTGGCTGTTGCCGTATCTGACCGTCTGGACCAGGGACTGTCGGCTTTATATACGTTTTATAGCCCAGAGGCAGATAAACGCAGTCTTGGGGTATATGCAATACTCTGGCAAATTCGCCAGGCACAACGCGCAGGCCTGCCCTATCTTTATTTGGGATATTGGGTGAAAGAATGCCGTAAAATGCGCTATAAAACCGCTTATCGCCCCTTGGAAATGCTGCACAACGGAGAGTGGCAATTTGTGCCTTTGGCATAATCCAAGGATAGATTTTGAATTCCCGCGCAACTTCAGGCAGAATATTGCGCTTTGCAAACAGGCAATACAGCCTAAAAGGTAGGTAATGAATGGCTAAAGAAGATTCATTTGAAATGGAAGGGACTGTTGTCGATACCCTTCCGAACACCATGTTCCGTGTTGAACTTGAAAACGGTCATGTTGTTACAGCTCATATTTCCGGCAAGATGCGTAAGAACTACATCCGCATCCTGACTGGCGACAAGGTCAAGGTTGAATTGACCCCCTACGACCTGAGCAAGGGTCGCATCGTCTACCGCGCCCGCTAATACTCCAGGCGCGGTTGCGTGCGGTGGATGGCAGCCTTCAGGCTGCCACTGCTGCTACCTCTACACAAATCTCCCCATCTGCTCCAACACTGATATCCACTTCACCACCTGATTCTGCCAACTCACCGAACAGAATCATTTCGGCCAACGGTTTCTTCAGCTTTTCCTGGATAAGACGTTGCATTGGACGTGCGCCCATCTTCTCGTCATAGCCATGCTCAGCCAGCCACAAACGCGCTTCATCATCGACATTCAGCACTACCCGCTTCTCATCCAGCTGAGCCTGAAGTTCGGTCAGGAATTTATCGACGACACCCTTAACGATTTCCAGCGTCAGCGCCTTGAACTGAATTACGGCATCCAGACGGTTACGGAACTCCGGCGTAAACAGCTTTTTCAAGGCCTCCATGGCATCCGTGCTGTGATCCTGGGAAGTAAAGCCGATAGAAGGACGGCTCAGGGCTTCAGCCCCTGCGTTGGTAGTCATGACCAGGATTACATTGCGGAAGTCCGCCTTGCGCCCGTTATTGTCCGTCAGCGTGCCGTTATCCATCACCTGCAACAGCAGATTAAACACTTCAGGATGCGCTTTTTCGATCTCATCCAGCAGTAAGACGCAATGCGGCGACTTGGTGACCGCCTCGGTCAACAGACCGCCCTGATCAAAGCCAACATATCCAGGAGGCGCACCGATCAACCGTGATACGGTATGCCGTTCCATGTACTCGGACATATCAAACCGCACCAGCTCAATACCCATGATACGCGCCAGCTGCTGGGTGACTTCGGTTTTACCCACACCGGTAGGACCAGTGAACAAAAAGCTGCCTACGGGCTTATTAGGCTCCTTCAGGCCCGCGCGTGACAGTTTGATAGCAGAAGCCAGCGAGTCGATCGCTGTATCCTGCCCCAACACCACCATTTTCAGATTGGATTCCAGCTTGCGCAGCTGATCCTTGTCGGACGAAGAGACACTCTTCGGCGGAATGCGGGCAATTTTCGCCACCACGGTTTCCACCTCAATCACATCGATTACACGCTTGCGATTCTCTGGCGTCATCAGGCGCTGATAGGCACCCGCCTCGTCAATTACATCAATTGCCTTGTCCGGCATGTGCTTGTCATTGATGTAACGATCGGCAAGCTCGGCTGCGGCACGCAGGGCCGCATCCGTATATTCGATATCATGATGCTCTTCAAACCGCGACTTGAGCCCACGCAGAATGCGGTAGGTATCCTCAACATTGGGCTCAAGCACATCAATCTTCTGAAAACGACGAGCGAGTGCACGGTCTTTCTCAAAGATGCCACGAAATTCCTGAAAAGTTGTGGAACCGATACAGCGAATCTCGCCAGAACTCAGCAATGGCTTGAGCAGGTTGGAGGCATCCATGGAGCCGCCCGACGCTGCACCTGCGCCGATGATGGTATGAATTTCATCGATAAACAGGATGGAGCGAGGCTGCTCCTTGATCTCGTTGAGCAGCGCCTTCAACCTCTTCTCGAAATCACCGCGGTATTTGGTACCCGCCAGCAATGCTCCCAGGTCCAGCGCGTAAACCACACTATCGGCGATGATGTCTGGCACCTTACTTTCGATGATCAGTTTGGCCAGGCCTTCGGCGATCGCCGTTTTACCGACACCGGCCTCGCCCACCAACAGCGGGTTATTCTTGCGGCGACGGGACAGAATCTGCACTACCCGCTCCACTTCCGAGTCACGCCCCACCAGCGGATCGATCCGCCCCAATGCAGCCTGCTGGTTCAGGTTGACTGCATACTGAGCCAAGGCGCTTTTGCTCTTGTCGGTACTTTCCTCGCCCTCAACACCGGCTTCGTGATCATCAGCTTCGTTTTCATTAACCCGCGAAATACCGTGGGAAATGAAATTCACCACATCGACTCGCTCAACATTTTGCTGCTGCAGAACGAAAACCGAGTGACTTTCCTGCTCACTGAAGATCGCCACCAGCACATTGGCGCCGTTAACTTCCGTCTTGCCCGAGGATTGCACATGGAAGACCGCACGCTGCAACACGCGCTGAAAACCCAACGTCGGCTGGGTTTCCATGTTTGGAATATTTTCAGGCAGCAATGGAGTGGTTTCGTCGATAAACAGCGTCAACTGCTGACGCAGGCGATCCAGATCCGCACCGCAGGCACTCAACACCTCCGCCGCCTGACGGTTGTCGAGCAATGCCAACAGCAGGTGCTCGACCGTCATGAATTCATGTCGCTTATCCCGGGCAGACCGGAATGCAACGCTCAAGGTATCTTCAAGCTCTCGATTCAGCATGGCATTCGCCTCCGTCAGACCGTTTCCACTTCACACAGCAATGGGTGCTTGTTCTCTCTGGCATATTGATTCACCTGCGCAGCCTTGGTTTCGGCAACGTCTCGAGTATATACACCACATACGCCCTTACCTTGAGTATGGACTGCCAACATCACCTGTGTCGCTTTTTCCTGGTCCATTCCGAAAAAAATCATCAACACCTCAATGACGAAATCCATCGGCGTATAATCATCATTCATCAGCACCACACGATACATGGGCGGACGTTTCAGCTTCGGTTTGGCCTCGGCCGTTACCAGGCCGCTATCATGATGATCATCATCGGCATTATGGTCATTACTCATTAACCGGATCTCTTGCACCTGTTGTAACAACATCTCTACCTTCGATATTAGTCTAATATCCCACCGGAAAAGCCCTACTCTCTCTAGTGTCACAGACAGCAGATGCTATACTCGGCCTCTATACAAGGAGAGGTTAAAGGCAGCCTGCCCATAAGTCTACGCCGTTCATCGCCGACTTGGCCTGCCGCCCTGCCTGCTGTCCCTGAAGCAAACCGAAGCAATAAGGAACTCCGCGCCGCCACGGGCGACCGGATAATGACCTCAAGGGCAATGCCCCGAATGTCACAGGAGAATGTAGTGATGCAGGTAGGGACAGTAAAGTGGTTCAACAACGCCAAAGGCTATGGTTTTATCCTCTCGGAAGCGCATGAAGATGAGCTGTTTGCCCACTTCTCAGCGATTACCATGGACGGATACAAGAGCCTGAAAGCCGGTCAGGCCGTTAAATTTGAAATTCAGCAAGGCCCAAAAGGCTTGCACGCAATCAACATTCAACCGGCGGAGTGCTAAAACGCGCCAGATGTCGAAGATCCTTTTACTCAACAAGCCGTTCCGGGTATTGACCCAATTTACTGATCATGAGGATCGCTCGACACTTGCCGAGTTCATCAAGGCTCCCGGAGTCTACGCCGCCGGTCGGCTGGATTATGACTCCGAGGGTCTGCTGATTCTAACGGATGACGGCCGCTTGCAGCACCAGCTGGCCAACCCGGCCTTCAAAATGGCAAAAACCTACTTTGCCCAAGTCGACGGTTCTATCACGGATGAAGCGTTGGCGCGTTTGCGCAACGGGGTCACACTCAATGACGGCGCGACTCGACCCGCACAGGCAGAACGCGTACCTGAACCCGACTGGCTATGGTCACGCACACCTCCGGTGCGCTACCGCAAAGAACAACCCACCAGCTGGTTGAAGTTAACCATCACTGAAGGCCGTAACCGTCAGGTCAGGCGCATGACCGCCGAAGTTGGCTTCCCGACATTGCGCTTGATTCGCTGGGCAATTGGTCCCTGGTCACTGGATACGCTGGCACCGGGTAAATGGCGTGAAGAGCATATCAATCTTCCCGCCCCCCGCACCACCATACCGCGCAACAAACGCCAAACACCCACTCGCCGACCGCGCCGCTAGCCACTCTCGGACCAGCGTCGCGCCGCCGCAAGATCCGTACATTTTTGCTTCACCCACTGTTCACCGTCAGCCGTACGCTCTTTCTTCCAGAAGGGTGCATCACGCTTGAGGTAATCCATTAGAAACATGGCCGCTTCAAACCCTTCTGCCCGGTGCGCACTGGAAACACCCACAAATACGATATTGTCATTGGGTTGCAGCCATCCTACCCGATGACAGACGACAACACGTCCTAACGACCAGCGCCTGCGCGCCTGTACCACAATGGCCGCCAGCGCCTGCTCGGTCATGCCAGGATAGTGTTCCAGATAGAGCCCCTCGAGATTGCCGCTCACCAGATCACGCACAATACCGGTAAACGTGATGATTGCTCCGGCATCCCCCTCCCCTGCTTTCAACCAGGCATGCAGCTGACCGGGGTCGAAGTCTTCCTCATGCACCTTGACCACATCATGCACCATCACATTTTCTCCTCCGCTTACAGACAGACAACGACTGAATCAAACTGTTATCATTGACCCAAAGTAAAGCAGAGTATGATGGAGTTGTAATGCGCTGGACACCCCATGCGACGGTCGCATGCATCGTGGAACAGGATGGCCGTTTCCTGCTGGTGGAAGAGATTTCCAGTGGTCGCCACGTTATCAATCAGCCGGCAGGGCACCTGGAACAGGGCGAGAGCTTCATTGACGCCGCCAAACGTGAAACGCTGGAAGAAACCGGTTGGCTGGTAGAGCCCGAAGCACTATTGGGTTTGTATACATACACAGCCCCCGCCAATGGCGTGACATACCACCGCTTTTGCTTCATCGCACGCGCACTGGCATCCGTTCCCGACGCAGTATTGGACGAAGGCATTATCGGCCCTCTCTGGCTGACACGGGACGAGATTGCTGCACGACAGCCGGAGCTACGCAGCGAACTGGTCAGCCGTTGTATTGATGACTATTTGAGCGGGACACGCTACCCGCTGGACTTTATTCAGGAAACCGCTTGAACATGACAGCACCCAAACCCAACGCCCAGACCAAAGTCATCGTCGGCATGTCCGGCGGCGTGGACTCTTCCGTATCCGCCCTGCTGTTGCTACAACAGGGTTATCAGGTCGAAGGCCTGTTCATGAAGAACTGGGACGAGGATGACGGCACCGAGTACTGCACGGCCAAGGATGACATGGCGGACGCACAGGCAGTCTGCGACAAACTGGGCATTCACCTGCACAGTGCCAACTTCGCTGCCGAGTACTGGGATAATGTGTTCGAGCACTTCCTTGAAGAGTACAAGGCCGGCCGCACGCCCAACCCCGATATCCTGTGCAACCGAGAAATCAAGTTCAAGGCGTTTCTTGAATACGCTCAGGTACTCGGTGCCGACATGATTGCTACCGGTCATTACGTCCGTCGTGGCGAGCGCGATGGCCACGCGGTGCTGTTGAAAGGGCTGGACCCGAACAAGGACCAAAGCTATTTCCTGCATCAGGTTGGCACTGGCGAACTGCAGCAAACTCTGTTCCCTGTCGGCGAGCTGGAAAAGCCCGAGGTACGTCGCCTGGCCGAGGAGCACGGACTGGTCACCCATGACAAAAAAGACAGCACCGGCATCTGTTTTATCGGCGAGCGCCGCTTCAGTGACTTCCTGAAGCAGTATTTACCCGCCCAGCCCGGCAAGATCGAGACGCCTGATGGTGATGTAATCGGCGATCATCAAGGCCTGATGTACTACACCATTGGCCAGCGCCAGGGGCTCAAAATCGGCGGCCTCAAAAACTATCCGGAAGAGCCATGGTTCGCGGCCGCCAAAGATCTGGACCGCAACGTGCTGATCGCCGTTCAGGGCAAACACCCTCTGCTCTACTCTGACTGGCTTCATGCCGGTGATATTTTCTGGATCAGCGGTAAAGCTCCCCAGCTGCCGCTACACTGCAAAGCCAAGGTCCGCTACCGCCAGGCCGATCAGCCCTGCACCGTCGAAGCGGCACCCGAAGGCGGCTACCGGGTTGTATTTGACGAGCCTCAACGTGCGGTGACGCCCGGCCAGTCAGTTGTACTGTATCTGGATGACCTTTGCCTTGGCGGAGGTGTTATCGAGTTCACTTCACGCCCCTCAATTGCCGGCTCAGCCAAGGAATCCTGATGTCACGCCAACACGATGAACAGACCATTGCACTGGCTGGCATGTTTCAGGCTGCCAGCCTTGTTGACCAGATCGCTCAGCGCGGCATGGTGCCACAGAACAATTACGAAACCTGCATAGCCAGCCTGTTCGCGACCAATCCGAAGATAACCGAAGATGTGTATGGCGGTGTTAAGGATATTCCCTATGGCCTGAGCCTGGGACTACGCCACCTGCAGGACATGGTCGAGAAAAAAGAGGACGCCAGAAACAAGCAGATTGTGCAGTACGTACTTGGCATGATCATGCTTGAGCGCCAGCTGAACAAAAATCCTGACGTCATGGCCAAAGTCGGCGCGGGCATTGATGCGATTGCCCGCAAGGCGCACTATTTCAGCGAACACGATGAAAATTCTAACGCGCCACTCGCCCCTGTCGCCTATACCCACACGAACGTTGTTGCAGCACTGGATAACCTCTACCAGGAAACAATCAGCCAATTCAGTTTCCGTATCCAAATTGGCGGGGACCCGCGCCACCTGCAGAACACCGAAAATGCAGCTCGTATCCGCGCACTGCTACTGGCGGGCATTCGTGCCACCTTGCTGTGGCGCCAGGTCGGTGGCAAACGCTGGCACATGCTGTTCTTCCGCTCGCGTCTCAAGCCTTCACTGCATCGCATCATGCGGGGCTGACCACTCGGGCAGCCCCAAAGCCAGCATCAAGAACGATCGACATCCATCTTGTAGGGATTGACCGGCATAAGTTCTCGGGGCAATGGCTGCCGTCGTGCTCCTTCCTTGACGCCATAATGCGTCGACAGGTAATCCAGAATTGTCTTTTCTGTAGCTGCATCAAACTGCCACAGATTCTGGGTTGCCTGCATCCAACGGATCAAACCGAGCCAATAATTACGCGAGCCGCTATTCTGCGTCACCAGTCCTGCAGAATGGCACGCCGTGCAATTGCTACGCACCACTTCCCAACCGTCTGCCAGAATCAGCCCCGTGTCAGGATCTTTTTCCGCCGCTATCGCCGGCAGAGGCATCAGCAGAGGCATCAGCAGAGCCAGCACCAAAGCCGCCAGAGGTAATGTTTTCATGATACCTCCTCATGCCACCTGAACCGCGATGCGGTGGCAGGCATTATTCAGATAACCGCGCGGGTTCCAGCCCGGCACCACCATCGGTTGTGAACGGCCCTCGCTGTCCACGGCTCGCGCCCATACCTCGTAATAGCCCTTCTCGGGGAACTCAACACCGATGGACCAGTGCTGCCAGGCCAAGCGATTGGCAGGGGCTTGTAACGCTGCTTTCTGCCAGCTCGCACCGAAATCGATCGAAACATACACTTCTGCAACAGACAAATCTCCAGCCCATGCATGGCCACGCACTTCAAGCACCTGCCCTGCCGCATGAGTCACCCCGGATACGGGAGCAGTAACGAGTGATTTCACCGGCATGGAGCCAATAATCACCATATCTGATTTAGGTACCTCGGTACCTGGAGCTACAGGATATTTGGGCACGGCATAAGATGGTGGCGACATCTTTGCGCCATCATGCACCTTGTTGCGTATAACAATTTTCTTCAACCACTTGCCGGATACCGAGCCAGGCCAGCCCCCGCATACCAAACGCAGCGGATGGCCATTGAGTAGTGGCATATCTTCATCATTCATTGCCCAGGCAATCAGCGACTCATCCTCCATCGCCTTGGCGATCGGTACGCCACGAGAAATGGCTTCCTTGGACGGATCACGGCTCAGATGCTGATCGGCACCATAGTAGCCTATGTAAACCGCATCAGATTTGACGCCACAGGCTTCAAGCACATCGCGCAGGCGCACCCCGGTAAAACGGGGACACGCAACCGCGCCCAACGTCCATTGGTTGCCACTGGCTGACGGTACAAACTCGGAACGGCCATTACCGCCACACTCAACCTGCAACTGGTAGGTATGATGCTCAAATTTCTGTTTCAGTTCTGCAAGGGTAAAACTCATCGGGTTTTCACAGGATTCGCCCGCAATTTCCAGCGTCCAGGTGGCCGGATCGATCGATGCCATTTCCGGAGGCAAGCCATTATTGCGTACAAACATCCGACTGCCCGGCGTCACCGCATCATCCAGCAGGTGGGCCGGCGTTTCAGCATTGATCGGACGGTCATTCAGCACCGTCAACCCGTCCTTGCCCGCAAGCGCAAAGGGCTCGGTGGTATTAGCCAGGGCCGCAGGAATAAGCCCTCCCGGCATGTTGTCACCAAACGGGATGGCGCTTGCCCCCAGAGCCGAGGCCATCGCCAGCAGACTGGATCGTTTGAGAAAACCACGACGCGACGTCGGCTCTACTTCACGATCCCACAGCTGCCGATCAGCCTGAGTTGGATCTTCATCATAAAGCTCGTGGATACCACGGATATTGGCATTCTTTCCCGTAGGGTCGGGTATTTTCTTGCTCATGGCGGACACTCCTAAGGCCCGGCGGCTGCAGAGTCTCGACCCGTGTCGAGAGGGTCAGTCTGTCAGGCTGTTGTTATTGATATCACCGTGCCGACCAACACAAAGACATCGGTCTGGGCAGTCTCTTATACCTGAGCGTAGCAGGTTTTTTCACACCCGGATCATGCACCCAACAGTGGAACCAGCGTAACGGCATACCCAGTCGCGGCCATTTTCCGTATAATCGCCCCTTTAATGACACAAGCTAAAAGTGAGACTGTGTAACATGGAGCTTTCTGCCCTTACCGCCGTATCCCCGGTTGATGGACGCTATGGCAGCAAAACCGCTGACCTGCGTGCCGTATTCAGCGAATTCGGACTGATCCGTTTCCGCGTACAGGTCGAAATCCGCTGGTTGCAGCAGCTGGCTGCCCACCCGCAGATCCTGGAAGTCCCGGCCCTGAGCGCAGAAGCCAATGCCCTGCTGGATGGACTGGTTGATACCTTCAGTGTTGAGCACGCCGAGCGCATCAAAGAGATCGAGCGTACTACCAACCACGACGTGAAAGCGGTTGAGTACTTCATCAAGGAGCAGATCGCTGACAACGCCGAGCTGATGGCGGTCAACGAATTCGTTCACTTTGCCTGTACCTCCGAAGACATCAACAACCTGTCCCACGCATTGATGCTGCGTCACGGCCTTGAAGTGGTACGCGCACAGATGCAGCAGGTCAGCGATGCCATCGCCGAACTGGGTCGTGAACACGCCGACCAGCCGATGCTGTGCCGCACCCATGGCCAGACCGCTTCCCCAAGCACCATGGGCAAGGAAATGGCCAACGTCGCCTACCGCCTGCAGCGTCAGCTGAAGCAGATCGATCAGGTTGAACTGTTGGGCAAGATCAATGGCGCGGTAGGCAACTACAACGCTCACCTGTCTGCCTATGCCGATATCGACTGGGAAGCCAACGCCAAGTCTTTCGTTGAAAGCCTGGGCCTTAGCTGGAACCCGTACACCACTCAGATCGAGCCGCACGACTACATCGCCGAACTGTTTGACGCCGTGTGCCGCTTCAACACCATTCTGATCGACTTTGACCGCGATATCTGGGGTTACATCTCACTGGGCTTCTTCAAGCAGAAGACAGTCGCCGGTGAAGTGGGATCCTCCACCATGCCGCACAAGGTTAACCCGATCGACTTCGAGAACTCCGAAGGCAACTTGGGTATCGCCAACGCCATCATGCAGCATCTGGCGACCAAACTGCCGATCTCACGCTGGCAGCGTGACCTGACCGACTCTACTGTTCTGCGCAATCTAGGTGTTGGTTTTGGCCACAGCCTGATCGCCTATCAGGCGAGCCTCAAGGGCATCAGCAAGCTGGAGATCAACGCAGCGCGTCTGGCGGAAGATCTGGATAACGCCTGGGAAGTACTGGCCGAGCCGATCCAGACCGTGATGCGTCGCTACGGTATCGAAAAGCCATATGAAAAACTGAAAGACCTGACCCGTGGCAAGACCATGAATCAGGCTACCATTCAGGATTTCATCGATACTCTGGACATGCCTGAGAATGCCAAAGCCGAACTCAAGGTGCTGACACCGTCGCTGTATATCGGTAATGCAGCCGACCAGGCCAAGCGTATCTAAAGCTCACACGACGGGGCCTGAGGGCCCCGTTTTTACATCTCAACCTGCTGGAGTCACGCGTATGGAAACCCTGCTCAGCACCGATCAACACCCGATCCGTTATGTCAGCCTCGGTCGCGGCCAGGCGATCATTTTTCTCCACGGCTGGACCTCCGGTGCCCGTGAATGGCTGCCATTCGCCAATGAACTCAGTGATCGTCATCACTGTTTCTGCTGGGATGCCCGTGGCCACGGCCTGCACACACCTCCTGTTCTGGAATCCATGCAGATCAGCCAGCTGGCTGACGACCTTGAACAATTACTGGCGCATCACGATATCCATAATGCCGTCCTCGTTGGACACTCAATGGGGGCCTTGATCAGCTGGGAGTACATCCGCAATTATGGTCTGGGCCGCATCGCCGGTCTCTGTATTGTTGATCAGTCCCCAAAACTGGTAACCGACACCGATTGGCCACTGGGTATTTACGGTGACTTCGACCATAAACGGAATGAAGCATTCATCCAACGGCTAGAAGACGATTTTGCCGAAGGCGTACTGGAATTGGCCGCCAATGGTTTCAATACCCGCAGCCGTGAGAACTACGCGCAGAACAGCCGTGGCTTTCAACAGATGCGCGACTACCTGCGCAGCCTGAACGGTCCTGCTCTAACCCGTTGCTGGGCATCACTGAGCCAACAGGATTATCGTGACCTACTCCCACGCATTGATCGCCCCACCCTGCTGATCTACGGTGACAGCAGTCAGTTTTACAGTCGCGACGTGCCGGAATGGATTGAAGCCCAACTGCCGCACTCCGAACTGCATATTTACACCCAGGCCGACCACTCGCCACACCTGTGGCACAAGGAGCAGTTCGCACATCACCTGCGTCAGTGGATACGCACGCTTTAGCCTGCCTTTTGTCCTCCAGCGTTTTCCTGCACCTCATACACCCCTATAATGCGGCCATTCCAATTTGCGAGGCTGCCATGCTCGATAACATCCGCATTGTCATGATCAACACCTTTCACCCCGGCAACATCGGCGCTGCTGCTCGGGCACTGAAAAATATGGGTCTGAACCAGCTGTGTCTGGTCGACCCGCGCGAGTTTCCACACGAGGAAGCCGAATCCCGCGCTGCTGGCGCCAAAGACCTGCTCGAACAGGCAACAGTTGTCAGTACCGTTGAGGAAGCCATTGCCGACTGCCAGCTGGTTATCGGTACCAGCGCACGCCAGCGCAGCTTTGACCAGCCATTGATGGACGCAGAGCAGGCAGCCGGCATGATCACCGATGAAGCACGCAGCGGCCAGGTTGCCATTCTGTTCGGCCGCGAAACCATGGGACTGACCAATGAAGAGATGATGCTCTGCCATCGCCACCTGTTCATTGATGCCAACGAAGACTACCCGGTACTGAACATTGCCCAGGCGATTCAGCTGGTCTGCTATGAGCTGCGCCGCGCATCAAAGCAAACAGAAGCCTTGCCCGAACCTGCTCCCTATCCGCGTCAACATGAAATGACACTGTTCCACGAGCATCTGGAAAAGACCCTGCACCGCACAGGCTTCATTATCCCCCAGCATGAAGGCCGCGTAATGGATAAACTGCGCCGCTACTTTAACCGTACCCGACCGGAAAAAGCGGAACTAGGCATGTTACGCGGCATTCTGACCTCAGTTGAAGAAGCCCTGGAACGTGAAGCGCATGACCCCACCCTCGACCGAAGCCCACAAGGCGGAGCGAACAAAACGTGATGACTGAAATACATTGGGGCGACCTGAGTGCAGAATTGTTTCTGCGTGATTACTGGCAGAAAAAACCGCTGCTGATCCGTAACGCATTCCCCGACTTCGAGCCCTGCATTAGCGCCGATGAACTCGCCGGATTGGCATGTGAAGACGATGTGGAATCCCGCCTGATCGAAGCAGACCCCGCAACCGGCGACTGGTCACTGGAACACGGCCCCTTTGATGAGACCCGTTTCGCCAGCCTCGGTCAGAAGCCATGGACACTACTGGTACAAGCAGTCGACCACTGGGTACCTGATGTTGCGCCGCTGATGCAGGCGTTCAACTTTATTCCCCAGTGGCGTCGTGATGACCTGATGATCAGCTACGCCAGCAATGGCGGCGGTGTCGGACCACACTATGACAATTATGATGTCTTTCTGCTCCAGGCCGAAGGCGTGCGCCGCTGGGAATTCGGCGGCCTTTATGGCGAAGACTCGCCCCGTCGCGAGAACACCCCGGTTATGATCCTGCCCGAATGGCAGGCTGAAAACAGCGTTGAGCTGCACCCCGGAGACATGTTGTACATTCCGCCCCGCGTTGGCCACAACGGCATTGGCGTAGGTGATGGCTGCATGACCTGGTCAGTCGGTTTTCGCGCACCCGCGCACAGTGAAATCCTGCAGGGCCTGACCAGCAGCCTGTGCGATGGCCTCAGCAGCGATCTGCGCTATGAAGATCCAGACCTCACCGTGCCGAGCCATCCGGGTGAAATCGACAACCGTGCCATTGAACGCGTACAGCAGATCCTGCAACAGCACCTGAACGATCCCCAACAACTGCTGAACTGGTTCGGCCGCTCGATGACCGAGCCCAAATACCCCGACCTTGCCGGCAATGACGAACCCTACAGTCATGAAGAGTTGCAGGAGGCCCTCGAACAGGATGCGCAAGTGTGCGCCAATGAAGGCTCACGCTTCGCTTTTCACACTCATGGCGACCAAAGACTGACCCTGTTTGCCGATGGGTGCAGTTTCGATCTTTACGCACCTGCAGCAATCGAATTCGCACGTCAGCTATGCGCTAAAACAGCACTGAACGTACCGGCTGAAGACGAATCGGTAACGCTCATTCTGGCACTGCTGAATCAAGGCGCCCTGTATCTGGATATGCAGTAAACCGCACGACCTTCGACACAACAAGCCACCCTCTTACGGGTGGCTTTTTTAATACTCAATCGACTTTCGTCGTAGGGATAAACGCCATAACCCTTTGAAATAGTGAATTTTTCGAATACATGTAGTGAATTCACTATAGAACATTTAGGTATTAAAATAATACTTCTAATAACCTAAAGGATGTGTAAAAAGGCCTTTTTCATTCTTATACCAAAGTGGCTAATCCTTAAGTTTTAGCACCTCAAAACTGCGTGGTTACTCGCTTTCAGCGATTACCCGCCACAAAAGCACCTGTAGTGTTTTTACAGTCTTGTCACACATGCAAGTGTAGTCTGACTACATGCTTGCTGCCCCGCACAAAATCGCTTTGACTCCCTGCTCAGGGAGGACCATCATTTGCTCAACAACGCCGAGTACACCCCTAAATGGACTAGGCGCAAGATCAGGAGCTGGCGACTTAACGCCACCAGCCCCGACATTACCTAAACACAAACACTGTGAAGGAATGACCATGTCAGATTACAAAACTGAAATCGATGCACTCTCCAGCCTGCGTGCTACCAACGGTGAAACCTGGGGTATCGACCCTGAATACGCCGCTCGCATGCGTCTGCAGAACCGTTTCAAGACCGGTCTGGATATCGCGCGTTACACCGCACAGATCATGCGCCAGGATATGGCTGAGTATGACGCTGACAGCGCCCAGTACACCCAGTCTCTGGGCTGCTGGCATGGTTTCATCGGTCAGCAGAAGCTGATCGCTATCAAGAAACACTTCGGTACCACCAAAAAACGTTACCTGTACCTGTCTGGCTGGATGATTGCCGCTCTGCGTTCCGAGTTTGGTCCGCTGCCTGACCAGTCCATGCACGAGAAAACCTCTGTACCGGCCCTGATTGAAGAGCTGTACACCTTCTTGCGTCAGGCCGACGCACGTGAACTGGGCGGCCTGTTCCGTCAGCTGGATACTGCTCGTGAAGCGGGAGATGCTGCGAAAGAAGCTGAGCTGCAGGGTCAGATCGACAACTTCCAGACTCATGTTGTGCCGATTATTGCTGACATCGATGCCGGTTTCGGTAACGAAGAAGCTACTTACCTGCTGGCCAAGAAAATGATCGAAGCCGGTGCTTGTGCGATCCAGATCGAAAACCAGGTATCTGACGAGAAGCAGTGTGGTCACCAGGATGGCAAGGTAACCGTTCCGCACTCCGACTTCCTGGCCAAAATCCGCGCCGTTCGCTACGCGTTCCTGGAACTGGGTGTTGAAGACGGTGTCATCGTTGCCCGTACTGACTCTCTGGGTGCCGGCCTGACCAAGCAGATCGCTGTAACCAACGAACCGGGCGACCTGGGCGACCAGTACAACGCCTTCCTGGATGGCGACTACGTTGAAAGCGCCGACGACATCGCTAACGGTGACGTGGTTGTGAAGGCAAACGGCAAGCTGCTGAAGCCGAAGCGCCTGGCATCTGGCCTGTTCCAGTTCAAGAAAGGCTCTGGTGAAGATCGCGTTGTTCTGGACTGCATCACCTCCCTGCAGAACGGTGCCGACCTGCTGTGGATCGAAACCGAGAAGCCGCACGTTGGTCAGATCGCTGCCATGGTTAACCGCATCCGCGAAGCCGTGCCGAATGCCAAGCTGGTCTACAACAACAGCCCGTCCTTCAACTGGACGCTGAACTTCCGTCAGCAGGTATTCGATGCCATGGCTGAAGCTGGCAAGGACGTATCTGCATACGACCGCGCTGACCTGATGAGCGTCGACTACGACGAAACTGAACTGGCCAAAGATGCTGATGAGCGCATCCGCACCTTCCAGGCTGACGCAGCACGTGAAGCAGGTATCTTCCACCACCTGATCACCCTGCCGACTTACCACACTGCGGCCCTGTCGACTGACAACCTGGCCAAAGAGTACTTCGGTGATGCAGGCATGCTGGGCTACGTTGAAGGCGTACAGCGTAAGGAAATCCGTCAGAGCATCGCATGTGTCAAGCACCAGAACATGGCTGGCTCCGACATGGGTGACGACCATAAAGAATACTTCTCTGGCGACGCTGCCCTGAAGGCTTCCGGTAAAGACAACACCATGAACCAGTTCTAAATTGGTTATCGACCCACCCCTTGGGTGGGTCATCTATCAGGGACTTTGTACCTGATCATACGAGCCGCGCCATTCTTCCCCGAGATGGCGCGGTTTTTTATGTATAATGCCCATTAACCAGATAAAATCAGCACGTCAAGCAACATTTCAAGGAAGAATTCACCATGATCAAAGCGCTCATCGCCTTCCAGGATGGCACACGCAAAGAGGTTTACCTGCTGACGCGCCCCATGGAGGGGGAATATATTGAACACGCAGGCGAACGCTTTCAGGTTAAGAATGTGACCCACATTACCGCCAACACCAACACCGATACGCCCCCCAAACTCGTTATAAAAGTCGGTATTGGCCGTAAAAGCTCACATGCAATGGAAAACTCCGAGCGCGGATTCTTCACTGGTATCTGAACGAAGCCACTAGCGAGCAGAACTCCCAGCAGCCTGCATAACATCCGGCTCGATAAAGGGGTTCTGATGACCCTGGATCGCACTGATACGGCGAGCCCGTGCCAGCTCATCCGCACTTACCGGATCCTGCCGCGCCCACACCTCAAATAACTGCTGCTGTTTGCGGCTGAGTTTCATCCCGTATCGGTCAGCCATATAAAAGTAGGTGCGTGCGATATCACCTCGCACAGAAGGTTCGGGCTCAGCGACTCGCGCCTTGAAATCCACCTCAAAGTCACATCGGCCATAACGGCGCGCCTCCCCCTCAATCATGCCAAAGCGAAAGTTGCTGCGATCGCCATTCAGCTCGCCAACAGCGGGTACCAGGTTATACATGTCGGATTCCATACGCTTGAACTGGGGATCTTTGCGACATCCCTTACGTCCACCCTGCTGCCAACACTGCAGCTGATGACCAAGCTCCCAGGCCGGTACTACATGCTCCCATTCAATCCGCGCCGAACGGTTCGCATTCTTGCGCGGCTGCACGCCACAGCTTTCAGGGATAGGGGCCAAGCGAGTACGTCCAGGTTTATCCGGAATGGCCTGCTCTTCAAACCGACACCCACAGTAAAACGAAACCCGATCATCAGCGAGATACACTTCACGGGATAGAATTTTCTTTGCCGAGTAAAAGGATGAGGGCGTTTCCGCCACTGCGGAGCTCGCCGACAGAACGGCGAGTAAACCAAAGATAAAGCGCATAGAGACTACCGTATGCAAAGAGATGAATACATATCCCTGTACACACGAGCATCCATTGCTGAGGCCGCATCATCCCGACATTTTTGCGTAGAAACAAGCCCCCTTCCGCTATCGCTTCTGATATTCTGGACAACCTGGGGAAAAGCTTGAATCCATAACAATAATGAACAGGGAGCGAATGATCATGGCGAATATGCCCTCACTGCGCGATGCCTGGCTGAACCTTGAAGATCGCGTAGCGGTGCTGACACTGGCACGTGACGACCTGCGTAACGCCCTCACCGGTACCGCACTGATCGACGACATTGTGGATACGGTCGAGTGGGCCAATGCCTGCAGCGCAGTATCCGTACTGGTAATCACCGGCAGCGGCAAGGCGTTCTGTGCCGGTGGCAATATCAAGGAAATGCAGTATCGCGACGGCGACCACCGCAGCGGCCCCTTTGGCGGCACAGCACTTGAGCTGGAGCATAAATACCGTCACGGCATTCAGCGTATTCCGCTGGCCATGCACAAGGCCGAGATTCCCATCATTGCAGCGATCAACGGCCCTGCCATTGGTGCCGGTTGCGATTTGGCCTGCATGTGTGACATCAGGATTGGCTCCGAACGCGCCACCTTTGGCGAAACGTTCGTAAACCTGGGTATTATCCCTGGAGATGGTGGCGCCTGGTTCCTGCAGCGACTGATCGGCTACCAGCGTGCGGCGGAAATCACCCTGACCGGTCGGTTGGTACATGCGGAGGAAGCGGTGCAGCTAGGATTAATGATGGAGCAAGTATCGGCAGAGCAGCTAATGCCGCGCGTCATGATGCTTGCCAGCCAAATAGCGGCAAAACCACCACACGCACTAAGAATGAGTAAACGCTTGATGAAGCAGGCACAACGCCATGAATTACCTGACTTTTTAGAGCTATGCGCTGCATGGCAAGGCATGCTGCATAATACCGACGATCATGCTGAAGCCATCACGGCGTTTGTAGAAAAACGGGAAGGACGCTATCAGGGACGCTGACGCATTCGAGAGGATATTATAAATACCGCCTACATAGGTGGTATTTATAATACAGTACTTATATCAAACAAATTGCCCGGCACAGAAACCCGACGCCCAGGCCCACTGGAAGTTATGCCCACCCAAGTGACCGGTTACATCCAGACATTCACCAATAAAGTAAAGGCCTGGCGCTTTCTTCGCCTCGAAGGTTTTTGATGAAACCTCATCGGTTTCAATGCCGCCCAGAGTGACTTCAGCCGTACGATAGCCTTCAGTACCTGAAGGCTTCATCCGCCAGCACTTGAACTGTTGCGCCACCTCTTGCACACGGGCATTACTGTATTGGCCAACTTCACCTTCAAAACCCCATAGCTCACACAGTGCCTGCGCCAGACGTTTGGTCATGTGCTTGGCCAGCAAAGTACGTAGCTCTGCCTTGGGCCTTTGTGTACGCTGATCTTTCAGCCAGTCCTCAAGCGCCAACTGCGGCAACAGATCGATCTCTATTGCATCACCGGCATGCCAGTAGGAAGAAATCTGCAAGATAGCCGGGCCACTGAGGCCACGATGAGTAAGCAGCAAGTTTTCGGTAAAATGCATGCCGTTACAGGTCACGGTAACCCATTGCGAAACACCGGAAAGCGGCTTGATATGCTCCAACAGATCCGGCTGCAGAGTAAACGGGACCAACGCCGCCTGTCGCGCCGTCACTGCCATGCCGAACTGCTCGGCAATATCATAGGCAAAACCGGTCGCCCCACCATTGGGAATCGACAATCCGCCGGTTGCTACAACCAGCGAGTCGACATTGAATTGCCCACGCGACGTTTTCAGCTGATATCCCCCGGCCACAGGCGTGACGTCAAACACACTGGTCTCCGTCATCAACTCAACACCGGCCCACTCGCACTCGGTCAGCAGCACCTGCAACATCTCCTTACTGGATTCGTTACAGAACAACTGCCCAGGGGTTTTCTCGTGATACTCCACGCCATGCCGATCCACCAGATCGACAAAGTCCGCAGGACTGAAACGACTCAGAGCGGATTTGCAGAAATGCGCATTACCCGACAAAAAATTGGCCGGTGTATTGTGCAAGTGGGTGAAATTGCAGCGCCCACCACCTGACATCAAAATTTTACGACCAATTTTCTTGGTATGTTCCAGCAGCAAAACCTTGCGGCCCCGGTAGGCGGCGGTGGCGGCGCACATAAGCCCCGACGCACCACCACCGATTACAACAACATCGTACTTCACGCGTATAAGACTCCACCGGGGCCACCCGGTACTGCATTACTCACCAGCGTTACGTGCCCGCTCGCGCTGGACAGCATTAAGCTGACGGATTTTATTGGCCAAAGGACCACCATGACGAGTACCCTTGCGACCCGCATTGGTATCACGCTCAGTGGCAGACTGCGTCGCACGCACACGCGCATGCACAGCTTTCGGCTTCTTGCGCAGCTCCTGTGATTTCTTGCGACGGCTTTCCTTGCTGGTCGGATCGGCCAACCGCTCCTGCTTCCTGGGCGCACGCTCCAGAACCGTCATCAACGAACCCAATGTGCGCTGCTTCTTACCTCGACTCATAACCTTTCTCCTCAGCTTCGGCTGCAGCGGCTTCTGCCGCAGCTGCTTCTGCTGCTGCCAATTCGGCTTCAATACGTTTACGTTCCCACTCTTCGACGGTTTCGAAGGTGATCTGACCAAGCTTGCCGGCTCGCAACTCGGTCAATAAAATTTCTGATGCCTTGTGTCGATCAACGACACCTCCCGGGCGCAAACATCCGCGCTTACGGCCCAGCTCATCCAGCAAGGCATCCTGCCCTTCCGGCAACGACTTCAACTTGTAGCGCTCCTGCAGGCGCAACGGATAGTCACTCAACATGAAACCCGCTGCGTATGCCGCAACCTGCTCATGCTCGATCGCCGTGTCCTTGATGGCACCACTTGCTGCCAGACGGTAGCCAGAGTCCTCGTCCTCGATCTTGGGCCACAGAATGCCCGGCGTATCCGACAGCGCCATGCCGTTGTGGACGCTGTAGCGCTTCTGCGCCTTGGTCACTGCAGGCTCATTGCCAACCTTGGCAATTTTGCGCCCCAGCAACGCGTTGATCAGCGTAGACTTGCCTACGTTGGGAATCCCCATGATCATCGCTCGCACAGGGCGATCCTGACGCGCGCGCGCCGGCACCATCTGCTTGCACATCTCAGGAATGCGCTTGATCAGCGCTTTCTGAGAGGTGTCCAGCGCAACAGCCCGAACACCTTCGCGGGCATTCAGATAGTCCAGCCATTCCTGTGTTCGCGTGGGGTCGGCCAGATCCTGCTTGTTCAACAGTTTCAACACCGGCGTACCGCTGCGCAGCTGATCAACCAACGGGTTCTCGCTCGACATCGGCAGACGGGCATCAAGGACTTCGATCACGACATCGATCTCATCCATCACCTGCGCAATTTCTTTGCGCGCCTTGTGCATATGGCCAGGAAACCAGTTGATACGGGTCATGCTTTATCCAGTACTTTGCTCGAAGGGCACCTATTATACCCTTGCCAAGGGCTCAACCATACCGGCAACACTAAAAGTGGTGATAAAATCCCCCTTTATACTTTGCTCGACCCGGGGAGATTCATGGATAGTACAACTGCAACGAGCCAGACCTTATTGGCTCGACAACCTATATTCGACCATCAGCAGCGTGTTATAGCCTATGAATTGATCGGCAGCGATGACGGACACCTGAACGCCATGCTGGAGGTTGACCCCGAAGCTGAATCCAGTTCAGAGTTACTATTGCACGCCTATACCAGCATTTCCGATCAGGGTGAGATCAAACGGGTGCCCGCCTTCATCCGGGTCAGCCAGAACATGATTCTGGACGGCAGCATGCCAACCCTCCCCGCCAAACATGTTGTAATCTGTATCCGCCTGACCCAGCCAGACAATATGGATCTGCTGCGCGCCATGCACGCCATGGTCAAGGACGGCTACCGTTTGGCACTACATGACTTCCGCTACAGCCCCGACTACAACACCGCACTCAAATTGGCCAAGATTGTCAGGATCGATGTAAGCGATATGGACGCGGACGCCATTCGCGAACAGGCCGCTCTACTGAAGCCCTTCAAGACCACGTTACTGGCAGGCAACATTTCCGGCTTTGATACACTGGAAGGCTGCATCGAAGGTGGTTACAAGCTGTTTCAAGGCAGCTTCCTGAGCAAGCCCAAGGCAATCAAGGGGCGCAAGGTCAGTGCCAATCAAATAGCCCTGATGCAGTTGATCCAGGAGCTGCAGAAACCGTCGACCACACCGGAAACGCTGGAAGACATGATCATCCGCGACCCTATTCTGACTTATAAACTGCTGCGCATCGTCAACTCGGCCACCTATTCGCTGGTGCGCCAAGTGGAGTCCATTGCCGAAGCGGTTGTACTGCTGGGGATGGAGCAGGTGCGCAAATGGACCACGCTGATCGCCATGTCGGCCAACAATGACAAGCCCGAAGAACTGACCCGTATTCTGCTGACCCGCGGCCACATGTGCGAGATGATCGCACAGAGCCAGCACTTGCCCAACCCTTCTGGATTCTTCATGGTCGGCATGATGTCGGGCCTGCACGCCATGCTGGATATTGACCAGCCCACATTACTGGAACAGCTGCCACTGGGCGATGATATCAAGGATGCTCTGGCCCACGGCAACGGCGATATGGGACAAATTCTGAAGCAGGTTATGGCGTATGAGTCCGGTGACTGGGATATGTTGCCCAGCCATTTCGATATCTCTTTGTATGAAGCCGCCTATCGTCACAGCCTTAAGTGGACCAAAGAATCCATGCAGGCAATGTATGACTAACGCACACCACTAATCTGAAAAAACGCGCAGCCGGTGAAAGGGAAGCCCGACTGCGCGCCGCACTGTATATCCTATATCAGCCTGCCAGAGCTGATCCGTGCGCTGCTGGATATCAGTATAGTCAGGGTTCAGCGGATGTCGCGCCGACCAACCATTAATTTTCACTTTTATCAGCACAGCAATACAATCAACACCTTGTACCAGCTGCTGACTAGAGCACGTGAGAGTGAATGCATGGGGATGTGCGCAGGAGCTGCCAGGACAGCAGCCCCCTAAGAACGACTACGCTTGCGGCAGCTCCAGCTTGCGCGGGGCCGCCAGCACGCCATTGTTGTCAGCGTACACATACTCACCGGGACGGAACGTCACGCCACCAAAGGTAACAGGTACATTCAGCTGGCCCGCTCCCAGCTTTTCGGTTTTCATCGGATGAACACCCAGCGCCTGAACACCCAGCTCCAGATCACCAATGGCATTCACATCACGGATGCAGCCGTAGATGATAATCCCTTCCCAGCCGTTTTTCTGCGCCTTTTCAGCCAGCATGTCGCCGAGCATGGCGCGGCGCAAAGAACCGCCCCCATCCACGACCAGCACCTTGCCTTCACCCGGCTGCGCAACTTGCTCACGCACCAGCGAGTTGTCCTCAAACGCCTTGATAGTGACAATTTCGCCACCAAACGCTTCACGGCCGCCGTAGTTGCCGAACATCGGCTCAACCACCTGAACCAGTTCTTCGAAATGATCACACAGATCGGGTAGCAGATCTTCCATCAGGCGCTCCTTCAATATTGATTGGATAATGGCGGGCATGATCGCTGATCCCTGCTGCATTTGCACTACAACTTATGCAGTAGAATCCGCCGCCCGCCACCCCGTCAATGCACCTGAATCGCATCCAGCAACACCTGCACCGGATGCGGCAATTGCTGGTCATCAAAGCGTTTCACCTGGGAACGGCAGGAGTAGCCGGTTGCGACCAGTGCTCCCTTGTTTTCCGGCTGATTGACAATCCCGCGCCAGCTCAGCTCGTAAATATCCTTGGAGCGCTCAAGATTATCGCTTTCATGCCCGAATGTGCCGGACATGCCACAACAGCCGGTCGAGATCACTTCCAGCTTCTGGCCCAGTGCTTCGAAAATCATCTGCCACTGACGGATCGACGGTGCTGCCGACGTTTTCTCGGTGCAATGCGCCATTAAGCGGTAGACATGCGAAGGCATCACTTCCGGCAACTCGACCTTGTCCAGCTGGCCGCTCAGCCACTCCTGGATCAGCTGCACCGGTGGCAGCTCACCCTCAATCACATCCTTGTATTCCTGACGATAGGTCAGCGTCATCGACGGATCGATACCGATCAGCGGCACCTCGAATTCGGCAATATCCCGCAGCATCTGCGCATTGCGCTTAGCAGCCTTATCAAACGCACCCATGAAACCATGGACATGCAGCGGCTTGCCGTTGGGCAGGAACGGCGCGACCAGCACGTAGAAGCCAAGCTTACCAAGCAGATCAACCAGATCCAGCACCAGGCGGGTTTCAAAATAGCTGGTAAAGGCATCCTGTACGATGACGACACTGCGCTCACGCTGAGCGGCGGTCAGTCCGCGGATCACATCCGGCGTAGCCAGCTCAATCCCGCGTTGATCCAAACCTTGTTTGAGACTATTGGTGCAGATCACCGGACTATCGACCATGCCGCCAATACGGCGCATGAAGCTGCGAGTCAGCGTATTGCGCATCGCCCAGTTGTAAGGTGCCGGGAATTTGGCCAGCGTCGGAATCATGTATTCCAGACTACCGACCAGATAGTCCTTCATCGGTCGCAGATAACGGCCGTAGTAGACCTCCAGGAAACGGGCACGGAAATCCGGCACATTGACCTTGATCGGGCACTGACCAACGCAGGATTTGCAAGCCAGACAGCCCATCATCGCCTCATGCACCTCATTGGAGAAGTCGTAATCGCCCTTGCGCTTGCTCAGCGTATTGCGCACACGGCTCGGCAGTGAACGAATAAAACCACGATTACGCACCTGCTCGGCTTCGGCATTCACATCAACGCCACGGTTGGCCATAAGACGCAGCCATTCACGGATCAACGAAGCACGCCCTTTCGGCGAGTGGATACGCTCACGCGAGCCTTTCCAGCTCGGACACATGGCATCATTCGGATCATAGTTGTAGCAGGCACCGTTGCCGTTACAGTTCATGGCCGAATCGTATTGTTCACGTACCGGCGCGCTGATTTGACGGTCCTGCTGACCACGGGTCGGGACGGCATCAATCTTCAGCAACTCGGCACCGTCGATCATCGGTGTGGCAATCTTGCCCGGATTCAGCTGATTGCGCGGGTCAAACACCCCCTTGATTTGCTGCAACACCGGATACAGCGGCCCAAAAAACTCCGGCGCGTATTCTGAGCGTACCCCCTTGCCGTGTTCGCCCCAGAGTAAGCCCTTGTATTCCTGGGTCAGACGCACTACCTCATCGGTGATCTCTCGGATCAAGCCTTCCTGCTTCGGATCTTTCATGTCGATCGCTGGACGTACGTGCAGCACACCCGCATCCACATGACCGAACATGCCATATGCCAGACCTTTATCATCCAGCACCTTGCGGAAGGCTATGATGAAGTCGGCCAGATTCTCCGGCGGCACCGCGGTATCTTCCACGAACGGGATCGGGCGTTTCTGGCCCTGGGCGTTACCCAACAGACCTACGGCTTTCTTGCGCATGCCCCAGACCTTGTTGATCTCGGCACTACCGTATACCACGCTATAGCCAAAGCTTTTACCCGCCTCACCACTGACGGCTTGTAGATGCTGACACAGCTTGTCGACCTTGGTGCGCAGTTCAGCCTCGTCATCACCGGTGTATTCCACCAGGTTGATACCCTGAATCGCCGGATCGCCTTCCTTCTCGGGGAAGTAATCACGCACCGTATCCCAAACGATGTCACCCATCGCCAGATTCAACACTTTGGAATCGATGGTTTCGATGGATGTCGGCTGCCACTCAACCAGCGCCTTGGCATCACGCAGCGAGGTTTCAAAACTATCGTACTTGATGTTAACCAGTGCGGCGTATTTGGGGATCGGCAGCACATTGAGCTTGGCTTCAGCGATAAAGGCGAGCGAGCCCTCAGCACCACACAGCACGGAGTTCAGGTTAAAACGGCCCTGCTCGTCACGGATATGAGCCAGATCGTAGCCGGTCAGACAGCGGTTCAGTTTCGGGAAGCAGGCGTCGATCTCGGTCTGCTTGTCCTTTTGGATACTGTCCAGCAAACGGTGCGCTTCACCCACACGGTCAGTACGCTGCTTGGCCTCTTCCAGCTCGGCCTCGTCGATCGGGCCTGACTGCCACAGAGTACCGTCCAGCCAAACACTGGTCAGCGCCAGCACGTGATCGCGGGTCTTGCCATAAAGCACAGAGCCCTGACCGCTGGCGTCAGTATTGATCATGCCACCCACGGTGGCGCGATTACTGGTAGACAACTCTGGCGCGAAGAACAGGCCATAGGGCTTGAGTGCAGCATTAAGCTGGTCCTTGACCACGCCGCCCTGCACCCGCACCCAGCGCTCGTCCGGGTTGATCTCCAGAATGCGGTTCATGTGCTTGGACACGTCCACGATCAGACCATCCGTCAGCGACTGACCATTGGTACCGGTGCCGCCGCCACGGGCGCTGAGCACAACATCACGAAAGCGGGGCTCATCAGACAGCTTTGCGATCAGCACCAGATCATCGGTATTTTTCGGGTAGATCACGCCCTGAGGCAACACCTGATAGATGCTGTTATCCGTCGCCAGCACCACTCGGTTGGCATAATCCGGGTTCAAATCACCCTTGAACCCCTGCTGCTTGAGGGTTTCGATAAACTCCAGATATAAACTCTGGGTGGCGTCAATGGTGTCAATGCGAGGGATCATAGTCTCTCCGATGCTGGTTGACCTGGGCCTGCGGCCGGACGGGCTGACGTGAAGGAAACATGGCAGTACAGGTGTATTTTGGATGCTAATGATGCAGAATCTGCATTTATCATTCAAACGATTAAATTCTATCAATTAATCATAAAAAAAGATTAATCATGAGCAGCATTATTGGCATCCGCCACCTGCAAAGCTTTATTGAAGTCGCACGCTACGGCAGTTTCACCCGTGCCGCAAAGCACCTTCACCTGACTCAGTCAGCGCTGACAGCTACGATCAAGCAACTGGAACAGGATGCAGGCCTTACACTGTTTGACCGTACCACGCGCCGAGTCGACCTCAGCGCCGAGGGCGAACGTTTCTTGCCAGTGGCCGAGCGCCTGCTGTCCGACTTTACGGCGGCACTGGATGATCTGCGGGCCCGGGCAGAGCTTCAGCAAGGCAAGGTTAGCCTGGCAGGCTCTCCCTCCGTCGTGACCCGCTTGATTCCAAGCGCACTGTCACAGTTTCGTACGCAATATCCGTCCATTCAGGTCGATATCCGTGATGAAAGCGCCGGTAGTTTGGAGCATCGCGTACTCAACAACGAAGTGGACTTTGCCATTGCCGGCAACCATTCCCAGCAACCGGAGCTGGATTACACCCCGCTGCTGCGTGATCGTTATGGCCTGATCCTGCCCAGTGATCATCAACTCGCAGGCCTGAGCGTATTGCGCTGGGACCAACTCCCCAAGGATGATCTGCTGCTGCTGTCCAGCGATACCGGTATTCGCGCCCAGTTAACCCGCTTCAGCCACAGCGGTCGCATCCCGATCACCCTGGACCGTGTACAGATTGAAGTGTCCAACCCGGCCAGTCTTGCCGCGCTGATTAGCCAGGGGCTGGGAGTTTCACTGCTGCCTGCACTGGCCGCCGATATTCATTCCTTTGCGGGCCTGAGCTTCCTCCCGCTAAGTCACCCCGTCATTGAGCGCGAGATCTGCATCATCACCCGCAAAGGCCGCGCTTTAAGCCCTGCAGCGGCAGCGCTGCTCGATACCGTGCGCCATCACCTGGTGCAGATGGCATTGCCCACATGGGTCAATGCCATGCCTTAGGGAAATGCTAGAAATAAGCGCCTTCACGGGGAATTCCCAGCCTCAAGGCTGACGCAGCCGATTAGTCAGAAAGCGTGAATTTCATCAAGACACCCCTGGCAGACTCCAGAGATAAATTCGTGCCCATTGGTAGATATTGGCGCAGCGAGCCGTTTCTGTTTTCGTTGCTGTTGCGTTGCCAAAGCCATTATGATCGGCACGGTGTTACGATTGACCCTTGCGACAGGCTTTATGATAGACCGCAGAAGATTGGGTGTTCAATGACTGAACTTGGGTTCTTGCCTGTGTGGCACTGTGAAACTTAAAGTTGGCGGGAATTTGGACAATTTTTACCGAAAGGGTACACAGCGGGTATCGGTCCGTCCTTGGGCCGATACCCTTGCAGGTTACTGTCCAGAGTTCGAAAGACCCAGGGCGTCATCATCAATCTTGAGCACGTAGCCACCGTAGGTCGGTGCACTCAGCCTACGTTGTTCCGATGGCTGGCTGACGATAGCTGACTGATAATCATCGGTTTGAACAAAGCCCAGCAGGCTGGCGGTAACCGAGTCCGGGGCGACCAGGTCGTAGTTGCCTGCGTCAGCGCCGGCCAGTGAAGCATCGACCAGCACGCGGTTCTCGCCCGGCGTCAGGCTGGCGAACAGGCCACTGAGCTGCAGCGCCACATCGTCGCCACTGATGGTGCCGTTCAGCACACCTTCCAACACCGCAGTCAGCATACCGTCAAACTGCTTGTCCTGGGCCTGAACATCCGCGGTGATGGTTTTGCGCTCGATGGTCAGAGAGCCGTCGACGAAGGTCAACTCGTAATTGCCATCGGAGCCACTGGCGGTCAATACGTAGCTGCCCGCGTTGGTGCCCTTACCACCGCTGGTGGTCACCCCGGTCAGCACGCTTTTGTCTTCACCGTTGACCAGCCCATCGACGGTAAAGCCGCTGCCGCTCTGTTCGGTACCGTTATAGGTGGTGGTGCCGCTGTTGGCCGTTACAGTAGCTTGGGCTTTGTTAATGGTTAGCGTGCCATCGACAAAGGTCAGTGCGTAGTTGCCGTCGCTGCCGCTGGCGGTCAGCTTATAGGTACCGGCGTTGCGCCCGCCACCGCTGGTGGTGACACCGGTGAGCACACTTTCAGTCTCGCCGTTTACTAGCCCTGTGGCGGTAAAACCGCTGCCGCTCTGCTCGGTGCCGTTGTAGGTGGTGGTGTCGCTGTTGACTGTCACCGTGGCCTGGGCCTTGTTGATGGTCAGGGCGCCATCGACAAAGCTCAGTTCATAGTTATCACTGCTACCGCCGCCAACCGTGAGCACATAGCTACCGGCATTGGTGCCCTTGCCGCCGCTGGTGCTGACGCCACTGAGCACACTGGCATCCTCGCCATTAACCAGCCCGTCGACAGTAAAGCCGCTGACGCTCTGCTCGGTGCCATTATAGATGGTGGTGTCGCTGTTGGCGGTGACGGTAGCCTGGGCCTTGTTGATGGTCAGGGTGCCATCAACAAAGGTGAGTTCGTAGTTATCGCTGCTATCGCCGCCTACCGTAAGCACATAGCTACCGGCATTGGTACCCTTGCCGCCGCTGGTGGTAACGCCGCTGAGCACACTGGCATCCTCACCATTAACCAGCCCGTCGACAGTAAAGCCGCTGACGCTCTGCTCGATGCCGTTATAGGTGCTGGTGTCGCTGTTGGCCGTTACAGTAGCTTGGGCTTTGTTAATGGTTAGCGTGCCATCGACAAAGGTCAGTGCGTAGTTGCCGTCGCTGCCGCTGGCGGTCAGTACATAGCTGCCGGCGTTGCGTCCACCACCGCTGGTGGTGACACCGGTGAGCACACTTTCAGTCTCGCCGTTTACTAGCCCTGTGGCGGTAAAGCCGCTGCCGCTCTGCTCGGTGCCGTTGTAGGTTGTGGTGTCGCTGTTGGCGGTGACCGTGGCCTGGGCCTTGTTGATGGTCAGGGCGCCATCGACAAAGCTCAGTTCATAGTTATCACTGCTACCGCCGCCAACCGTGAGCACATAGCTACCGGCATTGGTGCCCTTGCCGCCGCTGGTGCTGACGCCACTGAGCACACTGGCATCCTCGCCATTAACCAGCCCGTCGACAGTAAAGCCGCTGACGCTCTGCTCGGTGCCATTATAGATGGTGGTGTCGCTGTTGGCGGTGACGGTAGCCTGGGCCTTGTTGATGGTCAGGGTGCCGTTGGTGGTGATCAGGTCATAGCCTTGCTGATTAGAGTAAAGGCCGCCCATGTCGATGGCGTAGTTGCCCGCGTTGCGTCCGCCGCCGCTGACTTGGCCAAAGATGTGGTTGGCGTCGTATTCGCCAGTGGCGCTCCACGTGCCGGTCTGTTCGGTGCCGTTGTAGGTGCTGGTGCTGTCACCGGTGACTTCAAGGGCGGTCAAAAAGTGACGCAGCAGTGGGGCGGTATGGCCCTCGTAGATACGCCAGCCCGTGCCAGTACCACCTTGTGCATCCATATCCCAGTCCGCAAAACTGGCCGCATTCTTCATCTGCTCGGTGGTCAGGCCTGACACGCCCGATGGCGGAGTCCCTTTACCAACGCTAACTGTCAGCCCAGAGGTCTCTGTATTCCAGTACGAGGCAGTAGAGGTGCCGGGACCGCTATTTTCGCCTAACAGACCACCCGCGTAAGGATTATTGCCCGCCGCTATAACCATCCCAACGGCATAGGTGTTGCTGATAGTGCCGCTGTTTACACCCACGAGGCCGCCCGCATGAGCGCGCCCTTCGGTGTTCTTTGCCGAGGCGTTTCCAGTTGCGTAGGCCTTGGTGATGTTACCACTATTGTTGTAGCCTGCTAGGCCGCCTGCGTAAGTGTTCCCTCCGGTGCTGGATTCGGCGATTACCGTTCCGTTTGCATAGGCGCTGGTGATGGGGCTGAAGAGGGTTTCTCCCGCGAGGCCGCCTGCGTAAGCGTTCCCGTTAGTGCTTTTTGCTGAGACAGCTCCGGTTGCATAGGCGTTAATGATTGTTCCTGAGTTGTTGCTCCCGGTGAGTCCACCCGCGTAAACGTCGCTAGAGGTGGATGTCGCCGAGGCGTTTCCGGTTGCGTAAGTGTTGGAGATGGCGCTGTGGGAGTTGCTCCCGACGAGTCCGCCCGCGTAAGTGCTGCTTGAGGTGCTCGTCGCTTGGACGTTTCCGGTTGCGTAGGCGTCAGAAATGGTGCCCGAAATGCTGTCCCCGATGAGTCCGCCCGCGTAAGTTCTGCTTATACCGGTGGCCGTTGCCTCTCCGGTTGCGTAGGAATTGGAGATGGTGCTGTAAAGGTTGGTTCCGATGAGTCCGCCCACGTAGGCGTTTCTTGAGGTGCTCGTCGCTTGGACGTTTCCGGTTGCGTAGGCGTTGTAGATGGTTCCATTAGAGCTGTATCCCGCTAGGCTTCCCGCTTGGATCACGCCACTAGCGCTGGTTACTGTTACACTTCCACCTTGGAGCCCGAGGTCCCTGATTGTACCTTTGTTATACCCGAAAAGGCCCCAGTATTCGGTGGTCGCGGCGGTGTTCTCAATGGTTAGGTCGCTGATGGTATGACCTAGCCCCGCGAAGGTCCCAGCGAAGGCGTTGGTACCATCTACTCCCACCAGGGCGTGGTCGTAGATGGTGCCTGAAGCATCTAGGTCTTTGGACAGAGCATAGGCACCGCCAAGCCCGGTGGTGTCAATAGCGTCCAACGCCGCCATATCATGGATCAGGGTATAATCGGTACCGTTGATATTAAGCGCTGCGTTACTGCCCGATAGGGTGACCGAAGCGCCGGAGGCAATGGCATAATCTTTGCCCGCCCCCGTGTTCAGCACTAGTCCTGCGTTAGTGCCGGTGGCGGTGATGTCTTGGTTAATGTGGATGTCGTTATGGGCCTTTAGGCTAAGGGTGGTATCGGCATTCCAGTTCACAGCAGCATCAACGTGAATATCGCCAGCGTCGGTTCCGCCGTCAATGGTCGCCAGGGAAATGTTGCTGTCTTCCAGGTTGGCGCTAAGGGTTGCAGCACCAATGCCGCTGTCGGTTTTCGGGTCATTGCTGTTGGTAACGTAAAAATCAGTGGGGTCGATCAGCCATTCACCGGTGGCGCCGTTGTTGGCTTTGGTGGTGACCCGTGTGCCATCGGCAATCTTTACGTGGGCGCCGGAGGTGTCGATAAAGCCGCCGTCGCCGGATTCGAGGGCAGAAGCATCCAGCGTGCCGGCGACATTGACGGTACCGCCGTTAAAACCGCCCTTGAGCACAATGGTGCCGCTCTGGTTGTCCAGCGTTTGCGCCTCGACGATGCCGGTGTTGTTGACCACGGTTTGCAGTAGGGCATCGGTGGCGTTGGCGGTCATCACTACCTGGCCGCCGTTGACGCGGATCAGTTGATGGTTCTCGACCAGTGCATCAAGGGTGCTTTCATCCACGGTGACGTTGAGCAGGCCATCGCCCGCAAAATCCAGCGTGATCTGGTCACCCGCCGCCAGCGCCACCGTACCTTGGTTGGCCTGAATGATCCCCTGGTTACTGACCTGCCCACCGAGCAGGACAACGGTGCCGTTGTCGGCCTTGATGCTACCGCGGTTGATCACGGCGGCATTGTTGCCGTCACCGTTGAACTGGTAATTGCCGTTGTTAAAGTCTTCATCACTGATACTCAAGGTCGAGACCACCAGCGCACCGACGTTGACCGCCGCGCCCTGACCAAATAACACGCCATTGGGGTTGACCAGAAACACCCTGCCGTTGGCATTGAGGTTGCCGTAGATCGCCGAAGCGTCTTCCCCGATAACGCGGTTCAACGCCACCGAGCTCTTGCCCGGCTGGTGGAAGTTCACCGTATTGCCCGCGCCAATATCAAAGCTGTTCCAATTGGTGATCAGCTTGTCGCTGTTCTGCTGGACATTCAGGCTGTTACCGTTTTGGTTAATGCTGCCGGAGCCGCCGACGATATTGCCACCGGTGGGCAGGTCTGCGGCGTGCAATTGGGCGGTGACCAGACTGATGGCGATGGCCAGCGCGGTGGGGGTGAAGTTGGGGTCTGTTCGGTTCATAGACGTTCCTGACTGACGGTAAACGCAAAGGGCTAATGCTGAGATTCAGAGGTGCAAGGGGCTTAAAACATCCATTGCACTTGCCCCCAGAGGTAAACATCTTCTGGCTTGTCGCTGACGGCTTCTTCGTTATCTAGCGAGGTTGCTGCGGTGGCGCTGAACTGCCATTGACGGTGCGGCTGCCAGTAGGCCGAGACTCCCGCGCCCTTGAGGTTGCGCTGGCGGTCACCAATCGGCAGCGGGGTCTTGTTGTAGGTGATTCCACCCGCCTCAAGGAACGCACCCAGCTGCCACTGGCTACTCAACGCGTAACGCAGCTCGGCGCTGGCCAGCCAGCCTTCGTCACCCGATGCTTCGCCCTGCGGGAAGGCGCGGATACCGTAGGCGCCACCGAGACTCATTTTTTCGACGGCATCCAGGTTGCCATCGGCCAGCTGTCCGCGCAGGTTCATGTTAAGGGTGAGCCGCGGCGTCAACCGCTGCTGGCGCAGTAAAGCCAGGTTGGCCTTGTTGTAGTGGCCTTCAGTGCCATAGAAGTCCGAAGCAACGGCGTAGGGACTATCCATCGACAGCTTGCCGTGAGTCCAGCTCAAGCGATAGCTATTGGCGCTGCCCCCGAACAGAGCATCACGCCAGTAGCCGTTAACCAGATCGAGGGTTGCGCTGCTCAGGGTCTTCTCACTGGCCAGGCCAAGCTGCTGATCTTCAAGGTCGCGGTAGCGCCATTCGATCCGGCTGGATACACCCCAGCTGCGTTGCTGCCACCAGTCCTGACTGACAAACACACTGCCGGTGGCGGCCTTGCCCTTGGCATTCAGACTGTCGAAGTCTTTGCCCAATTCGTATTCCAGCCATGACAGGCTTGCGCCTATGCGGGTATTCCACGGGCCTACAGGCAGATCATACTGGGTATTCAGATACTGCTGGTCGCCGTCAGAGACCAGTGCCTGTAGTTGAAGGCTGTCACCCATCCCGAATGGATTGGCAATAGCGAGGCCACCGGTTAGCCGGTATTCACCGTTATAAGTGTTGCCATAGTTATCGAGTGTCAGCTGGCCGGTGAGTGCAGCCAGGTCACTGACGTCGATGTCCAACGCACTAGTGCCGACGGCATCACCTCGAGATAGGCGCGAGTTGATTTGGCTACCAGGAAGTGAATCAAGCCCCATTAGAGCATTTTCAAGTGCGCCAGTTCGCACACCATCACCAGTATTGAGACCTCGGGTAGCGTTTTGTAGCACGCGGTCGGGCAGTTTACTCTGATTGTTCAGTTGAATACGGTCGTAGTTTCCTTCAACAATTTGAATCGTCAGATAGCCATCATCAATTTCCTGTGGTGGAAGAATCGCGCGAGCGAGCAGCCACTCGTTCTGGCGGTACCAGGTCGTGATACGGTCGGCAGCCTGCTGTAATTGAGCCAATGTAAGGGCTTGGCCAGGCAGATCGATGAGTACTGCCGCCAACTGCTCGTCGCTGAATGCCGCGTTACCGATGAAACGAAAACCCAGTATGTCAACGGTCTGGCCATCGGTAATCTGTTCGGTGACTGGCAGTGGTGTCAGAGCTGGTGTATCAGTCGGCGGCTCCGGCGGCAGACCAAGCGGTCGAGTTTCAAGGTCGCGGAGGACACTACTGGCGGTTTCTGAGGCCTGCAGCGGTGCCGCTATAACGCATGAAAGCAGACACAGGACCTGCATGTTGGATACGGCGGTAAGTTTTTTCACGATGCTTCCTATACCCTGTTACGCGATGCGTTATTCAAAAGGGAGGAGGATAGCAATGGGCTATTGGGGCGGCTTCCACTCAGCGCCACAACAATGAATCGGGATCGCCGTCAGAGAGGCGCACCGAGAGGCTGCAGAGCACCGGAAAGCTCGCGCACATCGCCCGGCGTCAGACCAAAGCGGCGCTTGAAGGCCCGGTAGAACCAGGACGGGTTATTGAAGCCGGCACCATAGACGATGTCTGCCACTTTTTTGTGGGCATAGGCCGGGCTTCTCAGACACTGGTGAACCCGGTCCAGACGCAAACCCAATACGTAGTCGGTAAGGCTCCGGCCTTCCTGTTCGAACATGGCACGAATATAACCGGGCGAAACGCCGTGCCGTTTTGCCAGCCAGGCAAGGGAAATATCCCCGTGCAACGCAGTGATTCGCAAGTCGGCTTTGACTGCCCGCAGACGAGCCTGCTTGAGCCCGCGATGGCGGGCGGTAATTGCAATGTCGCGCGGTGCGCCAACCGACAGCGCCGTGAGATCAAGCAGCTGGTTAGTTTCGGCAATGAGGTCTGGGTCCTTTGGGCCTGGTTCCCGAACCAGATCAGTCGCGCACCGGGCCAAATAGGAGAAGGTTTCTCTGGACAGATGTGGCGATTTGCTGGCGTTCTCAAGATCGTTTACCAGCGGGCCAAGCAAAGCACGCGAAAAACAAATATTGAGCATGTAGGTGCGGTTGCCGTGAAACTCGATGGAACCGGGCCGGTCGTTGAAGCTGAAACAGCCGGCACCTGGGTGACACTCTACCTCGCCAACGCCGTCCAGCTCGGATCGCCAGGCTGCACGCCCGGCCGGGTTCAGTAATAGTGCGAAGTCGTCATTACCATCCTGAATCTGCCGAATACGACGGTTGACAATGAGTGGCGATGACTTGATCAGTGCAATGGAAATGCCGGGTAGCAGACGAATGCAGGTTTCAATTTCAGGGACTTTGCCGTGGGGGAGAGATACGTCGATATTAGCCATAGCTGCATAAATATCCATAGAGGCCTCTAGTCGCTCTGCTTCTGGATAGCTCGAGGTGGAAAATGTGATGTAAGCCATGTTGAGTACAGATCTCTTCCTAAGATACCGCTTAGAGCGTTCCGTGAATTGACAACGGTGTCAAATTATAGGGCTCGCCCGACGTGACAGACCCCTTACCCGCGCTGGGTTTTTGTCTTGTCACTTCGCCGACTGGGTACACACCGATTAAGTTCGAGATGCTGGTTATCGCCAAACAATCAGCACAGAGCAACCACTATAAGAATGCACGAACTACACCTCATATTCGAGCCCTGATCGTTGATCCCTAGATTCTCAGAATAACCGACACACTTGGACTTAGACAGGAGAGCCAGGCTGGCTGTAGGCTGACTAGCTCTCACACAAGCAACCAGGTGCCACATGGGGACCCTTTACGGCCAGCTGACTCTCAACGAACGATACCAGATTCAGGCCTTATATGAATTGGATTTCTCTGCCCGCGCCATTGGTCGAGAGCTGAAACGTTCGAACAAGACCATTTCAAGGGAATTGAAACGGTTAACCGACTGCGAGGCATACGATGCCTCGGAAGCTGATATACATGCATATGATAAGCGCCGTGCTGCCAACAAAGCTGAACGCTTTAATGCAAGGCACCAAGAGCAGCTGAAGAATCTATTGGCAATGGGCTTTAGTCCAGAGCAGGTGGCAGGACGTATAACCTTGGAGGAGCCCGATAACGCCATCAGTTGCTCCACCTTGTATCGCCATATCGCAAGGCTCCAGTGGCGGCAGCGTCTGCCACGCAAGGGTAAAAAGCGCCGAGGATC
>NZ_PYGI01000013.1 GCF_003014615.1 Marinobacterium halophilum | reverse complement strand
TGCCGACCTCGGGCATGCAGTTGATCACGCTCATGCAAGATCCGGTAGAACGTGGACTCTGACGCCAGATAGCATCCCCGATCAAGCTGATCCGCAACGATAAACGCCGGTGGGCGGCTGCGATACCGCGGCTGATTGCAGAGCGATATCACAGTCTCGCGCTCCTGCTCTGACAGTTTATTGTGCGGTATCGGTCTGGGTACGGAACCTTCAGGCATTTCACCGCTGAGTCGTGGATGCCGCGAACTACATCGCACGCCACAACAATGAACGGCGCAACCACCCTACCTCAATGAAGCCATCAGGCAGCAAGCTGGGCACCCTCGCTCACTATGCCGGTGACTATATTGCACACCGAGAAACACAATCCCCCGATCTGAAAATGAAGCGCAGCTGGCGAAACCGCGGCTATGCGCTACACCAGTTCACCCGCACACTCACCAAGCAGATGGCTTACCTGGAACGATCTGATGTTAACGACTGGTGGGACACACTAAGCCACCACCAGCAGAAAGCTCGACATGCCGAGTTCAGGAAATTCTTCAACTACTTGATGGGTCGAAACCTACTTCCGCGCATGGATTACAACCCCTTCACCACAGCCGATGACCGGCCGCGCCTGTACACCCGTAGCCAACCTGCACGCCGTGCAAAGCGTCTGACCCGAGAAGGGTTCTGGGCGATTTATCACAGTGCCGGTGAGCTGGGTTACGAATGCCTGCAGGTCGCGATGGGCATAAGCCTACTGACCTTCATGCGTGAGGGTGACATTTGCGATTTACGCCTGGGTGAAGACATTGAAGATAATCTTATGAAGCGCGTGATCGGTAAGTCGGAGAACCAGAAAGGCAGCGCCAAGGCCGCACGCTTGCAATGGGATTTGGGCAATTACCAGCTGCTACGCAAACTGATTCAACGTTCCCGGATCCTATCACTACAGAACCGCCGATGCCCTTATGTGATCAGTCACTGGCCAAAGCAGCGACGCCTAGGCAAAACCAAGACGCATATCGCCCAAGTCACACCGCGCAGGCTGATAACCATGTTCGATGAATCTCGCAAACTTGCGGGTTTTACTGGTGATGACGCGCCAGGCTTCCACCACGTCAGATCATTAGCTGATAAGCTGGCAGCCGATGCAGGATTCCACATCAAGACGATACAGCACGCAATGGCTCATTCATCCGAAGAGATGACAAGATTGTACCAGGAAGGCCACGAGTTGCCGTATGAAGCAGTCGAGATCGCATTCACAGAGCAGCAAATAGGTGGTGACTTTGGGTAATTCAAGAGAAGTGGTGGAGCCTAGCGGGATCGAACCGCTGACCTCGACACTGCCAGTGTCGCGCTCTCCCAGCTGAGCTAAGGCCCCACATACAGGTTAAACCTGAGAAGAGATGGCGTCCCATAGGGGGTTCGAACCCCTGTTACCGCCGTGAAAGGGCGGTGTCCTGGACCACTAGACGAATGGGACATAACCTCACAAAAGCCTTCTAAAAATGCGTTTTTGTCCGCTTTTTTGTCCAGTTTTTGTCCGGTTAGCTTTCGCTAACCTTGTACCGTGCGACTTTGGTGGAGCCTAGCGGGATCGAACCGCTGACCTCAACACTGCCAGTGTTGCGCTCTCCCAGCTGAGCTAAGGCCCCTTCGTCACAGGACGGGGCGTATATTAATCGCCCCACCCTGCTGTGTCAAACACTTTTCACGAAAAGACTGTAAAAAATATTCTGACGAATCATGCGGTTAGCGCACGATACTCTTTCTCAAGACGTTTGGTTTCTTTCTTCGACGGAGAACCAACCACTTCAAGCGCATGACGCACACGTGCCCGACTCATGTCCGGTCCCAGGATTGACATCGCATCAACCACCGAAACGCTCTGCGAGGTCCCTGCTACAGCGACAAACAGCGGGAACAGGAAGTCACGGATTTTGACCTCCATGCCATCTGCCAATCCCTTAAGCTCGACAAAAAGGCTGTCGCGATCCCATTTGGTCTGCTGATCCAGATGCCAGACACTGAACTGCAGGATGCGACGAACCTCATCCATCTCGACTTTTTTGTGCTCGAAGTCTGCTTCAGTAATCGACAACATGCCGCCCAGGAAGAAACCGGCCAACGGCACCACGTCGGAGAATTTCTCCACACGCGGCTGGATCAACGGCACGATCTGCATCAGATACTCAGGATTCAACGCCCACTTCTGTACTTCTGCGGCGAACTGCTCAGACGAAAGCTCTTCACGAATCCACAGGCCGTTAAGCCAGCTGAGTTTCTCCTGATCAAAAACCGGACCACCCAAAGAGACACGCTGAATATCGAAATGAGCAAACATGTCGTCGCGATTGAACTTCTCACGCTCGTCCGGCATTGACCAGCCCATGCGTCCCAGGTAGTTCAACAGCGCTTCCGGCAGATAGCCCATACGCTGGTAGTACAGAATGCTGGTCGGATTCTTGCGCTTGGACAGTTTGGACTTGTCCGGGTTACGCAGCAGCGGCATGTGGCACAGTTGCGGCATATCCCAGCCAAAATACTGGTACAGCAGCTTGTGCTTGGGTGCCGAGTTGATCCACTCCTCACCACGAATCACGTGGGTAATCTCCATCAGGTGATCATCCACTACATTCGCCAGGTGGTAAGTCGGCATGCCATCAGACTTCAACAGAATCTGGGCATCAACCTGACCCCAATCCATTTCGATCGGGCCACGCAGCATGTCATCAATAACGCAGACACCCTCTTCCGGCACTTTCATGCGCACGACATAGGGCAAGCCCGCTGCCATACGACGCTCCACTTCTTCAGCAGGCAGTTCGAGATCACTCTGCTTCAACGCGGTGTGCTTGCCTTCGGCACGGCGGTTTTCACGCAACTCATCCAGTTCTTCCGCTGTACGGAAACACAGAAACGCTGTGCCCTCTGCCACCAGACGCATGGCAAAGTCCTTGTACATATCTTTACGTTCGCTCTGGCGATAGGGGCCATGAGGGCCACCAACATCGGGGCCTTCGTCCCACTCCAGGCCTAGCCAGCGCAGGGAATCCAGAATCGTCTGCTCTGATTCAGCGGTGCTGCGCGTCTGGTCGGTATCCTCGATACGCAAAATGAACTGACCACCATGCTGGCGGGCAAATGCGAGGTTAAACAGTGCAATATAGGCGGTGCCGACATGCGGATCACCGGTTGGAGACGGCGCTACACGGGTACGAACAGTCATGGTTTCCTGTACTCGGTCCTGTTGTGGTTGAGTAAAAGCGAAGATTATAGCCTGTGAGCAGGGCCTGCGACCATCATAGTGCTCAGCCGGTTAATCTGTCGAAGAGAATGCCTCCCCAGATCAACGCTGTAATCAGCAAAGAGAACAGCACAGCCGCCGAGCCCAAATCCTTGGCCAAGCCCGCCAATGTGTTGAACTCGGTACCGGCACGATCAACTACCGCTTCAATAGCGGTATTGAGCAGTTCCATAATCAAGACCAGCAACAGCGTACTGATCAGCAATCCCAGCTGCAACCCGGACTGCGCCACCCAAAACGCCGCCGGCAACATCGCCAGCGCGGCCCAGCTTTCATAACGGAAGGCTGGTTCATTAACATAAGCGGCACGAATACCTTTGATCGAATAACGAGTCGCATGATAGAAGCGCGCAAAACCCGTGGCTTTAGTGATGATCACTCCCTTCCCTCTTGTGGCTTCAAACGGCGCTCAAACAGATCACGGTATTCAGCGTCCAGTGTCGCATAAGGAATCACTGTCTTGCCATCGGCCAAGCGCACATTACGGCGCTCAAAGTCGATTTCGTAAAGGCTGCGATCAGGGAAAATCAACGCTGCACGCGGATCATTATGCAGTGTTTTCATAAACGCAGTCACAATGCGTAGACGATCACTCGGGATTTCACCCAATAAACTGATGCCGTCGATCGCCATCACCGGTTCGACCTGCATCAGTTCCAACATGGTCGCAAAGATATCGGCCTGGGAAACCGGCGCATCCACCTTTGTCTTTATCGTATCCAGTGCCGACACAGGCGGAAATACCAACAATGCATTATGCGTAACTTCCTCCATGAAATCGCCGTGAAACGCCCCACCTTTGCCCGTCACATGCTCACCATGGTCTGACGAGTAAAAAATCCATGCATCCGGTGCCTGAGCACGTACAGCGGCGAGCAGCTCATTCAGTACATAGTCGGTATACCAGACGGTATTGTCATAGGCATTGATGCTGTTCACGTCTGCTTCGGGCAGGAATTGCTTCATTGCAGCCGGCACCTGACTGGCAAATGGCGTATGGCTGCCACTCATTTGCATGACCAGCATAAACGGCGCATTCACATCCCTCTGCTCCTGCAGCCAGGGCCGGACGCCCTTATCCAGCACAGCACGATCATCCGCACCCACCGAAACACTCACGTTCGAGCTGAAATGCGTCCCTTGCGCGAAATGATCCAGATCCTGATCAACAAAAATCTTGTCGACATTGCGCCACTGGAAATCCTGCGCCGTAATCAGTGCAGTACCGTATCCCGCACTTTTAGCGTAATTGAACAGCGTCGGCACACTATATATAACGCCATGAGGATCAATCCCCTGCAAACCGGTCATCATGTAAGGCACCGAACAAAGTGTACGCGGACCGATACTGACCGCATTACGCAGCGCAACAACTTTACCCTCCCGCTCCAGCCTGACCAGATTCGGTGTCGTTTCACGCGGATAACCATAAATCTGCATATGATTAACATTGAGTGACTCGCCGATCACCATCACCATCGAGGGCGCATCCGGCAGCGCAGATTCACGATATACCAGGTCAGGCTTTGGCGGATAAGCATCACGGTTGTAATTGAATTCGACCGCACCAATCAAATTACCGGCATACGCGATGGGCGCAATCTGGAAATGTGGCGTGCCATACCAATTCAACGTAACCAGCAAAAAAGTTACTCCGCCCACTCCACCCTTGGACCAACGTAGCCAGCGTCGAGGCGACGCAGGTTGTCGCATCACCCACCACAGCAACGTACTGGCCAGCAATGCAATCAGTATTGGACGAACCCTTTCGCCATGCTCCAACCACAACGCCGCCGTCATCAGCGGGTCGCCCGCAAAGAAACGGAAATCGAACACAGTCACGAACTTGCGATAAATTCCGAAATAGGCACTTTGCGCAAAATACACCACCGCGCAGATGATCAGCAATCCAACTGCAAACCTCCGATGCTTGTCCCAATAGCCACGTACGCTGAACAGCAGCGTCCAAAGCACCAATGCACTCAAGCCAAAATTGACCCAGAAGCGTTTGCCTTTAATATTTTCCAGCGTCCAGCTGATATCTCGCACCAACAGCAGGTCCATTGCCAGGAATGCCACAAGCGCTAAAAACAGCGCCCCTAAACAATGAAATGACGTTTTCAATGCAGTCAAACCCTGGTTCTAATGTATTTATTGCGCATTATAACGGTCACTTTAGTCGACCTATAAGGTCACTGGCAGCGAAAGTTTACAGTTTAATGACCAGCAGTTTGAGGATTGGTTACTGTTTCACTACAATGGCGGCGTTTTAACATGGTTTAAGACCACTATAATGAAGAGCCCGTCCGCCACAAGAGACGAGCCAACTGGAGCTATCTCTATGAAATCGCTGTACAAAGCCCCGCTCGCACTGGCAATCGCTGCCAGCACACTGGCTTCGGCACCGGCCGCTTTTGCTGCCAACGAGCCAAGCCTGAACATCAACCTGCGCACGCTGTACTTCAACCGTGACTTCCATGACGGCGCTGAAGATCGCTATGCTGGCTCACAGGCTGTACGCGTAGATTATGTTTCTCCTTACTACAATGGCATGATCGGTTTTGATGCCTCCCTGTTCGGCGCACTGAAACTGGACGGCGGCAAGGAAGACGAAAAAATCGGCATGCTGCACGATGACAATGGCAACACCGACAGCTATGCCAAACTGGGCCAGGCGTACCTGAAACTGAAGCTGGGTGAGAACACCGAACTGCGTGCAGGCCGCATGGTGCTGGAAACAGCCCTGCTGTACGATGATGACTCCCGCTCTACCCCGAGCTCCACTCAGGCCATCAAGCTGGACACCAAGCTGGGCGGCGCTGATCTCTACGCCATCTACAGCGACCGCGCTGTTAACATGGCTGGCACCAAGTTCAATGAATATAAGGCTGGCGGCGAAGACTATGATCTGTACATTGTCGGCGGCGGCTACACCTTTGAAAACGGTCTGAGCATCCAGGCAGCCCACGGTGTTGCTGACGACTATCTGCGTCAGACCTACCTGAACGCGTCTTACCCGATCAAGCTCGCCAACGGCGACAGCATGCTGATCGATGCACACTACTACGACGGCTCTGATGATGGCAGCTTGTACGGCAGCGATTACGCCTCAGACCTGTTCAACCTGGCTGGCCGCTACACTACCGGCGACCTGACCATGACCCTGTCTTACCAGAAGACTGGCGATGAGTACTATGACTATAGCTGGGATGGCTTTAACAACGATAACCACATCCTTATGACGTGGAACTCCGTTCAGTATTCCGACTTCAATAACGCTGACGAACAGTCTCTGCAGGTACGTGCCGACTACACTGTTGCTGCCGTACCGGGTCTGAGCCTGATGGCGCGCCACACTGAAGGCTGGGATATCGATTCAGGTACTGATACCGATCTGGAAGAACGCGAAACCAACCTGGAAGCTAAATATGTATTCCAGGGCGGCACTTTTGAGGGCTTGTCACTGCGCGCCCGCGTTGCCCATGTTGAAAGCGAAATTGATAATGAGGTTGACGAGTTCCGCCTGATCGCCAACTACGGCTTCAGCGCACTCTGATCAACACTCTTCTGAGTGAGTAACGCCCCTACAGGCTCCTGAACAGGAGCCTGTTTTCGTTTAAACCAACACCATCTCCCCCCCACTGCCTTTTCATCACACCCGCCCACCCATGGTATGATTACAGCCATTACTTTCCCCTCGCCTCACGCATAGTGCCAAACCAAAACAGTCATGGTCAGGTTCGTGCAACAGGCCGGAAACACAGCACAAAACGGGCAAAAATGAACGAAAATCACGCAGTTGAAAACACAGTAAAATCAGGCGCTAACGCAGCAACCACGCAGGATACGGTGAATCGACGCTTCAGCGTTGCACCGATGATGGACTGGACGACATCAGACTGCCGTGTCTTCCACCGCCTGATGTCACGCCATACTCTACTCTATACCGAAATGGTGACGACCGGAGCCCTGATTCACGGCGATGCTGCACGTCACCTGGACTATCATGTCAGTGAACATCCGATAGCCCTGCAATTGGGTGGCAGCGACCCGCAAGCCCTGGCTCATTGCGCCCGCATGGCACAGGAGTGGGGCTATGACGAAGTCAATCTGAACGTGGGCTGCCCCAGCGACCGCGTTCAAAATAACATGATCGGTGCCTGCCTGATGGCACACCCCCAGCTGGTCAGCGAGTGTCTGGCCGAAATGCAGGCAGCCGTCCGCATTCCCGTCACGGTCAAACACCGACTGGGCATTGACGATCTGGACAGTTTTGAGCATTTGCACCGTTTCGTCGAAGCCGTCAAAGACGGCGGTTGCACCAGCTTCACCATACATGCTCGCAAAGCCATATTGGCTGGCCTCAGCCCTAAAGAAAATCGTGACATTCCGCCGCTGATCTATGACCACGTTTACCGTATCAAGCAGCTATTCCCGGAACTGGAAATCATCATCAACGGCGGCATCAAAACGCTTGATGAATGCGATACCCACTTGCAACACGTTGACGGCGTCATGATTGGTCGGGAAGCGTACCAGAACCCCTGGCCACTACTCAGCCAGGTCGACACACGTTACTTTGGTGATGACCGCACAGCACCGACCCGCATGGAAACCGCCCTTGCCTTTATTCCTTACCTTGAACAGCGGCTGGCTCAGGGTGCGCCTTTATACGCCGTCACCAAACACCTGCTGGGCCTGTTTCATGGCCAGCGCGGTGGCAAACAGTTCCGTCGCTACCTGAGCGAAAATGGCCACCAGCGCGGCGCTGCCGTCGATACATTCAAAGCCGCGCTCGCACTGGTAACGGACCACCAGAACCGATAACACTACGATGACATGGGTACAGGAAACCAACCGATGGACCAATTACAACAACTCAAACAGATGACCACCGTGGTTGCCGATACTGGCGATATTGATGCGATACGCCAATTTCAGCCCGTAGATGCCACAACCAACCCGTCACTGCTGCTTAAAGCCGCACAAGACCCAAAGTATGCCGGACTGCTTCAAGAAGCGCGTGATTGGGCCGTACAAGCAAATACCAGCCAGCAGACAGCACTTGAACGCATGACCGACCGCTTCGGCATACTGATCGGCCGCGAAATTACCCAACTGATTCCCGGGCGCATTTCGACCGAAGTGGATGCACGCCTCTCATTCGACACTGCCGCGACCGTGAGCAAGGCACATCAGTTGATTGAACAGTACGAAGCCTTGGGCATCGGCCGTGAGCGAGTACTGATCAAGATCGCTTCAACCTGGGAAGGCATTGAAGCAGGCCGACATCTGGAGCGTGAAGGCATCAACTGCAACCTGACCCTGCTATTCAGCTTTGCTCAGGCACAAGCCTGTGCCGATGCCGGTATCTTTCTGATTTCACCTTTTGTAGGCCGCATCCTGGACTGGCATAAACAGCGCCAGCCAGACGCCGACTTCAGTTTCGACAACGATCCTGGCGTTCAGTCCGTCAGCCGTATCTACCGCTACTACAAAACCCACGACTACTCGACCGTTGTGATGGGCGCAAGCTTTCGTAATATCGGTGAAATCCAGGCGTTGGCCGGCTGCGACCGCTTAACCATTAGCCCGGCATTAATGCAGGCACTGGCCGATGATAAGACGGATCTGACGCAGCGGTTGAAATCGAACATGGACAGCCAGGACAGTAAAAAGACACTGCAGGAAAGCGCATTCCGCTGGGCAATGAATGAAGATTGCATGGCACAGGACAAGCTGGCCGAAGGAATTAGGAATTTCGCTGCTGACCAGGTCAAACTGGAGCAGCTGCTCAGCCAAGCCAGATAAACCGGTTAAAAGACCGCACTGGAGCGGCTGTCAGCGACAGCTTTCCAGCGTGGTCACCAAATCCTTGAACGCTTCGCGATTGGAATCATTAAGGTCGATCAGTACCTTGTGCGCATCCAGAATACGCAACCGCACCTCTTCTTCCGATTCCTGTACAAAAGGCACCTGTTTAAGGTCACAGCGACTGACCGGCAGCTCAGGCACCAGAACGAACACACGATCGAATCCCATACTCAACAGAATCCGCGTGATATCCGCATGCGTGGACACCAGTGTCGGTTGCGGCATCCCTTTTTCAGCCGCCTTGATCGCCAGCTTGGCAATCAAACCAAGCGAAGTACTATCAATATTTTCGGTTTCCGTCAGATCAACCAGGGTATCGCTGACATCATCACGCTGAAGCACAGCCTCCAGGTGCCGCTCTATCGTGGAGCATAGCGTCAAGCGCACATCACCCACAAACTTCAGGACATAGTGCCCGTCACGGCAGGCGTAGTAGATTGCGCCATTGCTCATAAAGACTCTCTACGTACAGTCATGATCGCCAAATCATCGGGACTTACCCGCTCGGCCGGCATCATACTCTGCAAAAATGCCTCTGGCGACCCATGATTACCCTTGCAGTATTGCAACAATTTTTGCTCTTTCTGCTCCAAGGAGTCAGCTTCGATGATTTCCAGAATACCATCCGAGAACAGCGTTAATGAAAAGGCAGTCTCAAGCTCAAGCTCACACTCATCAAACACCGGCGCTTCAAACAACCCCAGCGGCATACCGCGCCCGCCCAGATAGCGCAGCTCAGCACCCTGCTGCAATATCGGCATCGGATGGTGCCCACCCACGGCATACCGAAGCACGTTACGCTTATGGTCGATCAAGCCGACAAACATGGTCAGATGTTTACCCAGGGACGTCAGCAGAAGCTCACGGTTGATACGATGTAGCGTATCTGATGGTGACAGAATGTCAAAACTCGAGCTGCGACGATAATTGCGCAGCAGGCGATGTGTCATATTTTTCAATAACACAGTGACCAGCGCAGAAGATGTTCCGTGGCCCGACACATCAGCCAGATAGAACAGACTCAAATCTTTGCTGACCGCCACCGCATCGACGAAGTCACCACTGAGCAACAAGGACGGACGCAACACATATTCAAAGACCATGCCGTTGATCTGCTGACGCACCGGTGGCAACAGGTTCTGCTGGACCTGCTGAGCAGCATGCTGATCCTCACGCAGTTCATCAAGGCTGCGCTCAAGGCTGTCTCTCAAGCCCTGCGCCTCCTCGATATAACGCGCTCGTCGCAGCTGGCGTTCAATAGAGCGCACAAACAATTGCGGGTGGAGATCCAACTCGCCAACCACATAGACATCGTCTGCACCGTTACGTAAAGCCGCCACTAACTGCTCAGCCGTTCCTTCACGGATCATCGCAACAACCGGCTTGGGATTGACCCGTTGCGCCAGCTGATCCATCAACAGACTACTGCCAACGGTAGCGAGGTCGAAGATCAACAGAGACACCGTGAAGTGCTCAAGCTGCTTATCAACCTCATCCATGTCTGCACACACAACCAGACGCAAATGCTGATGATCGCACTGCTCGCACAGCTCAAAAATACGGTCGATGGTGTGGGTGCATGCTGACAGCAGCAGCACCCTTTGCTCATTAAGACTCATTCATCAGCCATTGCATGTCATACCGACACCTGAGCTCCAACAGTAGACCCAAGCCCACATCGATGCAAGACAATCAGAAATCGCTGTCGTATTTGACCTCGACAGCACCATCATTGATTTGATATTCACGACGCTGCAGATAGGCATCACGCAGGAAGCTGTACTTATCCCCACTGACAATCTGCTCAGCCTTCAACAAGCGGCTACGGGTGTCCGCAAGGCGTAAGCCGTAGAGGCTGTTACGTGTCGGTACATGACCCGCATACCCAACCGGATCCGCTACCCAATCGACTGGCATTGACACGCCGTCACGCACGGTACTGGGGCCAAAGAATGGCAATACCAGATAAGGCCCTGACCCAACACCCCAGAAGCCCAGCGTCTGACCAAAATCTTCATTATGCACTTCAATACCCATCGGCGTAGCTACATCAACCAGACCTGCAAGACCAAAGGTAGTATTGAACGTCAAACGAGCAAAACTTTTGCCAGCCGCCTCAAACTTGAGCTGCAGCAAATTATTCAGCAGATTGCCAACATCACCAATATTATCAAAGACGTTGCTAACGCCTTGCTCAGCAAGATCCGGTGTTACATAACGGTAGCCCTGAGCAAATGGCTTGACCGCATAGCGATCAACATTTTCATTGAAGGTAAACATCGAGCGGTTGAATCCTTCCCAAGGGTCCTGCTCTGATTCCGCCATAACCGGCGCGGCCAACAACACCAACCCCAAACCAGTTACCCGAAAACCTGAACGCAGTGCAGATGTCAGCATGCCCAATCCTTAATAAGCAGAGTCATATAATGCGGCTATTCTAGCCCTGCAGCAGGCGGGAATAAAGCATTGCGCCATACGATTTATGCAGGATTAGACACCATAGTAAGCTGGCTGTTTTATTACAGCTGCCATATTGAAGAAACTATGATTTTCCAAAGGCAATAAACGCAAAAAGGCTCCCGAAGGAGCCTTTCTTAGCGAGGATCTAATATCAACTGATATTAGAAGTCCAGGCGGTAACCCAGAACCAGAGTATCTTTAGCAACATTCAACGCAGTAGCGATTTCGTCGTCGAATTCGGTGTAACCAACCCAAACGCGGCCTTTGTTGCCAAGCTTCTGCTCAACTTCCAGACCCCACTGATCGCCATCAACGTTGGCAGAGTCAATTTCCATATCACCGTAACGCGCTTTCAGAGTAGTGGCACCCATTGTGTAACCACCAGCCAATTCCCAAGCATTACGATCATCAGTAGTAACACCACCCTGATCTACTTCACGATCTTCGTAGCGAGCGGCTACAGAGAAGGCGTCCATCTTATAGCTGGCACCCAAACCCCACAGTTCCTGCTCCAGAGCAGCTGCGCCATCTTCTTCAGTCGCACCGTAAGAAGCGGAAACACGCAGACCTTCAACGCCAGTAAACTGAGCGCCGATGTTGTAACCGTCAACGTCATCGCGAGAATCATCGCTTTCGCCAGCAATAACGGCACCAGCAACAACCTGGAAGCCACCCATTACTGGTGAAGCGTATGCCAGAGTATTGTCGTTACGCTTGTGAGCGAAACCATTTTTGTCTGCATTGTTACCGATCGCAAACGCTTCACCGAACTCTTTATCTGCAGAGTTGAAGATATTGGTGTGTGAAACAACCATGGTGTAATGCGGGTGGTACTGACGACCGATCAGTGCAGTACCCCAATTACCGGTTGCACCCATGTAAGACAAGCGCGGCGCAAACATATCAGCACCGTAACCGCCTTGATCGGTAGTATTGATATTAGCTTCCCAGTGGAACAGACCTTTGGTGCTTTCCAGACCCAGATCTACGTCGCCTTTGATACCGATGCGAGTAGATTCATCACGCAGGTCCAGATCACGGTTGTCCTGAGACACCAGGCCAGCACGGAAAGAACCGTACAGAGTAGCATCAGCCTGAGCGACGATCGGAGCAGTCAGAGCACCAGCAACAGCCAGAGCAATCAGTGACTTTTTCATTAACACTTCCCCTTCATTCAACATACTAGTAGTGAATTCTAGTTTTTCTTAGCACGCAAAGCGCTACCAGAAAAATACTATAAATCCAGATTATTGCAAACCAATGAAAGCAAAACATTTTAATGCTGCTGCCATCTGTTTGCCATGTTGTTTGGCAATTGCACTCCTTGCGAGGGATATGGCCCACTACGATTGGGCAACCACCTTAAATTAACGGCATTACACCACAGCTTTCCATGCACGCGCAACCTTTGAAACATATACCCACCCATAGCTTGATAGGCATCAAACTATCACTCTAATAACGTCGTGAATACACGACTCAAAGCGCCTGAAGTGCTTGTTTGAGGCGTTTTTCCGAAACCGTTTCCCGGGTACCCAATTGCTGAGCAAACAGGGAAACACGATACTCCTCAAGAAGCCAACGAAAACGTACCAACGCATCCGGGCGCTCATTGCGTGCAGCATATTCCTGCTGTTTTTTCAGATATTGTTGGCGCAGCCCCGCCAACTGCTCTGACCACAGGCACTGCTGGCGCAAATCGCGCGCATATTTCTCCAATCGTACTTCTATCGCCTTAAGGTAACGCGGATATTCCGGCAGCCAAACCGCCTCGGTATCAACGAGATAATGACGATGCATCAGATCAGCCAACTGCTGCTTGATGTCGTTCAATACCGGTACAGCCTGCAGGTTGATCCTGCCGTTCAACTGTTTATTGATCCTGTGTACCGACTGATGACAGACATGGATGAACTCACCCAATTTTTTCATCTCGGCCGCAAGATTCGCGCGCATTGGCTCCTTTAACAGCTCAAATGCCCTATCATCACGTGGCAAGTGACCCGCATCCAAGCCGGCCGCACGCTGTACAGCAAGCAGCAGCGCATCATCCTCCAACGCTCGACGCTCAAACAACTTACCGGTCAGAATCAGGCTTTCGTTCAACCTGGACAGCTCACGGCGTAGATACTTTAACTGCTGTGCAGGCACGGACAGCAGTAACAACCGCGCCACCCCCCGCACACTGGCATATGTCGCCACATCAGCCGAAGGCATCACCTTCAGCTCAACGTTATCCTTATTGTCGACCAGTGCCGGCCAGACTTCGACCTCAATCCCGCCCGCCTGACGCAGCAATACCGATTCAGAGAGCTCGCCAAACGTCCAGCCGGTCAACTCACTCTGCCCCCACTGCTCAGATGGCCCCGACTGCAATGCCGCTTCCGCCTGATCGCCAAAGCGTGCATTCAGCCTCTCCCAGCTACGCCCACTACCGATCACCTTGTTACCGTCATCACGCAAACGCAGGTTAAAACATAGATGATCCGCCAATTCCACTGCCCGCAGCACATCTGCTGCCACTCGAGTGCCGGTCATTCGCAGTAACTGCAACGCCAACGCTTCGTACAAATCACCTTCACCAAATACCGCGACATTGCAGAACGCCTGCGCATAGTTGGGCACCGGCACAAAGTGTTTGCGCAACTGCTTAGGCAATCCTTTGAGGATAGCCGTGACTTTCTCTTCCAGCATACCCGGCACCAACCACTCCAGGCGCTGCAATGGTGCTACCCGCAATAGAGCCAGCGGCAACTCCAGGGTTACGCCATCATCTTCTGCGCCGGGTTCGAACTGGTAACTGAGCGGCAATTCAATACCATCCAGCGCCAGTGTATCCGGGTAACGGGCACCGCTGACATGCTGGGTATCTCGTTGCAGAATGTCCTGCTCCTGCATGAACAAAGCCTGAGGATCCTGCTGTTCCAGCTGTGTGCGCCAGTGTTCAAACCCTTTGCCATTGACGACATGCGTACCGCCAAGCGCTGCAAAACGTTCGGCATAAAAACGATAAAGCTGCTCTTCATCCACCAGCAAATCACGGCGGCGAGACTTATCTTCCAGCGCAGCCACGCCTTCCAGCAGCTGCCGATTGTGCGCAAAAAATGGGGCGCGGGTTCGGTACTCGCCTTCCACCAACGCGCTGCGAATAAAGATTTCATGCGATACAACCGGATCGATACTGCCGTAGTTGACCTTGCGCCGCGGCACAATGATGACGCCGAACAGACTGACCTGCTCGGAAGCAACAACCTGCGCACGCTTCTGCTCCCAGTGCGGCTCCATCCAGCTGCGCTTGACCAAATGCTTGGCCAGCGGCTCGATCCACTCGGGCTCAATCCGCGCTACCTGATGTGCAAAAAGCTGGCTGGTTTCCAACATTTCAGCTGCAATCACCCACTTGGGTGCTTTTTTGAACACACCGGAAGCCGGGAAAATCTTGAAGCGACGATTACGTGCACCCAGATATTCACCCTTTTCCTGCTTGAAACCGATATGGCTAAGCAAGCCTGCCAGCAGTGAACTGTGAATGGCTCGGTATTCGGCTGGTTCTGTATTTTCCTTGAGATCCAGTTCGCGCACGCTCAGTAGCAGCTGGCGATGCACATCACGCCACTCACGCAGACGCATGAACGACAGGAACTGTTTCTGACACCAGCGACGCAGCTGGCTCTGACTCAGCTCATCGCGCTGCTCATGCCACAGCTGCCACAAATTCAACAGGGTCATGAAATCCGACTCTTCGTCGGTATATTCCTTGTGCTTCTGGTCAGCGGCCTGACGTTTGTCGTGCGGTCGCTCACGTGGATCCTGCACACTGAGCGCACTGGCAATCACCAACACCTCTCGCAGCGCATCCTGACGCGAGGCCTCAATCACCATACGGGCGATACGCGGGTCGACCGGCAAACGCGCCAACTGGCGACCGACCGGGGTCAGTTGACGCCGTCCATCCACCGCTCCCAGCTCCTCAAGCAGATTGTAACCATCGTTAATCAGCCGCGTATCGGGCGGATCAACAAAGGGAAACTCACGAATATCCCCCAGCTTGAGCTGCAACATCTGCAAGATAACCGCCGCCAGATTGGTGCGCCGGATCTCGGCATCGGTGAATTCGGGCCGCGCAATAAAATCCTCTTCGGAATAAAGGCGAATACACACCCCTGGAGCAACACGACCACAACGCCCAGCGCGCTGATTGGCGCTCGCCTGGGACACGGCCTCTATCGGCAAGCGCTGCACTTTGGAGCGATAGCTGTAACGCGAGATACGCGCAATACCGGGATCAATAACATAACGAATGCCCGGCACAGTCAGTGAAGTTTCCGCCACGTTGGTCGAGAGCACGATGCGCCGCCCGGCCGACCGCCGTTCATTGAACACACGGTTTTGGTCGGCCAATGACAAGCGGGCATACAATGGAATCACTTCAGTGTCACGCAACTGCGCCTTGCGCAACGCTTCAGCCGTTTCACGGATTTCACGCTCACCCGGCAAAAACACCAGAATATCGCCCGGGCCACCACTGTGTTTGGCCAGATCGATATCAATCAGCTCATCCACCGCCGCCAGAATACCCTGCTGCAGATCGACCGCTTGCTCATCATCGCCTTCCATTTCATGCAGCGGTCGATACAGCGTCTCAACCGGATAAGTTCGACCGGACACTTCAATGACGGGCGCATTGTCAAAGTGCTGCGAGAAACGTTCCAGGTCAATCGTGGCCGAGGTGATGATCACCTTGAGATCGGGGCGGCGCGGCAAAATCCGCTTGATGTAACCGAGCAGGAAATCGATATTGAGGCTGCGCTCATGCGCCTCATCGATAATCAGGACTTCATACTTGTCCAGAAAACGGTCGCGCTGGGTTTCCGCCAGCAGAATACCGTCAGTCATCAGCTTGATCTGGGTAGTGTCCGACACCTGATCATGAAACCGCACCTGGTAACCGACGCGCTCGCCCAGCGGCGTATGCAGCTCTTCCGCGATGCGCGCCGCGACCGTACGTGCAGCCAGACGCCGGGGCTGGGTGTGGCCGATCATGCCCGCACATCCAAGCCCAAGCTCAATGCATATCTTCGGAATCTGAGTGGTCTTCCCCGATCCGGTTTCACCGGCCACCACCACCACCTGATTTTCGGCAATTGCCTTGAGCAGCTCGTCACGGCGCTCGGACACCGGCAGATCCGGATACTTTGGCACCGGCGGCAACGCGCGCAGCCGGGCTACCTGAGCACAGGATGCCTCTATACGCTGCGCGACTGCTGCCAGCTTATCGGGATCGGGGGCCTGCTCACGCCGCAACCGGTCCAGCTCGCGACGAAGCGAAAAACGGTCGGCGATTCGGCAGTGAATCAGCTGCTCTTGGAGTGTCGGAATGCGGATGGACAAAACGGTTGCAACCTTGTAGCGGATGAATGAAACGGCCACATATTATCCATCAACCCAAGGGTAATTACTAATGCACGCGCTGCCCTTGCAGTGCCCTGTCGCGCAGGTCTCGACGCGACACCTTGCCAATGGCCGTACGTGGCAAACGCTGACAGAATTCAACCGAGCGCGGCACTTTGTACGCGGTCAATCGTTCACGACAATACTCACGCACCTCACGGATCGACAACTGCTGATTGGCCGGTACGACATACAGTTTGATCTGCTCGCCACGGTTGCTGTCCGGTAACCCCACCACCGCACACTCGACAATATCGGGGTGGCAGGCGATTACATCTTCCAGTTCACTGGGATAGACCTTAAAGCCGGAGACGTTGATTACCTCCTTGCGCCGATCAATCACCCTCAGATAACCATCGTGATCGATCAAACCGATATCACCGGTATCCAGCCAGCCATCCTGAAGCACCGTTTCAGTTTCATGCCGTTGATGCCAATACCCCGACATCAACTGAGGCCCCCGTATCCGGATATTCCCGCTTTCCCCCGGCGGCAGCACATGACCACAATCATCTACAATGTGTACATCCGTTTGCACCAACGGCTTACCCACCGTCCCCAGGCGGATCGCGTCCGGGCAATTAACACTGACAACCGGCGAGCATTCGGTCAGGCCATAGCCTTCACAAATGTCCTTGCCGGTCACCGCATGCCATCGTGCCGCCACCGCTCGGGTCAGCGACATGCCACCGGAAACCGTTAACTTGAGCGACGAAAAATCCAGCCGCTGAAACTCGGGCTGACGACACAGATTCACAAACAAGGGGTTGATGCCCGCCAGAACAGTAGGGTCCAGGCGATCCCAACAGCGCACCAGACCACGGACACGGCGCGGATCCGGTACCAGCTCGATGTACGCTCCCAAGCTAAGCATCAGCAGGGTCAGCGTAAAGGAATAGATATGATAGAGCGGCAAAGGCTGCAGCAAACGCTCCTGGCCCGGCACACAATATTGACTGATCAATGCTTGTAATTGGGTCAAATTAGCCAACAACGCAGCTTCAGTCAGCATGGCGCCCTTGGCTGGACCGGTCGTCCCGCCGGTGTACTGCAGCAATGCCAGAGAAGCCTCGATACCCGTGGACTCAGACGGCTGCCAGATCAACTTTGATCCCTTCTGCATCACGGCCGTCAGAGCAATCTGCCGCACCCCCGCAGCGCGTCGAGTCGACAGCAAGACAGGACGCATGCCTCGCCGCTTCAACCGCGCCAGCAGGTTGAGCCCACATCGCCTTAACGGCGGATGCAGGTCTCCCAGCTCGGTCGTCACCAGATACTCAACCGCCGTGGACGCGAGGCATTGCGTCAATTCAACCGGCACCGGAGCAAATGCCACGATTGCACGGGCACCGGAATCGCGCAGTTGCTGACACATTTCTTCACAGCTGTAGAGTGGGTTGGCATTGACCACAACCAGGCCTGCACGCCGCGCCCCGAACAGCACCACCGGATACTGCATGATATTGGGAAGCTGCAAGACAATGCGATCACCCGGCTTCAGGTCGGTCTCATGCTGCACCCAGGCCGCAAACCGGCGCGACAGCCGATCAAGATCAGCAAAACTGATCCGCGCCCCCAGGTGGCCAAATGCAGGCTGTTCATCAAAACGTCGCGCCAACTGATGCACCAGATCAGACAGACTGGCAACGTCAGGACCAATCGCCTGCATAGAATCTACTCCTTCAGCTGGGCAACCACTTCTCCATCGACAAACACAACCATCTCACCCGTTGCCAGTTTTTGCCAGCATTCATTATTGGTCAGCGGCTCGGTTGCTATCACCGTGACTACATCATTCGGCGTAGTCTCGGCACCGAAATCCACACTGACCTCACAATCCTTAAGCCGCGCCTCACCAAAGGGCGAGCGCCGGGTAATCCAGGCCAGTTTTGTTGTGCAATAGCAGAACAGGTGCGTCGATTCGCTCAGCAACATATTAAACACGCCCAGCCCGCGCAACTGGTCACAACAGGCATGAATAAACGCCTGCAATTCCGCCCAATCAGATGGCCGTTCGGGATAACGACTGCGGATCTGACCCAGCAGCCAACAGAACGCATATTCGCTGTCGGTTGTACCCACCGGATGATAAAAAGTCAGCGGCCAGTCGAATAACTGTCGGTCCAGCTGACCGTTATGGGCATAGGTCCAGCTGTACCCCCACAGCTCTCGACTGAACGGATGGGTATTTTCCAGACACACCGAGCCGACGTTAGCCTGGCGGATATGACTGACAACCACCCGACTTTTGATCGAATAATCCGCGACCAGACGTGCGATCCGCGAATCGGCACTGGGCTCGGGATCATGAAAGCTGCGCAGCCCTTTGCCTTCATAAAACGCGATACCCCAGCCATCGCGGTGCGGCCCGGTCCGTCCGCCACGCTGCATCAGCCCGGTAAAGCTGAAACAGATATCGGTTGGCACGTTGGCACTCATGCCCAAAAGTTCACACATGGATCAATCCTTTTCACGGCTGAGGGTAATGCGGTCCGGCAATGCCCCGATCAGGGCATAATCGAGCACATCATCATCCTGCGCCACTGACGAGACCGGGTGGTACTCAAGCTGGGCAGGCACATGCTGCAGGCGACGCTCGCCGAGAAAGCAGCCTTGCGGATCGATACTTAAACAGTCGCTGAGCACAATCGCGCGCACCTGCCCGCCCTTTTCAATATGCAAAGATGCACAACAAAGATCACCTTCCAGCACACCACTGACATTGACATGGCGGGCACTGATTCGCCCACGCACAACCCCGTGGCGGCCGATGGTAATATCATCTGCCGACTCTATATTGCCCTCGAAGATACCATCGACATGGATCTTGCCGGACACATCCATGTCACCCTTGAGATGATTACCACGGGCAATAATTGTTACTGCGCCCCGGCCTGATTTAGCGGATACATCGCGCTTAAGGATTCCCATGGCACCTCCTCGACCTCGGTAAACAACGTATTGAACTGGTCCAGACCCCACTGCAGAAAAGGCTCTGGATTCAGTGGCCGGTACAGGAAGCGAACCTCGTAATGCAGATGCGCGCCTGTAGACCGACCACTATTGCCGCTCAATGCGATCTGCTGCCCCTTGTGTACAAAGGTGCCACTTTCAACCAGCACTTTCTGCAGGTGGGCATAATAGGTTTTAAAACCAAGATTATGCTGCAAAACCACCAGGTTGCCAAAGCCGCTGCCTTTACGGTAGCCACTATATTCCACAACACCATCGGCCGTCGCATAAACCGGTGTGCCCCGCTCAGCCTTGAAGTCCATGCCATTGTGCATCTTGCGTGTTTTCAGTACAGGGTGTTGACGCATGCCGTAACTGTCATTCACCCGCTCGGCCGATATCGGCACGCCATTGGGGATGCTGTGCAGCAAAAACAGGCGCTGCCGCACGGCCATCTGAGTCAGCGCCAACCGCTGCTCCAGGGTCATGCTGCTCGGCTCCTGCTGCATTCCCAGCCGAGTTTCCAGATCACTGAGCGTTGCGCCGATTTCCTGATTCTCTTCTGCCAGGCGCGCGCGCTCGGCACTGAGATCGGACAACGAAGCACCCAGTTCATCCAGCTCCGATATATACAGCTGCTGCGTTCCCAGCAACAGCTGGTATTGCTCATTCAGATCCTGATGATTGCGTTCCAGATCACCCAGATCATCATGGGTTTTGACCAACAACCAGTTGGATACAAAGAAACTGAGCACCGATAACACCACAAAGGTCAGGAGCAGATAGGCGAGCAGCTGATGCAGATAGATCTGACGGGACCCATGTAGAGTCGTCAATGTCAGGACAAGTTTACGTCGCAAATGGGGTACCCTATTAACCCAAAACCGATCACTATACGCGGTTGGCGTCCCTGCCTCCACGCATCAATCACAAATCATGACGCTTTACTGTCTGTCGCCAAACGGAAGCAAGGCTCATATTCCTCATGATTGATTTTCATGCGCCGCTGTTCAACAAAAGCTTGTAACAACTGATCCAGAGCCTCGATGACATTGGCCTCGCCGCACAACTCAAAAGGCCCATGCGTTTCGATGGCACGAATGCCAGGTTCCTTGACGTTACCGGCGACAATTCCCGACAGCGCCCGGCGCAGCTGTGCCGCCAAAGTATGATCAGGCTGATTACGCGACAGGCACAAACCGTACATCGCCTCGTGCGTCGGCTCAAAGGTCTGCTGTAGCGCCAACGGGATATGCAGCTGCCAATTGAAATGGTAAGCCTCCCCCGTTGCCTTGCGATACTCCGTAACCTCATCCAGACCTTCTCGCATGGCCTCGGCTACCCCGTGCGCATCATCAATAATAATGCGATAGCACTGCGTAGCCCGCTCGCCAAGCGTGGCGCGGATAAACCGGTCCACCGTGTCAAAGTAGGCTTCGCTGCCCGCCGGTCCGGTAAAGATCAGCGGGAATGGCTGCTTGCGGTTTTGCTCCTGCAACAGAATCCCGAGGATATAGAAAATCTCCTCGGCAGTGCCCACGCCCCCAGGGAACACAACAAAGCCATGACCCAAACGTACGAACGCTTCGAGACGCCGCTCAATATCCGGCATGATGATCAATTCGTTGACGATCGGGTTCGGTGACTCGGCCGCAATAATGCCCGGTTCGGAAACACCCACATAACGGCCGTCGCGGATACGCTGCTTGGAGTGGGCAATGGTTGCCCCCTTCATCGGTCCTTTCATCGCGCCAGGACCGCAGCCGGTGCAGATATTCATCCCCCGTAGCCCCAGCTCATACCCCACGTACTTGGTATATTCATATTCGGCACTGGCGATCGAATGCCCGCCCCAGCACACCACCATATTGGGTTTTACATGAGGGCGTAGCGTATTGGCATGACGTAACAGATTGAACACCTGATTGGTAATCGCACTGGAAGCATCCAGCCCGTCACAGCAGGATTCAACCTTGTCGGCCACATACAAAAGGTCACGCAACACCGCAAACAGATGTTCATGAATCCCCTGGATCAACTCACCATCAACAAATGCCGTGGCCGGAGCGTTAATCAGATCAAGCTGTACACCTCTGTGCTTCTGACTGATTTGCACATCAAAGGCATGAAAGCGATCCAACACCTTGCGCGTACTATCCAGCTCACTGCCGCAATTCAGGACCGCCAGCGCACACTGACGAAACAGGGAATACAAACCGCTCTGGCTTTTGTCCTGCAGACGGGCCACTTCATAAGGAGAGAGTACGTCGAGGTTGTCCAACGGGGTCACGCTGGAAGTAATGTAATGCTCGGTCATCATGCTGACCTCCTTGTTCCTTCCGAATACTGCTGAGCGCATAAAACGTATGCGCCACTTAACTATGAACGCTGTTATCAAATTTTACTACTGATGCATCATCAGCCGCATAAACTGCTCAGCATCATTAAAAGCCGATGTCAGATTATTGTATTTGCCACATTCATGCATTAGCTTGAAGTGATCACGGTTGTACAAGGAAGCCTTGCGATGCCTGCATCAAAATTGTATATCCTCGACACCAACGTGTTGCTGCACGATCCCAAATGCCTGTTTCAGTTCAAGGAGCAGGACATCACCATCCCGATGACCGTGCTCGAAGAACTGGACGGCATAAAAGATCGCAAACAGAGTGTCGCTGCGGAGGCTCGTCACGCCATCCGCGTGATCGACAATATCCTCTCATCTGCCAGCAATTCCGGCCAAATCACCAAGGGCGTACGCATTCTGCTGGAAGGCAAGGAGCGAGAACACAAGCTCGGCAAACTTTCCATCTTCCCGGACCATGAGTTGACTCCGCGGCAAGGATTCCTCCCCGACACCAGCAACAAGGACAATCGCATCATCAATTGCGCTCTGCACCTGCAGGCGACATTCCCGCACCGCCAAATCGTGCTGGTCACCAAAGACATCAACATGCGCCTCAAGGCGCTGGGGGCCGGACTACAACGCGTAGAAGACTACCGTACCGACCAGCTGGTATCGGACATCGAGATGCTGCCGGCGGGCCATCACCACCTTGAGGCACCGTTCTGGGAAGGCGTGGACAAGGTGGACAGCTTTCAGCGCGACGGCCGCACCTATCACAAGGTGGACCGTAACCTGCTGCCCAACACCTACCTGAACGAATATATCTACGACGACAGCAAGGATTTTGCTGCCCGCACAGCGGAAATAGACGAAACCACCCTGACCCTGCTCGACCTCGGCTATGAACGGCTCATGGATCAGGTGTGCTGGGGCATACAGCCCATCAATATTCAGCAGGCATTCGCCATGCAGTCATTGATGGACCCGGAAATAGATCTGAGCATACTGCTGGGTGCCGCCGGCTCCGGCAAAACGCTGATCGCACTGGCCTGCGCATTGGAAATGGTGATTGAGGAACAGCGCTTCAACAAGATTATTGTCACCCGTTCCACCCCGCCAGTGGCCGAGGATATCGGCTTCCTGCCGGGTACCGAAGAAGAAAAGATGACGCCCTGGATGAGCTCCATCAACGATAACCTGGAAGCGATGCACGAACAGGATGAGCGCCCCCAGAGCAGCGTCAAGTACGCACTGGAAAAGGCCAACATCCAGTTCAAGTCACTCAACTTCATTCGTGGCCGCAGCATTCAAAATGCCATTGTACTGATCGACGAGGCCCAGAACCTGACCCCGCAGCAGCTGAAGACCATCATCACCCGCTGCGGCAAGGGCACCAAGATGGTGTGTCTGGGCAACCTGGCTCAGATTGACTCCAATTATCTCACCCCCCTGACCTCGGGCCTGACCTATATCGTCGAGCGTTTCCGCAACTTCGAAGGCTCTGCCAGCGTCCATTTCGAAGGCATCTTCCGCTCGCGCCTGGCCGAGTACGCCGAAGAACATCTCTGATATCCACCCTCTGCAGCGGGTATACGTCCGCTGCAACACACCTTTTCCGGTCTGCAGACCAAAGTCTAAAAATCCCGCCGATTGCATATATCATGCGGGTTACAGAGCTGTTACGCGACTTTTCCGCCGGCCTTTGCCAACACTTCGAGTTTTATTCTATGAACAGTTGAATATAATGCACCGCACCAAAGTACTAAGCGTAAATAATCAATCAAGCTGCCCGTCACATCATCCAATCGAAGGATGTCGATGGCAGTGAGACCCGGAAGTCCTGTCGGACAGATCGACAGATTCTCTGCAGGGCGTGCCACAAGCCACCTTCTGCGGTCTCCAATCCCATTGTTTACGACCAAATGGCGAACTCATATGACCACTAAAACTGTAGATGTGCTGCTAGTCGGTGCCGGTGCCATGAGTACCACCCTCGGGATGATACTCAAGCAGCTGGATCCGAGCCTCAAGATCTGTATGGTCGAACGTCTCGACCATGTCGCCCGTGAAAGTACCGATGGCTGGAACAACGCCGGTACCGGCCACGCTGCCTATTGTGAACTCAACTACACGCCCGAACAGGCGGACGGCAGCATCAACACCACTAAAGCGTTCGCGATCAACACCTCTTTTGAAATCAGTCTGCAGTTCTGGTCCTACCTGGTCGAGCAGGGCAATCTGCCGTCTCCCAAGGAATTCATCAATCCGGCACCGCATTCCAGCTTTGTCTGGGGCGAGAAGAACGTCGAATTCCTGCGCAAGCGATATCAGGCACTGAGCCAGCACCACTGCTTCAAAGACATGGAATACAGCGAAGATCACGACACCCTGCTTGAGTGGATGCCGCTGATCATGAAAAACCGCGATCCGGCAGAAAAGGTTGCAGCAACTCGTGTCCGTTACGGCTCCGACGTCAACTTCGGCGCGCTGGCACGCTGCATGGTGATGAATCTGGAACAGCAGGAAAACTTTGACCTGCTGCTCAGCCGCATCGTGCAGGATCTGGACCAGCAGGCTGATGGCAGCTGGAACGTTAAACTGAAGAATACCGCGACTGGCAACAACGAAGTGGTCAACAGCCGCTTTGTCTTCCTCGGTGCCGGTGGCGGTGCATTGCCGCTGCTGCAGAAATCCGACATCCCGGAAGGCAAAGGCTATGGTGGCTTCCCGGTCAGCGGCATGTGGCTGGTCTGCAAGCGCCCTGAAGTCATTGAGCAGCACATGGCCAAAGTCTATGGCATGGCACCGATCGGGGCACCGCCCATGTCGGTTCCGCATCTGGATACCCGCATCATCGACGGCAAGAAAGCCCTGCTGTTCGGTCCGTTTGCCGGTTTTACCACCAAGTTCCTCAAGCAGGGATCGTTCATGGATCTGCCCTGCAGCATCAGCATGGGCAACCTGAAGCCGATGCTGTCAGTGGCCAAGAACAACATGGACCTGACCCGCTATCTGATCAGCGAAGTGATGCAGTCACACAGTTCTCGCGTTGATTCGCTGCGCAACTTCTTCCCTGAAGCCAAGGATGACGACTGGGAACTGTCCTATGCCGGGCAGCGTGTCCAGATCATTAAGCCGGGCACTGAAACCGCCGGTAAACTGGAATTCGGCACTGAAGTAATCACCGCTAAGGACGGCAGCCTCGCCGCCCTGCTCGGCGCTTCACCGGGTGCCTCTACTGCCGTCAGCGCCATGCTGAGTATCGTCGAACGCTGCTTCGAAGAACGCCTGCAGGAAGATAGCTGGAAACAGAAGCTCCGTGAGCTGGTGCCGTCTTACGGCCAGAGCCTCACCGACGATGCCGAACTGCTTAACAGCGTACGTGCACGCACCCTGTCGGTTCTGGAACTGGATCGCCAGGCCTGAGCCCTGTAACGGGAACCCTCGGGTTCCCGTTTACCCTTCATATCACTGGCCAGTCGTGATGCCAGAGGCTATCATCAGCAACAGATGGTTTCAGGGATTCATGCACATGATCAACCGGTTACTGACTCGACTGCTGATCGCTGCAGTGCGCGTCTATCAACTTGCCATAAGTCCTTTCCTCGGTAACAACTGCCGCTTCTATCCAAGCTGTTCCAGTTACATGATCGAAGCCATTCAGCTACACGGCGCGCTCAAGGGCCTGTACTTGGGTACACGTCGCCTCCTGCGCTGCCACCCCTACTCTGAAGGCGGGATTGACCCGGTGCCCACACACTGTTGCCACACGCACACCCAAAAGTCTCCGACCACAACCGACTACACTGAATAAATTACCGGTTTTTGCCCGTTAGAGGTGCATTGATGTTTTCTCCCCTGAGTGTTCTGCTGGTTATTGTGATTTATGTCGGTCTGCTGTTTGGACTGGCGCAATGGGGCGAACAGCGCACTCGTCGAGGTCGACCGATCAATTCCGGTACCATTTACGCGCTATCGTTGTGTGTGTATTTCACCACCTGGACATTTTACGGCAGTGTCGGCTTCGCAACCCGATCAGGACTGCTGTATCTGGGGATTTACGCCGGTGCCCTGCTCTCACTGTTCTTCTGGCAATACACCATCAGGCGGATGATCGCGGTTAAGGAAACCTTCCATATCACCAGCATCGCTGATCTGATTTCCACCCGCTACCGGCGCTCGCAACGCATCGCGGCAATGGTGACACTGATCGCCTTGCTCGGATTATTGCCCTATATCAGCCTGCAACTTGAAGCGGTGATACGCTCACTCCGCCTGATCACCCACGAAGGTGCCGGACAGATTCACTGGAGCTCATCCGGCCTGTTGATCACGCTATTGATGACCGTATTCACGATTCTGTTTGGTGTACGCCGCCTCGATCCGACCGAGCGCCATCAGGGCATGATTCTGGCGCTGGTGGCTGAGTGCCTGGTCAAGCTGTTGGTATTCCTCACCATCGGCCTGTATATCAGTTATTACTACTTCGATGGCCCCGCCGACATCTACCAACAGATCAAGCAACATGACCTGGACCACCTGCTCAGTTCCGGCGGCGATGACAGCGGCATTCAGTGGCTGACTCTGATCATACTCAGTTTTGTCGGTGTCCAGCTGCTGCCCCGCCAGTTCCATGTCGGTGTGGTTGAAAACGTGTCGCCCACCCACCTGGGGCGGGCACTCTGGATGTTCCCGCTCTACACCGTGCTGATCACCCTGTTTGTCATTCCCATCGCCGCCGCAGGTTTGATTCTGGGTCTGCCCGCCCAGTCGGCCGACTTCTTCATGTTGCTGGTCCCGCAGGCACTGGACCAGCCCTATATGGCACTCCTGTCGTTTCTCGGCGGTTTTGCCGCCGCCAGCGGCATGGTGATCATCACCACGATGACGCTGGCCACCATGGTTTCGAACCATCTATTACTGCCAGTCTGTGAAAAGTTCCAGCAACTGGCCTGGATGCGAACCTGGCTGCTGCAGGTCCGCTGGGTACTGGTCGCCATTATCCTGTTTGGCAGCCTGTTGCTGGCTCGCCTGCTGACCGACACCTATATGTTGGTCGCGGTCGGCATGATCTCTTTTGTGGCTGCCCTGCAGTTTGCCCCGGCAACTTTTCTGGGGCTGTTCTGGAGTCGGGGTAACAGCATGGGTGCCTTGCTCGGCCTCATGGCCGGCTTTATCGCCTGGGGCTGGACACTGATCATTCCCGCCTGGGTTGAAGAAGGCTGGCTCCCACTGAGCCTGCTGAGCATGGGACCGTTCGGCATCGACTGGTTGCGCCCACAGGCGCTGTTCGGCATGGACCTGCCATCGATTCCCCATGCGGTACTCTTTTCACTGGCCCTCAACACCCTGTTCTACCTGCTCGGCTCATGGCTTTATACTCCGCAAAAGCAGGAACGCACCCTGACCACCGAGTTCCTCTACACCACCCGTGCGCTTCGCACCCAGGAGAAAGCCCGACCAACCGGCCTTAACGCCTATGTCGAGTTGGCCCCGAAGCTGGTCGAAGCCGAGCAACTGCTACGCCGCTATCTGGGTGAGGAAAAGGCACAACAGATTGTCAACCGTATTGCCGACGACTTACAGGTCTACGACAAGAGCCATATATCGGTGGTGGAGCTGATGGAATTCCACCGCATGCTGGAACAGATGCTGGCCGGTGCCATCGGGGCCGCCAGCGCGCATACCGCGATTGAAGAGAATATCCGCTATACCGACCGTGAACGCTCGGACCTGACGTCACTCTACAGCCATATCGTCAACGAACTTCAGGGGTCATACCGTTTTCACCCCGACAAGGCTGATGAGCCTGAAAGCCGTGGCCTGGATATGCTTGAGGAACTGCAGGATCAGCTGGAACACCTGCAGCTGAAGACGGACCAACAGGCCCGTGAGCGGGAACAGTTGGAAGCCAAGCTGGAGAGGCAATATCAGGAAATATTCGATTATCGTGTAGAGGCGCAACGTCTGCGACAGGAAAACGAGACGCTGCGCCAGCAGGTAGCGGGCCGAAGTTCGGAGTGATCACTCGGCCTGCCACCTCCGCTGATATCAGTCGGCCGAGGTCGGCTGCTGGTGCAGGTGAACATCCATCTGCGGGAACGGAATACTGATACCCTGACGGTCGAATTCCAGCTTAACTTTCTCGGTAGTATCCCAAAGCACGGGCCAATAGTCGGATGTTTTCACCCAGGGACGTACGTTAAAGTTAACGCTACTGTCCGCCAGTGCCGCTACGGTCACCACCGGTGCCGGATCCTTGAGCACCCGCTCATCCTGCTCGAGGATTTCCAGCAGAATACCCTTGGCCTTGCGCAAATCATCGCCGTAACCAATGCCGAACACCATATCGACTCGACGCGTTTCACGCTTGGAGTAGTTGATGATGCTGTCATTGTAGATCTTGCCATTAGGCAGAATAATCTCGCGATTATCTCCGGTACGAAAGATCGAATTGAAAATGGTAATGTGTTCTACGATACCACTGACACCACCGGCTTCAACAAAATCACCTTCACGGAACGGCCGAAACACAATCAACATGACACCTGCGGCAAAGTTCTTCAGCGAGTCCTGCAAAGACAGGCCGATCGCCAAGCCCGCAGCGCCAATCAAGGCGATCAATGATGTGGTATCCACGCCGAGCTGGCCCAGCGCAGCAACCACCACGAACAACAAGAGCATCGCATGCGCAATTGAGCTGACAAAATTGACCAGCATCGTATCCATTTTGGTTTTACGCAGGACACGCCCCAATATATTGATCAGCAGCTTGACGACCCAACGACCAACGATGAAAATCGCAATCGCCATGGCAATATTGATCGCCCATGGCAGGATGTATTCTTGAGAGAAAGATTCCATGTAGACTCCCATATGGATTCAGGTACAAAAGCGTTAAATTACGCTGCCGTTCATATTCCGGACAGCTCCTGAAAGATAAAGTGTTTGTAGTGTAAAATCATGCGTTTGTTGCTTCATCTGTTGGAATCATTATGAAAAAAGCTCTCTTTTTGACAGCGCTGCTAAGCCTGTCGCTGCCCGCATGGGCCGAAACGGGTCATATTGCCGATGACGTATACGTATTCTTTCACGGCGGCCCCAGTAACGAGTACCGCATCACCGGCCGGGTCAACAGTGGCGAGCGGATCGAAATCCTCGGACGTAACAGCCAGACCGAATATGTCCAAATCAAGACCGAAAGCGGACGTGTCGGCTGGGTGCCAGGCCAGTTTGTCGGTACCGGCGACAGTAAACTGATCGAGTTACCTAAACTGGAAAGCGCTCTGGAACAGAGCCGCCTCACGATCAGTGAACAGGCGGACACTATCGAGAAACTCAACAGCAGTCTGAGCCAGCTGCAGCGCGAGAGCGGTACTTACACCGACCAGATCCGCTCACTCAATACCGAGATTCGTGACCTCCAGTCTCAGATCAGCAATATGGATCAGAGCAACCTGATGCGCTGGCTCACCTATGGTGGCCTGATTGCGTTTGGCGGTGTCGTTTTGGGCCTGATAGTGCCTTACTTGCCACGCAAGCGTAAGCGTCAGGACGACTGGTTCTGAGAGGTTCGATACGGTTGATAGCGATGGGCAATCAGCTGGATTGAAAGCCTTCATTAGCCTCTTGCCGCCAGACAGGGTTGAATAGACCCATAGCGAATCAACAGGAGAGGCAACGATGGAAAAAGTGACGATCTTCGGACGTGAAGGCTGTGGTTTTTGTCAGCGGGCAAAAGAACTGTGCGACATCAAAGGGTTTGCATACCGCTATATCGACATTCACGCAGAAGGTATTTCCAAGGCCGATCTGGAACACACCATCGGTAAACCGGTATTAACCGTGCCGCAGATCTTTGTGGGCCAGGAACATATCGGCGGTTTCACCGAGTTCTCGGCCAAGGTTACCGCCGCAGTGAGCTGAAGCGAACTAATATGCGTAAAGGGAAACTTGATCCCGAATCAGTGGTCACATTCGTAACAGAACAGGAGATTCTTTATGCTGAGTACATTACTGGCTGTATCATTGCTGACCGCTGCAACCCTGGGCGCAGCATGGTTGCTGTCACGTCAAACCCGCACGCAGCACGTCCCCGTACCGGTGCGCATTGATCAACCAACACGCCAGAGACGTTAAACCTGATTATTGTCGTAATGTCGACTAACCGCTGTACCCGTTGCCAGCAACGGGCAGCGGGTCCAATTCCGCATAGCCTTCGTCCGCAGCCCAGTAACGACGCCCCTGTTCAACCCTGATGACACCGGTAAAGCGTTGTTGAAGATAGACTACTGCATCTTCCAGTGTTTCTATATCACACAGAATCACACCGCCTCGGTCATTATCCGTGGCAAAAATATAACTCTTCAACTGCTACTCCGCCTGTACACATATTTCATTTGACCCGTCACAACCGCTGTGACAGCTCTGTCGCCCATTGGATCAATGCAGCCGAAGACATCGGCCGGGCAATATAGTAGCCCTGCGCCTGATCACAGCCAAGTTGCTTCAACACCTCAAAATCACTTACTGACTCAACGCCCTCAGCGACCACCTCAAGATCCATCGCATGTCCCATATCGATCATTGCCTGTACCAGACGCCCACCCGTATCCGATGCACAGATCTGACTGACAAAGCTGCGATCGATTTTGATGACATCCAATGACATATTTCGGATGTAACTCAGGCTGGAATAGCCGGTACCGAAATCATCAATCGCTATCCGCACACCCTGTTCACGCAGTTTAATCAACGCCCGCTCGGTTGCTTCAGCACTGTGCATGAAGCAGGTTTCCGTCAACTCAACCACGAACTGATCGGCCGGGAACGCATGCTGCTGCAATACCGTCATGATCCGATCCGCCACCTCCCCTCGCTGGAATTGGCGCACCGAGAAATTCACCGACAACTTCATGTGCAGATCATGACGCGCCCACTGGACCGCCTCACTAACCGACCGCTCCAATACCCAGTTGCCGATCGCCTCAATCATGCCTGCATCTTCAGCAACCGGAATGAACAGCTCGGGCGAGACCGCTCCCAATTCAGGATTGTGCCAACGTATCAGCGCCTCCACCCCAACCAGCTGGCCACTTTTAACACATAATTGAGGCTGATAAACCATGCTGAATTCATTACGTTCCAGCGCCTGCTGCAACAACCCGGCAATATGGTAACGGCTCAGTGTTGCGGCATGCTGTTCCGTTGAAAAAAAGCAGCATGTATTGCGTCCACTCTCCTTCGAATGCCGCAACGCAACCTCGGCGGCACGAATCAGAGCTTCACTGGAAGGCGCATCCTGTGGTGCCAATGCCACGCCCATACTGACCTGCAACCTGATTTCATCGTGACTGATCCAGAAGGGCATCGATAACACACGACCCAGACGCTCCAGATACGCATTCAATGCCGTATGGTCTGGCAGCTCCGACAATATGATGTAGAACTCGTCACCTGCCGGCCGAGACGCCGTGCCGGAACCGTCCAAAGTAGACTCAATCCGCTCAGCCACCTGCTTCAACAGCAGATCACCGCCCTTGTGACCGAAGCGATCATTCACCTGCTTGAATAGATCCAGATCCAGAGCCACCAGCGCCATTAATTGCTGCTGCTCACAACTGTAGTGATAGGCCTGCTGTAGCCGGTCTTCAAACAGGTGCCGATTTGCCAGCCCGGTTACACTGTCAAACCACGACAACTGCCGCACCCGCGCTTCAGATCGCTTGGTTTCAGTCAGATCATGGAAAATGGCTGCGTACTGCGTCACTGCGCCCGCGTCATCCTTGATAGCGGTAATACTGAGCCATTCAGGGTAAACACTGCCATCCTTGTGCCGGTTCCAGATCTCACCCTGCCAACTGCCCTCATCCTGCAAGACACTCCAGAGACGGGTATAGAACTGCGCATCGTGACGCCCGGAGCTGAGCATATTCGGATTATTACCCAGCGCCTCCCAGGGCTCGTAACCCGTGATCGCGGTAAACGCCGGATTTACACTTTGAATATGCCCCTCGGCGTCGGTAATCAACACCCCCTCACGAGAGGTACTGACCACGCGTTCAATCAAACGCAGATTGTGCTGTGATTGGTTGAGCGCGTGGCTCTTGTCGTGCAGCAACGTTCGTAGACGATAGATGTAATCCATTTCGACACTGCGCAGGATATCGCGGTAGGACGCCAGGCCGATAACCTGCCCAGAGCGATCCTTGACCCCGATATGACGAAAGCTGTTTTCCTTGAAATAACGGCGAGCATTGAACAGGCTCATATCACCGTCAACGGCGACCAGTTCCGGTAGCGCCAGCTCAGCCAGAAGCGTATCCAGACATTGACGCTGTGCCAGCAAACGCATCACATCCGTATCGGTCATGATCCGCCAACCAAACTCATCACCCCCGACCAGCACAGCCGAGTAATTGACGCTGTACATTCGCTCCACGGCCATGCGCAGACTGCATGAGCCCGGCAGCCGCAAGACATCAAAGTTGGTAGTTTCGTTCAGGGATTTGAGGAACAGATCGTGCGCCAATCCCTGGTTATTGATGATATCGCTTTGGCTTACGATCCCCAGCCGCTGTCCTGTCGCTGCAAATACCAGCGCATGTGTCGCATTCTGACTGATGAACTCAAACCCAAGCTCGTCAACGTCCAGATCGGCACTGACATGAAGAATCGGCAACAATGCTTCGACATGGATCCGGGCATCAGCCCCCTGTTCAAGGATGAGCCGCATTGCTCGACGACGTGTCATCAAGCCCAACGCCTGCCCCTGCGCTTCGATCAGGATGGCGCCCACCTTATGGGCGGCCATGCACTCAATCGCCTCAGCCAGTGCGCTGTCCAATGCCAGGCTGATGACGTCGGGCTGGCAGATAGCGGCTACACGCAGAATCGACTGTTGTCTGGAGTTATCATTCATCTCCGCAGATTAACACGGCCGCTTTCGATTACAGAATGGCCAGCATCATGCAAAAGGCATTTACTGTGGTGCAAACGTTGCTCTGCCACGCAGCCTGTGCCAGCATCGTACTCTATACCCTGCCTGATTTCGGAATTCGGCCCATGTTGCAGCCCTCGCTCAGTGCCCTTACCACGATTGTTGAACAGATCGCACGCACCGGCGATCCCCGTGACGTTATGGGGAATATTGTCCAGCGCCTGCGTGAATTGATGCAGGTCGATGTCTGTAGCCTCTACCTCTGTACTCCTGACCATCAGCACCTGATTCTGGCTGCAACCGAAGGGCTGTCTGCGAACGCGGTTGGCAAGGCCAAGCTTAAACTGGACGAAGGTCTGGTTGGCCACATCGCCGCGTCATTGAGCACACTGAACCTGGGCGATGCTCCAACGGACGACCGTTTCGTGTTCATTCCCGAAACCCATGAAATGCCATACCACCGTTTTCTGGGTGTACCGCTCCTGCACCTGCGCAAACTGATCGGGGTATTGGTCATTCAAGGCCGTGAGCGCGACCCTTTCCCCCAGGAAGCCGAAGCCTTTCTTATCACTATTGCTTCGCAGCTGGCAGGCACCCTGTCACAGCTGCAAAGCCAGGGCGGCTGGTATGAAAAGCGCAGCCCGCGAGATGGCTATCGTCGCTTCACGGGGCTAAAGGGTGCCCCCGGGCTCGGGTTGGGCAAGCTCTGGCTGGTTCGTCCCCACCTGTCACTGGACCAGATTGACGCTGCGTGCAGTGCCGATCACGATGCTGAAAAGGCAGCGATCACAGCCGCCATCATAGCCGTTACTGAAGAGCTGGAATCAGGGTCCGGGCATCTGGGACAGCACCTTCCCGGCGACCTCAACGCCCTGTTCAGTGTGTACCAGATGATGCTGCAGAGCCCCGAATTGAGCCAGCAGATACTCGCCAGAATCGATGCCGGCGATAACGCACCCTGGGCACTGAAACAGACCATCAGCGCAATGGCCGAACAGTTCCGCCAGGCAGATGACCCTTATCTGCGAGCACGCGCCGAAGATATCTGCAACATCGGCCAACGGGTATTGAATCAGCTGCTGTCGAGCGAACGTCCGTCCATTGAAGCACCGGACGAAGCACTGATTCTGGCCGGTGAATTGATCAGTATTGCGGATCTGGCGGAATTCCCGCTGCATCAAATCCACGGCATCATCTGCACCCAAGGGTCGGTGCTCTCGCATACCGCTATCCTGGCCAATGCGTTAGGTATTCCAGCCGTCATGGGGGTCGAGCAATTTACGCCTGAACATCACCGCGGAGCCAACGTCATCGCTGACGGCCATCGCGGCGAATGCGTACTTAACCCGCCAGCTCCGCTGTTGGCTGAATACCGGCGCATGATCGACGAAGAACAGCGCTTCATGCAGGAACTCGAACGTCTGCGTGACCAGCCAGCGGTCACTACCGATGGTTTCCTGGTCAATCTACTGACCAATACCGGTCTGCTGGCCGATGCCACACCAGGCCTGCAACGCGGTGCCGAAGGGGTAGGACTGTATCGCTCTGAAATACCGTTCATGATCCATGACAGCTTCCCGACCGAACAGGAGCAGTTCGGCTTATACCACAAGGTGTTGAAGGCTTACGCCCCGCGCCCGGTCAACATGCGCACGCTGGATATCGGCGGCGATAAGCAACTACCCTATTTCGACATCAGCGAGAGCAATCCCTATCTCGGCTGGCGCGGCATTCGCTTTACCCTGGACAACGCCCAGCTGCTGATCAGCCAGATACGCGCCATGCTCAGAGCCGATGTCGACAATGGTAACCTGCGCCTGCTGGTGCCCATGGTCAGCCGCGTCGATGAAATGCAGAGCTTTCGCCGGTACGTCGAGAAAGCCGTGGACGCACTGAATCGTGACGGACACCCAGTGCGCATGCCAGAGATCGGCATGATGATCGAGGTTCCTTCGGCCATGCTGCTACTGCCTCGCCTTGCCCCTTATGTCGATTTTGTGTCGATCGGCTCCAATGATCTGACCCAATACCTGCTGGCAGTGGATCGCAACAATCCGCGGGTTTCCAACCTGTTCGATCACTTGCACCCGGCCGTACTGGTAGCCCTGGAACAGATCCACCAGCAGTGCGAAGCACTGCACTTGCCCGTATCGCTGTGTGGCGAAATGGCCTCAGACCCGGCTGCCGTGCTGCTCCTGACCGCAATGGGCTACAGTACCCTGAGCCTGAGCGCCTATAACATCCCGCGGATCAAGCTGCTGTTGAGATCGGTCAGCCGTGAGTCCTTGCAGCCATTGCTGGAACAAACCCGGCAGTGCAACAGCGAAACCGAAATACGGGCACTGATCGCACCGCTACTTGAAACCGTGGGCTGGAGTCAGGATAAGCGCCCCGGCTTGCTCGCAAAGGGTGCCGAGACAGCGCCATGAATCAAGTACAGTACACATCCACGTCTTGACGAAAAGCACGCGCATTGAAGCCCACAATAATACTTGTAAGACTCCCGGTTATGGCGTCCAATGCGCGCACCCCCGCAGGGTGCTCAGTCCCGAGCCAGGCACCTATCACCCTCGCGCCCACTGAATACCCACAGCCACTGGCGCGCTTCGACGCCAGTAACGGCAAGGTGATTGAAGATGCAGACGTTATCTGAAGCCGCGATTATTACCCTGATTGAAAACCGCCAGCCGGTACATGCCCGACTGCGCAACGGCAGCCTGAGCATTCGTATTGACGAGTATGTTCCTCTGGTCTGCACCGTGCTGCATGCCGGTACTGCCTTGCGTCCCGATGTGGCCCAGCGACTGGCGATCAATCCCGAACAGCGGTTGCGTTTTGAATCGGTCGGCACCCAGATGCTGGCAGACATGCTACCGATCACTCTGGTCGCGGAAGAGTCACGCCTGGCCTGTGATCTGAACGTATCGCTGACCCAGTGCATGCGCAAACGCATTGATGGCCGCAGCCTCTGGCAGCGCCCACCGACCAAAGCGATGCAACAGCGCGCACGTGGCCTGCACCAGGGGTTTTATCACCTGCTCGATGCCCTGCTGGATGCACTGGAAGAAGATCACGGCCAATGCCTGCTGATCGACCTGCATAGCCACCCCCGCAGCAACAGTAGCGATAGCGGCATATTTCATATCATCGACAGCCAGGTGAAAATGCCGGATGGTGAAGCCGTTATCGCCTGCCTGCAACAGCAGCTACAGACCATTGAACTGCCCCATCAGGACGTCAGCATCTCTACAGGCGAGGCGGAACAGCAAGGCGAGTACCTCAGCGCACACGTTAACACGCGCCATGAGCATACGTTGACCGTGCCACTGCAGATTGATCCCATTTTCCGTGACACCAATGGCAACCTATACCCACTGCTGGTGGATGCGCTGCGCACCGGCCTGCACACCAGCCTGTATGCAGCCGCCGCCACCCTGGCTCAACAGGGCTCTGACCGCACGGTCACCAGCCATGACCTGATGCCCAGTGAACTGCCGCCGGAAGTGCTGCGCGTCGACCGTGCACTGAAAAAACTGGCCAAGGGACTGGAAACCCTGCTGTACATCAACCCGATCAATATAGCGCGGGAAGAACGCCAATTTCTGCGCAACAGAGGGCGCTATCAGCCTCAGTTCCGTTACCGCCAGCTCCGCATCGACCCCTATGTTCACCGGGAAAAGCTATACCGACTGCCGGTTGACCGTATCCGCGACCCGGCACTGCGCCAGCTCTACCGTGAAGTGATTGATGCGCTGGCCGAACGTATCGACCTGCTGGTCAGCATCGGTTCCGAACGTTTTATGTACAACTCGCTACGCTACTATGGCGAACCAACCAGTGAAGACCTGGCCAACGCCCGTTTCCTGCTGCATGCTGCCGAGCGACCGGAGGAATCCAACGGTCCACGCTTCAGTGCCGATGAGATGATCCCCTTCTTCGAGCAGAAAGCTCAGGACTGGGGGCTGGAATGCAAGGTTGAGTTGTCCGATCGCCTGTTGGCCAAGGCCATGGTCAACAACGGTCGCAAAGCCCTGATGGTACGGCGCAGCACAACCGCCAGCGAGTCCGAACTGCACGCCCTCGCCCACCATGAACTGGGCGTACACATGGTGACTTCGCTGAATGCGGCCGCGCAGCCGCTGAAAGTATTCACGCTGGGCTTGCCCGGCAATACCCATGCACAGGAAGGACTGGCAATCCTGAGTGAGTTTCTGTGCGGACACCTCACACTCAAACGCCTAAAAAACCTGGCACTCCGCGTCATTGCCGTGGACCAGATGCTGCGCTACAACGACTTCTGCCGCACCTGGCGCACCCTGGTCGAAGACTACAAATGTGATGACGAAGAGGCCTTCAAAATCACGGCGCGGGTACATCGCGGCGGCGGTTTAACCAAGGACCATCTGTACTTGAGCGGCTTCAGCCAGGCCCTCAAACTCTGGCGTGAAGGTGATATTCGTGGGCTTTATGTCGGCAAAACCGGCTTCAACTATCTACCGTTGATCAATGACCTGCTGGCACGCGGACTGGTCGAACCGCCCGCATATCTGCCGGACAGTTTGAAAAACCCGCAGCCCAGCAGTCCCGAGATCGCCTATCTGGTGAACTGCATCCGCTGAATAAACAAGGAGTTTGACCCATGTGGGAAACACAACTGGCCCTGACCGGAGCCGCCATTGCTGCATTGTTTACTGCACGCTGGCTCAGCAGCCGGTTACTGGATCGTATCGGATTGCAGAAGCAAGTGGCCAACCACCGCCTGCTGGTTGTGAAACGCTTCTTCGGCCTGCTGCAGCTGATCGTCACCGTGATGCTGGTCTGTATTATCTGGGGAGTGGATTATGCCGAGCTGATGATTCTGTTCTCATCCGCGTTTGCGGTGATCGGCGTGGCGTTATTTGCCCAATGGTCGATCCTGAGTAACATTACCGGCAGTATCATCATTTTCTTCGCCTTTCCCTACCGGATCGGCGACCGTATACGTGTACTGGACAAGGATGACGACATTACCGGCATCATTACCGAAATTGGTCTCTTCCATCTACATATTCGCTGCGATAACGGGGAAGTCATCCATTACCCGAACAACCTGATCCTGCAGAAAGCCGTGCGTAAACTCTCGGCTACACCGGCTACACCGGCGACACCAGAACCACCGGCTCTGCCTAACAATCAGGATTCAATCGTGTAACTGTTCCAGGCTTTCACTCCACAGGGTCAATCGGGGACAGCGGTCCAGTAGCTGTCCATCCCTGAACATCAACACCTCGCCTTCCGGCAGCGGTTCCCAGTGACGGTTATCAAGCGGCACACTGGCCAACATCGCAGTAGGCACATCAGCCAGGCGCTCTATCTCCATCCCGTCGATATCGCTGCTGTCACTGGTATCACACTGCAACAGGTGCAGCCCTGGTGCAGCAATTTCGCCATCCGCCTGACGGCGCCGGTCACTATGGGCAAACAGCAACTCACCGTCACTATAAAGGAAGTTGGCGGGCCCCAACTGGCGCAACCGCGCGGCAAAGTCCGCCACAATGGCCAGGCGTACATCCGCGTCTGGGCGACCGCCGTGCCACACCGCGCTGATACGCGCCATCAGCACACAGAATGCCCGCTCTGAATCAGTTTCACCCACCGGCCGATAATGACCAGTCGGAAAACGCTTGGGATTATGGATGAAACGGTTCAGGTCACCGTTATGTGCAAACAGATGCATAACACCACCGGCCTCACGCTGAAACGGCTGAGTATTGCGCAGCGCCACATCACCCTGAGTCGCATGCCGGATATGCCCCATGAACAGAGTTGCTGGCGTGTGACGCCCGGTCAGCCAGTGTGCCGTTGCGCTGTGCGCACAAGCAGCCGCTTCACGGATAAGCTGCACGTCGCCCTCTTCATGCCAGGCAAAGCCCCAGCCATCGCCATGAAGGCCTTCCAGGCCACCATGACGGGCAAAACGCGCCAGTGACAATGACAGATGAACCGGCTGTACCGTGGTGATTGCCAGCAACTCACACATGCTTTACGAGACCTTCAATGGCTGTACACCGACCTCGGCCTCACGCCTGACCGGCTCCAACAAAAACAGAGCCATCAGAGTAAAGCCCACCACCGGAATCATCAATACATTCATCGTCGCCCACCCCAGGCTCGATTCAAGCCAACCCGCTGCCAGCGCCGACACCGTCACCGTACCGAACACCAGGAACTCGTTGGCCGCCTGAGTCTTGGCCTTCTCTGCAGGACGATATGTACCCGTCAGAAACGACGTTGCGCAGATAAACATCCAGTTCCAGCCAACCCCCAGCAGCAGCAGTGCAGCCCAGAAGTGCCATTCACTCTGGCCGTGCAGATTGACCGCAATGCAGGCAAGCATCACCAGCGCCCCTGCTTTCATCAGCCTTACCTCACCAAAGCGGCGGATCAAATGGCCGGTAAAAAAGGATGGCAGGTACATGCCCAGGACATGCCATTCGATCACGTTGGCGGCGCTGGCAAAGGTATAACCACAGCGCCCCATCGCCAGTGGAGTCGCCGTCATCAGCAGGTTCATCACCGCAAAACTGACCATCCCGGCCAGCACCGCCATGATGAACCGCGGCTGTAACATGATGGCACGCAACGGCCGGGTGACCCCAGCTGCTTCCTGTACCATCGGCGGAATGCGAATACGCAGCAGCAACACCAGCGCCAGCAGGTAAACCCCGGCCAAAACGGCAAAGGCACCGCTGAAATCGACACCCCACTGCAGATCGCGGCTATGGACCGCAAGATTAGGACCCAGAACGGCGGCGATGACGCCCCCCAGCATTACCATGGAAATGGCGCGACTCTCATGCCCCTTCTCACAGACTTCTACTGCCGCAAACCGGTACAACATACCGAATCCGATCCCAACACCCAGCAGCGACGTGCCCAAACAGAACTGGCTGAATGAACCTGCCTGCAACGCCCACAAACAGACCAGCGCGCCTGACAGGCCGATCATATTGCCCAGCAAGAACCCATTGCGCCGCCCGGTGCGCTGCATGATCAGTGACGCCGGAATTGTCGCCAGCATCAGACCGATAAACTGGAAGGCAACCGGTAACGTAATCAATGCCTCCGACGGTGCCAATTGCTGGCCGATCAGCGCATTGACCGACACCAACAACACATTACCGGTGTTCAGTAACGCCTGACACAGTGCCAATAACCAAACATCTCTGTTCATATAACCGTCTCATCCAAGTCAGACGCATATTAAATGAGTTCGCTACCCTCGATGCAACCCGGAGCGCTCGAACACGTACGTCGATCATCACGGCCCTGGCAAATGTGTATTTAGCGTAGATATTTTGAGACACTGCTCATCTGTTTTTGTATATTGCATCGTGGAGAGTTACTCTCCTTGGTTAACCAGATAAATGACTGTGCTGTTAGTCACCGGGCTACCAAAAGCATGTCATACCGCTCGAACTGAATGAGAATAACTATGAACCTCGACGAACTGCTGGTACTGGTGATTGAGCCGTCCAAACTGCAACGCACAATCATTATCGACTTTCTGCGTGAGGTCGGCCTGCAAGCCATCGAACCCTTCACTGAAGCCGGACCGGCACTGGAACGCATGCAACATGTGGTACCGGATATCGTGGTGTCATCCATGCACCTGCCCGATATGACCGGAACTGATCTGCTTAGCCAGATGCGCAAGACCCCTGACCTGATGGATGTGACCTTCCTCCTGATTTCATCAGAAACCCACTACCGCTATCTGGAGCCGATCCGCCAGTCCGGCGCCATCGCCATTCTGCCTAAACCTTTCCGCAAGGAAGAACTGGAAATCGCGCTGCGCAACACCATGCACTATATCCGCGATACTCAGGATAATGAGCCGCTGGACAACGACGAACTGGAGTTCATGCAGGTACTGGTGGTTGACGACAGTCAGCTATCGCGCAAGTTTGTACGCAAGAGCATGAATGCGATCGGGATCGAGCAGGTTGTGGAGGCCAAGGATGGAGCTGAAGCACTACAGATCATGAAGCAACGCCGTTTTGACCTGATTATCTCCGACTACAACATGCCCAACATTGACGGGCTGGAGCTGGTGGAACACATCCGCCACTACAGTGACCAGCCCACGGTTCCGGTCATGATGATCACCTCGGAACAAAACCAGAGCCGCTTGGCAGCGATCCAGAGCGCAGGCGTATCGGCCATCTGTAATAAGCCGCTCAATTACGAAACCCTGAAGCAGCTGGTGCGTCAGTTCACGACCGGTACCGACCTCTAAACGAGGCCGGCACCGGTTTCAACCGGCATCCTTGAGCAACTGCTCGGGATCAAAGCCCATAATCAGTGCCCCCCAGTGCTTGCCATTGATATACAGCGGAATCGACAGGTCGTTCAGCACTTCGCCGGTATCGCGGATAAATGTCTGCAACAGAAAAGGAGAGGTGTGTGATGCACGCCTCTTTTCGGCACGGTTACCGGCAAAGATCCGGCGCTGGCGACTCTGCAGATTATCGACCTTGTAATCACCGCTCATCGGCTTCGATACTTTGGCATGATGCGCCGGTGCATAGCCATTACGGTCAACTGCGATGGCGTAGATGAACTCGGGACGCTCGGCTATGAAACGATCAAAAACCGGCTGCAACATGCGTTCAAAACGATCAGTATAGCCGCAGTCATATTTCTCGGGCGATTGTCCTTCATTGGTACGACGGTAGCTGTGATCGAACAGATTCACTCCCTCGCTTTGCAACCGCTCCATCGCCGACAGTGTTTCATGCGCCCACTGCTTGCCGGTCTGGATCATCCGCTCGAATCCGCCATAGCCGATGATAAAGCGTGACAACAGCTCCTGGGTTTCTTCGGTCGAGATCTCCAGCTCTTCGGAATAACTGCGGGACTGCGCCATTTCGTCACGAATACCTGCCGACAGCTCGGTAATTTCCCGCACATGACCATGCGACTCCCGGTTGGTATGTGACAGTTCATCAATCGCCGCGCTAATGCCGGTCAACTGGTTATTAACTTCTTCGAAGTCTGACACCATGCGCGAGAACTGCTCGTTGGTGCTGGTGATGAAGCGATCGGTGTTACCAATATATTCCAGTATATTACGAGCGCTGCTGCGGGTGTCTTCTACCAACCCGGACATTTCTGCAATATTTCGATCAATTTCCTGTGTGGCATTACTCACTTTTTGCGAGAGAGAACGTACTTCGTCGGCGACCACCGCAAAACCGCGCCCTGCTTCGCCGGCACGGGCCGCTTCAATTGATGCATTCAGCGCCAGCAGATTAGTCTGGTCGGAAAAGTCTTTCACCATTGACAAGATTTTGGTGATGTTACCGGAGTTTTCGCCAAGCTTGACGACTGTATCCTGAAAGCCCTGCGCCAATTCGCAAACCGCACGTACCTGCTCATGTACACGTTTCAGCTCGTTGCTGGAACCATGGACTTCCTGCATGTTGCCGCTGTTTTGCTCACTGATGGTGAGCGTACTACCGGCAATCTCATCAATGGCTTGGGTCGATTCCTGGCTCGACTGGAACACCAGTTGCGCCTGGCTTTCCTGGCGTTCGGCCGAGCTGTGTGCCTGGATGACCACCTTTTGCAGGCGGGTTGCACACAACGCCACACTGACTGAACGCCGCTGACTTTCGGCGATCATTTTTTTCAGGCTATCGGCAAACTCGTTATACGCCGCCGCCATGTCGGAAATTTCATCATGGGTATATTCCGGCAAGGTTCCGGAAATATCGCCATCCTTATCCTTGATCGCACGCAGGATATCGGTCATCTGCCGAATCGGACGCAAAAACAGATGGCGCATGAAGAAGATGGTAAAAATCCCGGCAACCAACGCCACACTGATCGTGATACCCGTCGTCAGTAGCAATGCGGACAGGCTGTTTTCAATGGCTGCCTGCTGCTCGGACGTCAAGGCAAGGTCGGCCACGACCTGACGGATATCAGCCGCAAAGTAGCTGCCCACCAGAATCAACACCACGTGAGGCAGAAGCAGAAACAACACATTGCCGACTATTTTCTTGGTGAGTGTATTAAACGCCGCTTGTTCGATCGCTGTATAAAGACTCATCACCGCCCCATTATTATCATTATTGTGGTTCACGTCGGCCTGATCTCTCAGACTGTTGATGAAACGTCTTCTTTTTGCCACAGCCGTACCGAATACACCATCCTCCTAAGGTATCAATCACCACTTCAGCCAATGTGTATAGTCTGTCATTTCACGGCGCAGCTGCGGATGTTCATGACAGTGGTGCCGCAACAACCGCTGGAACTCAGGCCCATGGTGCATGTGCCGTACGTGACAGAGTTCATGGAGAATGACGTAATCCTGCAGCGCAGGTCGTAGCTGCAACAAGCGCCAGTTAAGCGTTACCTCCGCACGGCTGGAACACTGCCCCCAGCGCGCACGCCAGCTACCGACATCCACCGACGCCGGCACCAGACCAGTTCTCGCGCTCAACACAGCGGCCCGCGCCGGCAAGTGATGCTCGGCCTGCCGTCGATACCATTGCTTGAGCAACGCTGACACCGCCTCTGGCTCGGCACGCCGCACCCGTGACGATAATGCGACGTGCATCTGCTCCGCTACACATTCAACACTACTGCTCACGCCCCGTCGCCATACCAGCGGCAGCATTTGCCCGTGCCAGGGCACGCAGCCATTCTGCTCAATGCGTACACCGAGGCGTTCCAGCTCGTGCTGCTGACGCTGAAGGTGACGTTGAATCCACGTCTTGCGGCTTTGCACAAACGTATCAATCATCGCCAGACCCGCCCGTGTCGGCGCACGCACAATCACCTCACCAGCCTTGACCTGTATCGACACTGTTTTACGCCGAGGGCTGCGCAGCAGCTGGTAGACCACCGTCATGGAATGCGCCGCCCGGGCAGTTCACGCAATAGCTGGCGACAGAGCTGTAACATTTCCGTGCGCATCGTTTGATCAGCTCCGGCAGCATAACGCTGCTGATCATCCAGCCAGGCCAGTCTGAGCATCTGGCTTTGCTGCTCGGGCCAGTAACCCGCAATGCGCTGCAGCCACATGGACAGGGATTCAGCGGGCTGACGACGGCAATTCTCGCCCGTCAAGCGTTGTTGCAAGCGCAACAGGGCACGTTCAAGCGGATCTTTTATCCGCACCCGACGTGGCCGTAACTGCCACCAGGCAACGCCACCGAACACCGCCGCAGTCGGCAGCAACCACGCCAGGATCAGACGCCATTGCTCGCTGCCGCCCAACCAGTCCTTCAGCAGATCGGATTGCTGCCCTTGGTAGTTCAGCACCCAACGCTGCCAGGCGTAATTGAAGGCGTCATAGCGCTGACGCATATCACGCAGCCATTCAAGTTCCAGTCCACCACGACTGAAGCGTTCGTTATTGGCATTGAAAAATTCACCTGCCGAGGTACGGATACGCTCGGGGGCTACTGCCGAGGTTGGGTCAAGTCGCTGCCAGCCCTCACCGTCGAGCCACACTTCAACCCAGGCGTGAGCATCATACTGGCGCACCTGCAGATAGCGTTCGTACGGGTTCCACTCACCGCCCTGATAGCCGGTCACCACCCGTGCCGGAATATCGGCGCTGCGCAGGACAAACGCCGTCGCGCTGGTAAAATGTTCGCAGTAGCCCTGCTGACTGTCGAACAGAAAGCGGTCAACACTGTCACTGCCCAATCGCCCCGGTGCCAGGGTATAAATGAATTCACGGTTGAATTGCGCCAGCAATTGCCGAATCACCGCCTGAGGATCCCCGTTGTTGGCAGCCAACAACCGCTGAGCCAAGGCCCGGCTCTGCGGATTGCCAGACGCAGGCAACTGTAGATAGTGCTGCCGTTCGGCAGAGGTCAGTAACGGTTGCAAACGGTAGCGCGTCACGGCACTGGCCTGATACTGGCGGCGGCGCTCCAGCGGTGCGTCAAGGTGCAAGGTGCGTACTGCACTCATTCGCAAGCCTGGCTCTACTGCAACCGGTTGATCCAGTGCGACCAGCCAGGGACGCCCACTGGCCTCCATAATGACGTCGTATGGCTGCTCAGGACTCAATGGCGTCAGCTTTTCTGCACGCAGTGAATGCCTGACGGCCGGTTCCGGGCGGCTCCAGCGCCGACCATCAAAATGGCTCAATACCAGTGCGCGCCAATAACGCTGATCCGGTGGTGGCACTTCGCCACTGAATGTGGCTCTGAAAGCCAGCTCGCTTGACTGCGACAGCTCACTGATATCCCCCGGTGACAGTTCGTCAGACAGTCCGGTTTTAGCCGTTGCCGTATCGATCGTCACCGACCAGAACGGCTCCAGTCGCGGAAACAGGAAAAACAATACCAGCATGAAGGGAATCGCTGGCAGCAGCATGTGTAAAGCGGTTTTCAGATTGTCACGATAACGATTGGCATCACTGGCCTGCTGAATGCTGTTCAACGCGGCCAGCGTCAATATGACCACCAGCAGGATGTACCCTGCCATCCAGACCGATTCATTGAACAGAAACGCCGTTGCCGCGACAAACAAAGTCACGAACAGGACAATCAATGCATCCCGCCGATGATAGATTTCAAGCAGCTTTAGCGCCAAAGCCACGACCAGCAGGGCCACCATGGTTTCCGGACCGGCCTGGTGGTTGAAACTCAGAATCAGCCCCCCACTGGACGCCACCACCAGCGCCGTTTTCACTGACCAGTGCGGGAATGACCAGCGGCCCCGGTGAATCATCAACCGCGCCCCAAGGCTTGCCACAACCAACACCGGCACCCACAGCGGCAGCCATTGCAGATGCGGCAACACCACGAGCGCCACGGCCAGCAATTGCCAGACCACCGCCGTACGGCTTATCTGCTGCCCCTTCATGACGCGTCCTCCAGACCATACAGCGCCAATGCAGACAACGCTCGGACACGATGCCCCTCGCCCCGCGCAGGCGTGAGCACAAACTGGCCCAGGCGTAACCCGAAACGCACATCACGAGCCGACAGTTCCAGCACCCAGGCGGTCAACCGCGATAAACGTTTCTCAAGTGCTTCACTGCCCAAGGCATCCAGGTCAAGCCATAGGTCAGGGTCCTGATGACCTGCGAAATGCTTGGCATGCAAACCGCGTCCACGCGCATAGCTCTTCCAGTCAACCTGGCGCGGTGACATGCCCGGCTGAAAACGCTCAAGCCCGGCAAAATCATCATCGCCATTACGCTGCGTAATGGCATCCCGGCCATGGCCGGCCGCCGGCTGCAGTGATGCCGGCAATGGCGCTTCCAGCGGTAGCGGATAGACCAGTGTTTTCATGTCCAGATTGAGCCATGCCCAGGCACGAAACAACCCCAGAGGATAGGTGGTCTCCACTTTAACCCCGCCAGGATTGAGCCAGCCACGCCGAGGCGCAGGACAATACAACCGAAGTGCTTGCCGAGGCTGTAGCAGATCCACCACACAGGGCTCACCCTGTCGCTCCAGAGTGAACGTCAGCTGCTCAAACCTGCGCGTCGAGTGACGACACAACTCCAGCTCGAACCCCGCCGACTCGGTGGCAAAACAGGGCGCAGCATCCAGCACCCGCACCTCGATACCGGCCAGATTACTGTAGGTATGAAAGATGGCGACCATAAAGATCCCCAACAGCAAAAAGGTCAGGGCATAGATCAGGTTGTTTTCATAATTAATGGCCATGACCAACATCAACAGCAGCACCAGCAGAAAAGCACTGCCTGCACGAGTTGGCAGGATGAAAATCCGGTTTTGCGTCAACCGGTGGGAACGGGCCGGTCGCTGCCGTGACAACACCCAGCGCCGCATGCGCGCACGTAATGCGTGCCGCCATTCACTGACCAATGACATCCACCTCAGCCAGCAATTGCGCGACCAGACGATCCCCTTCATGACCGGCAAGGTCATCTGCTGAACGGATACGGTGCCCCACTACCGCATCCAGGACGGCCTGTACATCTTCGGGCACCACGTGATCACGCCCGGCCAGCCAGGCCCAGGTACGCGCACACCGCAGCAGCGCTAGCCCGCCACGCGGGGATACACCATAACTGAACCCGACCGCATCGCGCGTGTGCTGCAATAGGCGCTGCACATAGCCGATAAGGCTGGAAGAGGCATGTACCTGTCGGCAAGCCGCTTGCGCCTGCAGCAGCTGCTCAGGAGTCAAACATTGAGCCAATTGCCTGGCCTGGAGATGAGTACCCCCTCCAGCCAGCAGCTGACGCTCAACCTCCGGGGCCGGATAGCCCAGCGTGATCCGCATCAGAAAACGGTCCAACTGGGATTCTGGCAGCGGAAACGTACCAAACTGACTGGAAGGGTTCTGCGTTGCAATGACAAAAAACGGCGTTGGTAATGTAAACCGCTCACCATCCACGCTGACCTGCCCCTCCTCCATCGCCTCCAGCAGCGCCGATTGTGTTTTCGGAGTCGCCCGGTTGATCTCGTCTGCCAGCAACAGCTGAGTGAATACCGGCCCGGGGTGAAAACGGAAACGGCTGTCATTGGCATCAAACACCGATACCCCAATGATATCGGCCGGCAACATGTCACTGGTGAACTGAATACGTGTATCCGCCACACCCAGCACTCGCGCCAACGCATGTGCCAACGTGGTTTTACCCATACCCGGAACATCTTCAATCAGCAGGTGCCCTTGTGCCAGCAGGCAGGTCAGTGCCAGTCGAATCTGCTTCTCCTTTCCCAACAAAACACCAGACAGTGCCTCCAGCGCCTGCTCTACATGCTTCCTTACCGGTTCTGCTTCAGCCACAACAACGCTCCCTCAAAGTTTGGCTGTAAGTCTACCGCCAACGACCGGTCAGCGACCAGCCTCCAGCGCGGCGATCAACGCCTCGGCACTGGTGACCGCCCCGGCAGCACCACCACCGCCTACCCAGTCACCACAGATACCCAACGTATGGTCAGACGACAGCGGAGACGCGAGTGAAGGCACGAGTGGAGCCTCTGCCACATCGGCATATAACCAGCGATGCACCCGTTGCTGCAACGGCTGTAGTGGCACCCCGATCTGCTGTGCAAATGTTTCCAGCAACTGTTCAGCCACCCAGTCCGGCTCGGCCTCACAATACCGCTGTGACCAGTCTGAACTCGCCTGCAACTGCCACACTTCACCCTCACCGCGCCCCGGCTTGCTGCTGTCACGGCACGCCCGGGCCAACACATCATCTCCAGCTTCCAGCCAGTCCAGCTGTGCCACCGATTCAGGGCGGACCGGCAACTGCACCACCAATACCCAGCAGGGCGACATGTTGACGCCCGCCGCCGCGCGTTGCAAGGCAGGTGCTGATGCCAACAGCGGCACGGCCTGGGGAGCCGGCGCTGCGATAACAACCCGGGCAAAGGGGCCATAGGTTTCGCCCTGCTCGCTGAGCAAATGCCAGCCCCCAGATGCAGCCGCCTCTACAGCCGTGACCCGTACCTGCGTATGCAGCGGGATATCCTGCAACAGATGTCGCGTCAGGGCACTGGCGCGGGGAACCGCCACATAGCGCCCCACTGCTGCGGCGGCTACCCCCTCAAAATCGGCCGCTTTATGCTCCCACGCCTCCAACGGCAGCGTTGCACACTGCGCCAACAGGCGCGCCGCAACCGGCTGTTCCACAACCGGCGCCCCCAAATCTGCACTCATTGAACCCAGACGGGCAGCCGACAACCGCCCTCCGGTGCCACGACTTTTATCAAACACCTCAGGCTTGGCACCCCGTTGCGCCAAAGCATGTGCCACCAGACTTCCGGCCAGTCCTGCACCCACAACTGCAATCCGTTCTTCCAGCTGAATCATCTGTTACCCCCCTGAAAAACCTTACAATACGCCTTTTTATTAACCTGGGATCACCTGCAGGCGCGTTTCGGGTTGCGCCTGCAAGGTACGACCGTTAGCATGTGCCCCAAACTAACCGGGAGCCCTGCCAAGCTGCCCTGTTACCGGCTCAAGAAGCCCTGTGTCTCACTGGCAGGGGTTTGCAAGCGGGTAGCCTGTGCATCGACGCATCTCTGAGTAACCAGGAGACCCCTGATGCAGATCGCTGAAAAATCCGTTGTATCCATCCACTACACTCTGACCAACGCCGAAGGTACTGTACTGGACAGCTCCAATGGTCAGGAACCGCTGGCATACCTGCACGGCGCAAGCAACATCATTCCGGGTCTGGAAAATGCACTGGTCGGCAAAACCGTTGGCGACAGCCTGCAGGTTACCGTTGAGCCTGAAGAAGGTTACGGCCCCGTACGTGACGAACTGGTTCAGGACGTAGAGCGCAGCGCATTCGCAGGTATCGACAACATCGAGACCGGCATGCAGTTCATGGCACAGACACCTTGGGGCGAGCAGCCGGTAACTGTGGTCAAGATCGAGGGTGACAACATCACTCTGGATGGCAACCACCCGCTGGCTGGCCAGACCCTGACGTTCGACGTGGAAGTTGTTGAAGTCCGTGGCGCGACCGACGAAGAAATGGAACATGGCCACGCCCACGGCGCGGGTGGTCACGACCACTGATTCCCCTTGCACCGCCGGTCACACCGTCCGGCATGCAATTGTAAAAAATCCGCGAGCCCTTACCAGGGTCGCGGATTTTTTTATGCATCCCTTTTATCAAGGCATCAGCGATCTTCGGACGTCGATTCAATCCGGTGTATGCTCAGATCCGCACCGTTATATTCGGCTTCAGCATCCAGCCGTAGGCCAACAACCTGCTTGATCAAGCCATACACGATCAAACCACCCACCACAGCGATCAACACCCCCAGCGCCGTACCCAGCAGCTGCGACATCAGGCTGACACCACCCAGACCACCCAGTGCTTCACTGCCAAAGATACCGGCGGCAATACCGCCCCACACGCCACACAACCCATGCAGCGGCCAAACCCCCAGCACATCATCAATTTTCCAGCGGTTCTGCACTTGGGTAAACACCCAGACAAACAGCACACCGGCCACTGCACCGACGACCAGCGCACCGAACGGGTGCATCACATCAGACCCTGCACACACGGCAACCAGACCTGCCAACGGGCCGTTATGGATAAAGCCGGGGTCATTACGACCGGCAATCAGCGCACTGATAATGCCACCAACCATGGCCATCAAGCTGTTGACGGCAACCAGGCCGGAAATGCCATCCAGCGTTTGCGCCGACATCACATTGAAGCCGAACCAGCCGATACAGAGAATCCATGCTCCCAGCGCCAGAAACGGGATATTGGACGGCGGGAATGCCACCAGACGACCACCCTTATAGCGACCGTGACGGACCCCCAGCAACACCACCGCGACCAACGCCAACCAGCCGCCGACACCATGCACCACGACAGAGCCGGCAAAATCATGGAAAGGCGCACCAAATCGGCTTTCCAGCCAGGCCTGGATACCGTAGTTTCCGTTCCAGGCAATCCCCTCGAACACTGGATATACGCAGCCGACAACCAGCGCCGAGCCCAGCAGAAACGGCCAGAATCGGCCACGCTCGGCAATGCCACCGGAGATAATGGCCGGGATAGCCGCCGCAAAGGTCATCAGGAAGAAGAACTTGACCAGATCATAGCCATTGCGCTCGGACAGCACTGCGGCACTGTCGTAGAACGTCACCCCATACGCGATCCAATAACCGACAAACAGATAGGCCAGTGCCGAGAAACCGAAGTCACTCATGATCTTGGCGAGCGCATTAACCTGATTTTTTCGGCGCACAGTGCCGACTTCCAGAAACGCAAACCCTGCATGCATGGCAAATACCATGATCGCTCCCAACAGGATGAACATTGTATTTGCACTTTGCGACAGCTCGCTGATCGCACTACTGATCGATTCCACGCCAACCCCTCCGTCAATGTGTTCCATAAGTGGGCGACCGCACTAAAATGCAGCACAATCACCATCGCACTCGGCACCGAATCTGATCGAATGTTAGTGTCTGCCGCCCATTCATAGGGCGGCAGACAAACCGAGCCTCAAGTGACTCACGGAGAAGCAGGTTCTGTGCCAATACTCACCAGAGCATGACACAGACGCATTATTTGCGGTGGCGGATCTCGAAGCAGCTGTGGATCTTCGTGTTGCGCTTGAAGTCCGGGTCCAGTGTCTTGGCGCTGATGTCGTTGATATCGAAATCAGACAAGCTGTCGCGATCAATCACGAAACGACGGTAATTGTTGGAGAAAATCAGCAAACCTTCGGGTCTCAACAGCGCCATCGCCCCCTTGACCAGACGCACATGGTCACGCTGAACATCCAGTACATCCTGCATGCGCTTGGAATTGGAGAACGTCGGCGGGTCCATGAAGATCAGATCGTACTGTTCGCCATGCGGCTGCTCCAGCCACTTGAAACAGTCTGACTGTACCAGCTTGTGCCGTGCCTTGGGCAAGCCGTTCAATTCCATGTTCTTGCGCGCCCACTCCAGATAGGTCGCCGACATGTCGACGCTGGTTGTGGTGTTCGCACCACCAACACCGGCATGTACGCTGGCAGTCGCGGTATAACAGAACAGGTTTAGTACATCCTTGCCCGCTGCCTGCTGCTGCAACATGCGGCGTACCGGGCGATGATCCAGGAACAGACCCGTATCGAGATAGTCATAGAGGTTAACGCGCAACTTGCAGCCATGCTCCAGCACTTCCATGAAGGTGCCGGTCTGACTGTGGCGCTCGTACTGTTGCTGCCCCTGCTGACGCTTACGCTGTTTCAGCACCACCCGTTCTGCCGGCAACTCAAGCACCACGGGCAGTGCACGCATGACATCCTGCAGACGTGAAAACGCTTTCACCGGATCAACCGAAGCCGGCGGCGCGTATTCCTGTACCACTGCATGGCCCGGATAAATATCGACGGCAACCGCATATTCAGGCATATCGGCGTCATAGGCACGGTAGCAACTGATCTCTTCACGCTTGACCCAGCGCGCCAGTTGCTTGATGTTTTTCTTCAAGCGATTGGCAAACATTTGAGCCTGCTCGGACAACACTGCCGGCGCTTCCGCATCCGTCGGGGTTATCGGCAGCTCGACCTCTTCACGCTCGTGTACCTTGAACAGCAACAGTTTGCTGTCAATGGCACCGTTGAACATGCGGTACTGGCGATCGGCCCGCAGCTTCATCACCTTGCACAGGTCCGGATTGCCGGTAAAGACTGCCGCCTGCCAACCGACAAAGCGCGTCTTGAGAATCTCTCCCAGGGTGCGATACAGGAACATCAATGAAGAGGTCTCACCCAAACGCTCACCGTAAGGCGGATTGGTGACCATCAGCCCAGGCACCACATCAGCCGGGGATTCAAGCTGCTCCAGCGGGCGCTGGGCAAACTGAATGTGATCGGCCACACCGGCACGCTGGGCATTTTCACGGGCGCGATCCAGCACCGACGCATCAGCATCGAAACCGTAATAGTGATTGGACAATGACTGCAGCCCCTGTTCCCGGCGCTGCTTGGCCTCTTCGTGCAGTTGCGCCCAAAGACGCCCATCATGCTCGAGCCAGCGACTGAAACCAAACCGCTGACGGAACAGGCCTGGCGCAATATCCGCCGCCATCAACGCCGCTTCGATCAACAGCGTGCCGGACCCGCACATCGGATCCAATACCGGCGCTTCCGCAACCTCCATCGGCCAGCCCGCACGCATCAGCACAGCAGCAGCCAGGTTTTCCTTCATTGGTGCGGCACCGGCCTTAAGGCGATAACCACGTCGATGCAGGCTTTCACCGGACAGGTCCAGCGCCACCGTTGCCTTGCCTCGATGCAAATGCACATTGATGCGCAGATCCGGCTGATTACGCTCCACCGTCGGCCGCTGCCCTGTTGAGGTACGGATCTGGTCAACGATCGCATCCTTGACCTTCAGCGCACCAAAATGGGTGTTATTGATTCCTTGCGAACGGCCATTGAAGTCAACCGTCAGCGTACCGGAGGGACGCAAATGCGCCAACCAATCGACTTGCTGCACCAGCTCGTACAGTGCATCTGCCTCTTCCGCTTCGCCCTCAACCAGCGGCATCAGCACCCGGTTACCCAAGCGTGACCAGAGGCAGATCCGATAGGCCAGTTCCAGCTCACCTTCGGCATACACCCCGGCAACGGTCTGGCGGGTATTCTGGCCTCCCAGACCGATAACCTCCTCCTGAAGCAGATTTTCCAGTCCCTTGGGGCAGGTGATAAAGAGTTTCATGACGCTGGGTGACTCCGATACTGATGCGCCAGTCAGGATTACGCTTAATCCTGACTGACTACAAGGTGAAAAAAATTCAATGCGTCGCCCACACGGGCGAAGAATTTATAACTGTTTGTTTTTCAAGGTAATGCTGCAACTGCGCTCGGATAAACTTTATGACAGTACGGTAACAACATAGTTTTTTTAAATCGCAACGGCCTGCATTTTCAGATATCAATAGGGGTGTGACGTCACAGAGAATCGATCGAAAACGCGCATCCTCGGCCAAAACGGTTCAACGGCCGGGGACAGTATAATCAGAATATGTGAGGCGCTATATGAAGAAACAGAAACGGGATCGTACCTCTACTCTGTTCAATCGTGGATTCATGGCTGGCATCAACGGGCGTTCCCGTGAAGATTGTCCGGTTCAGACAGTTGAAATGCGCAGTCATTGGATGAGTGGCTGGCGCGAAGGACGTGAAGCGCATTGGGGTGGAATGTCCGGTGTTTCTGCAATTCAATCAAACCCTTCGTTACATTGATAACACTTCCCCTGTACTGATCGACAGGCTCCCGCACGGAGCCTGTCCTCAGGCAAGCATCATGACTGCTTCTGCAGCTCCGCAATTGCATTCACTGCATCGCGTACCAAACCAGGCCCACGGTAAATGAAACCGGTATAGATCTGCACCAGGCTGGCACCGGCTTCAATCTTTTCAGCCGCATCAAACCCTTCCGTGATACCGCCAACGCCGATAATCGGCAAGGCACCATCCAGGTGTTCTGCCAGCGTACGGATTGTTGCCGTAGACCGGTTACGCACGGGCGCGCCGCTCAAACCACCTGCTTCATCAGAAATCGGGCTGTCTTCCACACCACCACGCGAAAGTGTCGTGTTGGTGGCGATAACACCATCCATTTCATACGTCTTCAACGATGACGCCACCATGCCGACTTCTTCGGCATCCATATCCGGTGCAATTTTCACGGCAATCGGCACATAGCGTCCGTGCAGACTGGCCAACTTGGCCTGCTCCGTCTTCAGTGCATCCAGCAGACTGTTCAAGGAGTCACCAAACTGCAAGGTACGCAATCCAGGCGTGTTCGGTGAAGAAACGTTAACCGTAATATAGCTGGCTCGTGCATAAACCTTGCGCAGGCATAGCAGGTAATCCAGATGCGCCTGCTCGTTGGGAGTATCCTTGTTCTTGCCGATATTGATCCCCAGCACGCCCTGATAACTGCTGCGATCCAGATTTTTCAGCAGCTGGTCCACACCATCATTATTGAACCCCATGCGGTTGATAATGGCGCTGTGCTCGGGAATACGGAACAGGCGCGGCTTGGGATTGCCCGGCTGTGGACGCGGGGTCACGGTACCGACTTCGATAAAGCCGAATCCCATAGCGGCAAGGCCGTCCACTGAGGTGCCGTTCTTGTCCAGACCCGCAGCCAAACCGACCGGATTGGGGAAACGGATCCCCATCACTTTGGTCGGCAGCGACTGCGTTTCAGCCCCCATAAGTTTGTGCAGGCCCAGAGAAGCGGCCAGGTTCATACCGCCCAGTGCCAGCTCATGCGAGGTTTCGGCCTCAAGCCTGAACATAAGTGCGCGTGCAAGATCGTATAACATGGTGTTCACTGATGGTTAAGATACGGATGCGGCATTATAGGCGAGCGGGCTCGGGATGAACACCGCTCAACTCAAGCGCTTAATGTCGCTGAATTTGCCTTCAGGGGTAAAACGGATGCGAAAACAGCCCCGGACGCCGTCATGCAGCACCCAGGGACGCAGGACAGCTGCCGGAAACTGTACTCGACGACCATCCCGAGCACGGGTCGAAACAACCCGTGACGGACCATTATACAGCTTGAGACATTCGTCACTGCTAATCCGGAGATCAACAACAATTTCGTTCATGAATTACACGTGTTCCAGTTGGGTACTGCAGCGGGCCATATCCGCCAGCTCTCTCACGGCAACAGTATACATCGCGTAATCACCGGTGGTCGCGCTTTTCAGCTCTGACAATATGTTCAACCAACGATCGATATGCAGCTGATTTTGTTCCAGCCAGCCCGCCAACTGTTCCGGCACTGGCTTCTGATCATGCTTCGCTGCCTGCAGCACCGAAGCCGTCAGCGCACGCTGCTGGGTATCAAGATCATCGCGGAAGGTATCGCGTGCCAATGCCTGCCAATAGCTGCTGATGCTCAATTCGTTAAGCTGGGCGCTGAACCACTGCAGTTCCAAACGCTCGCCCAAACCAAAGAACGCCTGCGCTGCCGATTCAACCGTCACATCCAGCTCATTGGCGACTTCGATGATACTGAGCGCCGAATACAATGAGCGCGACCCGGCCACCACCTGCGCCAGCCGAGCCGGTACGCCGGAATCGGTATAACGGGTGTAGGCATGGTGCCAGATTTCAAACGGCTCACCACACAGCAACTCACCCAAGTTGCGGGTAATCGCCTCCAAATGCGGGGCGAAGTGCTCACGTTCACTTTCGCACTCAAGAGAGGCTGGACGATTGCGTACAAACCAGCGGGCCGCACGCCGGATAAGGTGCTGCAGATCATGCATCATATCCAGCTGCACGTCGGCATCGACACAGTAATCCAGTGCTTCGACATCGTTCCAGGTCGGCTGCAGTGCAAACACGTCTCGAGCCAGCACATAGGCCCGCACGATATGCTCTACATCCGCTCCTGTCGAGGTCAGCAGGCGCTCAACAAAGTTGATCCCCATTAAATTGACCACCTGATTGGCGATCTGGGTCGCAATGATCTCACGGTGCAGTCTGTGTTGTTCAAGTTCAGCGCCGTACTGCTGCTGCAGCCGGGCAGGAAAAGCGGTCAGCAGCTCACGGGCCAGGTAGGGATCATCTGGCACCTTTGACGCCAACAACCGCTCCTTGAGGTTAGCCTTGCTGTAGGACACCAATACCGACAGTTCCGGCCTGCTGAAACCTTCACCCGCCGCTTGGCGCTCTGCCAGTTGATCATCCAGGGGGAGAAACTCCAGCGCACGGTTCAGATTACCCTGCGCTTCCAAGGCATTGATGAAGCGACGGTACTCAGCCATGGACACGGCTGAACGCACCTCCGCCAACGAGATCGCCTGTACCTGACGATAATTGTTCTGCAGTACCTGTTCGGCCACATCATCTGTCATCTCACTAAGCAGGTTGTTACGCTGCTTGGCCGTCATATCCCCGTTGTTGACCACGGCATTCAACAGAATCTTGATATTGACCTCATGGTCCGAACAATCAACGCCTCCGGCATTATCAATGAAGTCGGTATTCAGGCGGCAGCCTTGAGCGGCCAACTGCATGCGGGCTCGCTGGGTCACACCCAGGTTTCCGCCTTCGCCTACGACTCGAGCTTTAACCTTCACCGCATCAACGCGTAGACTATCGTTGGCTTTATCTCCCACATCCGCATGCGTTTCGTCACTGGCCTTGATGTAGGTACCAATACCGCCATTCCAGAGCAGGTCAACCTGGGCACAGAGCAAGGCTGAAATCAGCTCGGTCGGTGTTACTCGGCTGCTGTTCAGCCCGGTCAGCTGCTTGATCTCAGACGTCAGAGTCACGAACTTGGCACTGCGGCTGAACACCCCGCCACCTTTAGAGATCAGTTCACTGTTGTAGTCACCCCAGCCCGAACGCGGCAATGCAAACAGACGCTCTCGCTCGGCAAATGATGCAGCGGCGTCAGGATTCGGGTCGATAAAGATATGCTGATGGTTGAAAGCGGCAACTAGCCGGATCTGCTCAGAGCGCAACATGCCATTCCCGAACACATCACCCGACATGTCACCGATACCAATTACGGTAAACGGATCAGTGGCAGTATTGAGGCCCAATTCACGGAAATGTCGCTCGACAGACACCCAGGCGCCCCGTGCGGTAATCCCCATTTTCTTATGGTCATAGCCCTGACTGCCACCTGATGCAAAGGCATCACCCAGCCAGAAGCCATACTCGTCGGCGATTGCATTCGCGGTATCAGAAAATGTCGCCGTCCCCTTGTCTGCAGCTACCACCAGGTAGGTATCGTCATCGTCATGGCGCACCACCCGCTCCGGCGGCACGACCTCGCCATTGACCAGATTATCGGTTACATCCAGCAATGCGCGAATGAAGGTCCGGTAACAGGCAAGACCTTCCGCCATCCACTCATCACGACTCATGCTGGTATGCAGCTGGCGGGCCACAAAACCGCCTTTGGCACCTACCGGAACAATAACGGCATTCTTGACCTGCTGAGCCTTGACCAGCCCCAGCACCTCGGTACGGAAATCCTCCAGCCGGTCCGACCAGCGTAATCCGCCACGCGCCACTTTACCGCCACGCAGATGAACCCCTTCCAGTTGCGGAGAGTGTACAAATATCTCATACAGAGGCTTGGGTTCAGGCACCCCGGGAATCTCACGCGGCGAGAGTTTAAAGGCAAAATAGGCCTGCGGCTGTCCATTTGCCTGCTGGTAAAAGTTGGTTCTCAGCGTTGCTTCGATCAGTGCCAGATACTGCCGGATCGCCTGATCTTCGTTAAGACTGGAAACCTGCTCCAGCCCTTCCAGTATCTGCTGCCGAATTCTGTCCTCATCCTTGGACGATGCATTGTCAGGTTCAAAACGCGCCGCAAACATGTCGACCAACTGCCGCGTGAGTGGCACATGATGGCGCAGTGCGATACTGATCGCCTCTTGGCTGATCGGAAAACGGATTTGTTTCATGTATCCGGCATACGCGCGCAACAACGCAACTTCACGCCACTGCAACTGCGCGGCCAGAACCAGCTTATTGAACTCGTCATTACCGGCACGGCCATACCAGACGTTGAGGAAGGCATCCTCGAACACGCTTTGCATGGTACTGGTCGTGACCTGTTGCGAACCGGTGTAACGCAAATTGAAGTCATGAATCCAGATACAACAGCCATCCACCTCAACCTGATAGGGATGCTCATCAATAACCCTCAGGCCCAGATTTTCAAGGATGGGCAGAATATCGGACAAGGGCAATGCAGCCCCCAGATGGTAGAGCTTGAAATTCAGCTCTTCCGGTTCACGTTCTAGAGCCTCATAGAAACTGAGCGCCATTCTGCGCTCGGTGTGCAGGGTATCCATGTGCTGGATATCGACAACGGCAGCACGCGGCGCAAAATCGGAGCGGTAACCGGCCGAGAAGCTGGCATGATAATGGTTGTAGGCTCGGATACCCTGCTCTTCACCCAAAGCATCAATCAACGCCTCGTACAGATCCTCGTGCCAACTGCTGGCCGCATGACTGACACGCTGCTCCAGCTCAGCCACATTAAAATCATGGGTTACTTTATGATGATCACTGCGCCGCAACAAAAATTGGGTACGCGCCAGCACCGACTCAGAAAAATATGTAGTGAACTCAGCCTGATCACAGTCGAGCGCTTGCTGCAGAATTTGCTGAACCCGCAAACGGAAATCCGTGCTGTAAATTTCGCGCGGCACATATACCAGAGCAGAGAAAAACTGACCGTAATAATCCCGACGTAAGAACAAGCGAATCTGTCTGCGCTCATGGATCTGTAAAATACCGATGGCGGTATTGAACAACTCTTCAACACTGGACTGGAACAGGTCATCACGCGGGTAAATTTCCAGTATCTGCTGAAGTTCTTTCCAGTCATGACCTCGCGGATGCAGGCACGACTGTGCCATCACTGCCTGAATCTTGCGCCTGACCACGGGAATATCGGTAGAGCCGTGCAAATACACTGCCGAAGTGTAGAGCCCCAGAAAACGGGACTCGCCGATCAGCTCACCATCGCTATTGAAGCGTTTGATACTGATATAGTCGGGATAGGCAGGACGGTGAACCCGCGATTTGTGCGCCGATTTGGTGAACGACAATAGATCCGGCACCAGCGTGAATGCGCCCGCATCGCGTTCAGTAGCAAATAACGGGTCACGACCCGTCGGGTGGCGTAACAAGCCCAAACCACTGTCAGCCACAGGTGTGAGACGCTGCTGCTTGCCCTTGCCTTCAAGGACATATTCATCATATCCGAGGAAGGTGAAGTGCTGTTTCAACCAGCGAATGAAGTCATGAATTTCCTCGACATCTTTGGCATCAAAGCCTTCAGGCGTGTGCGCATAGTTTTCCAACAACTGGTCTGTCTTGGCCAACATTGCATCGAAGTCGCTCACCGCCGCCCGTACATCCTTCAGCACGTCAAGCAGCGCCTGCTGCAAGGCATCCAGCTGCTGGGGGTCAGTATGGCGATCCACCTCAATCGCCACCAATGATTCATGCTGTACGCCTTTGGCACGACTGCCACGCGCCAGCAGGTCCAGCAATTTGCCGCTTTCATCACGCCGGGTACTGAAGACCGTATTCAAAATCGCATGAATGGATAAATTGCGACGATTTAATTCCATCCGCAAAGAGTCGACAATAAAGGGCATGTCGGCTTGCAGCACTTCAATTACCGTATGAGTCGACTGCCAGCCATGGCGTTCATAATCAGGATTGAATACACGAATACGGGTTTCACCGGCCGGTTTTTCCTGCATAAATTGCCAGGCAGCCATGGTCGCGCCATAAAGATCATCGACACGCCACTGCAGCAGATCGGTTTCAGCCGCGTGCGGAAAATAACCATCAATAAATCGCAGCAGCGGCTCAGCACGCTTTTGCGGTAACCGGGACAGCACCATTTCTTTCAGCTGGTTAAGCATTTCCATCTTGTTTTCAACAGCGCGACGGGACATAAGCACCCTCATTGGCATCCGGTTACAGGTCATTTCAACGCAGTATAGTTAACCTGCGAGTTAAGTCACCTTGTCCGGCATTTTGTCTTAATGAAGTCATCTCGCTGTTTTAATTGCCCATAACTCGCCAGCAAAATTGATCTGTTCACGCGCATCACTGATAATGAGTCGAAACCACTACTGCATTTACTTGGAACGGGTTCATTGATGCGTGCACTGCTGGCACTGCTGCTATTTATATTGTCCCCTGCCCTGTCGGCAGAAGTAAGGACCACTCTTGATCGATATGCGCTGACCGCTGCCGATACCTTGACCTTGACGCTGGAAGTCTCCGATCAGGTTGAGCAACGCCCTGATCTCAGTGCGCTGGAGACTGATTTCCGTATCCAAAGTAGCCAGAAGGTGATCGTATCCAGCCATGCATCTGCCAGCCGTGATGTCTGGACCCGCTGGCATCTGCAGCTTAAACCTCGCAACAGTGGCACCCTGCGCATCCCCCAGATCCGTCTGGGCAACGAGCTTAGTACGTCCCTTGAAGTCAAGGTCAGCGGCAAGGCGGAAACCCCTGGACGCGAAGCAACACGGTTTATGGATAGCCTGATCAGTAATGATCAAATCTATTCGCATGCGCAGTTGCTGTTTACTGCACGCCTGTTTCAGCGCACCCCGCTGCCAGAGACACTGAGCTTCAGCTCCCCTGCCTTGCCGGGAGCATTGATCTTTACCCTTACCGAGCCTCGTCGTTATACCGCCGACCGTGATGGCGAACGCTGGCATGTCATGGAACAGAGTTTCGCCCTTTACCCTGCCACTACCGGACTGCACACTCTCGCCGGTCCCGGCATCATCAGCAATGACAGTACTGAAGATAGCCTCGCACCCGATAGGGAAACCTTTGAAATCGAAGTCATGCCGGCTGCCCATCAGAACAGCCGCGGCTACTGGCTGCCGGCAGAACGCTTGATGCTGGAGGAAAATTGGCAAGCACCTGCCAACCTGCAACCGGGTGACAGTTTCGTACGCGAGATTACGTTGACGGCATTGGGGCTTCCTGCCGATGCACTCCCGAACCTGTTCAGCACCAATGCGGATACCTTTTTTGCCCAGCTTGAAGATGTCAGCACGACTGAAACCATGACGGCTCAGGGTCTGGTCAGCACCCGCGTTGAACGTGTACGGATCGAACCTCTCGGACCAGGTGCATTGACACTGCCACCGATTGATATTCACTGGTGGAACACCTTGGCCGAGCGGGCTGCAACCGCGTCGTTGCCGCCTCGTCAAATTGAGGTGCAGACGCCTGCATTACCGGATACCTTCAATGCCGCCGGTACAACAGTGCCAACTGCGACAGAACCGTCCCGGCCCGCGACCACCTGGTGGTTGGTAAGCACCGCCCTGGGCGTGCTGTGCGTAATCGGTTTCAGTGGCTGGGCCCATAGCTGGCACCAACTGCGCCAGGTCAAAAGTCGCAGCCAACTGGAAGGCAAAGAGGAAGAGCACCGCCGCACTCAGAAACTGCTGCTGTCGCACCAGCGCGCCGAACGCAACACGTTCCAGGCACTGGCAATCGCGTGCCAGCAGAACGATGCAGAAACCACTCGCTTACGCCTGGTCGAATGGGGTCAGAACTTCTGGCCGGAGCACAGCATAGACAGCCTGGAAGCCCTGTGTGAAGCGGGACACAGCCAAACGCTCGATTTCCTGGTGCTGGATCTGGATCATCATCTGCATCAAGATCCGCGCGCGTGGCAAGGCGACCTGTTATTGGAAGCTATCGAGCGTCTGCGCAGCCGACGACTGCGCAACGATGGTGAGGATGACGAAACCCAATCCTTGCCATTGAGCATGGCGTCATGATCAATGGCGCTTCAGCACTGCACGTAGTGCCGGCTCCAGATGCGGATGCTTGAAGACATATCCCGCCGTATTCAGATGCTCGGGCACGACACGTTGCCCTTCCACCAGTAGTTCACTGGCTTCACCCAGCAACACTTTCATCACAATAGCCGGTACGCGCATGAACGCGGGCCGGCCCAGTACAGCTGCCAAGGTTTTACTGAACTCTTCATTGGTTACCGGTTCAGGTGCCGTCAGGTTGAACGGACCGCTGAGCGCAGGATTATCCAGCAGATACAGAATGGCACCTACTTCATCATCGAGGTGAATCCAGGACATCCATTGCAGACCATTACCGATCGGACCGCCCAGACCTAAACGAAACGCCGGCAACATTTTCGCCAATGCTCCCCCTTGCCCCAACACTACACCGGTGCGGATCAGACACACGCGCGTACCCGGCACCGAGGCATCCAAGGCTGCCTGCTCCCAATCGCGGCACAGCTCATGCGGGAAACCGGGCGTACTGCCCGCAGACTCACCCAACACTTCATCCTGATGTGAACCGTAATAACCTATTGCCGAGCCACTGACCAGTACTGCCGGTGGAGTGGACTGCTCACGCATCCAACGCACCAGCGCCTCAGTGGTTTTAATGCGGCTGTCACGCAACAGACGTTTGCGTGATGATGTCCAGCGCCGATCGACAATAGGCGCACCTGCAAGATTGACAACGGCATCAATCGGACCGTCAATCCGCTGCAGATCCGCAACACAGGTCTGCCCCTTGGCATGTGGTACATTTTCCGGCTTGCGACTTAAAATCACCACCTGGTCGCCACGCGTCAGCAATGCCCGTGCCAACGCCTGCCCGACAAACCCGCTGCCACCTGTAATCAAGACTCGCATATTGCATTCTCCTTGGCGCTTTGGGGTAAGATTACGTTCTACCAACCGGATCAGATCGTTCAATGAGAGGTTAGCACAGTATGTTTACAGGTATCGTCCAGGGCATGGCAACCGTGACAGGCTGCACCCGCAGAGATGGATTCATGCAACTGGAACTGGTGTTGCCGCCGGCACACAGCACACACCTTGAGACGGGTGCCAGCATTGCCATCAACGGCACCTGCCTGACCATTACCGACTTCGATGAGACCCGGGTTCGCTTTGATATTATCGACACTACGCTGGAACTGACCAACCTCGGCATTCTGGAAGTCGGTCAACGGGTAAATTTTGAGCGCGCCGCCAAAATCGGCGATGAAATCGGCGGCCATTTGATGTCGGGGCATATTCTCTGCACCGCACGCGTGACGGGTGTGGATGTATCAACAGACAACCGGAAAATACGCTTCGATCTACCCGCAGTAGCTGCGCCCTACCTGCTGCCTAAAGGGTTTGCCGGTCTGAACGGGTGCAGCCTGACACTGGCAGACGTGGACAGCGACAGCTTTAGCGTGTCACTGATTCCCGAAACACTCAGACAAACCACCTTTGGCCAACTGAACATCGGCGACTGCGTCAACCTTGAAGTTGATCCTCAGACACAGGCTATTGTAGATACCGTGCAACGCTATCTTGCCTTGCAGGACCGCTCAAAACTCTGACTCAGAGCGGTTCATATCTTCCATCAACGCCTTGTAGAGAGAGCGATATTCATCCGCCTGCTGTTCGCCAAACACAGGGTCGTCTGACGACGGTAGTTGCTCGGCCAACTGATCCCAGTCGGCTGCCGTCGCCATCGCCTGCAGCGGCGGAAAGATTGCCTGTTCTTCAAAATCAATATGGCACTTTTCTGCCTGCACAAATGCGTCCAGTTGATCAGTCAACTGATCCATCGGCATTACAACATCATTGAGAACGCCATCAATTGAATCCGACAATCGGGTCGACAGGTGCTTCAGATCCTGATGTTCCGCTTCACAGCGTTCGAATGCCTGGTCCAGCTCTGTACTGCGACCCCGAAAAAAGGCATATATTAGATCTTCGCGCGGATGATGATGCTGATCAGCATAGCCACCCACATACGCGACAACTTCGGCCATAAGCGAGAAGTCAGGATGAACACCGGCACGCAAACGTTCGACCTTGCGTTCCAGCATTTCGAGCAGGCGGCTCAAATTGATATGATCCTGGTGCAGTTCTGACAGAATGTTCATGGTGCTATTCTCCGGATCAGGGTTACTTCACTTCACTATAGACGACTCCGTTTATCGCTTCTTGATACGTATCAAAACAGAGTGGATAGAGTCAATCAGTGGTTGTGACTGCCATTGCCGTTATCGCTATCAAGAAGATCCAGCAACATGCCCAGTTTGTGCTCGATATCTTGCAACAGATGCTGCCCCTGGTCATTGATCACCGGCGCTATGCTGTTTTCCAGCTGCACGATCCCTGCCTGGCTCTGGCGCAAGGCCTGCATCAAATTTCGGGAGCGTTTCTTGTTGCTGTCGGTCAGCTGTTCGATGCGGCCAAGCGTACGTTGCAGCTGATGGTCCAACTCGTACAGGCGCTCGCTCACACCCAGCATGCCTTCACTGAGCGCATGACTGACACCACCCAACTGGTTTTCCAACTGGTGAACAGCATCACGGAAGCGGGAAAGGAACTGCTCGCCTTCCCGTTCCATGAAGATGGCCAGCAGCTCTTCGGGCAAGAGCGCGCGATTGCGCCCATCCGTGCGGACGGCATATTCACCGCGCTGAGTGCAGTAGGGCTTATGCAGCCCGGGGGGGATTTCTACCCGGAGAATGGGGCGGGACGCTGCCAGATTTTCGGTGAATATATTGATTTCAACGATAGGAATACAGCCGGTCGATTTGTTGATCAGCGTCAGCCGTGCCTTATCATCAACGTCACAACCAACCACCCGACCACGCTGCACACCGCTATCAGAGGTATATTCATCAATCCCGACCAACAAGGCCCCCCCTTGAGGGGTGTTGGCGAAGGCGACCAGATCAGAACTTCTGATCGCCTGCACTTCACGTTTGTAATCAACATTTACGCCTTCCGGCAGGGACAGCAAATACTGTGTACGGCGGCTTAAACCTCGATACTCACGCTGCATGAATGCACCGGGACTCAGCGATACAGTTCTTCATTGAACGGATCCAGCGGCTGTTCCAGCTGGTCATCACTGCGCGCATAAAGTACGCGTCCTTCGAACTTCACGCCCTTGCCGGCAAACCAGCGGGCGGTTTCTTCCAACCCTTCTTCTGCCTGGCTAACACGATACCAGGCAATCACGATACGATAAAAATAAAGGCCGAAAAGACCGGCAGCGGCACCGAGGAAAAATTCGGAAGCCAGCGCAAAGACCATCAGCACAATACCAGCAACCCAGACCCGACTGGCGCGCGCATCCTTGAGCACCTCGTTAGCGGACTGGCTCTGATCATGAAACTTCAGATAACGACGGTAGTTCTGCTGAAGATCAAATTTATCACTTGAATCGAAATAGGGTTCCATCTGCGTATCCTTCACAGCTTGTTGTTATAGGACTGCCAATGCAGTCCAGTGATCATGAACGGAATGCCAGCCAGTGCCAGCAATTACATAAGACTCTTACTCACTACTTCATATACATCAGCAGAGAGCTCAGTGGTATCCATCATTCGTTGCAGCTGCACCTGCATCTGCCCTGCACGCACCGGATCATAACGCTTCCAGCGAGTCAGCGGCGTCAACAGCCGTGCAGCAATTTGCGGATTTTGTTGGTCCAGCTGCAAAATCCAGCCTGCCAGCCATGCATAGCCTGAACCGTCCTCGGCATGAAAATGCTGTGCATTCTGACCACAGAAAGCACCGATCAGTGCCCGCAGCTTGTTCGGATTGCGCATATCAAACACTGGATGTTGTGCCAATGCAACCACACGCTCCAGCGCGCCGTCACGGGGATCTGAAGCCTGCACAGATAACCACTGGTTCATCACCAGTGATTCGTGCTGCCACTGCTGGTAAAACGCCTGCAGCAACTCTTCGGCGGTTTCACGATCATCCGAATGTGCAACCAGGGCGAATGCTGCCAGCTGATCCGTCATGTTATCACTTTGCTGATATTGCTGACGGGCCAGTGCCAACCAGGGCTCACGTTCGGTAGCCACCAGATAGGCAAGCGCCAGATTCTTCAGACTGCGGCGGCCGACCGCGTCCGCATCGGGCGCATAGAGTTCATTGGTATCGCAGCGCTGATAAGCCTGTAACCACTCTTGCTCCAGTGCCGCAGCCAACGAGGTGCGCATGAACTCACGCGCGGCATGAATGGCAGCCACATCAATCTGTTCCGCCAACTCACTCAGCTGCGCTTCGGACGGTAAACGCAGACACTGCGCGAGCATGGCCGGATCCAGTGCGGTGTCATTGAGCAACTGTCGCCAGGCCTCAATCAACGCTTCAGAGCAGACCATCGGTTGACCATCACGATAGCGTTGCATCTGTTCCTGCAACAGGCGGATAGACAGTCGTTGACCGGCATCCCAACGATTGAAACCATCGGTATCGTGCCGCAACAACATCAACAATTGTGCGTCACTGTAGTCATATTCCAGCTTGACCGGTGCCGAAAAGCCCCGCAACAAGGAAGGTACCGGACACTGTTTGATATTGTCGAAACAGAATTCCTGCTCTTCTCCGGTCAGCTCAAGCAAACCGGCGTACAGTTCTGTGCCATCTTCAGCCACCAGCCCGAGTGCCAGCGGCAGATGGTACGGCTGCTTGTGATCCTGCCCCGGTGAGGGCGGGCAGCTCTGACGCACAGTCAGACGGTATTCACACGCGCGGGCATCATATTGATCGCTCACCTGTAGTCGTGGTGTCCCGGCCTGTGAGTACCAGCGCTTGAACTGGGTCAAATCGCGACCTGACACGGTTTCCATCGCCGCAACAAAATCATCCGTTGTTACGGCTTGACCATCATGGCGTTCGAAATACAGATCACTGCCCTGGCGGAACAATTCAGCACCCAGCAGGGTATGCAGCATTCGCACGACTTCTGCGCCCTTCTCATAGACGGTCAGGGTGTAGAAGTTGGAGATCTCCATGTACGACTCAGGCCGCACCGGATGGGCCATTGGGCTGGAATCTTCGGCAAACTGAGCGGTTCTGAGCAGAGTGACGTCTTCAATACGCTTAACGGTACGCGAGTTCATATCGGCAGAGAACTCGGCATCACGGAATACCGTAAAGCCCTCTTTCAGACTTAACTGAAACCAGTCACGACAGGTAACACGGTTACCCGACCAGTTATGGAAGTATTCATGCGCCACAACGGCTTCGACCCGCTGAAAGCCTTGATCCGTCGTGGTTAGCGGGTGCGCCAGAACACAGGAGGTATTGAAGATATTGAGGCCCTTGTTTTCCATTGCCCCCATATTGAAGAAGTCGACCGCCACGATCATATAGATATCGAGATCATATTCGCGACCGTATACCTCCTCATCCCAACGCATGGCATTTTTTAACGACTGCATTGCATAGTCGAGTTTATCCAGATCCTTGCGCTCGGCATAGATACGCAGCGCCACTTCGCGCCCGGACAGGGTTGTAAAGCTATCTTCCAGTAATGCCAGATCACCGGCAACCAACGCAAACAGATAGCTGGGCTTGGGCCAGGGATCATCCCAGGTCACCCAGTGACGCCCGTCATCATCTTCACCACTGTCGACCGGATTGCCGTTGGAGAGCAGCACGGGGTAGAGGCATTTGTCGGCCACCAGTGTTGTACTGAAAACCGACATCACATCAGGGCGATCCGGGAAGAAGGTAATGCGGCGAAAGCCTTCGGCTTCGCACTGGGTACAGAACATGCCGTCAGACTTATACAACCCTTCCAGCGTCGTATTCTCATGCGGCAGCAAACGCGTCACGCATTCAAGGACAAATGTATCCGGCACGTTATTGATGCGCAGATACCCTGCCTCGCGCTGGTAATCACAGGCCTCCAGTATCTGGCCATCAATACTCAGCCGACAAAGCTCCATTCCTTCGTCGCCAAACAGCTCAAGCGGCATACGTTTGTCACGAGCAGCCGGATTGGACTGGATACTTAGCTGAGCACGCACAAGTGTCTGCTCTTCTTCCAGTTCAAATCGAAGCTTGGTATGGCTGATCAGCCAGGCTGGCGGCTGATAGTCTTCCAGATAGATGGTATTAGGCTGCTTGACTGACATTACAACTCCAGATTCAAAAGCTTAGCTGTACGTGGTATGCGGCGAACTTGCGTATATTGATCACGCCGGTATCCAGAATCAGGTACTGTCCCTTGATTCCCATCAGGACGCCGGACACGTCCGGATTCTTGTCGAAATTATGCGTGGCAATTTTGCTCGGGTATTCCAGTACCGGATATTCAATATCCACCACGTCAGCATCCAAACGGCGGATCGCATCTTCGCCATACTGCTGACGCAGCGCATCCAGTTGCAATGCACACAGGTCCAGCAGGCGATCACGTTCCTGCAACAGGTCAAGCGGTTCGACCTGCCCCTTAAGCATGGTACGCCAATTGGTTTTGTCACTGACATGCGCGGCGATAATCTGCTCGATCAAACCCGAATGCAGACGGTTATCCACTTCAAGAATGGGCAGTGCCTGAATGGCACCCTGATCCATCCAGCGGGTTGGTACCTGCTCACCACGAGTAATACCGACTTTAATTCCGGAGGAGTTTGCCAGATACACCACGTGCGGCTGGAAGCAATGACGCTCCCCCCACGCAGGGTCGCGGCACGTACCTTCATGGAAATGGCATTTTTCCGGTTTGACGATGCAGCTGTCACACTGCGGCAAGCGAGTGAAGCAAGGGTAGCAAAAGCCCTGACTGAAGCTCTTTTTGGTCTTGCGACCACAATGCAGGCAGTTAATCACCCCGGTAAAGGTGAGGGTGATGGGTTGCCCGATGTGATCATTAAGATCCACCAGCGTATCCCCCAGCGGCAACTGGTAGGATACCGGGGTATCAAGGCGGGTGTGCATTTTGCGCAAATGGCCGCTAAGGCCTGAGTTGATCGTGTCAGTCATCAGTCAGTATCTTAAGCACCTGAGGCTGGAAAGGGTCGGTACCATGCTGAGCACCATCGGAACGCGTACGATCGATATAGCCAACGCGCTGATCTTCCGCAACACCATGCTTGTATTCGTACGCAATCACCGCACGCAGGCTGGTTTCACGCTGCTCCTGAACCAGGCGCTGACCATTCGGCCATTTACCCAACTCCACTGCGCGTCGCAGTGACTGATAGACCTCAGGCGTCATCGCCTCGATCATTTTTTCAAACGTCATACCACACCTCTTCCAGTCAACTCATCTCGATTCTAGCATAGTGCTCAGCGGGAATGCCTGTTCAGCCATCGCCCTGCGGGCAACCAGCATAGCCCGGCCAACAGACCAACCAGATGCGCAGTATTGGCGATGGCACCCAGACCCACTCCTTCGAGCACCCCGGTAAAGCCCAGCGCCAGCCAGAACAACATCATGCCCATCAGCGCAGGTGGCAAACCGATTCGCGGCTGACCGCCCCGCTTGTCCCACAGCCAGCTATAGCCCAGCAGCGCGAACACCACGCCAGACATGCCGCCAAACATGGGACCACTTACGAGGTACTGGGCCAAATTGGATGACAGCGCACTGAATAACACCAACCCAAGCAGGGAAACACTGCCCTGAACAGGCTCCATGCGTGAGCCAACAATCCACACCCACAACAGATTGAACAGGATATGCAGCACACTGAAATGCATGAACATGGGCGTTACCAGACGCCAGATCTCGCCTGAGATCAACATCTGCCCCAAATGTTGATAGAGCAACCTATCCCCACGCACCTCAAAGGGCGTGAAGCTCAGCCATGCCATGGCTTCCATGTCAGAGCCGAAACCGATCACGAAGCTGCACACAAAGCTCAACACAATCAGTCCCAGCGTGATCGGCAATGTACGCCAATCAATCGCACGGATCAGGCGTTTTTGTCGGGCCGAATGCAGCTGTATCCGAGCCAAGTCACCGCCATCACGCCAAAAACGGTAGATATCCTGCACACGGGCAGGGTCAACGCTCTCCGCTACCCATACCACCTGACGCACGTCTTCTTCAACTACCCGATGGGGAACCGAATGCTCCCACAGGAAGGCCGTAAACGCGGTCAGGTCCTCCTGCAACGGAACTTCCAGCACCGGAATCACGACGCACCCACTTCCGCAGTGGCCAAATGAACCTCGCGAGCCACATCGACCCATACGAATTTTTCCGGCAGGATCCGAGTTTCATCGTCCAGACGATAGGCAACCAGCTTGCCAAATTTAACCGCGCTGTAATCAATGCAAGCGATATTGGAGGTAACGGGTGCAGGCTTCCCCTGACGCCAGTAGTGGCCAATAAACAACAACTTTTCTTCAGGCCCGTAGTGGATCAGATCCTTACGCTGCTCATCATTGAGCGGCAGGCGCGCCAGATGCTCCGGTAGTGGATCCGGCTGAAACACCACGTCTATCAGGTACTGCGGGTCCGTTGTCCAGAACTTGGTGCGGAAAAAACGGCGACGGAAACCATCTTTGCTCACCATCACCTCATCGTTGGGCAAACGCAGATGTGTACCGCGCAATAAGCGGTCCATCAACACCCACTCAAAGCTATCTTCGATCGCTGAACGATAAATAAACTCACGGTCGATGCGATTGCCACCATACTGCTGGCGAAACTGTTCGATCAACGGCCCGTGCCAACAGGCATGTACAGCGCGAAAGCGCTCGAATTCAAGAAACAGGGGCATCTGCAAAAACCACTCCAGATATTCCTGCTGCTCGCTGGCATAAGGCGACAACTGCTCCAGCGTTTGTTGCAGAATACGCTGATGACGCGGGGTATGAGCCCGCAAATGCTCGCCGGGCTTGTCGGGGTGAGGCAGCATGTAGCAAAGGAAATTATATTCATGATTGCCCATAACGATATGGGCATGACCGCCATCTACCATCGCCCGCACCAGCTGCAAAGCCTCACGAATGTGCGGCCCTCGATCAATGATGTCGCCAATGAAAATGACTTTACGTTGCGGGTGTTGATAGACACCATTGACCTGACGGTAGCCCAAACGGGCCAACAGCATGCGCAGACTGAGCGCGCAGCCGTGCACATCTCCAATCAGGTCATATCCCTGGCAATTCACATCTCACTCCTGTTCGCCCAGTTTGGTGCCCCATCCCAGCTTTTCACGACACGTACGATAAAAATCGTAATCCAGCGGATGCAATAATTTCAACTTCTGCGACCGCTTGCGGATGGTAATACTATCACCGGGGGCAAGACTCTGGTTCAACTGGCCATCGCATGAGATCGCAGGATAGGTTTTGTTATCCTCACTGATGACCAGCTTGAGCTCGCTATTGCCATCCACCACAATCGGACGACTGGACAAGGTGTGCGGGAACATTGGCACCAGAACCAGCGCATCCAGTTTCGGATGCATGATCGGACCACCCCCGGACAATGCATATGCCGTCGAGCCCGTCGGGGTCGATACGATCAGGCCATCCGATTTCTGGGTGTATACGAACTGACCTTCAATATAGAGCTCAAAATGAATCATCCGCGTTGCCTTGCCCGGGTGCACAACGCAATCATTCAACGCGGTCATCTCACCAATAGGCTCACCATTGCGTTTGATCTCCACATCCAGCAGGAAGCGACTATCTACGGTGTAACGGCCAGACAAGACCTCACTCAGCTTTTCTTCAAAATCCAGTGGCGGGATGTCGGTCAGGAAGCCCAGATTACCCCGATTGATACCCAACACCGGAATCTTGCTTTGCGCCAGTGAACGAGCAGCCCCCAGTAAACTGCCATCACCGCCAACTACGATGGCAAGATCACAGATTTCGCCCATCATCTTCTGTTTACATACCTGCTGGCCGTGACCCGGCATGACCTCGGCAATATTCTGGTCCAGAATCACATTCAGGCCACGATCATCCAAAAACCGCATCAACTGCTTCAACGTGTCGATCACGGATTTGCTGCCGAGCCGCCCGATCAAACCGATATTTCGAAAGTTATCCATGCCTCGCCACACACTCCAGTCTTATTCGTATTGGATATCAGTATTATAGAGCCAGTGGCCCGGTAAAATCAGGTGCCAGCACTGACAATCGTTGCGTCATGCCTCGCCGCCCCTGCAGCCCGCCAGTGTGCAGGAATACAACCCGACTGCCCGATGGAATATTCCCCTGCAACACGGCGCGCATCAATGCCATCATCGCCTTGCCGGTATATACCGGGTCCAGCGGCAAATCGAATCCCGCTTCCAGCACCCGCAACGTCCGCGCCAACTCCGCGCCGAGCCGCGCATACCCGCCCTGATGCGCATCAGGCAATAGTGACCAGCCTGCCTCCGGGTCAACCCCCTGCAGCTGCAGCCATGTGCGTACATCCTGAATCAGGCGCTGATCATATTTCAACACCGGCACACCCAATACATGAGCATGTTCGGGACGCCCTGCCACCAATCCTGCCAACGTGCTACCGGTACCCACTGCCGTCACCAGGTAATCACATGCCTCACCCGCAAGTGCTGGCAACTGCCAGATAGACTGCACGCTATGCACAGCCTCAAGGGTTGCGCCCCCTTCAGGAATCACCTGAACAGGCCCATGCTGCTGCCGCAATTGATCATGATATTTCATCTCATGACGTTGCCGGTACTCAGACCGGGACACAAAATGCAGCCGCATACCCCAACGCTGCGCATCACTGAGCATCGCATTATCAGCATATTCAGGCTCGCCTCGAATCACGCCGATGGTTTTAATACCCAAACAATGCCCTGCATATGCCAGGGCGTGAACATGATTTGACCAGGCACCACCAAAACTCAACAGCGACTGCCCACTCTCGCGGGCAGCCTGCAAAACCGGCAACAGCTTGAACCATTTGTTACCGCTAATCTCGGCATGAATATTATCCAGCCTCAACACCGAAAGATGGACATCATGATCCGCAACAAGTCGACTGGCGATGGTTTGCAGCCTGATCGCAGATGACTGATAAGGCAAGGGTATATTCATGAACAGCTGAGCCCGCGCACAAAAAAGAGGATTCTATACCAGACACATGAAGTAGAGGTAAAACCAACAGGTCTATGCAGCGGGCTGCATATAAGCAGAGAGAGTACAGCGAATTCGGGTCGACCGATAATACCAGGCAAACGACACATGACAGACACAAAAAATCCGGCCTACTAACATAGACAGGGTTATTTTTCTATCAATAGAATTATTCAAAGATGGCAGGATCAAAGCCGTTATCACTTCGTCCTTTAGAGACCGTTGCATGAAATGATTTCCATGCGCTCTCGATGTTGGCGGAACGGACGGGACTCGAACCCGCGACCCCCTGCGTGACAGGCAGGTATTCTAACCAACTGAACTACCGCTCCGCGTTTTGGTGGGCGAAGAGGGGTTCGAACCCCCGACCCTCTGCTTGTAAGGCAGATGCTCTCCCAACTGAGCTATTCGCCCAAAACACTTGGCCATATTACAACTTCATCAGCACTTCGATGAAGAGGTGGCGGAATGGACGGGACTCGAACCCGCGACCCCCTGCGTGACAGGCAGGTATTCTAACCAACTGAACTACCACTCCGTTTTGGTGGGCGAAGAGGGGTTCGAACCCCCGACCCTCTGCTTGTAAGGCAGATGCTCTCCCAACTGAGCTATTCGCCCAAAACGCTTGGCTATATTACAACTTCATCAGCACTTCGATGAAGAGGTGGCGGAATGGACGGGACTCGAACCCGCGACCCCCTGCGTGACAGGCAGGTATTCTAACCAACTGAACTACCACTCCGTTTTGGTGGGCGAAGAGGGGTTCGAACCCCCGACCCTCTGCTTGTAAGGCAGATGCTCTCCCAACTGAGCTATTCGCCCAAAACGCTTGGCCATATTACAACTTCATCAGCACTTCGATGAAGAGGTGGCGGAATGGACGGGACTCGAACCCGCGACCCCCTGCGTGACAGGCAGGTATTCTAACCAACTGAACTACCACTCCGTGCTTTGGTGGGCGAAGAGGGGTTCGAACCCCCGACCCTCTGCTTGTAAGGCAGATGCTCTCCCAACTGAGCTATTCGCCCAAAACACTTGGCTATATTACAACTTCATCAGCACGTTGATAAAGAGGTGGCGGAATGGACGGGACTCGAACCCGCGACCCCCTGCGTGACAGGCAGGTATTCTAACCAACTGAACTACCACTCCACTTCTTCAATCACTTGGTCAACCGTTGTGGCGTTGCCCTGTGAATGAGGTGCGCATTTTAAGGGGTTTCAAAAAGTTGTCAACCACTTATTTCAAGAAAATTCGTTTTATTACAGCGCAGTACAAAGATTGAACAATCCATAACAAGCACTTGCAGCGATCCAGCGGTTACGACAGAGTGCCGAACAGATTCATGAATGAGCGATAGGATGATGATGGATACCGATACCGCACAGGCCCTGGACAGCTTTATGCAACAGGTCGATGCCCTGCATTCCGCATCCGGTTGGCCCCGCCTGCCCTATGATCCCGACTGGCCAAGCCAGTGCTACCAACACACGGCCAATGCCGGTGTAGAAGTCAGCTGGCATCCGGTACACAATCACGACGGCACCGATATGTTCGACCGTTTAAGTACCGCACTGGGCATCACCATCCACCCGGCACTGGCCACATACTTCAGCCGTTACTGGTCAGACCCCCTGCCTGCCCGACTGCCGGACGGCCGCGAGATCTGTCTGCTGCAGGCCTGGAATCCCGAAGATCTGGAGCGCTTACGCGCCAACCTGGTCGGTCACGCACTGAGCAAGCACAAGCAAAAGCGCCCGCTCACCCTGTTCTTCGCAACCCTGGAACCTGACACCGATTACTTCCTCAGCATCGATAACCAGAGCGGCCACATCTGGCTGGAGCGACCCGGCAAACCTCCTCAAGAGCAACTCGCCAGCTCTCTGGGCGAGCTGCTGCGCAATCTGACCCCACTGCCCTTAACCGATCAGTCTTAACCGACACTGCACGCCAGCACCCGGCTGATCTGACACAACGGTTTGCCGGACTGCTGACGCCACTCATTGAATGCCGTCTGCACCTGCTTGAGGTCACGCTGAGCCGTGGGCTTTTTGTCAATAATGCCCTGCGCTTTCAGCGCAACAACCACATCATCGGTCAACATGAATGTATCCTTACCCAGCATGCGCAGGAAATAGGCACCGGAGTTGCCACCCAGCTGCTTTCCCCGTTTTTTGAGCAGTGTCCACAGGCCGACGATATCCTCTTCGGGCCAATCCGCGATCAATCGAGCAACACTGCCGTGTTCATGGGCCAAATCACACATCAACATCGCATTTGCACGAGTCGCCTTGATCTTGCCAAAGTGACGGATAATATCGGTGTTATGCATCAACGCCTCCAACATCTCATCACTCATCTCCTGCACCGCGTCCGGATTGAAGTAATAGAATGCCTTTTCAAATGCAGGCCACTTCGCATCCACCAGTGCATGCCTGAGACCCGCCCGGAAAATACGCCGTGTCATGACCGAGAATATTCGGTCATCCGACACCAGCACCAGCTCACTACGGGGCAGCGGTTGCGGACCCAAAATATCCTCCAATGCCATGCCTGGGTGAAAATTGAGCGCCTGCGCGCACAAGCCGGACCAGTCTTTCATGCTACCGCCTCCCCTGTCGGCGACACCTTGCGGTTTCCACTCAAAATACACACCTCTTCGTTGTCATCGAGAATCCCGGACCGCCATTGTCACGGCCACTGCCGAACGCGTATGATTGGCGACTTTAAATTTGCTGTCCAGTCAGTGCCACGCTCGGCCTCATGCATACGCCCGCCCGTCGCGCCTGGAGCTCAGGAACGAGAAGATGTCTGTCATTCGCAAATCAAACAAGCTGATCAACGTCTGTTACGATATTCGTGGCCCTGTCCTGCAAGAGGCAAAACGCCTCGAAGAGGAAGGTCACCGCATCCTCAAGCTGAACATCGGCAACCCGGCCCCCTGGGGCTTCGAGGCACCGGAAGAGATCGTTCAGGATGTAATCCTCAATTTGCCCGCCTCGCAGGGCTATTGCGACTCCAAGGGCTTGTTTTCAGCGCGCAAGGCCATCATGCAGGAGTGCCAGCGCAAGAACATCGCCAATGTCGGCATTGAAGATATTTATATCGGCAATGGCGTATCCGAACTGATCGTCATGGCAATGCAGGGACTGCTAAACGACAATGACGAAATGCTGATTCCGGCACCGGACTACCCGCTGTGGACAGCAGCCGTAAGCCTCGCCGGCGGCAACCCGGTGCATTATGTATGTGACGAACAGCAGGACTGGTTCCCGGATATCAACGACATTCGCAGCAAGATCACGCCCAACACCCGCGGCATTGTCGTCATCAACCCGAACAACCCCACCGGTGCCCTGTATCCGGAATCACTGCTGTTGGAAATTCTTGAGTTGGCGCGAGAGCACAAGCTGATCGTGTTCGCTGACGAGATTTACGACAAGATCCTGTACGACGGTGAACAACACACCTCACTGGCCTCGCTGGCCGATGACGTAATCTGCATCACCTTCAACGGCCTGTCAAAGACCTACCGTGCCGCCGGATTCCGCTCCGGCTGGATGATCATCAGCGGCCCGAAACACAAGGCCCGCGACCTGATCGAAGGCTTCGACATGCTATCCAGCATGCGCCTGTGCGCCAATGTTCCGGCGCAGCATGCCATTCAGACCGCCCTGGGCGGATATCAGAGCATTAACGAGCTGATCATTCCCGGCGGTCGCCTGCACGAACAGCGCACCCTCGCCTGGGAGATGCTGAACGAAATTCCGGGCGTATCCTGCGTCAAGCCCAAGGGCGCCATGTACCTGTTCCCGAAGCTGGACCCGGCCCGCTACCCGATCCGCAACGACGAAAAATTCGCACTGGATCTTCTCCAGCAGCAGAAAGTTCTGATCGTACAGGGCAGCGGCTTCAACTATCCGGACACCCAACATTTCCGCCTGGTCTTCCTGCCCTCCAAGGAACTGCTGCGCGATGCCATCGAGCGCATCGGCAATTTCCTGCGCACTTACGAACAGTAAGCCAGAGACTGGCAGCCCGTTTTTTCCGGCGGGCTGTCAACAAACCGTCACCACAATGACATATACTCAGAGGCAGTTACCCGCCACTGACAGAGAGTCATCATGTTTATTAAAATCAAGAAAAACAGCGGCATCCAGATGGAACACAACGGCCTGGAACAGCGCCACCTGGTCCCAGTGACATCAAATTTTCTACTCAACCTTAACCATATCGCCGAAATATCGTTCTACAGTATCAAGGAACGTAAAACACGCTTCGATCTGGAAGGACACGAGCTTGATCTGCCCGCACAAACACACGTCATCCATCTGCAGATGAGCTACCTCTACGCGACCTACAAGGACAACATCAACGGCAACAAGGGACGTCTGGTTGAACGCCAGTACTACAAGCTCTACTTTGCCCCTGAAAACGTCGATACCTATCAAGAGCTGCGCAGCCTGATTGAAGAACAGGTCGGCAACCTCTAAAAGTTAGTCAGCCGCCACACTCGCTGCGGGCCGCCGTGATTGCCGATATCAGGTCATTCACGTCCTGCAGCGCCCGATGACGACGAAACTGCGCGCGAGCAATAAACTGATACTGAATTCGTTCCTCGGTACTCAGTACCGCTTCCAGCCCTACCAACAGAAAACCCGGCTCCACGTCACAGGCCCGGAACAGGCGCCGCAACCAGAAACCGTCATATTCCAACGCATCACTGATGACATCCCGACCCGCCAGCGCAGCATTGAGGCGTGAACAGGCAGCGTCAGCACTGATTCCTTCCTGCGCCAACAACTCAGGCTCAATCCCGTGCAACTCCTCGGCACACTCATCCCAATAATCCCAGCCACCTACCGTGCCCGGATTGATCAGAAAGGTGTCACTGGCACCACTTTCGGTACACTTCCAAGCGACCTCAATGGGATAGGATTCACGCGCCAGACCACTGGCCTCCAGATCGATACAAATCAAACAACCGCCTCCCCTCGCTGATACACCGTCACTTTGAGCCCCTGAGCATCACCCCGCTCGGGAAAATCATCACCCGCGCCAAAGCTTTCCAGACGAGTGAAATCCGGCAGATTTTCACGCATTAGCGTTTCCAGAAACTGACGCGTTTCTTTCGGGTCATTATGGCACAGGACAACTCTCGCCCCCGGACAGGTCAATTCAGGTAGACGCCGCAACACCTTGATGTAGTCCTTCACGGCCACAAAGCTGCCCGGCTGAAAACTTGGTGGGTCTATCACCACCAGATCATAAGGCCCAGGCTTGCGCACCCGACTCCAGGACTTGAGCAGGTTTACCGCAAGATAGCGGACATCCGCCTCGCGCTGATCATTCAACTGGTGGTTGCGACGTCCGGTAGAGAGTGCCCTCGAGCTCATATCAACATTCACCACACGCTCGGCCCCCCCCGCAACAGCGGCCACCGAAAATGCGCAGGTATAAGCGAACAGGTTGAGCACTTTGGCACCCCGAGCCTGCTCCCGAACCCACGCCCGCCCCGGACGCATATCCAGAAACAGACCGGTGTTCTGGGCCGCACTCGCATCAACCTGGTAACGCAATCCCGCTTCAATAACCGCATAGGGCCCGTCAACCTCACCGGAAAGCACCTGAACCGCACCCTCCGGCCCTTGACCGCGCGGCTGCCAGACCACAGCCTCAACTTCCGGTTGCGTTTCAAGCCACCGGATCAACTCGGCGACCGCTTCCGGCTCAGTCGGCGCATACGCCCGCATCACCGCTACGGGCGGCAGCCAGTCGACTACCAGCCACTCATACCCGGGTACGGCACCGCCACGCCCATGAAAGAGTCGCCGACACTCTCCCGAAGCCTGCCGGAGCTGCTGCCCCATCCAATCGATGATCGTTTGCATCCATCTGCCCTTCATAAAAGTCGCGCAGTATACCGATTGAGGTAAACTGCAGCCAACGCACATTGAAACTTTCCTGCCGTGCCCATATCTAATCCGCAAACCCAATTTAAGGAACGATGAACCACCATGATGCGAATCATCCTTTTTCTTGCCACCAACCTTGCGGTCATTCTTGTTGCCAGCGTCACGCTGAACCTTCTGGGAGTGAGCCACTACCTGAGCGGCAACGGTCTTAATCTGACCTCGTTGCTGATCTTCTGTGCGGTATTCGGTTTTGCTGGTTCCATCATTTCCCTGCTGATGTCGAAAATGATGGCCAAAATGTCGACCCGCACTCAGCTGATTGAACAGCCTCGCAGCGAAGAAGAACGCTGGCTGCTCGATACCGTGGCAGAACTGTCTCAGCAAGCCGGTATCAAAATGCCCCAGGTTGGTATTTTCCCCGCCCAGCAGGCCAATGCCTTTGCTACTGGCTGGAACAAGAACGACGCCCTGGTCGCTGTCAGCGCTGGTTTAATGCAGCGTTTTCGTCCCGAAGAGATCCGCGCCGTACTCGCGCACGAGATCGGTCACGTTGCCAATGGCGACATGGTGACGCTGGCACTGATTCAGGGTGTCGTAAACACATTCGTCATGTTCTTTGCGCGCATCGTCGGCTATGCCGTCGACTCGTTCCTGCGCCGTGACGAAGAGGGCGGTGTTGGCATCGGTTTCTACATCACCACATTCATTTTCGAAATCATCTTCGGCGTATTCGCGTCCATGATCGTTGCCTGGTTCTCACGTCGCCGCGAATTCCGCGCTGATGAAGCAGGCGCTCAGCTGGCCAGCCCGCACGCCATGGCCGGCGCACTGCAACGCCTGAAGGCAGAATCCGGCATCCCTGATCAGATGCCAAGCCAGATGACCGCCTTTGGCATCAACAGCCACCTGAAGCAGGGCTTCATGGAACTGTTCTCCAGCCATCCACCACTGGATGACCGTATCGCTGCATTGAAGCAGATGCGCTGATTACGGATCCAATATTAAAAAGGCACCCGCGGGTGCCTTTTCTGTATCTGCGAATAAACTGCGCAATACTGCCTGCTCAGGGAGCCGCTACGGTATAGAGCACGGCATCCCGATAACCGGTATGCACACGAATAAGGCCACTCCAGCTTGCATCGAATACCGGATCACCGGAATCAACCACCAGCGGCCGCCCATTCAGGGCATTCAATTTGGTCCGTGTTGCCACCACATGCACGTTGTGTCGACCGATACGCTGCAGCAGTTCAACACTCAACTGCTGATTGCCACGTCCGATAATGTGGCCCTGCCCACCGATCAGCGTAATCACGATACGAACGTCACGCTCTGCTGTCAGCGCCAACAACTGCTGCGCCGTGCAATCGGCCGCAATCACTTCGCCATTTTCCACGACATCTACGCCCAGCAAGGTATTCTCCAACCCCAACTCAGCCATGATCGCGGCAACCGTCGACCCGGACCCCATTAAATAGAGGATATCCGGCTCCATCTGCTCAACAAAGCCCGCCGCGATTTCATCCAGCACCAGCACTTCATCTTCACGATTTCCCGCATTTTTGACATGCTGCAGGTAGCGGTGCTCTGACGGCACCAGCATTTCGCCGTAGAAACGGGCCCGCACCTGACCGGCACGGAATGCAACCTCATCCAGGTCACGCACTTCCTGCTCGGCAATAGAGACCAGTTCACCGGCCACCAGCATGGCCACCAGCTGCCCTGCAGCCAGCGGCGTCAGAGCATAGACACCCGAGTGAATCTTGACCCCGGCCGGAATCCCCAGCACGGGTATCTGCTCACCCAACGTCTCACAAATATTGCGCGCCGTCCCGTCACCGCCGGCAAACAACACCAGATCAACACCCGCTTCCAGCATCGCCTTGGCCGCACGACAGGTATCATCAGCAGTAGTTGGACAGTTATCCGCTGCCCCCAACACCCGTGTCTCGAACCCCAGTTCAAGCGCCAGATCCGCCCCCATGTCACCAGCCCAGGTCAAAACCTGAAGATCCAGCCCCTGCAGCACCTCCAATGCAATGCGTGTACGTTCAATCGCACGCGGTACGGCACCCAGCACCAGTGCCTGCCGTGCAACATCAGCACCATCACTGCCCTTGAGCGCAACACTGCCCCCTAACCCGGCCATCGGATTAATGATCAAGCCAAGCCGAAAACTCATATTTCAGACGCCTCCAACGCACCCAGTGCAAACAACTGCTGCTCGTAGACAAAACCTGCCAGCACCAACCGGGTTTCTTCTTCCAGATCGACGAACTCGACGCCCTGACTGAACACGTTAATCAACCCACTTTCACTGTGTTGCAGATTACGCACCAGCGCAGGCAACAGCAGCAGATGATCAACGCCGGCAACACTGACACGTGCAGTCACGTACAGCTTTTCACCCGGCTGAGCCAGCGGCCGCGAACTTTCCAGCTGAGCTCCCAGCAAGCTGATATCACGACAAATGGCTGACTGTGCACTTTCGTGGTCCAGCAATACCGAATCATCCGGCTCCACCCGTACACTGAGAATAATCGGGATACGGGTATGTGCACGGATACGACGCATATCTACCGACTCGGGGTACTCCAGATGCCAATAGCCGAACGGCCGCGCCTGCACCTGCAGCAAGCGCGTTTCAAAGGTGCACAGGTAGTCGCCACTCATCAGCCGCGCGGTTACTCGAGTACCTTCATGCAAGATCGCACCGCCCGCCAGCTGACGCGGCGCACTCACCATGACGCTCTGATATTCCTTGTAGCCCAACAACTGCACCGCCAGACGCTGACGTGGTGTTTTCACTTCCAGCCGCACTTTTTCACCACAGGCCGGGGCAATTTCAGCGAGGGTCGCACGGCGACTGCCCTTTAGCAGGGCGGCCATATCAGTCATCAGCCACCTCCCTGCCCTTTGCCTGCGGATGACAACGGAACCCCAGTGCTCTCAAACGGTCAACAGCGCCGTCAGCCTGCACCTGTACTTCCAAGGTGCTGTATTCGCGACGCTCGGGGTATTCACGCCGCAAACGGTCGAAAGCCAACCGCTGCTCCGTGTCTGCCAGATGCAATACGCTGCGCAAGGCCCGATCATCCCGATAAGGGTCGTACACCAGTCGCGCAGGCGTGAGCAAGTCGTTGGCATCCGCCAGCGTCAGCGCACATACCGTAGAGGGCGGCAGCACCTGTTCCAGTTCAATCTCAACAGCCTGGCCCAAGTGCCGACACAGGGCCTGATATAACATCCAGGTCCCCCGAATTTTGCCATCGAGCGAATACCCCGCGATATGCGGGGTCGCAATATCACAACGCGCCGCCAACTGCGGATCAACCGCAGGCTCATGCTCCCAGACATCCATGATCAGCATCAGATCCGGGCGCTGGCGACTGACATCCAGTAATGCCTGGTTATCGATAACAGGTCCACGCCCGGCATTCAGTAAAATGGCTCCCTGCTTCAGCTTCGGCAGATTATCCCGGTTCAGCAGGTGGTGTGTTGGCCAAGCGCCGGAACGCGTCAACGGCGTATGCAACGCCAGAATATCCGCCTGCGCCAGCACCTCATCCAGCACCATGAAATCACCCCCTTCGGCATTCTGGCGCGGAGGGTCACATAGACACACACGAATACCCAACGCCTGCAGGCGCTGCTGCAAACGCCCCCCCACATTGCCCACACCAACAATGCCGACCACCTTATCAAACAGGTCAAATGACTGCGCTGCCGCCAGCTGCAGCAGGCTGCTCAGCACATACTCCACAACCGAATCCGCATTACACCCCGGCGCACTGCTGAAGCCAATGCCCTGCTGCTGCAACCAGGCCTGGTCAATATGGTCGGTACCGATGGTTGCGGTGCCAACGAAACGCACCGGAGTACCAGCAAGCAATGCCTGATCGACCTGCGTCACCGATCGTACCAGCAGCACATCGGCATCCTGCAGATCAGCAGTACTCATGCTCCGTCCGGCACAGGTCCGCAAGGTTCCGAAACCTCGAAACAGCGATTCCAACGCCGGAATATTCTCATCGGCTACGATCGTCAAACGGGATACAGTCACACTAGATACCCTTTATTCATACTGAAGGCTTTACAAATGGCGGTGAATCAGGCTCAATCACGCGCCATTATAGAGACATACCCCTTCCGGGTCATTGAACGGTAACGCTTCCTTGGTTGTGCGCTGGCAAAAAAATCACGATTACCTTGTCGTCAGGATCTATCGCGATCTTGTAGGCGATTGGGTCGTCACCCAATGTTGGGGCAATCGCCTCGACACGGGGGCCTATAGCCATACGCTGGTCGAATCCTACAGTGACGCTCTGGAATTGCTGCGCGAGATCGGTCGCGAACAGCGCCAACTCGGCTTCCGCCGCAAACAAGGCCGTGAAGAACAGCTAGGCTTTGATTTCAGCTGAGTTTTTCCACTCTTCCGCTTGGCACTCCCCCGACAGCCCTTTATAGTCACTTACCCTGACCAACACTGCCTTTTTAATGGCAGTGCAAGCCCTATGGATGCTGACAACAATAAAGCGGCCCGTACAGTGTGGAGTGAGTATGAGCAAATTTGATTTTTCCCCGATGCCTGATGCCAACGGCTATTTTGGTGAATATGGCGGCCAGCAGATTCCGCCGGAGCTGAAGCAGGTCATGGATGAAATCCATCAGGCGTATGAAGAGATCCGCCAGATGCCGGAGTTCCAACAGGAACTGACCGACCTGCTGACCGATTACGTCGGCCGCCCCAGCCCGATTTTTTATGCCCGTCGCCTGAGCGAAAAACTCGGCGGGGCGCGTATCTTTCTCAAGCGTGAAGACCTTAACCACACCGGCGCGCACAAGATCAATCACTGTCTGGGCGAAGCCCTGCTGGCCAAGTACATGGGCAAAACCAAGGTGATTGCCGAGACTGGTGCCGGTCAGCACGGCGTTGCATTGGCTACCGCTTGCGCTTTGGTCGGTATCCCCTGCGAAATCCACATGGGCCAGGTCGATATCGAGAAAGAACACCCCAACGTTGTCAAAATGAAGATCCTGGGCTGCGACCTCGTTCCGGTCACCCGCGGCACCGCCACGCTGAAAGATGCCGTAGACAGCGCCTTCGATGAGTACCTGAAGGATCCGCAGAATTTCATCTATGCCATCGGCTCTGTCGTTGGCCCTCACCCTTTCCCGAAAATGGTACGCGATTTCCAGAGCATCATCGGCCGGGAAGCCCGTGCACAGTTCCAGCAACGCGAAGGCAAACTGCCGGATTACATCACCGCCTGCGTCGGCGGCGGCTCCAATGCCATGGGCATGTTCACGGCATTTCTGAACGATGATGACGTTGGTCTGGTCGGCATCGAACCCGCTGGCTATGGACTGGACACTAACAAACACTCTGCCACCATGACCCTGGGCCATCCGGGCGAGCTGCATGGCATGAAATGTTACGTTCTGGAGCAGGAAGACGGCACACCGATGCCGGTTCACTCCATCGCTTCCGGTCTCGACTATCCAGGCGTCGGACCACAGCACAGCTATCTGAAAGACACCGGCCGCGTGCAGTATGAAAGTGCTACCGACGACGAATGCCTGAACGCTTTCATGACTCTGTCACGAGTAGAAGGCATCATCCCCGCACTGGAAAGCTCACACGCCGTCGCCTGGGCAATCCGCACCGCGCCCACACTAAGCAGCGAGCAGACCATTCTGGTCAATCTGTCTGGCCGTGGCGATAAAGACGCAGATTACGTATCTCAGAAGCTGGGGCTGTAATCGTTACATCTGCACATGGAATAGAGTGTCTGAGCTGAAACAGGCACTCTATTGCCCACACCTGCCACATCATCAAATACGCAACCATCTGAATAATAAGTCATTATTATCTGCATGCTGCAAAACCCCGCCAACTTCTCCTTGCCTCAACACGTGCTTTATCGCACTCTTGTTGTATTAAGGGACTCGCTATCAGGAAGATGTCGTTATCGGGGCCATACAACATGGATCGCATACGCAACATGGAGTAGAGCATGGAAATTGGTAGCGCACTGGCATCATTAGCTAAAAAGATCGAACGCAACAGTAAAATCATTGAAACAGAAGAGGCAACAAAGAACGCTTTTGTTATGCCATTTTTAAACAATGTACTGGGATATGATGTTTTTGATCCTTCCGAAGTGATTCCCGAGTTCACCGCTGATACCGGTACCAAAAAAGGCGAAAAGGTTGATTATGCCATTATTAAAGATGGTGAAGTCCAGGTACTGATCGAGTGTAAAAAACTCGGCGAGCCACTATCCCTCAAACATGCTTCTCAGCTATATCGCTATTTTTCAGTCACCAATGCCCGCATTGCGATCCTGACTAACGGCGTGATCTACCAGTTCTTCACCGACCTGGACGCACCCAACAAAATGGATGAAAAGCCCTTCCTTGAGCTTGACCTGTGCAACATTGACGAACATGTTGTACCTGAAGTTGCAAAACTGACAAAGGAAGACTTTGATGTAACATCAGTTATCAACTCTGCTGGTGAACTGAAATATATGAATCAAATCCGGAAAGTTATTGCCGCACAACTGGTAGAACCCGATGATGATTTCATCAGACTTTTCGCATCACGTGTATATGATGGCGCCATTACTCAAAAAGTGCGTGAACTGTTTGCTGAGCTAACAGTAAAAGCATTCAAACAATATCTTAACGACAAAATCAACGAGCGGCTAAAATCCGCCTTGCAGAGTGAGCCCGAGTCATCCCCGACGAAAGCGGTGGAAGCAGAAAATGAAGTGGATAATGGTAATGAAAAAATCATTACGACTGCTGAAGAACTTGAAGGATACAACATCGTAAGAGCGATCATGTGTGAAGTAGTCGAAATTGACAACATTACCCAACGTGATACCCAAAGCTATTTTGGTGTTTTGCTGGATGACAATAACCGCAAACCTATTTGTCGACTCCATTTCAATCGCACACAAAAATATATCGGCCTTTTTGACGAGCAGAAAAAAGAGACCCGATACCCTATAGAAAGGGTCGAAGATATTTTTCAATATTCAGATGAGCTGAAGAAAACAGTCAGCTATTACGACTAAAAGCTCAGGCATTTTCCCCATGGGCATCAATCAGTCGCCATGGGGAAATGCCAGCACCCGTTTTCGGTCAGAAATAGCAGACCTGGGTATCGGTCATGACGGCACGCTGCATGGCTTGCTGAGCACGATCAACCAGCTCCAGTGATTCGTGGCCATCATCAGGACTGATGGAAACACCGATATTAACCGCCAGCGCCGGCATATCGGCGGGCTGACTTTCGCATAGCGTTGCCGACAACTTGTCGACCACCGTCGCGATTGCCTCGGGGCAGTCAATCTGCTCCAGCACCAGCAGATACGCCCCGGAGTCCAGGCGCGCCAGCGTATCGCCTTGGCGAATTTTCTGGCGTAACTCGTTGGCAATGCGCTCAAGCCCGGTTATATAGCTGCTTTCATTGAGCGACTGCGGTGCCCCACTGATCAAAATAGACAGGAACACGACATATTCTTCTGCTCGCTGAGCGCGCTGTAAGGCATGCTCGATACGCGCGACCGTATGCGGTGCAGCAGCCGCAGGCAACTCATACTCTGTTGCAACATCCAGTGGGTGCTGTACACGGTAGAAAGGGGTCATATCCTGACCGGTGACCAGCAAGGATTCTACACAGCCTTCATTATCAAGGCCGGATACCGCACTGAAACGCACTAGACGCACGCCACCCGTAGGCGTCTCAATCCACGACTCCACCACCTGCGGCGGCTCGGCAACCATCAAATCACGCAGTTGCGGCAACGGGTATACCTTGCCGACCAGCTCATCCAAGGGTTTGTCCAGCAACTGAGAAAACGCCCGATTACACCAGGCGCACGTGCCATCAAGGCGCAGCACCATGATCAGTTCACCAAGACCATCCATCAACTGCAGCAGATGTTGATTGGATACCGTACTTTCCCATTCAGCTAATGCTGTGCTGTTCTCACTCATTGCTTCCAATCTCTGTTATTGCTGTTCGCAGGGGGAACAAGATAGCGAATCCGATTACCGCATGCCAGGCAAACTCGACTCTTACCTGACCCAGATGCGACAATTTGCCACTTCTACTTTGACATCAGCCTACCTACACTGAGGCGACAATGACACCAACCAGTCACTCGCAACACGAACCGAACACAAACGGCACACTGATCAAAATGCTCGTGCTGGCATTATTGCTGCTGGCCGTGCTGGCAGGCGCCTTGTGGTTCCAGCAATCATGGGGCCCACAGCAAGGTACCAACCGGCACCCATGTGATCTGCAACAAGGGCCCTGTAAGATCGAGCTTACTCAAGGCACATTACAGCTTGATGCCGGGCCTCTGCCGCTACGATCACTCAGCCCGATCAAGCTTCAGCTGCAACTGGAAGGCTCTGAAGCCCGTCAGATCAAGGCCAACCTGCAGGGCTCCGACATGTACATGGGCGTCAACAGCTTCGAATTTCAGCCGGGTGACACAACTGGCCAATGGCTTGGCCAAACAGAATTGGCGGTTTGTACCACCGGACAGATGCGCTGGCAGCTGATACTGGATGTGATAACCGACTCCGGAACCGAGCAACACCTGTTCGAGTTTGAGGCACGATGAATACACAACTGAAGACACTAAAAATTCTGCTGCTGCTGACGACCTGCCTGCTGGGTGGCCTTGCACTCGCATTCATGCTGCGCCCACAACCGATGGAAGCCCGCCTGGCAATGGGTGACAGCAAGCTGGGGGGTGACTTTACCCTGATGTCAGCGGCCGGCCCCGTCTCACTGGCGGATTACCGCGGCAAGGTGAGCGTTATTTACATCGGCTACGCGTCCTGCCCGGATGTCTGTCCGACTGCGCTGGCGGTTATGACCCAATCCCTCAAACAGCTGCCTGAAGCTCAGCGAGAACAAGTACAGGGGATCTTCATCAGCGTAGACCCCGAGCGGGATACACCGGAAAAACTGGCCGACTACACGGCGTTCTTTTCGCCCCAGATCGTTGGCATTACCGGCACACGAGAACAGATCGATACCGTCGTACGTCAGTACGGTGCCTTTTACCGCAAGGTCGAGATGAAAGACTCTGCCATGGGATATGCAGTCGATCACTCTTCCCGACTTTACGTCGTTAACCCGCAAGGCAAACTGGTAGACACTCTCCTGCACAACAGCACGCCACGGGCGCTTACCACTCGCCTGCTCGATATTCTTAACACTCAGGGATAGCACCATGAAGCGACTGCTCACATTTATTACCACTGGCTGCCTGCTCAGTAGCAACCTGTTCGCGGCCGATGTACAGGTGGATTCAGCTTACGTCCGCGCCACACCGCCCGGCCAGATCAACAGCGCGGTCTTCATGCAGATACAGAACCAGGGTGATGCAACCGCTCTTGTAGGCGCCAACAGCCCGGCTGCCAAAGTCGTTGAACTGCATACGCATCAACACGACCAAGGCGTCATGCGCATGCGTAAGGTCGAGACCATTGCACTGCCGCATGCCACTCAGGTCAACTTTGCACCGGGTGGAATGCATATCATGCTGATCGGTCTGAAAGCACCGCTGCAAGCGGATACCCGGATCGACATGACCCTCAACTTTGCCGACGGCACCGAACAACAACTATCGGTACCGGTCCAGCATGTCATGCCGACAGGGATGAAACAGGGCACGCCGATGTCACACGGCGCGCATCAGTAAGGTCATGTATTAGCACATCTTGCAGCCACGCAGACGTCCGTCGAAGTGGCTGTAAATCGCCAGGCACGCTTCTTTCTCCGGCAGCACACCCAGCAGCTGACTGTTGTAGCGCTCCACATACTGCAGCATCAGCAGATCGGCATCCGCCATATCGGGCTCCACTCGATATGATTTAAACCCCACCCGATACATGCCAGCGTAACGTGGATAACGCAAAACACCCTCCTCCACGCTAACGGCAGGAGGCTGTAGACCACGCTGTTCCAATGCTGGAACATTCAGTGGATTGTCATTATGCAAAGCGAGGAACATGTCCGCCTGCCCCGCCGTGTCGAAAACACCCAGCACCCACACCTGCGCACCTGAAGCCGCATACAGGTAGTAGAACGCTTCACCGGCACGCGCCAGCGCCAAGCGCTGATACTGCCAATGTTCGTACTCGCAGCATTCAAGTGCCAACAGCTGTTCACCTGCAGGCAGCTCAACGGGCTGATCAGGCAGGCACGCCTGCCAGGGCGTAGCGGATATGCTGAGATTACGCATGACAAACCTCATTCGGTGGCAAGACAAACTGCTCAACCGCCAGATTGGGTGTACCATAATGACGCTGCAATGCCGCCACCAGCATCTGTACCCTGGGCGGTAACCCTTCGCTCAGCAACTGCTGGATACGGTGCAGCACATTTTGCTGGAAGGTATCACTGGCACCGATACCGGCTGAGAGGTTGTCGGCGCTGAAATGAAAACGCCGTCCCGCTGCCTGGTTAAAAATCCATTCGTATGCCTGAGGCCTAACCTCGACCCGCTCGAATTCGGCCTGCTCAACGGGCGTGCGTCCGTCCGGCTTGTACCAGTAACCGAAATCCTCCAGCAAGCGCCGTTCTGGCCCGGCAACACACCAATGCGCTATTTCATGCAGCGCACTGGCATAAAAACCATGGGCAAAGATGATGTGGTGATGGGCATGCAGCTCATCCGCCGGCCGATAGATGGGCTCATCATCACCGGCAACCAGCTCGGTGTTGTAGGTCGGCAAAAACAGCGCATTGAAAATATCGATCAGCACCTGATAGTCCGGTGTACTCACAATTCATACTCCTGCCAGCGATCACCGTTGAGCCACCAACTCATGCCGGTCTGTTCGTCGATACGAACCGCCACATAGCCTTTGCTGTCCTGGTCCGCTCGATGCACCAGGATTCGATAGATGGATGGTTCAAGATAGGGGACATCCTGCAACAACTGCCAGCGCCCGCCTTCTGCCAACCAGGCTGCACCGCTATGACGGTCATAGCGCAGCAATATCCAGCCCCCCTGCAGCGTATAGGTTGTGGTCATGGCAAACTGCCCGTCGCCGCCACCGCCAGCAGGTGCATCCAACTGGTTCATCAATTGCATGAGCTGACCAATTGCCGCGTCCAGCTGGTCAGAGGCACTACCGGACGCCATCCCCTGCCCGCCCTCTGTCGCATCGGCAGTGTCTGCCGGACGCGTCATCACCTGCATGCGGTTGAGCAGCATCTGGTTCTGCTCCATTAACTGCTGGCTATTCGTACGCAACTGCAAGACCTGCTCCTGCAGTAGAGTCAGGCGCCCGCTGAGCTGGTCAAAACCGGTTTGAATCGGATTCGCTGGCGGCTGGGGTGTCGGGGCCGATGGATTGGAGGGGGTCGACGTAGATGCGGCTTGGCGGTCACGAGACGACTCTGCAGCCGGGGCATCGCTGTTATTGACGGCTGGCGTATTGGCCGATGCCGATTCAGGGACCGGTTGGGTTGGCGCGGCGGCATTACAGCCCGCCAGCACCAACACTGTAGCGGCGACAGATAGTCGTAAAGCGTGCATGCACAGTGCCTCTGCTGATCAAGAAGAGGCCTATTCTAGCAGATCCTAGCTGATCACCTCAGCAGCATAATCCACCAGTCCAGGGTTGCCTTTCACCCCCTTGAGCACTGGCGTATTGAGCTTGTCGATCCGTGCCTCCTTATGATCGCGCAGATAATCGGCCACTACATCCCAGATCGCAGGACCCTTGGACTGCGACCCGACTGTTGCCCAACCGGTAACCTTATAGGTTTTATCAGCCTCAATGCGTTCGCCATTATCCAGCGTCATCTCACTGATACGCTCACCGATCTTGCGGCCCGGTTCGCAGACATAGTCAAAACCACCCACCCGCACCATATCGCCGCCCGACTGCAGGTAAGGCTCAGGGTTGAACAGATTATCGGCCACATCTTCCATGATCAGCTTAAGCTCGGACCCTTTCATCTCGCGCACATAGGTTTCCGGGTAGGTGAGACAGGTCTGGTCCAGTACCCGCTCCATGTTGATCATCTGCCCCTTGAGTACAGTCGTGCCCCAACGGAAGCCCGGTGACAAAGAAATCTGGGCATCCCCTACTTCACGCAATGCGTCACAGATCACCTGATCGAAGGTTCCATTGAAGTTGCCCCGTCGGAACATCAGCTCATCCGCAACGGCCAATTCTTCATTAAGCCAGCCCAGATGCGGTGTACGAATGTCATCGATCAACGCCAACATCGAAGCGTCCGCCGGAATCAGCTCGGAGAACACCGGGATCAGACGATAACGATAATCCTGGATTTTGCCGTTGCGGATATCAAGGTCCAGGGTGCCGAGGAATTTGCCGTTGGAGCCGGCGTTGAACACCAGCGTCTCGCCGCCGCTGTTTTTGACCACCGTCGGTGCAGGCATGCCATCATGGGTATGGCCGCCCAGAATCAGATCAACACCGGAAACACGGCTGGCCATGGCCAGATCGACATCCATGCCGTTGTGAGACAGCACCACTACCGCATCGACCTTCTCTTCACTGCGCACCTGATCAACGATCACCTGCAGACGGTTATCGTAAATATCAAAGGTCCAGTCCGGAATGAAACGGGCCGGGTTGGCAATTTTGGTTCGCGGAAACGCCTGACCAATCACGGCAATGCGCACACCACCCAATTCACGAATACTGTAAGGCTTGAATACCCGCCCTTCAAAATCGTCAAACAGATAATCGGTGTCGCTGGAGAACATCGCATCTTCAGTGATGAATACATTCTGGGCCAGAAACTCGCCGTCAAACGCTTCGATATTGCGCAGGATTTCGGCCTGATTGTAGGTGAACTCCCAATGCCCGGTCATGATATCAACGCCCAGCGCGTTGCCCGCACGCACCATATCCATGCCTCGGGTTTTATACGATGTTCCTGACCCCTGCCAAGTATCACCACCATCCAACAGCAGGGTCTTCTCACGTCCGAAGCTGTCCCGCAACCGGTCCGCCAGCGTTTTCAGATGCGCAAACCCGCCAACCTTGCCATATTGCAAAGCAGCATCATTGTAATTTAGACAGGTCAGCGCGTGCGCTTCAATGGAACCCGGCGCAACACCGAAGTGCTGCAGCAGCTTGTCACCAACCAGGTGCGGAGCTTTGCCGACCGCTCCGGCGACGCCCAGATTGACATTGGGCTCACGAAAATAGACCGGCAGCAGCTGAGCATGGCAATCGGTCATATGCAACAGGCGTACATTACCAAAGCTGGGCACTTCGTACAGATCCGAGGGCTGACGGCTTGCAGCCATGCCTTTCACCGGCAACATACCAGCCAGGCCTGCAATGCCCAGCATCTGCGCAAACTCGCGTCGTGTCATTGACATGATGTTTCACCTTCCACAAACAAGAAGCCCGCACCCGATAACGGCGTGCGGGCGACAGTGTACTAAACGGAGTGTTTACTCCGGCACGGCACGATACCAGCTGGCATCAACCTGCTTCTGCTGAGCCAGTGACAGGCGCGCCTGATACTTGGCGCGTGCAGCCAAGTCCATTGCGTGCTGGAAACGGCCCTCTGCCAACGCAGCCTGAGCCTGCTTGATATACCGAGCCGGATCACGCCATTCATAGCCGACAGCTGCCGACTGCAGACGCAAGGCATCCGCACTTTCAATCAAGGCCACAGCATTGGCCTGAGTCGGCTCTGCCATCGCCTCGAGTTCTTCCGCATGGAAGGTCTTGTAGGTCTCGCCCTGCCAGGTAAATTCATGTCCCTTGCCGTGCAGAGCACGCTGCTGATTGAATACCTGCTCAAAGGTTTCTGCCTGTGCCGCCCCGACGGGGAGTGCCAGCGCAGCAACCAACATCATTGTTGCTTTCTTCATCACTCACCTCCGTTACTTGCGGGCACCCGGACCGTTCACAATCAGTCCATTACTCATATAGGTCTGGAAATATTCCAGCTTGCGGAATTCATCAGACTGCGGTGGCAACGGCACTGAACGGGTATCACGATGACAGCCTTCATAGCGGCGATGCAGCGTACCAATTTCACCCCATTTGGAACGAACCACCGGGAAGTGAGTCGGGTGTCCCAGCATCGGTCCCGGCAAATCGGCACGGATATACAGCCGCGACCCCTGCAGGTGACAGTTGGCACAGGACAGATTCAGCTGCCCGCGCTTTGAGTAAAAAAACTTTTTGCCATCAAGGTAGGCTTGCAACGCACGCGGGTCATTTTCCGGGATTTTGATGTCGAACGGTTTGCCCCGCGAGGTCCACGCCATATAGGCGGAAATCTTGGCAACATCACCCTTCTTCCACTTCAACGGTTGCTCGCCATTCTGCTCGCGGCACTCGTTGATCTCCTGCTCCAGCGTTTTAATGCTGCCCTGCTCTGCATTCCAGTACGGATAGTTCTGACGAATGCCAATACCTCCATTCTCGAAGCAGTCTGCATAACCCTTGCCGTTAGCGAATGGCGTATTGAACAGCTCTTCACCCTCTTCAAGATCAAACTCATAGGGCGGAAACTCTTCCAGAGCATCCCACTGCTTGCGTGAGGGCGGATCAATCGCGTAGATACCATTAACGTAATCTTCCAGCGGCACACCGGCAAAGCGTTCCTGATAGAACGCCTGCAACGCCAGGCGGTCCGCTTCCGGGTTCACCGTTTCCAGAGTAAAGCCCGACTCAGCAGCCATACCCGTCTGGGAGAGCACAGCAAAAGCCGCTCCCAGTAACATACTTTTTATTGTCTTCATCCCATACTCCCAAGGGGCTGAACTCAGCGGATCTCAGCCGTTTCAGCGCCGGACTTACCGGTATTCTCTTTCCAGCTCAATTCCAGAGTGTCGCCAGCGGCACCACCTGCAAAACTGAATGAGAAGTAGGGGTTTTTCGAAACAGCAGGCCCCAGATTAGCGGCAAACACTACCTTGCCTGCATGCTTGACCTCAATTTCGGACAAAAATAGTGCCGGTATTACATTGCCTGACTTGTCCTTGCGCTGGCCGGTTTCCATGATGTGCTTAGCCAGCATTTTCACTTCGGTGTTACCGCCACGGCTCTTGGCCTTAACTCGCATGATGCTCATTGTCGTTTCCTCAAATCCTGTTGCAGTTAGCCGCCGCAGCCACCGATCGTGACCTTGACCTCTTTAGTGGCGCTGTAAAGCTTGCCGTCCGCCTTGACTACTGCGGTGACATTTGTCGTTTTGCCCATACGCACACGGGTCGACACATCAGCCGCTGTGCCTTCGGGAATGATAAACTGCGCCGCCAGCGGAGACGGGTTGTTCTCGATGAAAATGCTCATCGACTCGACATTTGCCATGCCAGTGCTGACCGTAACCGGCACCACAGCGCCGTTTTCGGCAATATCGGGCGCATCCAGTATCACCTCGGCACTTTCCGTCAGTTCCGCATCTCCATACAGAGATTTAATAGCAGTGTTCTGCTCTTTGGCTTCGAACGCTTCCTTGGCCCAGGCAGCCATAGCCATGCGCGGCATCAGCAAGCCCAGCCCCATCAGCGCGCCACCCGCAGCCACGACCTTGATCAGGCTTCGACGATTCATGCTCATATCTTCATCCTCAATTGGTGCCCGTCAGGGTCTTAATACTGATAGATATACTCAACCACAGCATCAATCTCATCTTCCGACAAAATCCAGTGCTTACCGATAGGCGGCATGATGCTCAACGGGTTGGCTACGGTGGCGTCCCATATCTGGGCACGGAGCTTGCGTTTGTCCGGAAAGCGCTGCTGCATCGCGATCATCATCGGACCCTGACTACCCGGCAGGTTGGCAATAGGGTCATTGATGTTGTGACAGGAGATACAGTTACCACGCGTTTTGTCGTGATAAACGGCTCGCCCTTCTTCAATCAACTCGTCTTGCGATGCGGCTGCCACTGGGCCGCTCAACGCAACGGCTGCTGCTACCGCACAGAGGGCGGTGGTCAGTCTGCGCATGTGATTCCTCCGGCGGGATCCCGCTGGACCCCATATTGTTTTTGGTTATATATTTATTCTTTTAAATTACTAAACGCTATATTAGATGGCGCTATTCTACTGACTTTTTTCCGTCATGAAAGCCACCGCACGAGAAACTTGCTGGTCCGTAAGATCCATACGCCCACCTTTTGCTGGCATGACCCCCTCTTTACCGGTAAATCCTTCAATCGCATGCCGAATCAGTACCGATACACCCTGGTCAATACGCGGTCCCCATGCCTTATGATCACCCACCTTGGGTGCGCCAGCCAACCCGGTAGCATGACAGGCCACACACGCTGCCTCATAAACCGCCTGACCCGCTTTGGCCTCATCCGACAACGCCACCGCTGCAGGCACGGTTTCGTCCACCTCCACGCCCAATGCCCTCAACCGGGCTTCCTCTTTCTGATCTTCCAATGACTTCTGAGCATCATGAGACGCAGCTGGTGCATCGACGTCAGCACGGAAATGTCCGACCGGAGTGATACCACCAATAGTGCCAACCATCTCCAACTGATCAGGCCTGGCACACTCTTGCATACACCGCGTATTGGGCGAGTCGGGCCGGTTATCAACAAAAAAACCTTCACGATTGGGCATTTCAATCCGGGCAAGATTACCCTGCGTCAGTACAAAATCATCATCAACAATGTCATTAAGGTAGAGCACATATGCCGATACCGCATAGGTTTCATCGACGCTCAAAGAGCGAGGTGCGCTGAACGGCATGGCGCGATAGATATAATCCCAGAGCGTACTGGCATACGGCCAATAAGACCCCACCGTTTTGGTCGGGCGCTCAAGGGTCAGAGTGTCATATCCGCCCGCCAACACGGGCCAACGATCGATCCCTTCTCCAAAAGAACCATGACAACTGGCACAGCGAGACTCATACAGCAGTTCACCATTCATCACACTGCCCTGCCCCGGCGGCAGCCCCTGACCGTCGGGGCGCACATCAATATCCCAGCCCGCTATTTCATCAGCCGTTGCCATACGGCCAATACCCAGCGGTTCTGCTGCCGACAGCGACAGGCTCGCCAGCAACACACCAACGCCCAACAGAGCAGGTGCTGTCTCAGGTAATTTGAACATTGGTCACCTCCCCGTTGGCCGCTACCTTCCAGGTATGGATCGAATTCTTGTGATAGATGGAATTGGTGCCTCGCACCTCACGCAACTGCTTAAGCGTGGGTTGCACATAACCGGTTTCATCCATTGCCCGCGCCTGCAGCAGCCATGTCTGGCCTTCCCAGCGGGTCACCAGGCTGAAACGGGTCAAGGCCTTGGGCAAGACCAGCCCCTTGAGCTGCGCCGGTACCCAGCTGACACCGCCATCAAACGAGATATCGACCTGCTTGATATGCCCACGACCAGACCAGGCAAGCCCCTCAATCTCGATAAAGCCACTCTGGCGAATCGGTTTTTCCGGACAAGGGTGGGTAATGACCGAGTTGGCTTCCTGCACAAAGCTGAACTTGCGTGCCTTGCCGTTAGCCAGCAGATCGGTGTATTTGGAGGTTTCTTCGCGGTGATACCAGGGCTGATCACCCACTTCCAGCCGACGCAACCATTTGATCGACGTGTTGCCTTCCCAGCCGGGGTTGATCAGCCGCAACGGATAGCCCTGCTCGGGCCTTAGGCGTTCACCGTTCTGGGCATAAACCACCAAGGTATCGTCCAAGGCTTTTTCAAGCGGGATCGAACGACTCATATGCGCGCCATCTGCGCCCTCGGCCAGAATCCACTTGCCCTCAGGTTTAACGCCTGCTTCTTGCAGCAACACCCGCAGCGGGACACCGGTCCATTCGCAACAGCTGAGCATGCCATGCGTGAACTGCAGCGCTTCCATCTGTGCGCCCTTCCACTCCATGCCACCGTTGGCCGGACATTCAATAAATTTGATCTCGGATGCAGATGGAAAGCGCATCAGGTCATCCATGGTAAAAATCAGTGGCCGTTCCACCAACCCATGCAGGATCAGCCGGTGCTCATCCGGGTTAATCAGCGGCACACCCGCATGGTAGCGTTCAAACACCAAACCATTGGGCGTAATAATGCCCTTAAGATCAGCCAACGGGGTCATGGAGATGGACGAAATGGATTCGGCAGTTAGCCAGGGAACAGTACGGCGCACCACATGCTGCTCATACGTGGACGGCATACCGTAAGGACTGTCAACGACGCCATGGCCCAACTGACGACTCCAGCTCGGCTCGTTTGGCGGCAGATTATCCGTATTGACCGATGCCGCCACTGCCACCCCCGATGCAGCCGCTGCACTTAAAGCAGTCACCCCTTTACGCAGAAACTCCCGCCGCTCCCGCTGCGATAGCCCCTCAGCTTCACGCGCGAGCTGAGCCAGCATCTCTCGCGTGGTGGTATTACGAATGATTCTGGACATCCCGGCCTCCGGTAGCGTGAGCCTTCACAGCTCTTTATTGTTTTTATGTAATAAAGATAGACTATCTCGCTATAAAGGATGAGCATTGTTGTACTGCTTTAGTCTATACACATTCAGGGCTTTAATTTCCGGTAGAGCGTGCGTTCGCTCACTCCCAATTGCCGAGCCAGCGCTCGCCGCTCGCCCCCAAAACGGCGCACCACGGATGCCAAGTAGGCCGATTCCAACTGTTCCAACGGCATCAGCGGCACCTGATCCAGACCACTATCAATGGTAAGGTCCGCGCCCGAGCGCCGTGACTGCGTCACCTCGGCAGGTAAATGCTGCGGTAAAATAACACCACCATCCGCCAGTAAAATGCCGCGCTCGAGGACATTGCGCAGCTCACGAATGTTGCCAGGGAACGCATACGCTGACAGCTGCGCGAGGGTGTCATCCGCCAACTCTACCGTATCCCCACCAGGCAACCGTTTGAGCAGCGCAGCACTCAATAGCGGCAAGTCTGTCGGCCGTTCACGCAACGGCGGCAACGGCACCGGAAACGCCGATATGCGGTAATACAAGTCTTGACGAAAATGCCCCTCCTCAACCATTTGCTTGAGGTTGCAGTGGGTCGCGCACACCAGCCTGAAATCAGCGTGTTGTAGCTCAACGCTGCCAACCGGACGAAATGTACCAGTTTCGATCAGGCGCAATAGTTTGACCTGAAGGCTGAGCGGAATCTCACCAATTTCATCCAGAAACAGGGTGCCACCGCGTACCGCTTCCACCAGTCCTTTTTTACGACTGACTGCACCCGTAAAAGCGCCCCGCTCATGGCCAAATAATTCACTTTCAAACAGCCCTTCGCTCAAACCCGAACATTCGACAGTAACAAAAGGAGAACCCGCACGCGGACTGCTGTCATGCAGCGCACGAGCCACTAACTCTTTACCTGTACCGGACTCGCCCAGCAACAGCACTGTAATCTCGCTCGGCGCGGCACGATGCACGAGGGACAGCATTTGGGTGAAAGCCGGTGCCCGCCCGACCAGCCCTTCATGATCAGATACATGCGCACGTGCCGCTTTAACCTGATGCATCACCTCCAGAAAACCAATCAGCTGCTGCCGATCGTCTTCCAGTGGTGCCATTTCCACATCCACATGCTCTTCACCCTGAGGCGTATTGTGCAGGTGCAGTACCCGCTGACGCTGTCCGGTTTCACGGCAGCGCTTCAACGGACATGCCTCACCCGCCTGATCGCAGGGCACTTGATAGCCATGCGAGACATCAAAACAGGTACGCCCGACCACCGCTCCTTGCGGTTTATAACTGCGCCGGTATGCGGCATTGGTTGCCAATATTTCATACTCGGTGGACAAAATAGCCGCTGGTTCCGGAATCGCCTCCAGAATCACTTCGGGGTTGAACGCTCCGTTTTTCATGCACTCTCCTTACAATACTGCACACTTGCCACTCGCACGCCTTAATTATCCCGCTCAAGCCACTGCCACCAGTGACACACACGTGCTGCCAAAACTGTCAGTCTGCGACACTTTGTCACTTCCGACAACTTAGTATTGAACGTATAACTGCAGAAAAGATGTGCGCTATCCTACGCAGCACCTGACTTATGCAAAAAAATTATCTTATCCATCAAAAATGAAATATATGGCACGAATTCTGCTTTAGTAGCAGACGCATAACGCACTCGCGCTCCAACCCGTACAGGAGACTGGTAATGATCACTGAGGAAATCGTTGATCTTTCCCGGCTACAATTTGCCATTACGGCGATGTACCACTTCCTCTTCGTCCCACTCACACTGGGGCTGTCCTTCATGCTGGCCATCATGGAATCGGTCTATGTGATGACCGGCAAGCAGATCTACAAAGACATGACCCAGTTCTGGGGCAAACTCTTTGGTATCAACTTTGCCCTCGGCGTTACCACCGGCCTCACTATGGAATTCGAGTTCGGCACCAACTGGGCCTACTATTCGCACTACGTTGGCGACGTATTCGGCGCACCCTTGGCGATCGAAGGCCTGATGGCATTTTTTCTCGAATCCACGTTTGTCGGCCTGTTTTTCTTTGGCTGGGACCGCCTGAGCAAAGTGAAGCACCTTATGGTCACTTGGCTGGTTGCACTGGGCTCAAACCTGTCCGCATTGTGGATCCTGGTCGCCAATGGCTGGATGCAAAACCCGGTCGGTTCCGAGTTCAACTACGAAACCATGCGCATGGAGATGACCAGTTTTGCCGAGGTCTTCCTCAATCCGGTCGCTCAGGTAAAATTTGTTCATACCGTATCCGCCGGCTACACCACCGCGGCCATGTTCGTGCTCGGGATCAGTGCCTATTACCTGTTGAAAGGACGGGATCTGGCCTTCGCACGTCGCTCTTTTGCCATCGCATCCGCCTTTGGCCTGGCCGCGTCCCTGTCGGTCATTCTGCTGGGAGACGAGTCCGGTTATGAAATTGGTGACGTGCAGAAAACCAAGCTCGCCGTCATCGAAGCCGAGTGGGAAACCGAAGAGGCACCGGCCGCGTTCACCCTGTTCGGCATGCCGAATGACGAAACCATGGAGACCGACTACGCGATCAAGATTCCTTATCTGATGGGCATTATCGCCACCCGATCGCTGGATGAAGAGGTCACCGGCATCAAGGATTTGATCGCCGAGCATGAGCAACGTATCCGCAATGGCATGCACGCCTACTCGCTGCTGGTTCGTCTGCGTAATGGCGAAGAGAACGACGCCCTGAAAACCGAGTTCGATCAGGTCAAAGTGGATCTTGGCTTCGGTTTGCTGCTGAAGAAGTACACCGACAATGTTGTGGATGCCACCGAAGCACAGATCCAGATGGCCGCCCGTGACACCATCCCCAGCGTCGCGCCCATGTTCTGGGCTTTTCGCGTGATGGTCGCCTGTGGCTTCTGGATGCTGATGATTTTCGCCCTGTCGTTCTACTTCACCGCACGGCGCACCGCATTCAACAAACCCTGGTTGCTACGCCTGGCGCTGTTTTCGATCCCGGCCCCCTGGATTGCGTCCGAGATGGGCTGGTTCGTCGCCGAGTTCGGCCGTCAGCCCTGGGCCATCGGTGAAATCCTGCCAACCTATGTCGCGCCTTCGATACTGACCAAAGCTGACCTGCTCGGCAGCCTGTTCGCGTTCATTGCCCTATACACACTGCTGGCGGTCGTCGAGATCTATCTAATGGTCAAATTTACCCGCTTGGGTCCAAGCAGCCTACACACCGGCCGCTACCACCATGAACAGCCGACTGACGCAACGGTCAACACCTGAGCGGCGAAGGAGATAGAAGATGCTATTCGACTATGAAACGCTGAAATTGATCTGGTGGGCACTGGTCGGCGTGCTGCTGATCGGCTTCGCCATTACCGACGGTTTCGACATGGGCGCCTGTGCCCTGCTGCCGTTGATCGGCAAAACCGACGACGAGCGCCGCGTGGTGATCAACACGGTCGGCCCACACTGGGAAGGCAACCAGGTCTGGTTCGTAACTGCGGCAGGCGCTTTGTTCGCCGCGTGGCCCGCCGTATACGCCGCTGCGTTCTCCGGTTTCTACTGGGCCATGCTGTTGGTACTGTTTGCGCTGTTCTTCCGGCCGGTCGGCTTTGATTACCGCTCCAAACTGGCCGACAGCCGCTGGCGTCGTGCCTGGGATTGGGGACTGATCGCTGGCGGTGTCGTGCCACCTCTGGTCTTTGGCATCGCCTTCGGCAATCTGTTGCAGGGCGTACCTTTCCAGCACGATACCTTCATGCGGCCCAGCTACGACGGCAACTTTTTTGGCCTGCTCAATCCATTCGGTCTGCTGTGCGGCATCATCAGTCTGTGCATGTTTTCCATGCACGGTGCCGTCTGGATCCAGCTGCGCAGTCACGGTGACGTGGAACGCCGCGCCAAAGGCTATGCACAATTGCTGGCCCTGATCACTCTGGTTGGCTTTGCCACCGCCGGTATCTGGCTGAGTCTGGGCATCGACGGTTACCGCATCCTGAGCCAACCCGAATTCGGCGCTTTGCCAAACCCGCTGGCCAAGGAAGTTGAAATTGCCGCCGGAGCCTGGTTGACCAACTACAGCACCTATCCGCTGACCCGGCTGGCTCCGCTCATCGGCTTCATCGGCTTGCTCGGCGCATTCCTGCTGACCCGAGGCAACCGCCCGGGCTGGGCATTTCTGTTCAGCGCACTGAGCCTGGCAGGCATCATCGCCACAGCGGGCGTCTCCATGTTCCCGTTCATCATGCCTTCCAGCCTGAGCCCTAACTCCAGCCTGACTTTATGGGATGCAGCATCCAGCCACCTGACACTGAATGTCATGGCCATTGCTGCCTTCATTTTCGTACCCACTATCCTCGGCTACACCCTATGGTGCTACCGCGCACTCTGGTCGAAGATTTCGGTGGAATACATTCAGGACAACGACTACTCAGCCTACTGACAAGGAGAACCTATTGATGTGGTATTTTGCCTGGATCCTCGGCGTACTTCTGGCATGCTCGTTCGGCATCATCAATGCGATGTGGTTGGAACACGAAGACATCGATCACAACTGACGGGCACTCACTGACCGTCTCGCCGGCAAAGGTGCCCATTCGGAGGGGGGGCTTTGCCGGTTTACTTCAGAGCACTTGTCCACCCCGCAATCATCCACAAGAAGCCATCGGAAATTCCCACCGCTGCCGTTGAATCCGCTATAATCCCACCCGCTTTTTCAGATTCTTCATTTTTGCCCAGACAGCCAGGACCGATACTTCACCATGATTCGATACGTTCTGTTTACCTCCCTGCTGCTCGCCTCGTCACTGGCGCAGGCCAGCCTGCTGACGCCGTTCCGTAATGAAGACGGCAGCACGCGATGGCAATATGTCGCCAATTTTTCCAGTGGCGTACTGATTATTCTGCTGACACTGGTTGTTATCGTCTTGTTCACCACCTGGCGTCGCGCCAAACGCTACAACATCGAACTCGAAGAGATTCGGGCTCATCTGGAAGAACGGGTCAAGGATCGTACCGCCAAGCTGGAACAGGAAGTTGCCCAGCATGTCGTGACAACACAGCGCCTGCAAGCCTCCGAGTCTTATATCCAGAACATCCTGAACTCCATGCCATTGGCACTGGTCGGCATGAACAAGGATGGCACCATTACACACTGGAACCGCCGCGCCGAGCAGCTGTCTGGCATCAAGGCGGAAGCGGCCATTAGCCATAATATCTGGTCGATTTATCCAGACATGACAGTCACACCGCGTCACATCGAACAGGCACTGGAACAGCGCAAGGCCGTTACCCTGCGCTACAGCCAACCTGGCAGTTACCATATGGATATCACTGTCTATCCGTTGGAAAACTACAGCGAGCCCGGCGTAGTGGTATTGGTTGATGATGTGACCCGGCGGGTGATTGCCGAAAACATGCTGATCCATCATGACAAGCTGTCATCCATGGGCGAGCTGGCTTCAGCGATGGCCAACGACATCAATATACCGCTGCAGGCGATCCTGTTTGACCTGCGCAGCTTCCAGAACATTCTCGACAACGGCCACCTGTTACCAGCCGAAAACGCACCGAATGCTGATACCGAACGCCTGCATCAGCTGCTGCAAAACGCAGCCGAAAATGGTCAGCAGGTAGAATCTGTTATCCGCAATCTGCTTCAATTTGCACGTGGACGCACCGGCGAATCTCAAGCAGCCAACGTGATCGACATTCTGGAACACTCCCTGACCCAGGCCAATGACGTATTGTCACGACCCGATGCCATGGCGTTCAACAGCATCTGCATCGAACGCCACTTCGAATCGGACGTGCCGCAGGTGCCCTGCTATATCACAGAACTACAGCAGGTTTTCCTGGGACTGTTCCGGCATGCCTATCAGGCATTGGTTGAGAAAGCGGCCAAACAGGACCCTGCGTTCACGCCGACTATTAAACTGTATGTCGGCCAGTCCTACGATGCCCTGTCGATCCGTATTCAACACAACGGAACCGGCTTGAGCAGTGAGGAACAGATGTACCTGTTCGAGCCTTACCTGCACAGCGGCAACGAAGAACAGCCCGCAGCCGGGGCCGACAAACGCCTGTCCTTCGCTTATTTTGTCGTGACTGAACAGCATGGCGGCCACATGGCTGTTACTTCTGACCCGGACGTGGGTACAACCTTCCATATCCAGCTGGAATTGCACTAAAAAAGGCGGCACCAGGCCGCCTCTGTATCCGAACCACTTGAACGTTTCACCATGTGGTTCGGTCGCGCCTTACGCTGGCACAGCTGCATACGCTACGATTTCGCACAACATCTCTTCTCTTGCCAGACCCGCGACAATCATGGCTGCCCGATTGGGATAGGGTGCCTCGAAATACTCGGCATAGACCTGATTGAATACCGGTAACTGAGACCGGTCGGTCACATAGATCAATACCTGGGTCACATCTGCCATCGTCAGTTCGGCCGCCTCAATAGTGTGCTTGAAATTGTCCATGGTCTGACGCGCCTGGGCTTCTATCCCCCCCTCTACTACCTGACCATTGGCATCAATGGGAATCTGGGCCGTCGACAAGGTACCGTTGGCGATAACAGCCCATTCCAGCGGGGCCTTGGACGCAAAAAGATCGGTTTTGACTGCAGTTTTCATAACGCTCTCAATCAATGAATCAAAGGTAAAGTTGACCGGGCCGCCATTCAAGACAGCCCGACCTGTGTACATCAGAGCCCCTGCTCTCGGGCCATCTGGCGGGCAATTTTAGGGGCCACCCACAAAGACGGCAGCAGTATCAGAGATACCGGTACGGCAGTAACGACAATGAATGACTGCAGTGCCGAGATACCGCCGGAACCAATGGAGATCAACAGTGCAGCCATGACCCCCATGATGATGCCCCAGAAGACGCGCACGCTACTTTGCGGATGGTCGGTACCCGTCATGACCATGGAAACGGCATAGGTCATGGAGTCACCGGTCGTTGCCACAAAAATGGTGGTCAGCACCAGGAACAACAGTGAAATCAGGAAGCCCAGCGGCAGCTGCTCGGTAATCGCCATCAAGGCCGCCGGCAAGTTGAAACCGCTGAAAGGCTCAGAGATGACACCCGGATTGTCGAGTTCAAAGGATAAACCGGCACCGCCGACAATCGTGAACCAGAAGCAGGTAATGACCGGGGCGACGACCGAAATCAGCAGGATCATTTCGCGAATGGTACGGCCACGGGAAATACGCGCCACGAACATCGCCATCAGCGGACCATAGCCCAAAAACCAGCCCCAGAAGAATACGGTCCACCAGTCCAGCCAGCCGGTATCGGCACGGAAGGTCGCCATGGGAATGAATTCGCTGACATAGATACCAAACGACTGCAGATAGCCGTCAACGATAAAGCCGGTTGGCCCCATCACCAGAATGAACGCCATCAAAGCAACCGCCAGAATAACGTTGGCGCGGCTCAGAATCTGAATACCACGGGTTACGCCGCTCACGGCCGATAGGGTATACAGACCAATCAGCCCTACCAGGATAATGACCTGTGTCAGGTAGGTATTGGGAATGCCAAACAGCTTCTCCAGACCAAAGCTGACCTGCAACCCCAGAAAACCGATCGGCCCCACAGTACCCGCGACCACTGCCAGTACACAGCAGGAATCAACAATTGCACCCAAAGGTCCTTTCATCACTCGATCACCCAGTACCGGATACAGCAGGGTACGTGGCTTCAGCGGCAGCCCCTTCTCATAATGCAGGTACATAAAGATGATACCGGTCAGGCTCCCCAGAATCGCCCAGGCCAAAAAGCCCCAATGCATGAAACTCTGTGCCAGTGCGTTATAGGCCGCTTCAACCGTGCCGGTCACGGCACCATCTCCGGCAAACAGTGGCGGTGGCGAGGTAAAATGCGCCATTGGTTCCGCCGCCGCCCAGAACACTCCGCCTCCGGCCAGCAGCGTACACATGATGATGGAGATCCATTGGAAGGTACTGATATCAGGGGTGTCGGTGCCACCCATGACCACGCCGCCCGTGCGCCCGATGGCCAACACCAGCCCGATCAGAAAGGTCAGTAACAGCAGTACCTGCCAATAGGCACCAAAGAGTCTTGTCGAGCCGGCAAACGCCGTATTGACCCAGCTGGACACCAGCTCGATATCATAGAGCGCGAACGCGGCAAACAGGACAAGAAGCCCCCCGCTGATGAAAAACACGGGCAGGTCCACGCCTGAAAGCCATGACTTGCTTGGCATATCCAGCTCCCGGCTGTCAGTCACAGCGCTTGTGGTTGTATTCATGGTAGTCTCCTGTAGAGCTTTTATCGTTATAGGTTCGGAGATTCAGGGGCGGGGGCATGCAGCCACAGACGCGGCTGCACGGTTATTCGGGAATCAGGGTATCGGTTCAACCCTGGGATTTGAGCGCATGGTCCAGAAAGTTCAGCCAGTTACGCCCCATGATGCGGGCAACGTCCTCATCACTGAATCCTCGCGCTTGCAGACCGGCGGTCAGATTGGGGAAATCGCGGCTGTCACGGAACCAGGAGAGCGGTCGCGGCCAGTCGGCATTGGACTTGGAGCCTTCGCCATAATCCTTCTCTTTTGACCAGCGGCCGTTGCGCATCCACTCCAGTACCGACAGCGGCTGATCCTGACACAGATCGGTACCGATACCGATCTGCTCGACGCCCATCAGGTCAGCGGTACGCGCCACCATGTCGCAGAACTCCACCAGGGTGCAATCAGGGCCGTTCTTGAGATGGAACGGATACAGACTGAACCCCAGCAGACCGCCGGATTCGCCCAACGCCTTGAGCACCGTATCCGATTTGTTGCGCTTGGCCTCATGAAAACTGATCGGGTTGGCGTGCGAGATCACGATCGGACGCTCTGACAGTTCAATCGCGTCCAGCGTGCTGCGTTCGCCACTGTGGCTCATATCAACCACCATGCCGACACGGTTCATCTCGCGGATGACCTGCTTGCCGAACCGAGTGACACCACTGTCTTCCGCTTCATAACAACCGCAAGCCAGCAGGCTCTGATTATTGTAGGTCAGCTGCATGATCATCAGGTTCAGCTCACGCATCACCTCGACCATGCCGATGTCATCTTCAATCGGTGAGCAGTTCTGCGCCCCGAACATGATGCCCACTTTCCCCAGTGCCTTGGCGAGACGAATATCATCCGCGCTTTTGACTGGCATAATCAGATCACTGCTGTACTCGAAGTGACGGTTCCACTCGGCAATACGCAACAGGGTTTCGCGGATCTGCTCGTGGTAGACAATGGTGACATGCACCATGGTCACGCCGCCTTCACGCAGCTGTTCGAAGATCTGCCGGTTCCAGTTGGAGTACTGAAGCCCGTCGATCACAATGAGGTCGTTGTGCAGGTTCTGGTTCATGGCCCGGCTCCGCTTACGCACGCATGTAGGTGGTTTTAACGACGGTGTAAAACTCCTTGGCATAAGTACCCTGCTCACGCGGGCCAAAGCTGGAGTCCTTGCGACCACCAAACGGCACGTGATAATCAGTGCCCGCTGTCGGCAAATTGATCATTACACAACCGGTCTTGGCATTACGCTTGAAGTCGGTGGCATATTTCAGTGACTGGGTGCAGATGCCGCCGGTCAGACCGAAGTTGGTATCATTCAGGGTCGCCAGCGCCTCTTCGTAATCTTTCACTTTGATTACGCAGGCAATGGGAGCAAAAGCTTCTTCACGGTTGATGCGCATATCGTTGGTGGTGCCGGTGAACAGCGCTGGGCGCATGTAGTAGCCTTCGGTGTCTTCATTCAGCACTTCGCCACCACAGGCCAACTGTCCGCCTTCACGCTTGGCCAGCTCCAAATACGCCAGATTTTGCTCCATCTGGCGGGCATCAGCCACGGCACCGATATGCACACCCGCTTTCAACGGATGACCGACCACCAGTTTCTGCATGCGCACTTTTACCGCTTCGACAAAGCGATCATGAATGCCTTCAGTGACAATCAGACGGGAAGAGGCGGTACATTTCTGGCCGGTGCCGCCAAAGGCACCGCTCACCGCACACTCGACGGCATTGTCCAGATCGGCATCATCCAGCACCACCAGTGCGTTCTTGCTGCCCATTTCCAGCTGACATTTGACCAGATTGACTGCCGTCGCCGCCGCCACCTTGCGACCAGTCTCCAGTGAGCCGGTGAAAGTCAGCGCATTGATATCGCGGGAATTGATCAGCACATCACCGACTTCTGCACCCGGCCCCATCACCAGATTGAACGTTCCGGCCGGCAGCCCCTGACGGGAGATAATTTCGGTCAGCGCCCAAGCCGATCCCGGCACCTGATTCGCCGGTTTCCACACTACGGCGTTGCCAAAGGCCAGCGCCGGCGCAATTTTCCAGGCACCGGTAGCCGTCGGGAAGTTCCAGGGAGTGATGATGCCAACCACACCGACCGGTTCACGGCGGGTTTCAATTTCAACCCCTGGGCGCACAGAGTCGGCGGTTTCGCCCATCTGACGCAGCACTTCAGCCGCGTAATAATGGAAGAACTGGCCGGACCGATAGATCTCGCCCGCACCTTCAGCCAACGTCTTGCCTTCTTCACGCGCCAGCAACTCACCCAGTTCGTCCTTGCGCGCAATCAGTTCATCACCAATGCTCATTAATACCGAGTAGCGCTGTTCCAGACCGCTTTTCTGCCACTCTTCCTGGCCTTGACGTGCAGCGACGATGGCCGCTTTTGTCTGCACCTGGTCGGCTTGAGCGTACTGGCCAATCACGTCACTGGTGTCAGCCGGGCTAATGTTGGCGATGGTGGCTGCGCCGTCGACCCATTCACCGGCGATGTAGTTGCGAAAGATTGATTCAGACATGATGACCTCCAGCAAAATTGATGGACTCATCATAGGCAGGGTGATCTAATAATAAAAATTAATAAATAAAATTTCCTGATAAGCAATACTTATCAAGAGCCCACGCCACGTGATCGGGATACACCCCATGTTGCCAGAATTGAAAATCGCCCAACTCAGACACTTTGTCTGGGTCGCGGAACTCAAGGGCTTTCACGCCGCGGCTGAAAAAGCCCATCGCACCCAGCCCGCCATCTCGCTCTCGATCAAGGATCTGGAAAACAAGCTTGGCGAATCCCTGTTCGAAAAGCGCAATGCCAAATCAGCCAACGCTGAACTGACCCCTTTTGGCCAGCACTTCCTGCCCCAAGCCAAGGAACTGATTGCGCATCACGATCGCATTGCGCAGGACATGACGTTGATGGCTGAACACAAGACCGGCCACCTGCGACTGGCGTCAGTGCCGTCCATCGCCAGCCGCATGTTGCCGGATATTTTGTCCCGTTTCGTAGCGCACGCCCCGGACCTGCATATCAGCTGTTTTGATGACAACGCCGCCGCAGTGCTGGATATGGTGGAACATCAGCAGGTGGACTTCGGTATCGCCAGCCTGCTCCAGACAGACGAGCATGCAAACAAAACCTTCATTCCGCTCTGGCATGACCATGTCGGTGTTGTCTGCCGCAATGATCATCCACTGGCGAACAGCGACTCGCTGCACTGGGCCACTCTGCGCGAGCATCGGTTGATCAGCAACGGCACTTCACGGCTGCTAGAGGGCACCGAAGCCGCCCCCCTGCTGGAGGACTCCCAGTTCTATATCTCCAACATGATTTCACTGGTTGCGATGCTGGAAGCCGGTCTGGGCGTCACCACTCTGCCCTGGTTTGCCTTCCCCCGAGAAAGCAGCACCCTTACCTTCATTCCCTTGACCACACCCGAAGTCGTGCGCCGTATCGGCATTGTGCGCCTGAGTAACAAATCTCTTTCCCCCGCCGCACAGGCATTGGTGCAATTCATCCTGGCCCAGAACGAACCGGGCTGAAATGCACTGACCCGCCGCTTTCATCGGCACGATTAATATAGAAAAAATAATGGGTTTGGCGGCTTTGATAAGCCGCCCTTATCAGCCGATAGATCCTTCTCATTTGTCCCCACGCTCGGCTTTGACCAATATTAAGACCGTCATTGAAGGATGTTCCGCTCTTCCCCCCACGTGCATGAACAGGAAACCTGCATGGATACCACGCAAACCCGGGGTACTCCTGTATTGCGTTGCCACGCCGTAATGACACCTTACAGAAACGAGATGTGTAGCAACTCAGAGGACCACAATAATGATAACGCTTGCTGCTATTCAAACATCGATGCGGGGAGATAACGCACTCCCACTGCGCCCTGCCGCGCAGGTGATGAATCTGGAGCGCTTGGGCTCCATACATCAAAGCCGGCTCAGCTTCATGCGCAGCCTGGTTCGCCGCATCATGCGCGAGCGCTGGCAGATCACCCCAGTACGCTTCGAACTGGATGCCGAAGGCTACGGCCACGTCGTGTACGAGATCAAAGCCCCCCAAGGGCTGTACAGTTTTGTACTTTTTTCCAGCTATCTTTCCCCCGAAGCCCGCAATGACCGTGTCATTGCCACTCAGTGGGACCTGACCATGGCACTGGTCGCCGGGCAGGTCGATGATATTTATCTGGAAAAACTGCGCCAGAATGTTCCAAAGCAGGAAGCCGGACGCGTGGATGCGCGGGTATTCGTTTTGTCTCGTGCCAATCGCAGTGCCCGCAACTTCGACTATGTGGTTGACCAACTGGCCAAGGGCGAACAGCCCGACATTCAGCAGATCGCCAAGGTAGGATACCTGTATCGCACAACCGCCGTTTACGGCAGCGGTAAGCTGGGCATGGCCGACTGGGAAAAAGTACGCAGTCACTACCAGGACTTCGCACGCCCTTTCGCTGCTGAAATGTTCGTCTGCCTGATGCTGCGCAACTTCAGCCTGGTGCAGGCTGAACATATTGCTCGTCAACGCACCCCCGACACTTTCCAGCCGATGCGGCCGGAAATCAAACGCTATTTCGGTATCGGCAATTCTACCGGGCTGGGTATGGCCCCTTATCTGGTCAACCACCCGCTGCTGATCAACCGCTGGGTTGAAATGCGTGAACTGGCGCTAGCCCGCGTACGCGCACTGGGCGATATTTCCCCTCGCATCCTGCTCCAATTGAACGAACTGATTGCCCGCTGTGCCCAGCACACCCGTGAGACACACACGGAAGATCAATGGCAAACGGAAAACAATCGCCGCACCCTGCGGGATCTGGACGCGCTCAGCACCCAGCTGCAAGAACCCTTGCATGATTGGGACCGGCTCATCGAGTGGAGTGAAGCGCACTGCTCACTGCAGGGACAGGAGATGCTGACCTCGATTCTGCTGGAGCTCTACCCGGCACTGGTGGATGACCTTGAAGATTACTTCTGTGCTGAAGAGTTCCTCGATCTGGACCCATTGATGCCACTGCAAACACTGAAATCGGTCATCGAAACCCGCTATGCCTGGGCTCTGGACACCGATTTTTCGGCCGAAGGCGCCCGTGACACCTGCTGGTATCGCTCAGAAGAAAAAATGGAGCCGCGCCTGGGCAGCATTATCGATGCACAGGCACGCAAGAAGCAGATGGCTTTGGGCGTAGGCTACGCAGTGCGCCGGTGTTACGACCATTTATGCGCCTATATTGAACAGAACCCGGATCATAACACTGCACGTTTCATGGTAGCCCGACCCAAATTGCGCGGCATTGTCCGCCGCATTCAGAGCATGAACCGCTGCATTTACGGCGATATCCAGGCCAACCTGCTGGACCGCAACGTACTGCCGATGCATCTGCTGCGCTGTAAGCTTGCCTTCTTCGGCGTCAGCAAATTTGACCCGCGCTCTCGGCTGTGGGTACGTAACACCATGTTCCAGGGAGCCCCGTTGCTGGAAGACATCGGCAACCGCTTTGGTGATGACTGGTTCATGCCATTGGCACCACAGCAGTAAGGAGTCGCCCATGAATATTTCCATGAATGAACTGAAAGCGGCCCTGCGCCGCTGCTTTGAAGCCAGCGGTTATTTCGTCGGCAATTATGAAGATGCCGCCAACATGATCCTCTGGCTGGAAAAGCATGGCCTCAACGGCCTTAAGGAGCTGGAGCACGCGCTTCCCTTCATCGATGAAGACAGCAGCAAGCCATTGAGCAGTGTCATCTATGAAGACAGCACGTCAGCAATCATCGACAGTCATGGCCGTAGCGCACTCAACTGCATTGCAGCGGCTGTAGATCTGGTCCATGCCAAGGCACTGGAAAGCGGCATTGCGACCGTGACCGTGCATAACTGCCATAATCGCATGTTCGTGCTCAAGGCGCTGACCGACTGCGGCCGCCGCGGCATCAGTGTTGCCGCCTACTGGCAAAATGGTGATCAAAACATGACCGAGTATACGGCCGCCATCAAGGCTGGCGAGCGCTACCCGAGCTATAGCGAAGCCACCACCTGCCTGAGCGCCAGCCCGGAAGACAAGCAGGCACTGACGATCATCTGCAGTTCACGCGTTAATCTGTCGACCACTCTGAACCACCGCAACACCCGCTTACTGGATGCCGAACAGGTCGAAATAAACAAGGAGCACAGCGTCAATCAGGGCATCGAAATCAGCCCGGCGCTCTGGGCGGAAATCAACCGCATCGGCGCTGCCGTCCTGGTCGAAAACAGCGATCGCTCACGGGCGGATGCCGGCGGCCACTGAAGCCGGTACCATCTCGATTAATCTATTTTAAACCAAACCCCCGGACAGGTTCGCACTAACCTTGACGGGGGTTTTCCACATCTAAGGATCGGGTCAATGCTTTATACACTTCCCGAACTGCTGGCCGTTCTGGTGGTCGCCGCTGGCGTCTTTGTTCAGTCTCGCATTGGTATCGGCTACGGCCTGCTGGCGGCTCCCATTCTATACCAACTGAACCCTGCCTATGTGCCGGTGCCGATCCTGATGGTTGGCTTCACACTGGCCGTGGTGATGGTGATACAAGGCGTACGCACCCTGCGCTGGCAACGTATTTTGCCTGCGATTGCCGCACGCATACCCGGCGCATGGTGCGGCGCATTACAGGTGCAGGCAATGAGCCAGGCACTGCTGGGTCTGTTGCTGGGTGCAACTTTACTACTGGCGACCTTACTCAGTTGGCAGACGATTAAATTGCGTACCACAACAACCAGCATGACGCTGGGCGGCTTCTTTTCCGGTTTGATCGGTACTGCCACGGGTATTGGTGGCCCACCCATGGCCTTGGTGTATCAGGAGCATGATCCGGCCGCCGCCAAGGCAGAACTGGCCGGTTTCTTTCTAGTGGGCACACTGATTTCATTAGCCATGCTGTACAGCGCAGGTCAGCTGGCAGGTAGCCACCTGTGGCTGGCGCTCAAGCTGTTACCCGGTGTCGCACTGGGCAGTTATCTGGGCTGGCGTTCCGAACGGGCCTGGCCCGTTAACCGGATCAAGCCCTGGATACTGGCCATTTCACTGACAGCAGCACTATTTCCGATCACTCAGGGCTTGATGGCACTCTAACGCCATTTGCCCCGCGCGTACTCTCAGCGGTGCTGCCAGTGCGGTGTGCGCTTGCCGATAAAGGCGTCAATCCCCTCCTGAGCATCTGGGGTCTGCATATTGTCCACCATCACTTCACTGCAGACAGCATAGGCTTCGGCCAGCGGCAACTCGCGCTGTCGATAGAACGCCTGCTTGCCGATCTGAAGGGTGTGACGGGACTTGGATGCAATCTTGGCCGCCAGCGTAGCCACCGCCTGCTCCAGCTCGGCCGCTGGCACCTGCTGGTTGATCAACCCCATATCGCAGGCGCGCTGCGCATTGATCAGATCACCGGTCAGCAGCAACTCCATGGCATGCTTGGGCTGAACGGCACGACTCAGGGCAACCATGGGGGTGGAACAGAACAGGCCAATATTGACGCCAGGGGTGGCAAAGCGGGCGGTATCCGCCGCGATTGCCAAGTCGGCACTGGCGACCAACTGGCAACCGGCCGCTGTCGCCACGCCGTGTACCTGGGCGATGACCGGAACCGGCAAACTTACAATCCGCTGCATCAGCTGTGAACAGGTCTCAAAAGTACAACGGTAATAGGCTTCCTCGCCCTCACCCAGCATCTGTTTAAGATCGTGCCCGGCACAAAACCCCTTGCCGGCACCGCGTATCACCACGCAACGCACGTTGGTATCATCAGCAATGGCATCCAGCTCGGAATGCAGTGCCTGCATCAATTCCAGGGACAGGCTGTTGTAGGCATCAGGGCGGGATAACGTCAGCGTGGCCACACCTTCGTGGTCATGACGGTCGAGCAGTGATTGAGACATGATGGCTCCCAGTTGTTCTTATTCGGCTTGTTTATTAGGGTAAGCCCGAATATCCGCAAAAGGGAGCAAGAGGTCAAGCGGATCAGAGCGACAGGATGTCGATCTTTTCCATCATTTGAACGCCGGAACCGTTGGCACCGGTCTCTTCATCATCATCCAGCGGCCCCATGATCGTGTCGGCTCCAGGCACAATGCCATGCGCAAAGCCAAGCTGCAGCCCCTTGAAGTCGAACAGCTGATGATCTGCCAGGTGCGACGGCACCACGTTACACAGGGCGCGGAACATGGTCTCGATACGACCGGGGTTGGTCTTGTCCCAGCCCTGCAACATCTCCTTGATCACCTGACGCTGCAGATTTTCCTGCGAACCGCACAGGTTACAGGGAATGATCGGGAATTCGCGCAGCTCGGCATATTCGGCAATATCCTTCTCGCGGGCGTAGGCCAACGGCCGAATGACCATGTTCTTGCCGTCGTCGGATACCAGCTTGGGGGGCATCGACTTCAGCTTGCCGCCATAGAACATGTTGAGGAAGAAGGTTTCCAGAATATCGTCACGATGATGGCCCAGCGCGATCTTGTTGGCACCGATCTCATCGGCAAAACCATACAGGGTGCCGCGACGCAGGCGCGAGCAGAGTGCACAGGTGGTTTTGCCTTCCGGCACCACCGATTTAACGATGGAATAGGTGTCACGTTCGACAATGTGGAACGGCACCCCGATCGACTCAAGATAATTGGGCAGTATTTCTTCCGGGAAACCGGGCTGCTTCTGGTCCAGGTTGACCGCCACCAGCTCAAAACGGATCGGCGCGCTCTTCTGCAGATTCAGCAGAATATCGAGCATGGCGTAGGAGTCCTTGCCGCCGGAGAGGCACACCATCACCTTGTCGCCATCTTCAATCATGTTGAAAGCGGCTATGGCCTGCCCCACTTCACGGCGCAGACGCTTCTGCAGCTTGTTGAGGCGGGTCTTGATCTGCTTGTCGAGGCTGTCGGTGTGCATAGGGCGCTTCAGGAATCCACTGGTTAAAATTCAAGCGCGGATTATACCTGAAAACAGGGCAAGGTAATAAGGCACGGAATGATCGAACGTCCCGATGGCTACGGTAATCCGCGCCATCGGGATAACAGGTTCAGAGCCCCTGTTCGCGCGCCATCTGACGGGCGATGCGAGGTGCGACCCACAACGAAGGCAACAACACCAGTGACACTGGCACAGCCGTTACCACAATGAAGGACTGCAGCGCAGAGATGCCACCCGAGCCGATGGAAATCAGGATTGCCGCCGTCACCCCCATCATGATGCCCCAGAAGACGCGGACACTGGTCTGCGGATGGTCGGTACCGGTCATCACCATGGAAACGGCATAAGTCATGGAGTCGCCTGTCGTCGCCACAAAGATCACGGTCAGAATCAGGAACAACACCGACACGATTGAACCCAACGGTAATTCGGAGGTAGTCGCCATCAGCGCCGCAGGCAGGTTGAACCCGCTGAACGGCTCGGAGATTACACCCGGATTTGCCAGTTCAAACGAGATACCCGTCCCGCCGACTATGGTGAACCAGAAGCAGGTAATCACCGGCGCAACCACAGAGATCAGCAATACCATCTGACGAATCGTGCGGCCACGCGAAATGCGCGCAACGAACATCGCCATCAAAGGTCCATAGCCCAGGAACCAGCCCCAGAAAAATACCGTCCACCAATCCAGCCATGCCGTGTCCGCACGGAACGTCGCCATCGGTATGAATTCGCTCAGGTAAATGCCGAAACCCTGCATGAAGCCATCAATGATAAATCCGGTCGGACCCGCCAGCAGAATAAAGGCCATCAGCGCCACCGCCAGAATGACATTGGTACGGCTGAGCAACTGGATACCACGGGTCACACCACTTACGGCAGACAGCGTGTATACCAGGATAAGGCCGATCAACACGCACACCTGCGTCGCATAGGTATCGGGAATGCCGAACAGAAATTCCAGACCAAAACTGACCTGCAAACCCAGAAAACCGATAGGGCCAACAGTACCCGCAACCACAGCCAGCACACAGCAGGCATCAACGATGGCACCAAAAGGCCCCTTCATTACCCGCTCACCAAAGACAGGATACAGCAGTGTACGCGGCTTCAGCGGCAATCCCTTTTCATAATGCAGATGCATGAAAATGATGCCGGTCAGGCTGCCAAGAATGGCCCAGGCCAGAAAGCCCCAGTGCATGAAGCTTTGCGCCAATGCGTGGTAAGCCGCCTGTGCAGTGCTCGTTTCCGTTCCCTGGGCCGCAAAATGTGGCGGTGGTGACAGAAAATGAGCCATCGGTTCGGCCGCTGCCCAAAACACACCACCGCCTGCCAGCAGCGTACACATGATGATGGAGGTCCACTGAAAGGTGGAAATGACCGGTGCTGTCAGCCCGCCCATGACCACACGACCGGTACGCCCGATTGCCAGTGCTAATCCAATAAAAAATGTACACAACAGCAACATCTGCCAATAGGCACCGAACAGTTGTGTGGAGAAAGCGAACGCTGCATTGACCCCGCCGGACACCAGCTCCAGGTCATACATGGCGAGTACTGCGAAGAGTATCAGTGCCCCGCCACTGATGAAAAACACGGGGAGATCAACACCAGCCAGCATTGATCGATTGTGCGAGTCCATCTCCCGGTCAGCTGTCGCTGCCTGAGTGGTAGTGGTCATAATGGCCTCCCGGCCGATTGGAATTGATTAGAAAATACAGCACGCTGTAGACGCGTACCGTTTAAGGGGTGCGCATTGTACGCATTTTCATGGTAATTGGCTCGCACAACGTCCAAAAACAGCAACAATTATTTCGATGACCCGTTGCGGATAGTGGAGACAGTGAGATGCAGAAACGAGCGGGGCCAGCAGAATGCCGGCCCCGAAAGGGCAAACTTAGTGCAGTTCGCGGAAGGACTCGAGCAGCGGGGGCAAGCCCGGGAACATACCGATACCCGCCATCAGCAGGCAGAGAATAACGAACACGATGCCAGGCACAACCCAGCGTCCCATGTGGCCAAGATCCTTGCCGCGTTCTTTACAGCCGATCAGACCCAGGTTATCCAGCAAGACCGTCAACGACCAGCCAAATACCGGGTTGACCAGCGCCGAGGAGAAGATCACGACTGCGGCTGACTGGGTGGTTTTACCTTCACGGGTCATCTGCATGCCAGCTTCCAGCAACGGCAGGTACACGCCCACGATCAGCGCCACACTCAGTACCGGTTGCCAGATTGCGAGGTCCATCGGGTAACCCCAGATGGCGGCTACAACACAGAGCAGGCCCGTCAGGATGGCACCGCCTGCGATCGGACGACGTGCGATTGCCGCCGGTACAATGTAGGTACCCCAGGACGAAGCGATGTTACCGCCCCCCAACAGACTGCCGGTTACCTGACGTGCGGACGCCGCAACCATGGTGTCATCGATGTCCATCAGCACTTTTTCAGTCTTGGGCGGATAGTTGATCTCCTGAAACACACGATGACCCAGAAAGTCCGGCGACCACATGGCAACCGCCAGAACCGCAAACGGCGCGACCGCCAGGAAATGATGCAATTCAGGCAAGCCCAGCTGCCACCCCGTGCTTTCGCCCCACCAGTAAGCGGGGTTCAGATTCGGCATCCCCGGCTCAGTGGTAAACTCGAACGGTGCGCCCAACGCAAACGACACAACAGCCGCCAGCACAGCACCCAGCGGAACTGCCAGCCAGCGCATCTGGATATGCTCAAGATAGGCATACATGAGGATGGTGCAGATGATGACAATGAAGGCCAGATAGGCCATATCAAAGCCTTCAGCCCAGGCGAACAGATTTTTGATCTGACCGGTAATGCCAATAAACCCAAGGTATAGCAACAGACCGCCACAGACCCCATTACTGGTCAATTTAGCCAGTAAGCTGCCGCCCTTGGTGATACCCAAAATAAAACCAAGCACGCCGATCATCAGACCCAATGCCATTGGATGGCCGCCGGAAGCAACGATCAACGGAATCAACGGAATCAACGGGCCATGAGTGCCCGCAAGGTTTGCCTTGGGATTGAGGAAGCCTGAAATCAGCACCACGAACAGCACGGCCGCGATCAGCAGTTCATAGCGTACATTTTCAATAACAAATGCGCGGGACAGACCCAACTCAGTTGCAAAAGCAGCGACAATCGCCGCCACCATCACGATTTTACCGATGGTGGCGGCCATGGCCGGTACCCAGTCTTCTATCTCAAAGCTGAAATCACGAAACGGCAAGTTGGGACGCCAGCGCTTGGGCTCCATAATTTGCAATTCATGATCGAGATACTCGGCACGTGTGGCAAAATCTGCACGTGGCTTACGCCGTCCTTGGTAGCCAGATTTATTTACGTCGGTCATAAGCTCTTCTTGGTGTGGAATGAAAAGCCCGCGATTCTAGGGATACACGACGCCAACAGCAATGAACACTTAGGCTAATACCACTAATTGTTCATGTATTAACGATATGTTTTGCTCAAAGCATGTCCCAAATGCAAAAAATAGTCGCAAAATGCCCTGTTAATTCGAACCCGCTGCTCAGCCAACGGATATACCCCTGCTTCAGCCTCCCGGGATTTCAGCGTGCCCTTGACCAGAAAATTATTCTTGATTGTACTGTCCTGCACAAAGGCCTCGAACGCACGCGCACACAACTCTTCGGGACGGCTGTAATAATGCACACCCAAACGCCGATCCATCTCAGCCGAGCACCGGAACAACTCACTGGGTGCCTGCCCATCGGGGGCCAACAAAATCGCCTGCAAACAGCGCACAAAATAGTCATTCAACGGGTGTGCCACGGGCGTCGCCTCTTCCAGCCACGCCGATGAAGCGAACATGCCCGATGGCGCGTCCATGAATACCTTGTCCGCCAAATAGTGATCAAGCGCATGAAACCATTCATGTGCAATGCTGCCAGGGCCTGCATTTTTGGCCAGCGCAAAGGTCCGCTGCGCCGGATCGTAATGCGCTGACACTCCAGGTCGACCACCTGTTCCATACTGCAAGCCCAAGGTACCACGCAAGGATATCAGCGATTCAGGGCCCTGCAGGATCTGCATCAGATCGCATAGCGCATCATAAAAAAGGCCTGCGGCTCGGTCCCGCTCAGCCGCCGTTACCCAGCGACCCAACTGTATGCAACGAAAATCAAACCGACGACGAATATCGACAAACGTAACGTCACGCCCGGCACGGTGGTCAGGCCCTTGCCTCGAAAACGCTTTCATCTGCCGCACCATTTAATCACCCTTCGATTGGAAGCACATTATGTACACATGATGACACACTGATTGTTAACCATATTATTGACAACCAAAAACAAACCTCAAGCAGCCATAACCACACAAAATCAGGCTCTTTAATGGCCGTTCGAGACCTGATATTCTGCGTTCGCTCTATTACCCGTAATTTAACGGCTAATTGCTGCCACACTTGGAACGCGTATATCCCCGGAAATACCGCTCTTAGGCTGCCCCCATGTTGTTCATGCGATGGTGTTTACGTGTCGATTAAAGCTTTTTTCCGTCTTGATCTGAGACGACTCATTCTGCTTCTGGCCTTCGCTACTGCAGCCATTACCCTGATCAACGGCCTGTACGCCAGCTACAAGGTACAGCGACAATTACTGATCGACCAGGCACTGGAAAATAATTTTGTCTACGCCAGCAAACTGGCCGCCTCCACTGACAACTTTCTGGATGCCGCACAGCAGCAGCTTGCTTACAGCGCGATGGAAATCACCTCCCAGCTGCACGATGAGAGCATGCTGTTCCAAACGGCAGAACGCCTGCGCAAACAAACTGACAGTTTCAACTCGGTTGTCATTGTCGATGCCAGCGGTATGGTATTGGCCACTTCACCGGATACCCTCCAATTACAGGGCGAACAACTGGCATCACCGGGTGCTCTACAAGCATTGAAAGAACAGCGTCCACTGATAAGCGCACCCTATATTTCAGCCGTTGGCAACCTGTTGGTTTCCATTTCACAACCATTGTTTTCAACAACCGGTGAATACCTGGGCTATATTGGCGGCTCACTTTACCTGCAAAAACGTAGCATCCTCAACGACCTGCTGGGCAAGCATTACTATCAAGATGGCTCGTATATCTACGTCGTCGACCAGAACAAACGCTTGCTGTACCACCCTCAACCGGATCGAGTCGGTAACATCGTATATAACAACACGGTCATTGATGCTGTTACTCAGGGCAAGTCAGGCACTGGTCGCCTCCACAACAGTACCGGCCTTGAAATACTGGCCGGCTATGCTCCCATCAACAACGCCGGCTGGGGTGTGGTAGCGCAAAGCCCTCTTAGTTCTACACTCACACCACTCAACACACTGATGCGTACGGTGGTGGATCACACTCTGCCGCTGGCCTTGATAACGCTGCTGCTGATCTGGTGGCTGGCACGCCTGATATCACGACCTCTATGGCAATTGGCCGACAGCGCTCAGAGCATGGATGAAAGCGGCTCACCCAACCGCATTCAGGATGTACGCTCCTGGTATTTTGAAAGCTCAGAACTCAAACGCGCCATGCTGATCGGTGTCAGCCTACTGCACAACCGCATGGGTAAACTGCAACTGGATGCTCAAACCGATCCCTTGACCGGGCTGAGCAACCGTCGCGGAGCCGAAAATACGCTGACATTGCTAAAGCATGAGCACACCCCCTTCAGCATACTGGCGATCGATATCGACCACTTCAAACGCGTCAATGACACTTATGGCCATGACTGTGGCGATCTGGCACTGAAGTCATTGGCACTGCTGATGCGCGCTTGCACCCGGAAGGATGACCAGGTGTGTCGCATGGGGGGAGAAGAGTTTTTGATCATCCTGCCCAACACCAACGAACAGGTTGCGCTGGAGCTGGCTGAACGCCTGCGCCTGAAAGTGCAAAATACCGAGATTGAGCCTATTGGAAAAATTACCGTATCCATTGGCATCGCGGGCTGGAATGATCAAAAAGTTGATACCGCCTACACCCTCAAGGCCGCCGACAAGGCGCTGTACAAGGCAAAAGCAGGCGGCCGCAATCGGTGTGAAGGGCATCATTCAGCAGGCTGACACCCACTGGCAGCGCCCCAGCGACAGTTCGCGAGTACGGCCCAGATCACTGACGCCGGGGCGTCGGACAATGCCCGCCATCGACATAGATGTTTTGCCCAGTGATCCATGCCCCCTGATCACTGCACAAAAATGTCACCAGATGGGCGATATCTTCACCAGCGCCGGCCCGCCCCAAGGCGATAAATGCATCAATCATGTCATCCCATATCTTGCCCCGCGGCACGTCATCCAGACGACTGGTATCGATAATACCGGGGGCCACCACATTCACTCGAATTTTCTTGGGCCCCAGCTCACGTGCCATGATTGTCGTCAGACCGTTGATCGCCACTTTTGAAGTCGCATAGGCACTGGTATCAGGTGCCAGCAGCTGGGCCGCCAGCGACGAAATATTGATGATCGCACCGCCCTCGCCCTGCTCGCTCATGTGCTTGGCAAAGGCGCGCGACATATAAAACGTCCCGTTCAGGTTCGTATCCATCACCCGCTGCCACGTCTCCAGTGACAATTCGGTGACCGGCACACGGTCTCCCCCACGCATAGCGCCTGCATTATTCACCAGAAAATCCACACGTCCGAACTCTTCGGCGACACGCAAAATCAACGCCTCGACCGCCTCGGGATCGCTGACATCAGACACCACCGGCAAGGCACGACGGTCCAGCTGACGAATTTCATCCGCAACCGATTCGATATCACGCCAGTTCGCTGCACGCTCATCTTCGGGATAATCCTCTACCGACGACCGGTACCAGTCAAAACGACATCACATCCTGCCTGCGCCAATGCCAACGCAATCGGCCGTCCAATACTGCGCATACGGCCCGCGCCGGTCACTACTGCAACCTTACCTTCAAATCCCGTCAGAGTGTACGACATGCCACCTGCCTCCTTGCCTGAATACCAGATAGATATATGCAGTCAATCGTCAACGTGACACAGGAAAAAAGCAACGTCCGACAAGACTAGGCATGAAGGTGGGGACAGCGAGCGGTACGCCCTACATTGCCGCTGGGTTAATAACAGAATATTAGAATTTTAATTCATTATTGATAACTATAAGCGACACTAACACCCTATTTCTTTCAACGAAATTAATCCCTTGTACATTGTTGAAAAGCTAAATTCTTCCTATAAAATAAATATCATATAAAATAATATATGTATCCAATATGGAACATATTTTAAAAATATAGATATATAACGGAGTGAAACATGGAAGTTCAAATGTGTACCCCATCGGATGATAATCTTATTATCATCGAATCCCTTCATGTATCAGGTATTCATAAATTAAGCGTTTCAACGCAAGTGTATCGACGCGTATACGGCATATGCCACTCTCAGGATGTTTATTTTGATGATGAAAAGCTAAACAAACCATTATCTGGGCTACAAATTTTGCAAAATTTCTTGAGTGGTGGTGATAGGGTTACTACGCAACCAACAGGCGAGGAGCGGGTCATTACCCGCTATATAGGTAGCCGAAACTACCTAAAGCCTGTTGGTGACCTGAACGTCAATAACGAGCTTGGAAAAGCACTATCAAAGGATTATTACCTTGGCAGATTGGGCCAGCTGTTCGCCTATGGAGCAGACCCTATACCAGACGTAAAGCTTTTCGGGAATGCCAGCATTACATTCTCAATGCCAGGTAATGGCGCTTACCCCGTAGCCGTTGCAGTCTATGATAGCGCTACAGGAAACCTTTCACAGGTTCTGGACCCTGTCGAAAAAAAACGAATGATTCTGGAATTAGTGAAGTAATTTTTAACAGACTTTCTTAGGTTCGGGTATTGGCAATGAAGAAATTAGCTATAGCATTTATCGTGGGAACATTACTTTCATTGATTCCCCTATTCGGGTATGACGCATTTCTATCAAGTCTGGATGCTAATATTGTGTCAGCAACTCCAACTGATATAGGTATGGAAAGTTTATATTGCGCAGGTGGTTTATCGGCATTTGGCTTAATTTCGACCATGATATTACTTACATTTAAATCCAAGCGCATAGTTGCTATGTATGTGGTCATATCCGCTATAGCATTATTTATCATATCATTCATTAAAATTAACCTAATGATTCCTGATACCGAAAACGCTTTGCTCTCAAGAGATATAAGCCTGTATACAATACCCTACTACCTTACCTTTACTGTAGTTCCATTGTTTTTTATGAGTAAAACGTTTCTAAACAAAGCGCCAACCTCATAAAGCAGATTAAAACCGACGAAAAGTCCGCTTAATTATTTAATGCGGCCTTTTTATTAGCGTTTAAATCTATTTTAATACGTTGATCGTATTATAAAAATTCAGACACTATGCACTTGCTGGCAGATAATAATATTTATTCTCATATAAGGCATAGTTATTCCTAGATTGCCGCCATAAGCCTAGGGAAGGCGTGATCAAGTCCGCCGCATGGGATAATGCTGGCTGCACATGATTGAGGACGCAGAGATGGATCAGCAACTTACATTCGCGGACAGCGAGTTCAGCAACAAGCGCCGTCAGACCCGTAAGGAAAAGTTCCTGGGCC
>NZ_PYGI01000012.1 GCF_003014615.1 Marinobacterium halophilum | reverse complement strand
TCAACAGATATAAAGACGGACAGGGTAATGCCGAGGAGGATACAAAAAGGATACAAAACGGGGCTGAAACGAAAGAAAATGAAAAAAACCGGAGCAGGGCTCCGGTCAGGGTTAAAGTGTTGCTTTTAAGAGTCGTTCATGAAGAGCCTTGGCCCGGGGGGAGGGTTGTATGCCCAAGTGGTCGCGATACGCTGTGCAATAACGGTGAAATGTTTTGGCTACTCGATCTGGACGTTGGAGTTGGCTGTAGCATTGCATCAAGTTGCAGTAATAGTCTTCCTCTAATGGGTCGGCCAGTAATGCCTCTTCAAAATAGATGATGGCATCACCTATTTGATCGTGTTGCATTAAAACTTGGCCAAGATGTTCCAGCAAGCGCAGATAATTCTGGTGTATGCGTTCACGTGCATGTTTGATCCAGGGAATGGGTGCATCACCTTCCAAAAAGCGGGCTTGGTATAATTGGACCAGTGTACGCAGTTGCTGTGTGCAGTGAGTCGTGCCGAGCGGCATACTCTTCCAAAATATTAATGCGTCTACCCAGCAGGTTGCAGCGAGAGACACCTTATTATTCTTTATTTCAATACAGTTTTCGCTACCCAGTCCTTTGCGTAGTCGGTGCAAGTTGACCTTGAATGCACGCAAAGCGGCATCACCTTCAGTATCTGTCCAGAGTGCATCACACAGTGTCCGTATGGGGATGTCTGTCCCGCCAAAAGCAATAATGGCTTTGAGTAGCATGAGCGGCTTTGTTTGCAGTTCAATGATGGCCGGTGGCTCGGATCTATGATCAACAATCTGGAACGACGTTAACGTATAAATACGCAGCTCTCTGGGCCAGGATAAATTCCATCGTGACGCACCCTCTAACGACAGATTGTTGCCCAGAATGACACGCTGAATAAAGGGCGTTTCGATCCCGGCATCCAATGCATGTTGGCACAGTTGAATAAAAGGCTGCTGGCCAATCATGGGAATAAATGTCATCTGTTGCTTGCGGGCGAGAGTGAAAACCTGTTCAAGCAGGTTGAGTCCCGTTTCTGGGTTGTCGGTGTTGAGTTCTACCCAGGCGGAGAGCGTCAGGCAGTGGTATTGCAGATGCGTAGAACCCAGCCATCCCATGCGGGTTGTATGCATGATATGGCTGCGGCATTGATCCGTTTCGCCCAACCCATAATGGGCTACGGCCAGCATCAGCCCGGTCCAGTGTTCCGAATAGGGAGTGTGAGCACTTTTAAATATGTTCTGGGCTTGCTGGAGGTCTGCACGGGCGCGTCCCCAGTCTTGCCGGGCCAATGCGAGAAAGCCTCTCAAATGAAATATGTCAGCGCGTCTACTGCCCCCAAACATCATAATGTTAGCTTGCAGGTCGTTAATTTCAGCTTCGGCAAGTGACAGGTCATTTTGACAAATGGCGATCACGACTAACATGTATCTGAACCAGAATTCATAGAGGGTAATGCCGGTTTTCTGGCCCAGGGCAATGCCTTGCTGGGCCAATGTCTTTGCCCTTTGTACATCTTGTATGACATGGCCTCTGTAATACACTTCGATGACCAGTGTTTGCAGATGCAGGGCGGGATTGGATGCTGTTTTGCTGCGCAGGGGAGACACCAGAGTCTCCATGATTCTGCAGATATGTAGCATCTCACCGGCATGGAGATAAAACATCATGAGCTGGTTGCAGTTGCTTAATAGCAGAGTGGCGTCAGTCTGCGTATGAAGTGAAGACTCGGCCAGGGCTCTCCAAGTGGGTAGCGACGGATGTTTCATGTCGCGAAAACTGAGAGCGAACAAGACCGTGCTGGCTATTTCAGCCAAGGCAGCCTGAATCTGTGGGTCGTTGTTTGGCAGTAATGGATCCAGCTTGATCATGCAGGTATCGACCGCGCGATAATCGATGCCTGATATCGTGACGGCTTGCAAATATTTACCGTAGGCTTGGATGGCGGCTGCGTACATTTCCTGGTGTAAAAATGTATCTGCGGTGGCTAGCAAGGAGTCGAGCGCGCCGTCAGAGTTGGTTAGTAAGCAGCACTGCCCGAGTAACAGCAGGGTCAAAGGGTCTTCTATGACCAGTTGAGTCGGGATTTGGGCAAGCCACTGAGAAACCCTGCGGACCTGCCCTTCTGTAATGAGTTTGTTTGCATGCTGTTTAATGGCAGTACGGGCTTGTCGGTAGGCTTTCAAGCTCAGGAACAGATCAATGGCGTGCTCAGGAAATCCGTGAGCATTCAGTTGACGTGCCGAGCGTAGTCCCAGTGCCCTGTATTGCCGTTGTGTGAACCGGTGTCGGGCTTCATGCTGTAAGTAGTCGTGAAACAGCGGGTGATACTGGTAGGCCGTGTTTGTATCTGAAATATGTTCAATAAATAGATTGCGGCCGTGCAGCGAGGTGAGGAGTTGGCCTGCATCAGTCAGCTTACTCAGGCTGACAGCAATGGGTGCATTCGTGAACGGGGTAAATGAGGTGATCAGCAGCAGCTTGATTTCCTGATTGCTCAAACCAGCCATGACCTCTTTGGCAAAATAGGCATGGATATCCGTCTGCCAGCCATGAAGCGAGCTCTGTGCAGCGGGTGGTTGAACCGTCAGCTGCGCCAGCAGATTGTTCCCTGCAGCCTTGGTTATGAGCTTTAGTCCAGCGGCCCATCCACCCAATTGCGTATCCAGTTTGTGCAGGCTGACTTCGGGTAATTCTATATCGGTGGTTTCCGCCAGAAATTGTCGAGTTTCATCCCGTGTGAAACGCAAGTCTGGCCCGCTGAAGTGCAATAGTTGTTGATGTGCCTTGAGGCGGATGAAATGCCCGTAGTCGTTGTTCCGGCTAATTAAAATGCATCTGAACGGTGATGCCTGTGTCTGTATCACGTCGTTCAACAGTGTGTGGAGTGAGGCGTCCTGCGTGAGTGTATGGTAATCATCCAGTACCAGAGTCAAAGGCTGATTGGATTGTTCAATGAGTGCGGAAAACAGCGTGTTGCCGAAGGCGTCCGGCAACGGCGCCGCGCTATCCGGCAGGGGAGGCAGGTTCCAATGCTGTGGTGGGGTGCTCTGTTGAACGGCATGGCTGAGACGGTCGAAAAAGGTAGCCGGGTTGTTGTCTTGGGAGCTGAGCTGTAACCAGATGTACGGCTGTGCCTGTAACTCCAGCCAATGGGCAATCAGCGTCGTTTTGCCAGCCCCTGCCGGTGCCGCAAGCGTAATGAGGGGTGCCGACGTTTCGTTGAGCGGGTTAAGTAGCCGGTCACGACGAATGATGTTTGTAAGGCCTGCGTCGGGCATGTTGGCGGTGAGTAAAGAGCGACTGTCCATAGGCAAAAAGCTGATGTCCCGAGCATGTTGTATATCACCGGACAAAATGGGTCCGGTCATAGGTGTTTTTTGCTTATTCATAATGGGTGTCTTTGGAGGGACACGCATGCAAAACAGTAGTATAACTATATTTTTTGTGTGTCTGTAAGGCACCGAGACTGTCAGATTTTAGTGTTCAGGGATACGTTTTTGATGCAAGAACCGACATGGCCTGTCAACAAGGACTGGCAGCGAGGGCAAAGCCGACCGGAGCAGGTCAATGCCCGTTTCTATACCGCAGCGGGTATTACGCTGGGGTATCTAGTCACGATGATGGCATTGACCGTGCAGCAGTGGTCAGTACTTGAGCCTGCGATCAAACGTTTTATCACCGCTGGCTTTGCGGATTTTAATCCGTTACTGATGTTGCCGGTCATGCTGTTGACAGGGTTGCTGGGCGTCCCTCGTGTACTGCGTGAGTACGTGCGCTGGCGTCAGCAGCGAGCGTTGGTCATGACCCTGGACCCGGTGCCGGCGGCCCTTGATGGTGAGTTGGGTGGTAGCCTGACAATCCCGTTGGATCTGCCGTCTGATGTGGATGTAAAGATCACCATTAACTGTATGCGGCGGGTGGTGACCACGGGCAAGAATGCCAGCGTAAACGATCAACTGCTCTGGCAGTCACCGGCAGTGTTCAGACGGATGCGTTCGATCAAGGGTACCCGTATCGAGTTTTGTGCGCCGCTGTCTGAGCAGCAGCCCCCCAGCAGCTTTGACCAAGGTCGCCGTCAATGCTGGTGGGCAGTGCATGTCGAAGTTCCCGACAGTGGCTTTGATGCCACCTTTCCCGTGCCGGTCAGTGCCGAGGCACGTAAAAAAACGTCTGATTTTCGTTTCACTGAGCGGGAGCGGCAACAATCGATTGAAGCGGCGCAGGAGTCGCCGCGTTCCTGGCAGCAGGCGGTGGTCGACACTAGTACCCTGAGCATCGATTTTCCGGCTGGACGCAGTGGCAAGACCGCCTGGATACTTATGATAATCGGGTTAGTGTTTACCGGCGTTGCTGCTTTCATGGCGTATAACGTGTGGGATGAATTGAACTCGCAGCGCCCCAGCTATTTTGCATTGATGGTGCAGGGCATGATCCTGCTGGGGTTTGGTTTGTTCAGCCCTGCGCTGCTGTTGAGTGGCTTTTATATGCGCTGCAACAGCCTGCGGCTGGAGGCCGGTTCGCAGGAACTGGTAACCACGCGGCATTTTCTGTTCCTGAGCAAACAGCGCAGAATCGCCGTTGATGACGTTGAGGGGCTGGCGGAGCGGGTTGTCGGTCGCACCGGACAGGGTGTGGACTCCGAATTGGATTATGCCATTGATGCATATATGCACGATGGCCAACGGGTGCGCTTGGGAGACGGCATTCAGGGACAGCAGGAGGTGGAGTCATTAATGGCAACGCTGTGCAGCATTACCGGTATCAGCTATCGCCCCGATCCTGCTGCATACACCCTGCAGCGGCGTATACCGCCAGCTTGGGTGCTGTGGTTGCCAGTATTGTTCAAGTCGGCCGGGATACTGATTTTTGGCCTGACCATCGCGGCTTTCATGGCGGATTTCTGGTGATATTCAAGGTGCATATGGTGAAACGAATCGTACAGTCGGTACTTTTGCTGATGTTCATGGCACTGCAAGGCTGCAGTGATCATCGGCTGGAGCCGTTGCATGACAATGCGGTCATTCTGGCATTTGGTGACAGCCTGACGGTCGGAGTGGGTGCTGCGGCTGAACACAGTTATCCGCAGGTACTCAGCCAGCTGTCAGGTCGGCAGGTGGTGGCTTCGGGGGTGTCCGGTGAAGTATCGGCGCTGGGGCGAGACCGGTTGGCCGAGGAGTTGGCCAGTGTACAGCCGGACCTGCTGATTTTGCTGCATGGCGGTAACGATATTCTACGCAACCGGCCCGCGACCGATCTGGAGCGCAACTTGGATGCCATGATCTCAATGGCCAGGGCGCAGGGGGTGCAGGTAGTGTTGTTGGGTGTGCCGGAGAAAAAACTGTTTTCGGATGCCGCTCCTCTGTATGCCGAACTGGCACAACGCCATGATCTGGTCTTTATTAAAGGTCTGTTATCCGGTCTGCTGCGTGACTCCGCCATGAAATCCGATGCCGTTCATCTCAATGCACAGGGCTATCGAGCACTGGCCGAAGGCATCCACGATACCTTGCAGGCAGAAGGTGCATTGTGACGGCGCTGGCAGAGTTACTGGAACAGGTGCGTGCTTGCCGCCTCTGTGCCGACTACCTGCCATTGGGTCCGCGCCCGGTGGTGCAGGCTGCCTCCAGTGCGCGTTTGCTGATTGTGGGGCAGGCACCGGGGGTGAAAGTCCATGACACCGGCATTCCGTTCAATGATCCCAGCGGGGAGCGTTTGCGTGACTGGCTGGGGATGAGTCGAGATGAGTTTTATGATCCTGAACGGGTAGCTATTCTGCCGATGGGATTTTGTTATCCGGGCCGAGGCAAATCCGGCGACAATCCGCCGCGGCCGGAGTGCGCACGTGCCTGGCGTCAGCCGTTGCTGGACCTGCTGCCGAACATCAAACTGACGTTGCTGGTAGGACGCTATGCGCAGGAATGGCATTTGGGCAAGGGGCCCAATCTGACCGACAGGGTCCGGCACTGGCGTGACTATGCGCCTGAAAATATCCCTTTGCCGCACCCCAGCCCGCGCAATAATATCTGGTTGCAACGCAATCCATGGTTTGAACAGGAACTCTTGCCCGAACTCAAGGAACGAATTGCACAAATTCGGGCTGAATATGCATAACAGGCGTGTAAGGCTTTGAGTCTTGAGGGCTTAACGCCTAAAATTGCCGCCCTGTATTAAAGGGAGTCAGATTTTGTCACAAGTGCCATTCGTACCCGGACAACGTTGGATCAGTAACAGTGAAGCTGAGCTTGGCCTCGGTATCGTCGTTGAATACTCAAACCGTCGTGTCGAGATCCGCTTTCCAGCGGCAGAAGAGACACGCACCTATGCCGCCGATAATGCGCCGTTGAGTCGGGTTGCCTATGAGCCGGGTGACAAGGTCTGCAACCTGCTCGGTGACGAGATGGAAGTGGTCGAACGCTTCGAACACAACGATTGCTTCATCTACAGTGGAGTGAATGCCGAGGGTGAGGAGATTATCCTGCCTGAGCTGGAGTTAGACAGTGCGGTTCACTTCAGCCGCCCTCAGGAACGTTTGTTCGCCGGTCAGATTGACCGTAATGGCCTGTTCAAACTGCGTGTAGCTTCATTGGATCATCAACATCGTCTGCGTGCATCGGCTGCCTACGGCCTGCTCGGCGCGCGCGTCCAGCTGTTGCCGCACCAGTTCTATATTGCCGGTGAATTGAGTGGCCGCATGGCACCGCGTGCCTTGCTGGCGGATGAGGTGGGGCTGGGTAAAACCATCGAAGCCGGCCTGGTGATGCACCAGCGTCTGATCAGCGGTCGCGCTCGACGCGTGTTGGTGGTGGTGCCGGATACCTTGATACACCAGTGGCTGGTGGAGATGCTGCGCCGCTTCAACCTGATGTTCACCCTGCTGGATGAAGCTCGCTGCGCCGATATTGAAGCCAGTGGTCAGGATAATCCGTTTGAAAGCAGCCAGCTGGTGATCTGCCCGCTGTCGTTGCTGACCCGTTCTGAGGCCCGTCAGGTCCAGGCCGAGGCCGCAGGGTGGGATATGCTGGTCGTGGATGAAGCCCATCACCTTGGCTGGAGTGCGGAAGCGCCCAGCCATGCATATCGCTGTATCGAAACATTGGCGCAGACGACACCGGGCCTCCTGTTGCTGACGGCGACCCCCGAACAGCTGGGGCCAGAGGGGCATTTTGCTCGCCTGCGTTTGCTGGACCCGGCACGTTACCCTGATTTGCAGCAGTTCCTGGATGAAGAGCATGCTTACCTGCAACTCAATGCTCTGATCGAGCCGCTATTGAGTGATGATGGCAGCGACGTGCTGCGAGCCGATGCGACCTTGCAGTCGGCACTGGCCGAGCGGTTGGGTGATGATGCGGTGACACGCTGGCTGGCATTGGAGGCGACTGCACAGCCGGAGGCGCTCCATGAACTGATTCGTCAGCTGATTGACCGTCAGGGGACCGGACGCGTGCTGTTCCGCAACACTCGCGATACGGTTGCAGGTTTCCCGCAGCGCCAGTTGCAGACCCAATGGCTGGAAATGCCGCCGGAACTTGCGCTGTTCGACGAAGAAGTGGCACCGGAAGCCTGGCTGCATCCGGAGAGAATCATTGGCGCTGACTGGGTTGACGCCGATACCCGGGTCGAGTGGCTGGTGGCATGGCTGAAACAGAACCGCAGTACAAAGGTGTTGGTGATCTGTGCTCATGCCGAGACGGCGGTAGCACTGGAAGATCATCTGAATCTGCGTGAAGGGGTGCGTTCGGCGGTGTTCCATGAAGGCATGAGCCTGGTGAACCGTGACCGTGCGGCGGCCTACTTTGCTGAAGAAGAACAGGGTGCCCAGGTGCTGGTCTGTTCCGAGATCGGCAGTGAAGGGCGCAACTTCCAGTTTGCCCATCATTTGGTGCTGTTCGATCTGCCGTTAACGCCAGACCTGCTGGAACAGCGTATCGGTCGTCTGGACCGTATTGGTCAGCGTGAAGATATCCAGATTCATGTACCGGTCTATGAAGGCGGTACCGCAGCGGTGTTGTTGCGTTGGTACGATGAAGGTCTTGATGCGTTCAGCCGCGTGTGTGCGGTCGGTGATGCGCTGTACCGTCGCTTTGCACCGCAGCTGCTTGAATGTCTGCGTGAACCGGAAGACGAGGCTGCGCTTGAAACGCTGGTGACCGAAACGCGTCAGGCGCGCGAAAATCTGGAGCTGGATCTGTCACGCGGGCGTGACCGACTGTTGGAGATCAGCAGCTGTCATCCGCAGCGTGCGGCACAATTGCTGAACGAAGTGGCAGCGGCGGAAGGCAGTGAACAGCTGCAGGCGTTTGCGGAAAAACTGTTTGACCGCTTCGGTATCGACATTCAGCCGCATGGGCCTGATGGTTTGGTACTGCACCCCGGCGAGCATATGTTGTGCCATATTCCGGGGTTGCCGGAAGAGGGCGTGACGCTGACATTCAGCCGCGAGCGTGCCTTGTCCCGTGAGGATATTCAGTTCATGAGCTGGGAGCATCCATTGCTGACCGGAACCATGGAGCTGATCAGTACGGGTGAGCTGGGCAACTGTACGGTGTGTACGCTGAAGCTGCCGCCGCTGCCGGCCGGCACCCTGTTGCTGGAACTGGTGTATGAGTTGCGCTGTACAGCCCCGCGTTATCTGCAGCTGGAGCGTTATCTGCCGACCGGTAGCGTGCGCATGCTGGTCGATCAGGACGGACGTGACTTGTCAGCTGCTCTCGGTCATGAACCGTTGAACCAGTTACTGCAGACCGTTAGCCGTGCGACTGGTCAGAAGATGGTACGTTTGGCGCGTGAGCAGATTGCCGGCCAGCTCAAAGCGGCCGAACGCAATGTGGACAGTCGTCTGAATACATTGCGTCAGCAGGCACTGGAAAGCCTGCACCAGCAGCGTACCGCCGAATATGAGCGACTGGCAGCACTGGCCAAGGTCAATCCGATGATTCGACCGGAGGAGTTGGATGCACTGCAGGCAGATACCGAACATATGGAAACTGCATTGCAGGGTATGGAGCTGAAGCTGGACGCAATCAGGGTCATTCTGGTCCGCGAGTAAGTGTCGAGAGGGTGAGCTGTATCAGGGTAGTCTATGCATATGAGCGTAGACTGCTACCGATAGATCGAGATACAGATCGAGATAACAGAGGGGTAGACGATGAATATTGCTGGCATGAGTACCGCCATGAGCAACCTGCAGACACAAACCGACCACTCGGTGAAGTCGCATAACCTGGCCAAAGACCATATGGAGATGGTGGGTGAACAGGTGATGCAGTTGATCGATAGCGTGACGCCAGCGGTAGACCTGTCGAGCCCTCTGGGGCAAAACATTAATACACGGGCATGATGACTGATCGGCCCCGAGCTTGACTGCTGACTATGCAATAAAAAAGACGCCCGCGGGCGTCTTTTTTTGTATCAACCGTTTGGCTTACTTGGCGGCTTTCAGCTGCTTGGTCAGCTTTTTCAGTTTACCTTCGTGCTTTGCAATCTTGGCTTTACGGGCTTTGATCAGTTTTTTGACTTCTTTTGCTTTCAGCTGCTTGGACATTATCAGAATCTCCGATGGGTTGGGGGTTATTCCTGTGCCGAATCATGCTCGGCTACAAAACTGCGAATGAAACGACGTATTTCGCGTGCTGCACTGGTATCCAGTTCGTCACACAGTTCCACAAAACGATCACGTTCTTCATTATTGATACGAATGACGAGCTGACTGTTTTTTACTTTGCTCTTTTTTTTGCCACTCATTGAATGCCTCCGGTGCCGGAATGGCTAAAGCGTAAAGTAAAAAACAGGCCGCACTAAATGTAATAACAATGTATATACATTGCATAGACTTTAGCAGAGTGTCTGGTGCAGGTCAAATGGTGGCAGGTTTGGATTTCGCTTCGGCAGGGGCGTACTCCTGTCGGCATACCCGGTTGCGCCCTGAACGCTTGGCCTGGTACAGGGCCTGGTCGGCGCGGCGGCACAGGGTTTTGTAACTGTCACCCGGTTGCCAAGTGGCCACCCCGATACTGGCGGTACAGGTGCCCACCTCGGCAAACGTGTGGTGTCGTATGGCTCGCAGTAGATGGTTGGCCTGGGCTTCCGCTTCGGCGATACGGGTCGCGGGACAGATCAGCATGAACTCTTCACCGCCCCAGCGGGCAATGATGTCCTGCTCACGGCTGCTGCCCTTGAGAATGGCGGCAAAATCGGTCAGAACTGCGTCGCCCTGTTCATGACCAAAGCGGTCGTTGACCTGTTTGAAATGATCAATATCGACCAATAACAGGCTGAATGTGTAATCAGGATCGTGTTCAGCCTTGTACAGTTGCTGTTCGAAACTGCGTTCAAGGTACAGACGGTTGCGCAAGCGGGTCAGTCGGTCGGTGGTAGAGAGTTGTTCCAGCATGCGGTTTTTGACCTGGAGTTCCTGATGAGCGGTCATCAGCTGGTTGCGGCTGTCCTGAATATGATGGTTGAGCCGTGCCAGCTTGCGGTTCCAGACCAGCATCAGTGCAATCAGTATCAGTGTCGCCAGCGCAGCCTGTGTCATCAGACGATAGTTGGGCGGTTCGGCAAGTATGGGTGCTCGCATCCAGCGGGTAGTGATGGTTTCAAACTGCTCGGCGTTGATTGACTGGATTGCCTTATTGATGATTTGCAGCAATAGAAGATCGTCACTGCGTGTGGCCAGTAGCGCGGGATACTGGGAGACGAGTTCGCCGGAGATTTTGATCTCGCTGTGGTGTCCGGTCACAATGGCGCTGCTGATGCTGGGCAGGGTATCGATCAGGCCGAACGCCTCGCCCCTGGACACGGCGGTCATGGCGGCATCCATGTTTGGGTATGTGTGTAGGCTGAGTTCGGGCTGGGTATATGCCAAATATCGATGCACATGACTGCCCTCCAATACGGCCAACGTGCGGGACTCCAGTTGGGAGAAGTCCTGTACATAGAGCTCATCCAATCGGGTTGCAATGACCAGAGTACTGTCGAGGAGGGGTTGGCTCAGGCTGATGTCTGCATCGTTCAATGCAGGTGGGGCTCGAGAGATCAGATCGCACTGGCCACGTTTGAGTTGGCGCAAGGCCTCATTAAAGTTGCTGACGTTAACGAGCCTGATCGTGAGGCCCGCGTTATGACGCATGATATCGAGCAGGTCAGCAAACAGGCCGATATGAGTCTTGTTATCGGTCATATGCTCATAGGGCAGCCGTTGTTGTGTTGAACAGATGCGGATGGCGGCGCGGGATTCCATCCAGGCAAGCTCCTCACCGGTCAGATGGATATAACTGTTGCTGCGTGCTCCGTGTCCGGTCCATTTTTGCTGCAGCTGGCGTTTTTCCTGCTCGCTCAGGCTATCCATGGCTTTTTGCAGGATCTGGTGCAGCATGGGTTTTCCTTGTGTGACTGCCAGACGTAACGACAGGGGCTCGGTTGCAATAACCTGATGTGGATTGGAGCCAACTACGCCGGGTACCGCATATTTATGCAGCAGATGCTCGGCGACACTCATGATTTCGATGGTCGCGTCTGCTTCACCGGTGCTGACACGCATCAAGGCTTCAAGGCTGTCCTGAGTCGGTTGTATGCTGAAACCGTTTTGCTGACCGAGGACTTCGTAGGTATAAAACCCTTCTGGTAATGCCAATGCGCTGGCTTTCAACTCGTCCATGGTGCTTATCGGAGCGGCATCTTCGCGGTGGTATATACCTTGTGCCAAGCGTAGATAGGGTGTGGTGAAGTGCATGAACGCTTCACGCTCGGGGCTGCGCACGATGTTAGTCATTACATCAATTTCGCCGGTGCGCAGCATCTCCAGATAGTCATTCCAGCTGGAGCCGCTGATGAACTCGATCTCCATCCCGGCTCGTTGCGCCAGCAGGCGCATGAAGTCCACCGAGTGCCCCAGTGGCTGGCCGTTCTCAAAGAAGCTGTAGGGTTCGAAAGTCTGCTCGTTGTGTACACGTATGACCGGATTATTTTTGACGAACTCACGCTCTTCGGGGGTCAGTGCGGCGGTTTGACGGCGTTCGACCAAGTCACCTGAGGTAACGCCGACCCAGCGGTTGGTCAGTTGCTTCCATTCGTCGGCCGAGATGTTGTCGAGACCTTTTTGCAGCAGTGATTGAATCACCGGGCGATCCGTGCGGACGCCAAAGCGCAGATCTTCACGGCCCACATTGTCCAGCGTAAACTCGCCAGCCATTTTGATGTTGGTATAGGCGTTCTGGGTGGCGTAGTGATAGCCGGAGGTCAAATTCTGGATGGCCGCGTCGATCTCCCCGAATGCCAGTGCTCGGGTCAGGGTTTGATAATCGTCATATTCACTGATGCGAATGTCCTGGCGTTTGCGCAGTTCACGGATATAGAAAATGTTACGTAGAACGCCAACATGCTTGCCGGACAAGTCCGCGGGACTGCGGTAGTTGCCGAATGCCTTGTCAGTGAAGACGACAGTGGGGATTTCAAAATAGGGGGTGGTATACAGGACGAATGATGTGCGTTCGGGCTTGAAGGAAACGTCGGCTATGACATCAACCTGTTTCTGCCGCAAGCGTTCCAGATTGTCACCCCATTCGCCTACGCGGGCTTTCAAGCGGGCACCGGTCTTGGCTTCGATCAGCGTCAGCAAGTCAGCAACAAAGCCCTTGTGGACACCGTCTTCAACATAAGAGAAAGGAACGAAATCATACATCACGGCAACTTCGATAACCTTGCCGTCGGCGACGAGTAACTGTCCTGCCGTGCTGAGCTTCACCGTGGCTGAGGCTGGGGTAATTAATGCCAGGAGCAGCAAAAGGGTGGATAAAAGTGTGCGTAAGATGACTGTCACAGATCGTTCCCTGTCTGATAGGCACAATGCCGAAGTCACACCAACCGTGTTGCTGGCAGCTCGAATGCAGTGGTCTTTGTACAATCAGGTAAGGTTAGCCCAGTTTATACTGCGGAGTGAAGGTGCAGGAGGGTAAAAAGTGAACAGGTGTTTAATGTGATGGGTCGGTCAGGTGAACCGTATATGCGGGTTTATCGGCAGACAGGGCACCGGTTGTCCGGTGCCCTTGGGGGATCAGGCGTTGGTGGTTTGCGTGTTCGCGGCGATTTGACTTGCCTTGCCTGAGCGGTTCAGGCCAGAGACGACCGCTTTCAACGAGGCGCTGACCGTGTCGGCATCGACAGCCATGCCACTGACGCGCTGACCTTCCACGTTCAGCTGTACATAGGCGGCTGCGGCAACATCTGAGCCTTCGCCCATGGCATGTTCGGCATAGTCGACCACATGAATGCTCAGGCCGGTACGAGCCTGCCAGGCATCAATGAAGGCAGCCATGGCGCCTTTGCCGTTACCGGCCAGACTGACGGCTTCGCCCTCGACCTGAATATCGGCGGCCAGCGTTTCAGCCGTGCCGCTGCGCTCGATACGGTAACCATCAAGGCTGACCGGTGTCTTGTCTTGCACGAAGTGGTTTACCAGCAGATCGTGGATCACCTGGCTATCAAGTTCGCCGCCGCGCGTTTCGCTGATCTTCTGCACCATCGGTGCCAGCTCAAGCTGCATCCAGCGCGGAATGCTGATGCCGAAATCGCGTTCCAGCAGGAAGGTCATGCCGCCCTTGCCGGACTGACTGTTGACCCGGATCACGGCCTGATAGTCACGGCCCAGATCGGTCGGGTCGATCGGCAGGTAGGCCACTTGCCAGGGCTCGTCATCCTGCTGCTGCTTGAGCGATTTGCGGATTGCGTCCTGATGACTGCCGGAGAATGCGGTGTAAACTAGTTCGCCGATCCAGGGGTGACGCGGGTGAATCGGCAAACCGGTACATTCGGTGCAGGTCTGGATGATTTCGTCCGGGTTGGACAGATCCAGCTGTGGGTCGATGCCCTGGCTATACAGATTGATTGCCAAGGTGACGATATCCATATTGCCGGTACGCTCGCCGTTACCGAGCAGGGTGCCTTCGACGCGGTCGGCACCGGCCATCAGGGCCAGCTCGGCCGAAGCGACGGCACCGCCACGGTCGTTGTGAGTGTGCACGGAGATAATGGCGCTTTCACGACGGCTCAGATGCTGGCAAAAATACTCCACCTGATCCGCGAAATGGCTGGCCGGCCCGACTTCAACGGTAGTCGGCAAGTTGAGAATACAGCGTTTTTCCGGGGTCGGCTGCCAAGCGTCCATCACCGCCTCGCAGACTTCAACGGAGTAATCCACTTCGGTGCTGGTGAAGCTTTCCGGTGAATATTCAAACGTCCAGTCGGTGTCCGGGTTCTGGTCGGCGTACTGTTTCACCCAGGTAGCGCCGCGCACGGCAATGGCCTTGATTTCGTCCCGGCCCATGCCGAACACGCGCTCACGCTGGATGCGGGAGGTGGAGTTGTAGACGTGAACCACCGCCTGTTTGACGCCTTTCAGGGCTTCGAAGGTTTTGGCGATCAGTTCTTCACGGGCCTGCACCAATACCTGAATGCGCACATCGTCAGGGATCTGATTTTCTTCGATCAACCAGCGGGTAAAGTCGTAATCGGGCTGGCTGGCGGATGGGAAGCCGACCTCGATTTCCTTGATGCCGAGCTTCACCAGCAGGTGCCACAGGCGCTGCTTCTGGGCCACATTCATCGGCTCCAGCAGAGCCTGATTACCATCACGCAGGTCGACACTGGCCCAGATAGGAGCCTCGGTCACCTGACGATCGGGCCAGGTACGGGTAAAGCCGGTGATGGGTTCGACCGGCTGATACTTGCGATGGTTGTAGTTGGCACTTGCCATGATGTTGCACTCCATGTTGTGAGGGTGGCCGCTGAGTCGAACCCCGGGTAGGGATTGCTACTGCCGTTGGCGACTTGGGTAAAGCTGCCTGGCATCTGCAGCGAGCCTTAACTTTCAAGATGGAGATATCTTAAAACAAGTATGCGGTTATAGGATTGCCAATTTGCCACCATTTGCGCTATTTTTGGCAATTAAAATCGTATTTTTAATTATTTGAGCAATATTATGTCTAACGATAAGATTTTGCCAACACTGGATCGCTACGATCATGCCATTCTCGATATTTTGCAACGTCAGGGCCGCATCAGTAACCAGGAGTTGGCTGACCGTATAGGGTTGTCGCCGTCTCCCTGCCTGCGCAGGGTGAAATCACTGGAGGAAAATGGCCTGATCACTGGTTATCGAGCACTGATTGATGCCAAGCGGTTGGGTCTCAATCTGATGGTGTTGCTGCACATTTCCATGGACCGGCATACCCCGGAGCGGTTCGAGAACTTCGAGCGCCAGATCGAGACGTTCCCGCAAGTACTGGAGTGTCTGATCATCACCGGTCAGGATGCAGACTACCAGTTGCGGGTGCTGGTCGAAGATATGGATGCCTATCATGACCTGCTGCTGCACAAAATTACCCGTATCGACGGAGTGAGCGGGGTGCATTCCAGTTTTGTGCTGCGTCGAGTGATGGAACGGGGCGTATCAACCGGCACCCGATGATCTACCAGGCTTGCAAAGGCTCGTGGCGGATCAATTGGGCCAACTGTTCGCAACCGGGGGTATGCGGGTGATAGCGCAGCTCGATATACACCGGAGGCAGTTCCGGTAACCCCAGACGTGAGCCAATATTCTCGGTGCCGTCTGCCAGCGCGCCCTGGGTGCGAACCGTGACGCCAAGGCCCGCCCGTACGGCGGCCATCAGGCTGGTAAAACTGGTGGTGGAGTAAACGGTGCGCCAGCTGATGGCGGTACTGTCCAGTGCGCTCAGCGTGGCTTCACGAAACAGGCAAGGTACATTGAGCAGGACCAGCGGCAAGGGCCGGTTCTTTGACCATTGGTAACCGGCGGGGCCGATCCAGATCAGGGGTTCATAACCCAGCAGCTCCCCTTTGACCTGGCTGCGGTCACGGCGCAGAATCAACGCCAGATCATATTGTTCGTTGTCGTAATCCTGACAGACGCTGTTGCTGTAGTCGGTCTGTACATTAAGCCGGATACCCGGATTGTGACGTTTGAAACGTGCCAGTATGGACGGCAGCATGCTTTCCGTCAGTGACAGTGATACCCCTATCCGCAACTCCCCCTCGGCGCTCTGTTCAGTAATCGCCGCCAATGCATCCTCCTGCAGGCTCAGCATTTGCCGGGCATACCCGAGCATCGTTTCGCCAGAGGGTGTCAGGACGCGTTTACGTCCTTCGCTGCGAAACAGCTCTACGCCCAGCTCCTGCTCCAGTCGCCGGATCTGCTGACTGACGGTGGACTGGGTCTTGTGCAGGCGTGCGGCGGCACGGATAAAGCCGCCTTCATCGACAACAGCGGTGAAGGTGCGGAGCAGCTCGGTACTCAGATTGGGTTGTGGCATGGCAATGATCCATCGTGAATGACGATTGGAATGATCTGAATTAATCGTTATTCATAATACAAAAGGGGACTTAAGCTGTCATCAGAACTTATGGGAGGGCTTGATGATGATCGCCAGTATTGATGCCACAACACGCAAAATTCATCGTCGCCAGGATGGCAGTATTGATCAGGCACGTTATCACCGGCGCAGTCGGGTGCTGCGTGCAGTAGCCCTGCGCCGGATGATTCAGCGGTGTACAGCGGGTCTGCTCGCTCGGCTCAAGCCAGCAGGCCGCCGAACGCAAACACCGGTACCAGCAGCCACACTGGCAGCTTCCACACCTGCAGCGCCACAAACGCCAACAGCACTAGGGCAAAGTCGAGCGTTGAATGGACGCTGCTGGTCCAGATCGGGTCATACAATGCCGCCAGCAACAGCCCGACCACAGCCGCATTGATGCCGACAAGGGCTGAGCGAATGTGTGTGTTCTGGCGTAACAGGTTCCAGAACGGCAGAACACCTGCGACCAGCAGAAATGACGGAGTGAAAATGGCCACCAGTGCGATCAGGCCACCGGTCCAGCCGGGCAACGGTTGCATGGCGGTGCCCAGATATGCGGCAAAGGTAAACAGCGGGCCGGGTACCGCTTGGGCGGCACCATAACCGGCGAGGAACAGATCTTTACTGATGTGGCCGGTCGTTACGGTCTCGGCCTGCAGCAACGGCAGCACCACGTGACCACCCCCGAACACCAGTGCGCCCGCACGATAGAACAGGTCGAACAGCTCCAGTATCGGCGTTGAAAGCGTTGCTGTAGCCAGCGGCAAACCTGCCAGCAACAGAGTAAACAGGGTCAATAGCACGCCGCCGACCCGACGCGATACACGAACCGGAAGATGGACGTGACCGTCGGTAGCCGCTGTGCCGAACAAGAAGGTTCCGGCGATACCGGCCATTACCAGCACCAGTGGCTGCAACCAGATGCTGGGGGCCAGCAGCAGTGCACAACAGGCCAGCGCCATCAATGTGACCTTGGCGGTGCCTCGGCACATTGACAGCCCCATTCCCCATACGGCCTGAGCCACCACGGCGACGGCGACCAGTTTCAGCCCCTGAATAATGCCTGCGTGCAGTCCGGTGTCGGGGCTCATCACCCCGTAGGCTACCAAAATCAAGGCTACTGCGCTGGGCAGAGTAAAGCCGCACCAGGCAGCCAGAGCGCCTTTGAAACCGCCCCGTGACAGGCCGAGTGCCAGCCCGACCTGACTGCTGGCCGGCCCTGGCAAGAATTGGCATAGCGCCACCAGATCAGCATAGTTCTGGTCATTGAGCCAGCGTCGCCGGTTAACGAACTCTTCGCGAAAATAGCCAAGGTGGGCGGCCGGGCCGCCGAAACTGGTCAGGCCCAGACGCAGGAAAATCAGCAATATGGCAAAAAAGGAGCGGTCGTGTGCAGCGGTCATAATTGATCACGGACTAGCGGTAAATGTTGATCATAACCGGTGGGCCGTTACAGTTATGTGAACAGGGCGGACTGTCGCACGATAACCCGCTCCGGTGTTGCCACTGCTAATGGCCGATCCCCAGTCGCCGTCGCTCCATGCGGCGCAGAAATTCTTCCATGATCATGCGGTACAGGCTGGTCTGCAGATACAGATCTTCAACCCCGGAATCGATACTGGGGTTATCATTAACTTCAATAATCACCACCTTGTCGCCGGTCTGTTTCAGGTCCACGCCGTACAACCCGTCTCCGATCAGCTTGGTTGCCTTAAGTGCCGTTTTCAGCACTTTGGGCGGCACTTCATGGATTGGCAGGGTTTCAAAATCGCCGGACTCTGCCTCGCCGCTGCTGTGGTTGTAGATCTGCCAATGGCCACGGGTCATCATGTATTTGCAGGCGTACAGCGGTTTGTTGTTCAGGATGCCGATCCGCCAGTCGTACTCGGTGTACATGAATTCCTGCACCAGCACGATAGCGGATTGCTTGAAGTACGCTTCCGCTTGCTGGATCAGTTCTTCGGGAGAGCCTACTTTAACAACGCCTTTGGAGAATGCCCCATCAGGAATCTTCAGCACCCGCGGGTAACTTAACGAGCGTGCCAGCAAGGTCAGTTCCTTGCGGTTACCTTTGTACAGCAGGTGGGTCTCGGGTGTGGCCACACCGTTGGCGGCGAGCAGGTCGGCCAGGTATACCTTGTTGCAGCAGCGCAGGATTGAGGTCGGATCGTCGAATACGACCAGTCCTTCATGTTCTGCCTTTTTGGCAAAACGATAGGTGTGGTTGCTGATCGACGTGGTTTCACGGATGAACAGGCCATCATATTCGGCCAGGTGACCGTAGTCCTTCTTGCCGATCAGGCTGACATCAATACCCAGCTGGCGCCCGGCCCGGATGAAATGCTTGAGTGCCATGGGGTCGGAGGGCGGCAGCTGCTCGTCATGGTCGACCAGAATCGCCAAGTCATACCGGTACTTCTTGCGGGCGGCCGGTTTGCGCCAGAGCTTGCGGCTGAACATGTCGATGGCCGTGGCAAAGAGGTCTTCCTCCTCTTCGGTCAACAGGGTCAGGTTGCCTGCCTTGACCGTTTCGATTTCCCAGGCCGCATCCTTGCGGAAGGTCAGATGCAGGATCGGACAGGGAAACTGTTCGAAAATCTGCCGGGCCAGATCCTGCAGCGGAGCGAAGAGGGTATGGCCGAAGCACAGCGTGACCTTCAGGCACTGTTCGGCCTCAAGCTGTTCGCGCAGACCTGCATGTTTGTCGACCAGTTTTCCCAACAGCGTATTAAGGTCTTTCATGCCCAGCCCATAGACGGATTTGCGTCCCAGGTCGTTAATGGTCTGGATCGATGGAATCACCTTGTGCCCACGGGCTTCAGCCAATAGCGAGGTGTAGTAGCCATAGCTCAGGTAACGGTAGTTTTGGCACAGATTGATAATCTGCACCGGCGTTGATTCCTTGCGGGTGCCCTGGGCCAGATATTCATGTGCGCTCATCAGCTCTTCTGCCGGGTAGAACGCCTGCCAGTCTTCTTTCTTGTCGACGATGATTCTCAGCTTACTCATGGTGCATCCTGCTGGTTTGCCATAACTGCCACTATCAACCGCTTCTCAAGCGGACGCAATCGGGGCCGAAAAATATTTCTTCGGCCTCTGGTGTTACAGGCCAGTCAGGCCTTAATCTGGGTCTAATCCTTTGAGGGGTCACCTTCATGTCCCAGAGCATCCGTTTACGCCCCGCCCAGCTGAGTGACCTGCCCGCACTGGTCGCGCTGGAGCAGCAGAGCTTCACTGAAGACCGTATCAGCCGACGTCAATTTCGCTGGATGCTCAAGCGCGGTCATTGTTCCCTGATTGTGGCTTACACCGATGCCTTGCCCCTGGCTGGTTATATATTGGTACTGTTTCATCGTGGCACGGCATTAGGGCGGGTGTATTCACTGGCCGTGAATGTGGGCATGCGCGGCCAAGGGCTGGCTCCGCAATTGTTGCAGGCAGCCGAGGCTGCGGCGCTGGAGCAGGACTGCCTGGCATTGCGGCTTGAGGTTCGTGCCGATAATGAGGCGGCCATCCATCTCTATCGCAAACTCGGCTATCGCCAGTTCGGTTTTTATGAGGACTATTACGCCGACCACGCACCAGCACTGCGTTTCCAGAAGCGTATTCTGGTCGTGAACACTCGCACACCCGGCATGGTGCCCTGGTATGGTCAGACGCTGCCGTTTACCTGCGGTCCGGCTTCGCTGTTGATGGCGATGAAAGCATTGAATGCCGACATCGTGATGGATCGTCGCCATGAGCTGCAGTTATGGCGTGAGGCCACTGCCATCTTTATGACCACTGGTCACGGTGGCTGTGGCCCACGAGGGCTGGCGCTGGCGGCTTTTCGTCGCGGTTTTCAGGTCGAGCTGTATATTAACCGTGAAGGCCCGTTGTTCATTCACGGCGTGCGCACCGAGCTGAAGAAAGAGGTGCTGGAGCTGGTGCATCAGGACTTCAAGGAGCAGATTCAAGTCGCCGGTATCACTGAGCATGAAGCGGAAATCAGTTTCGATATTCTGGAGCGGGTTTTGGCATCCGGCGCCTATGTGCTGATGTTGATCAGCTGCTGGAGCTTCAGTCGGCACAAGAGCCCACACTGGGTAGTCCTGACCGGGATTGACGATCATTACGTATACCTGCACGACCCGGAAGTGGATGAAGATGAGGAGAAAACACTGATCGACAGCCAGAATATACCGGTTCCGCGCAGCCATTTCTGGCGCATGGCCCGCTTTGGCAAGGAGGGGTTGCGTACGGCAGTGATGGTGTCTGCGGCCCGCGATTCGAAAGACGGGCGAAGGGCATAAACGCCACCCGCCCGATAGGTCATACGCTCAGCTTGGCGGCGATACGAGCGACATGAGCACCCTGGAAGCGGGCCATGGTCAGCTCCTGCTCCGAAGGGGTGCGTGAACCGTCGGCACCGGCGATGGTGGCGGCACCCAGCGGTGAGCCGCCGTGTACGGCGCTGATATCGGTCATTTCCGGCAGAGCATACGGCATGCCGACCACAACCATGCCGTGATGGAACAGGGTGGTGTGGAATGACTGAATGGTGGTTTCGTTGCCGCCACCGGTGCCGGTGCTGGTAAACACGCTGCCGACTTTGCCGATCAGTGCGCCTTCGGCCCAGAGACCGCCGGTCTGGTCGAGGAAGTTGCGCATCTGGCTGGTCATGTTACCGAAACGGGTGGGGGTGCCAAAGATGATCGCATCATATTCAGCCAACTCCTTGGGGTCTGCAATCGGCGCGCTTTGATCCAGTTTAACCCCGGCATTTCGGGCGACCTCTTCCGGCATCAGTTCCGGCACACGCTTGATTACCACGTCGCTGCCATCAACCGATTCAGCGCCTTCGGCGATTGCCTGCGCCAGTGTTTCAATATGGCCATAGGACGAATAGTACAGGACAAGAATCTTGCTCATGCTTGGCTCTCCTCGAAATGGAATGTGTTGTTCAATTGCTTGATTGTTCGCGTTGATGGGGTGAATCCAGCGCCAGAACCGGGCCTGCCGGTACCACACCGGTCGGATTGATGCTGTGGTGGCTGCGGTAGTAATGCTGCTTGATGTGCGCCATGTTGACGGTTGCGGCCACGCCGGGCCATTGATACAGCTCGCGCACATAGCCCCATAAGTGGGGGTAATCGACAATGCGTTGCAGATTGCATTTGAAGTGGCCGTGGTACACCGCATCAAACCGGATCAGCGTGGTGAACAGCCGCCAGTCGGCCTCGGTGATCGTGTTGCCGGTCAAGTAACGGCGTGAGCCCAGACGGTGTTCCAGTGCATCGAGTGCGTCGAACAGTGGCATGACGGCCTGCTCATACGCTTCTTGGGTGGTGGCGAAACCGGCCTTGTACACCCCATTGTTGATACGGTCATAAATCTCGTCGTTCAGCGTGTCGATCTCGCTGCGCAGCAGTGGCGGATAATAGTCGCCAGCCTTGGCCCCGATACCGTCAAAGGCCGTATTCAGCATGCGGATGATCTCGGCGGACTCATTATTGACGATGGTGTGACGCTGCTTGTCCCAGAGCACCGGTACGGTGACGCGACCCGAATAGTGTGGGTCGGCCTTCCGATAGAGTTGGTACATGTAATCCAGCCCGTACAGCGCATCGCCGGTTGCGCCGGGCTCGTCGGCAAAGGTCCAGCCGTGTTCACCCATATAGCTGTTGACCACGGACACGCTGATCATCGATTCCAGCCCTTTCAGCGTCCTGAAAATCAATGCCCGGTGTGCCCAGGGGCATGCCAGTGATACATACAGATGATAGCGGCCAGCTTCGGCCTTGAAGCCGCCCTCGCCACTGGAACCGGCACTGCCATCAGCGGTCACCCAGTTGCGGAACTGTGATGCCGAGCGTACAAAGCGGCCCTGGTTAGCGTCGGTGTCGTACCACTGGTCGACCCAGCGGCCTTCAATCAGTAAGCCCATGATGATCTCCTTTGGTGAACGAGTGGGTCGTGTTGCGCGGGTAAGTGTTTAGCCCTGGCGCGGATTCAACAGGCGGTCGACGGATAGCGCACCGCCGCCACTAACCAGCAGGGATGCGGAGATTGCCAGCAACGCCAAACCGAATTCATAGCCGTTATTGCTCATGAACAGGCCGTTACCGATGTGGACGGCAAAAATCGCTACCAACATGGCGATTGCCAGTGCGGCGGCAGCGGGGCGGACCAGTAAACCGATCAGAATCGCCAGCCCACCGAAGAACTCGGCGCTGCCCGCCAGCAGTGCCATCAGATACCCGGGTTCCAGGCCGATTGAGGCCATCCACTGGCCAGTCCCTTCCAGACCGTACCCGCCAAAGGCACCGAACAGTTTTTGCGCACCGTGGGCCATGAAAATGATGCCGGCAGGTACCCGCAGGGCCAAAGGTGCGAAACTGTTGGAGGTGCTCAGCAAACAGTTGATCAGGGATGCATTCATGACGGATCTCCGTGCGTGGGTTCAGATGCATTCACTATAGTCGGGCTGGAGATGATGAAACATGGTGTATTTCGACAGGGATTGATCAGGTTTTTAGATGTGTTAAGCAGAAGCGGATCTTGATAAATAGCTGCCTGATGTCAGTTAACTGGTTATGCATACAGTTTTTCTATCGACTTGTTTCGATTGATCTCTTACCCTGTGCGCTTTCATTCTCAGCCAGTCGATACATCATGAAGCTCTACATCGCCGAAAAGCCCAGCCTTGCCCGCGCCATCGCCGCCGTTTTGCCCGGACCCCAGAAAAAGGAAGAGGGCTTGATCCGCTGTGGCGATGACCAGGTGGTGAGCTGGTGTATTGGTCATTTGCTGGAACAGGTAGAGCCGGATGCCTATGACCCTGCCTTCAAGCAGTGGCGGCTGGAGCACCTGCCGATTATCCCCGAGCAGTGGCAGTTGAAACCGCGCCAGGGGGTGAGCAAACAACTGTCGGTACTGCGCAAACTGGTCAAGTCGGCGGATCAGATCATCCATGCCGGAGACCCCGACCGCGAGGGCCAGTTGTTGGTGGATGAAGTGATCGAATACCTGAAAGTACCGGCATCCAAACGCGCGCAAGTGCAACGCTGTCTGATTTCCGATCTCAACCCCGAGGCGGTGCGCCGCGCACTGGCGCGGTTGAAATCGAATCAGGAGTTCGTGCCGTTGTCAGTGTCGGCATTGGCGCGCTCCCGTGCCGATTGGCTGTTCGGCATCAATATGACCCGTGCGTTGACGGTGAAAGGGCGCAGCGCCGGCTATGACGGTGTGCTTTCGGTTGGCCGGGTGCAAACGCCGGTGTTGGGGCTGGTGGTACAGCGCGATGCCGAGATCGATGTGTTTGTGCCCAAACCCTACTATGAAGTGGATGCACACCTGCTGACCGACCGTCAGGAACGTTTCACCGCACGCTGGCAACCGAGCGAAGCCTGTGCCCGTTTTCAGGATGAGGAAGGGCGCGTACTGTCGAAGGCGTTGGCTGAAAATGTGGTCAACCGTATCAGTGGTCAACCGGGCGTGGTGACGCTGGATGAGCGCAAGACTGGTCAACAGGCTGTGCCATTGCCCTACAACCTGTCGAATCTGCAGATCGACTGTGCCAAACGCTTCGGGCTGAATGCTCAACACGTACTGGACGCGGCCCAGGCTCTGTATGAAAAACACAATCTGATTACCTACCCGCGTTCGGATTGTCGGTACCTGCCGGCGGAACACTTCAGTGAAGCGGCGCGGGTCACGCAGGCGATTGCCCGTACCCAACCGGAGCTGGCGACAGCGGTACAGAATGCTGATCTCAGCCTCAAATCGAAGGCGTGGAACGACAAAAAAGTCGAAGCCCATCATGCCATTATTCCCACCAGCAAAGCGACTTCGCCGGAGCGGCTTAGCCGGGCTGAACTGCAGGTGTATGGCCAGATTGCTCGGCAATACCTGATGCAGTTCTACCCACCATGCCGTTATGCCGACCGCCGTGTCGAAGTGGACATTGCCGGTGGCCTGTTTGTGGCCAAGGTGCGTCAGATCACCGAACCTGGCTGGAAAGCACTGCTGGGCAAGGAAGCGCAGGATGAAACCGAGGGCCAGCTGCCGAAACTGACACAAGGCGAGCATGTACACTGTGAACACGGTGAGTTGCTGGAAAAAATGACCCAACCACCGAAAGCCCTGACCGACGCCAGCCTGTTGGCCGCCATGACGGGTATTGCCCGTTTTGTGCAGGATGTCGAGTTGCGCAAGGTCTTGCGTGAGACGGATGGATTGGGAACCGAGGCGACGCGTGCCGGTATTATTGAGTTGCTGTTCACGCGGGGCTTTCTGCAGCGTCAGGGCAAACAGATTCACGCGACCGACGCGGGCAAGGCGTTGATCGCGGCGCTGCCTGAGGCGTTGAGTCGACCGGACATGACGGCACAATGGGAGTCCCAGCTGGATGCGATCAGCCGCAAGGCATTCAATTATCAGGGATTCATGCAACCATTGGAGCTGGCGTTGCCACAGCTGATCAGTCAGATCAGCCCTGCGGTGCTGAGCGGTATCAAGGCCCCGCCGCGTGGTAAAAAACGCAGTTATGGGCGCAAGAAAAGTACAACTTCAGGGTCACGCAAGCCTGCTGCCAGTCGTCGCACGGCCAAGACCGGGGCGTGACCCGGAGCGCCCGAGTCGGTATTGTGGACGCATGACGGTGAATATATTAACGACCCGTCGCCAATAACAACATTCCAGTCGTAACAGAGGCAAAGCGCATGTTGGAAAAACGCGAGTTTTACATCAACGGACACTGGGTTGCACCGGCTAAGGCACACGACCTGCAGGTGATCAACCCGTCGACGGAAGCGGCGTGTGCCGTCATCTCTCTTGGCAGCCAGACCGATACCGATGCCGCTGTTGCAGCTGCACGTGCGGCATTTGACAGCTGGAGTGAGACCGGTAAAGCAGAACGCCTGGCGCTGCTGGAAAAGCTCTATGCTCAGTACAAGGCTCGTTCGGCTGAAATGGCCGAGGCTATTTCGCTGGAAATGGGCGCGCCGATCGCGCTGGCGCAGACCGCGCAGTGGGGCACCGGTGCCAACCACCTGAAAAACTTTATCCGTGTGCTGCGGGAATACGAATTTGAAGCGCCGCTGGGCGAGCATGCACCGGGTAACCAGATCCTGCATGAGCCGATTGGCGTCTGTGGCCTGATCACGCCGTGGAACTGGCCGATGAATCAGGTGACGCTGAAGGTGGTTGCCGCTTTGGCGGCGGGCTGCACCATGGTGCTGAAGCCGTCTGAAATCGCACCGCTATCAGCCATGCTGTTTGCCGAGATGATTGATGCTGCCGGTTTCCCCGCCGGGGTGTTCAACCTGGTCAACGGTGACGGGGCTGGCGTGGGCAGCCAGCTGTCCGGGCATACGGATGTGGACATGATCTCGTTCACCGGTTCTACCCGTGCCGGTGTGGCCATTTCAAAAAATGCTGCCGATACGGTCAAGCGGGTCAGCCTTGAACTGGGTGGCAAGGGTGCCAATATTGTCTTCGCTGATGCAGATGACAAGGCGGTTGTACGTGGTGTGCGCCATTGCTTCATGAACAGCGGCCAGTCCTGTAACGCACCGACCCGTATGCTGGTGGAGCGTTCATTGTATGACGCAGCCGTTGAGGCGGCGATTGAGGTGGCGTCCAATACCGAAGTGAATCTGGCGTCAATCGAAGGCAAGCATATTGGTCCGGTGGTCTCTGAGGCGCAGTTCGATAAGATTCAGGGATTGATCCAGCAGGGAATCGATGAGGGTGCGCGCCTGGTGGCCGGTGGTCTTGGCAAGCCTGAGGGTATGGAACAGGGCTATTTTGTGCGCCCGACGGTATTTGCTGATGTACACAACGAGATGACCATCGCCCGTGAAGAGATCTTTGGTCCGGTGCTGGCGATTATCCCGTTCGATACCGAAGAAGAAGCGATCCGCATCGCCAACGACAGCCCGTATGGTCTGACCCATTACGTACAGACACAGGATGGTAAAAAAGCCAACCGTGTGGCCCGCAAGCTGCGTGCCGGCATGGTACAGATGAATGGCGAAATGCTGGGTGGTGGTGCCCCGTTCGGCGGTTACAAGCAGTCCGGCAACGGTCGTGAAGGCGGACCGTGGGGATTGGAAGACTTTCTGGAAGTGAAAGTCGTGACCGGCTGGTCCGAGTCCTGAACAATGGCACCGGTTGGCCTCAGTGGTCGACCGGTGTCAGTATCTTCTGCTCCAGAGCTCGCTGTAGCTCCTCGGTAGAGATCGGTAGAGGGTTCTGTTCTGCCTGTTCAGGACAGACACGCTGCCATCCCTGCCAGCGGTTACGGCCACCATGTTTGGCGCGATACAGGGCCATGTCGGCAACCTTGAACAGACGCTCCCAGTATTCCAGCTGACCCAGCTCACCCGTCGGGGCTACTATTAAACCGATCGAGCAGGTGAGTCTTGCCGTTCCACCAACAAACAAGTGCTGCTCCGTCTGCGCCCGTATACGTTCTGCGATAACAGCGGCATGATCAATGGTTGCAAGCTCACAGACCGCCAGAAATTCCTCGCCACCTGTGCGCACCAGCAGGTCCGCCTCACGACAACATTGCCGTAACAGCTGGGCAAATTCCTGCAGAATCTGATCACCCACATCATGCCCGTAGGTATCGTTGATACGCTTGAAATGATCCAGATCCACATACATAACCAGAATAAAGTGATTGGCTGACCAGTGCTGCTTATGCCGAATGTTGTGATCCAGAAAACGGCGATTACCCAATCCGGTCAGCGGGTCGGTCAGGCTGTCATGCTTCAGACGTTCACGGTCGTTGATAATTATTTCACGGTCTGCTGACAATCGACTGGCCATCTCTTGGAAGGCTTGGGACAGCGCACCCACTTCATCATTGTGTGGATATGCGTCAAACGCCTCCAGAGAGTGTGAATGAGCAAAGTGTAAAACCGCCTTCTGCAGGTTCAAAATTGGTGTGATCAGGTAGTGCTGGAGCAGGAAATAGGTCGCAACGGTTCCGAATAATCCCAGTACAAAAATGATACCCATGAGCTGATAGGTCGAGGCTAATGCCTGGTCCAGAAAAGGCCTGCCACCGCGCAACTCTATGCGCAATGAATGTGAGGCGGTGCCGACCAGTGGCAGCCAGGCTTGGCTGACGCTGTCATGTTCAGACGGAAACTGAATCTGATGCGGCTTGGGCTCGTGGCCGTCAAGGACCAGTGATACATCCAGTGACACCACCTGTTCCAGTGTATTGACCAGCATAGGATCAACCATACGGCCGAAGTAAAGCGTGCCCAAAGCCGGGCCGGATCCATCGGTCCGTACGACCGGGCTGGCCGCGACCATGAGCGTCATGCCGTGGAGGGTGATCAGCCCGCTGCCATTATTGATTAACACGTCAGTGGTGGAATCATCCAGCAGGCTGGCTTTAAGCGCCTGCTGGAGGGGTTTCATTCGGTCTGTGGTTCGCAGGAAAACGTGTGCGTCAGCATGCACGATCAGCAAAAAGTCCATGGACAGTTCATCCAGAGTGCCTTCTGCCAGAGACTCGCGGATGAAGTCGGGGTTGTCGTCCTGCACGTAGCGGTAGGTTTCATCCCAGAGCCCCCAGTCAATCGCCCATTTATGAATATGCTCCAGCTCGCGTCTGATGGCTTTACGGGCTCGTTCGAGTTCGGCTTCAAGGCCCGTGACCTCCAGGGACTCCACCTTGGGAATCACGACATAGCGCTCAATCAGCCAAATACCGGAGCCGAGGAAACACAGCAGTAGTAACAGAGTCGTTAGCAGCTTTGATCTGATCTTCATTGCAACCGTAGCTCTTGAAGTCAATATATCGATTGTGAACTTGAAACGGCTGTTTTGACAGGGGGCGCATGAAACGGATGACGTGAAGGGCATTCAAAGCCAGGGGGCAGCTTCAGGCCAAAGTGCCCGAGTACTGTGGGACGCAGCGATTGTGCGCCCCAGACAGTAACGATTAGCCCGCCAGATGGACCAGTCGGCTTTGCACCCAGGGGTGGTCACGCAGGCGTTCGGTCATGTGATCGAGGAAGGCACGAACACGCGGGTTGAGATTGCGGCGGCTGGCATACAGTGCGTTGATTTCCAGCGGCTCCAGGTTGAAGTCACCCAGTACGCGGATGATACGGCGATCGCCTACCAGATCACTGCAAAACACCTCGGGCAGACGGCCGACCCCCATGTTTTGCAGAATCATCTCGCGCACGAAACTGAGGCTGTTGGTGCGCAAACGTCCACCCATGCTGACTGGCTCATGGTTGTTCCAGTTGCTGAAGCGCAGATGGTCGAACGGCTTGAGCAGGGTAATGCAGTGGTGGCGGGCCAGATCATCAGGCGTTTTCGGCATGCCATATTGTTCCAGGTATGCGGGCGTTGCGAACAGGCCGCGATGCAGGCCCGCTATGTGGCGGGCGATCAGGCTGGAGTTGGGCAGCGGGCCGAGGCGCAGGGTCAGGTCGACACCTTCTTCGATCAAGTCGACGGTGCGGGTGCTCAGTTCTACATCGACCTCGATGCGCGGGTAGTTGGCCATGAAGCTGGAGATCACTTCATTCATCATGAATACGCCGATTTCGGTCGGCATGGTCAGACGCAGCCGGCCGCGCAGTTCCGTGCGAGATGCGCTGATATCATCCTGCACCGCCTCCAGATCGTCCACCAGCGGCTGGGCGCGAGAGAATAGCTCCTCGCCTTCGGTGGTCAGTTTCAGCTTGCGTGTCGTGCGCTGTATCAGGCGGATGCCCAGCGTATCTTCCAGCTGGGCAATGCGGCGGCTGATGGTCGACTTCTGTACATTGAGGCTTTCAGCCGCCGCCGTGAAACTCCCGGTTTCGACAACGCGGATAAACAGACTCAGGTCGTTAAGGTTCATCTATTACTCCAGAACAGGTCGGCGGCGCCCGGGCTTAATGATCCTGTGAGCGTGCAAAATCCTGCAAGCTACGGATGATTGCCAGCAATCCATTGCCTCGAGACGGGCTCAGGTGTCGCTGAATATCGAGTTGATTCAGTAGTGTTTCGAGGTCGGTAGCCAGTAGCTGGGCCGGTGTCAGACCATTCACATGAGTCAGCAGCAGGGTCAGCAGTGCCCGCAGGATTCGGGCGTCAGCATCAGCGCGGCAGTTCAGGTGACCGTAGGCATCCAGCTCGGTAATGAGCCATACCCTGGATTCACACCCCGGCAGCAGATAACAGTCCTGCTTGAGAGTAGCGGGGAGGCTGGGGGCTGTTTGCCCAAGGTGCATCAAAGCCTGGTAGCGACTGGTCCAATCTGTTGCGGAGTATACCCCGTTTAACGCATTTTGGTAGGTGCTTTGTTCCATATCTGCAACAAGGTGCGTGCTGTGAGCACTCTGTACCAATTGATCCAGAGCCAGTGCCAGCCGCTCCACTTCCTGTTGCGTATTGTAGAACGCAAAGGAGGCGCGCAGCGTACCCGGCAGGCCCAGTGCCTGCATCAATGGCATGGCGCAGTGGTGCCCGGCACGCACGGCGATACCCTGATGGTCGAGCCAGTGGGCAACGTCCTGTTGGTGATGCCCCTCCAGTTCGAATGACATCAGGCTGACCCGATGCGACCCCGATGCGACCGCACGAAAGCCCTTGATCTGACCGCAGCATTCAAGTGCATGTTGCAACAATGCCTGCTCATGCTGCTCCATCGCCATGCGGTCCTGACCATGCAGATAGTCAATGGCGGCAGCAAGGCCGATCGCACCCGCGATATTGGGGGTACCGGCTTCGAACTTGAACGGCAAACCGGCATAGGTGGTGCCGTCAAAGCTGACCTGTTCGATCATTTCGCCGCCACCCTGCCAGGGCGGCATGGCTTCAAGCAGTTCGCGCCGTCCCCAGAGCACACCAATGCCGGTGGGGCCAAAGATCTTGTGGCCCGAAAACGCATAGAAATCACAGCCCAGTTGATCCAGATGTAGATCGAAGTGGGGCAGAGCCTGGGCACCGTCAACCAGCACGGTTGCGCCGACAGCCTTGGCTTCGCGGCACAGGGCCGCGACAGGGTAGATCGTGCCCAGCGCGTTGGAGACATGACTGAGGGCGACCAGTGCCGGTTTTTGCTCAAGCAGGCGGTGATAGGCTTCTCGGTCGAGATCGCCATCGGCCAACAGCGGAATCACTTCGATACGCGCACCGGTTGCAGCGGCCAGCATCTGCCAGGGCACGATGTTGGCGTGGTGGGCACTCTGCATCAGCAGGATCAGGTCTCCGCTGCGCAGATGCTGGCGACCCCAGCTGTGCGCGACCAGGTTGATCGCCTCGGTGGTACCACGGGTCCAGATCAGGGTGGCACTGTCTTCAATGCCCAGCCAGCGGGCGAGGGTATCGCGGGCCTGTTCAAAGGCGACAGTGGCCTGTGCCGACAATGCATGGCTGCCACGGTGAACATTGGCATTGCCGGTCTTGTAGAAGCGACTGATGGTATCGATCACGGTACGCGGCTTCTGGGTGGTCGCCGCATTGTCCAGATACACCAGCGGCTGCCCATGCGCACGCACGGACAGCAGCGGGAAATCACGCCGCCAGCGTTTGGGATCTGCCTGGCTCACGCGTTGGCACCGTCCTGTTGGGCGCGGTCAAGCTGGCTGCGCCAGCGGGCATAAAGCATGGCCGAGGTGAACAGGGTCACCAGCAGGGCGCAATCAGCCAAGCCAAGCCAGCGTGTCGGCGGCGGGATCAGTGCGGCAATGACGGCCTCCAGGAAATAGAGCAGCAGCACAAAACAAAGCCAGGCGTGTCCGCGAGGGTTGCCTTTGACCACGGCCGGCGCAAACGCGGCCAAGGGCAGAAAATGGATCAGCCAGATCACCCAGGGGTTGTCACCCTGCGAGGGAACCAGCCAGAGATACCAAAGGCTGAACAGAATCAGCAGACCAAAATAGCTCAGCAGTACCAGTGCCCGGCTGATACGGGTTTTGATTGCCAGTGCGTGTGTCATGGGGTTTCCTTTTTCTGCAGGCTCAGTGCCAGTTGACCCAGGCGTTTGCCCTGTTGGCGTGCCAGCGAGGCTTCGGCATCATCCAGCTGAGCGTTATCGTTGGCCCCGCTGACATGGGTCGCACCATACGGGGTGCCGCCGCTATGAGTGCTGAGCAGCTCAGTGGCGCTGTACGGCAGGCCTGCCAGCACCATGCCGTGGTGCAGCAGCGGCAGCATCATCGTCAGTAGCGTGCTTTCCTGACCGCCGTGCAGGCTGGCGCTGGCGCTGAACACGCAGGCCGGTTTGTCGATCAATGCACCGGACAGCCACAGGCTGCTGGTTGAGTCGATGAAATACTTCATCGGAGCGGCCATATTGCCGAAACGGGTCGGGCTGCCCAGTGCCAGACCGGCGCAGTGGGCCAGATCGGCTTCGGTGCAGTAAACGGCACCGCTGTCCGGTACCTCGGGCGCGGTGGCTTCGCAGACGGTGGAGATGGCTGGTACCGTGCGCAGGCGTGCTTCAATGCCGGCTTCTTCCACCCCACGGGCGATCTGGCGCGCCAGTGCGCGGGTGGCACCGTTGCGGCTGTAATACAGGACCAGTACGTAGGGCTGGCTCACGCGAGAATCTCCAGTACGGACTCCGGCGGGCGACCGATACGGGCATGTTCACCGTTGATCACGATCGGGCGCTCGATCAGTTTCGGGTATTCGGTCATGGCCTTGATGATGGCATCGTCGCTCAGGCTCTGATCATCCAGACCGGCTTCCTTGTACTCGGCTTCCTTGACCCGCAGCAGTTCACGCGGGCTGATATTCAGAGCGGCGAGTACGGATTTCAGCTCGTCCTCACTGGGTACGTCCTTGAGGTATTCGCGGATCTCGGGTTCAATGCCGCGTTCTTGCAACAGCTTCAGCGTTTCACGGGACTTTGAGCAGCGCGGGTTGTGGTAAAGGGTAATCGACATGAGTGCTCCGTTTCAGGCTTTCATTAGGCTGATGAGCGCCCTATTGTATAGGGCAGGGCATTGATTAGTTAAGAGTGTTTCAGCAAGAGAGAGATTATGCAGAAGGGATCCCTGCCGGCGATACTGGCGTTCATCCGCTCGCTGGCGCAGCAGTTTCAGAGCAATCAGGGCATTCTCAACGCCGCAGCACTGACGTACACCACGCTGTTCGCCGTAGTGCCGTTGATGACCGTGTCATATTCGATGTTGGCGGCCATCCCCAATTTCAGTGGTGTGGGCGAGCAGTTGCAGGGCTGGATCTTTGCCAATTTCGTTCCGGCCACCGGTCAGGTGGTGCAGGAATATCTGGGCACCTTTGCGACCCAGGCACAAAAACTCACCGTGATCGGGGTCGTGTTTTTGGCCATTACCTCGATCATGATGATGAAAAACATCGAAGGCGCTTTCAACCGTATCTGGCGGGTGGCCGAACCCCGCAAGGGCATGTCCAGCTTTTTGCTGTACTGGGCGGTGTTGAGCCTGGGACCGATTCTGATCGGTCTGGGCTTGCTGTTGACCTCGTATATCGCCAGTTTGTCACTGTTTACCAGTGCGACCGAGCTGGTCGGGCGCGCGCAGCTGCTGTCATTACTGCCGCCGCTGTTTTCGGCCATGGCGTTTACACTATTATATGCTGCCGTTCCCAACTGTCGGGTGCCACTGCGCAGTGCGGCATTGGGCGGTGTGTTCGCAGCGTTGCTGTTTGAGGTGGCCAAACGCGGTTTTGTTGCCTTCGTAACGCTGTCACCCTCTTATCAGCTGATCTATGGTGCCTTTGCGGCGGTACCCATGTTCCTGCTATGGGTGTATATCAGCTGGTGTATCATTTTGCTGGGTGCCGAATTGACGCGTCTGTTGACCATCAGCCACATCAACAAATACCGTCTTAACGAACCCCATCTGTACACCCTGCTCGATGTGTTGCATCGGCTGTGGCTGGCGCAGCAGGAAGGTCAGCCGCTGGCAGATCAGGTGCTGCTGAAAGAGGTGCGGGGGCTGGATCAGGGACGCTGGGATGAATACACCCAGTTATTGATCGACGCGGGTTTGGTGCGACGTACCGAAGGTGGTCAGTACCTGCTCAGTCGTGACCTGAGCAGCTACACCCTGTTGCAGTTGCAGCGCGTCTTGCCGTGGCCGCTGCCGGACCCATTGCCGGAACAGGCCGAACCCTGGCAGCGAGAACTGCAGATCCGTTTGCAGCAGTTGCAGCAGCAGCGGGGTGAAGTATTGAATATCAGTTTGCAGGACCTTTACCGTCGGGTGGACTGTCCGACGCTGGACCCGGTGCAGGAGTGATCATGGCTAAAATCTGTGTGCATGCCGTTATCAGTGGGCGCGTTCAGGGCGTCTGGTTCCGCCATTTCACCCGCGAGCAGGCGCAAGCCAGTGCGGTTACCGGTTGGGTGCGTAACCTGTCCGACGGGCGGGTGGAGGCGTTGCTGTGTGGTGAAGAGACCGCCGTACGCCATGTCGAAGCCTGGCTCAGCCGTGGGCCGGAGCTGGCAAACGTGGCCGAGGTGACGTCCACCGACCGCGAATACCAGCCAGACCTCGACGGGTTCGACATTATTGAGACAGACGCTGAGTGAGCCAATCGGCCAATTGACGGGTGCGGGCATCGGTCGCCCCGTCCGGTAGCCATAGCGTCAACAGGGCGTCGGTTTCAATGAACCCCCAAGGGGCGATCAATCGGCCTGTGCGCAGGTCCTCTTCCACCAGATACTCCGGTGCTATAGCCACTCCCAACCCTACCAGGGCGGCTTCCAGCATGTAGTTGAGATGCTCGAAGGATTGGGCGATGTGCAGGCCGTTCGGTTCCAGTTGCTGCTGTCGACACCATTCCGGCCAGGCTTGCGGACGTGACAGTGTTTCCAGTAATGGCAGCGTGGGCAGCAGGTCCGGGGTGGCGTCGGTGCCGGTGGGCAGCAGGTCAGGCCGCATGACCGGCCCGATGCGTTCGGCCGCCAGCTCGATCACGGTTTGTCCGGCAGGCCAGGGCGGGGTCGCAAAACGCAGGGCGGCGTCAACACCGGTGCGCAGCGGCTGGTCTTCATCCGCGGCGGTCAGGTGTAGTTCCAGTCCGGGGCAATCGCGCTTGAGCTGATCCAGTCGGGGAATAAACCAGCGCGCGAGAAAGCTGCCCGAGCAGCTCAGTACAAAGGGAGCGCCTTCGGCCGCGCGTCGGAGCTGGTCACAGGTTTGTTCAAGCTGCGAGAAAACATGGTAGGTTGTGTCAGCCAGTCGGGTACCGGCTGGCGTCAGGCGCACACCGCGTCCGGCGCGCTCGAACAGAGTCACGCCCAGTTGTTCCTCGAGTTGACGAATCTGACGGCTGACCGCACCATGAGTGACATGCAGCTGTTCGGCCGCAGCCGACATGTTGAGTGTGCGGGCGGTTGTATCAAATGCACGCAAGGCATTCAATGAGGGTAGCGGTGGGCGTGAAGAAGGTGGCATAGCTGTTACTTTTTCTCACAGTTTGGTGTGATTTTATCGATTTTTTCCCCGGCCTGCATGCATTAGACTTAATTCATCGAAACGAATAATGGAGTCGACCCCATGAGCACAGATACTTCCCTGCGACAGGGCCCCGACGCAAGCGGATTCTTTGGCCGATTTGGTGGCCGTTTTGTCGCCGAAACATTGATGCCGCTGATCCTCGAGCTGCAGGACGAATATGAGCGGGCCAAACAGGACCCTGCCTTCCATGCCGAACTGGAAACGCTGCGCAAGGACTATGTGGGTCGTCAAACGCCGCTGTACTTGGCCGAGCGTCTGACCGAAGCGTTGGGCGGTGCCAAGATCTATCTCAAGCGTGAAGACCTGAACCACACCGGTGCGCACAAGATCAACAACTGTCTGGGCCAGATCCTGCTGGCCAAGCGCATGGGCAAGAAACGCATCATCGCTGAAACCGGTGCCGGCATGCACGGTGTTGCCACCGCAACCGTGGCCGCTCGCTTTGGCATGGAGTGCGTAATCTACATGGGCAGCACCGATATTCACCGTCAGCAGCCCAACGTGCAGCGCATGAAATTGCTGGGCGCTACCGTGATTCCGGTGACCAGCGGTACCGGTACGCTCAAGGATGCGATGAACGAAGCGCTGCGTGATTGGGTTACCAACGTCGATGATACCTTCTACATCATCGGTACCGTTGCCGGTCCGCATCCCTATCCGGCACTGGTGCGTGACTTCCAGGCCGTGATTGGTGAAGAAACCCGCGAGCAGATGCTGGAAAAAGAAGGCCGTTTGCCCGATACGCTGCTGGCGTGTATCGGCGGTGGCTCCAACGCCATGGGCCTGTTTCACCCGTTCCTCGATGACACCTCGGTCAAAATGATCGGTGTTGAAGCCGGTGGTGAAGGGCTTGATAAACGCCATGCCGCCAGTCTTAAGGGTGGTGAGCCGGGCGTGCTGCACGGCAACCGTACCTTCCTGCTGCAGTCTGACGACGGTCAGATTCAGGATGCACACTCCATTTCTGCCGGTCTGGACTATCCGGGCATCGGCCCTGAGCACGCCTGGTTGCATGACATCAATCGCGTTGAATATGTGGCTGTGACCGATGACGAGGCATTGGAAGGCTTCAAGGCACTGTGCAAGCTTGAAGGGATTATTCCGGCGTTGGAGTCTGCCCATGCAATTGCATACGTGCAGAAACTGGCACCGACCCTGCCCAAGGACCATATCATCGTGATCAACCTGAGTGGTCGTGGTGACAAGGACATGGCAACCGTAACCGAACATCTGGCAGCCGAACTGGCGGAATAAGGATCAAGAATGACAACGAATAGCCGCATGCAGCGCCGTTTTGCCGCGCTCAAAGACGAAAATCGTGCCGCTCTGGTCACCTTTACCACGGCCGGTGATCCCAATTACGAGCATAGCCTGAATACCCTGCTGGGCTTGCCGGGCGCGGGTGCCGACGTGATAGAGCTGGGCATGCCATTCACCGACCCGATGGCTGATGGCGCTGCTATCCAGCTGGGCAGCCAGCGTGCGCTGGCCAACGGCCAGAACATGGTCAAAACCCTGCAGATGGTGCGCGAGCTGCGCAAGCAGGATCAGGATACGCCGCTGGTATTGATGGGCTACTACAACCCGATCTACCGTTACGGCGTGGATACCTTCCTGAAGGAAGCTGCAGACGCCGGTGTGGATGGCCTGATCGTGGTGGACCTGCCGCCCGAACATGATGACGAACTCTGTGTGCCGGCAGCGGCGGTGGGGATTCACTTCATCCGTCTGGCTACGCCAACCACGGACGCCAAGCGTTTGCCCGGTGTACTGGCCAACACCTCCGGTTTCCTTTACTACGTGTCCAGCACCGGTGTAACCGGCGCGGCGGCACCGACACCGGAAAAGGTACAGCGCGAAGTGGAAGTGATCCGTGCCCATACCGACATCCCGATCGGAGTCGGTTTCGGTATCCGCACGCCGGAACAGGCTGCGCGCATTGCCCAGTTTGCCGATGGGGTTGTGGTGGGGTCTGCACTGGTGGATTGTATTGCTGGCGCGCAAACGCCGGAAGCGGGTACGGCAGCCGTATTGTCGCTGGTGAGCGAGCTGTCGAGCGCGATCCGTACGGCGCGCTGATTGTCCTGTCGGTTAATGTCTGGAGTGGCCGTCATCAACGGCCACTCGTCTTTCTTTGTTAGTGCTTCCCTGTCTGTCCCTTTTCCCGTTCTCGTGCACACTGCTTGCAATAACTGACCTCGATAATCGGATGATGCAGGTTCTTGATACTGCGCAGCTGAGTACGGTATTGCTCCGGCGTGGTATCACCGTGTGCGACCACGGCCGCGACCAGCGTCCATGAACCTTGACCAACCGACCAGACGTGCAGATCGATGATGTCAGTATCGCCGTCACGTTGCAGCTGTTTGCGCGCAGTGCGGCGGATGGTCTCCGGTCCTTCACGATCCAGCAACACGCCGACGGTTTGGTGCAGCAGACCCCAGGCCCAGCGCAGAATAACCACCGACGCGACCAGAGCGATGATCGGGTCCAGCCAATCCCAGCCCCACAGCCATGCGGCGACCAGTCCGGCAATAGCCGCCACCGAGGTGAGGGCGTCCGCCATGACATGCACCAGTGCAGCGCGCAAGTTGGTGTCATGAAAATGATCTTCATGGCCATGACCGTGCTCGTGTTTGCCAGCCAGTAGCCATGCCGATAGCAGATTGACCACCAGGCCGATCACAGCGACGATCAAAGCCTCCTTGGCCATCAGTGGAGAAGGCGTGAGGAAGCGATGAACGGATTCATAGATCAGCCAGAGCGTTGCCAGTGTTAGCAATAGCGCACTGGTATAGGCCGCCAGATCCGCAATCTTGCCACTCCCGAGGCTGAGGCGACGGTCCTGTGCATGACGGCGCGACAGATAATAGGCCATGGCGGCCAAACCCAGTGCCATGGTGTGGCCTGCCATATGAATACCGTCGGCCAGCAGTGCCAGTGAGCCGGTAATCAAACCGGCACCGACTTCAGCGAGCATGGCGACAAAGGTTACCAGTGTCACCAGTGTGACGCGTTGTTCCGCTTTGCGTTTATGCCCCTGACCGAAATCGTGGGGGTGCTGTAATGAGTCTGCGGTTTGGCAGGCTGGGTCTGGCAGGGGCGGGTTGGACATTACTACTCCGAAATTCGCTATACAATATCGGCAGTGTAACAGGGGGATGGCGTAAGAAAAGGGTAAACGCGGGATAGTGAACCTGTCTCTGAGCAGGGTCATTTTTTGGGAGGAAGCGGCACCCGGATAGTGTTCCGGGTGCCGTCAGCATCAGCTCATCTGGCTGTGCAGGAATTCCAGTGCCGTGTCGACAGCGATGTCCTGAGATTCGGTGTCACGGCGGCTCTTGTACTCCAGCGTGCCGCTTTTCAGACCACGGTCAGAGATGACCAGGCGCTGCGGAATTCCCATCAGTTCCATGTCGGCAAACTTGACGCCAGGACGCTCTTTGCGGTCGTCCATGATGACGTCCACACCCGCAGCCTGCAGGGCGGCGTAGAGTTCGTCAGCCTTGGCGCGCACCTCTTCGGACTTGTCGTAGTTGAGCGGTACCAGCGCAACACTGAACGGTGCCAGCGCAGCGGGCCAGACAATGCCCTTGTCATCGTGGTTCTGCTCGATGGACGCAGCCACGACACGGGTAACACCGATACCGTAACAGCCCATGGACATGACCTTGGCTTTGCCGTTTTCGTCGAGCACGGTGGCGTTCATTGCTTCGGAGTACTTGGTACCCAGCTGGAAGATGTGACCCACTTCGATGCCGCGACGGATCTGTACGGTGCCGGTGCCGCAGGGGCTAAGGTCACCTTCAACCACGTTACGGATGTCGGCGACTTCCGGTGTCGGCAGATCGCGTTCCCAGTTGATGCCGAAGTAATGCTTGTCATCGATATTGGCACCGGCACCGAAGTCGGACAGGGTATCAACGCTGCGGTCGATGATGCACGGAATCGACAGATTGACCGGACCCAGAGAGCCGGGGCCAGCCCCGATTACCTGGCGGATCTCGTCGTCGGTGGCAAAACGCAGCGGTGCTTCAACCTGTGCCAGCTTCTCGGCCTTGATCTCGTTGAGCTCGTGATCGCCACGCACCAGCAGGGCGACAAAATCGGCATCCACTGCTTCGCTGGCGGCAACGATCAATGTCTTGACGGTTTTTTCGATCGGCAGGTCGAACTGATCAACCAGTTCGGCAATGGTTTTGGCATCGGGCGTGTCGACCAGACGCATGGCTTCGGTGGCTGCACCACGCTCGCCCAGTGCCAGTGCTTCAGCGGTTTCGATGTTGGCGGCGTAGTCGCTGCCGTTGGAGAAAACGATATCGTCTTCACCGGAGTTCGCCAGTACGTGGAACTCGTGTGAGGAGTCGCCACCGATGGAGCCGTTGTCGGCCAGTACGGGGCGGAAGTCCAGACCCAGGCGGGTGAAGATGTTGGTGTAGGCCTGGTGCATGCGCGCGTAGGTTTCAACCAGTGACTCATGGTTGGCGTGGAAGGAGTAGGCATCCTTCATGATGAACTCGCGTGAGCGCATTACGCCGAAACGCGGGCGGATCTCATCACGGAACTTGGTCTGGATCTGATAGAAGTTGGCCGGCAGCTGCTTGTAGCTTTTCACTTCACGGCGAACCAGATCAGTGATCACCTCTTCGTGGGTCGGGCCGACGCAGAACTCACGGTTGTGGCGGTCGTTAACGCGCAGCAGCTCGGGGCCGTACTGTTCCCAGCGGCCGGATTCCTGCCACAGTTCGGCGGGCTGGATAGCCGGCATCAGCACTTCCTGAGCACCTGCTGCATCCATCTCTTCGCGCACGATACGCTCGACCTTGCGCAGGGTGCGCAAGCCCAATGGCAACCAGCTGTAAAGGCCGGCCGCAACTTTGCGGATCATGCCTGCCCGCAGCATGAGCTGATGGCTAATAACCTCAGCGTCGGAGGGGGTCTCTTTCAGAGTCGCAATCAGATATTGGCTTGCTCGCATAGCACCGGGATCCGTTTAAGAATGAAAATGGCCCCCATTTTAGGGGGCCAGCGTCGGGCTAACAAGTGGCGGGTGATCAGGCGGCGCGGCTGTGCTGTTCAACGAAGCTGATCAGCTCGTCCAATTGGAGCTCATTGAACACCGGGAAACCGTTGCGCAGCAGCTCTCCGGCGGCGACACCCGGTGCAGTGGTTAGCTGGCCGCTGAAGCTGCCATCATAGATTTCCTGGTTCCCGCACGACGGGCTGCGGGCTTTCATCAGCGCACAACAGCAGTCATGTTTGCGGGCCAGCTCCAGCGCCTGCTCGGCACCGCTGAGAAACTCAGGGGTAACATCGTCGCCATTGCTGGTGGTAATCAGGATCGGGAAGCGGCTTTGGGTTTCGGCCGGTGGTCTTGGGGTGGGCAGGCCTCCAAGGGTTTCAGGGCAGACGGTCACCAGACGTCCTTGCTGCTGCCAGCGTTTGAGAACCGGGTGATCCAAAAGATTATCACGGCCGTCATAACGCACTTTTGCGCCCAACAGGCAGGCGCTGACCAGAACTTTAGTCATTATTTACTCTTGCTGTATGTCATTTGTTGTTATTTTAGCGCGCATATTTTACGACGATGTTGCATGGGTGCAATACCACCAAAGTCAGGAATGGAGCGGTATTCGTCATGTTCATGCCAATTATCATGCCATGTCTGTCGGTTTGCCGATTTATTGCGCAATTCACAGGGTTAGGTTTACGTTAACGGTAAGCGGTTATATATTCGGGATATCCCTTAAGGGAAAACACATCGCCTCCGTTCCGATAATAAAGATAAAAAGAGGGAATACAGCCATGAGCACACAGGCGTATCAGCCGTTTTATGATCAATTTGATATCGACTCGCTGGCGCAGGATGCGTTGCAGGGTAATTTGTCTGTCGGTATCAATGCCTGTCATGAAATCTGTGACAAGTGGGCAGACGATCCCGAACGTATCGCGCTTGCCTTCGAAGGGATCGAACGACCACCCGAGCGTTGGAGCTATGCACGTCTGCAGCAGGCTGCGGCGCGTTTTGCCAACCTCTTGCAGCAACATGGCGTGGGCAAGGGCGACCGGGTTGCGGCACTGCTGCCACGCAGCCCCGAGCTGCTGGTCGTGATTCTGGGGACGCTGAGGGCTGGCGCGGTGTATCAACCGCTGTTTACGGCCTTTGGGGCCGGGGCCATCGAATACCGTCTGGATAAAGCCGGTACCCGTCTGGTGGTGACCGATGACCAGAACCGCTTCAAACTGGACGCAATACAGAAGTGCCCACCCATCGTGCGCGTCAGCGCCAAGGGTGAGGATAGCCATACGGATCTGGATTACCATGCGCAGATGTTGGCGCAGTCTGATCAGTTCGAGCCGGTATTGATCGGGGCAGATGACCCCATTCTGCAGATGTTTACCTCGGGTACCGTCGGCAAGTCCAAGGGTGTGGCCGTGCCCGCACGCGCACTGCTCTCCTTTTATGTCTACATGCGCTATGCCATCGACCTGAAACCCGAAGATCGCTATTGGAATGTAACCGATCCCGGCTGGGCGTATGGCCTCTATTATGCCGTGGTCGGCCCGTTGCTGTTGGGTGCAACTACCCATTTCAATGAGAACGGTTTTACCCCCGACACCACCTACGCGATGATCCGCAAATATGGCATCACCAACCTGGCGGCGGCCCCGACCGCGTACCGTTTGCTGATGGCCAATGATCAGCTGCTGACCGATTCCGAGTCACTGGGGCTGCGCATCGCCAGCAGTGCAGGCGAGCCGCTGAACCCCGAGGTGATCAACTGGGTCAAGCGCCGCTTGGGCTGTCCGGTGATGGATCATTACGGTCAGACCGAAACCGGCATGACCTGCTGCAATCATCACGCCCTTGAGCATCCGGTCAGAATCGGCTCCATGGGATATTCGCTACCGGGGCACCGTGTGGTGGCGCTGGATGGTGACTACCGTGAAGTGGGAGCGGGTGAAACCGGCCAGCTCGCGGTGGATGTTCACAACTCGCCCCTGTTTTTTTTCGCAGGTTACACCTGGGATGAAAAAGACCCCTTCCACGACCGTTACTACCTCACCGGCGATGTGGTGATCAGCCATGGCGATGGCAGCTACTCCTTTACCGGCCGTGATGACGACATCATTACCACGGCGGGGTATCGCGTGGGGCCGGCGGATGTGGAAAGCACGTTGCTGGAGCATCCGGCGGTGGCGGAATCGGGTGTAGTTGGCAAGCCGGACAGCTCCCGTGGTGCCGTGATCAAGGCGTATGTGGTGACGCGGCCGCAGTTTGATGCCGATGAAAATCTGGCCGACGAGCTGAAAGAGCTGGTGCGCAACCGTCTGTCGACGCATGCCTTCCCGCGTGAAGTCGAGTTTGTACATGAGTTGCCGAAGACGCCCAGCGGCAAGATTCAGCGTTTTATCCTGCGCAACAAGGCGCGTGAAGAAGCCGACCAGTAACAGGAGTCAGTATGCAGGTCATGACATTCGAAGAGATGCAGCGGTTCTTGCAGGATCATTTCCCGCAGGGTGATCAGTACGGGCAGTTGGACAGGCTTGGCGATGGCTGGGCCGAATTGCGTTTGGCTGTCGGTGATGACCACTTGCGCCCCGGTGGCACCGTATCAGGCCCGACCATGATGGGGTTGGCAGATGTGGCGCTGTATGCAGCGCTGTTGAGTCGCATTGGTCCGGTGGCATTGGCGGTGACTATTAACCTTAATATCAACTTCCTGCGCAAGCCGCGCCCCGATGCAGACCTGATTGCCCGTGCCGAGATGCTCAAGGTTGGCAAGCGCCTTGGCGTAGGTGAGGTGTATGTACGTTCGGCAGGGGATGACGACCCGGTTGCGCATGCCACCATTACCTATTCGATACCGGAGGCACGATGAGCGCGGTGGTTTGGCACGATGAACAGGTGCAGCTCAATGATGGTGTGAGCTTACAGTTGCGTTGGGGGCGTCAGCCGTCAGGGCAGGGACGGCCGGTGATTGTACTGCTGCACGAGGCACTGGGCTGCATTGCGATGTGGAAAGGTTTTCCGCAGCAGTTGGCGGCGGCGACCGGGCTGGACGTGCTGGTGTTTGAACGTCGCGGATATGGCGGGTCAACGCCGATCATGCTGCCGCGGCCGGATGACTATCTGCTTGAAGAGGGTGAGGTGTGGCTGCCGCAGCTGCTGGATCGGCTGGGGCTGGAACAGGTGATTCTGTTCGGCCACAGTGATGGTGGGTCTGTTGCCTTGATTGGTGCCTCAAGCTGCCCGGATCAGGTGGTGGCCATCGTGACCCTGGCGGCGCATATCTATGTTGACCATCTGACGCTGGGAGGCATCAAGACGGCGGTGGAGCGTTACCGCACCACGGATTTGCCACAGCGGCTGGCGCGCTATCACGGTGAGCGTACCGATCTTATTTTCCGGGCCTGGGCGGAAACGTGGCAGCGGCCCTCCTGCCATGAAAACCTGAACCTGAGGCCGCAGCTGGCGAACATTCAGTGTCCGGCGTTGATCATGCAGGGGGAGGGCGACGAGTACGGTGTGCCGGAGCAGGTAACCGATACCTGTGCGGTGATCGGCGAGCACGCCACCGAACAGTTCATTGCTGACTGCGGCCATGTGCCACATCTGGAGAAGCCGGAAGAGGTGTTGGCCCACACGCGCCGCTTTCTGGACGCTGCAGGCCTGCTGCCGACCGCTTAAAGCGCCAGTCGGCTGTGCATCTGTACCAGGTGCGCCAGACTTTCCGCACGCATCTTGCTCATCACCCGTGAGCGGTGAACTTCCACCGTTTTCGGGCTGATGCCAAGGGTTTCCGCAATCTCGCGGTTGGAGTTGCCGGTCACGACCAAGTCCATCACTTCACGTTCGCGACGGCTCAAGGAGTCGTAGAGTTCGCGCAGTTCGCGTTCTTCGCTCTGTTGGCTGAAGCGTGTCTCGGCGTCTGCCATGGCACGGTCTACCAGCGTCAGTAACACGTCGTCGTCGAACGGCTTTTCCAGAAAATCCAAAGCGCCGTTCTTCATCGCGGCCACCGCCATGGGTACATCGCCATGGCCGGTCAGAATGATCACCGGCAGGCGTATATCGCGTTCCTGCATGATCTGTTGCAGCGCCAGGCCGTTGATATCCGGCATGCGCACGTCCAAAAGCATGCAGCCCGGACGCTGGTCATACTGGTCGAGGAACTGCTGCGCAGAGGCATAGCTCTCGATGGTGTAAGAAGTGGACTCCAACAACCACTGAACGGAATCGCGGAAATCGGCGTCGTCGTCGATGATGAAAACCGTTGCGTTACTGATACTCATGCCTGCCCCTTGAGCGGGAGTTGAAAATGAAAACAGGTGCCCTGTTCGCCATTCGGTTCGACCCACAGCCGGCCCGAATGGCTTTCTATGATTGTATGCGAAATCGACAGGCCCATGCCTAGTCCGTTTTCCTTCGAAGTGGAGAAGGGCTCGAACAGGGTGTTCAGCTGGTCCATGTCGATGCCGGGGCCTTCGTCGGCCACCGTCACCAGTAACCGCCGTCCTTCGATGCGGGTGCGAATTTTAACCGGTCGTGGGCGGATATGACACTCGCTGTAGGCCTCGATGGCGTTACGGATCAGGTTCAGCAACACCTGCTCGATCTGCAGACGATCGGCCTCGATGAAAGGGTTGCTGTCGTCCAGATCAAAATCAAAGCGGATGTCGTGGTCAATGGCTTCCTGGTTGAGGAAGCGAGTGACCTCGACGCAGGTTTCATTGATCGGAAAACTGATGCGCTGAAACTCGGTACGGCGCACAAAATGGCGCATGCGCTTGATGATTTCCGAAGCGCGTTTGGCCTGGGTTGAAATCAGCTCCATGGCGCGCGTTATCTGGCCGACTTCAGTGATTTGACCATCGTCCAGGCGGCGGAACGTGCCGTTGCAATAGTTGATGATGGTGGCCAGTGGTTGATTGATCTCATGGGCCAGCTCGGTCGCCATCTCGCCCACCGACAACACGCGTGACATATGCGCCATTTCAAGCTGCTGGCGCTTGGCTTTTTCTTCCGCCTGGCGCTTCAGGGTGATATCGCGGGCGATGATCGAGTAATACTCCACCTGCATGTTCTCGGCACGGTTGCGGTGGGCGATGATTTCGCGGATTTCGGCAATACGCCCGGGGTTGCCGGCGGGGTAGAGCGGGATGCTGCCATACCAGGTGCCATACAGAGCAGCATGCTGCAGCGCCGGTTCTACCAGCGTATGCAGAATATCCTGAGGGAATAGCTGGTTGAGATAGAACACGGCGAGGTTTTCCCGCTCGGCACCGAGGGTGCGGTAGGCGGTCTCGTTCATGTAGGTCAGCTGCAGGGTACGGTGATTACAGAACAGAATCATGTCGGACGAAGCTTCAACCACTCGAGCCAGGCGGCGGGTCGCCTGCTGGGCCAGTTCGCGCTCGGTTACATCGCGGGAGACGCAGATGATCTCCATCGGTTTACCACGCTCGTCACGGATGGTGCGGCTGGTGGTTTCCAACCAGATATAGTGACCGTCGCGGTGCTGAAAACGGTAGACATTGGTATACATGCCGCGCCGATAGCGCACGGATTCCGCACGTTTTTTCAGGTTGTCAGCATCGTCAGGGTGAAACAGGTCATATCCGGGCGTGCCGATGATCTCTTCGGCTCGATATCCCAGCACGCGCTCAATGGCAGGATTTACATCAATAAAGGTCCATTCAGGGGTCGGCGTGTGCCGCGAAATCATGTCGGTCGATTGCTCGGCCAGCAAGCGATATCGGTCGGCCTCCTGTAAACAGCGTTGCAGTTCCTGCTCCAGTGGTGGCATGCCGTTTCCTTGTTTCCGGTGCGTGGCGCTTACTCTGCAGGGGCTGTCAGCAGGGGCTTGCAAGCAATGATCGGTGACAATCTTATGACGTTTAGGTCCTATTGTGTAATAAGGGAAAATACGTATGATGGACATTATTGGATGGAATCAAATCAACCGCGGATGGCTCCCCTATAGACCGGTGGAGAGGAATTAATAATGACAATGAATGACCATAATCCCTACGCTCTTGGGCTGGACCAGAATCCGGCCAACTATGCGACCTTGTCGCCGCTTAGCTTCATCGCCCGTACGGCCTTTGTTTACCCCGAACGTACTGCTGTTGTGCATCATCAGGTGCGCCGCAACTGGGCCGAAACCTATAACCGCTGCCGTCGTCTGGCCAGTGCACTGACCCAGCGCGGCATCGGCAAAGGCGATACGGTTGCGGTAATGGCCCCGAACCTGCCGGAAGTGTTTGAAGCACACTTTGGTGTGCCCATGGCCGGTGCCGTGCTGAACGCGATGAACATTCGTCTGGATGCCGAAGCCATCGCCTTCATTTTGCAGCACGGCGAAGCCAAGGTGATCATCGTTGATCGCGAGTTCTCCGAAGTGATTGCACGGGCGATCAAGATTGCACGTATCAACCCGATCGTGATCGACATCGACGACCCTTCATATGAAGGCGGCGAACTGATCGGGGAAATGGATTATGAGGCCTTCATTGCCGAGGGTGATCCCGAATTCGCATGGCAGCTGCCGGAAAACGAGTGGGATGCGATTACCCTGAACTACACCTCTGGCACCACTGGTGATCCCAAGGGCGTGGTGTACCACCACCGTGGCGCCTACCTGAATGCGATCAGCAACGCGATGTCATGGAACATGGGCGATGCGCCGGTGTACCTGTGGACGCTGCCGATGTTCCATTGCAACGGCTGGTGCTTCCCCTGGACGGTGGCTGCTACAGCGGGCGTTAACGTTTGCCTGCGCCACGTACGTGCCGACGACATCTATTCGTTGATCAAGGAAGAGAAGGCAGACCACTTCTGCGGTGCCCCGATCGTCCTCAACATGCTCAACAACGCACCGGACGAAATGAAAGCCGGTATCAATCATCAGGTGAAAGTGATGACCGCTGGCGCTGCGCCGCCGGCTGCGGTGATTGAAGGGATGGAAAACATGGGCTTCAGCGTGACCCATGTTTACGGCCTGACCGAAACCTACGGCCCCTGTGTTGTGTGTGCCTGGCATGACAAGTGGGACGAACAGACCCCGGCCGAACGCGCCCGCCTGAAATCCCGCCAGGGCGTGAAGACGCCGATGCTGGAAGGCCTGATGGTGGCCAACCCGCAAACGCTGGAGCCCGTGCCTCAGGATGGCAAGACCATCGGCGAGATCATGATGAGCGGCAACCTGGTGATGAAGGGTTACCTGAAAAACCCGAGCACCACCGACAAGGCGTTTGAAGGCGGCTGGTTCCACTCGGGTGACCTGGCGGTATGGCATGAAGACGGCTACGTCGACATCAAGGACCGCTCCAAGGACATCATCATCTCGGGTGGTGAGAACATCTCCAGTATTGAGATTGAAGATGCACTCTATCGTCATCCGCAGGTGATGGAAGCCGCTGTTGTGGCCCAGCAGGATGAGAAGTGGGGCGAAGTGCCCTGTGCCTTCGTTACCCTGAAGGCGGGTGCGGATGTCACTGAAGCGGATATCATCCAGTTCTGCCGCGACAACATGGCCCGCTTCAAGGCACCCAAACGCATCGTATTCTGCGACCTGCCGAAAACCTCCACCGGCAAGATCCAGAAATTCGTGTTGCGCTCACAGGCAAATGGCGTCGAAGAATAAGACGGTCAAGATTGCCTGACGACTGAAAGCCGCATCCTGTGAGGGGTGCGGCTTTTGTTGTGTTTGGGGGGGTGGTGGAGATTGTTTGCGGCCTTGAGCATTCGCTACACTCTATCGGTACGATTCTGCTTTGCGCACGGAGCGGACGTTACAGAATCGAACTGAAACCCCTAAAGTGGACATTCGGTACAATCTGGCTCAACAGCCCCTACCGGCACAGAACGGGCATCTAGCTTGACTACGTTCTACGTACATTAATGATCAAAGGACTAACGGCTAGTGGTTTAGTCCACTCTACGATAACATTCTTCATACCCACTATGACTTGGACTTACACTGCGGATAAAGATAAGGAAGTTAATCAATGGAAAGAAGCTATGTGGCGCGAAATCTCAGGAAGTGTATTTCCTATGGTGACATTCTTAAAAACACATCACTTCACAGCGAATTAAAAAGGCAAGAGTATGCCAATGCCGCTGCCTTACTCGTGGATGACACACGAACATTTGAAGATCTTTTACGGGTTATATTCATCAAATCTAAAACTGCATATACCGTTAAAAAGATAGAAAACGCCCTGATTCTAAAGCTACTTTCAAATAACATAAAAAAAAATTATGGCATCTCTATAAGGAATAGAGAGTACATTGTAAGAAATCTAATTTCATTCCTTAGAGAATCCTCTCCCTATCATATCCATCGCTACGATATAGAATCTTTTTATGAAAGTGTAGATAGAGGCTTAATATTAAAAAAGATAAAGAGTGATGGAGTTTTATCAAGAAAAAGTATCAGCTTACTAGATGCATTTTTTAAAGAACTCGAAGAAAAATCGATCCCTGGTCTACCTCGCGGATTAGGGATTAGTTCCACTCTGTCCGAGCTAGCCTTGCAAAATATGGATTATCATTTGCGAAATACAGAAGGAGTTTTTCTATATGAAAGATTCGTTGATGACATAATCCTTATAACTGATACAGATATTCCAGCTAAAACCAGCCGCCAAAAAATAGAAGAGTTCTTGCCAGGCGCGTTAAAAATTCACAAAGCGGGAGGTGAAAAAACTTTCTTCGGTAACGTATCTAAACCCAATGATAAAAAAATGGGTAAAACAAATACATTTAGTTATCTGGGATATAGTTACACAATATCCGAAAAAAATCACAGCTCAGATAATTTTTTAAAAGTTAGACGGCGTGACGTAAAAATAGATATAGCCCCTAGTAAAACCATGAAAATAAAGAAAAGGATAATTCAGTCTTTCTCTAGCTACATCATATCTAAAAAAACACATAAAGAATATGATCTGCTGATTAAAAGACTTAAATTCTTATCTGGAAACTACAGATTACACAACATATCAAATATTAACGACGTCAAGTCGGGGATATATTACAACTACCGGATCATAAATCAACAAACACAACTTAACGAGCTTGACCGCTTTCTCAAAAGTCTTCTTTTCTTTAAGGGGTCAAACTTATCGAGAAGAATACAGTCTGAAATACCAATAAATAAACGTAGAGAAATTTCCCACTTTAGTTTCAAAAAAGGACATGAGAAAAAACGTTTCCACAACTTTACATACAAAAACCTATTGAGAATTAAAAGAGCATGGCGATGAAGAAAGCAAAGATAAAATTAAATGATTACTCAAGAATACTGCTTTCTGAGACTTCGCCATATGATGTGCCAATTATTTTCACAAACAACTGGTTTTATCAAAAAATAAAGAACAAAAGAGAAAAAAATCAGGCGATTCAAGACATCATCAATTATGCATTTGATCGCAAAGATCTTGATGAGTTCTCAATGCCTATGCGCTATAAGATCAGGAAAGATGACATATCATATAGGCACATGGGGTTAATACACCCCGCGCAACAACTCAACATGCTTGAGTTTTACAAAACATATGCTGATCAAATTTTACTCTACTGCTCAAAAAGTTCATTTTCAATCAGGCGTCCAGCTAAAGTAGCTTCATCATACTTCAAACCAAACAAACTACAGGAATCGAAAAGCCTTAAAAGCAGTTCAGCAGAAAGAATTAGCGACGAGAGCAATTTTAGACATTCAACATCTTATTTTGCCTACGATAGACATACAAAGCTTTATCAATTCTTTGAGGATGAGGAGTTTTTTAAATTAGAGGGAAAATATACCGACTTTTGGTCCATCGATATTACCAAGTGTTTTGATAGCCTATACTCCCATTCTATATCATGGGCGACCAAAGGAAAGTTTAGAGCAAAGTCAACAAAAGCCAAAGACACTTTTGGCGCAATCTTTGATCGGCTAATGCAACGTTCAAACTTCAACGAAACGAACGGTATTATTATAGGAAATGAGGTCAGCAGAATATTTGCTGAAACTATACTTCAAGACGTTGATTATAAAGTTAAACTAACTTTATCAGGTATCGGATTACAGGAGTCAATCGACTATGACGTTAGGCGTTATGTTGATGATTATTTTATTTTTGCCTCCTCACCAGAAACCTGCCAATCCGTTCTAGAAGCCATTGAAGACAACCTTAGGGGCTATAAACTTTTTGTTAATAAGCAAAAAACAAAGAAAACTCAAAAACCATTTATTACAGGCATAACTAGAAGTAAACTTGCAACATCAAATTCACTAACTGATCTATATGACCTTTTGTTTTTAACTGAAGAAAATATAACGCGCGTTAATACGATAAGAATAAGAAGTACCTACTCAGTAGTAAAATCATTTATAAACAAGATAAAGTCACCCTGTCATGATGATAAGGAAACATACTATGTCATGACAGGCTATGTGATTTCAGCGCTAACTAATAAGATTCGCGATACCTACAACACAGCACCGAATGAATTAAGTAAAGAAGATTTCTCCTCATATAGGAATGCCTTTGTCATAATCTTAAAAATTGCATTTCATTTATTTAGTGTAAATCCATCCTTTAACAATAGCATTAAATTAAGCATGCTGTCTTACATATCGTTCAATTTTTTCGAGCGTTATTTTCCTGAAGAAGAGAAAACTATAAAACTTCTAATAAATGGTTATATTAGAGATTTTTTTGAAAGCGGAAAATGTAAGCAATCTTTAGATAGCGCAAATAATTACTTCCCTATCGAGTTTTCAAACTTACTATTTGTAGCGAGGAATATGGGTAGCGACTATCTATTAAATCACAAACAAATAAAGAGCATCTTCGATCTTGAAGGTGCTAAAAAAAGACGAGAAAAATTTCTTGAACAAGAAGAAAACTCTGATTATTTCCAGCTGACATCCTTACTTTACTATATCGGCAACGAACCAGAATACGACCGCATTAAAAATGAGGCAATTAAAGAAATAAATAGTCGATTATCAAACCTAGAAGATCTTCATAAAGATGCAAAGCTCTGCTATCTACTGCTTGATTCAATTTCATGCCCGTTTATTCCCGAAAGGAATAGGAAAACATGGTCTTCTAGATTATACGAAACAATATATAAGAATAAACCAGACACTGAAAAAGCTAACAATTTCTTTAACTCTATTTCGGAAGAACAGTGGTTTATATCTTGGTACTATCCTGATTTATGGAATACCCTAGAGAAAAAAGAGTTGCAATTTGAATATTGATGAAATAGCCTAAAAATCGTCTGCTCGGGTTGTCGACATTTTAAGCCGCCTTTTGGGTGGCTGAACTACATAACCTAACGGTGATGCTAGTCCCTAAAGTGTGCGTTTTTGGATCAACCTATAACTTGTTGATACGAAAAGCTTAAATGCAAGCGTAAACTGATAGCGGCACTTCGGTGCACACACCTCATGAGGCACCCGAGCAGCCTTTCCCCACTCGTACAAGCCGCAACTGTACCTTCTATCTGAGTTCAAACTAACGATAATTCAGATCAGAATCCATCTAGGTAAAGGCCATATAGACTACTTCTTGATGACCGCTTCGGGTCGGTATCGGCCGCACTGGTTGGTCTGATATGCCGAAAGAAATGTCCGCTATCCAGACGTACTAGAAAGCTCTTAAGGTCAGATAAGGGCCAGCTTCTGGCATACATCCTCGGGACTCGCTAATCCGCCCCCAAACCTGCACATACAAAAAAGGCCGATGCAATCATCGGCCTTCCTGTTTACATCTACTCTAACGAATCACGCTTCGCGACGGTCTACCATGAAGGTGCCTTCGCCAGTCGCAACCAGCGTGTCACCAACGTGCACATCAGTACGGCACTTCACGCGGCGGCGGCGCTCGTCAATTTCGGTGACGGTTAGGCTAGCGGTCGCGGTGTCACCAATGTGAACCGGTGCCTTGAACTTGAGCTGCTGGTCTATGTAGATGGCACCCGGTCCCGGCAGGCGTGTACCGGCGACGGTAGAGATCAGCGCTGCGCTGAACATGCCGTGGACGATGCGCTGTTTGAACGGCGTCGTTTTGGCGTATTCATCGTTGATGTGGATCGGGTTGTTGTCACCGGACAGGCCGGCGAACAGGACAACATCCGCATCAGTGATGGTTTTGGCATAGGAGTCGCTCATGCCGACTTCCAGATCTTCCAGGTAGTAACCGTGCAAATCCTGCATAGAAAGGCTCTCTTGTCATCAGGTTTCGGGGGAGTATAACCAAAGTAGGACAGTATAAATCGCCCGAATGAACGATTCCCTACTTATCAAATCGAATGTGCATGCTAGAATAAGTGTATTCCCTTACTTCTGTGAGTGCCAGCCTTGGACATGGATGGACTCGCACACGATCAATGACCGTTAACTAAAGGTGTCGTATGGCAGATTACAATGCTCCTCTCAAGGATATGAAGCTGACTCTGAATCATGTCGCCCGTATGCCTGAGCTGGCTGAGAAGCCGGGATTCGAAGATGCTTCCGCCGATATGGTGGATGCGATTCTGGAAGAAGCGGCGCGTGTAGCGCGTGATGTGGTGGCCCCGACCAACTGGGAAGGCGACCAGCAGGGCGTGCAGCTCAAGGATGGTAAGGTAGCATGCCCCGATTCTTTCAAGCAGGCCTACCAGCAGTATGTGGAAGGCGGCTGGGGTTCATTGCAGTTTGATCCTGAATACGGTGGCCAGGGCCTGCCGTTCCTGTTGTCTATCCCGGTGATGGAGATGTGGCATTCGGCCAACATGGCCTGGGGCCTGTGCCCGATGCTGAGCCAGGGTGCGGTTGAGTGTCTGGACCTCAACGGCAGCGATGAGCTGAAAGCCAAGTACCTGCCCAAGCTGGTTAGCGGCGAGTGGTGCGGCACCATGAACCTGACCGAATCCAATGCCGGTTCCGATCTGTCTGTGGTGCGTGCCAAGGCCGAGCCGGAAGGCGATCATTACCGTGTCAGCGGCGAGAAAATCTTCATCACCTGGGGTGATCACGAAATGGCCGAGAACATCGTCCATCTGGTGTTGGCCCGTCTGCCGGATGCGCCTGCGGGTGTGCGCGGTATCTCCCTGTTCCTGGTGCCAAAGTATCTGGTTAATGACGATGGTTCGCTTGGCGAGCGCAATACCGCCGGTGCGCTGTCGCTGGAACACAAGCTGGGCATCCATGCGTCCCCGACTTGTGTCATGGGTTTCGACAACGCCATAGGCTATCTGGTCGGTGAGCCGAACCGTGGTCTGGCGTGCATGTTCACCATGATGAACAATGCCCGTCTGAGCGTAGGTCTGCAGGGGGTTTCCATCTCTGAGCGTGCCTATCAGCAGGCACTGGAATACGCCTTTGAACGTATTCAGGGGCCGGCAGTTGGTACCCGTGAAGCAGGGCCGATCATTCGCCATGCGGACGTGCGCCGTATGTTGCTGACCATGAAGACGCTGACGGAAGCTGGCCGTGGCATCGCCTATGACGCCTGCGGCAGTCTGGATTTTGCCCTCAAGGCAACCAGCGCTGAAGAGAAAGCTGCCGAGCAGGCGCGTGCTGCACTGCTGACGCCGATCGTCAAAGGCTGGTGTACTGAAGTGGCGCAGGAAGTGACGTCTTTGGGTGTGCAGGTTTATGGCGGCATGGGCTATATCGAAGAAACCGGTGCTGCTCAGCACTTCCGTGATGCCCGCATCCTGCCGATTTATGAAGGCACCAACGGTATTCAGGCACTGGATCTGGTGGGGCGCAAGACGCTGATGGATCAGGGCGCTGCGCTGGCAGCACTGATCGAAGAGATTCGTGGGGCTATCGCAAGCTGTGATCCGTCTCTGATCGCGCAGGCCAAGCAGTTGGAAGAGGGCGTTGTTGGTTTGACCAAGGCGCGTGATTTTCTGCTCAGCGGTGCGGAAGCCGACGCTCAGTTGCCGGGTGCGATCGCCTACAACTTCATGATGCTGGCAGGCTATGTCTGCGGTGGCTGGCAGCTGCTGCGTCAGGCGACTGCAGCCGTGCATCTGGCAGCGGAAGGCGATGATGATCCCTATCTGCAGGCGAAGCAGGAGAGTGCGCGTTTCTACATGGCACAGGTGTTGCCGCGCTGGAAAGGCTTTGCCGACATGCTCAACGACGGCAGCCGCAGCATCATGGCACTGCCGGAAGAGCTGTTTGCCAGCGCCTGGCAGTAACCGCATAACCCGATGATCACCCAAGCCTGGCCACTGTGCCGGGCTTTTTGCATTCAGGCACACCCGTTTTGCATGGCTGAAGGCGCATGAGCGGTTGGCTGCGCAGTCTTGGCTGAGGCACAATCACGACACGTGGATACACGGCTAATAAAGACAACAATAATTAAGGCATACCATGTCGCAACACACCCAACGTTTGAAAGTGCTATTGGCTGGCGTTTTTAGCCAGATTCTCTGTATCGGCATTGCCCGATTCTCCTATACACCGCTGCTACCCGTCATGCAGGACCAGACCTGGCTCGGCGATGCCGAAGGTGGCTGGCTGGCGGCCATCAACTATGCCGGGTACATGTGTGGTGCCGTGGTGGCCGCTTCGCTGAGTGATCTTCAGCTCAAGGATCGGTTGTACCGCATCGGGCTGGGGATGGCGGTGCTGACGACGGCGGGCATGGCGCTGACCGATAATGTTGTGCTCTGGTCGTTGCTGCGCTTCCTGTCGGGACTGAGCAGTGCCGGGTCCATGTTGATCGCCTCGGGGCTGATCCTGAACTGGCTGATTCGGCATCATCATCGCAGTGAGCTGGGTATCCACTTTGCGGGTGTGGGGTTGGGCATCATGTTTGCGGCCATTGCCGTTGAGGTGATGTTGCGGCTGGCGTTAGGCTGGGCGGATCAATGGCTCTGGTTTGCCTTTCTGGGCGGGCTGCTGGCCATTCCGGCATGGCGCTGGTTGCCGCCACCGGCTCCGGCGGGGACACCCCATCATGGCAAGCCAATGGTCGACCAGCAGCCCAGTCGGCGCTTTCTATGGTTGATGATGGCGGCGTATTTTTGTGCCGGTTACGGGTATGTCATCAGCGCGACCTTTATTGTCACCATTGTTGAGCGGGAGCCCGCCTTGGCCGGTATGGGGCAGCTGGTATTTCTGGTTGTCGGGTTGTCGGCCGCACCGGCGGTGATGCTGTGGGATCTGATTGCGCGGCGCATGGGCTATTTGGGAGCGTTGCTGGTTGCGTATCTGATTCAGGTGGTGGGCATTGTGTTGCCGGCGGTCAGTGAAAGTCTGACGGCGGTGTTGATCAGTGCCGTGCTGTACGGGGGCACGTTCATCGGCTGCGTCAGCCTGGTGCTGACCATGGCCGGTCGTCTCTACCCGACGCGGCCTGCCAAGCTCATGGGCAAGATGACGCTGTCGTATGGGGTGGCACAAATAGTGGCACCGGCGTTGACCGGCGTGTTGGCTGAGCAGAGCGGCAATTATAATCAGGGACTGTGGCTGGCGGGTGGTCTGGTCATGCTGGGGGCTGCGTTGGTGCTGCTGTTGCGGGCCACTGATACGACGGCGGCTCAGCTGGATCAGAGCAACCGCCTTGCCAGCAGCTGATCATGACGGCATCATTCGACTAAAGATTTAAGGATTCAGCCAGGTTACCTGATTTACAGGCGGTCTGGTTGGCCATGACGGCAATGGAGTTGATTATGCCCCTTCGCAAGCACTCGCTTCTTCTGGCCCTGCTGTTCAGTGTACTGCTGGCAGGGTGTTCCGATGATACGGACACCAAAACGGCAACGCCGCAGGTGACGGCAGAATCAACCCCCATAACCGAGCAGGTCAGCGACAACCCGCAGAGCCCGGTTGCCCTCAAGGTGCAGGACATCAGCGTGCAGAACTGGCAGGGCCGTCAGGCAGCGGCGGTTACGCTGTCGACGCCGCTGGCGCTGGACCAGCCGTTTGATCGCTGGTTAATGATCGAAACCGACAGGGGTGAGTTGCTTGATGGCGGTTGGGTGGCCGATGCACGCGGTAAGGTGCTGTACTTCACCGGGCTGGAACCCGAACAGAGCTACCGTGTGCGGGTGCGTCCCGGATTACAGGCCGCCAACGGCAGTGCGCTGGATAATCTGTCCAGTGTGGTGATTGAAACACCGGCGTTGCAATCGGCCCTGGGCTTCGCCGGACGCGGCAACCTGTTGGCGCACCGTTTGCGTCAGGGGCTGCCGGTCATGGCCGTGAATGTGGAACAGGCGGATGTTGATTTCTACCGTGTGCCGCAGGATGAACTGGTCGATTTTCTCGGTCAATTCGGTCAGGCGACGCAGCTGACCAGCTGGGATGCCGAACGCTATCTGGATCAGCTGGAACTGACCTGGTCAGGCCGTTTTGATCTGGCGCTGGATGCCAATACCCGCGCCACCCGTTATCTGCCGATCCATGAGGTTGATGCACTCACTCGCAGCGGTGTTTATCTGGCGGTCATGCGTGAAGCCGGTGATATCAACTACCGCTATCCGGCTACCTGGTTTGCCGTGACCGATCTGGGCGCGCAGGTGCGTCTGTATCAGGACCAGATGGCGGTGCAAGTGAATACGCTGTCCGGTGCCGACCCGCTGGCCGGAGTGAAGCTGACACTGCTGGGCGATGACAGCCGAACACTGGCAGAAGCATCCACTGACCGCGATGGCCGTACCGCGTTCATGGCCGAGCAGCTGACAGCACAGACCTTGAATGACGCCCGTTTGTTGCTGCTGCAAAAAGGGCAGGAAACATCGTTGCTGCGCTTGTCGGGACCGGCACTGGACCTGGCAGAGTTTCCGGTCAGCGGCCGTGCCCGCTCGCCTCAGGAACTGTTCATCTATAGCCCACGTGATTTGTACCGCCCCGGTGAGACGCTGGTGTTCAGTGCGCTGCTGCGTTCAGCCAAAGGCGGCGCGGTGCCCGGCATCGCCCTCAAGGCGCAGCTGATCCAGCCGGATGGGCGGGTGGTGGCCAGTCAGCGCCTGCAACCGCAAAACCTCAACTACTACGAAATCGAACTGCCGCTACCGGCCGATGCTCCCACCGGTGAATGGCGCTGGCAGTTGGAGCTGCCCGGTGGTGGTCAGCAGGAATACGCCGTACAGGTGGAAACCTTCCTGCCCGAGCGTATGGCATTGACGCTGGATACCATAGCGCAGTTACCGCCCGCTGATGATCTCCGGGTACGGGTGCAGGGTGATTATCTGTACGGCGCACCGGCCGCAGGCAATCGCTTGCAGTCACAATTGCTGGCGCGACTGGAGCCGCATCCCTATCCGGCGTTCAAGGATTTCTGGTTTGGTCATCCCAAAGATAATGCGCTGGAGCGGCGTGAAGAACTGAGCGAAATTGAGCTGGATGCCAATGGCAAGGGCGAAATTCGAGTCGAGTCCTATTGGCAGGAATTGACCAGCCCGTTGCGTCTGCAGACGGATGTCAGCCTGCTGGACTCCGGTGGCCGTCCGGTGACCCGCCGTGCCGCTGCGGTGGTGCTACCGGCTGCGCAAATGCCAGGTATTCGCCCGTTGTTCAAGGGTGACCAGGTGGATTACGAAAGCAGTGCCGCGTTTGAGCTGGTGTTGACCGATGGCCGCGAACGCCTGACTGCCGAGACTCTACAGCTGAGCCTGGTACGCGAACGCCGTGACTATCACTGGAGCTGGAGCGACGCTGAAGGCTGGCAAAGCCAATATACCGAGCGCCATTATACCGTTGAGCAGCGCGAGCTGAGCGTGGCGGCGGGTGAGCGTCCTGAAGTCAGTTTTCCGGTGGAGTGGGGCTATTACCGAGTCGAACTCATGGACCCGGAGACCGGTCTGGTTTCCGCGTACCGCTTCCGTGCCGGTTGGGACCCGGATGCCCAGGTGATGGCCGGGCGGCCTGACCGTATCGGTCTGACCCTGAACCAGCAAACCTATAGTGCCGATGATGAGTTGCGCATTCAGGTGCGCCCACCCGCAGCGGGCCAGGGTTACCTGTTGCTGGAGTCTGACCGTCAACTGTATCGCGAGGCCGTGACGATTCCGGCTGAAGGCGGCGAGGTCTCGCTGCAGCTGAAACCGGAATGGATCGAGCAGAATCTCTATGTCAGCGTCGTGCTGTTGCAGGCGGGTGATCAGAAAACCGGTACCCTGCCGATGCGCATGCTGGGGATTGAGCCGGTTCCGCTGGCGACCGAGGCTCACGCGCTGGAGGTTGCGTTTGAGCCGCTGCCGCAGCAGGTGCGTCCGGAACAGCGCATTGAAGTACCTGTCCGTGTAGCGATGAATAACGGCGATGCGCTGCCCGATGACGTGCAGGTAACGCTGGCGGCGGTCGATGTGGGCGTGTTGTCGATCACCGGTTTTGAAACGCCTGACCCGCTGGCATGGTTTTTCGAGCCGGGAGCCTATCCGGTAGATGTGCGGGACAACTATTCAGACCTGATTGACGCGGGTGACGGTGCGATGGCACGTCTGCGTTTTGGCGGCGATGCCGACCTCAGTCGCGGCGGTGCCCAGCCGCCGACCGATGTGCAGATATTGTCCCTGTTTTCGGGAACCGTTGCGGTGGATGCCGAGGGCATCGCCCGTATTCCGCTGGACCTGCCCGCCTTTAACGGCAAGGTAAGGTTGATGGCGGTCGCCTTCTCGGCTGATCGTCTTGGCGCTGCCGAGCAGGAACTGCAGATCGTGGCACCTGTAGTGGCCGAACTGAACCGCCCGCGTTTCCTTGCGCCGGGCGACCGTACCCGGTTGACGCTGGATCTGCACAACCGCACCGAGCAGACACAAACACTGGCGGTGACGTTGAATGCGGAAGAGGGCCTACGTCTTGATGATGGCGACGCACACTGGCACAAAGCGGTCGAACTGGCGGCGGGCGAGCGCACCACGCTGGCACTGAACGCAGAAGCGGGGCAGGTGTTCGGTGCCATTGCGCTATCGATGAGTATCACCGGTATTGAAGGTGAGGCGGATCTTCAGCGCCAGTGGTCGCTGGGGGTACGTCCGGCGTGGCCGGCCCAGTCATTGAGTTGGCAGCGGCTGTTATTGCCGGGTGCGGACTTCTCGCTTCGGGGAACGGCATTTGAAGGGCTGCTGCCACAGACACTGAACGCTCAGTTGAGTCTGGCCAGTCGCCCGCCGTTGAATGTGGCGCGTCATTTCAGTGAGCTGCGTGCCTATCCTTACGGCTGTTCCGAGCAGACCACCAGCGGCGTGTTTGCTCAGCTGTATGTCACTCCAGATGTGTTGACGACGTTGGGACTGGACGGTGAGGCACCGGCTGCGCGCCGAGCTGCAGTGGAGTTGGCGATCCGTCGCCTGTTCAGCATGCAGCGTTACAACGGCAGCTTTGGCTTGTGGAGCAAGGACAGTCCCGAAGAGCCTTGGTTAACCGTGTATATCACCGACTTCCTGTTGCGTGCCCGCGATGCCGGTTATGCCGTGTCTGAGCCGTCGCTGCAGCAGGCTCTGGAGCAGACCAGCCGTTACCTGCGCAACCCGAACCAGATCAACGGCGAGCTGTTGCACGACAGCCGTTCGCGCTTCGCCGTGCGCGCCTATGCCGCACAGGTGCTGGCGCGGACTGGGCAAGCGCCACTGGCAGAGCTGCGTAACCTGCTGGATCATCAGCTGGACAGTGCCACGCCGCTGGCACTGGTGCAGTTGGGGCTGGCGTTGCAGGCTTCAGGTGATGCCGTACGTGCCGGCCAGGCCTTGCAGAAGGGGCTGGTGCGTTTGCAGGCACAGAATTTCACCCGCACTGACTATGGCAGTGATGTGCGTGACCGCGCGCTGGCTCTGTTCTGGTTGCTGGAAGCCAAGCAGGATGAAGCCCAGTGGTTGCCACTGTTGGAAGCACTGCAGACTGCGGTCAATACGCGTGTCTGGTTCAGCACTCAGGAACGCAACGCTCTGTTTTTGGCAGGGCAGGCATTGGCAGGTACGGCCGCTGAACCCTTGCAGTTGAATCTGCAGGGGGCGGTACAGATGGCGGTGAGCGGGACGGATGGGCGCACGCTACAGGTGTCTGGTGAGGCGGTGCAGGATGGCCTGCAAGTGAGCAACGCGGGCACTGCACGGGCCTGGCTCAATCTGAATGTACAGGGCTATACCGATCAGCCGCCGGCTGCATTTAGCCACGGCCTGACGGTGACACGAAACTATTACGATGCCGATGGCCAACCGCTGGATCTGCAGCAGCTGTCCACGGGTGATCAGGTACTGGTTGAGCTGAACGTGAGCAGTGAAGACGCACTGCCGGATGCCCTGATCGTTGACCTATTGCCTGCGGGCCTTGAATTGGAGAACCAGAATCTGGCAACCAGTCTGGCCATGTCCGAACTGCGTATCGGCGAGCAGAGCGTGACCGAATTGATGGCGTTGACCGATCTGCGCCATCAGGAATACCGTGATGATCGTTACGTTGCGGCCATTAATATGAGCCAGCGTCGTGCCCGTCTGTTCTACCTTGCCCGCGCAGTCACCCCTGGCCAGTATCGGGTGCCGCCGAGTTTTGCCGAATCGATGTATCAGCCTGAAATGCGGCATGTGGGTGATGACAGCCAGATACTGATCATTCGCGCCCGTTAATGCGGCATGCGTAAGACTGCAACGTGGCTGTCGGCGCTGGTGGTGCTGACAGCGGCATTGGCCTGGGTGCTGGATCGTGCCTTTCCGTTGCCGCAGCCGGTTGCGCCCGGTGTGCGTGTGCTGGCCGAGGACGGTACGTTGTTGCGTGCCTTTCCGGCGGCGGACCAGACCTGGCGCTATCCGATCACACCGGCGCAGGTGGCACCGGTGTATCGGGAAGTGCTGCTGGCGTATGAAGATCGCGCGTTTTACTACCATCCGGGGATCAACCCGCTGGCGATTGCCCGTGCCGGTTGGCAGAACCTGAAAGCCGGGGCGGTGGTCTCCGGTGGCTCGACACTGAGCATGCAGGTGGCCGGTCTGCTCGACCCGTACCCGCGCACACTGACCGGCAAGGCGCGTCAGGCGCTGCGTACCCTGCAGTTGGAATGGCATTACAGCAAAGACGAAATCCTCGAACTTTACCTCAACCTGGCCCCTTTCGGCGGCATGCTCTCCGGCGTGGAGGCGGCGTCACGGCATTATTTTGGCAAACCGGCGGCACAGCTTAGTGATGCCGAGGCGGCCTTGTTGACGGTATTGCCCCAACGCCCCAGCGAATGGCGTCCCGACCGCTATCCGCAGCGGGCGCGGCGGGCGCGGGACAAGGTGCTGCGCCGGATGCAGGCGCTGGAACTTTGGTCCGAGGCGCGGGTGGCGGCGGCATTGCATGAGCCGGTCGCGGCCTTGCCGCCAGAACCGCCGATGCTGGCACCGCTGCTGGCCCGTCGGTTGCAGCAGCAGTGCCCCGGCTGTACTGACATCCACACCCTGATCGATGCTGGCGTGCAGCGGCAGTTGCAGGCGGTGGTAGAGCGCTATCGTGGACGGCTGGGCCCTCGGCAATCGATGGCGGTGATGGTGGTGCGCAATGCCGATCTCGCCGTGCAAGGGTACGTGGGAGCCGCCCGTTTCGGTGATATGACGAGTCATGGTCATATCGATATGACCCGCGCTGTGCGCTCGCCCGGCTCGACACTCAAGCCCTTTGCCTATGCCATGGCGCTGGACCAGGGCTTGATCCATTCCCACTCGCTACTGCTGGACACGCCCCGTTATGGCCTGCGCTACCGGCCCCACAACTTCACCGGTGGTTTTGCCGGACCGGTGTCCGCTACGGCCGCGCTGCAACGCTCGCTCAATCTGCCGGTGGTGCAGCTGGTGGAGCATCTGGGGCCGCAGCGTTGGGTGTCTGCTTTGCTCAATGCCGGTCTGCAGCTGGAGGGCGCTGGGGTGCAGCAGCCAAGCAGCGCCGTGGTGCTGGGTGGTGTAGGTAGCACACTGGAATCGCTGGTGGGTACCTATACGGCGTTGGCCCGTGAGGGCTTGGCAGGATCGCCCCGACTGCAGCCGCATGAACCGCAGCAGCGGCGCTGGTTAATGAGCCCCGGTGCGGCCTGGATCAGTTGGCGCATGTTGGCACATAACCCATGGCGCGCGTTGAGTCAGGTGGGAGAAACACCCTGGGTGCTGGCCTGGAAGACCGGCACCAGTTACGGCTACCGTGATGCCTGGGCACTGGGCGTGTCACCACAATGGACGATCGGGGTATGGGTCGGACGGCCGGATGGCAGCCCCAGTCCCGGTGATTTCGGGCGACAGACCGCCGCGCCGTTGCTGTTCCGGGTACATGAATTACTGGCGCAGGATCAGCAGGAGCTACCGCAACCCGCCAGTGTCACTCAGGCCAAGATCTGTTGGCCGTTGGGTACGGCCGTACAGCAGACCGACAATACCGCTGCCAACTGTCAGCAGTCCCACTTGGCCTGGCTACTGAATGCAACCGCGCCACGTACGTTGCAACAAACCACAATGTTGTCGCAGCCACCGTTGCTGCGCTCGGTGTGGGTGGATGCCGAAACCGGACGTGCCGTCGCACCGGGCTGTGCCCAAACCGGCCAGATGCTCGAACAGAGCCATATTGAACTGTGGCCGCAACCGGCAGAGCCGTGGTTGAAGCCTGAATGGCGACGTGCGCAGCGCCTGCCGCAACCGGCGGATGACTGTACTCGGGGACGCACCGGCCGGGAGGTGATCATGATTACCGGAATCGAAGCCGGTAGCCACCTGCAGCTGCCCCCCGGACGAACGGTGCTGGATGTGGATCTGCGAGTGCAGGGAGCAACGGGGCTGCTAAACTGGTACCTCAATGGTGAGCCCCTGGCTGAGCAGAGCGGCCAGCGCCTGTCTTTGCAACTGCGTAATAGTGGAGATTACCGTCTCAGTGTGGTTGATCGTGCCGGTAATACCGATTCGATCACGTTCAGTTTCCAGCGTGGGTCTCAGCCTGCGGCTGCGACGAACTAGCTGTCTTTCCCCTCGGCAGCAGCCAGGTCCCCAGCACATTACCCAGCACCGTTGTGCCCAGCATAACCGCGATCATCGGCAGCGGTGTGCCGTCACCCAACAATCCGACCAGCGCGCCTGACAAGGCCCCTCCGGCAAAACCGCACGCCCCGAGCAAGGCGGTGGCCGTTGCTGCCGTATGCGGGAAGAACTCACTGGTACCCGCCATGCCGTTGGAGATGATGAACCCCTGTACGCCGATATACAGCATGATCAGTGCCACTATCAGCCAGAGCGGTGCACTGGTGAGGGTGAAGGCGGCGAATAGCGCGATCCCGACCACCAGCTGAACACGCTGCGCCCGTTGCAGAAGCTGCTGAGAACTCAGCCGGTGTAACAGACGGATGTTGATCTGGTTGCAGGCCAGCAGAGAGACGATGTTGAGCCCGAACAGAACGGTATACAGGCTGGCAGACGCGCCATAGTAATGGATATAGCTGCCGGGGGAGCCGGTAATGAATGCGAACAGGCCGGCATAGCTGAACGCGACCGAAAACAGATAACCCAGAGCGGTGCGGTGGGTCAGGACCGCCATATAACTGCGCAGTGGATTGGGGCGTGGTCCCGCCTGAGGTTGCCGTGTTTCGGGCAGGCGCACAGCCAGAATCAGGATCATCAGCAGCGCGTAAGCGGCTAGAAACATGAAAATGCTGCGCCAGTTGGAGAACTCCAGCAGTACCGTGCCGAGTACAGGGGCCAGCAGCGGTGCCGTCATTAATATACCCGCCATACGGCCCATCGCCTGTGCGCTCTCACGACCGGAGTGACGGTCGCGGATGACGGCCATCGAGTTGACCACACTCATGCCGCCACCGAACCCTTGCAGGATGCGGGCAGCCCAGAGGGTTTCGACCGAGTTGGCCAGCATCGCCGCGACCGCGCCGAGGAAAAACAGACTCAAACCACTAAAAATGGCCGTGCGTCGGCCATAACGATCCGACAGTGGGCCGCCAGTCAGCTGACCGCAGGCAAAACCTGCCAGAAACAGGCTGACGGACAATTCAACATCATGGATGCTGACACCGAGGTTTTCGGCAATCGCAGGAATGGCGGGCAGATAAGCGTCAGTCGATAGAGGTCCAAGTGCCGTCAGTCCCGCCAGCATGAAGATCAGGCCCGGAATCGGGGTGTTGTGTGTTTGCATGGATAGGTCCTGAATGATCAATCGGCGTACGGGTGTGGCGGTGTGGGTTCAGCAAGGGTCAAACGTCATTCGATTTGAACCGCCCTGTACATCATGATTATGTAGTGTAATGTACATTACATTAATATAGCCTATCCTTTGATGCAAGCCGATATCTTAGCTAATGGGCCTGATATAATGCGCCCACATCAAGATGCAGAATAAGCCGATGAGTAATGTACACGCGGAAGACAATGCTAAACCCTGTGGCCTGACCCCGAAGGGACTGGAGCGCCAGCGCCGTATTCTGGATGCCGCCCGTGAGGTATTTCTGGAACAGGGCTACGACAACGCCAGTATCAACGAGATCATGTGCCGTGCGGGTGGTTCGCTGAGCACCCTTTACCGGTTGTTCGGCAACAAGCTGGGCCTGTTCGAAGCGATGATGACGCAAACCTCCAACCGGGTATTTGCTGCGTTTGAAGCTGTCGAGTGCTCAATCAAGCGCAAGGAAACACCGGAGCAGGCGCTCAAGCGTTATGGAAACCTGTTGCTGGAGCGGGTGTTATCACCGGAAGCGGTAGGGCTCTACCGTTTGATCACTACTGATTGCAGTAGCGAGCGGGAACAGATCCAGTCCATCTTCTTTGCGCAGGGGCCGAAGCGGATCAATGACAAGTTAAGCGCCTATCTGCATTCTCAGGTTGAACAGGGCGTGTTGACGATTCGTGATCCTGAACTGGCGGCATATCAGTTTCTGGAGATGGTGAAAGGCAATTTTCAGCTGCGGGCAATGCTGGGTATGACCATTACTGAAGCGGAACGTACCCAGGCTGTCGAACAGGCCGTCGATATTTTCCTGTATGGCGTAACCGTGCGCTGACGCGGACACCGCTGCTGAACGCTGTTGTCGACCGTGCAAATACGGTATCTTAGACAGCAATTTTGTACCTGAACATATAAATGGCACCAAATCGCATATGATTATCAAACCGAAAATTCGTGGCTTCATCTGCACTACCACCCATCCTGTTGGCTGTGAAGCCAATGTCCGTGAGCAGATCGCATACACTCAGGCGCAGGGCAAGATCGAGAACGGTCCCAAGCGTGTGTTGGTGATTGGCGCGTCCAGCGGCTACGGTCTTTCATCTCGTATCGCGGCCGCTTTCGGCAGCGATGCAGCGACCATTGGTATCTTCTTTGAAAAGCCGGGCACCGAGCGCAAGCCGGGTACTGCAGGCTGGTACAACTCTGCCGCTTTCGACAAGTGCGCCAAGGAAGCAGGCTTGTACGCCAAGAGCCTAAATGGTGATGCCTTCTCTCATGAAGCCAAGCAGAAAACCATCGAGCTGATCAAGGAAGACCTGGGTCAGATCGATCTGGTGGTGTACTCGCTGGCCTCACCGGTACGCAAGATGCCGGATACCGGCGAAGTGGTGCGTTCTGTACTAAAACCGATCGGCGAGCCGTACCGCTCCACCGCCATCGACACCAATAAAGACGTGATCACCGAAGCCGAGATTGAACCGGCAACGGAAGAAGAAGTGGCCAACACCGTTACCGTCATGGGTGGTGAAGACTGGGAACTCTGGATCAACGCGCTGGACGATGCCGGCGTATTGGCCGATGGTTGCAAAACCGTTGCATACAGCTATATCGGTACCGATATCACCTGGCCGATCTATTGGCACGGTGCACTGGGCAAGGCCAAACAGGATCTGGACCGCGCCGCTACTGAGCTGAACAGCAAACTGTCTGGCGCGCATAACGGTCAGGCCAACGTAGCAGTCCTCAAATCGGTGGTGACCCAGGCCAGTTCCGCTATTCCGGTGATGCCACTGTATCTGGCGATGGTGTTCAAGGTTATGCGTGAGCAGGGCATCCATGAAGGTTGCATGCAGCAGGTGCAGCGTTTGTTCAGCACGGGTCTGTACGGCGAAGGTGCCGAGATGGACGACGGCAACCGCTTCCGTCTGGATGACTGGGAGCTGCGTGAAGACGTACAGAGCGCCTGTCGTGAACTGTGGCCGCAAGTGACCAGCGATAATCTGTTCGATGTCACCGACTACCAGCTGTACAAGGACGAGTTCCTGAAACTGTTCGGTTTCGGCATCGACGGCATCGATTATGAAGCGGACGTTAACCCGGATGTCAGCTTTGATGTAGCGGATATCTGACACCGCAGCATGCGTGAAAAAAGCCCTGCCTTGGTCATCTGAGGCGGGGTTTTTTTATGTAAAATGGTGCCGGATTTTTTCCAACAGGCTAGAAGACCTGGCCCCCATGTATGTGTGAATAAGGATTGTTGAATGAAACTCAAGCTGTTACTGCCCTGTGTATTGTCTGCAATGGTGGCAATGCCGTTGATGGCGGCGAATGGGGATCGGAAAGGTGCTGAAGATCACCCGTTGATCTCCCGTTTTCCCGATACGCATATCAACAGTTATTACACCAGTGAGTATGACGAATTTCTGGTGGCGACCGGGCCGCGTGATCCGGACCAGCCTATGCCACCGGTACTGCGCCTTGAAGGTAAGGTGACAACGCTGGGGTATGAGGCAAACGACCGTAAATATTCCGCACTGCAGATCTTCCGCAATTATGAAAAGGCGTTTGCACAAGCCGGTTTCACGCCGATTTATACCTGCCGCACGGATAATGAATGTGGCCGTCGGTTTGTGAGTCAGCTTTATTGGGAGGGTGTCAGTGCGCGTCGCGGACGTGATCATGGGCTGGATGCACCCAACCTGCATGGCGACCGCCATCCGTATTTTTACTGGTCGGGCAAGGCTGATATTCAAGGCAAGGAGATCTATGCGACCTTGCTGGTTGATCAAACCAGCGGTGGCCGTTTCCCTACCAAGGTGGTGCTGGACATTGGCGAGATTGAAACGCTGGACACCGACCGCATCAGCATCAACCTGGATGGCATGAACAAAGCGATCGCTGAAACCGGTAAGGTAGAATTGGAAGGGGTGCTGTTCGATACCGCTAAGGCAACGCTGAAGGCTGAATCGGCCGATGTGGTTACAACGATTGCCGACTATTTACAGCAGAACCCTGTGAAATCGTTTTATGTGGTGGGGCACACCGATAGTCAGGGTGACTTCAACTTCAACATGCGCCTGAGCAAAAGCCGCGCCGATACGGTCGTGACCACGCTGGTGCGTGAGCATGGTATTGAGGCAGGCCGTTTGACAGCGGTAGGCGTCGGTCCGGCAAGTCCGGTATTGAGTAATTCGACAGACGCGGGTCGCACCAAAAACCGCCGTGTCGAACTGGTGCTTGCTGACTGATGCAACGCTGCCGATGTTGCCTGTGACGGGGTTTTACCCCGTCACCATCTGAACGGTTTAAGGTTCAACTGAGCCCTGCTGCGAGTCATCGTAGCGGGGTTTTTCGTTTTAGGCACCGGTTCGACACGCGATGGCTGGATTAATAGGTGACTGCTACTTTAAAGGACAATGATGTGACCTATTTGTGCCGGTCGTAAAGATACGTGAATTGACACTGGCTATGGTTAAGATAGTCAGAGTCAACCTCACTTTTAGTGCATGGACTGCTATGTTGGGGGAGTAACTTGAGCGTCAGGCACTACAACGTCTTAACATTCCAATGAAGGAAGACAGATATGAGCCAGAACAATCACAGTGCTACCGGTAAATGCCCGGTCATGCATGGTGCCAATACAGAAGCCTCCAACAGTGTTGTGGAGTGGTGGCCCAAGTCCCTCAATCTCGACATCCTTCACCAGCACGACACCAAGACCAATCCACTAGGTGAAGATTTCGATTACGCGCAAGCCTTCAAGTCGCTGGACCTTGCCGCCGTCAAGCAAGACCTCAAGGCTTTGATGACGGACAGCCAGGACTGGTGGCCGGCTGACTGGGGCCATTACGGTGGCTTGATGATCCGCATGGCCTGGCACTCTGCAGGTACCTATCGTATTGCGGATGGCCGTGGTGGTGCCGGTACCGGTAATCAGCGCTTTGCACCGATCAACTCCTGGCCAGACAACGGCAATCTCGATAAAGCGCGTCGCCTGTTGTGGCCGATCAAGAAGAAATACGGTAACAAACTGTCCTGGGCCGACCTGATGATTCTGGCCGGTAACATGGCGTATGAATCCATGGGCTTCAAAACCTTCGGCTTTGCCGGGGGACGTGAAGATATCTGGCACCCTGAGAAAGATACCTATTGGGGGGCTGAAAAAGAGTGGCTGGCACCTTCTGGAAGTGAAGGCAGCCGTTATTCGGGTGAACGTGATTTGGAAAACCCGCTGGCCGCTGTAATGATGGGCTTGATCTATGTAAACCCTGAAGGGGTCGATGGTAAGCCTGATCCGCTTAAAACCGCCAATGACGTGCGGGTTACCTTCGAACGGATGGCGATGAATGACGAGGAAACCGTCGCGTTGACAGCGGGCGGTCATACCGTGGGCAAGGCGCACGGTAACGGTGATGCCGACAATCTTGGTCCAGAGCCAGAAGGTGCGCCCATCGAAGAGCAAGGTTTTGGCTGGATCAATCACAAAACCCGTGGTGTGGGTCGTGATGCTGTGACCAGTGGTCTTGAGGGTGCCTGGACTAGCCAGCCGACGCAATGGGATTACGACTACTTTGACATGTTGCTCAACCATGAGTGGGAACTGACCAAGAGTCCTGCGGGTGCCTGGCAGTGGAAACCGGTCGATATCAAGGAAGACGATATGCCGGTGGATGTGGAAGACCCTTCCGTGCGTTGCATGCCGATGATGACCGATGCCGATATGGCCATGAAGATGGACCCGGAATATCGCAAGATTTCCGAGCGTTTCCAGCAAGACCCGGCATATTTTGATGAGGTTTTTGCCCGTGCCTGGTTCAAGCTGACCCACCGTGATCTGGGGCCGAAGAGCCGTTATCTCGGGGCTGACGTACCCACCGAAGACCTGATCTGGCAAGACCCGGTACCCAGTGTGGATTACACGCTTGATGCTGCTGAGATTGCCGATCTCAAGGCAAAAATTCTGGCCAGTGGCCTGAGTGTATCCGAGCTGGTGGCGACTGCCTGGGACAGCGCGCGTACGTTCCGTGGCTCAGATTATCGTGGCGGTGCCAACGGTGCGCGCATCCGTCTGGCACCACAGAAAGACTGGGAAGGCAACGAGCCGGAGCGTCTGCAGAAGGTGCTCAAGGTACTGGAAGGCATCCAGTCGAAGCTGAGCAAGCCGGTCAGCATGGCTGACCTGATCGTACTCGGCGGTACGGCTGCTGTTGAGAAGGCGGCTAATGATGCAGGTGTCAGCATTACACTACCGTTTGAGCCGGGGCGGGGTGATGCCACGCAGGAAATGACCGATGTGGACTCCTTCGATGTGCTGGAGCCGCTGCATGATGCTTATCGCAACTGGCTGAAACAAGACTACGTGGTTACCCCGGAAGAGATGATGCTGGATCGTACCCAGCTGATGGGACTGACTGCACCGGAGATGACGGTACTGGTGGGGGGCATGCGCGTGCTGGACACTAACCACGGTGGCAGCAAGCATGGTGTGTTTACGGATCGTGCTGGCGTGCTGACGAATGACTTTTTCGTCAACTTGACCGACATGAATAACAGTTGGAAACCCGTAGGCAAAAACCTGTACAACATCTGCGATCGTAACAGCGGTAACGTGAAGTGGACGGCGACCCGTGTGGATCTGGTGTTTGGTTCCAACTCCATTCTGCGTGCCTACGCAGAGGTGTATGCGCAGGACGATAATAAGGATAAATTCGTCAACGACTTCGCGCAGGCCTGGGTCAAAGTGATGAATGCGGACCGCTTCGACCTGAAGTAAAACGGCATATCCATAAAGGCATGCCTGAAACCACGAACAGTTGCTGCTGTTCGTGGTTTTTTGTACCGTTCAGAGGGTGCGGGAGGCGATAACCTCCACGACGCGAATCGCACCACTTTCCAGATTCAGTACCAGATTTTCCCCCATTGCCTTGAAGCGACGGCCCAACACCAGTGCCGGTGACAGCGGTGCCCGAGTGGGCGTACCTGCCTGTTCCTTGTCGAGCTGACGACGACGCCAACTGAGCGCATCGTCGCTCCAGTCGTCGATCTGAATGTCACCAAACCCCGCATCCTGCACTCGGCTGTGCAGTACCTGTCGGCTGAGCAGGTGGGAGTGATGGGCATCATCAGCCCAGGGGACGGGGAAGCGCATGTCGGCTGCGTTGGGTCCGAGCACCACTTCATGCATGATCAGTGCGCCGTTGGGCTTGAGCACACGGCGGCATTCCTTCAATACCTGACGGTCGTCGGGCATGTTGAGAAAGCTGTGCTGGAACAGAATCAAGTCGAGGCTGCTGTCGGCAAAGGGAAGATGGTGGGCATCGCCGGTAAGCAAGGGGTGGTTGACCGCTTCGCTGAAGCAGGTATTCAGGCCCTGATTCAGCCGGTTGAGATCATGGGTAATGTCCAGCCCGATCATCGGCACGCCCAGTGTTGCTGCCTGACGCATCAATCCACCGGCACCGGAGCCGATATCCAGCACCTGCCGATGCCGCGCCGGGTCAAGATGGCGCAGCAGGCGCTCCGAGGCCTTGATGCCGCCGATATGCAGTTGATCCAGCGGGGCCAGCTGGTACAGGCTGGCACCGTCGGGATAATGCTGTTTCACCCGTGCCAGCAGGGCGGTGGTATCGAGCTGTTGCTCGTAATGGTCAGCGATATTCATGGTCGAAAACGCCGACACGAGGTCGGCGTTGCAGGCTCCTTTGCATGTTCGAGCGGGCGTTGACGAGTCAGTCGTCCAGCCCCAGCTCCTCGATTGATATCTCACGCATTTTAAACTTCTGGATCTTGCCGGTCACGGTCATCGGGAAAGACTCGACGAACTTGAAGTAGCGCGGCACCTTGAAGTGGGTGATTTTGCCTTTGCAAAAAGCGCGCAGGTCATCCTGAGTCACGCTGTCTGCATGGGGATGCAGCTTGATCCAGGCGATCAATTCCTCGCCATATTTCTTGTCGGGCACGCCAGTGACCTGAACTTCCGATACGGCCGGATGGGTGTACAGGAACTCTTCGATCTCTTTCGGATAGACGTTTTCGCCGCCACGGATCACCATATCCTTGATACGCCCGACAATCTGGATATAACCCTCGTCATCCATGGTGGCCAAATCACCGGTATGCATCCAGCCCGACTCATCGATGGCGTCGGCAGTGGCATGTTCGTTGTTCCAGTACTTGAGCATCACGCTGTAGCCGCGGGTGCAAAGCTCACCGATTTCACCGCGTGGTACAACCTTGCTACTGCCCGGGTCAATAATCTTTGATTCCAGATGCGGCTGGGTACGGCCGACGGTGGAAACGCGCTTTTCAATGCTGTCGTTGGCACCGGTCTGGGTTGAGACAGGGCTGGTTTCGGTCATGCCGTAGGCGATCTGGACCTCGCTCATATGCATCTTGCTGATCACCTGCTTCATCACTTCAGTTGGGCAGATGGAGCCCGCCATGATGCCGGTGCGCAGGCTGGACAGGTCGAAGCTGTCGAACTCGGGATGATCCAGTTCGGCGATGAACATGGTGGGAACGCCGTACAGAGCCGTGGCGCGCTGCGAGTGGATCGCTTTGAGTACGGAAGTCGGCTCGAAGCCTTCGTCGGGGTAGATCATGGCGGCACCGTGGGTCATGCAGCCGAGATTGCCCATCACCATGCCGAAGCAGTGGTACAGCGGTACCGGAATGACCAGGCGGTCTTCGCTGGTAAAACCCATGCTTTCAGCAACGAAAAAGCCATTGTTGAGGATGTTGTGGTGTGACAGCGTTGCCCCTTTGGGGAAGCCGGTGGTGCCCGAGGTGTACTGGATGTTGATCGGGTCATCGAACTGCAGCGTGGCTTGCAGGTCGGCGAGATCCTGTTCGCTGACTTGTTCGCCTTGTTCCATCATATCGGCCCAACGCCACATGCCCGCGTGCTTGTCGCTGTCCAGATTGATGATGCACTCCAGCTCCGGCAACTTCTGTGATTTCAGTCTGCCATCGGCGCAAAGTTTAAGCTCCGGTGCCAGCTCGTAAAGCATGCCGCGATAATCAGAGCTTTTGAAACTATCGGCCGTGATCAGGAAGCGGGCACCGGACTGCTTCAGCGCATATTCCAGTTCATGGGTGCGGTAGGCCGGATTGATATTGACCAGAATCGCGCCAATCTTGGCGGTGGCGATCTGACTCAGCGTCCATTCGGCGCGGTTCGGTGACCAAACGCCGACGCGATCGCCCTTGCATACACCCAGGGCGAGCAGTGCGCGGGCGCAGGTGTTGGCCTGTTGCTGTAATTCTCGGTAATTCCAGTGAATGTCCTGGTGCAGTACGATCAGGGCATCATTATCCGGGTATTGCGCGGCGATTTCGTCGAACTTGTCGCCAATGGTCATGCCGATCAGTGGCTTGTCGGCGGTGCTGCTGGTGTAGCTCGGTAGCGGTGTGTTCATCGTGGTGACTCCGATTTTTGTTGTTATCCGGTCAGATGAAAAGGTAATAACCGATTAACGGAAGCGTCCGTGATATTCGGGGTTCGGCTGCATGTCGGATGCGCTGGCCACGCGGTTGGTCATGTTGTAGAAACCGGTAACGTTGGCAATATCCCAGATGCCGCGTTCACTGAAGCCTGCATCACGGAGTGCCTGGCGGTCAGCCTCACTGATCTCCGCCGGAGTCACCGTCAGCTTGTGTGCGAAGTCGAGCATGGCGCGCTGGCGCGGTTCCAGCTCGGCGGCGCGGTAGTTCATCACCATCAGTTCGCCCAGTGCCGGATCTTCGGAATACTCGCGCACGGCCGCACCGTGAGCGGTCAGGCAGTAGTAGCAATGATTATTGGACGAGACCACCACGGCGATCATTTCTCGTTCCAGCGGCGTCAGCTCGCTGTCGCCGAACATCAGTTCGTTATAGAAACGGGTGAATACTTCAAATTGGGCCATGTTCTGGCTGTAGGCTTTAAGCACATTGGGCACCATGCCCAGTTTTTCGTCGCATTTGCCGAAGTATTTCTGCACGTCTTCGGGCAATTGATGACGCTCGGGAATAGGCAGATCCAGAGCGGTAATGTGATCAGGCTGTGACATTCCTAATACCTCTTTATTATCGTTATCAGGCATTCAATGTAGTGATTCCGGCTGTTCAGCGCCCGCAGGTGCCAAGCGCCTGTGCGACCTTGGAGCCATTGGCACGGCCGAGTTCGCGGGTAATCCAGTGGCCGGTATCGACCACCGCCTGCAGGTCGATGCCGGTGTCGATTTCCAGCCCCTGCAGGAGATAAAGCACATCTTCAGTGGCCACATTGCCGGCTGCGCCCTTGGCATAGGGACAGCCGCCGAGGCCTGCGGTTGAGCTATCGATCACGGCAATACCTTCTTCCATGACAGCATAAAGATTGGCCACGGCCTGGCCGTAGGTGTCATGAAAGTGAGCGGCAAGCCGATCAAGGGAGACTTCTTTGGCCACGGCCTCCAGCATCCGTTTTGCCTTCAGCGGAGTGCCGGTGCCGATGGTGTCACCCAGCGATATTTCATAGCAGCCCATGTCGATCAGCTCACGGCTGACGACGGCAACCTGTGCCGGGGTGATATCGCCCTGATACGGGCAGCCCAGCACGGTGGAAACATAGCCACGAACGCGGATATCGGCGGCCCGTGCCTGTTCGATCAGCGGCTGGAACCGCTTCAGGCTTTCGGCGATGCTGCAGTTGATGTTCTTCTGCGTGAACGCTTCGGAGGCGGCACTGAACACGGCAACTTCAGTGACGCCAGCGGCCATGGCACCTTCCAGCCCCTTAACATTGGGGGTCAGGGCGGAATAGGTGATGCCGGGCTGCCGGTCAATGCCCGCCATTACGGCGGCGGCATCACCCATCTGCGGTACCCATTTCGGGGAAACGAAACTGGCGGCTTCTATATGACGGATACCGGCGGCAGCCAAGCGGTTGATCAGCTCTATCTTGATATCGGTGGGGATGATCGGTCCCGGCTCGTTTTGCAGGCCGTCGCGAGGGCCGACTTCAACGATACGGACCTGTTGTGGAAATGCCATCAGGCGGCCTCCTCGCTATCGAGTTCGATGGCAATCAGTTCGGCACCCTCGGACACCAGGTCGCCCTCGGCAAAGAAGATTTCGCTGACGGTGCCGTTGGCGGGTGCCTTGATCGCGTGTTCCATCTTCATCGCTTCCATGATGACTAGGGTCTGACCCGCTTTGACCGCATCACCGGCCTTGACCAATACCGCCACTACAGAGCCGTTCATCGGTGCCTGCAAGCCGCCTTCACTGGTCTGGTCTTCAAGACCATACTGTTCCCGATGTTGGGCACAGTGGAAGGTTTCACCGGCATGAAACAGAACCAGCTGGTCCTGATGCAGATCGCCGCAGATACTGAAGCGGTGGCCATTGACGGTGGCCTGTAGTTGATCATCCTGCAGGGTCGCGCGGACGTCATAGCAGCTGTCGCCGATGCGGATGTCGTAACCCTCATCCCGTTCCAGAATGCTGAGCGGATACTGCACATCATCGCTGAGTAACGTCATTGGACGTGCGTACTCTGAATTCAAGCGCCAGCTGTTCTGCCGAGCAAACGGCGAGTAGGGGTCGCTTGGCAACGTCTGTTCCGCCTTGCTGCGCAGCAGGAAGAAGCAGGCGCTCAGCACCAGTCCCAGGTTTTCGTCGAGACGGGCAGGCGGGAACAGCAGGGCTTCATGCTTGCCGATAAAACCGGTATCCAGTTCTTCATTGCGGAACGGCGCGGAGTCGGCCAGTGCATGCAGGAAGCGGATGTTGGTCTTCACCCCGCCGATGCGGTATTCCTCCAATGCCTGCACCATGCGATTGATGGCACGCTCACGGTTGTCATCCCAGACCACCAGTTTGGCGATCATCGGATCATAGTGGATGCTGACCTCATCACCTTCGACCACGCCGGTGTCGACGCGGACATGGGCATTTTCTTCCGGTGTACGCAGGTAGCGCAGGGTGCCGGTGGCGGGCAGGAAATCATGGTCCGGGTCTTCGGCATAGATGCGTGCTTCCAGCGCATGCCCGCGCAGGCGGATCTGGTCCTGCTGCAGCGGCAGCGGTTCGCCGTTGGCGATGCGCAGCTGCCATTCAACCAGATCCTGACCGGTGATCATTTCGGTCACCGGGTGCTCCACCTGCAGACGGGTGTTCATCTCCATGAAGTAGAAGGAACCATCCACGTCGTAGAGGAATTCGACGGTGCCGGCACCAACATAGTCGATCGCCTGGGCCGCGCGCACGGCGGCGACGCCCATGGCCTTGCGGGTTTCGTCACTCAGGCCGGGAGCCGGGGCTTCTTCGATCACTTTCTGGTGGCGGCGCTGCACCGAACAGTCACGCTCGGCCAGATAAACGCCATCGCCGGTGTTATCGCAGAACACCTGAATTTCCACATGGCGGGGCTGGGTCAGATACTTCTCGATCAACATGTCCGGGTTGCCGAACGCGTTCTTCGATTCACGCTGTGCAGCCGCCAGCGCCTCATCAAACTCGCTCATCGATTCGACGACGCGCATGCCCTTGCCGCCACCGCCGGCCACGGCCTTGAGCAACAGCGGGAAGCCACATTTCTCGGCTTCAACACGCAGCAGGTCATGGGACTGATCAGCCCCGTGATAGCCCGGCACCAAGGGTACACCGGCATCCTGCATGATCGCCTTGGCGGCGGACTTGGAACCCATTGCGGCGATGGCCGAGGCAGGCGGGCCAATGAAAACAATGTCGTTGGCTTCACAGGCCTTGGCAAAATCGGTGTTTTCGGACAGGAAACCGTAGCCCGGATGGATTGCCTGAGCGCCGCTGGTTTTGGCCACTTCAATGATCTTGTCGGCACGCAGGTAGCTTTCACTGCTTGCGGCAGGGCCGATCAGGAAGGCTTCATCGGCCATCGCGACATGGCGGGCGTGGCGGTCGGCTTCAGAGTAGACGGCAACGCAGCGAATACCGAGGCGATGAGCGGTCTGGATGACTCGGCAGGCGATCTCGCCACGGTTCGCGATAAGAATTTTATTAAACATGGCAAATTATTCCTCGATCCAGTTCGGTGTGCGCTTGCCGAGAAAGGCACTGAGTCCTTCCTGGCCCTCGTCGCTGACACGAATATCCGCAATGCGGCGAGCCGTATCATCAATGACCGACTGATCAATCGGTTTTTGGCTGACGGCAAAAATCAGTTCCTTGGCGGCATTCATCGCTTGGGGACTGTTACGGCGCAGCTGAGCAATGAAGCGGTTACAGGCTTCATCCAGCAGGTCGGCGTGGGGAACCACCTCATGCACCAGACCGGCTTGCGCTGCAATTTTCGCGCTGAACGGTTCAGCGGTGAGGAAGTAGCGGCGGGACAGGCGCTCGCCGATGGCCCGGACCACATAGGGACTGATCACGGCGGGGATCAGGCCGATTTTCACTTCGCTGAGGCAAAATTGGCTCTGCTCGGTGGCGATGACGATGTCACAGCAGGCAGCCAGACCGACGGCACCGCCATAAGCGGCACCTTGCACCAGACCGATGGTGGGTTTGCTGTGGTTGTTCAGCACGTCCATCAGACGAGCCAGCTGTCCGGCATCTTCGAGGTTGTCCTGGTGGCTGTTATTGGCCATCCGCTGCATCCAGCCAAGATCGGCTCCGGCCGAAAAGTTGCGGCCATTGGAGCGCAGTACCAGTATGCGCACTTCGGCGTTGCTGTCGGTAGCCTCCAGGGCCTCAATCAGTGCAGCGATGATCTGGTCATCGAAGGCGTTGTGAACCTCCGGCCGATTCAGCGTCAGGGTGGCGACGCCTTCAGCGGAGATCTCCAGCAGCACGGTGTTATTGTTATTGTCCATAGTGCGTTCCTTTATATAGCGTGCTTCTGTGACCCGTGGCCTTACATGCGGAAGACGCCGAAGCGGGTCTCTTCGATCGGTGTGTTCAGTGCGGCAGACAAGCCCATGCCGATCACGTCGCGGGTCTGGGCCGGATCGATGACACCGTCATCCCAGAGGCGGGCGCTGGCGTAGTAGGGGTGGCCCTGATGCTCATAGGTGTCGATGATCGGTTGCTTGAAGGCCTTTTCGTCCTCGGCAGACCATGTTTCACCGGTACGCTCCATGCCGTCGCGCTTGACGGTGGCCAGTACACCCGCTGCCTGCTCGCCGCCCATCACCGAGATGCGGGCGTTGGGCCACATCCACAGGAAGTTGGGGCTGTAGGCCCGGCCGCACATGCCGTAGTTGCCGGCACCGAAACTGCCGCCGATCAGAACCGTGAGTTTGGGGACATTGGCGCAGGCAACCGCGGTCACCATTTTGGCACCGTGCTTGGCGATGCCGTCGGATTCGGCTTTCTGGCCGACCATGAAGCCGGTGATGTTCTGCAGGAACAGCAGCGGGATCTTGCGCTGGCAGCAGAGTTCGATGAAATGGGCACCTTTCTGTGCCGAGTCGCCGAACAGGATGCCGTTATTGGCGACGATACCCACCGGGTAGCCGTGGATATGGGCAAAACCGGTCACCAGTGTGGTGCCATAGTATTTCTTGAACTCGTCGAACTCGGACCCGTCCACGATACGGGCAATGACTTCACGCACGTCATAGGGCTTGCGCAGATCGGTGCCGACGATGCCGTACAGTTCATCGGCAGAGTAGAGCGGTGCCGTCGGCTTGCGCAGGGCGAGGCCGGTGTCCTTGCGGTGGTTGAGGTTGCGCACGCAGCTGCGGGCGATCTGCAGGGCATGCTGATCATTCTCGGCATAGTGGTCGGCAACGCCGGACACCTTGCAATGCACATCGGCACCGCCCAGGTCTTCGGCACTGACCACCTCGCCGGTCGCCGCTTTGACCAAGGGTGGTCCGGCGAGGAAGATGGTGCCCTGATTGCGCACAATGATCGATTCATCCGCCATCGCCGGTACATAGGCGCCACCGGCGGTACACAGGCCCATCACGACCGCGATCTGCGGAATGCCCTTGGCAGACATGCGTGCCTGATTGAAGAAGATACGACCGAAGTGATCCCGGTCCGGGAAGACATCATCCTGACGCGGCAGGTTGGCACCGCCGGAGTCCACCAGATAGATGCAGGGCAGGTGGTTCTGCTCGGCGATTTCCTGCGCGCGCAGGTGTTTCTTAACCGTGATCGGATAGTAGGAGCCGCCTTTCACGGTCGCGTCGTTGGCGATGATCATGCATTCCACGCCACTGACCCGGCCGATACCGGTAATGATGCCGGCTGCCGGTACCACGTCTTCATAGACCTTGTAGGCCGCCATCTGTGACAGCTCAAGGAAGGGTGAGCCTTCGTCGACCAGGGCGTTGATACGCTCGCGGGGGAGCAGTTTGCCACGGGACAGGTGGCGTTCCTGATATTTGGGGCCGCCGCCTTGCTCAATTTGGGCAACCTTGTCACGCAAGTCACCGACGGTAGCGGCCATGGCGTCATGGTTGGCGCGGAATTCATCCGCGCGGGGATTCACTTTGCTCTGCAGTTGGGTCATGGAAACGCGCCTCGTGCATTATTGTTATTTGTTGAGGAACAGCTCGCGGCCGATCAGCATGCGGCGGATTTCCGAGGTGCCGGCACCGATTTCGTACAGCTTGGCATCGCGCAGCAAACGACCGGTGGGGAATTCGTTGATATAGCCGTTGCCACCGAGCAGCTGAATGGCGTCCAGTGCGATCTTGGTTGCCATCTCGGCGGAGTAGAGAATGACGCCCGCTGCGTCCTTGCGGCTGGCTTCGCCACGGTCAGCGGCCAGTGCGGCCATATAAACGTAGGAGCGGGACGCATTCATCTGGGTGTACATGTCGGCGACCTTGCCCTGTACCAATTCGAACTCGCCGATGGACTGGCCAAACTGTTTACGGTCGCGGATGTAGGGGACGACGATATCCATTGCCGCCTGCATGATGCCCAGCGGGCCACCAGCCAGAACCAGACGCTCATAGTCCAGGCCACTCATCAGCACTTTCACGCCGCCGTTGAGCTCACCCAGGATGTTTTCCTTGGGTACCTTGGCGTCCTGGAATACCAGTTCGCAGGTGTTGGAGCCGCGCATGCCCAGCTTGTCCAGCTTCTGTGCCTGGGTGAAACCCGCGGTATCACGCTCGACGATGAAGGCAGTGATGCCTTTGGGGCCGGCGCTGGTGTCGGTTTTGGCATAGATGACATATACATTGGCATCCGGGCCGTTGGTGATCCACATCTTGTTGCCGTTCAGCACATAGTGGTCACCAGCATCACGGGCGCTCAGCTTCATGGAAACGACATCAGACCCGGCGTTTGGCTCCGACATCGCCAACGCACCGATGTGTTCGCCACTGATCAGCTTGGGCAGGTACTTCTCGCGCTGGGCATCGGTGCCGTTGCGGTGAATCTGGTTAACGCACAGGTTGGAGTGCGCACCGTAGGAGAGGCCAACAGATGCGGACGCACGGCTGATCTCTTCCATGGCGATGACGTGGGCGAGATAACCCATTTCAACGCCGCCCCATTGCTCTTTGACGGTAATCCCCAGCAGGCCCATGTCGCCAAATTTGCGCCACAGATCTTCCGGGAACAGGTTGTCCCGGTCGATCGCTTCTGCCCGCGGGGCGATTTCCTGTGCTGCAAAGCTGTTGATCTGCTCACGCAGCATGTCAACGGTTTCACCCAGACCGAAATTCAGTTCAGAGTATGCAGAGATCATCGTGTCCACCTTTATTGTTATTGTGCCGAGTGCCGTGGGGGCTTATTCGACAGTCATTTTTGTCTGTTCAAGTTCATTCAGTGCTTCCAGACAGCGTGCTTCTGCGCTGTCGAGTTCAAGCTGCACCATGGCGATGTCTTTCAACTGCTGCTCCAGCTCGGCGCGTTTGCCATTGATGGTTTTCAACAGCAGGTTGAGCTGTTTTTCGCTGCCGCTCAGGGTTTCGTCCCACAGGTCGAACAGTTCTTTGGTCTCGGCCAATGAGAACCCCAGACGCTTGCCACGCAGGATCAGTTTCAGGCGCACACGATCCTTGCTGCTGTAAATGCGTGTCTGGCCGCGGCGCGATGGATGCAGCAAGCCTTGATCCTCATAGAAGCGGATGCTGCGGGTGGTTACATCGAACTCTGCCGCGAGTTCACTGATGGAGTATGTTCTGCTCATGGTGCGGGTGTAATCCTGTAAGGGTGTTGATGTCGAGGCTAAAGCAAGTTTACGTTAACGTAAAGTGCGGTTTGTGCTTTTTTTAGTCATTCGAAAAAAACAGTATTTATTTTAATGTATTGAAATTAAAGGAATTATAGTGGTTTTGAGGGTGTTTTTATGTATAGCATTAGACCAAAGTAGTAATTGTATTCCCCTAAGGTAAATTGCTAGTTTGCATCCATGCCTTACGTTAAGGTAACAATTCGACGCCAAGTGCGAAAAGCCAGCATAAAAACAACAAGAGGCTTGGTTTACACATGAGTGCAGACTATGTTCTTGAAACCCGTAATCTTATTAAAGAGTTTAAGGGTTTTACCGCGGTCGACGATGTCAATCTGCAAGTGACACGTGGCCATATACATGCTCTTATCGGTCCTAACGGGGCTGGCAAGACCACTGTATTCAATCTTTTGACCAAATTTCTGACCCCGACCTCGGGCCAGATCCTGTTCAATGACCGTGATATCACGGCGATGAAACCTGCTGCCATTGCCCGTGCCGGGGTCGTGCGTTCCTTCCAGATTTCGGCGGTTTTTCCGCACCTGTCGGTGCTGGAGAATGTCCGAATTGCTCTGCAGCGCAAAGAGGGCAACAGTTTCCATTTCTGGCGTTCACAGTCGGTGCTCAACAGTCTCAATGATCGGGCATTCGAGTTGCTTGAGTCTGTAGGCCTGGGTGCGTTTGCCGATGCACAGACGGTGGATCTGTCCTATGGCCGCAAGCGGGCACTGGAGATCGCTACCACACTGGCGCTGGAGCCTGATCTGATGCTGCTTGATGAGCCGACCCAGGGCATGGGACATGAAGATGTCGGCCTGGTGGCGGATCTTATCAAGAAAGTATCGGCGGGGCGCACCATATTGATGGTGGAGCATAATCTCCACGTCGTGTCCAAGTTGGCCGACCGGATCACGGTGCTGCAACGCGGAGCGATTCTGACCGAAGGCGATTATGCCACGGTATCTGCCGATCCTCGGGTGCGTGAAGCCTATATGGGCACGGCAGCCAGTGAAGAGCAGGACCGCGCCAATGCAGCGGCAGCTGAAGCCAAAGATGAAACCGTCAGTAAGGAGGGGGCTGAGGTATGAGTACGCATCGGGAAAAGCTGCGCATTGACGATCTACACGCCTTCTACGGCGAGTCGCATATTCTGCATGGCATCGACATGAGCGTGATGCAGGGTGAGCTGGTGACGTTGCTGGGTCGCAACGGTGCCGGACGCAGTACCACGCTGCGGGCAATCATGAATATGGTGGGTCGTCGTACGGGTTCGATCAATATCAACGGTACCGAAACCATCAACATGCCGGCGCACAAGATTGCGCATCTGGGTCTTGGGTACTGCCCGGAAGAGCGGGGTATTTTTTCCAGTCTGAATGTGGAAGAAAACCTGTTGTTGCCACCGGCGGTGCGTTCGGATGGCATGAGTGTCGAAGAGCTGTATGAAATATTTCCCAATCTCTACGAACGTCGCTACAGCCAGGGCACACGACTGTCCGGTGGTGAGCAGCAGATGCTGGCGCTGGCGCGCATCCTGCGTTCGGGGGCGAATATCCTGCTGCTGGACGAGATTACGGAAGGTCTGGCTCCGGTGATTGTGCAGAAATTGGGTGAAGTGCTGGTGATGCTCAAAGAGCGTGGCCTGACTATTTTGTTGGTGGAGCAGAACTTCCGTTTTGCTGCGCCCATTGCCGACCGCCATTATGTGATGGAGCACGGTCATATCGTCGAGGAAGTTCATGCTCATGAGCTTGAAGCCAAAACGGAGCTCCTGAATACCTATTTGGGCGTCTGACGCCCGTGTGTGAGATATAACAATAAAAATGCTCGACAGGAGAGTAACAATGAAAATGATGAAGAAAACCCTGCTGGCCGCCTCTGTTGCCGCACTTGCATCCTCTGCCGCCATGGCCAATGTATCCGACGGCAAGGTCAAGATCGGTGTTCTGGCTGATATGGGGGGCGTCTATGCCGATATCTGCGGTCAGGGGTGTGTCACCGCAACCCAAATGGCTGTCGAGGATTTTGGCGGCACCGTGCTTGGCATGCCGATTGAGGTCATCAGTGCAGATGATCAGCTCAAGCCGGACGTGGGCTCGGCCATTGTGCGCAAGTGGGTTGAAAACGAGGAAGTGGATGCCGTGGGTGGTCTGGTATCTTCCGCCGTTGTGGGTGCGGCCACCAAGGTAACCACGGATGCCAAGAAGATCGCTCTGATCTCCACGGCGGCATCCAACGCCTTTACCACCAAGTCATGTTCGCCTTACAACGTACACTGGACCTACAACGTGGCCGCGCTGGCCAACGGTACCGTGAAGCCGATGGTTGAAGCGGGCCAGAAAAAATGGTTCTTCATCACTGCGGATTATGCCTTTGGTCACGCCCTGGAAGGCGTGGCGTCCAAGGTAATCAATGACAACGGCGGTGAAGTGGTCGGGGTCGCGCGTGCGCCGCTGAGCACCACTGATTTCTCTTCCTACATCCTGCAGGCACAGTCTTCCGGTGCGGATGTTGTGGCTTTGGCCAATGCCGGTAACGATACCGTTAACGCGCTGAAGGCCGCTGCCGAGTTCGGTTTGACCCAGATGATGGATGTGGCGGGGCTGCTGGTATTTACCCCTAATGCTCAGGCCATGGACCCCAAAGTGGCCGGTGGCATGCGCACAACCACGGGCTTCTACTGGGACTATGATGACCAGACCCGCGAGTGGAGCAAGCGCTTCATGGAGCGTCACGGTTCTATCCCGGCGATGGGCCATGCCGGTGCCTATTCCATGACCATGCACTACCTGAAGGCGATTGAAGCCGCTGGTACCGATGATTCGGATGCTGTCATGAAGAAGATGAAGGAAATGAAGCCGGATGATTTCTTTGCCCGCAACGCAACGCTGCGTGCCGATGGTCGCATGGTGCATGACATGTACTACGTCGAGATCAAGAAGTCGGACGAGCGCCGTGATTCCAACGATATCTTCAAGGTGATCAGCGTGATCCCGGGTGATCAGGCGTACGCTCCTATGCTGCCTGAGTGCAACTTCAAATAACAATAAGAGTTGAACCGCTTTTGCTGGTCCTCCGCTGCCTTTCGGGCAGCGGAACGGACAGCTGCTGCCTAAAATGGGCTGAAAGCGGTGTGAACAGGACAAGGCTATGGCGACATTTCTCGGTATTAACCTGTTTGGTCTTTTCGGCCAGTTGCTGGTCGGGTTGATCAACGGATCGTTCTACGCATTGCTCAGTCTGGGCTTGGCGATCATTTTCGGGCTGTTGAAAATCATCAACTTTGCCCAGGGCGCGATGTACATGTTGGGGGCTTTTGCAGCCTGGCTGGCGTTGCAGTATCTGGGTCTCAATTATTGGGCGGCGCTGGTTGTCGTGCCCCTGGCGGTCGGATTGGTCGGGGTATTGATGGAGCGTTTTCTGATTCGTCCCATCGCCAATGAAGATCACCTTTACAGTCTGCTGCTGACATTCGGTGTCGCATTGATGTTGCAGGGTGTATTCACTCATATGTATGGCTCCTCAGGGCTGTCGTACAGTATTCCTGAAGCACTGAGTGGCGGTACCAAACTGCCGTTCATGTATCTGCCGGACTATCGTGCCTGGATCATCTGTGCCTCGGTGGTGGTGTGTGGCCTGACCTGGTGGATGATCGAAAAAACCAAACTGGGTGCCTATCTGCGCGCCGGTACCGAAAACCCGCAGCTGATGCAGGCGTTCGGTATCAACGTGCCGCTGATTGTGACCCTGACCTTCGGTTTTGGTGTCGGTCTGGCCGGACTTGCCGGTGTCATGGCGGCACCGATCTACTCGGTTTCTCCGGACATGGGCTCCAACCTGTTGATCGTCGTGTTTGCGATCGTCGTGATCGGCGGCATGGGCTCAATTGGTGGCGCTATCCTGACCGGTCTGGCCATGGGCGTGATCGAGGGGCTGACCAAGTATTTCTATCCGGAAGCCTCCAATACGGTGATCTTCCTGGTGATGGTAATCGTTCTGCTGCTGAAACCGGCAGGTCTGTTCGGCAAGGAAGCCTGAGGGGGATATGATGAAAATTAATAAGCTCTATGTAGCCCTTCTCCTGTTGGCGATTGTGGCACCGTTCTTTCTCTACCCGGTATTCCTGGCCAAGTTGCTCTGCTTTGCGCTCTTTGCCTGTGCATTCAACTTGATGTTGGGCTATGTCGGTCTGCTGTCCTTTGGCCATGCGGCGTTCCTGGGGACTGGCGGTTATGTTACGGGCTGGTTGATGATGAACTCCGGTTTGACGCCGGAACTGGCTATTTTGTTGGGTACCGTCGCGGCCGGTGCGTTGGGTGCCATTTACGGCAAACTGTCGGTCAAGCGTGAGGGTATCTACTTCGCCATGGTGACGCTGGCACTGTCGCAGCTGGTGTTCTTTGTCTACTTGCAGGCACCGTTTACGGGTGGCGAGGATGGTATGCAGGGCGTTTCCCGTGGCCACCTGTTCGGCGTGATCGACCTGGCCGACAACATCAACATGTATTACTTCGTGTTGGCGATCTTCCTGTTCGGCTTCTGGCTGATTCACCGCACTATCCACTCACCGTTTGGTCAGGTGTTGAAGGCGATCCGTGAAAATGAGCCGCGTGCAACTTCGCTGGGTTATAACGTCAATGACTACAAGTGGGTGGCGTTCACGCTGTCGGCAGCGCTGGCAGGGTTGGCCGGTTCTACCAAAACCCTGGTATTCCAGCTGGCGTCGCTGACCGATGTGCATTGGCACATGTCCGGTGAGGTGGTGTTGATGACGCTGGTAGGCGGTGTTGGCACCATTCTGGGGCCGGTCGTCGGTGCCGGTGTGATCGTGACCATGCAAAACTATCTGTCCGGGGGAGAGCTGGGCAACTACGTGCATATCATCATGGGCTTCATCTTCGTGCTCTGTGTACTCGCATTCCGCAGCGGTATTGTGGGTGAGTTCCAGAAGATGTGGAAACGCAACTTCGGCTAAGAGTTTATCGTCAAGCCATTCGCCTGTCGGAGATGCCCCCGGCGGGCGTTTTTTGTTTATGGGGGCTGAACTGCTTGGCCCGCGTTGCCGTATGGACTACGATTCGCGCACTGAGCATTTCAACGCATCCAACGGCTGACAAACTAAGGAGTCAACATGGCGTTTCGTGGGGTCAAGGATTTCAAACACAGTCAGCAGGGGCTGACCGGCGTGCTGGTCACTAACCTGGGGACACCGGATGCGCCCAACACGTCTGCCTTGCGTCGCTATCTCAAGGAGTTCCTCTGGGACCCGCGTGTCGTAGAAGTGCCACGCCCGATCTGGTGGTGCATTCTCAATGGTGTCATTCTGAATATTCGCCCACGGCGCTCGGCTGCAGCCTATCGTGAGGTCTGGACCGACGACGGTTCGCCGCTGCTGCTGCATACCCGTGATCAGGCGGAACAGCTGCGTGAGCGTCTCAAGGCTCAATTCGGTGATCAGGTGATGGTCGAGTTTGCCATGCGCTATGGCAATCCATCGATCAGCAGCGTGATTGAGCGCATGCAGCAGGCCGGTGTTCGTCGTTTGCTGGTGCTGCCGCTGTATCCGCAGTACTCAGGTGCAACTACTGCTTCGACGTTTGATGCTGTCGCCGAGGATTTCCGCAAGCGCCGCTGGTTGCCGGAGCTGCGCATGATCAACCATTATCACGATTTTCCGCCGTACATAGAGGCGTTGGCAGCCTCCATTGAGCGCCATTGGGAAGCCAACGGCAGGGCGGACAAATTGTTGATGTCCTATCATGGCGTGCCCAAACGCTACTTGCTCCAGGGTGATCCCTACTTCTGTGAATGTCACAAGACCAGTCGTCTGCTGGCCGAGCGGCTGGGTCTGGGGGAAGGGGAATGGATGACGACGTTCCAGTCTCGTTTTGGCCGCGAAGAATGGCTCAAGCCGTATACCGACCATACGTTAAAGGCGATGCCGGGTGAGGGCATCAAGTCAGTCCAGATCGTGTGCCCCGGTTTTTCATCGGACTGTCTGGAAACCATTGAAGAGATCGGTCAGGAAAACCGTGACTACTTCATGGAAGCCGGTGGTGAGCGTTACGAATATATCCCGGCGCTCAATGCGGAAGCTCAGCACATCGATGCATTGGAGCAGCTGGTACATCAGCATCTGCAGGGCTGGTCGTTTGCTGTGACGGAAGACCCTGAAAAGTGTCGAGAACTTGCGCAGGCTCAAGGCGCCATTGATTAACGGGCAGATGATCACTTCTGTTGCCCCGGCCGTAGGGTTATATTTAACCGGTTAACCCCCGGACAATGGAAGCAGGGGGTCAGGAGCCCCTGATGGATCTGGAACAGCTAGTAACCCAGCTACCCGATGCACTCTATGTCATCGACCCCGAAACGGCTGCAATTATTGATTGTAATCAGCTGGCCTATGCCTCTCTGGGGTTAACCCCCGGCCAGCTGCTGTCGATGAGCGTATTGGACCTGCAACAGGACGTCGGTGATCTGGCCCATTGGCGCAGCATTGCCGACACCATTCGCGAGCAACAACCCTATCTGTTTATTGGCCATCACCGGCGTGCGGACGGTTCACATTTTCCGGTGGAGGTCTGTACGCGTGTGCAATGGCACGAAGGCCGTGAACTTTTTGTCTCGATCGTGCGTGATATCAGTACTCGCATCGAGCAGGTGACCGCCTGTTGTGAGGAGTCCGCTGAACACTGGTTTGGTCTGCATGATACGGCGGACGGCTGCTGGAGTTGGCACCCGGGCAATAACGCGCTCTATTTCAGCCCCAACCTCAAGCGTCTGCTGGGCTATGGCCCTGACGAGATGGAACCTCGGCTGGAAACCTGGAAGGACAATATTCATACCGAGGATGCCCCGCTGGTACTAAGTGTTCTGGACGAGCATCTGCGCGGTACCCGTCATCTGTTTGAAGCCGAATACCGGCTGCGCAACCGTAACGGTCACTATGTGTGGATTCGAGACCGGGGCCAGGTGCGTGAGCGTGATACCGAAGGCAATCCGCTGCGTGTTGTCGGGTTGGTCCACAATATCACCGACTTGAAACTGCAGGAGCTGGACCTGCAACGCAAGGCCGATTTCGATACCTTGACCGGCCTGTTCAATCGCCGCCGCGGAGAAGTGCTGGCGGAGCAGATGCTATCGCTGATGCAGCGCCAGCAGCGTCCGCTGGGGTTTGCTCTGCTCGATATCGATGATTTCAAACGCATCAATGATCTGCATGGACATTTGGCCGGTGATGCGGTGCTTAAACGGGTGGCGCAGTATATTGCAGAGTTTGTCCGCAGGTCGGATCTGGTGTTCCGTTGGGGTGGTGAAGAATTTGTGCTGCTCTGTCCCGATACCTCGACGTCGGGAATGGAAATTCTGATGCATAAACTGCGGACCGGTATTGAATATCTGCGCTTCGACGATGAACTCAGGGGGTTGAAGGTGACAGCCAGTATTGGCGTGTCTCATTACCCGGATGATGCGTCAGAGCTGGTCAACCTGATGGCGCGTGCCGACTCGGCCCTCTATGCCGCCAAGCACAAGGGCAAGAATCAGGTGATTTTTTTCCATGATGACGTTGATTCAGCCAGTGTAGGATGAGCGGCCAAGCCGAATGGCGCGGTATTGGCTGGGTGAGATCCCCATGATTTTGCGAAACATGCGCGAGAAGTAATAGGCATCTTCATACCCAACCGCCCAGGCGATCTCCTTGATCCCCTTGTTGGTCACATCCAGCAGATGGCAGGCACGTTCGATCTTCAGCTGGATGAAATGGTTGATCGGCGTGGTGCCCGTGAGTGCTTTGTACTTCTTGATGAAATGATACTTCGACAGGCTGACCGTATTGGCCAGTGTTTCCACATCCAGCTGTTCATGCAGCCGTGCCTGCATCAGGCTGTGAATCTTTTCCAAATCCAGCGTATCTTCCTGCTGCCGTCTGGCCAGAGGTCTTAATAGCGCAATATGTGTCATTAACTGACGCAATTGATTGGCGCTGTGTAAATAGGCAGCGAGATGATGACGGGCCTGTCGCGTGTCCAGTAATGCTTCGAAGTCGGCTACCAGTCGCGAATGGATACCAAGGCTCAGCAGCGGCGATGACGGTTCCAGATCCAGTTGGTCGATGAAGTCCTGACAATGTGAACCATCAAAGTGTATCCAGTAGATGCTCCACGGATCTTTCTGGTCAGTCCAGTAGTGATGGGGCGTGCCACGCGGCAGTACCAGTACATCACCAGCCCTGATAATACGGCGCTTTTGTTTCGGGCCGAAGGCGACGCGGCCACTTCCCTCCAGGCAATAAATCAACAAAAAATCATCATGCTGTTCACGGCGCATCGCATGACCACGAGCCAGCTGGTAGTAACCGATACCCAGTGGGTACAGTTGCGCGCTGAGCGGATGTTCGGCCAGTTGTGACACCATTTTGCGGGGCAGTACGAAGCGGGTGCTTTCCGGTGGCAGCGGCCAGCTGGAGGGTGTGCTCATGGGTGCGCTTAGACCTTGGTTGTAGAGGCTTTAGTGAAAACCCTTAGAGGGCAGCAATATAGTCCATCATGTGAGCAACATTATCAATCCTGACCCCGGCGTGGCTGTGTTACAAAATAGCCATGCAGATGACGTTAACGTAAACGGATGGCGTTAGCGGCTGAAATTGATAACAACAAAAATGAATAGTGAAGGTGAAGCAATGACTCAGCATGTACCCCTCCTGATCGGTGGCGAATTTGTTCAGAGCGAGACCAGTCAGTGGTTGCCGGTGACCAATCCGGCGACACAGGCTGTACTGGCGCAGGTGCCGTGCGCGACACCGGAAGAGGTTGAGCGTGCTGTAGACGCCGCCAAGGTCGCCTTCGAATCCTGGAAAGAAACCCCGGTGGGTGAGCGTGCCCGCCTGATGCTGCGCTACCAGGCGCTGCTGAAAGAACATCACGACGAGCTGGCCGAGTTGCTGGCGCAGGAAACCGGCAAAACCTTTGACGATGCCAAGGGCGATGTATGGCGCGGCATCGAAGTGGTTGAACACGCATGCAACATTGCATCACTGAGCATGGGCGAAACCGTCGAAAACGTGGCCCGCAAGATCGATTGCTACAGCATTACCCAGCCGCTGGGCGTCTGTGTCGGCATCACCCCGTTCAACTTCCCGGCGATGATCCCGTTGTGGATGTTCCCGATGGCGATCGCCTGCGGTAACACCTTCGTGCTGAAACCGTCGGAGCAGGACCCGCTGACGCCGATGCGTCTGGCTGAGCTGTTCGAAGAAGCGGGTGCGCCGGCCGGTTTGCTGCAAGTGGTCCATGGCACCAAGGACGTGGTCAATCAGCTGCTCACCCACAAGGACACCCCGGCGATCTCGTTCGTGGGTTCCGTAGCCGTCGGCGAACATATCTACCGTACCGGCACCGATCACATGAAGCGTGTGCAGGCGTTTGCCGGTGCCAAGAACCACATGGTGGTGATGCCGGATGCGTCCAAGAACCAGGTGGTCAACAGCATCGCCGGGGCATCTGTCGGTGCGGGTGGCCAGCGTTGTATGGCGATCTCGGTCGCGGTGTTTGTTGGCCAGGCCCGAGAGTGGATTCCTGAAGTGCGTGATGCGTTGGCCAAGGTGCGCCCGGGTGTCTGGAATGATCCCGAGGCCGGTTACGGTCCGCTGATCAATCCGCAGGCTCGTGAGCGGGTGCTGGATTTCATTCGTCAGGGCAAGGACGCAGGCGCTGACTGTGTACTCGATGGCAGCGACTGCGTGGTAGAAGGGTATCCCGATGGCAACTGGGTCGGCCCGACCATGTTCCGCAATGTGACCCGCGACATGTCAATCTACCAGGAAGAGATCTTTGGTCCGGTTCTGATCGCGCTGGAAGTCGATACGATTGAAGAGGCGATCGCGCTGATCAACGAAAACCCATACGGTAATGGTACGTCCATCTTTACCTCGTCCGGTGCGGCCGCACGCAAGTACCAGCATGAAATCAAGGTGGGCCAGGTCGGCATCAACGTACCGGTGCCGGTACCGCTGCCGATGTTCTCCTTTACCGGCTGGCGCAAATCGTTCTACGGTGATCAGCATGCCTATGGCAAGCAGGCGGTGAAGTTCTACACCGAAACCAAGACCGTTACGGCACGCTGGTTTGAAGACGATATTGTCACCGGTCCGAACATGACCATCCAGTTGAGCTGACACGCTGTTGCCATCACCAGGCCATGGCGGTGACTGCCGCCATGGCCATAACCATAAACAGAGTGTGTTCGGGGGAATGGAATGGATTTTGAACTGAATGAAGACCAGACCGCCTTTGCCGACATGGCGCGGGCGTTCGCGCAGAATGAGCTGGAACCCCATGCCGCCGAGTGGGATCAGGACGCGATTTTCCCGATCGACGTGCTGCAAAAAGCGGGTGAGCTGGGGTTCTGTTCTTTGTATACACCCGAAACAGTCGGTGGTCTTGGGCTGAGTCGTCTGGATGCCAGCATCATCTTTGAACAGCTGGCGATGGGCTGCACGTCTACCACGGCCTATATCACCATTCACAACATGGTGAGCTGGATGGTGGCGAGCTTTGGCAGCCCTGCTGTTATTGAGCAATGGGGCGAAGGGTTGGCCACTGGGCAGATGCTGGGATCGTACTGTCTGACCGAACCCAACGCGGGCTCTGATGCGGCATCGCTGAAAACCAGCGCTCGCCTTGAAGGTGATCACTACGTCATCAACGGCAGCAAGATCTTTATTTCCGGCGCAGGCAGCACTGATGTCCTGGTGGTGATGGCGCGGACCGGTGGCGAAGGCGCGGCCGGTATCTCGGCGTTTGCCGTTGATGCCAAGAGTGATGGTATCAGCTACGGGCGCAAGGAAGACAAAATGGGCTGGAATTGCCAGCCGACGCGCATGATCACTTTTGAAGATGTACGTGTACCGGCCGCCAATCTGCTCAGCAGCGAAGGTGACGGCTTCAAAATTGCAATGAAAGGGCTGGATGGCGGGCGCATCAACATTGCCACCTGTTCGGTCGGGACGGCACAGCAGGCACTGAACAAGGCCCGCGAATACATGCTGGAGCGCAAGCAGTTCGGCAAGCGGTTGGCTGATTTTCAGGCGCTGCAATTCCGTCTGGCCGACATGCAGACCGAACTGGTCGCGGCGCGGCAGATGGTACGTCTGGCGGCGAGTAAGCTCGATAACGGCCATGCGGATGCCACCACTTACTGCGCCATGGCAAAACGTTTTGCCACGGATGTGTGCTACAACATTTGTGACGAGGCCCTTCAAATCTACGGTGGCAATGGCTACATCAAGGAATATCCGCTGGAGCGCTACCTGCGTGATACCCGTGTACACCGCATTTTGGAAGGCACCAATGAAGTCATGCGCTTGATCATCTCCCGCCGTGTACTGGCGGAAAGTGCCGCTGAACTATAAGCCGACTTATCAAGGAGAGCAGGGGAATGTCTGAAACGATTCGAGTGGAAAAACGTGGCCATGTCGCGTTGCTGACCATGAACAACCCGCCAGCCAATACCTGGACGGCCGATAGCCTGCAGGCACTGGTGCGCATTGTTGGCGAGCTGAATGCAGATCGTGACATCTGGAGCCTGGTATTGACCGGCGAAGGTGAAAAATTCTTCTCCGCCGGTGCTGATCTAAACCTGTTTGCCGATGGCGACCGCAGCGTGGCCCGTGACATGGCGCGGCTGTTTGGTGAGGCCTTTGAAGTATTGAGTCGCTTCCGCGGTGTCTCCATCGCTGCCGTGAACGGCTTTGCCATGGGCGGTGGTCTGGAAGTGGCGCTGGCCTGTGATATTCGCGTTGCCGAAGCGCAGGCGCAGATGGCACTGCCGGAGGCCAAGGTTGGCCTGCTGCCGTGTGCCGGTGGCACTCAGAATCTGACCTGGCTGGTGGGTGAAGGCTGGGCCAAGAAAATGATCCTGTGCGGTGAGCGCCTCAAGGCGGACAAGGCACTGGAGATCGGGCTGGTCGAGGAAGTTGTTGAGCAGGGACAGGCACTTGAACGTGCGCTGCAACTGGCCGAACAGGTCGGTGAACAGAGCCCTTCTGCTGTTGCGGCCTGTAAGACACTGATTCAGTCCGGTCGCAGTCGCCCGCTTGATCAGGGCTATATCCTGGAGCGTGAGCTGTTCGTGGACCTGTTCCATACGGAAGATCAGCGCGAAGGCGTTAATGCCTTCCTCAACAAGCGCAAAGCTGAATGGAAAAACCGCTAAGCATCAGGGGATTGAACATGAGCTGTGTACTGTTTACCGAACACGCGACAAAGGATGGTCAGATCATCGGTGAAATCTGCCTGAATGCGGAGAAGTCACTGAACGCACTGACACTGGAAATGATCGACCTGATTCAGCCGCAGCTGGATCAATGGCGTGATGATGCCAATGTGGTGGCAGTGCTGCTCGACAGTGCGGGTGACAAGGCATTCTGTGCCGGGGGCGATATCGTTAATCTGTACAAATCGATGGTTGCCAATGACACCGATTTTCCCGAGCAGTTTTTCACCCGCGAATACCGTCTTGATTATGCCCTGCATACGTACCCGAAACCGGTGATCTGCTGGGGCGGCGGCATCGTGATGGGCGGCGGCATGGGGCTGATGAATGGCTGTAGCCATCGTGTAGTTACTGAAACCTCCCATCTGGCAATGCCTGAAGTGACCATCGGTCTGTACCCGGATGTGGGTGGCAGCTGGTTTCTGAACCGCATGCCCGGTGGCAGTGGCCTGTTTTTGGGTCTGACCGGTAACCCGATCAATGCGGCTGATGCACTGTTTCTGGGCCTGGCCGATCGTGCGCTGACCAATAATGTGCGTGATGGCATGCTGGAACGACTGCAGGCCGAGTGCTGGGATGATGATGCGGGTGGTGTCGTCAGTCGTGTACTCAGGGAGCTGGAAGACGAGTGCAGTGCCACTTTCGAGGCGATGCCGGCTCCGATTCGTGCCCATGATGCGTTGATCCGTGAAGTGACGGATCACGACTCTGTTGAAGAAATTGTTGAGGCATTGCTGGCTGTTGAGTCGGATGACAAATGGATCAAGCGGGCACAGAAGGCGATCAGCCATGGCAGTCCGCTGTCGTTGAAAATGATCCATGAGCAGCTCTACCGCTGCCGCCATCTGTCATTGAAAGAGGTGTTCCAGCATGAACTGGTCCTGTCTGTTCAGTGCTGCCGTCACCGTGAATTGCAGGAAGGGGTACGTGCGCTGCTGATCGACAAGGATGGCAGTCCAAAGTGGACATTCAACTCGATCGAAGAAGTGGATCCGCAGTTTCTGGCAGGCATGTTTGTATCGCCCTGGGAGCATGATCCGCTGGCGATCTCTGATTGAAGTACAGGCCTGCGGGCCGGTATTGAACGCACATCAAGAATAAAAACAAGGAATATGATCATGGCTACAATCGCATTCATCGGTCTGGGCAATATGGGGGGGCCGATGGCCGTCAATCTGGCGAAAGCGGGTCACACCGTTAACGCATTCGACCTGTCCGAGCAGGCACTGAAACAAGCCGCTGAGCATGGTTGTCAGATTGCCGACAGCGCACAGGCTGCCGTTTCCGGTGCCGATGTTGTTATCTCCATGTTGCCGGCAAGCAAACATGTCGAAAGCCTGTATGTCAGCGGCGATCAACCGCTGTTTGATCGGGTGAATAAAACCGCACTGGTAATCGACTGCTCCACCATTGATGCGGAAACCGCTCGTCGGGTGGCGGCTGCCGGTGCCGAAAAGGGTGTCGGGTTTATCGATGCGCCAGTGTCGGGCGGTGTAGGTGGTGCTCAGGCAGGTACCTTGACCTTCATCGTAGGTGGTAGCGCAGCTCAGTTCCAGCAGGCGCAGCCGATTCTGGAAGCGATGGGCAAAAATATCTTCCATGCCGGTGACCACGGTGCCGGGCAGGTGGCCAAGGTCTGCAACAACATGCTGCTGGGCATTCTGATGGCGGGTACTTGTGAAGCCTTGAATATGGGTGTCAAAAACGGTCTGGACCCGAAAGTGCTGTCCGACATCATGAAGCAGAGTTCAGGCAACAACTGGGCACTGCAGGTCTATAACCCGGTACCGGGAGTGATGGAGGGGGTGCCGGCCTCGCGTGATTATCAAGGCGGCTTCCAGGTTGACCTGATGTTCAAGGATCTGGGACTGGCGATGGAAGTGAGCCAGCAGAGTGCATCGGCTACGCCGATGGGTTCGGCGGCACGGGCACTGTTCAATTTGCACAAGTCTGCCGGCAATGGCGGTCTGGATTTTTCCAGTCTGATCAAGCTGTACCAGGACGCTGAATAACGCGGCAAAGATGCGGTTTTCGCGTGGTGCTGCGGGCACCGCGCGCACATAACAAGAATAAGACGAGGTGGGGCATGGATTACAACGAACAATACCGGGCATCCATAGAAGACCCGGTGGCGTACTGGGCCGAGCAGTCGAAGAATATCGCCTGGTACACGCAACCCCAGAACATTCTGACTACCACCGACTGGGGTACCCATAGCTGGTACGCCGATGGTGAGCTGAACACCTGTTATCTGGCGGTCGATCATCAGGTCGAGCAGGGGCGTGGCGATCAGGTTGCCCTCTATTACGACTCCCCGGTCACCGACACCAAGGAAGCGATTACTTTCAATGAGTTGAAGGACCGCGTCAGCCGCTTTGCCGGAGCTTTGCGCAAGCTGGGTGTCGACAAGGGCGATACCGTGGTGATCTACATGCCGATGATCCCCGAAGCCGCGGTAGCGATGTTGGCGTGCGCGCGCCTGGGGGCAGTGCATTCGGTTGTCTTCGGTGGTTTTGCACCGCATGAGCTGGCGGTGCGCATCGACGATGCCAAGCCCAAGGTGATCCTGACTGCGTCCTGCGGTGTTGAATTCGACAAGCAAATTGCCTACAAGCCGCTGGTCGACAAGGCTGTCGAGCTGGCCAGTCATTGTCCGGCATACACGCTGGTCTGCCAGCGGCCCATGCTGCGGGCCGCGATGGACCCGGCGCGGGATTTGGACTGGTATGAAGCCCAGGAAGGCGTGGAACCGGCCGAATGCGTGCCGGTCAAGGGTAGCGATCCGCTGTATATTCTTTACACCTCCGGTACCACCGGCCAGCCCAAGGGTATCGTGCGTGACAACGGCGGCTATGCGGTGGCGCTGCGCTATGCACTGAATAACGTCTACGGTATGCAAGCGGGTGATGTGTGGTGGGGCGCGTCCGATATCGGCTGGGTGGTAGGCCACTCCTTTATCGTATACGGTCCGCTGATGGGCGGCTGTAGTGCCATTTTCTATGAAGGCAAACCGATTCGCACCCCGGATGCCGGGGCGTTCTGGCGCATCATCGAAGAATACAAGGTCAATGCCATGTTCTGTGCCCCGACCGCCTTCCGTGCCGTGCGCAAGGAAGATGCAGAGGGCGCACTGGCGCAGCAATATGACCTCAGCAGTCTGCGCCGATTGTTTGTGGCGGGCGAAAAACTGGACTCTTCCACCTACCATTGGCTGCATGATCTGCTCAAAGTGCCGGTCGTGGACCACTGGTGGCAGACCGAAACCGGCTGGCCGGTGACTGCACCGATGATGGGGTGGGACAACCCGTCTGAGCCGCGCCTGGGTTCCACCAACAAGCCGATTCCCGGCTATAACATTCAGGTGCTGGATGGTGACGGTGATCCGGTCGCGCCGATGGAGGCCGGTAACATCTGTATCAAGCTGCCGTTGCCACCGGGTGTTGCCTGGAGTATCTGGAACAACAACGAGCGTTTTGTTAGTGCCTATTTGACTGCGTTTCCGGGGTATTACCACACCGGTGACGGCGGCTATAAGGATGAAGACGGCTATGTCTACATCACCGGCCGTACCGATGACGTGATCAATGTATCGGGGCATCGCCTGTCCACTGGTGAGATGGAGGAGGTGGTCTCGGCGCACGAAGCGATTGCCGAGTGTGCCGTTATCGGGATGACCGACTCGTTGAAAGGCCAGGTGCCAGTGGGACTGGTGGTGCTGAAAGCCGGTGTCGAAATGGATGAGGCCGAGCTGGAGCAAGAGCTGGTGGCCATGGTACGTGAGCAGGTGGGGGCGCTGGCCTGCTTCCGCCGCGCCGTGGTTGTGGAGCGTTTGCCGAAGACGCGCTCAGGCAAAATTCTGCGGGCGATTCTGCGCAAGATTGCCGCGCAGGAAGAGTACAAAATGCCTACCACTATTGATGACGAAAGCATCCTGCCTGAAATCGAAGAAAAGATTAAAGCGGTCGGCGTCGCCTGAGCATTAGGGGGAGTCTGCTCCCCCGTTTCCCGTTGAGTTATCTCCTTGCAAGCGAATAGATTGTACCGGCAGGCTGGCCCTTGCCGCCTGCCAAAGGCACAATACGTCATGAGCAGAGCAATTCCGATCTGCGTTCAGGCGAGGAGGGCATACCATGAGCCAGAGCACACCCCATCCCAAATTTACCGAAGCGATGCGCAAACTGTCGGCGATGAGTGAAGAGGAGCGTTTGTCTGAAGCGAACAAGGAGTTGTTCGAGCAGGCAATGAACTATGCCCCCCTGGATATTCAGCCTGCTTTAATGGCGATTCGTAAAAAATACGATGAGCCATTGCACTGATATCCATTACCTTCGGAGACACTGGCCGGATGAAATCTCATTCGGCCACCCCCTGACCCATGCCGAATTCCACAGTTTCTTCATCGTCCGTCAGCCTCTCTCCCGTTCTTGTCGGCCCAATCCTGCGCCGCATCACTGCGGATGAGTTCACCCTCTGGTGTCTGATCACCGAGCCACTGCAGTTTTCACTGCTGTTGCAGACCGCGCAGGATATCTGTCTTGACCGACCGTTGACGGCTGATGAGTGCTGGTCGTTGCAGGTGGGGGAGCAGGCCTGGATCTGCCTGATCCATCTGCAACCGGCCACGCCGTTGCCGACCGGTGTCCGCATCGATTATGACCTGCGCCTGCAGGCGGCAGGCAGTGAATCCTGGCAATCGATCAGCGAGTGGGGCGCGGAGCTGCTGTATCCGGGTGAAACACTGCCGGGTTTCGTGATTCAGCCCCAGCTAAAATCGATCCTGCATGGCTCCTGCCGCAAGCCGCACCACGAATCCAAAGACGGCTTGGCGCGGGCGGATGAATGGGTTGAGCAGCACCTCGATCAGGCGGAGGAGTGGCCGGCGGTGCTGATGCTCAGCGGTGACCAGCTCTATGCCGATGATGTTGCCGGGCCGATGCTGCGGGCAGCGCATCGGCTTAGTGACCGGCTGGGGTTGTGGGATGAAACCCTGCATGGCGGATGTATAGCCAATGGTCCGGAGCTGCGCCAAAGTCCACATTGTTACTACGAGCGTGAGCAGCTGTTGCCCAAGGATGCCCTCAGTCAAAGTGTGCAGGAGCGTGTCTTTGCGGGTGTACGCAAACCGATCTTTACCAGTGACTCTGCGCATAACCACCTGATCACCTTTGCCGAGGTGATTGCCAGTTACTGTCTGGTCTGGTCGCCCCTGTCCTGGCAAGGGCTGGACTTGGCACCGCCGCCGTTGGCGACCCGCTACAGTGCACTGTACGCAAAAGAAACCGATGCCATTCTTGGCTTCAGGGCGCAGTTGGGCCAGGTGCGCCGGGTAATGGCGCATTTGCCGACCTACATGATTTTTGACGACCATGACGTGACCGACGATTGGAACCTGTCGGCAGCCTGGGAGATGTCGGCCTATGGCCATCCGTTCTCGCGCCAGATTATCGGCAACGCCCTGATCGGCTATTTCCTGTGTCAGGGCAGTGGCAATGACCCACGTAAGTTGCGCAAACACCTTGGCGAGTATGTTGAACGCTGGCTTGAGAGCCGTCAGGAAGCGGATCACCATACCCTGATTGCCGAGCTGTTTGCCTTTCAACGCTGGGATTATCTGATTCCGGTTGATCCCGGTGTGCTGGTGCTGGATACCCGTACCCGGCGCTGGCGTGCCGAACGCAATCTCAACAGCCCTTCCGGGTTGATGGATTGGGAAGCCTTGACTGAGCTGCAACAACAGTTACTGGACCGCAAGGCGGTGATTATAGTGTCATCGGCCCCGATCTTCGGCGTCAAACTGATTGAAACGATACAGAAAGCCTTTGCCGCCTGCGGTCAGTCGTTGATGGTGGATGCCGAAAACTGGATGTCGCACCCCGGTGCCGCCAATGTGATGCTCAATATCTTCCGTCATACGCGCACGCCTGAGCACTTCGTGATTCTGTCGGGTGATGTGCACTATTCCTTTGTATATGACATTGAAATCCGCTTCCGCAAGGGTGGCCCGAAGATCTGGCAGATCACCAGCAGCGGTTTGAAAAACGAATTTCCACGCCGGTTGCTGAAGGTCTTCGACCGGCTCAACCGCTGGCTTTATGCACCGTCTTCACCGCTGAACTGGTTTACCCGTCGCCGCCTGATGCGCGTTTCACCGCGCAGGCCAGAAGGTGCTGATGAAGGGTGTCGGCTGGTCAATAATGCCGGTATCGGGCTGGTGCGTTTTACTGCAGAAGGTGAGCCGGAAGAGGTCTGGCAGTTGGGAGCCGATGGCCGCGATATCCGCTTTGATCTTAGTGATGAAGAGGAGCATTGGGGCTAATCGCGGGCTGGCGTATAATCCGCGCCTGCTATTCCCCTATTGATTGAGCTGCGGAGACACCGTTGTCATGAAGCTTTACTGGTACCGTCTGCAGGAGCGGTTGGAGCACTTGCGTGCCAACAAGCTGTTTGAGACTTTCGTTATCGGCGTCATTATCGCCTCGGCACTGTTGATCGGTGCCAAAACCTATGAAGAGTCGTCACGTTTTGATCAGGTACTGGTTTGGCTTGATCGAGCAGTCACGTTGTTTTTTCTGTTCGAAATTCTGGTGCGCATGGCCGCCGAGAAGCGACTGCTGAACTTCTTCCGCAGTGGCTGGAATATTTTTGATTTTATTATCGTGGTTGCCAGCCTGGTGCCCATCAACGACTCGGAAATGGTACTGGTGGCCCGCTTGTTGCGCGTCTTCCGTGTACTGCGACTGGTATCCATGGTTCCCGAGCTGCGCATGTTGCTGGCGGCACTGGTTAAATCGATCCCGCGTATGGGTTACGTGGCGCTGCTGATGTTCATCATCTTCTACATCTATGCCGCCATCGGCAGCTTCATGTTCAACGACATTGATCCGGTGTTGTGGGGCAATATTACCATCGCCATGCTGACCCTGTTCCGCGTTGCCACCTTTGAAGACTGGACCGACGTGATGTACGCAACCATGGACACCTACCCCTACAGCTGGGTGTTCTACCTCACCTTCATCTTCCTGACCGCCTTCGTGTTCCTTAACATGATGATCGGCATCGTGCTCGACGTGATGCAGAAGGAAAGCGCCGCCCAGCAGCTTGAGTCAGGGCAGGGTGAAGTCGCTGAGGTGCACTGGATGCGTGAGCAAATGGTGATGATGGCAGAGCAGCTGAATCGGATTGAGTCGAAGCTGGAACCAGAGAAGGATCGGGTGGAGTGAGCAGCAACGGCCCGGCGCGACGCTACCAACAGGCGTTAGCCGCTGGCTATGTTGTCGACCCTGCGCAGCAGCGTGCGGTCGACCTGTTGCAGGTGTGCCACGAACGGCTTCTGCAAACCCCTCAAGCTGTTTCCGGTCTCTACCTATGGGGCCGGGTCGGGCGCGGCAAGACCTGGTTGATGGATCTTTTTCACACGGGATTGATATTGCCAGCGCGGCGGCAGCATTTTCACCACTTCATGCGGGATGTGCATCGACGTCTGTTCCGGCTCAACGGCACCGCCGATCCACTATCAGCGCTTGCATGCGAGCTGGCGGCGGAGGTGCGTGTGCTCTGCCTGGATGAGTTCTTCGTCAATGATATTGGCGATGCGATGATTCTGGGCGGTCTGGTACAGCGCCTGTTTACACAGGGTGTCGTGCTGGTGACTACCTCCAACCAGCCACCGGCACAGCTTTATGCCGAGGGCTTCAACCGTGAGCGTTTTTTGCCAGCGGTTGCGGCGCTTGAGCGCCATTTGCATGTTGTTGCGCTGGATGGCGAGCAGGATCATCGACTGCACCCGGGTGAAATACAACAGCGTTACTGGCTGCAGCAAGAGGGCGCTGAGCCCTTGGCAGAAGTCTTTGCCCATCAGACCGAGGGATCGCAAGATGGCGCGCCGCTGATGTTGAACGGTCGTCATATCGATGCCCTGCGATATGACGAAGTCCAGGTATGGTGTACCTACGACCAGCTATGTGAAGCGCCGCTGGCGGCGAACGATTACATCGCCCTGTGCGATCGTTTTCGCCATGTATTGCTCAGTGGCGTACCTAAGCTCAGCGGTGAGCGTCACGATGCTCGCATAGCACGAGGCACCGAAGATGCCGCCGTGCGGGTTGAAGCGGGTGATCGCCAGCTACCCAGGCTATCGACCAGAGATAACAGTGTGCGCCGTTTCATTGCGCTGGTGGATGAATGCTATGACCGGGGGGTGCCCCTCTGGATTGAAGCCGACGTACCGCTGGAGCAGCTATACCCCGAAGGTTACCTCGGGTTTGCATTCCGGCGTACCCTCAGCCGACTGCGCGAAATGCAACTCAAGCGGTTTGGGCAGTAACCTTGGCTGATCTTGGACCAAAAGCTAAGCCTCTACTCGTTAGGTCACGTGTACACTCAATCAGTAGTATTCGCTGGCCAGGATTGAACGCATGACCCGAATATTCTCTTCCCAACTTCACGACACCATAAGGGATGCACGTGTCATGAACCTATAGAAATACACCACATCATTATTTTCTACGGGTTGAAGCGAATACAGTTGGCCGCGAGGTGATATGAGAAATATTTTTAAAAATGACCTCTATGTGAGAGTCAGTAAAAATAAGTTTGAAGCGCAAAATGCTACAACCCAGGGTGAGTGGTTGAGTGCAATAGCGGAAGAAGATTTTACGACTACAAGGCTTTTGATTGGTAACTTTTCATCAGCCGAGCAGACGCTGAAGAAGCTGATTAAAGAAATTATGCCTAAGGGTTTGATCAAAAAGAGCCCCGGAATAGTGATTCACCCGACTATGATGGTGGAGGGTGGGCTTAGCCAGGTCGAAGAGCGGATTTTCATTGAGCTGTGTTTAGGTGCGGGTGCGCACAAGGCTATTATCCATTTGGGGAATGATCTTACGTGTGAAGAGGTCATCCAAAAGGCCAATAGCAGGTAGCATGTGACGGTTCAGATCCGTCAATATGACAAGTTGTGGCATTACCTGTCCACGCCTTGGCTAGTGGCTATATTCTCTTGAGCTTCAAACACTAAAAGGATTCCTGCATGAATGTCGACAAAGCTAAAAAACGGATCGCGAAGCAGGTTAAAAAGGGTTTCAAAGGCTATCCCCAGATTTCATTGGCGTACTTCGGCAAAACCGCTGACTGTGCCACTGAGGTGGTAGTCACGTTCACGGCCGAAGAGGGTGCCGAGCCGCAGGAGCAAAGGTTTTCCAGCGAGAACGACGTGCGTAACGATGAGAGCATTCAATCTGTGCTGTTGAAGATTATCGAACGAGCGGATGCCAATTCGGTAGTTGAAGTGGATGGTGTTTCACTTATTAAGTAAGGGTGCGGAGTCAATATCGATGTTGCGGTTGCTGGGAAATATCATCTGGTTTGTGTTCGGGGGTGTGGTTATGGGGCTTGCCTGGTGGATGTTCGGTGTTTTGGCGCTGATCACCATCGTTGGCATTCCCTGGGCGCGTTCCTGCTTTGTAATCGGTACGTTTTCGTTCTTTCCGTTTGGCAAAGAACCGGTGAATCGTCGGGATCTGACCGGTGAGGACGATATTGGTACGGGAGCGTTGGGGCTGATCGGCAATATTATCTGGTTCATATTTGCTGGTGTTTGGCTGGCGATAGGCCATTTGCTGTCGGCGGTCGCCTGTTTTATTACCATCATCGGTATACCCTTTGGTCTTCAGCATCTCAAATTGGCCATGATTGCGTTGGCTCCGGTCGGGCAAACGGTGGTCGATATTGATCGGCAGCGGTGGGTGGAGTAAACCTTGCGGCGGTTATGAACATTCCAATTACTCATGCATTAAAAAAGCGCGACAGGTTGTCGCGCTTGCTGTCCATTCTGTTTACCAATAGCCCAGCAGTTTCCACCACAGGCCGCCAACAATTACCCAGATACTGAGGTTGGCAAGGCTCATGATAAACCCTGCGCGCCACCATTCTCCCAAGGTCACGTAGTTAGAGCCGAATATCACCGGCGAAGTGCCGGTGGCGTAGTGGGTCAGGGTCATCATGATGGATGAGGCCGCCGCCATCATTAGCACAAAGGGCATGGCCGGTGCGCCCATGGCCAGTCCCACACTCAGAAACGCGGCCATCATGGCGGTGATATGGGCTGTGGTGCTGGCAAAGAAATAATGTGAGTACAAGAACACGACCACCAGTAAGGCGCTGGCCCCTGCCCATCCGACACCTGTCTGCGCGATCAGGCCTTGAATGCTGGCGGAAAACCAGGCAATGACACCCAGGCTATTGAGCTGAGAAGCCATCATCACCAATGCGCCAAACCAGACCAGTGTATCCCAGGCACTTTTCTCGCTGAGTATATCTTGCCAGGTCAAAACTCCGGTGAGCAGTAGAATTGACAGGCCGATAAAGGCACTGGTGGTGGCATTCAATTGGTAGGCATCACCCAGCAGCCAGACGGGCACATCTGCCCAAAGCAGCAGCAGTACGGTAAATACCCCCAGCATTATTTTTTCACCTCGGGTAACGTGGCCGAGTTCCGCAAGACGTTGGCGGGCAAAGCCGGTGGCGTCTTCGGTCTGTTTGATTTCCGGTGGAAAAAACAGGTAGAGCACCAGAGGCATCAACGCGATGGCCACCAAACCGGGCAGCAACATGGCCAGCGCCCAAGTCGTCCAGCTCAGATTGATTTCGGCACCGGTCGCTTCGGCGATCAGCTTCACGGTCAATGGATTCGGGGCGGTAGCGGTGATGAACATGGCGGAGGTGATCGGGTTGGAATGGTAGTTCACCAGTGCCAGATATTTGCCGATTTTGCCGGTGCTGTTGTGTTCGGGCGTAGAATCAAAGCTGCGGGCAATAGACTGCATGATCGGGTGGATGATGCCGCCACCGCGTGCTGTGTTGCTGGGGGTGACGGGTGCAATCGTCAGCTCTGATAGTGCCAGCGCATAGCCGATGCCCAGGGTGCGTTTACCAAACAGGGCGATAAAGTGATAGCCAATACGCGCACCCAGGCCGGTTTTGATCAAGCCTCTGGAGATCATGATGGCGATGGCGATCAGCCAGATCAGTGGGCTGGTGAAACTGCCCAGTGCGTTTTTGATCGATGTGCCGGGGTTGTCACTGGTGACGCCTGAGGCTGCGACCATGGCGATGGCAAAAATGGAAATGGCACCAATGGGCATTGCTTTACCGATGATGGCGGCGATGGTGCCGATAAACATGGCCAGCATAAGCCAGCCCTGATCGGAAACGGTGTCGGGTTGAGGTAGTAGCCAGACGGTTATGCCAATAGCGACAGCGATCAGTGCCGGAATCGGGCGCAGATCCGAGCGCCCAGAAGGAGAGGAGGGCATGGTATTGCTCCATTTGTACAATTGACAGCGAAGTATTGGTTCAAAGTCGCAATAAGTCCAATGCTCATCGAGAAAAAAACGAGTTATGTCAATAGGTTGCAAAGTAAATGCAATAACCGGATGCAGGTGTTCACGCGGCTGATGTACGCCATAGCTGGCTGGGTTCTGCAGGGTAGGTGTGTACAGTTGGGAGAAAGTACACGACGTCCAGCTCATGGACTGGCTGGACGTCGTTGTTAAATATCATTAAATAATGAACAGTAAGCGACGTAATTTAGGTGTGGCGCGTATCGCGCCTACATGTTCGGGTAGTTCGGTCCGCCTGCCCCTTCCGGCACCACCCAGGTGATGTTCTGGGCCGGGTCCTTGATATCACAGGTTTTGCAGTGGACGCAGTTCTGTCCGTTGATCTGGAACTGGGGTCCGCTTTCGCTTTCGACCACTTCATATACACCGGCCGGGCAGTAACGCTGCGCCGGTTCAGCATATTTGGGCAGGTTCTGGCTGATAGGGATGCTGGCATCCTTCAGCTTGAGGTGGCAAGGCTGATCCTCTTCATGGTTGGTATTGGAGAGGAATACCGACGAGAGCTTGTCAAATGACAGCACGCCATCCGGTTTCGGGTACTGGATTTCAGGACATTCGCTGGCCAGTTTGAGCTGCTCGTGATCCTTGTGCAGGTCGTGCAGGGTGAGCGGAATCTTGCCGCCAAACCAGTTCTGGTCGATGTAGTTAAACGCGCCGCCGAGATAAGGGCCGAACTTGTGCATCGCCGGGCCGAAGTTGCGGGCGCGGTAAAGTTCGTCGTACAACCATGAATTTTTGTATGCGTCGGTAAAACTGTTGAGTTCTGCGCCGCCTTCGTCACCGTTGGTCAATACGGCTGCAATGGACTCGCCTGCCAGCATGCCGGATTTCATGGCGGTGTGGATGCCCTTGATCTTGGAGAAGTTCAAGGTGCCGGCATCACAGCCGATCAGCAGTGCACCGGGCATACACATTTTTGGCAGGGTGTTGAAGCCGCCCTTGGTAATGGCGCGGGCACCATAGGAGACGCGTTTGCCACCTTCGAGATACTGTTTGATCTCGGGGTGGTGCTTCATGCGCTGGAACTCGTCGAAGGGGCTCAGCCATGGATTGGAATAGTTAAGGTCGATGATTAGCCCGACCACGACCTGGTTATCATCGGTGTGGTAAAGGAAGAAGCCGCCGCTGGCACCATCGGTGAGCGGCCAGCCGGAGCCGTGTACCACCAGGCCAGGCTTGTGTTTGGCCGGGTCGATGTCCCAGAGCTCCTTGATGCCGATGCCATAGTGTTGTGGGTCGGCGTCTTTATCGAGGGCGAATTTCTCGATCAGTTGTTTGCCCAGGTGGCCACGGCAGCCTTCAGAGAAGATAGTGTATTTGGCGTGCAGCTCCATGCCGGGCATGTAGTTGGGGCCCTGTTCACCGGCAGCGGTAACGCCCATGTCGCCGGTAGCGATGCCTTTGACACTGCCATTGTCGTGATACAGCACTTCAGCAGCGGCAAAGCCTGGGAATACTTCAACACCAAGCTGTTCAGCCTGTTCACCCAGCCAGCGGGTCACATTAGCTAAGCTGACAATATAATTGCCGTCGTTGTGCATGGTTTTGGGCACAAAGGCATTGGGCAGCTTGACTGAGCTGGTTTCGTTCTTGAGCATCAGGAGCTGGTCTTCGGTGACGGCGGTGTTCAAGGGTGCGCCGCGTTCCTTCCAGTCGGGGAACAGTTCGTCCAGTGCGCGGGTTTCCATGACGGCACCTGAGAGGATGTGCGCGCCGACTTCGGAGCCTTTCTCTACCACACAGACGGTCAGTTCCTGTTCGGCGGCCTGGGCCTGCTGCATCAGCCGGCAAGCGGCTGAAAGGCCGGCAACGCCAGCGCCGACGATTACTACATCAAATTCCATCGATTCGCGATTCACGGTTGTTCCTCCATCGGTGTGGGTGCTGTTGCTATTCTTGTTCTGCGCCACATCGTATGCCATTTTTGTATGTAACCATGATAAGTAAAAACCCTTATTTGTAAAGCGGGAGGGTGGATGTTTGGTTGTTCTGCTTTTGTATAAGGGATATTGCTTATTTCGTCGGGCTGTTTATGATGCAAAACAACACCCACAAGAGGTGGGGCCGCTGCGGGTGGCTCATAACACAAGCAAAGGGTATGACAATGAAGGTCTTGGTAACGGTTAAGCGAGTGATCGATTACAACGTCAAGGTACGCGTCAAGTCCGACAATACTGACGTTGATCTGAATAATGTAAAAATGGCAATCAACCCCTTCTGTGAGATTGCGGTTGAAGAAGCGGTGCGCTTGAAAGAATCCGGACAGGCCAGTGAAGTCGTGGTTGTCTCTCTGGGTGCTCAGGCCGCTCAGGAACAGTTGCGTACAGCGCTGGCGCTGGGTGCCGATCGCGCCATTCTGGTGCAGAGCGACGATACGCTGGAATCCCTGTCGGTCGCTAAACTGTTGGCGAAGATCGTCGAGAAAGAGCAGCCAGATCTGGTGCTGATGGGCAAGCAGGCGATTGACTCCGACAACAATCAGACCGGTCAGATGCTGGCAGCCTTGACTGGCATGGGGCAAGGTACCTTTGCTTCAGAGATCAAGGTTGACGGTAATCAGCTTCAGGTCACTCGTGAAGTGGATGGCGGGTTGCAGACGATCGCGTTGAACACGCCGGCTGTTGTTACGGTCGATCTGCGCCTGAACGAGCCGCGTTATGCCTCTTTGCCCAATATCATGAAAGCCAAGCGCAAGCCGCTGGAAACAGTCACGCCTGCTGATCTGGGTGTTGAAGTGCGTGCACACACCAAACTGTTGAAGGTGGAGTCACCGGCCGAGCGTTCTGCCGGTATCAAGGTGGCGGATATTGCTGAGCTGGTCGAAAAACTGAAGAACGAGGCGAAGGTGATCTGATGACTATTCTGGTAATTGCTGAACATGATAATCAGGCGCTGAAGCCGTCTACACTGGTGACGCTTGCTGCGGCGGCTGAAATTGGTGGTGATGTCACGGTGTTGGTCGCCGGAAACGGTTGTGCCACGGCGGCAGAAAATGCGGCCAAGGCAGTAGGCGTAAGCAAGGTATTGCTGGCAGACAACCCGGCGTACGATCACGAGATTGCCGAGAACATGGCGGCATTGATTCTGTCTCTCGCTGAAGGGTATACCCATATTCTGGCACCGGCGACGGCCAATGGTAAGAACTTCATGCCGCGCGTGGCCGCGCTGCTGGATGTGGGGCAGATTTCCGATATCGTCAAGGTTGAATCGGCCGATACCTTTGCGCGTCCGATCTATGCCGGTAATGCCATCGCAACCGTGCAGTCTCTGGATGCGGTTAAAGTGATTACTGTGCGCGGGACTGCATTCGATGCGGTTGCGGCTGAAGGTGGCAGTGCCGCTGTTGAAGTGCTGTCTCAGGTTGAAGATGCCGGTTTGAGCCGCTTCGTGGGTGAGGAAATGGCTAAATCCGATCGTCCGGAATTGACCTCTGCACGTGTGGTTATCTCGGGTGGCCGTGGGATGGCGGACAGTGAGCATTTCCACCTGTTGGAAAAAGTCGCTGACAAACTGGGTGCGGCAGTGGGCGCGTCACGTGCGGCCGTGGATGCCGGTTTTGCGCCGAACGACATGCAGGTGGGTCAGACGGGCAAGATCGTTGCGCCTGATCTTTACATCGCTGTAGGCATTTCCGGTGCGATTCAGCACTTGGCCGGGATGAAGGATTCCAAGGTGATTGTTGCGATCAACAAGGATGAAGAGGCGCCGATCTTCCAGGTAGCCGATTATGGGCTGGTGGCCGATCTGTTCACGGCTCTGCCGGAACTCGATAGCGCGTTGTAAGTTGTAAGCAACCAGGCCACAGCATGGCTGTGGCCTGGTCATGTTACTGAGTATGCTGTGGATGGGTGGCGATGAAGTGACGCAAGGCACCGTTTAACAGAGCCTGCCGATGCTGGTCCCCGCATCGTTTTGCCCGTTCAATATCATCCAGAATGAAGCGCTTGATACGATTCTCGCCATCATGGGTGATCAGGTAATGCCCCAGTGCAACCGCGATCATGGGGTTCATGTGTTCATGTTCGGCGATGGCGCTGATCTCGTCTGCGGACAGGTCGCTCATTTCCAAACATTCTTCATACGTCAACATACCACTCTCCTCGTTTTATCTTGCAGGGTGAAGTGGCCGTCCAGGCTGCTTCGGTTGGAGCCCTCAGTGTAGGCGGTTGTCAGCTCAATTCGAGGCCGCGAGCATGTGATTTCTTCATCTGTTTTAAAATTGTTTGTCGAGAGTTTCATGCTGCACCTGCACGTAGAAGGGCGGCAGAAGGGTATGAGGTGATATGCTGGCGCGGTTTTCAACCGACAGAGCGGAAGCAGCAATGTTATTTTCCTCCGACCGTATGAGTCCGGCCGAGATTTACCACACATTGACTCAGGTCATTATCCCTCGGCCGATTGCCTGGGTGCTGAGTCCAAACGATGCTGATTTCAGCAGTCTTAACCTTGCACCATTCTCCTTTTTCAATGCGGTGTGTAATGATCCGCCCATTCTGATGCTGTCCATGGGACAGAAATCCGACGGAACATTGAAAGATAGCTGCCGCAATCTGTTGGAGCGCAAGCGTTGTGTTATTCATGTCGGTGCTGAAGATCAGGCACAGGCGGTGTCGGATACGGCGCGTGAGTTGCCCTTTGGTGAATCGGAACTGGCGTTGGCGGGGTATGAGTTGGTTGATTTCGCTGATACGGGCATGAAACGTATTCAGGGTGTGCCGATTGCGATGGCCTGTCGCTTGTATCAGCATATGGAAGTGGGTAACAAGCCGCAGAACCTGTTGCTGGTCGAGGTGGAGCAGGTGTGGGTGGATGACCGTGCCTGTTATACCGATGCCAAGGGGCGCGTGCGTGTGGATGCCGAGTTGGTGCGTCCGCTGGCGCGACTCGGTGGCTCTGAATATGCCAGTTTTGGTGAAGTGTTCCGTATCGAGCGACGCTGACAGGTGTTTGACATCTGTCCGGTGCTGCTGCAGAGTAGCGCGCTTTTTTGTGGCCATATTTGAGCTTTCGGGAGAGACATAAATGAATGCTGTAGTTGCAGCAGTCGTCGTGATGCTGGTGTTGAGCTTGTTGCGTACACCGGTTGTCGTGGCGCTGGTGCTGGGTGCCTTGAGCGCCGGTTTGTTGGCAGGAATGGGGCTTGATGCCACGTTGGCGGCGTTTACCGGTGGCATCGGCGGCGGTGCCGAGGTGGCTCTGAACTATGCCATGCTGGGCGGTTTTGCCGTCGCAATTGCCCAGTCGGGTCTGCCGCATGCGTTGGCTGACCTGGTGCAGCGTAAGCTGGGTACCACGCAAGGGCGGGCAAACCGGGTCGTGAAGTATTCGCTGATTCTGGTGCTGGCCGCGGTCGCAATTTCGTCACAGAACCTGATTCCGATCCATATTGCCTTTATTCCGCTGCTGGTACCCCCGCTGCTGATGGTGATGAGTAAAATGCAGCTGGACCGTCGTCTGATTGCCTGTGTCCTTACCTTTGGTCTGGTGACGCCTTACATGTTCCTGCCGGTTGGTTTTGGCGGTATCTTTCTGAACGATATTCTGCTGAAAAACCTGGGCAGTAATGGCCTGGGTACTGAAGGCATCAATGTGATGGCGGCGATGTGGATTCCGGCTGCCGGCATGTTGGTTGGTCTGATGCTGGCCCTGTTCACATATCGCAAGCCGCGACGTTATGACATGGAGCGACTGGAGGCGGCCGAACGTGCAGAAGTCAATTACAGCACGGCGCGTCTGGTTTCGGTAATGGTGGCCTTGTTGGCGGCGTTTGGTGTGCAGCTCTGGACGGGTTCCATGGTGCTGGGCGCGCTGTCGGGCTACATGTTGTGCACACTGACCGGCATTATCCGCTGGAAACAGGCAGATGGTGTGCTGATTGATGGCATGAAGATGATGGCCATGATCGGCTTTATCATGATTACCGCTGCCGGTTTTGCCGAGGTGATGCGTCAGACCGGTGAAATCACTACTCTGGTGGAAAGCAGTGCCGAGGTCATTGATGGCAACAAGGCGTTGGCGGCATTGTTGATGTTGCTGGTCGGGTTGCTGGTTACGCTCGGAATCGGTTCTTCATTTTCGACCATTCCGATCATCGCCGCGATCTATGTGCCGCTGGGCCTGTCGCTGGGTTTCAGTCCATTGGCAATTGTTGCACTGGTGGGTACGGCAGGTGCGCTGGGTGATGCCGGCTCGCCGGCTTCCGACTCCACGCTGGGGCCGACGGCCGGTTTGAGCGTGGACGGCCAGCACCATCATATCTGGGACACCGTGGTGCCCACCTTCCTGCACTACAATCTGCCGCTACTGGTGGCAGGCTGGACAGCAGCGATGGTGCTCTAAAACACGGGTTCAGCCTATTGGATTAATCTGGCTGTCGAAAGGGCAGCCAGGTTGTCAGCTCCGCGATCTGTTGTTCCATCAGAGCGCGCTCTTCCTCAATGAAATCCTCAATGGCCTGGGCAAAACGCGGGTCTGCAATGCGGTGTAATGACCGGGTACGAATCGGTTCAAAGCCACGCTGAATTTTGTGTTCACCCTGAGCGCCTGGATCGAAATGATTCAGGCCGTGTTCGATGCAGAACTCGATGCCCTGATAATAGCAGGCCTCAAAGTGCAGGCTGTCGTGGTCGGCACTGCAGCCCCAATAGCGCCCATACAGGGTGTCATTGCCTTTGAAGTACAGTGCTGCGGCAACCGGTGTGCCCGTGTGTTCGGCCAGCACGAGTAGTATCTGTTCCGGCATGGTCTGCAGTAACTGCTGGAAAAATGCGGCGGACAGGTAGCCTTGACGGCCGCGTTTGAGATAAGTGGACTGATAGAATTGATAAAAGCATTCCAGATGCTCGGTCTGAATCTGCTGTCCGGTCAGGCGCTGTAAGGTGACGCCCTGTTCGCTGACCTTGCGCCGCTCTCGTTTCACGGCCTTGCGTTTGCGTGACGTGAAACGGCTGAGGAAGTGTTCGAAGTCGTTATAGCCATGGTTGAACCAGTGATACTGGCAACCTGACCGATTGAGTACATCAGGGGGCATTGCATCGGCAACCTGTTGTTCGGGAAACAGGCTGTGCCAGGACGATGCCTTGAACTGTTGCATGACCTGATCCAGCAGGTTTGGCAGCAGTCGTGCCGCTTCACGTGCTGGCAGCGATGTACCGTAACGAGGGCCGGTGGCAGGGGTAAACGGGATGGCATTGAGCAGCTTGGGGTAATACGCCAAACCGTTGCGTTGATAGGCATCCGCCCAAGCCCAGTCGAAGACGTATTCGCCCCAGGAGTGGGACTTCAGATAGAGCGGCATGACCAGTACGCAGGTGTCATCCTGCATCAGCTCCAGATGCAAGGGCTGCCAGCCATTCTCGGGGCTGACCGAACGGGAGGTTTCCAGTGCCAGCAGGAAGGCGTGGCGCAGGAACGGATAGCCCGGATCGCAGAGTGCGTCCCAGTGGTCGGGATCGATCGCATCAATGCTGGGGTGAAGATTGACTTTATACATGCTGACCTATACTAATTCTGGTAACACTTGGATTGCCAAGCATATTTTTTGAGGAGCAGGGTGATGGACGAACTTGAACTGGAATTTGAACTCGATCCCCGCTTGATGGCTGATACCATCGCGCTGGGTGATTTCCCGTTATGTCGCTTGCTGCTGATGAACGACAGTCAGTACCCGTGGCTGATACTGGTGCCGCGCCGCGCCGGGGTGACCGAACTGTACCACCTGCCAGCCAATGAGCAGCAACAGTTGATGCATGAAGTCAGCGAGCTGGCAGAAACTCTGGCAGATCTGTTTCAAGCGAGCAAGATGAACGTGGCGACGCTGGGCAATATGGTGCCTCAGTTGCATATGCATGTCATCGCTCGTCAGGCCTCGGATCCAGCCTGGCCGGGGCCGGTCTGGGGCCAGCATCCGGCGGTACCTTACACGCCGGAACAGCTGGATCGCGTGCGCACCAAGCTGGAGGTGTTGCTTGATGGTGAGCTGGCCTTCGAGCCGCACAACTGATTACTGACCGTCAATCCCTGCCGCCGGGCCTGTCAGGCCCGGCTAAATCAGTTATAATTCCCGCCTTTAATTTCCATGTTGCATTCGGATACAGGAACAGGACACTATGCGCAGCCATTATTGCGGCGATCTCAGAGCAGAACATATCGGCGAAGATATTACTCTCAGCGGTTGGGTACACCGCCGTCGAGATCACGGCGGGGTGATTTTCCTCGACCTTCGTGACCGTGAAGGCATTTCCCAGGTTGTGTTTGACCCGGACCGTGAAGAAAGCTTCAATCTGGCCGACAGTGTCCGTAGCGAATACGTGGTTGAAGTACGTGGTACGGTGCGCGCACGTCCCGAAGGTACGACCAACAAGGATATGGGTACCGGCGAGATCGAAGTGCTGGGCAAGGAACTGATCATCCTTAACAAGGCTGAGACACCGCCATTCCAGCTGGATGAACACCAGCAGGTGGGCGAGGATGTACGTCTGCGTCACCGTTTCATCGATCTGCGTCGTCCGGAAATCCAGCGCAAGCTGCGTTTCCGCTCCCAGATCACCCATAACATCCGTAACTACCTCGAAGACAACGGCTTCCTTGATATCGAAACGCCGATCCTGACCCGTGCAACGCCGGAAGGTGCGCGTGACTATCTGGTGCCGAGTCGTACTCATGAGGGCAGCTTCTTCGCGTTGCCGCAGTCACCGCAGCTGTTCAAGCAGTTGCTGATGGTGTCTGGCTTCGACCGTTACTACCAGATCGCCAAGTGCTTCCGTGATGAAGACCTGCGTGCTGATCGTCAGCCTGAATTTACCCAGATCGACATCGAAACCTCGTTCATGGACGAGGAAGGCATCATGGGTCTGACCGAAAACATGATCCGCGAGCTGTTCACCGAACTGCTGGGTGTAGATCTTGGCCAGTTCCCGCGGATGCCGTATTCCGAGGCGATGAAGCGTTTCGGTTCCGATAAGCCCGACCTGCGTATCCCGCTGGAACTGGTAGACGTGGCTGATCTGCTGCAGGATATTGAATTCAAGGTGTTTGCTGGTCCGGCCAAAGATCCGAAAGGCCGTGTTGCTGCACTGAAAGTGCCGGGCGGTGCCGAACTGACCCGTAAGATCATTGACGACTACACCAAGTTCGTCGGTATCTATGGTGCCAAGGGTCTGGCCTGGATCAAGGTCAACGAACTGGAGAAGGGTGCGGAAGGTCTGCAGTCCCCGATCGTCAAGTTCCTGGGCGAAGATGTAGCCATGAAGGTCATGGAGCGTCTGGATGCGAGCAACGGCGATATCATCTTCTTCGGTGCCGATAAGGAAACCGTGGTCAACGAAGCACTGGGTGCGCTGCGTATCAAGGTTGGCGAAGACATGAACCTGATCGAGCGCGAATGGGCGCCGCTGTGGGTTGTTGATTTCCCGATGTTCGAAGAGACCAGTAATGGCGGCATGACTGCACTGCATCACCCGTTCACTGCGCCGAGCTGCTCGCCTGAAGAGCTGATCGCAGAGCCGGAAGGCAAGCTGTCACGCGCGTATGACATGGTGTTGAACGGTACCGAGCTGGGTGGTGGTTCTGTGCGTATCCACGACCAGGCGATGCAGAAAGCGGTCTTCAAGGTGCTGGGTATCAGTGATGAAGAAGCGGAAGAGAAGTTCGGCTTCCTGCTCAACGCGCTGAAATTCGGTGCTCCGCCCCATGGTGGCCTTGCATTCGGTCTTGACCGTCTGGTCATGCTGATGACCGGTTCCGCGTCGATCCGTGAAGTTATCGCATTCCCGAAAACCCAGAGTGCCGCCTGTCTGTTGACAGATGCACCGGGTGAAGTCAGTGCCGCTCAGCTGCGTGAGCTGAACATCAAACTGCGCAAAACTCCCTGATGCGTATCGCGGGTGGCCTTCAGTGCCACCCGCACGTACAGATGAAGACACGAACACGATCACAGGGTCTGTTCAGGCCCTGCAGTCAATTGAGGATGTTGTATGGCAGGTCATTCCAAATGGGCTAATATCAAGCATCGCAAGGCGGCACAGGACGCCAAGCGTGGCAAAATCTTCACCAAGCTTATTCGTGAGCTCACCGTTGCAGCCAAAGAGGGCGGCGGCAGTGTTGAAGATAACCCGCGTCTGCGTGCAGCGGTCGACAAGGCGCTGGGCGCCAACATGAAGAAAGACACCGTTGAAAAAGCAATTCAGCGCGGTGCCGGTGGTGGTGAAGGCGATAACTACGATGAGCTGACCTACGAAGGTTATGGCCCGAACGGTGTGGCGGTTCTGGTTGAATGCATGACTGATAACGTCAATCGTACCGTGTCTCAGGTGCGTGCTGCCTTCAACAAGGCCGGCGGCAATCTGGGTACCAATGGTTCCGTTGCCTACCTGTTCGAAAAGAAAGGCCAGATCAGCTTTGATGAAAGTGTCGATGAAGATGCGATCATGGAAGCGGCGCTGGAGGCGGGTGCCGATGATGTTGTCACCAATGATGACGGCTCAATTGATGTGTTTGCTCCTTGGCAAGACTTTATGGACGTCAAACAGTCACTGGTTGATGCCGGTTTTGAACCGGTATATGCCGAAGTCGGCATGATTCCGGCAACCACCGTTGATCTTGATGTGGAAGGTGGGCAGAAGGCGCTGCGTTTGATTGATGCGCTGGAAGATCTCGACGATACCCAGAATGTCTACCACAACGCCGAGATTCCTGAAGAAGCGATGGAATAAGCGTTCTGTGCCATGAGCAATGAAAACCGGGGGCGACCCCGGTTTTTTGTGGGCAGGTCGCGGCATAATAGTGTATATATGTACAGCTTTATGCTGAGGCCTGTGCTGCCGTTTGGAGTATCGAGATGAACCTATGCTGATTTTGGGGATAGACCCCGGTTCACGCATTACCGGTTACGGTGTGATTGATGTATCGGGTCCACGTATCGACTATGTGGCCAGTGGCTGTATTCGTATCAGTGGTGATGTGTTGGCTGAGCGTCTGCAGCAGGTATATGCTGGCGTCAGTGAAGTCATTGAGCGTTACCAGCCGCACGAGATGGCGATCGAGCAGGTGTTCATGTCCCGCAATGCGGACTCTGCGCTCAAACTTGGGCAGGCGCGTGGCGTGGCCATTGTGGCCGGTTCCAATCGAGCCTTGCCGGTAGCCGAATACGCCGCCCGACGGGTCAAGCAGTCAGTGGTGGGCAATGGCGGTGCCGATAAGGTGCAGGTTCAGCATATGGTCGCGCATCTGCTAAAGCTGCCGGGATTGCCCCAGGCGGATGCGGCAGATGCATTGGCGATAGCGCTCTGCCATGCGCATACCACGGCGGGGCAGATTCAGCAGGCGCGCGGTAAAACCGCCGGGCGTTGGCGATATTGATTTTTATGGAGACAGATAACCCGTGATCGGACATCTCAGAGGTCGAATTCTGGAAAAACAGCCGCCCTGGATGCTGCTGGACGTCAATGGTGTGGGCTATGAAGTCGAAGCCTCAATGAACACCTTTTACAAACTGCCGGAAGTTGGTGCTGAGGTGGCGCTGCACACGCACTTTGTGGTGCGCGAAGATGCGCAGTTGCTGTACGGGTTTGCCGATCAGCAGGAGAAGCTGCTGTTTCGTGCCCTGATCAAGGCCAATGGTGTTGGCCCCAAACTGGCGCTATCGATTCTGTCCGGTATCAGTGCGGAGGAGTTCATCCGTACTGTACATAATGAAGATACCACGGCGTTGGTAAGGGTGCCGGGGGTTGGCAAGAAGACTGCCGAGCGTTTGATTGTCGAAATGAAGGATCGTCTGAACCAGTTGCAATTGCCAACACTGGTCGAGTTGGAGCTGAGTTCGGGTAATCTGCCGCCCGCAGCTGCCGCGACTACAGATCATCGTATGGAGGCCGAGAGTGCGCTGATTGCGTTGGGCTATAAGCCACAGCAGGCGACGCGTGCGATCGAGCAAGCCGTTCAGGTTATGGGTGAATCAGCGGGCACTGAAGATCTGATTCGCCAGGCACTGAAAGCCATGGTAAGCGGGTGAGGGTGACAGCATGAAAATAGAAGCGGATCGCTTCATGGCGCCGGTCGCAACGCCTGTTGAAGAGGTGAATGACCGCGCCATTCGCCCCAAGCTGCTGGCTGACTATGAAGGGCAGCCGGCGGTGCGTGAACAGATGGAAATCTTCATCGACGCTGCGCGTCGGCGTGAAGAGGCGCTGGATCATACCTTGATCTTCGGCCCTCCGGGTTTGGGCAAGACGACATTGGCGAACATCATTGCGCACGAGATGGGGTCGCAGATCAAGACCACCTCTGGTCCGGTGTTGGAGAAGGCTGGCGATCTGGCGGCATTGCTGACCAATCTGGAGCCAGGAGATGTGCTGTTTATCGATGAGATCCATCGACTCAGTCCTAATGTGGAGGAGGTGCTATACCCCGCCATGGAGGACTATCAGCTGGATATCATGATTGGTGAAGGTCCGGCTGCCCGTTCAATCAAGCTGGATCTGCCGCCCTTCACTCTGGTGGGGGCGACCACGCGTGCAGGCCTGCTGACTTCGCCGTTACGTGACCGTTTTGGCATTGTGCAGCGTCTGGAATATTACTCGGTGGCAGATCTGACCGGTATTGTCATGCGTTCAGGGCAGTTATCGGGTACCGAAATTGATCGTGAGGGCGCACACGAAATCGCTCAGCGTTCACGAGGGACGCCGCGTATCGCCAACCGCCTGCTGCGCCGTGCACGTGACTTTGCCGAGGTGAAGGGTGATGGTCGGATCTCCAAGAAGATCGCAGATCTGGCGCTGAACATGCTTAATGTCGATGAGCGTGGGTTTGACCATATGGACCGGCGCTTGTTGTTGGCGATGATCGAAAAGTTCGGTGGTGGCCCTGTGGGTGTGGACAGCCTGGCGGCAGCCATCAGTGAGGAGCGTGACACGATTGAAGATGTACTGGAGCCGTATCTGATCCAGCAGGGTTTCATGATGCGTACCCCGCGCGGTCGTGTGGTGACTGACCATGCTTATGTGCACTTTGGTTTGGAAAGACCTGACTGATATCAATAGTCCAGTTACACTTTCGTGGCCGTGATTATCATCATGATGGAGATCAATTTTTGACCATCTTTGGTGCCGTAGGATGAAGTGATTCATCCTATTGGAGGCCATGACAATGGCAGCAGTACTGAATCATGATGAGTTGGAAGGCTTTGCCGAGGCTCTGCATGAATTGCTTGAGGCGCTACATGAAGCATTGACGGACGAGCTGAATGAGATTGAGCATGTGCGCCATTTGCTCAGGCGGACGGGGCAAGGGTGTTCAGAGCGACAATCGGCGCTGGATGTCGCTCGGCGACTTAATTTGGCCCATCTACAGCACCATCTGTTGTCGATCGCTGACTGCAACGCGGCACTGGAACGTATCAATCGTGGCAGCTTCGGGTGCTGCCATCAATGTGGGGAGGCTATTGAGCTGAACCGTCTGCGCGCCGACCCGCTGATCATTACCTGCCTGTGCTGTCATGGCTGAGGCCTTGTTTTAAAATCTGCTGCTGTTATTGTTTGTGCCAACTCTAACCTGATCAGGTCAACGGCATGCCGTTTCAGTGGCCGATACGTGTCTACATCGAAGATACCGACCTGGGCGGTATCGTATATTACGTCAATTATCTCAAGTTCATGGAGCGCGCACGGACCGAATTGTTGCGCCACCATGGCTATTCCCAATACCTGCTGGCGCAGGACGATATCCTGTTTGTAGTTTCCAGGGTGGAGGGGCGATATTTACAGCCTGCTCGTCTGGATGATGAACTTCTGGTCAGTGTTGACCTCGAACAGGCGTCCGGCGCGCGCGTTACTTTTTTGCAAACAATTACCCGCGCTTCAGATTCTGTTCTGCTTTGTCAGGCTACAGTAGATGTCGCCTGTGTGTCGGCGTCGCGGTTCAAGCCTCGACGCTGGCCGGCGAGCATGTTGAATCAATTGATGTCCCGTCCTGTGCAACTGCCCACTATTGAGGAGAAATAATGGAAGACAAGCTGTCAATCTGGAGTCTCGTGCTGAATGCGAGTCTCGTAGTGCAATTGGTCATGCTGCTGTTGCTGTTGGCATCCTTCCTGTCGTGGGTAATGATTTTTCAGCGCAATCAGGTGATGCGCAAGGCGCACCGAGCGCTGCGACAGTTTGAAGATCGCTTCTGGTCCGGTATCGACTTGGGCCAGTTGTTTCGCGAGGTAAGCCAGACACCTGATGCGGGGAGTGGGGCAGAAAATATTTTTCGGGCGGGGCTGCAGGAGTATACGCGTCTGACCCAGAAAGCGGACAGCGATCCGGATATGGTCATGAACGGTGTGCAGCGCGCCATGCGGGTAGCCATGGCGCGTGAAGAGGAGCGCCTGGAACGTCATCTGCCGTTCTTGGCGACGGTGGGATCGACCAGCCCTTACGTCGGTCTGTTTGGCACGGTGTGGGGGATCATGAACGCGTTCCGTGGCCTGGCGAATGTACATCAGGCGACATTGGCATCGGTGGCGCCGGGTATTTCGGAGGCGTTGGTGGCTACCGCGATCGGTCTGTTTGCCGCGATCCCGGCCGTTATTGCCTATAACCGTTTTTCTTCCCAGTCTGAAGGGCTGTTGAGTGCCTACGATACCTTTGCCGATGAGTTTTCGAGCATTCTCTATCGCCGTGTTCACCGTGCCGTTTGAGGCTGACCGATGATTCGAAAAGAGCGCAAGAAACGCAAGTTGAATGCCGACATCAATGTGGTGCCCTACATTGATGTCACGCTGGTGCTATTGGTGATTTTTATGGTGACGGCTCCGATGCTGACACAGGGTGTCAGTGTCGAGCTTCCCCAAGCGGCGGCTGAACCGGTCAAGGACCAGAATGAAGAGCCGGTGATCCTGACGGTTGATGCGCAGGGTTTGTACTACATCAATGTCGGGGGTGACGAGAAGGCGCCCATCAGTCGCGATGAAGTGGCTGATCGAGTGGGCAAGATTCTGGGTTCGGCACCGGAAAAACTTTTGCTGGTACGGGGGGACCGTGATGCGAGCTATGATCAGGTTGTACAGTTGATGGTGTTGTTGCAGCAAGTGGGTGCGCGCAGTGTCGGCCTGGTGACGGAATAGGGTTCGCCGTGGAGATCAGAAGCTACATTCTGCCAACCGTGCTGGCATTGGGCGTACATGCGCTGGTACTGGTGTTGTTGGGGACGCATTGGATTGATCATGCCGAACCGCAGCGCATGGTGCCTCGGCATATTGAAGCACAGATGGTCGATCTGACTGCATTGGCTGAGCGTGAAGCCGAGCGCGCACGTGTGGCAAATGAACAGGCGCAACAGGCTGAGCAGGCTCGGAAGGCTGAGCGCAGACGTCAGGAGCAGGCTGCTGCCGAGCAGCGTAAGCAGGAGCTGGCCAAGCGCAAAGCCGAGGCTGATGCCAAACGTAAGGCTCAGCAGGAGGCTGAGCGCAAGCGTCAGCAAGAGCAGGCCCGTAAGCAGGCAGCTGAAAAGCAGCGCAAAGCCGAGTTGGCGGCCAAGCAGCGAGCGCAGGCTGCCGAAAAGCAACGTCAGGCGGACGCTCTTGCGCGCAAGCAAGCGGCCGACGCTCAACGCAAGGCAGAGGCGGCAGCGCGTGCAGCGGCTGAGCGCAAGCGTCAGCAGCAACAGGCAGAGGCGGAGCTGCAGCAGGCGTTGCAGCGTGAGCAGCAAGCGCGTACAGCGGCTGCTCAGCGTGCTTCTCAGGTTGTGGTTGGTGACATCCAGTCATATATCCAGGCGCTGCTGCAGGACAGTTGGCGCATTCCGAGTACGGCGCGTAACGGTATGGAGGCGGTGGTCGCGATTCATTTTCTGCCCAGTGGTGAAGTGGATCAGGCCTATATTGATACCAGTAGTGGCAACGCTGCCTTCGATAATTCAGCGGTACGGGCGGTATATCGGGTGCAGCGCTTTCCGCGCGTAGCCGAGATTGACCCCATACTGTTTGAACGCCGCTTACGTAAATTGTTGGTCAAATTCAGACCGGAGGGACTCAGGTGGTGATAATAAAACGCTATTGTGTGGCGCTGTTGCTGATGTGTGTGGCGGTTGTAGCCAGAGCCGAGTTGGTTGTTGAAGTCACTCAGGGAGTTGAGGCGCCTACAGCGATTGCGGTGGTACCGTTCGGAAATGAAACCGGTGGTGCGCTGACGGACGATGTAGCGGCAATTGTGCAGCAGGATCTGCAGCGCAGCGGCTTTTTCGAGCCTATGCCACGCGACAACATGCTGGGGTTTCCCGTGCGCCGCGATGAGATATTTTTCCGTGACTGGCGGATTGCCAAGATGGATTATGTCGTGATCGGTCAGGCTCGTCCGGTTGCTGGAGGAGAGGTTAGCCTGCGCTTTGAGCTGCATGATGTGTTGCGTGAGCAAGCTTTGCTCAGCGAGCAGGTCACAGTCGCGCGTGATGGGCTCCGTGACGGGGCGCATTTTATTGCCGATCGCTTGTTTGAGCGGCTGACCGGACTCAAAGGTGCCTTTTCTACCAAGATTGTTTACGTAACGGCAGAGCAGCTGTCGGCTCAGCGCCAACGTTTCCGCCTGCAGTTGGCGGACTGGGACGGTGCGCGCTCGACCACGATTCTGGAATCGGCTGAGCCGATTATGTCACCGGTCTGGTCTATGGACGGTTCCAAGCTGGCCTATGTGTCGTTCGAGACCGGAAAGCCGGCCATTTACGTGCAGTATCTGGCGACCGGGCGACGTGAGCGTATTCAGTCCTTTCCCGGGTTGAATGGTGCCCCGTCCTGGTCACCGGATGGCAACAGTCTGGCGCTAGTGTTGTCACGTGATGGCAATCCTGAAATTTATGTGTTGGATCTGCTGACCAAAAAGCTGCAGCGAATTACACGACATTATGGCATCGACACCGAGCCTAGTTGGGCACCGGACGGCCAGTCACTGACGTTTACTTCGGATCGTGGTGGTCAGCCGCAGATTTACCGTCTCGACCTGGCCAGCCGTAAGTTGGAGCGTCTAACCTTTGAAGGCAACTATAATGCCCGTGGCCGGTTGACTCAGGACGGGCGCTTTTTGGCAATGGTGCATCGAAGCAGTGGCGGCGGTAACGGTTTTGATATTGCCGTACAGGATTTGAAAACCGGACGGTTGGATATTCTGACGCGCTCCGGCATGGTCGAGTCCCCCAGCATCGCACCGAACGGCAGTGTAGTCATTTATGCGACCCAGGAAGGTACCCGAGGCGTGTTGTCTGCGGTGTCGCTCGACGGGCGTGTGGAGTTCAGGATGCCGGCCGGGAGTGGTGATGTACGCGAGCCTGCGTGGTCACCTTATCTGCGTTGATCCGGCCGTTGGATGCCGCACTTGGGTTAGACTTGAAAGATACAAACAACTTTTTTGAAGACGACATTACAGGGGAAAAATATGCGGGTAAGTAAGCTGACGAAATCGGCCGTGATTGCAGCAATTATGGCTATGGCAGCAGGTTGTAGTACTACCAGCACAACGACTGACGGTGGTGCAGCGGGCGTTGGTGGTAGTGCTCAGGCAGGTAACGGCACCAATAGTTACGGTGTTTCAGGCGGTGCTGTAAGCGGTGGCGCGGTGGTAACTGCGGAAGATCTGAAGCAGCTGCGCACAGTGTTCTATTTTGATTTTGACAGAGCGGTCGTGCGTCAGGAGGGTTTCACCGATCTGGAAGCGCATGCGCGTTACCTGGCTCAGAACCCTGCAGCCTCCGTGCGTCTTGAAGGCCATGCTGACGAGCGCGGTACCCGTGAGTACAATATTGCTTTGGGTGAGCGTCGTGCACAGTCCGTCGAGCGTTTGCTGGTGGTCAACGGCGCATCGGCCAATCAGGTTGAAACGGTGAGCTACGGTGAAGAAAAACCAGCAGTGCTGGGCCATGATGCGACGTCCTGGTCGCAGAATCGTCGTGTCGAGTTGAAATATCTGAGCAAGTAATCAAATCATGATAAAACATTCACTCTGTTGGACAGTAATGGCGCTGGCGGCGTCAACGGCTCCTGTGTACGCGGCTCCGGTCACGGTTGTGGAGGTGTCGGAAGTGGACGGCAGTGTGGCTAGTTCCGTACGTCAGGGCCCGCTTTCAGCACAGAATGAGATGGTATTCATGCTGCAGCAGTTGCAGGATGAAGTGCGTACGTTGCGTGGCATTGTCGAGCAGCAGCAATACCGTCTGGAACAGCTGGATGTCCAGCAGCGTGATCGTTATCGTGATATGGATCGGCGGATCAGCGTACTGTTACAGGCGTTGCCTGACACGGGTGTTGCCGTAGCAGGGGCCGCTGCGGCGGTTTCTGAGTTGTCGGGGGCGGCGGCCTCCGGTGCAGTTGCGTCAGATCCGGTTGCCGGAGAACAGGCCGCGGCGGTGGTGCCGGAGTTGCCAGCGGCTGCGTCTGCGCCTTCATCGCAGAGTCAGGCGGCCTATGATGCGGCTTTTGCACAGGTTAGGCAGCGTGATTTTGCGGCAGCTGAAGCGGCGTTCAAGGCGTTTTTGCGTGATTACCCCGACAGCCCGCTGCAGGCAAATGCCTGGTACTGGCTGGGTGAGGTTTACCTGGCGCAGCAGAAGTCTGCCGAGTCACGTACGGCATTTACACGTGTGATCGAGCAGTTCACGACCCACACCAAAGCCGCTGATGCGCTCTACAAACTTGGTGTGCTGGCAGGGCGTGAAGGTGATGCTGGCAAGGCCCGGCAACTGATGCAGCGTGTCGTGCAGACGTATCCGCAATCGTCCGCAGCTGATTTGGCGCGTGGTTATTTAAAGCCTTAATAAAAGATTTGATGATTGATGAAACAACATGAAAAACGGGCAGTTGTACTGCTTTCTGGTGGTTTGGATTCGGCCACTGCGCTGGCGATGGCCAAAGAGCAGGGGTATACCTGTCACGTGCTCAGTTTTGACTACGGTCAGCGTTCTCTGACCGAGCTGAATGCAGCCAAGGCGATTGCTGAACAGATGGGGGTGGCCGAGCATCGGATATTGCGCCTGCATCTGGAAGATTTTGGCGGCTCGGCACTGACTGATACCAGTATTGAGATGCCGGAAGGTGAAACCGAGGGTGTGCCGGTAACGTACGTTCCTGCGCGTAATACGGTGTTTCTGTCGTTGGCGCTTGGGTGGGCTGAAGTGCTGGATGCCGATGCGATCTTTATTGGTGTTAATGCAGTGGACTATTCGGGATATCCTGATTGTCGTCCCGAGTTTATCGCGGCATTTGAAACCATGGCTAACCTGGCCACGCGCCGAGGCATTGATGGTAACCCCATTCGTATCGAGACACCGCTGATGAGCATGACCAAGGCGGATATCATCATGCGTGGCAATGCGCTCGGGATTGATTATGCGTTGACGGTATCCTGCTATCAGGCAGATGCTGATGGGCGTGCCTGTGGTCGTTGTGACAGCTGTCGTTTGCGTGCCAAGGGGTTTGCCGACGCAGGTGTGGCTGATCCGACACGTTATTTTTGAGAAAAATGAGTAAATGGGGTTGTCATCTGCTTCAGTGAAGGTAGAATGCGCAGCCCATCGGGTCGTTAGCTCAGTTGGTAGAGCAGTTGGCTTTTAACCAATTGGTCATAGGTTCAAGTCCTATACGACCCACCATTTTTGCCCTGTACAAAGTCAGGCTGTTTGCCTGGTTATGATATGGGTCGTTAGCTCAGTTGGTAGAGCAGTTGGCTTTTAACCAATTGGTCATAGGTTCAAGTCCTATACGACCCACCATCCTTACCCTGCACCAAATCAGGCTGTCTGTCTGATTCTCATGTGGGTCGTTAGCTCAGTTGGTAGAGCAGTTGGCTTTTAACCAATTGGTCATAGGTTCAAGTCCTATACGACCCACCACTTCCTATTTTCCCTTGTATTCCATACTCGCCTATAATCATCTGTAGGGTGGAAGGCCAAATCAAAGCATTAACTACGGTGCGGCTGTGGTATAATCCTCGCCCCATTATTTTTGCCCTCCATGGCATTAACCCGCGGCATTATAAGAACCAGAACTATGTTGAGTAAGCAAGATATTGATGATCGCATACTGGTGCAGGAACACTTCGCTCAGGAGCACCTGCCGTCACAGATGGGGTCTGCTGAGATCGAAGCGTACAAGGAGAAAATCCGTCGACTGCTGGTCGAAAAGGATGCTTGCCTTGTAGCGCACTATTATACCGACGACCTGATTCAGCAGTTGGCCGATGAGACCGGCGGTTGCGTCTCTGATTCGCTCGAGATGGCCCGTTTTGGTGCACGCCACCCCGCATCAACACTGATTGTGGCCGGTGTGCGCTTCATGGGTGAAACTGCCAAAATTCTGAGTCCCGAAAAGCGCATTTTGATGCCAACTCTGGAGGCAACCTGTTCTCTGGATATCGGTTGTCCTGCGGATGAATTTGCAGCGTTTTGTGATCAGCACCCTGATCGTGAAGTGGTGGTATATGCCAACACCTCTGCAGCCGTTAAGGCGCGTGCCGACTGGGTGGTAACATCCAGTATCGCGCTCAAGGTAGTTGAACATCTGGCGGACCAGGGCAAAAAGATAATCTGGGCACCAGACAAGCACTTGGGCGAATACGTCCGCAAGGAAACCGGTGCGGATATGCTGCTTTGGGATGGCAGTTGTATCGTGCATGAGGAGTTCAAGGCCAAGGGCATACTGGACCTGAAACAGGTCTATCCGGATGCTGCGGTACTGGTACACCCCGAATCACCTGATGCGGTGGTACAGATTGCGGATGCTGTGGGATCTACCAGTCAGCTGATCAAGGCTGCCCAGGATATGCCTAATGATACGTTCATTGTGGCAACTGATCGTGGCATCTTTTACAAGATGCAACAGGCGGCTCCGGGTAAGCGCTTGCTGGAAGCACCGACAGGCGGTTCTGGTGCCGTGTGTCGCAGCTGTGCGCATTGTCCCTGGATGGCCATGAATGGTTTGGAAAACATTCTGGCGGCCCTGGAAGAGGGTGCTGATGAGATTCATGTTGATGCAACGCTAAGGGAGCAGGCGCTCAAGCCGCTTCAGCGTATGCTGGATTTCTCGGCTGGATAACGTTGCCGCTGTATAAAAAGCCCGCCAGTGAAACTCACTGAGCGGGTTTTTTATGGCTATGTCTGAGTAAACTGTTGAAGATCTGCCATTCTTAAAGTATTAGCCATAAGCTTTAAGGGTGGCCGCTATGAAAAACGCCCCATTTCAGC
>NZ_PYGI01000011.1 GCF_003014615.1 Marinobacterium halophilum | reverse complement strand
GAACAACGCTGCCGTTTGGCAGAACCTGTTGTCTCAAGCGAGGCGCATATTCTACCGCGTCTCATTTCAATGTCAACCTTTATTTTCGTTTTTTTGTTTCAGTGTCGAGCACTTCAACAACGAACCGGTGACATCAAGGAGGCAAATTCTACATCAGAAACTTATTCAGTTTCAAGCACTTACTTCCTTTTCATTTGAGTCTTCAGTGTTTCGCGAACCCTGTCGTCTCAAGCGAGGAGGCGAATTCTACAGACACCAGCGAGGGAGTCAACGCTTTTCTGTAATTTATTTCCGAGCCGTTCGACGCAACACCATTACTGAACAATGTGCGCGTTCAACTACCTTGGAGGTTACCGAGCCAATCAGTATATTCTCGACACGCGTATAGTTGTGGCTGGGCATCACGATCAGGTCCGCATGAAGCTTGTCTGCCAGTTTAACAATCTCACGGGCAGCACTGCCTTCACAGATATGCTCATGACAGTGTTTCAACTCAGGGACTGTCTGCTGTACCAGGCTGTGTACTTCCCGCTTCAGCCCTTTCAATGCTTTTTCTACAGCATCATCAGGAAAGTATGCCGCCACCAGCGGCATATTCAAACCTGGAAGGACTGCCATTACATGGAGTTCAGATGTCGAATCTTCCAGATAACGACTGGCTTCCATTAATGACTGCCTGACAGTTTCCTTATCTTGCATATCCACGGGCAGCAATATTTTCTTGAACATATGTGCTCCTAGATTAAAGTCTGCTCTCGACGGCGGCGCAGCTGCAGCATTGCCAGCCCAGCCAACAGCATCAGCGCAGGGAGTATCATCCACTGCTTATCGGGACGTTCAGCCTCCTGTTGAATACCCAGAATCTGCCAGTCAAAGTCCAGTCCAGCATCTTGGGCCGCGCTGCCAAACCCTACAAGCTCAACAGTTACCTGCTCATCGGTGATATCCAGTGTCAGTCCAGCATTGGACAACTTTTCTGCACCCGTCTCGCCGTCACCCAATGGCAGCCGGACCAGCTGGGAAACCATGTCTCCATCAATATTCATGCCCTCTGCCTGTAGCATCAAAGCATCACCCGGCGCTACGTTGGCCGCCAACTGTTCAATTTGCTGCGCAGGCTTGATCTCAACCGGAGGGTAGATTTCATCCCACCAGAAACCGGGACGGAATAAGGTGAACGCTATCAATATCAACAGCAACGTTTCATACCAGCGACTTTTTACCAACCAGTACCCCTGGGTAGCGGCAGCAAAAATAAGCATCGCGGTCACCGCCGTGAAGATGGTGATCATCAAGTGCGGAATGCTTTCAATCCCGATCAGCAATAGTTCGGTGTTGAAAATGAACATGAATGGCAGTACGGCCGTTCGTATATCGTAGGTAAAACCCTGTATGCCTGTCCGAATGGGATCCGACTGGGCAATGGCTGCCGCGGCAAATGCCGCCAGTCCCACTGGAGGCGTATCATCGGCGAGGATGCCAAAGTAGAACACGAACAGGTGCACCGCGATCAACGGTACGATAAGCCCCTGCTGCGCTCCCAAGGTCACGATGACCGGGGCCATTAATGTTGATACGACTATATAGTTAGCCGTTGTGGGCAGCCCCATACCCAGGATCAGGCTGATTACCGCAGTGAACAACAGCATCAGCATGATGTTACCCGCCGAGATAAACTCGACAAACTCGGTCATCACCAGGCCGATCCCTGTCAGAGTGACCGTACCCACCACAATACCGGCTGCTGCTGTCGCTACACCGATACCGATCATGTTGCGCGAGCCGGTTACCAGCCCATCCAGCAGGTCATTGCACCCTGCCCTGATGCCTTCGGCAAAAGCACTGCTGCCGGAGCGAAACATCGCTTTCATCGGCTTATGGGTCAACACAACAACAATCATGAAGACCGTAGCCCAAAATGCCGACAGGCCGGGCGAGAAGCGCTCTACAGTCAGGCACCAGACCAGCACGAACACCGGCAACAGGAAGTAGAGACCGGACTTAACCGTCGGCCCGGTGCGGGGCAAGGTCAGTACCTCGGCATTAGGATCATCCATTTCCAGATCAGGATACCCTGCCGAATGCCGTAGCAGCAGAATATAGGCCAACAGTACGCCTGCCGCCATCAACCAGTAACTGGCATTGCCCAAGTGTGCCTTGGTCCAGCCAAAGCCGTAATACAACCCCAGCGACAACAGACAGACACCGAGAACAATTCCGCACCAGGTTGTCAGCTTATGTACGAGCGAACGCTCATCCAGCAGCTTGGGTAAGCCCTCCATACCCGCTTTCAGCGCTTCAAGATGGACGATATAGATCAGCGCAATATAGGAAATAAGCGCTGGCAAGATCGCATGCTGAACCACTTCAATATAAGAAATGCCGACATATTCAACCATCAGAAAAGCCGCGGCCCCCATGATCGGTGGCGTCAGCTGCCCGTTGGTTGATGCCGCAACCTCAACGGCACCCGCTTTGTAGCTGGGGAAACCGACTCGCTTCATCAACGGGATCGTGAACGTGCCCGTGGTCACCACATTGGCGATGGAAGAGCCGGAAATCAAACCGCTGAGACCGGACGAAACAACAGCGGCCTTGGCTGGACCACCGCGCATATGCCCCAGCAGTGAAAAGGATACCTGGGTGAAATAGTTCCCGGCACCGGCCTTTTCCAGCAAGGCACCAAACAGCACAAACAGAAACACGAAACTGGTAGATACACCCAGAGCAACACCAAAAACGCCCTCGGTCGTCAGCCACTGGTGCGACATTGCCTTCGACAGGCTGGCACCTTTATGGGCAATTACATCCGGCATATAAGGGCCGGCGAAGGTATAGGTCAGGAAAACGGCCGCAACCACCATCAATGGTGGCCCAAGTGCACGCCGCGTGGCTTCCAGCAGCAGCAGCATACCGGCGACGGCGACAACAATATCGGCAGTGATCGGAGCACCCGAACGGGTTGCCAACTGATCTTCAAACAACACCAGGTAGCCCGCCGAGAATGCGCCTGCCAACGCGAACAACCAGTCATGCCAGGGCACACGGAAACGGGGTGAGCTTTTCAGGGCCGGATATGCGGTATAGGCAAGAAAAATGGCAAAGGCCAGATGCACGGCCCGAGCCTTGGAGTCATTGATGACCCCGAAGTCGAATATGAACGGCAAGGGTGATGCATACCACAGCTGGAACAGTGCCCACGCCAGCGCCATGCTCCATAACAGCTTACCCGGCCACCCTTTGGGCGCTCGCGCACCACTGTCGGACTGGGCAACCAGCGCCTGAATGTCGTCGTTAGCGGTTTTGTCGGTATCATCCTGAGACACGGCGAACACCCTTATAGAAGAAAACAGAAATCAGGGGATGTATCACACCCCCCGTGGTCAAGCGCGGATTACAGCAGGCCCGCTTCCTTATAGTACTTTTCGGCACCCGGATGCAGAGGAGCCGTCAGTGCATCACGCACCATCTCCTCTTTTTTGAGCGTAATAAAGGCAGGGTGCAGCTTGCGGAAGGTATCGAAGTTTTCGAACACCGCTTTGACGACGTTGTACACCACCTCATCCGGCACCTGTGCCGAGCTGACGATAGTCGCCCCCACACCGAACGTCATGACATCATCGGGGTTGCCACGGTACATACCGCCCGGAATGGCCACCTTACGGTAGTAGCTGTTCTCAACAACCAACATATCCACCGTCGCATCATTCACCACAACCAGCGTACTGTCACACGAGGTAGTGGCTTCCTTGATGGCTCCACTCGGGTGACCAACAACATAAACCATGGCGTCGATTTTGTTATCGCACAGCGCGCTGGCCTGCTCTGAAGCCTTCAGTTCGGACGCCAGCGAGAAATCGCTCTTGTCCCAACCCTTGGCCTTCATCAGCACTTCAATCGTGCCACGCTGGCCGGAACCCGGATTACCGATATTGACTCGCTTGCCCTTGAGATCATCGAAATTCTTGATCCCGGCATCCGCGCGCGCCACCACCGTAAACGGCTCCGCATGCATGGAAAAGACCGAACGCAAATCCTTGTTGGCACCCTGATCCGCGAATCCGTCGGTACCATTATAGGCATGGAACTGCCAGTCAGACTGGGCAACGCCCATGTCCAGTTCACCGGCACGGATGGTATTGAGGTTGTAGATCGACCCACCGGTACTTTCGACAGAGCAGCGAATGCCATGCGCAGCACGCTCCTTGTTGACCAGACGACAGATTGCACCACCGGTCGGGTAGTACACTCCAGTCACACCGCCGGTGCCGATGGTGATAAAGCTTTCCGCCTGTGCAACCGAGGCTGTCACCAGCCCTCCCGCTGCCACAGCGGTCGCCATTGCCGCAGACATCAGCGTTTTTTTCAGTGCCATATCGAACTCTCCTGTTTCGTATCGGAAAGGCCCTGCGACCAGATTGCCGGGCCAGCTTCAGACTTTCAGTATTAGCCAGTGTGGACGTTGCTTCAACCGTTTGCTGAATTTTTACTGTAAAAACGGTGACATAGACCGGTCACAATGTACGGGTAACAAGGACTCACGGCGTGCTTTCAATTCCGCTATAGTGATATCAAATCCGTGATTACGGAAGGAGCCGATATGTACAGTTTGCCTGACCTGGAGCCATTGCGTGACTTCAACGCCATTGCCGTACTGACCAGCGGTGGCGACTCGCCAGGGATGAATCCTGCCGTACGGGGCGTAGTGCGCGCCGCACTCAATAGCGGCATTGAGGTCTACGGTATTCAGAAAGGCTACAGCGGCCTGCTCGCCGGCGATCTTCGCGTGATGACTTCGGCATCCGTGCGCAATATCGTGCAGCGCGGCGGTACCATTCTGAAAAGTGACCGTTGCGACGCCTTCAGGGATGCCGAAGTACGCCAGCAGGCCATCAAGGTACTGGTCCAGAACGGTATTGATGCATTGGTTGTCATCGGTGGCGATGGCTCCTTGACCGGCGCGCACTGTCTGGCAGAGGAAAGTGATATCGCCGTCATCGGCCTGCCCGGCACAATCGACAACGATATTTTCGGCACCGAAGACACCATCGGCTTTGATACCGCCGTCAATACGGCCCTGGATGCCATCGACAAGATCCGTGACACGGCCTCATCGCATGAACGTCACTTTCTGGTCGAAGTGATGGGCCGTAATTCCGGTTTTCTGGCAACTCATGTGGGTATTGCCGCCGGGGCAGAAATGGTGATTGTGCCGGAATATGAGGTCCACATTGAGCAACTGGGGCAGCAACTGTCTGACAGTCGCCGGGCCGGAAAAGGTTCGAGCGGTATCATTGTCGTTGCCGAGGGGCGAGAGCCCGGGCTGACCTATCGCCTGGCTCAACAACTCAAGCAACAGGGTGAGGAGCCACGAGTCTGCATTCTGGGTCATATCCAGCGCGGCGGACAGCCCAGCGGCCACGACCGAGTGCTCGCATCCGGCTTGGGAGCCATGGCCGTCAGCTATCTGCTGGCCGGCTACAGTGACATCATGGTCGGCGTTGCCGAAGGTGCCATTGTCGACATACCACTGGACAGCGTCATCCGCTATCGCAAGGGGCTGGACCCAAACCTGTTTGAGCTGGCCTTGTTACTGCACCGATAAACGGAAGAAGCTGCCGGGCTCTCTGCCGGTGAAGGCACAGCATGCCCGGCACGGTGGCCAGTATCAGCCGAAACGATCGGCCACGAAAGGGTTGCTCTGCCGCTCTTCACCGAACGTGGACATGGGGCCATGGCCCGGAATAAATGCGATCTCGTCACCCAGCGGAAACAACTTCTCGCGAATGGAACGAATCAGGGTGGCATGGTCGCCACGCGGGAAATCAGTACGGCCAATAGAGCCCTGGAATAGCACATCACCCACCAGCGCCAATGCCGACGGGCGGTGATAGAACACTACATGTCCGGGCGTATGGCCAGGACAGTGAAGAACCTCCAGCACCACCTCTCCGAAGGTCACGGTATTGCCGTCCTCAAGCCAACGGTCCGGGGTAAATATCTCAACATTCGGGAACCCGAACATCTCGCTCTGCTTGGGCAGGCCTTCGATCCAGAATTCATCCTCACGCTCAGGCCCCTCAATCGTTAGCCCCAGCTCTCGGGACAGGGCCGCTGTACCACCGGCATGATCAATATGGGCATGGGTGAGCAGGATTTTTTCCAGCTGTACCCCTGCGTCCGCGACTGCCGCCTTGATGCGGTCAAGGTCGCCGCCGGGATCTACAACCGCCGCCTTCAACGTCTGTTCACACCACAGCAGGGTACAGTTCTGCTGGAAGGGGGTTACGGGAATAATGCGATACTTCATCGAACCTTTCATGGAACTCCGCCGTTTCAGTCATCTGTTGGTAGCAGTATATCGGCCTGCCGCCGTAAAAGTCAGGTACTGAAACGGTTGATCTGAGCCTGCAGGTTCCGCGCCAGCTGTTGCAGCTCTTCGCCACTACCCGCGACCGCATTGGCTGCCACCACGGTACTCTCCGACGCTTGGGTAATACGCAGCAAGTTGTGATTCATCTCTTCCGAAACCTGGCTTTGCTGCTCGGCCGCAGCCGCCACCTGAACCCCCATATCGCGGATATGGGCCATCTGTTCGACAATACGTTCCAATTCCTTGCCGGCATGCATGGCGGTAGTCACACTGCCTTCGGCCTGCTCACGTGAGCGCCCCATCACCTCGACGGCTTTCTGGGCTGCCGTGCGCAGGCGCTCATTCATGCTCCGAATCTCCTCGGTAGACCCTTGCGTCCGTTGCGCCAGCTGTCGGACCTCATCCGCGACGACGGCAAAGCCTCGCCCGGAATCACCCGCCCGTGCCGCTTCAATGGCCGCATTCAGCGCCAGCAGGTTAGTCTGTTCGGAGATGGCCTGTATTTCACTCAGCACCTGACCGATCTGGACCGTATCACCTTCCAGGGCCTGAATAACGGCGGCCGCCTGCTCGACTTCATGTGCCAGGGCCTGGATACGCTGCACGGTATCATCAACATCATGGTTGCCTTCATCGGCCTCACGGTCCGCACTTTCAATCGCATCAGCCGTTTCACCGGCACTGCGGGCCACTTCATGTACGCTGGCCGCCATTTCGTTCATCGCCGTCGACAACAGCTCGGCTTCCTGTGCCTGCGCATCCAGCGCCGTACTGGTTTCCTCGGCGCTACGGGCCAGCCCCTCGGCGCTGGACGACACCTGAGTCGCAGACGCCGCAATCTGGTGTACCAGATCCTGAAAAACCCCCAGCGTCTCATCGATACGACGCCCCACCTTGCCCAGTTCATCATTGCTGTTCAACTCGGTGCGCACCCGCAAATCACCCTGAGCGACCTGCTGCATCACCTCGTTGATCCGCTCAAGCGGTCGGATAATGCTGCGACCGACCGGGATGGCCAAAGCGATCAACAACACCATCACCACCGCAAACAACCCGCCGATACGCATCAGATCATTGGTAAAGGCAGCGTTCAAGTCACTGACGTACACCCCGGTACCGACGACCCATCCCCATTCGGCAAACGGTTTGGCCAAACTGATTTTAGGCTGGGGCTGGCTGTTGCCGGCTTGCGGCCAAAGATAATCAAACTTGGCTACATCGGTACCACTGCCAATCAATGCCGCCATCTGCTTGAAAATCGGCGCGCCGTCAGGGCTGGTTACCGACATCAGATTACGTCCGACCTGAGACGGATCTCCGCCATGCGCCAAAATCGTCGCCTGCTTGTCCAGCACAAAGAAGTAGTCACCCTCACCATACTGCATGCTTTCCAGCATCTGACGCGCGACCGCCTGAGCTTCCTCCAGCGTCAACTCGCCCGAGTCCACCCGTGCTTTTTGTGTTCGGAGCAACCCTTCCGATGCATCAAGCAGTGCATGCAGCTGCTGCTGGCGCTCGGCTCTCAGCGAATCCCGCATGTCCAACAAGGACATCGATGACAGAATAAGTAGCATTAATGCAGCGAAAGACACGATCAGCCAGAGCTTGGCGCGGACATTGAGGCTTTGCAGAAACATGGGGGCATCCCTAATGTATTATTATGTGGCAACAACATCTGTCGCTGCTTCAGCACAGATTATCACAGCGCAGACCAAGGTAAAGACCCGCTTAAGTATGTGGCTATATCAACGTGATCTAATATGATTACACCGATAACAACGGCCAGCAGGCACATGCCTTCATATGAGCAGATGACTTGCTAGCCACCCTCTCGCTCAACACTGACCTCAGGTGCCCCCTGAGTACCGACGACCACCCGTACCGTCATCGGACTGCAGCACACAGTGCAGTCTTCGCTGTACTCCTGCTCCGGTTCAGTGACATCCACGGTGAGACTGATCGGCTCACTGCACCAGGGACAGAGTAACTCCACCACTTCCAACGGGTTCATCAGCATTTCTCCTCTGGGCCGGTCCAGACCTGCAGCCCCCTGCGGTCATCTGGTTAAAGCATAGACAGTTACGTGCCAAGTGCCTAAACTAGCCGCTGATTCTTGGTCGGGGTGCCCACATTGATGGGCTGAGATGAAACCCGCTGAACCTGATCCGGTTGATACCGGCGTAGGAAATCGAGATGACCGTCACTGCCTCACCACGCCTGTGCGTGGCCGGTGCGGTTTTCTCCCGTACAGGAGCATCCGCATGACACAGATTCGCACACCCGTTGCCCTTACCATTGCCGGTTCCGACAGCGGCGGCGGTGCCGGTATCCAAGCCGACCTGAAAGCCTTTTCCGCCCTCGGCGTATACGGCACTTCGGTGATCACTGCACTAACCGCACAGAACACCTGCGAAGTCCGAGCCATTCACGACGTTCCTGCCACCTTTATTGCCGACCAGTTGAACACGGTGCTGGACGACATTCAGGTCGATGCCATCAAGATCGGCATGCTCAGCCGTCCCGAGACCATTTTCACCGTCGCTGCCATCCTGCGCGAACGCGGACTGACCAATATCGTGCTTGACCCGGTAATGGTCGCCAAAAGCGGCGACAAGCTGCTGACCGACGAATCCGTCGCGGCCCTGCGCGCAGAACTGCTGCCATTAGCAACACTGATCACGCCCAACCTGCCGGAAGCGTCTGTGTTGCTCACCGCCAACGAAGCCGAATCAGCAGACGAGATGCAACACCAGGCACAGCAGTTGCTGGCGCTTGGCCCACAGGCGGTACTGGTCAAAGGGGGCCATCTGGCCAACTCCGCCAGCGATGACAGCGCCGACCTGCTGCTGACGGCTACAGCCGCTCATTGGCTGCCCGCCAAACGCATTGCCACCGCCAACACTCACGGCACCGGTTGTACTCTGTCATCGGCCATCGCCGCCGGGCTGGCCAAGGGACTGGACGTGCAAACCGCGGTGGAACAGGCCAAGACGTACATCACCGCCGCCATTGCCGCCGCCGACCGGCTACAGGTGGGCTCCGGTCACGGCCCGACCCATCACTTCCACGCCTGGTGGTAAGCGGTGGAAATTCGTATTGAACAGGCCAGCCTGCACTGGCAGCAACACTGCGTCTTTACCGACCTGAACCTGACGCTGCCCGCCGGGCAATGGACCAGCATTCTCGGCCAGTCCGGTGTTGGCAAAAGCTCACTACTGCAACTGCTGTGCGGGATTGCCGACGATGCGGATATCCGTGGCCGAATTCAGTGCAGTGACGGACTGCCGCTGGAGGGGCGCGTCGCCTGGATGGCACAACAGGATCTGCTGCTGCCCTGGCTGTCGCTGCGTGACAATGTCCTGCTCGCGGCCCGTCTGACGCAGAGCCGCAGCGCCTCAACCGAGCAGCGAGAGCTGGCGCTGTATCTGTTGCAGCAGGTGGGTCTGGGCGAGCGCGCTGATGCCCTGCCGGCGCAGCTGTCCGGTGGCCAGCGCCAGCGCGTGGCACTGGCCCGCACTCTGTTTCAGGACAAGCCATTGGTGTGCATGGACGAGCCCTTCTCGGCGCTGGATGCGATCAACCGGTTGAAGCTGCAGGATCTGGCCGCCGAATTGCTGGCCGATCGCACCGTGCTGATGATTACCCACGACCCACTCGAAGCCCTGCGCCTGTCCAACCGCATTCTGGTCCTGCAAGGCTCACCGGCAAGCCTGTCTGCACCGCTGTTGCCTGCCGGAGCAACACCACGCCCGGTCAGTGACCCACAGGTGCTGCAACAACAGGCACAGCTGCTCACACTGCTGGCGGAGACAGTCACATGATGCGCTGGCTGCGTCCCGTTATCATCACGCTGGGGCTGATGCTGCTATGGCAGCTGATTGTCTGGCTGACCGACGCGCCTCATTTCATCCTGCCGGGGCCGCTAAGGGTGCTTGAAACCCTGATCGCCCAGTTTCCGCTGCTGATGAAACATGCCGGTATTACCCTGGCCGAAATTCTGCTCGGACTGCTGCTGGGCACGCTCCTTGGATTGATCAGTGCGCTGTCGCTGGTCACCTGGGGCGGCCTGCGCCGCTGGCTGATGCCGGTACTGGTGGTCAGTCAGGCGATTCCGGTGTTTGCGCTCGCACCGGTGTTGATGCTGTGGCTCGGCTACGGCATGGCGTCCAAAGTAGCCATGGCCACCCTGATCATCTATTTCCCGGTGACGGCTGCCTGTTTCGACGGCCTGCGTCAGACACCCACCGGCTATCTGCAACTGGCGCGCACACTCGGTGCCAACCGCCGTGCCCAGCTGCTGCAGATTCGCCTGCCTGCCGCCCTGCCCGCATTCGGTTCAGGCCTGCGCGTAGCGGCATCAGTTGCTCCCATCGGTGCCGTTGTTGGCGAATGGGTCGGCTCCTCCACCGGGCTGGGCTATCTGATGCTGAATGCCAACGCCCGCATGCAGGTGGACCTGATGTTTGCCGCTCTGATGGTGCTCGCCGTGATGGCACTGGCACTCTACTTTTCCGTCAACCTGATCGCTCGACGCCTGACGCCCTGGCTGCAGGAGTCAACGTCATCGACAACCCGAGGTGATTCCCAATGAAACGACTGACTGCACTGCTGTGCGGCTGCCTGCTCTCAGTTCAGGTAATGGCTGCCGACAAGGTCGAGCTGCTGCTCGACTGGTTCATCAACCCCGACCATGGCGCGCTGATTGTCGCCCAACAGAAAGGCTACTTCACCGAGCAGGGGCTGGAGGTCAATCTGGTGGAACCGGCTGACCCGTCGATGCCGCCAAAGCTGGTGGCCGCAGGCAAGGCTGACATGGCGATCACCTATCAGCCGCAGCTGCATGTGATGGTGGACCAGGCGCTGCCGCTGACCCGTGTCGGTACGCTGGTAGCCACACCGCTGAACTCGCTGGTTGTGCTGGCCGACGGCCCGGTAAAAACGCTGGCCGATCTCAAGGGCAAAAAAGTGGGGTATTCCGTCGGTGGGTATGAGGAAGCACTGATGCGTGCCATGCTCGCCCAGCATGGGCTGACGCTGGACGACATCGAGATGGTCAACGTCAACTGGTCACTGTCGCCGTCACTGATCACCGGACAGGTCGATGCCGTGATCGGTGCCTATCGCAACTTCGAACTCAACCAGATGGAACTTGAAGGCCATCCGGGCCGAGCCTTCTATATAGAAGAAGAAGGCGTACCGGCTTACGACGAACTGGTACTGGTCATCAACAACAAGGATCGTGGCGACAACCGCCATGCCCGCATCATCAGTGCCATCGAAAAGGCGACCCAATATATCGTCAACCACCCGGATGCCGCCTGGCAGGCTTTCGTCAGCTACAAGCCGGACGAGCTGAATACCGAACTCAATCGCCGCGCCTGGGCCGACACCCTGAGCCGTTTTGCACTGCGCCCCGCGGCACTGGATGCAGCCCGCTACCAGCGCCTCGGTGCGTTCATGCAGGCACAGGGGCTGACCAGCAGTAACCCGCCGGTCGCCGACTATGCCATCGTACCCTGAGGCCAAGGAGTCATCATGCATTTTGCCGACTACCGTCAACAGCATCCGCAGCAGCGCCTGAGCGAGCAACTGCGCGGCTATGTCGAACATGACTGGGCGCTGGCCGTGAACCACCCGTTCACCGAAGCACTCGGCGATGACCAACTGACGGATGCCGTCTATGCCCGTTACCTGGTCCAGGATTACGCCTTCATCGACACCCTGGTCAATCTGGTCGCCCGCACCATCGCCAATGCGCCAGCAATGCCGCCGAAAACCGTGCTGGCGGGTTTTCTGGCAGCACTGACCAGTGACGAAAACACCTACTTCCTGCGCTCTTTCGAGGCGCTTGGGTTGAACAAAACCGACTACCTGAGCCCTGAACTGCACCCGGTCAGCCAGGCCATCATCAGTACCCTGAAGGCCGCCGAAGATAGCTACGAAGCAGCGATCATCTGCCTGTGCGTGGCCGAATGGTCCTATCTGAGCTGGTCACAGCAACAGGCCGCCAAACCGCGCGGCAGCCGCTTCTATCTGCAGGAGTGGATCGACCTGCATGTATTGCCCGAATTCGAGCAATTCGTAGGCTGGCTGCGGGGTCAGGTCGACAGTTTTGCCGATCGCGACCCGGCCACCCTCGAACGGCTGGCCGATCTGTTCCGCTGCATGACCGTACTGGAGCATCAGTTTTTCAGCGCCAGCCTTGACCCTACATCCGTTACCGAGCAGGAGGTTGCCCATGTCATTGTATGACCATCTGAAAACCCAGTGCAGCGATGACTGGAAGGCCTATATCCAGCATGACTTTGTACGCCAGCTGGGTCGTGGCGATCTGGCCGAAGCCAGCTTCCAGCATTATCTGCAGCAGGATTACCTGTTCCTGATCCAGTTCAGCCGTGCCTGGGGCCTGGCCGTATTCAAGAGCGAAGACCTGGCCAGCATGCGCTACGCCCAGTCCGGCCTCAACGCCATGCTCGATACCGAAATCGGCCTGCATGTGGACTACTGCCGCGACTGGGGCATCAGCGAAGCACAGCTGCAGACACTGCCCGAAGCCTCGGCCACCGTGGCCTATACCCGCTATGTGCTGGATGCCGGTTTCGCCGGTGATCTGCTCGACCTGCACGTGGCGCTGTCCCCCTGCATCATCGGCTATGCCGAGATCGCCCAGTGGCTGGCCGAACAGCCCGACACCCGCCGTGAAGGCAACCCGTACAACGCCTGGATCGAGATGTACCTGAGCGACGAATACCAGCAGGCCGCCCGCACCGAGCGCGAACTGCTGGACACCCTGGGACAGGATCTGCCACCCGCCCGCCTGGCCGCACTGGAAAAACGCTTCCGCACCGCGACCCGCATGGAAGTGAGCTTCTGGCAGATGGGCCTGGATCTGGCCGACTGATCATTACAACGATAATACGCAGGAAACATAATGAGCACACAGCACCTGAGCAACACCGCATCCGTCGACAAGGACTCCGTGCAGCCCTTTCCCAAGTCGCGCAAAGTCTATGTCGAAGGCAGCCGTCCCGACATCCGCGTACCCATGCGTGAAATCACGTTGGACGACACCCCCACCGACATGGGTGGCGAGAAGAATGATCCGCTTTACGTCTACGATACCTCCGGCCCCTACACCGATCCGGACGCTGACATCGACGTGCGTAAGGGCCTGGCACCGCTGCGCGAACACTGGATTCTGGAACGTGACGACACCGAACAACTGGGTGGCCTGAGTTCCGAATATGGTCGCACCCGCGCCGCTGATCTGCGTCTGGACGAGCTGCGTTTCGAGCTGACCCGCCAGCCGCGTCGTGCCAAGCCCGGCAAGAACGTCTCTCAGCTGCACTACGCCCGTCAGGGGATCATCACCCCGGAGATGGAATACATCGCCATCCGCGAGAACATGAAGCTGGCCAAGACCAAGGCCGAAGGCAACATCGTTGCCGAACAGCACCCGGGCCACAACTTCGGTGCCTACCTGCCGGACGAGATCACGCCGGAATTCGTACGCCAGGAAGTGGCCGAAGGCCGTGCCATCATTCCGTGCAACATCAACCATCCGGAATTGGAACCGATGATCATCGGCCGCAACTTCCTGGTGAAGATCAACGGCAACATCGGCAACTCCGCCGTGACCTCCTCCATCGAAGAGGAAGTCGCCAAAATGACCTGGGGCACGCGCTGGGGGTCGGACACCATCATGGACCTGTCCACCGGCAAGAACATCCACGAGACCCGTGAGTGGATTCTGCGCAACTCGCCCGTACCCATCGGCACCGTACCGATTTATCAGGCGCTGGAGAAAGTGAACGGCGTCGCCGAAGACCTGAACTGGGAAGTGTTCCGCGACACCCTGATCGAACAGGCGGAACAGGGGGTGGATTACTTCACCATCCACGCCGGCGTACTGCTGCGCTACGTGCCGCTGACCGCCAAGCGCATGACCGGCATCGTCTCCCGCGGCGGTTCGATCATGGCGAAGTGGTGTCTGGCCCATCACGAAGAGAACTTCCTCTACACCCACTTCGAAGAGATCTGCGAGATCTGCAAGGCCTACGACGTGGCCTTCTCTCTCGGTGATGGCCTGCGTCCGGGCTCGGTCTACGACGCCAACGACGCGGCCCAGTTTGCCGAGCTGGAAACCCTGGGCGAGTTGACCAAGATCGCCTGGCAGCACGATGTGCAGGTGATGATCGAAGGTCCGGGCCATGTGCCGATGCACATGATCAAGGAGAATATGGACAAGCAGCTGGAGGAGTGCCACGAGGCACCTTTCTATACGCTGGGGCCATTGACCACCGATATCGCACCGGGCTACGACCACATCACCTCCGGCATCGGTGCGGCCATGATCGGCTGGTACGGCTGTGCCATGCTCTGCTACGTGACGCCGAAGGAGCATCTGGGCCTGCCCAACAAGGATGACGTCAAGACCGGCATCATCACCTACAAGATCGCCGCTCATGCCGCCGACCTGGCGAAAGGCCATCCGGGTGCACAGATCCGCGACAACGCCATGTCCAAGGCACGTTTCGAGTTCCGCTGGGAAGACCAGTTCAACATCGGCCTCGACCCGGACACCGCCCGCGCCTACCACGACGAGACTCTGCCGAAGGACTCTGCCAAGGTCGCCCACTTCTGCTCCATGTGCGGACCCAAGTTCTGCTCGATGAAGATCTCTCAGGAAGTGCGTGATCTGGACGAAGCCCAGGTGGCGGCGATCAATGCCCAGGCGGAACAGGGCATGAAGGAGAAGTCGGAAGAGTTCAAGGACAGCGGTGCCGAGATCTACCATAAAGTATAATGGCTATACTTTGAGAGGGCTTCATGCCCTCTTTATGTCTGAATATAGCAGCGTAAAGTTATCATATTCATTTGTGAGTAATTTGTATTTCATACGGTACAAAAAAATTGCTTGAATACCATAAAATGGTTATGTGATAATAAAATTATATTGAAAACTATTACATGGATGTAATATGTCAACTTTATCTATAAAAGACATCCCATACCAAGTTCCTCAAGATACCAAAGGTCAGCTAGCATACCTCGCCTCTATTTTACGCATTGATAAGAGTAAGGCTATAAGCAGCGGAGAGCCTGGACTAAATGCTATGATTTCTGTTCTTGTGTATCGACACTTGGATCGAAATCAGCGAATCGTAGCTTTGCGATCAATAAGAAAGCTATCCTCTATACCGGACTCACCTGGGTTATATCACTTACCAAATAGTCTTACTGCAACAGAATCAAGATCTCTCGAGCAAGCACTCATACATAGGGTTTTAGATACAACGTTTGTAAATAACCAATGGTGGGGACTTTGGGCACTAACAACAGAAGAGCTGAAAAGTGACTTAGACTTTCATGGTATTGTAAATGATGCAGGTGGATCTATAGGTATCACAGTGTCAGCCATGAGTTTCAAAGACTTCTTGGACAAAGCCATTAAAAGTAAAGGCATCAGTAAAAAGGGATGGATCTCATTAATAATTTGGATATCATTTATCGCTAACAAGTCAAGTTTAGATGCAGCGGAAGAAGAAATAGATCGACGTACAATAAAAAATCAAATTGAAACCGGTTTTCACTAAAAGTCATGTTTAGAAAAACATATATTATTACAGTTTATTTTTTGATTTTTTTCATGAGTCTATATGCTTGGGATAATATATCAAACAAGCCATATACTTTTATAGTATTTACAGCTTTTCTATTAATTTATACTTTATTTTTAGAAAGAAAATTAGTCAATAAAGGTTCGATTAAACCAAAGAAAGCCATAACCATCTACTTGATTTATTTTACATTGAATACTGTCATAATAATATTATATTTTTCATCAGCTTACTCAATATCTATCTTTTTCTATTCAGTGTTTTCAATTGGGATTGTTTTTATTAGCACTTTAGGTTATATGAGTTCCAAAAAAAAAATTAATAATCAAAACCTTCCTGAGGAGTAGATTCCGGAATCCAGGCAAGGGAAACTATGAACAAGCACATAACATCTCTGGCTTACCAGCTAGGCTGGCGCACCCTCATTTCCAGTAGTTTATGACCGAACCTCTCATCTTGATCAACGTGTCTTCATAAAAATAAGATGAAAACCGAACACACTGAACGGCTAAAGCTACACTAGGCGACTTTGGGGATAAATGATATGAACCGTTATCTAATACTTACGGCAGTTACTGTAATGCTGACCGGCTGCTGCGGTGTCCCTTTCGTACCGGGAATCTAAATTCGAACCTAACGACAGAGTATTCTGTCAGCGTTACCCAAACAGAAAAGGCCGGAGAATTCTCCGGCCTTTCTCGTTCAGTACGGTGATCAGCCCAGCGAACGGGCGTTAAGGTAGGCTTGCTCGGATACCGCCGTCCATTGCTGGACCTGATCGCGGAACGCCGTGAATGACTCGTACACCTTGCGCGAAATTTCATCCTTCTGCGCTTCCTCGGCGACCACTTCATCCGAAAGGGTGCGCAGTTTGAGGAGAACGTCATCCGGGAAATTGCGCAGTTCAACGCCGTGCTTGTTGACCAGCTGGTCCAGCGCCTGATTGTTCTTCATCGTGAACTCGGCCAGCATATCCTGATTGGCAACGCGCAGAGCGCTACGCACGATCACCTGCAGATCTTCCGGCAGTGCCTGGAAGGCTTCCTTGTTGATGAAGCACTCCAGCGTGCTGCCCGGCTCGTGCCAGCCCGGGTAGTAGTAGTATTTGGCCGCCTTGTGCAGACCAAACGCCATGTCGTTGTAAGGCCCGACCCACTCGGTTGCATCAATGGTGCCGGACTGCAGTGACGAGAAGATTTCGCCGCCCGGCAGCAATACCGGGGTACCGCCGGCACGCTTGAGCACTTCACCGCCCAGGCCCGGAATACGCATTTTCAGACCCTTGAGATCGTCAACACTGTTGATCTCCTTGTTGAACCAGCCGCCCATCTGCACGCCGGTGTTGCCGGCCGCGCCCGGTACCAGCCCGAACTTGTCATACACCTCTTCCCACAGTTCCATGCCACCGCCGTGGTAGAGCCATGAGTTCATCTCCTGTGCGGTCATGCCGAAGGGAACAGAGGCAAAAAACTGTGCCGCCGTACTCTTGCCCTTCCAGTAGTAGGCCGCACCGTGGCCCATTTCAGCGGTGCCGCGAGATACGGCATCAAAGATTTCCAGTGCACCGACCAACTCACCGGCACCGTAGACCTTCACCTGAATCCGGCCATTGGACATGGCATTGATCATCTCGGCCAACCGGTTGGCACCGGTGCCCAGTCCGGGGAAGTTCTTCGGCCAGGTGGTCACCATTTTCCATTTGAATTGCGGTGCGGCAACGGCAGGAGCAGCGATCATGGCACCCGCCGCTACGGTGGCGGCACCGGCACCACGGATAAATTGTCTGCGTTTCACGGCTCTACTTCCTTATTGGTTGTAAACAGGATGTGACAGTCGGATGAAATTAGCACGCGCCCCCTCGCCCTGCAATCGCGGCTGGACCACCCGACTTTCGGTCATTGTACCCGCCTCTTCAGTCGCATTGGGCCGCCACCTGATTCATTGGTATACTGGCAGTTCACGCGATGATACGGAATCAACGGAGATGAACTCCTTCAATCTGCTCAAGTCCATTGCTGAGGCGCGCCCCGAGCTGCGCAAGTCTGAACAGAAAGTGGCCGACTATGTACTGGCGAATCCGAATGACGTGATTCACATGCGCATCGTCGATCTCGCGTCCGAAGCCCAGGTCAGCGAGCCAACGGTGGTCCGTTTTTGCCGGGCGCTGGACTACGACGGCTTTCAGGACTTCAAGCTGACCCTGGCTCAGGGTCTGGCCAGCAACGCCAGTTACGAGCAGTTCTCGCTCGACTCCAAAGATACGGTCATCGAGTTCAAGCAGAAGATCTTCGACTCCATGATCGGCAACCTGATCAATATCCGCGATCAGCTGGACCCCGGTACCCTGGAAGAGGCGATCGACTGTCTGGCCAAGGCCAACCGGGTCGAGTTTTACGGTTTCGGTGCATCGGCACCGGTCTGTGCCGATGCCCAGCACAAGTTCTACCGCATGATGGTGTCTGCGGCGGCCTACTCCGATCCGCATATGCAGACCATCTCCGCGCTGACGCTGGGCGAAGGCGATGTGGTGGTTGCGATCTCCCAGACCGGACGCACCAAAGACCTGCTGCATACGGTCAAGCTGGTGCGTGACAAGGGCGCGGCGGTGATCACCCTGTGTCCGGGCAACACGCCGCTGGCCGATCTGGCCACGATTCCGATTCATGTCGACGTGGAAGAGGACAAGGATCTGAGTACGCTGATGTCCTCTCGGGTCGTGCATCTGGTCATCATCGATATCCTTGCCGTGGGCATGGCGATGAAACTGGGTCCGGCACTAGTCGATCACTTGAAGATGATCAAGCGCAGCCTGCGCAACCTGCGCCAGAACGACAAGCGCATCCCACCGATGCGCCGCCCCCTGACCGATTCCGACGGCGAGTAATCACTCGCCGTCATCCTGCTGCAACACGTCTGTTCTACGCTCATGCCCGTCCTGCATGGATTTGATATTTATCCGCGATTGCGGTAAATAAAAAACTCCATGCGTGTTTGCTGTCATCAGCCAGACACCCGGTTGTCTCCTGATTACAGTGACCCTGAGATCGGAGCAAGGCTATGCTGATACGGAAAGAGCAGGACCTGGACCCTATCCAGACCGAGGTTTTCGACATCATGGTAGGGTACGACATTGAACAACGGAATCGGCGCAAACAGCATGCAACCCGCCGCCTGCTGGAAGCCCGGCGCGCCATCGAACGGCATCGGGAGGAAAAAGAGTTGATGTCCTCAATCGATGAGACGTGCTGGCTGGAAGACGAGCACTGACACTGGAGGAAGCGCCAGCCCCACGGGGCTGGCGTTTTGCGTTCAGCTGCTTGGATAAAGAATGTTGAGCGGCACCGCTCCACCACCGTCTACCACCACCGCCGCGTGCTCGCGCTTGAGCTGGCGTGGCTCGGTGACACCACAGGAGTGTGCTATCAACTCCACTTCGTGCACCAGGTTGTGGTGGAAGTTGGCCACCCGCTCCGCCTTTACCTCGGGTACCAGGCCCTGCTGCAGCTTCGGGTTGTGCGTGGTAATACCGGTCGGGCAGGCATTCTTGTTGCATTGCAGTGCCTGAATACAGCCCAGCGCAAACATGAAGCCACGGGCCGTGACCACAAAATCCGCACCCAGACAGATGGCGGCCGCCACATCGGTGGGGTTGATCAGCTTGCCGGATGCCACGATGCGGATACGGTTGCGCAGGTTGTGCTGATGCAACTTGTTGACCAGCAACGGCAGGCTTTCCCGCAACGGCAGACCGACACTGTCCATCAACGGCATCGGTGCAGCGCCGGTGCCGCCATCGGCGCTATCCAGAGTAATGAAATCCGGGGCCGATTCACTGCCGCGTACGCTCACCGCTTCGCAGAAGGTATCGAGCCAGTCGGTCGTGCCCAGCACCAGCTTGAAGCCGACCGGCTTGCCAGTCACTTCACGCACGTGGGCGATAAAATCGAGCAGGTCGTCGATGCTGGCAATTTCAGGATGACGATTAGGGCTGATTGATGCCTGTCCTACCGGAATACCGCGCGCTTCGGCGATCTCCGGGGTGACCTTGTCCGCCGGCAGGATACCGCCCTTGCCCGGCTTGGCCCCCTGGCTGAGCTTGATCTCGAACATGCGCACCTGCTCGATCGCTGCCATTTCCGCCAATCGGGCATCGTCCAGCTGGCCAAATTCACCCCGCACACCGTATTTGGCCGTGCCGATCTGGAACACGATGTCACAGCCACCTTCCAGGTGATACTTGGACAGCGCACCCTCGCCGGTATTCATCCAGCACCCCGCCTTGGCAGCCCCCATGGACAGGGCCCGCACCGCCGGTGCCGACAGGGCACCAAAGCTCATGCCGGAAATGTTAAGAAAAGACGGCGCGTCATAGGGGGTACGACAGTAAGGCCCGATCCGCATCGGCTGGGTACCGGCAGCATCCTCACTCAGGGTCGGGAACGGGCAGTTGAGAAAGTAGTAGGTACCGGGCTTGCGCAGGTCACGCGTGGAGCCGAAGGCCACGGTGTTGTCGATGTTCTTGGCCGCACGATAGACCCAGGAGCGCTGCGCGCGGTTGAACGGCATCTCTTCACGGTCCATGGCAAAGAAATATTGTCGGAAGAATTCGCCCAGATTTTCAAAGATATAGCGGAAACGCCCCAACAGCGGATAGTTGCGGCGGATGGTATGGGCCGTCTGGCGCTTGTCGACCTGGTACATGACCACACCCGCCACCAGGGCTCCCAGAATTACCACCAGGACAATCACACCGATCAAGGCAATGAAGCCGATCGCCAACATAAAGAGAGTATCGTTCATTTCGTTCCTTGCTTCCCTCGATTCGACAGGCCTTATCCTAACCCGAGGCCTGCACAACAGCCATGGCCTGCTGCGGGAAAAGCCGGCGCGGCCCCACTTTCCCTGCCCCAGTGACTAGCGGTAAGCTGAGCCCCTGAAATACAGGGAGTCATCGCAGATGCGAGTCAAGAAAGTCGTCGTATTACACGGCCTTTACATGTCGGGACTGGTCATGTGGCCACTGTGCCGACGGCTGGAAAAACAGGGGTATATCATCCTCAACCTGAGCTATAACACCCTGTCTCCCGACATGGATGCGATCAGTACACGGCTGGATGAATTCATTGATGGCGAGGCGACAGCGTTTATCTGTCATTCGATGGGGGGGCTGATCGCGCGGCGTTATCTGGAACGCGCGACCGCCCAGGCTGGCTGGGTGGATCCGGTGATTACGCTGGGCACGCCGCACAAGGGCAGCACGCTGGCACGGGAGATTCACGACTCGCGACTGAAGGGGATGCTCAGAAACAGTATCGATTATCTACTTACGGAGAACCGGCATTGGCCGTTCCGCGCGCGCCTCTACAGCATTGCCGGTGATCTGCCGATCGGGTTGATGCCCCTGCTGAGCAAGGACAGTGCATCGGATGGCACCGTGCTGATCGACGAAACCCGTGTCACCGGCATGACCGCACACAAGGTGTTTCCACTCAGCCATACCAGCCTGATCTATTCCAGACGGGTATTGGACTATATCCTGCAAATATTGTCAGCGCCCTGCCTGCCAACAGCAGACAGGACGCCGGACCGGACTGATCAGTTGCCGCGGTAGGTAGAGAAGCCGTACGGGCTCAGCAGCAACGGGATGTGGTAGTGCTCAACCGCGCCGTCGACGTTGAAGATCACCGGAATTTCCGGGAAGAAGGTTTCGCTGTCATGCTTTTCGAACCAGTCACCGGTTTCAAAGGTTACACGGTAGGTACCGGTTTCCAGTGATTCACCTTCCGGGAACAGTGCGGTGATGCGACCGTTTTCGTTGGTCACGCCGCTGTTCAGGGCATCCCAGCTGTCACCGTTTTTCTGCTCCAGGGTCACGGTAACGTCAGGGGACGGCAGACCGTCTTCCAGGTTCAGTACATGTACGCTCAGCGGGTTGCCGGCAGCAACAGCCAGAGTAGACATACCGGTCAGCACGACGCCTGCACAAAGGGATTTCAGCTTGTTCATGTGGTAACTCCTGATAGAGAAAAAGGGTGATACGTTTAAAGGGTTTTCGGTAGCACTTTATCGATTGCCGTCAGCGCGCAACCTTCATCGATCGCTGCACCACTGGCACCGGCGACACCGATCGCACCAATGACATGGCCTTCAACCTTGAGCGGTACACCGCCGCCCAGCAGCAGCAACTCGTCCAGCGTGTTCAGGTTTTCGGCATCCGGGGTATTACGTGCCAGATCAGACAGTGCACGGCTGGTATTCTTGGTGGACAGCGAGGTAAATGCCTTGCGCTGTGCCGCCAGGGTGTTGTGCGGGCCCACATTGTCATCACGCTGCAACGCCACCAGGTTGCCACCGCGATCAACCACCGCCACAACGGCAGTACGGTCATCCTGATGGCAGGCATCCAGCGTGGCTTCAATCAACTGATTGGCCAGTGTCAGGGATACATCGGGACGCTGTTCTACCAGCGCCGGAGCTGCAAATGCGTTGGCAGCGCAGAGGGTCAGGCCGAGGGCGGTCAGACGTGCAGTCTTGGCAAGCATGGTGTTCTCCGTTCGTGGGCTTGATAAGCAATTGGCAGCCATAATGCCTGCACGACCCCGTCAAACTCATTGCCGCTGAATGACCAATTTGTAATGGAAGCGAGATACCGATCGGCTTACCCTAATAGGTCACGTGGAGAGACCAATATGCGCATTCTGGTTGTAGAAGATGAACACAAGACCGCCGACTACCTGTTCAAGGGGCTGAGCGAGTCCGGGTATACCGTCGCGGTAGCGCTGAACGGCCTGGACGGCCAACACCTGATTCAGGAGGAGGAGTTTGATCTGATCATTCTCGACGTGATGCTGCCGGGCATGAACGGCTGGCAACTGCTGCAGACCATACGTCGCACCTCACAGGTACCGGTACTGTTTCTGACCGCACGCGATGCGGTGGAAGATCGGGTCAAGGGGCTGGAGCTGGGGGCTGACGATTACCTGGTCAAACCCTTCTCCTTTGCCGAGCTGCTGGCGCGGGTACGTACCCTGCTGCGCCGTGCGCCCGCCCGTGAATCATCGGTCTTTGAAGTGGCCGATCTGCAGCTGGACCTGTTGCGCCGCCGCGTGACTCGGCAGGAAGAGCGGATCAATCTGACCAACAAGGAATTTGCCCTGCTCCATCTGCTGCTCAGCCGTGAGGGTGAAGTACTGTCACGTACCTATATTGCGTCCCAGGTATGGCAGATGAATTTTGACAGCGACACCAACGTGGTGGATGTCGCCATCCGCCGCCTGCGTGCCAAGGTCGACGACCCCTATCCAATCAAACTGATCCAGACCGTGCGCGGCATGGGCTATGTGCTGGAACAACCGTCATGAGCCCCTGGCCACGGGCATTGAGCCTGCGCCTGGCACTGCTGTTCGCACTGGTCAGCACGCTGGTGCTGGGGGCCATCGGCTTCTACCTGTATCAATCACTGCAGAAAGAGATTGTCTGGCGCGATGACCAGGCCCTGCTTGGTCGACTCGAACGCATGCGCGCGCTACTGGATGACAGTGACAGCATCGAAGTCCTGCGCCAGCGGCCGCATCTGTACAGTAATATGCTGGGTAACCAGGAGAGTCTGCTGTTGATGCTGGACGAACGCCAACAGGTACTGATCGAGATCAACCCGACCCAGCTGCATATCCCGCCCCTGCCGGAAGCCGACCATGTCCAGCTCATTGATACCACAGGGGCAGAACCGGCACGGCTGGCGTGGATACACGTACAGCGGGATACGCAGCCGGTCACGCTGATTGCCGGCAAGGTGCTCACCGAGCGCAACCAGATGCTGGCCGCATACCGGCTGAAGCTCGGGATTGCCCTGGCCGCCGGAGCCCTGCTGGCATTTCTGCTGGGCTGGCTGGTCAGCCAGCGGGCGCTGCGACCGGTACGGCGACTGGCCAAGCGGGCAGCGGCCATCGACGTACAGCATCTGTACCTTCGCCTTGATGACGAGCAGCAGGTCAGCGAACTACGCACCCTGAGCCGCGCGTTGAATCTGATGCTGGCTCGACTGGAGGATGGCTTTGCCCAGCTGTCACGCTTCTCTGAAGACCTGGCCCACGAAATGCGTACCCCGCTCAGCAACCTCATGGGGCAGACCCAGCAAACCCTGCGCCGCTCGCGCAGTGAAGAGGAATATCAAAGCCTGCTGGCCTCCAATCAGGAAGAGTATGAACGGCTGGCGCGGATGATCGACAGCATGCTGTTTCTGGCACGGACCGAACAGCCGCAGGCATCAGTCAACCTGACCCGAGTAGACCTGCATGCGCTGGTCGAACAGCTGTGTGAGTATTTTGAAGGCATGGCCGAGGACAGCGGCATGCAGCTGGTCAATCAGACCGAAGGCTGGCTGCTCGCCGATGAGGAGTTGCTGCGCCGCGCACTGGCCAACTTGATCGCCAACGCCCTGCGTTACGGCGAAGCCAACAGCCCGATCAGTATTACCAGCCAGCAGCTGGAAGACCGGCTGGAGATCGGGGTACACAATTTGGGCACACCGATTGCGGCCGAGCACCTGCCACGGCTGTTCGAACGCTTTTACCGCTGCGACCCGGCTCGGGCCCAGACCGGTGACTGCGGTGGCCTGGGTTTGTCCATCGTACGTTCGATCCTGCAGCTGCACGGCGGCCGTGTCCGGGTCAATAGCAGTGAGCGGGGCACCTGGTTCGTGCTGGTACTACCGACCAACGGTGTCACGCCAACAGCCGAGGCCATGACCGACCCGGCCCAGTCAGGCCCAACGACCCGCTGAGGGACAGCTGTGCCGAATGGCACAGCGGGAGTCTCCGTTTATTCTACCGTCACACTCTTGGCCAGGTTGCGCGGCTGATCCACATCGGTGCCCTTGAGCACCGCCACATGGTAGGACAGCAGCTGCAACGGCAGCGTGAACGCAATCGGGTCCAGCACCTGAGGCATGGCGGGCAGATGGATCACGTGTACGCCCTCTTCCGGCTGGATGCTTTCCTCGCAACCGGCAAACACGAACAGCTCACCGCCACGAGCACGTACTTCCTGCAGGTTGGCCTTGAGCTTGTCGAGCATACCGTTACGCGGCGCTACCGCGATCACCGGCATATCCTTGTCCACCAGTGCCAACGGCCCATGCTTAAGCTCTCCGGCAGGATAGGCTTCAGCATGGATATAGGAGATCTCCTTGAGCTTGAGCGCACCTTCCATCGCTACCGGGTAGAGCACATTGCGACCCAGGAACAGCGCGTGATGCTTCTCGGCAAAGTGCGCCGACATCGCCTCAATCGGGCCATCCAGTGCCAGCAGCTGCTGCAGCAGGACCGGCAACTGTTCCAGTGCCGCAATCAGTTCCGCTTCCTTATCGCGGCCCAGACCATGGCGTCGACCCAAAGCTATGGTGGTCAACATCAGCGCGACCAGCTGGGAGGTGAAGGCCTTGGTAGAAGCAACACCGATCTCGGGACCCGCGTTGGTCATCAGGCTGATATCCGATTCGCGCACCAGCGAGCTGCCCGGTACGTTGCAGATCGCCAGCGTTGCCAACACTCGGTCTTTCACTTCGCGCAGCGCCGCCAGACTGTCGGCCGTCTCGCCGGACTGCGACAACGTCAGCAATAATGTGCCTTCAGGCAGCACAACCGGGCGGTAGCGGAACTCGCTGGCCACTTCCACCATGCAGGGAATGCCGACCAGCTCCTCAATCCAGTACTTGGCTACCATACCGGCATGGTAGCTGGTGCCACAGGCGACAATCTGCACCTGTTTAACCTGGTCGAAAATGGCACTGGCTTCGCTGCCGAACGCCTGCTCCAGCAGATGGCCGGAGGCAACGCGCCCTTCCAGCACTGCCTGCATGACCCGCGGTTGCTCATAAATCTCCTTGAGCATGAAGTGGCGGAATTCGCCCTTCTCCGCACTGGCCTGGCCATGTTCAAACGTGGTAACGGCACGTTCGACTGCCTGCCCCTGTGCATCCAGTACCCGGATCTGATCCGCTTCCAGCACCGCAATATCGCCATCTTCAAGAAACATGAAGCGGTCGGTTACCGGCAACAGGGCCAACTGGTCGGAGGCGATGAAGTTCTCACCAATCCCCACGCCGATGACCAGCGGACTGCCCTTGCGAGCGGTCAGCAGCTGTTCCGGCAGGTCGGCATGAATCACGCCCAGCGCAAACGCACCTTCCAGCTGCGTCATGGTCTGGCGCAGTGCCTCGACCAGCGTCAAACCGTGCTGCAACTCTTGGTCCAACAGGTGCGCGACCACCTCGGTATCGGTCTCTGAGGTAAAGGTGTAGCCCTGCTGCTGCAGATCGCGCTTGAGCGGTTCGAAGTTTTCAATGATGCCGTTATGCACCACGGCCAGACGCTCACCGGACATATGCGGATGGGCATTCTGCTCCGACGGTTTGCCGTGGGTGGCCCAGCGCGTGTGGGCGATGCCAAGATGACCCGCCAGCGGCTGCTGCTCGCAGGCATCGGCCAGCGCCTGCACCTTGCCGATGCGGCGCAAGCGACTGATCTGGCCCTGATCCAGCACGGCCATGCCGGCCGAGTCATAACCACGGTATTCAAGACGACGCAAACCTTCCAACAGGATTCCGGCTACCGGGCGTGCCGCAATGGCACCTACAATTCCACACATGCTCAGGATCCTTTTTTCTGCGGGCGCGCCCAGTTATCGAGATTGACCTGTTTGCCACGGGCCACGGCGAGCTGGTCATCGGCCACGGTTTTGGTAATGGTAGAGCCTGCTCCGACCGTCGCACCGGCTCCGATCTCCACCGGTGCGACCAGCGAGCTGTTGGAACCGATGAAGGCGCCATCACCGATGCGAGTCAGCGACTTGTTGACGCCATCATAATTGCAGGTGATGGTACCAGCCCCCACATTCACCTCTGCACCGATCTCGGCATCACCGATATAGCTCAGATGATTGATCTTGGAACCTTTGCCGATTACCGCTTTCTTGGTTTCGACAAAGTTGCCCACTTTGCTGCCCGCGGCCATTTCAGTCCCCGGACGCAAACGCGCGAAAGGACCGATTTGGGCATTTTCGGCGACCACGGCACCATCGATGATGGAGTTGGCATCGACTCGGGTACCGGCACCAATACGGGCGTTGCGAATGATGCAGTTGGCACCGATTTCAACACCTTCGCCCAGAAGCACCTCGCCTTCAAAGATCGTGTTGATATCGATCAGGACATCCTGACCCACGCTCAGTTCACCACGCACGTCGATACGGGCAGGATCGGCCAATGTGGCACCGGCAGCCATCAATAGATCGGCATGCTGACGCTGATACCAGCGTTCCAGCTGCGCCAGCTGCAGACGGTTATTGACGCCCTGCACTTCCTGCTCGGCCTCGGGCTGGATGGCACGTACACGCATGCCCTCTTCCGCTGCCATCGCAATCACATCGGTCAGGTAGTATTCGCCCTGGGCATTGTCGGCCGACAAACGCGGTAACCAGTCATGCAGTGCAGCCGCCGGCAGCGCCAGAATGCCGGTATTGACCTCGCGCACCAGTTTTTCCTGTTCGGTCGCATCCTTGTGCTCGACAATCGCCACCACATCACCGACCGCATTGCGGATGATCCGGCCATAACCGGTCGGGTCATCCAGCGTCACCGTCAACAGACCCAGATCGCCATGCGCGGCAATGCGGGTCAGCTGCTCAAGCGTGTCCGCACGCGTCAGCGGGACATCACCGTACAGCACCAATACGACCGAGTCCGCCCCAATCTGCGGCATCGCCTGGGCCACCGCATGGCCCGTGCCCAACTGTTCGTGCTGCCAAACGAAGTTCAGTGTCTGCCCTTCCATAGCCTGCTCGACCTGTTCGCCGCCATGGCCGATCACCACATGCAGACCTTCCGGGGCCAGCCCCTGTGCACTGTCAATCACATGCTGCAACATGGGCTTGCCAGCCAGACGGTGCATCACCTTGGGCAGGGCCGATTTCATGCGACTGCCCTGTCCGGCAGCCAGAATTACCACATCCGTTTTCATCGTGTTTCGAAGTCCTGATATCGCGTCGCAGCCTGTACGACCGTTAGCTGATAGATTGCGCGAAACTTTAGCGTATACTCGGTTTCAATCAAGACTAATTGTCACAGAAAAAATGACAAATATGCAGCAGATGATTTTTGACCAGCTCGGTTTGAGCGAGCGCGACGTCCGTATTTACAAGGCATTGCTGGCATTAGGCCCCAGTGCTATTCGAACCATAGCTGAACGTGCTGCTGTCAATCGCGGCAGTACCTATGAGTGCCTGAAGAGTTTGCAGCAACGTGGCATTGTCACCTATCTGCCCAAGGGCAAGCGCCGCTACTTCTCGGCACGGGAGCCTGAAGTGCTGTTGCAACTGGCCGATGCCCGGCGCGAGCAGCTGGACAAGGCGATCGATCAGCTGAAAACGTCGGTGATCCCCGACCTGCACCATCTGAAACCGGACTTCAGTGTCGCTAACGTGGAATTTTATGAAGGCGATGCCGGTATCGAACAGGTACTGCGCGATATTCTCAACCGTGTGGGCGAACAGGAAGATCCTGTCTACTCGGTGTTCTCATCGAAGCCGATCCGGCCTCTGCTCTACCGCCCCTTTCCCAACTTTACCGCCCAACGGGTGGCACGCAAGATCCGCGTGCGCGCGATTGCCATCGGTGAAGGCGGTGAAAGTGCCGAGTACTCGGAGCGCAAATGGATTCGCACCGAAGGCCCGGTCGATGCCGCCTATATCGCCATCTACCCGCCCCGCTGCGCGATCATCTCACTGGCCTCCGACAACTATCCCACCGCCGTGGTGATCGACTCGCGCGAAGTCGCCGGTGCCCAGCAGATCATCTTCAATACGTTGTGGGGGTTGCTGTAGACACAAAAAAAGCAGCCCGAAGGCTGCTTTTTAGTTGTCGCACCGGCTGTTTTACTTGCCGGCTTTGCGACGAATCTGCTGCAAGGTGCGAAGCTGGGCAGCAGCCTCAGCCAGCTGAGCCGCAGCGCGGGAGTATTCAAACTCGCCGGTCTTGTCGGCCATTGCATGCTCGGCATGCTTCTGGGCTTCAAGTGCTGCAGCTTCACTCAGATCACCCGCGTGCAGTGCGGTATCAGCAAGCACTGTCACTTTGTGCGGCTGGACTTCGATGAAGCCACCGGAGACGTAGAATACATCTTCCTCACCGCCCTGCTTGCGCAGCTCGACAGGGCCTGGTTTCAGTTCCGTCAGAAGCGGAGCGTGACCCGGGTATACACCCAGATCACCCAGGCTACCTGTCACGGAGACGAACTCGATCAGGCCAGAGAAAATCTCTTCTTCGGCACTTACGATGTCACAATGAACAGTCATAGCCATCTTGATTACCTCTTAAAAGGTTCCGCTTGGAACTTACAGGCCCTTGGCTTTCTCGATTGCTTCGTCGATGCCACCGACCATGTAGAACGCCTGCTCCGGCAGGTGATCATACTCACCACCCAGAATGCCCTGGAAGCCGCGGATCGTTTCCTTCAGGGAGACGTATTTACCCGGTGCACCGGTGAATACTTCTGCCACGAAGAACGGCTGGGACAGGAAGCGCTGGATCTTACGCGCACGGGATACACTCTGCTTGTCTTCTTCAGACAGCTCGTCCATACCCAGGATCGCGATGATATCCTTCAGTTCCTTGTAACGCTGCAGAGTAGACTGCACGCCACGGGCGATGTCGTAATGTTCCTGACCGATCACCAACGGATCCAGCTGACGCGAAGTAGAGTCCAGCGGATCGATTGCCGGGTAGATACCCAGTTCTGCGATCTGACGGGACAGTACCACGGTCGCATCCAGATGCGAGAAGGTGGTTGCCGGAGACGGGTCGGTCAAGTCATCTGCCGGTACGTATACCGCCTGGATGGACGTGATGGAACCAGTCTTGGTAGAGGTGATACGTTCCTGCAGAACGCCCATCTCTTCCGCCAGCGTCGGCTGGTAGCCTACCGCAGACGGCATACGACCCAGCAGTGCTGATACTTCAGTACCGGCCAGGGTGTAACGGTAGATGTTGTCGACGAACAGCAGTACGTCACGACCTTCGTCACGGAACTTCTCGGCCATGGTCAGGCCGGTCAGCGCAACGCGCAGACGGTTACCCGGCGGCTCGTTCATCTGACCGTATACCAGCGATACCTTGTCGATAACGTTGGAGTCGGTCATTTCGTGATAGAAGTCGTTACCCTCACGAGTACGCTCACCTACACCCGCGAATACGGAGTAACCAGAGTGCTCGATCGCGATGTTACGGATAAGCTCCATCATGTTGACGGTCTTACCTACACCGGCACCACCGAACAGACCAACCTTACCACCTTTGGCGAACGGGCAAACAAGGTCGATAACCTTGATACCGGTTTCCAGCAGCTCGTTGGAAGAAGCCTGGTCAGCATAGGAAGGCGCCTTACGGTGAATCGGCATGCGCTCTTCTTCACCAATCGGACCTTTCTCGTCGATCGGGTTACCCAGTACGTCCATGATGCGACCCAAGGTCTTAGTACCGACAGGTACAGAGATCGGGGCACCGTTATTGGACACTTCCAGACCACGGCTTACGCCTTCAGTCTGGCCCATTGCAATTGTACGCACAACACCGTCACCCAGCTGCTGCTGGACTTCCAGTGTCAGGCCGGTTTTGCCGACGACTAGTGCGTCGTAAACCTTCGGTACGCTGTCACGCGGGAATTCCACGTCAACAACCGCACCGATAATCTGAACAATACGTCCGCTACTCATGTTCGGATCCTCTTAACATGTAAACCTGTTCACTGCATCAAACAGCAGCAGCACCACTGACGATCTCGGATATTTCCTGAGTAATCGCCGCCTGACGGGCTTTGTTGTATACCAACTGCAGCTCATCGATCAGGTCGCCGGCGTTATCAGTTGCGTTCTTCATCGCCAGCATACGGGCTGCCTGCTCACAGGCATTGTTCTCAACCACGGCCTGATAGACCAGGGACTCGATGTAACGCGTCAGCAAGCCGTTCAACAGCTCTTTTGCATCCGGTTCATACAGATAGTCCCAATGGTGGTTGAGCGTCTCATCATTGTCTTCCGCTTTCAGCGGCAACAGCTGCTCAACGGTCGGCTTCTGGGTCATGGTGTTCACGAAGTCGTTAGACACGATGAACAGACGATCCAGCTTGCCTTCCTCGTAAGCATCCAGCATCACCTTGACCGAACCGATCAGCTGCTCCAGCTCCGGCGCATCGCCGAGGCCGCCTTTCGCAGCGACGACGTTACCGCCGAAGTTACGGAAGAAGGTGATTGCCTTGGCGCCCAGTGCGCAGACGTCGACTTCGACATTCTGCTCATGGAACCCCTTCATGGTGCTTACTGCTGCCTTGAACGCATTCACGTTCAAGCCGCCGCAGAGGCCACGATCGGTCGCTACAACGATGAAACCGACCCGCTTGACCTCACGCTCCTGCATATACAGGTGATGGTATTCAGGATTGGCTTTCGCCAGATGCTGAATCACACCTTGGATACTGCGGGCGTACGGACGGGAAGACTGCATGCGATCCTGCGCCTTACGCATCTTCGACGCAGCAACCATTTCCATGGCGCTGGTGATTTTGCGCGTGCTGCCGATACTCGCAATCTGCGTCTTGATCTCTTTTCCGACTGCCATAGTTCCGCCTATTAAACTTGACTCAGTGTCCGGCCGAGCGGGGAAACCCCGAACGGCCGCCTACTCTGACGAGTAATTACCAAGTTTGGGTAGACTTGAACTTCTCGATGCCAGCCTTGAACTGAGCCGCGATTTCGTCGTTGTAATCGCCTTTCACGTTCACTTTCGCCATCAAGTCAGCATGTTCGCTGTTGAAGTAGGCGATCAGGGCTGCTTCGAATGCACCGATCTTGTTCAGCTCAACACCCTTCAGGAAGCCTTCGTTGGCAGCGTACAGGCTCAGACCCATCTCGGCGACGGACATCGGAGAGTACTGTTTCTGCTTCATCAGCTCGGTCACGGCCTGACCATGTTCCAGCTGTGAACGAGTAGCGTCATCCAGGTCAGATGCGAACTGGGCAAATGCTGCCAGCTCACGATACTGCGCCAATGCCAGACGTACACCACCACCCAACTTCTTGATGATCTTGGTCTGAGCAGCACCACCCACTCGAGATACGGACAGACCTGCGTTGATCGCAGGACGAACACCCGAGTTGAACAGGTCAGCTTCCAGGAAGATCTGACCATCGGTGATGGAGATTACGTTGGTCGGTACGAATGCAGAGACGTCACCGCCCTGAGTTTCGATAACCGGCAGCGCAGTCAGGGAGCCAGTCTTGCCCTTGACTTCACCATTGGTGAACGCTTCAACGTAGTCGGCGTTAACGCGCGCAGCACGTTCCAGCAGACGGGAGTGCAAATAGAACACGTCACCCGGGTAAGCTTCACGGCCCGGCGGACGGCGCAGCAGCAGGGAGATCTGACGATACGCCCATGCCTGCTTGGTCAAATCATCATAGATGATCAGTGCGTCTTCACCGCGGTCACGGAAGTATTCACCCATGGCACAGCCGCCATACGGCGCAAGATACTGCATGGCAGCCGGATCGGCAGCGCCAGCAGCGACAACAATGGTGTGATCCATTGCGCCGTGTTCTTCCAGCTTGCGTACTACGTTGGCGATAGTGGACTGCTTCTGTCCGATCGCAACATAGATACACTTGATGCCGGTACCTTTCTGGTTGATGATCGCATCGATCGCAATCGCGGTCTTACCGATCTGACGGTCACCGATGATCAGCTCACGCTGGCCACGGCCTACCGGTACCATCGCATCAATCGCTTTCAGACCGGTCTGCACCGGCTGATCAACGGACTGACGTGCGATAACACCCGGCGCCACTTTTTCAACGGCGTCGGTCAGTTTGGTTTCGACCGGACCTTTACCGTCGATCGGGTTACCCAGGGCGTCAACGACGCGACCGAGCAGTTCCGGACCTACCGGTACTTCAAGAATACGGCCGGTACAACGGGCAGTCATGCCCTCTACCAGACTCTGGTAATCGCCCAGTACTACGGCGCCAACAGAGTCGCGTTCCAGGTTAAGCGCCATACCGTAGACGCCACCCGGGAATTCGATCATCTCGCCGTACATAACATCGGCAAGACCGTGGATCAGGATAATACCATCGGATACGCTGACGATGGTGCCCTCATTACGGGCTTCAGAAGACACGTCGAGTTTTTCGATGCGCTTCTTGAGAATCTCGCTGATCTCAGAAGGATTCAGTTGCTGCATTTTTATTCCTCACACTCAGGAATTCATCGCTTCGGCCAGTTTCGCCAAACGCGCACGAACGGAACCATCGATCACAAGGTCATCAGAGCGAACGATTACACCGCCAATGATGGACTTATCCACCAGAGATGTAAGTTTCACTGTACGACCCAACTTGGTGCTGAGGGCTTTCGCCAGTTTTTCCTGCTGCGCGTCATCCAGTGCGAAGGCCGTGGTCAGGTCAACATCGACCTTTTTCTCCAGGTTGGCCTTCAGTACTTCAAACTGCGCAGCGATCTCTGGCAGCAAGCCCAGACGACGATTCTCTGCCAGCAGGTAAATAAAGTTCTTACCTGCTTCGTCGGCCTGTTTTTCACAGACCGCAATCAGAGTTTCTGCCTTCTGTTCCGCTGTCAAAGCCGGATTACTCAGCACAGGGGTCATCTGGCTGTCCTGCACCACCTGAGTGGCGACAGACAGCAGATTTGACCATTGATCGAGGCTGCCCTTCTCGCGCGCATGTTCAAATGCGGCTTTGGTGTAGGGCCGAGCGACTGTATTGAGTTCAGCCATCGTAACCTCGCTTAAAGCTCAGCTGCCAGTTTCTCAACCAGCTTGGCATGCGCTTTTTCGTCAACAGAGGCTTCCAAGATCTTCTCGGCACCGGCAATTGCCAGTGCACCAACCTGTGCACGGAGAGTTTCCTTCGCACGGTTGACGTCCTGATCGAGTTCCGCCTGAGCAGAGGCTTTTACGCGATTTGCTTCTTCGCGTGCCTGCTCTTTGGCTTCCTCGACGATCTGGTTAGCCCGCTTGTTGGCCTGTTCAATGATGGCGGCTGCCTCTTCCTTGCTTGAACGCATGTCGTCAGCGGCTTTTTCCTGCGCCAGCTTCAGATCTCGTTCAGCACGGTCGGCCGCATCAAGCCCTTCGGCAATCTTCTTCTTACGCTCAGCCAGCGCACCGGTAATCGGCGGCCAGACGTATTTCATACAAAATACGACGAAGAGGAAGAATGCAATGGCCTGACCAATGATGGTGAGATTGATATTCACGCCATTACCTCTCGCGGTTGTGTCTGATTAAGTAGTTACCCAGGATGGGTAAAACGCCATTCGAACTACTTATTAGCCAGCAACAGCGAACAGGACGTACAGGCCAAGACCTACACCGATCATCGGGATCGCGTCGACCAGACCCATTACGATGAAGAACTGTGTGCGCAGCAGCGGTACCAGTTCCGGCTGACGAGCAGCACCTTCCAGGAACTTGCCACCCAGGATACCGATGCCGATAGCAGCACCGATTGCACCCAGACCCAGCATCAGCGCAGCAGCGATATACAGCATTGCTTCCATTTTTTCTCTCCAACTATTTTCAAGGTTAAGTTTAAGTTTTCAGAGTTTTACAAAGGTAAATCGTTAACTATCCGATCCCACTCAGTGGTCATCGTGCGCCATGGCCAGGTAGACAATTGTCAGGACCATGAAGATGAACGCCTGCAGCGTGATAATCAGAATGTGGAAGATCGCCCAGGGCACGGACAGCACCCACTGTGCCCAAAACGGCAGCAGCGCGATCAGGATAAAGATCATTTCACCGGCATACATGTTACCGAACAGTCGCAGTGCCAATGACACCGGCTTGGCCAGCAGGCCGACCAGTTCCAGGAACAGGTTAAACGGTGCAAAGATTTTCGGCAGCGGCTGGAATGACAGCTCTTTCAGGAAGCCGCTCACGCCCTTCTGCTTGATGCTGTAGTACAGGATCAGAGCAAATACGCTGAGGGCAATACCGCCTGTCGCGTTCACATCAGTGGTCGGTACGATCTTCATGTACTCGACACCCATTTCCGCGAACACGAACGGAAGCCAGTCAATCGGCACCAGGTCCATCAGGTTCATCAGGAAGATCCAGACGAAGATGGTCAGCGCCAGCGGTGCAATCACCGGACTCTTGTGATGGAAAATGCTCTTCACATTGTCATCGACGAATTCAATGATGGTTTCGACAAAGTTCTGCGCACCGCCCGGTACGCCAGAGGTCACAGATGTGGCCACTTTGCGGAAGAACCACAAAAACAGGACACCCAGGCCGATAGACCAGAGCATGGTATCAACGTTGATCGCCCAGAAACCCATCTCAGCCGCTTCCTGCGCACCGTGTGCGAAGCTCCAACCGTTTTCGGGATGATTACCGAACGTCAGGTTGGTCAGGTGGTGGGATATGTATTCTGAGGATGTAACTGTTCCACTTGCCATTCTCAGTTTCTCTCATCAAAAGTTTTTCAGGAGCCGGTCTTGTACAGCTTCAACTGCAGCATCCATCCGGATAGTTGCAATAGCATGAAGGTGCCAAATAGGGAAAATGGGCTCAACGGTTGAACCAGCATGAAGGTGGCACTGAACAGTGCTACCGCCAACATCATTTTCCCTATTGCGCTCGCATACATACTGAGCAGCACACGCCGTGCACTGTTGGCGTCCTTGTTGCCCAGGGCACGCCAAGTAAAGTACAGGCCGGGAACCAGATAGAGCATACCGCCCAGCAGAGCCGAATAGGCCGCTACCGCGCTGTGCAGCAAACAGGCCGAAGATACCAGCAGTATCAATATGGCCTGAATGAGAAAGATACGCATGAACTCCCTGTAACTGCGTCGTTGATGACGACTGATCGCAGCCGGAGCCTGTTCTGCTTTACCTTTTCCCAAGTCTGATCCTGTTTCTAGCCTGAACAGTGCCCATATAGCGGGCAGATTATAGGCATTCCCCCTCACATTCTCAACTCAATCCCGACAGTTTTGCACTAAGGTCTTAACTTCACCCAACCTGTCTGTCTTGGGTCAAGAGATCAGTAGCAGAATGGCGTCAAGCTCGGCACGGGATTTGAATTCAATTGCAATTTTGCCTTTACCCTTGCTGCTGGCTCGGATCTGCACACCGGTTGACAGTCGACGTGCCAGGGAGCCTGCCAGTTGCTCCAGTTCCGGACTCTGGGCGGATGCTACCGGCGCAGACGTGTCGGCAGGCTGCAGGTAGCGTTTGACCAGCTGCTCTGTTTCACGAACCGACAGATTTTTGGCCACGACCTCATCGGCAACCCGGATCTGTAACAGTCCCGACAGAGCCAGCAACGCGCGGGCATGGCCCATTTCCAGATCGCCATGCTCCAGCAAACGCTTGACCTCATCACTGAGGTTCATCAGCCGTAACAGATTGGCAATGGTGGAGCGGGACTTGCCGACCGCATCCGCTACCTGCTGTTGGGTCAGCTCAAATTCGCTCTGCAACCGCTGCAGGGCCATCGCTTCTTCGATCGGATTGAGATTTTCGCGCTGAATATTCTCGATCAGTGCCATGGCAATCGCTGCCTCATCCGGCACATCCCGGATGATCACCGGTATCCGCTCAAGACCGGCCATGCGGGTCGCGCGCCAGCGACGTTCACCGGCGATGATTTCGTAGCGATCATCGGCAATGGGGCGCACCACAATCGGCTGCATTACACCCTGGCAACGAATGGACTGTGTCAGCTCTTCCAGGGCTTCGGGGTTCAGGTCCCGACGCGGCTGGTACCGCCCCGGTTCGATGCAATTAAGCGCCAATTCGCGCAGATCGGCGCTCTTTACAGCAGTCGCATCTTGGTTTGACGGCGTTTCTGCCATCCCCCCGTGTGGGCCTGACATATCGGACAACAGCGCATCCAGTCCTCGTCCAAGCCCGCGTTTTTTCACTACCATTATTCGCTTTCCTGTACCGTCAAGGCCGTTGCCACCGGCTCGGCCGTGGCCGTCGCCGCCTGTTCACGTTCCGAGCGGCGAATCAGCTCACCGGCCAATGCCAGATAAGCCTGTGCGCCCCGAGAGTTCTTGTCATAATGCAGCGCCGGCAACCCGTGGCTGGGGGCTTCCGCCAGGCGCACATTGCGCGGAATCACCGTGCGATACACCTTGTCACCGAAATATTCGACCAGGTGTGTAGAAACATCCTTGGTCAGGCTCATCCGTGGATCGAACATGGTGCGCAGGATGCCCTCGATCTGCAGCGCAGGATTCAGCCGCTGGTTGATCTTGTTGATCGTACCGACCAGCGCACTGATCCCTTCCAGCGCATAATATTCACACTGCATCGGAATGATCACCCCGGCAGACGCCGCCAGTGCATTGACCGTCAGCAGGTTCAGCGAGGGCGGGTTGTCGATCAGAATAAAGTCATAGTCATCCATAACCGGCAACAGCGCCATCTTCAGGCGGAACTCACGGCGCGGCAGTTGCAACAACTCCACTTCTGCCGCCGTCAGATCACCATTGGCACCGATCAGATGGTAGCCACACTTGGCATCCTTGATGATCGCATCGGCAGCGGTAGCCTGATCGGTGAGCAGCTCATAAACCGAACATTCCAGTTGATGTTTGTCGATACCGCTGCCCATGGTGGCATTACCCTGGGGATCCAGGTCTATCATCAGAACACGCTTGTGAGTGGCGGCCAGTGAAGCCGCCAGATTCACGCAGGTAGTGGTTTTACCCACACCGCCCTTCTGGTTGGTGATCGTGATGATGTTGGCCACGCCTATGCTCTCCCTAGAATCAGCAGGTGCCGCTCGCCTTCAGTCGCCGGCAACTCCAGTCGATGTGACTCGTGCAGCACGAAATTTGCCGGTATCCCCTCGAGTTCAGATTCAGGATACAGCCCTTTCATGGCAAGAAAAATACCCTGTTCAGAGGCCAGATGACCACTGAGCTGTAACATGTCGGCAATAGAGGCGAACGCCCGTGAAATCACCATATCGAAAGGCGGTGCTTCAACCGCTTCAACCCGGCCGTTGATAACGGTCAAGTTATCCAGCCCCAGCTCGTTTTTCACCTGCTGCTGAAAGCGGGTTTTCTTGCCGTTGCTGTCCAGTGTGGTGACATCGAGTTGCGGCCGGCAGATGGCCAGCGGAATACCGGGCAGGCCCGGGCCGCTGCCCACATCGAGCAGACGTCCGCTACCGATCCAGGGCAACACGCTCAGGCTATCGACCAAGTGGCGCGTTACCATCTCGGCGGGGTCTCGCACCGCTGTCAGATTATAGGCCTTGTTCCATTTCACCAGCAGCTGATGATAGGCCAGCAGCTGCTCAATCTGGGCATCATCCAGCTCGATCTGCAGCGGTTTCAGGCTGCTCAGCAGCAGGTCACGGTATAGGGTCATCACGGTGTCTCCTGGACATTGACCGACTGGTTGAGCTGACGCTTTTTCAGGTATACCAGCAACAGCGACAGTGCCGCCGGAGTCATGCCCTGAATGCGTGAAGCCTGGGCCAGTGTTTCCGGACGTTGCTGGTCAAGTTTCAGTTTCAGTTCGTTGGACAGGCCGCTGATCTGGCTGTAATCGAAATTTTCGGGCAGACGGGTATTTTCCTGACGGCGCATCTGCTCGATTTCACTTTTCTGACGTTCAATATAACCGGAATACTTGAGCTGGATTTCAACCTGCTCCGCCGCCTGAATATCATCGATGGGCTCACCCTTGAGTCCGGCCACATCGGCATAGCCCAGCTCGGGGCGCTTGACCAGATCAGCCAGATTGTATTCACGATTCAGTGGTGTCTTCAGCTTTGCATTCAGCTGCTCGGACTCGGCCGTTGATGGGTGTACCCAGGTGTTTTTCAGGCGCTGCAGTTCCTGTTCCATCGCTTCGCGTTTGGCTTCGAAACGGGCCCAGCGTGCATCACCTACCAGCCCCAATTCGCGGCCTTTCTCGGTCAAGCGCAGATCGGCGTTGTCTTCACGCAGTATCAGGCGGTATTCGGCCCGGCTGGTAAACATGCGATACGGCTCTGACGTTCCCAGTGTAATCAGGTCGTCGACCATCACCCCGATATAGGCTTCGTCGCGGCGCGGATACCAGGCATCTCGCTCCAGTGCGCGGGCAGCAGCGTTATAGCCTGCCAGCAATCCCTGGGCACCGGCTTCTTCATACCCGGTTGTACCGTTAATCTGACCGGCAAAGTAAAGCCCGCCGATATGTCGGGTTTCCAGGGTATGGCGCAGATCCTGCGGGTTGAAGAAGTCATATTCGATGGCGTAACCCGGACGCATGATGTGCGCCTGTTCAAAGCCACGGATTGAACGTACCAGCTCCATCTGCACGTCGAATGGCAGACTGGTCGAGATACCGTTCGGATACAGCTCATGGGTGGTCAGGCCTTCGGGCTCGACAAATATCTGGTGCTGGTCCTTGTCGGCAAAACGATTGATTTTGTCTTCGATCGAGGGGCAGTAACGCGGACCAATGCCTTCGATCACACCGGTATACATCGGTGACCGGTCCAGCCCATTGCGAATAATGTCGTGCGTGCGTGCATTGGTATGGGTGATGAAGCAGTTCACCTGCTGGGGATGATCTTCAACGTGGCCCATGAATGACATGACCGGCGTAGGGGTATCTCCGGGCTGTGGCTGCATAACCGAAAAATCGACACTGCGTGCATCAATACGCGGTGGAGTACCGGTCTTCAGGCGATCAACCCGGAGCGGCAATTCGCGTAGTCGCTCGGCCAGGCGGATGGAGGGCGGATCTCCTGCACGACCACCCGCATGATTATCCAGACCGATATGGATAACACCGCCCAGGAACGTCCCCGCGGTCAATACCACTGAGCGGGCATGAAAACGAATGCCGGTTTGGGTGACGACGCCCTTGACCTGGTCACCCTCGACAATCAGGTCATCAGCGGCCTGCTGAAAGATTTGCAGGTTGGGCTGATTTTCCAGAATCGAGCGGATCGCCGCCTTGTACAGCACACGGTCAGCCTGAGCACGAGTAGCACGTACGGCTGGTCCCTTGCGGGCATTGAGTACACGAAACTGTATCCCGCCACGGTCAGTGGCCAGAGCCATAGCACCGTCCAGCGCATCGATCTCTTTCACCAGATGGCTTTTGCCAATGCCACCGATAGCGGGATTGCAGGACATCTGTCCCAGCGTCTCGATGTTATGGGTCAGCAGCAGCGTCTTGGCTCCGATACGAGCTGATGCCAGTGCGGCCTCCGTTCCGGCATGTCCGCCACCAATTACAATCACATCAAAGTGGTCAGGGTAATCCACTGAAGGCCTCACAGGTTGCATGTTTAGAGTTGACCACAGGGGTCGGGTGAATAGGTGGACAAGTATAGCGTTCTGTCTGGGTTTAAGAAATGGTCAAGGAATGAACAACCCCTTGGCTGACTGTCTTATATAAGGTTAAAGAGTCTTTTATATAAAGAGATGATTATTATGTATTATGTTTATAGAGCCTGTTTTTCGTGCATATCCTCATATTGATCAGCATATTCAACCACTTAGACATCATCAAACCCTGTATAGCCTTACCGTATAGGCTGAGCCGAGGGTGGGTGTACCCTGTGTGTAAAAGGGGCTGTTATGCACAGGGGTATTTCATCCCCTGTTAACTCACAGGTAAGGACCGGTTAGAAACACATCATGCCACCAGGGTTCAGTGGATAACTATTCGCAGGTATAACCCTTTGCATTACTTCTGAGTAACTTGTTGGTAATAAATTCAGGTTGAAAAACTGTCCCGAAAATCTGTGGCTCTCCATGTGCATAAAGCTGTGGGTGTTATGTATAACATGGATGAGGAGTTCTTGATTACTTTGGGGGTAAGTTATTTTTAATAACAAGGTTAAGCTGTAAAGTTATTACAAAACAAATAGTTATGATTGATCCGTATGTGGGTAAGTATGTGCATGGTCTTTTTTTTGCGACCTGTTTGCGACCTGATATACCGTTGCGGTTGGCCATTGGTGAGAGATTGAGCAGTCAGGAATGAAGAGCCAGCTTTCGTGTGGGTAACTATTTATGAAATATTTTTCAATATTCCCTGTGGATAACGCTTAGGCTTGTTCAGAAGATAGCCGCATACGGATATGCCGTGTATCAAAGGGAGATGATGGGATTTTCTGCCGCGGGGAAGGCGTTGGATGAGCGGCTGTTGCAAAGACAGCCGCTGGCAGGAGATGCGTGTTGAGGGATTACTTGCCGATGCAGAAGGAGCTGAAGATGCGGCCCAGAAGATCGTCGGAACTGAACTGACCGGTGATCTCCCCCAGCACCTGCTGAGCTTGACGCAGGTCTTCGGCGAGCAGCTCACCGGCTCCGTGCAGCAGTAACTGTTCGGAACCGGTTTCCAGCAGTTCGCGGGCACGTTCAAGGGCATCAATATGACGGCGACGGGCCATGAAGCCACCTTCGGTGGTGCTGCTGAACCCCATGACCTCCTTCAAGTGTTGGCGCAGCAGGTCTACACCACTACCGCCTTTGGCGCTCAATCGGATCAAGGTGTATTCACCTTGCTGTTCCAGACCGATGCTTTCGCCGGTCAAATCGGCCTTGTTGCGGATCAGGGTGACATGGCTGAAATCATCCAGGTGATCAGCCAGTTCCGGCCATAGCTGAGCCGGATCGGTGGTGGCGGAACGGGTGCTGTCCACCATCATCAGAATGCGGTCTGCCTTGCGAATTTCATCCCAGGCGCGGTCAATACCGATCCGCTCGACGGCATCCGGTGCATCACGCAGTCCGGCGGTATCGATAATGTGCAGAGGCATGCCGTCAATGTGGATATGTTCGCGCAGGACATCGCGGGTGGTGCCTTCGATATCGGTGACAATGGCGGTCTCGCGGCCGGCCAGTGCATTGAGCAGACTGGACTTGCCAGCGTTGGGACGTCCGGCAATAACCACGTTCATGCCTTCGCGCATCAGGCTACCCTGGCGTGCTTCCTGGCGTACCTGTTGCAGGTGGGTCAGGATCTGTTCCAGATCGGCCTGTACCTTGCCGTCGGCAAGAAAGTCGATCTCCTCTTCCGGGAAATCGATCGCGGCTTCAACGTAGATACGTAACTGGATCAGTGCTTCCACCAGCGCATGCACCCGTTCCGAAAACGCGCCCTGTAATGAGCGCAAGGCGCAGCGGGCGGCCTGCTCCGAGGAACTGTCGATCAGGTCGGCAATGGCCTCGGCCTGGGCCAGATCCAGCTTGTCGTTGAGAAAGGCGCGTTCAGAAAACTCTCCCGGACGGGCCAAACGTGCGCCGAGGGCGATGGCCCGGTGCAGCAGCATATCGATAATGACGGGTCCGCCGTGACCCTGGAATTCAACTACGTCTTCCCCGGTAAAGGAGTGCGGATTGGGGAAGTAGAGCGCAATTCCCTGATCCAGCTGTTCGCCAGCAGCTCCCAGGAAAGGTGCGTAGTGGGCATGCCGCGGTTTGGGAGTGAAGCCCAGCAATTGTTTGGCGATGTTCAGTGCGTCGGGACCTGAAAGACGGATGATGCCGACGCCACCGCGCCCGGGCGGCGTAGCTTGTGCGGCGATGGTGTCCTGACTGGTGCTGAGCATGGGATTCTCCTGAACTGAAAACGCAAAAAGGCTCCCGAAGGAGCCTTTTATTCTACTGTGCAAGCGGGTGTTAGTCTTTCACTTCACCGGCTTCAATCTGCTTGTTGATGAACCACTGCTGGGCAATCGACAGGATGTTGTTGACCAACCAGTACAGTACCAGACCGGCCGGGAACCAGAGGAAGAAGAAGGTGAACAGGATCGGCAGCATCTTCATCATCTTGGCCTGCATGGGATCAGGCGGAGTCGGGTTCAGTGACTGCTGGATGAACATGGTCACACCCATCAGGATCGGCAGGATGAAGTACGGGTCCATCTGCGAGAGATCCTGAATGTAGCCGTAGAACGGTGCATGACGCAGCTCCACCGACTCCATCAGTACCCAGTACAGCGCGATGAACACCGGCATCTGTACCAGAATCGGCAGACAGCCCCCCAGCGGATTGATCTTTTCCTTCTGGTACAGCTTCATCATCTCCTGGGACATCTTCTGACGATCATCGCCATAGAGTTCCTTGAGACGGGCCATTTCCGGACCGAATTTGCGCATCTTGGCCATGGAGCGGAATGCTTTGGCGTTCAGGTGGAACAGCGCCGCCTTGACCAGAATGGTGATACCGATGATCGCCAGACCCCAGTTACCAACAATGGAGTGGATCCATTTCAGCAGCATGTACAGCGGCGAAGCAATCCACCACAGCCAGCCATAGTCTATGGTCAGGTTCAGATCCGGAGCGATCTTTTCCAGCTGGTCAACATCCTTGGGGCCGGCGTAGAAGGTTGCGCTGACGGTTTCGCTCTGGCCCGGTGCCACACTGAACTCCGGCGAAATGAAACCAACCAGATACTGACCGTTCAGCTTGCGTGACTCGTACTTGTATTCGGCACCGGGGGCTGGAATCCAGGCACTGAGGAAGTAATGCTGCACCATCGCAACCCAGCCATCCGGGCTGCTGGCGACGAAGCGTTCTTCATCCATGTCGCCGAAGTCGACCTTCTGGTAATTGTTCTGTGCCGTCGAGAATACGGCACCCAGATAGGACTGCATGCCCATGGAGGTCTGCTGGGACGGGTCGGTTGAACCATCACGCTTGATCTGACCGAACAGCACAGCATTGAACGGTGCGGCAGACATATTGTTGACGATGGTTTCGACGCCGACCTTGTATTCACCGCGGGTAAAGCTGAAGCGCTTGGTGACCTGTACACCGGTCTCGGTGGTCAGGTTCAGATCAACGCTCAGGGCATCACCGTCCATGACGTATTCAGTATTGGCCGAGGTGTATACCGGGCGTCCGTCGGGACTGGCATCAGGACCGTCACGGCCGATCAGTCCACTCTGGGCAACATAAGTGCGGTTGGCATTCTGTTCCAGCAGGATGAAGGGCTGGTCGCTGGCGAGCGCGGACAGATGTTCCTGCAGGGCAACCTGAATGATGTCACCACCGTGGGGATCGATCAGGACATCCAGTACGTCGGTACGGACGCTGATCAGTGACTGCATCGCAGGCGCGGTGGCCGGACTGCCGGCAGTAACCGGAATATCGGCACTGGCGCTGGCATCGGTTGCCTGTGGCAATTCAGATACGTTCTGGGCCGGAGTGGTATCGGCATAGGCGGAAACGGTAGCCGCTTGCTGTTGTGGCTGCTGGGCAGGACCGTAATCGTCATTCCACTGCAGCACCATCAGGTAGGAAACCAGTGCCAGAGCGGCGATCAGTATGACTCGCTGTACATCCATGGTGGTGTAACCATCAGTTTGTTATGTGAGCTTTCGGGCTTTTTTACCGGCACGTGACCAGCAACGGATGATCATGGCATGCAAATCCGGATTATCAAGCTCATCCAGTCCCTTGCGGGCCAGAATAATCATGTCGAGAGCCGGGAGTTGATGCTGATGCAGGCGAAAGGATTCGCGTATGACGCGTCGTATGCGGTTACGTTGTACCGCTCGACGGACATTTTTTTTGGACATGACAAAACCGATCCGGGCATGGCCGAGATCGTTGGGGCGGGCCAGAATCAGCAGATGCTTTTCTGGTACTTTTACGACCGCTCGGTCGAAAACGCGTTTGAAATCCCCGCCAGTCAACATTCGCAACTGACGGGGATATCGGAAGTCGCTCATTCAGTCATTCGACCTTATGTAGTGTCTGAATTAAGCAGACAGACTCTTACGACCTTTGGCACGACGACGGTTCAAAATCTGACGGCCGCTTTTGGTTGCCATGCGAGCACGGAAACCATGGTTACGCTTGCGTTTGAGAACGCTGGGTTGAAATGTTCTTTTCATTGCCTCAGTCCTACTTACTTACACTGATGTACGTGAGGTGGCTGATATCCACGGGGAAAATCAAGACGCGAAATTTTAGGTAATTACTGGTTATCTTGCAAACACTTTTTGCAATAACCGCAGCGGCCATCATGGAATGCAACGGTTGGGACCAGATATGTGGATGCTTTATGGGGAAATGCAGGTGCATACCCGTAGGCGGATAAATAAATAAATTATTGTGTGGTTAAGGTTGAAAATATCAATTAAAACAATAAATTAATCTGTTATTAAGTCTGAATAAAAGGTGTATTTAAACTGTTTTTGCAAAGTATTTGTACGCTATTCAAGAATGGAATGTGACTAACTTCGCAGTGAAAATTAGTTATTCATATTTTTACACAAAATGACGTTTTACTGTGGATAACCGTTGTTGTAGGGGTTAGAATAGCGCTTCTTCTATATATGTGATCACCCTTGGACTCTGAAGCCTGAGCGGTCGGGAGTAGATGGATGTCAGTTGATCTTTGGGAGCAGTGCCTGCGGGCATTGCAGCAGGAGTTTCCCTCCCAGCAATTCAACACCTGGATCAGACCTCTGCGGGCGCAGGATGCGGCCGGCAGCGAGCTATTGCTGCTGGCACCCAATCGTTTCGTAAAGGATTGGGTTGCCGACAAGTTTCTGGCGCGCATTCAGCAAGCCGTATCGGAAACCACGGGTGACATGAGTATCGAGGTGCGCCTGGATGTATCTGGCCAGCCTTCATCGGTGCCGCGTACACGTACGGCTCCGGCGCGGATGCGTGCGCAGCAGCAGGCGATGCCTGAACGTGTGGCTCCGGCCCGCGCACCGGCTCAGGCTGCTCCCGTGTTGCAGAGCCCGGTCACTGACTCTGCGGCTGCGTTCCGGCCGGCAGCGGCAGAGCCGGATCGAGTGGACCACGGTGCTGATGCGGTACCGGTATCGGAACCCACGCCGCAGATGGGTATCTTTGATCAATTCGACCAGCCTGAACATGCCAGCAGAATGCCGACCATGGGTGGACGCCGCGTGGATGTTGAAGGCGGCGTGCGTCACCAGTCCAACCTGAACCCGATGTTTACCTTCGATTCCTTTGTTCAGGGCAAGTCCAACCAGCTTGCACTTGCTGCCGCGCAACAGGTGGCAGACAATCCGGGCGGATCTTACAACCCACTGTTTATATATGGCGGTGTTGGTCTGGGTAAAACCCACTTGATGCACGCAGTCGGTACCGAAATGCTCAAGCGCAATCCGAATGCGCGTATCGTCTATTTGCACTCGGAACGGTTTGTTGCTGACATGGTCAAGGCATTGCAGCTGAACGCGATCAACGATTTCAAGCGGTACTACCGATCCGTGGATGCGCTGCTGATTGACGATATCCAGTTCTTTGCCGGCAAGGAGCGTTCGCAGGAGGAATTTTTCCATACCTTCAATGCGCTGCTTGAAGGCGGTCAGCAGATGATCCTGACCAGCGACCGTTACCCGAAAGAGATTCACGGTGTCGAAGAACGTCTCAAGTCCCGCTTTGGCTGGGGCCTGACGGTAGCGATCGAGCCGCCTGAACTGGAAACCCGGGTAGCGATCCTGATGAAGAAGGCACAGGAAGCACAGGTCAACCTGCCAGATGATGCCGCCTTCTTCCTGGCGCAGAAAATACGCTCTAACGTGCGTGAACTGGAAGGCGCGCTGAAGCGCGTGATTGCCAATGCCCACTTCACTGGCAATGTGATCAATACACCTTTTATCAAGGAATCCCTGAAGGACCTGCTGGCGTTGCAGGACAAACAGGTTAGTATTGATAACATTCAGCGAGTGGTGGCTGATTATTACAAGATTAAAGTGGCGGATTTGCTCTCCAAGCGCCGTAGCCGTTCAGTGGCGCGACCGCGCCAGATGGCCATGAGCCTGGCGAAAGAGCTGACCAACCACAGTTTGCCCGAGATCGGTAATGCGTTTGGTGGTCGAGATCATACGACGGTGTTGCATGCCTGCCGCAAGATCAAGTCATTGCGTGAAACCGATACCGATATTGCTGAAGATTACAAAAACCTGCTGCGTCACCTGACGGCGTAGTAAAGGATCCTGACAGGGTAGCCAGAATCATGAGACTTGTTATATCCCGCGAAGCGCTCATCAAACCACTGCAGCTGGTCGCAGGTGTTGTGGAACGCCGTCAGACGCTGCCGGTGCTCTCCAATATTCTGCTGGTGGCAGAGGGAGATCAGCTGTCCCTGACCGGGACCGACCTTGAAGTCGAACTGATCGGCCGCGTGCAGCTGGAAGAGCCTGCTGACGCCGGTTCGGTCACCGTGCCGGCGCGCAAGCTGATGGATATCTGCAAATCCCTGGCTGACGATGCCCGCATTGAGCTGGAACTGTCCGGTCAGAAGATGATGATCAAATCTGGACGCAGCCGTTTCAGCCTGTCCACCCTGCCCGCGCACGAGTTTCCCAATGTCGAAGACAGCCCGGAAACGTTTGAGCTGGAACTGCCGCAGTCATCACTGCGTCGTCTGATCGAACAGACCGGCTTTTCCATGGCGCAGCAGGATGTCCGTTACTACCTCAACGGCATGCTGTTGGAGGTCAAGGATGGCGAGTTGCGCAGCGTGGCCACCGATGGCCACCGCCTGGCGACGTCGGTCAGCGCCGTGCAGACCGATGCCGGTTCGCAGCAGCAGATCATTGTGCCGCGCAAGGGTATTCTGGAACTGGCGCGCCTGCTGCAGGGCGGCGACGAAAGCGTCAAACTGGTGATTGGTGCCAACCATATCCGTGCCAATGTCGGTGATTTCACATTTACCTCCAAGTTGGTAGATGGCAAGTTCCCGGACTATCAGCGCGTTATTCCGCGCAATGGTGACAAGGAGCTGCTGGGCGACCGACAGGAGCTGCGTCAGGTGTTCAGCCGTATCGCCATTCTGTCCAACGAGAAATACCGTGGCGTGCGCCTGACCTTGAACGACGGCGTACTCCAGGTCATGGCGAACAACCCGGAGCAGGAAGAAGCGGAAGAAACCGTATCGGTTGATTACCAGGGCGGTCATCTGGAAATCGGTTTCAACGTCAACTACCTGCTCGACGTGCTGTCGATCCTCAACTCTGACGTGGTGCGTTTCACCCTGCTGGATTCCAACAGCAGTGCGCTGATCCAGGGCTATGACGAGCCTGAAGCACTGTATGTCGTCATGCCGATGCGCATGTGATTCACTCCGGGCACCCTGTCGGGTGCCCGCTTGTCTGTACCCCTCCGATGCCGCTCAAGCAGCTCAAGATCCAGCACATCCGCAACCTGTCTGCAGTCAGTCTGGCACCGTTGAGTCGTATCAACATCTTGCATGGTGATAACGGCAGCGGCAAAACCAGCGTGCTGGAGGCGATCCATTTCCTTGGTCTCACCCGCTCCTTCCGTGGCAGCCAGTTCCGTCATCTGCTGCAGGAAGGTCAAACGTCTGCACTGGTATTTGCTCAGGCCGACCCTTTGGGTCATGGCGCGAACAAGCCGCTGGGGGTGGAACGCACGCTCGATGGTGATGTGCGGGCGCGTTATGCCGGTCAGACGTTGGGTCCAACCGAGCTGGCCGAACTGCTGCCGCTACAGGTTATCAACAGTGATACCTTCGATCTGCTCGATGGCAGCCCAGGCGTGCGTCGCCAGTTTCTCGATTGGGGCGCATTTCATGCCGATCCCGCCTTCATCCAGCACTGGCGCGGGTTCAAACGTGCGCTCAAGCAGCGAAATTCATTGCTGAAATGTGGTAAAATCGACCCTCGGATGCGCAAAGTCTGGGATGCCGAGCTGATCCATTATGCCGAGCTGATGACGGTTCAGCGGCAAGCCTATATTGACCGCTTGTTACCCGATTTCGAAGCCACGTTGGCAGCACTGCTGCAAGGTGTCGAAGTACGGTTGCTGTTCAGTCCGGGGTGGGATCGCAGCAAGGGACTGGAGGCACTACTGGCCGAAAGTTTCGAGCGCGACCTGCGTCAGGGGTTCACCGGTCTGGGGCCTCAGCGTGCGGACATCAGATTTAAGGTCGGCACACTGAATGCCGCCGATCGTCTTTCCCGTGGTCAGAAAAAACTGGTGGTCAGTGCGTTCAGGCTGGCCCAGGGTGCCTTGTTTCATCGCCTCAGCAAGCGCGCCTGTATTTATCTGATTGATGACCTGCCGTCGGAGCTCGATGAGCGCCACTGCAGGCAGTTTTGTGAGTTTTTGGAGGCGAGTGCCAATCAGTGCTTTATCACCTGCGTGGATCCCGGCCTGTTGAGTCGGGTCTGGCAGCCAGAGACTGATGTTGCACTGTTCAGGGTGGAATCCGGTACGTTAATGCACGAGGGTGCACCAGGAGATCAAACATGAGTGGTGAAAACCAGAATTACGACTCGTCCAGTATCAAGGTCCTGAAGGGACTTGATGCCGTCAGAAAGCGACCGGGCATGTACATTGGGGATACTGATGATGGCAGCGGTCTGCATCATATGGTGTTCGAACTGGTCGATAATGGCATCGACGAGGCGCTGGCCGGTCACTGCTCGGAGATCGGTGTCATCATTCACCCGGACGAGAGCGTGACGGTATCGGATAACGGCCGTGGCATTCCGACCGATATCCACGAAGAGGAAGGCGTGTCTGCTGCCGAGGTCATCATGACCGTACTGCATGCAGGCGGCAAATTTGACGACAACACCTACAAGGTGTCCGGCGGCCTGCATGGCGTAGGTGTGTCCGTGGTTAATGCGTTGTCGTCGGATCTCACGCTGACCATCCGTCGTGCCGGTCAGGTCCATGAACAGATCTACCATCACGGTATCCCCGAAGCACCGTTGGCGGTGGTGGGTGAAACCGAGTTCACTGGCACCATCGTGCGCTTCAAGCCGTCCGAAGACACCTTCACCAACATCTGCTTCCAGTACGATATCCTGGCCAAGCGTCTGCGCGAACTGTCGTTCCTCAACTCTGGCGTGCGCATCCGGTTGAAGGATGAACGTAGCGGCCGCGAAGAGGTGTTCGAGTATGAAGGCGGCCTGGGTGCGTTCGTTGAATACCTGAACCAGAACAAGTCACCGGTTAACAAGATTTTCCACTTCAACACCATGCATGAAAACGGTGTGGGCGTGGAAGTGGCGATGCAGTGGAACGACAGTTTCCAGGAAAGCCTGCACTGCTTTGCCAACAACATTCCGCAGCGTGACGGCGGTACCCACCTGTCCGGTTTCCGCACCGCCCTGACCCGCTGTCTGAACAACTACATCGAGTCCGAGCAGCTGAACAAGACCGGCAAGGTCAACACCAGTGGTGACGACAGCCGTGAAGGCCTGACCGCGATCATCTCGGTGAAGGTACCCGATCCCAAGTTCTCCTCGCAGACCAAGGACAAACTGGTTTCCTCCGAGGTGAAAACCGCGGTCGAGCAGCTGATGGGCCTGCAGCTCAATGAATATCTGCTGGAGAACCCGCAGGACGCCAAGGCGGTGGTACAGAAAATGATCGACGCCGCCCGCGCCCGTGAAGCGGCCCGCAAGGCGCGTGAAATGACCCGTCGTAAAGGCGCGTTGGATGTGGCGGGTCTGCCTGGTAAGTTGGCGGATTGCCAGGAAAAGGATCCGGCACTGTCTGAACTGTACCTGGTGGAGGGTGACTCCGCGGGTGGGTCTGCCAAGCAGGGTCGAGACCGCCGTACCCAGGCGATCCTGCCGCTCAAGGGCAAGATCCTCAACGTGGAAAAAGCGCGTTTCGACAAAATGCTGACCTCGGTTGAGGTCGGTACGCTGATCACGGCACTGGGTTGTGGCATCGGCCGCGAAGAGTTCAACCCGGACAAACTGCGTTATCACCGCATCATCATCATGACCGATGCCGACGTGGATGGCTCGCACATCCGTACCCTGTTGCTGACCTTCTTCTTCCGTCAGATGCCGATCCTGATTGAACGTGGCCACATCTATATTGCCCAGCCGCCGCTGTACAAGATCAAGAAAGGCAAACAGGAGCAATATCTGAAAGACGACGAGGCACTGGATAACCATCTGCTGCAGGGCGCTCTGGATGGCACCAGCCTGTTCCCGGGTGAAGATTCGCCGGCGGTTTCCGGCCATGCGCTGGAAACGCTGATTACCCGTTACCGTCAGGTTGAGCGCATGTCGCAGCGCCTGAGCCGTGTGTATCCGCTGGAAGTGCTCAAGCGCCTGCTGTACCTGCCGGAACTGACACTGGAACAGCTGTCATCCGCCGAGGCGGTACAGCAGTGGTCCGAGCGTCTGTGTGAAGCTCTGGCGACCTATGTCGACGGCGGTGAGCGCTATGAGTGTTCACTGAAGGAAGACCGCGAACATCGCCTGTTCCTGCCGTTGATCAAGATCATCCAGCACGGTGTCGATACCGACTATGTCATGGATGCCGAGTTCTTCCGCTCACGTGACTACCAGTCGATCGTATCGCTGGGTGCCGAGCTGCAGTCTCTGCTTGAAGATGCAGCGTATCTGCAGCGCGGCGAACGCCGCTTTGTACTGACGGAGCTGGGTGACGGCATCCGCTGGTTGCTGGAGCAGTCACGTCGTGGCAACTCGATCCAGCGCTACAAGGGTCTGGGTGAGATGAACCCGGATCAGTTGTGGGAGACCACCATGGATCCGAATGCCCGCCGTATGCTGCAGGTGACGATTGATGATGCGATCTCGGCTGACCAACTGTTCACTACACTGATGGGCGACGAAGTTGAACCGCGTCGCAACTTCATCGAGTCCAATGCGCTGAACGTATCCAACCTGGATATCTGATGCGGGTGGTGTAAGGCAAAACACGAAAAGCCGCTCATTGAGCGGCTTTTCTATGGGCGTCACTCAGCACATGGAACGATACTCTCGGGGGCATGGGCAGCGGCGCGTTTCACGTGAAACAAAAAAGCCCCGCGGTCGCGGGGCTTGGCAGTAAGGATCCTGGTCGGGATTAACCCAGCAGTGAGATATCCGCGACACCGAGGAAGAGACGGCGTAGACGCTTGAGCAATGCCAGGCGGTTGTTGCGGATCGCTGCGTCGTCGGCCATGACCATAACATTGTCGAAAAAGGCATCGATGACGTCACGCAGGCTGGCCAGACGCTCCAGCGCGTTACGGTAATCACCCTGTTCGAACAGTGGCTGCAGATCATGCTCGGCGGCGGTCAATGCAGACGCCAGTGCCTGTTCGGCAGCTTCCTGCAGTAGATCGGTATCGATATCGCTGCCGATCTCGCCCTTCTGCTTGCCGAGGATGTTACTGACGCGCTTGTTGGCAGCCGCGAGTGCGGCGGCTTCCGCCAGATTGCGGAAGTGGCTGACGGCGTCGATACGACGGTCGAAGTCCAGCGGGCTGGTCGGGCGCAGTGCATGAACGGCGAGGAAGATCTCGGCGCTGATGCCTTTGTCGTCGTACCAGGCGCGGAAGCGGTCGAGCATGAAATCGAGTACACGATCCGCCAGTCCGTCCTTGCCCGGCAGGTCGCCGTGCTGTTCGGCGGCCAGTGTCAGCAGCTGGTGCAGGTCCAGGTCCAGTTTGTGTTCGACGATAATGCGCAGTACGCCCAGGGCGGCGCGACGCAGTGCAAACGGGTCTTTGGAGCCGGTTGGCGGCTGGTTGATGCCGAACAGGCCGGTCAGCGTATCCAGACGGTCGGCGATGGCCAGCGCGATACCGGTGCGTGTTGCCGGCAAGTCGTCGCCAGAGAAACGCGGCATGTACTGCTCGTTCAGCGCCTGTGCAACCTCTTCCGGCTCACCGTCGTGCAGCGCATAGTGGTAGCCCATCAAACCCTGCAGTTCGGTGAACTCGAACACCATGTCGGTCATCAGGTCACATTTGCTCAGGCTGGCCGCGCGGCGGGCATAGCCGGCATCGCCCTTGATCAGTTCGGCGATGGCCGCAGCCAGGCCTTCAATGCGGCGAGTTTTGTCGTATACGGTGCCCAGCTGCTGCTGGAAGACAACGGTCTTCAGCTTCTCGATACGTGCTTCAAGTGGCTGCTTCTTGTCGGTCTCAAAGAAGAACGCGGCATCGGCCAGACGCGGACGGATCACCTTCTCGTTGCCTTCGATCACCTGGCGCGGATCTTTGGACTCGATGTTGGCGACGGTGGTGAAGTACGGCATCAACTGGCCATCGGCATCCAGTGCGTGGAAGTACTTCTGGTTTTCCTTCATCGACAGGATCAGGGCTTCAGCCGGTACATCGAGGAAGCGTTCTTCGAAGCGCCCGGTCAGGGCGACCGGCCACTCGTTCAGGGCGGTGACTTCGTCGAGCAGGTCTTCATCGATCTGGGCGGTGCCACCGATGCGTTCACCTTCACGGATGACCTGCTCACGGATCAGTTCACGGCGTTCAGCGAAATCAGCCAAAACCTTACCGGTTTCTTTCAGGACGCGGGCATAGTCAGCCGGTGCGATCAGTTCGATTTCGTGGTTGTAGTGGAAGCGATGACCGCGGGTCTTGCGGCCTGCCTTGAGACCGAGAATTTCGGCATCCACAACTTCATCACCCAACAGCATTACCAGCCATTTGACCGGGCGTACAAATTCGGTGCGCGAGGCACCCCAGCGCATGCGCTTGGGAATCGGCAGTTTGCTCAGGGCGTCGGTGACGATGGCCGGCAGCAGTGAGGCGGTGCTCTGCCCCTGCTCGACACCACGATAAACATGGTAGTTGCCCTTGGGCGTTTCCATCACTTCGAGTTGGTCCATGCCTACACCACAGGAGCCGGCAAAGCCCTGTACCGCCTTCTCGGGGGCCTGCGTGGACGGGCCACGCTTTTCGATGGTGCGGTCAGGCTGCTGCAGTTCGATGTCGCTCAGCAGTACCGCGAGGCGTCGCGGAGAGGCGTATGCATGGGTGTTGCTGTAGCGGATACCGGCAGCATCCAGACCGGCACTGATACCTGCCTGGAACGCGTCGGACAGGGCCTTTAGCGCCTTGGGCGGCAGCTCTTCGGTGCCGAGTTCAACCAGAAAATCATGCTGAGACATTATTTATCCTCCTCGCAGGCAGCCAGTACTTCTGCCCGGATCGCTTCAGGTGCCATCGGGAAACCGAGCGCACGACGGGCTTCAAAATACGCCTGGGCCACATCACGGGCCAGTGTGCGTACGCGCAGAATATAGCGCTGACGTTCGGTAACGGAGATGGCGTGGCGGGCATCCAGCAGGTTGAAGGTATGCGACGCTTTCAGCACCATTTCATAGGCCGGCAGCGGCAGGTTGGCCGCCAGCAGTTTCTGGCACTCAGACTCGTAGTGATCAAAGCTGGTAAACAGCGCCGGTACATCGGCGTGTTCAAAGTTGTAGGTCGACATTTCCACTTCGTTCTGGTGGAACACGTCGCCGTAACTGACGGTGCTGCCATCCGGGTGGCGGGCCCAGATCAGGTCGTAGACGCTGTCCACGTTCTGGATGTACATGGCGATACGCTCCAGGCCGTAGGTGATCTCACCGGTGACCGGATAGCATTCCAGACCGCCAGCCTGCTGGAAGTAGGTGAACTGGGTCACTTCCATGCCGTTGAGCCAGACTTCCCACCCCAAGCCCCAGGCACCCAGGGTTGGTGATTCCCAGTTATCTTCGACGAAGCGCACGTCGTGTACACCCAGATCGAGACCCAGGCGTTCGAGTGAACCCAGGTAGAGCTCCTGGATATTGTCGGGTGAGGGCTTGAGTACAGTCTGGAACTGGTAATAGTGTTGCAGGCGGTTGGGGTTGTCGCCGTAGCGGCCATCAGTTGGGCGGCGGCTGGGCTGAACGTACGCCGAGCGCCAGGTTTCGGGGCCGATGGCACGCAGGAAGGTACAGGGGTGGAAGGTGCCGGCACCTACCTCCAGGTCCAGTGGCTGCACGATGACACAGCCCTGTTCGGCCCAGTATTGTTGCAGGGCCAGGATCAGTCCCTGGAATGTGCTAACGTCTGGAGTCACCTTGTCAGTCACGGAAATCACCATTGCTGTTGAATGTGGTCGAAATAGGAGCAGAATTATACATGAACATGGGGCTGAATGACCCCACCCCGCTTGACCCGCCGACATATTCCTGTCTGTTGCACCTCTCGTGCTTACCCCCGCTGGCCGGTCTGACTATAATCACAGCCTTGAGGTAGCCGACGGATGGAGAGCGCGTTGTGAAATTGATCAAGTCATTATTGGCTGTAGCCCTGCTGGGGTTGCTGTCGCTGTTGCCGTTGCGGTGGTCACAGGCGCTGGGCCGACGCCTGGGCAATCGGCTTTGGCGCAAGGGTGATGCGGCCAAGATGACGCGCCAGACCCGCCGCAACATCAATGCCTGCTTTCCCGAGTTGAGCGAAGCGGAGCGCGAGGCGTTGGTACATGCGAGTCTGCAGCAGACCGGCTGCTCCCTGTGCGAAACCGGCATGGCCTGGTTGTGGCCGGCACCGCGAACGCTGAAAAAAGTCCGTCAGGTGCATAACGAAGCGCTGGTGCGCGATGCCGTTGCTGCCGGTAAGGGCGTGATCCTGATCGCCCCGCATCTGGGTAATTGGGAGGTGTTGAACCTCTATCTGTCCGCCCACTATCCGTTCACGGCCATGTACAAGCCGCCGCGGATGAAGTTGATGGATGACCTGATCAAGCGCATGCGTGCCCGCCTGGGGACGCGGATGGCACCGGCGGATACCCGCGGAGTGCGGATGGTGATGAAGGCGCTGCGCCGAGGTGAGATGGTCGGTATTCTGCCGGATCAGGAACCGGATGCCAGTGGCGGCATCCATGTGCCCTTCTTCGGTGTACAGGCGCTGACCATGAAACTGCTGCCACAGCTGGCGGCGCAGACCGGCGCGGTGGTGGTCTGTGGCTATGCCGAGCGTCTGGCCGATGCGAAAGGTTTCGACCTGCACTTCGTTGCGGCTGATGAGGCGATCAACAGCCGTAATCTGGAAGAGGCGACTGCGGCGATGAACCGCTCGGTGGAAGCTTGTGTTCGTGCCCTGCCCGCCCAGTACCAGTGGGAATATCGTCGTTTCAGTACGCGCCCAGAGGGCGCGCCCCGCTTTTACGACTGATCAGCGTCGCCAGAATGCCGGGGTAAACAGTACCAGCATGGTGAACACCTCAAGGCGTCCCAGCAGCATGGCCAGGCACAGAATCCACTTGGCGGTCGGGTTGAGGTCGCCATAGTGGGCGGCCACGTCGCCCAGCCCCGGACCCAGGTTATTCAGTGTCGCGCCCACGGCTGACCAGGCCGTGACCTGATCCAGCCCGGTCGCAAGCAATGCGATCAGCATCACTACAAAGACGATCAAGTAGACCGAAAAGAAGCCCCAGACCGCCTGCAAAATACGATCCGGAATCGGGCGTTGGCCCAGCTTCACCGGGATCACCGCGTTGGGGTGAATCAGGCGCAGGATTTCACGGTAGCCCTGTTTCAGGATCAACAGCACGCGAATCGCCTTCATGCCGCCGGCGGTTGAGCTGGCGCAGCCGCCGACAAACGCCAGCACGAACAGCATGAACGGCAGCATCGCTGGCCAGTGCGCAAAATCGGCGGTAGCAAAACCGGTAGTAGTGGCGACGGACACGACCATGAAGGCGGCCTTGCGCAGTGATTCCACCGCCGGATAAGTCTCGGTCATTACCAGCACAAACAGCGTCAGCAGGGTTATCAGGCCCAACAGTGACAGGTAGAACCTCACTTCCGAGTCTTGTAGATAGTGCATCAGGGTATGGTGGCGCCAGGCAAAAAAGTGCAAGGCGAAGTTGATCCCGGCGACCACCATGAAGAAGATGCCGATCGCCTCGATGGCAGCGCTGTCGAAATACCCGATGCTGGCATCATGGGTAGAGAAGCCGCCGATGGCGACCGTGGAAAAGCTGTGGCCGATGGCGTCGAACAGGCTCATGCCAGCGAGCCAGTAGGCCAGCGCACAGGCAACGGTCAACGACAGGTAGATGTACCAGAGTGCCTTGGCGGTTTCGGTGATGCGCGGGGTCAGTTTGTTGTCTTTCACCGGCCCCGGAGTTTCGGCGCGGTACAGCTGCATGCCACCGATGCCGAGCATCGGCAGAATGGCCACTGCCAGCACGATGATCCCCATGCCGCCGAGCCACTGCAGTTGCTGGCGGTAATAGAGAATCGAGTGCGGCAGAGAGTCCAGTCCGGTCATCACCGTGGCACCGGTCGTGGTCAGGCCGGAGACCGACTCAAACACGGCGTCCACGGCTGACAGCCCCGGTTGTTCGGACAGCATCAACGGCAGCGAACCGAACACCCCCAGTACCGTCCAGAACAGTACCGTGACCAGAAAGCCGTCACGGATGCTGAGTTCCTGTCGTACCGAATAGACGGGTACCCAGATAATGAAACCGGTCAGCAGGGTGATGATGAAAGCGGTCATGAACGCCCAGTGGGTCATGTCCTGGTAATAGAGTGACACCGCCAGAGGCGGCAGCTGGGTGATGCTGAAGATCATCAGCAGAATACCCAGAATGCGCAGAATCACTTGAAAATGCATCGACAAAACCTCAGAAGAAGGCCAGACCAACCTGGAACAGACGCTCCACTTCCGCAATGCGCCGCTTGTCGACCAGGAACAGGATGACATGGTCGTCGTTTTCGATGACCAGATCATCATGTGCGATTAGCACTTCACTGCCGCGGATAATGGCACCGATACTGCTGCCCGGTGGCAGATCGATCTCTTCAATGGCGCGGCCGACAACCCGTGAGCTGCGCTTGTCACCGTGAGCGACCGCTTCCAGTGCCTCGGCGGCTCCACGGCGCAATGAGTGTACGGCAGCCACATCACCACGGCGTACGTGGGTCAGCAGCGCACCGATAGTGGTCTGCTGCGGCGAGATGGCGATATCGATGACACCGCCCTGCACCAGGTCCACATAGGCGGGGTTGTTGATCAGCGTCATCACCGTGCGTGCGCCCAGACGCTTGGCCAGCATCGACGCCATGATGTTGGCTTCGTCGTCGTTGGTCAAAGCGCAGAACACATCGGTATCTTCGATGTTCTCTTCCACCAGCAGATCGCGGTCGGAGGCACTGCCATGCAGCACGATGGTGTTGTTCAGGTCTCGTGCCAACAGATTGCAGCGCTCCATGTTGCGCTCGATCAGCTTGACCTGGTAATCGTTCTCCAGCGAGCCGGCCAGACGCGCACCGATATTGCCGCCCCCGGCAATCATGATCCGTTTGTAGGAGCGGTCGAGACGGCGCAGCTCACTCATTACCGCACGGATATCGCGGCGGGCAGCGATGAAGAACACCTCGTCATCGGCTTCGATCACCGTATCTCCCTTCGGGATCATGGGGTGGTCCTGACGGAAAATCGCGGCCACACGGGTATCGATGTTGGGCATGTGCGAGCGCAGAAAGGAGATTTCGCGGCCCACCAGCGGCCCGCCATAATACGCCTTGACTGCGACCAGCTGGGCCTGTCCAGAAGCGAAGTCGAGTACCTGCAGGGCACCAGGGTACTGGATCATCCGCTTGATGTGCTGAGTGACCAGCTCTTCCGGACTGATCAGTACATCGACGGGAATGCCCTTGTCGCCGAAAATGGCCTGGTTATGCTGCAGGTAATCGTGTTCGCGTACACGGGCGATCTTGGTCGGTACGTTGAACAGGGTGCGGGCGATCTGACAGGCGACCATGTTGACTTCGTCACTGTTGGTCACGGCGATCAGCATGTCGGCATCCTGGGCACCGGCTTGTTCCAGTGCGCTGGGGTAAGATGCCTTGCCTTCAATGGTGCGAATATCGAGGCGATCCTGCAGCTCGCGCAGGCGTGCGCTGTCGGTATCGATCACGGTGATGTCATTGGCTTCATTGGCCAGATGTTCCGCCAATGAACCGCCCACCTGCCCGGCACCCAGAATGATGATTTTCATAAGCTCAGCCGTCCGTCACTTTGCTCAGCACCGCATAGTAGAAGCCGTCATGTCCGCCGATCTGTGGGAACAGCTGACGACCGAAGGGGCGTTCTTCACCCCAGTCCGCATCAATCGGCTGGTGTCGGGCATCAGCATGCTGTTTCAGGAAACGCCCGATGATGCGTTCATTTTCCTGACTGAAGACGGAACAGGTGGCATACACCAGACGGCCCCCGGGTGACAGCATCTGCCAGAGGTTGGTCAGGATGTTGAGCTGAACCTGAGCCAGTGCGTTGACATCCTCGCCTTGGCGCAGCCACTTGATATCGGGATGACGGCGGATAACCCCGGTGCCGCTGCATGGGGCATCAATGAGGATTCGGTCGAAGGGCTGCCCATCCCACCAGTCGCTGCTGCTGGCGTCGGCGGTCAACACCTTGCACTCCAACTCCAGGCCCAGGCGCTGCAGGTTGTCGGTGATGCGCTGGGCGCGTGCAGGTTCCAGCTCAACGGCCACAACATCTTGCAAGCGTGGCGTTGCTTCCAGCAGATGACATAACTTGCCACCGGGCGCGGCGCAGGCATCCAAAACGCGCTGTTCGGGTTCGGTCGCGAGCAAGGTGGCGGCCAGCTGGGCGGCTTCGTCCTGCACGCTGAGATCACCCTCGCTGAAGCCGGGAATGGCCTCGACATCCATGGCCTGGGCAAGAGTCAGGCCGACCTCACTAAAGGGGGTGGCAGTGGCTTCAATGCCTGCGGTTTCCAGTCGTTCAAGTGCCTGCTGGCGTGACTGGCGGCGGGTGTTGGTTCGCAGTGTCAGGGGAGCCTGCTCGTCATTGGCCGCGAGGATGTCCTGCCAATGCTCGGGCCAGTTGTGGCTGAGCTTGCTGATGAACCATTGCGGATGGTTCCACGTGAAACAGGGGTCATTCGCCAGCTGCTGTTCCAGGGTCTTGTGCTCACGCTGGTAGCGGCGCAACACGGCGTTGAACAGTTTCGTGGCCCAGGGCTTGTTGAGTACAAGCGTGGCTTCAACGGTTTCATGCAGCGCGGCATGTGCCGGAATACGGCTGGATCTGAGCTGCCACAGACCAATCAGCAGCAGTGCCTGCAGGTCCATGTCTTCACTGCGGAACGGCTTTTTCAACAGACAGGCGGCCAATGCCTGCAGCCGGAAAAATTCGCGCATGCTGCCATAGCAAAGCTGTTGCAGCAGTGCCCGGTCCTGCGGGGGGCAATGTTGCAGCGCGCTGGGCAGGTGGGTGTTGAGCGAGCCATGCTGACGCAGCAGCGGTGCCATGACGTTGGCGGCCATGGCACGAATGTTGATGGTATCAGCCAAGTTTAACCCCCGGCGCAAAGCGCTCCTTGTGAGCATTCAACAGTGTTTTTACGGGTTGTGCCTTGCCGCCTGGCAATTGCAGCTGGGTCAGCCGCAGGGTGCCCTGACCACAGGCAACATGGATGCCCTGGCCGTCGGCGGCGAGAATGGTACCGGCAGCAGCATCACTGCCCTGCTGGTCAGGCTCGGCGGACCAGATCCGCAGGTTGTCATCGCCCAGGCGAGTAAAGCAGACGGGCCAAGGGTTGAAACCACGGATGCGGCGCAGGATTTCTGCAGCGGGCAGGGTCCAGTCGATCAGGCCCTCCTGCTTGTCCAGCTTGTGCGCATAGTTGGCCAGTTGGTCATCCTGCGGTTCGGGTGCCAGGGTGCCTGCAGCGAGTGGAGCCAGCGTGCTGACCAGCAGCTCAGCGCCGAGCACGGCCAGGCGGTCATGCAAGGTGCCACTGGTATCGTTGTCATCAATGGCACAGGTGGCTTTGTTCAACATGGCACCGGTATCCAGCCCGGCGTCCATCTGCATGATGGTGATACCGGTTTCAGTATCCCCTGCCAGCAATGCTCGGTGGATCGGTGCAGCCCCGCGCCAGCGCGGCAGCAGGGAGGCATGAACATTGATGCAGCCCAATCGCGGAATGTCGAGTACCGCTTGCGGCAGCAACAGACCATAGGCTACGACGATCATCAGGTCGGCATTAAGCTCAGCAAGGATCTGTTGTTGCTCGGCATCCTTGAGCGACAGCGGCTGATATACCGGCAGATCATGTTCCAGTGCCAGTGTTTTCACCGGCCCCGGATGCAGCTTGCGCCCTCGCCCCGAGGGGCGGTCGGGTTGGGTATAGACTGCCACGACCTGATGTTCGGTCTGAAGTACGGCAGCCAGACACTCGGCGGCAAAGTCGGGGGTACCGGCAAAAACGATACGCAGGGGGGTACTCATCAATCAGGACTCCATACAAAAACAGGCTTGCCTTCGCAAACCTGTTTCGGAACATGCCAGCACTACTCAGGCCTGGTGTTGCGCATCAAGCCGATGCTGTTTTTCCAGCTTGGTGCGGATACGGTTGCGCTTGAGTGTGGTCAGGTAATCGACAAACAGCTTGCCGTTCAGATGGTCCAGCTCGTGCTGGATACATACTGCCAGCAGGCCTTCCACTTCACGTTCATAGGGCGTGCCGTCGCGGTCAAGCGCCTTGAGTCGAATGCGGTTGGGTCGTTGCACTTCTTCATAGAAGCCCGGTACTGAAAGGCAACCTTCCTGCATCGGCTCCAGTTCGTCCTGCAGCACGGTGTATTCCGGGTTGATCAGCACCATAGGTTCGCTGTTGTCTTCTGACAAGTCGATGGTAACGACGCGTTTGTGTACATTGACCTGGGTTGCCGCCAGGCCAATACCTGAGGCGTCATACATGGTCTCGAACATGTCGTCGACCAGTTGGCGGATAGCGTCATCAACTTGCGTCACCGGTTCGGCGATGGTTCTTAGACGCGGATCAGGAAATTCGAGAATATTGAGCTTGGCCATAGGTATCTGCTTTGCCGGACGTTAAAATCCAGCCCTTAAGTGGTAAAAAAATTAATCTGCCATCATTATACTGAATAACGTGCCTAATGCATTGCTTTGCAGGCCGGGCGCACGCGGATGCGGCGGGTTGTTTGAGGCCAGAAACATACAAGGGAGCTGAACAATGAGAGGATTGCTGTATGGCGTGGTCGGCGCCTGCCTGATGCTGGCAGGTACCGTCAACGCTGCCGAGCGTGCAGACCGGTTGAAGCTGAACGAAGACCACCCGAGTGAATATGTGGTGGTCAAGGGCGATACCCTGTGGGATATCTCGGGTCGCTTCCTGCAAACGCCCTGGCGCTGGCCGGATGTCTGGGAGGTCAATCCGCAGATTGACAATCCCCACCTGATTTACCCGGGTGACCAGATCTATCTGACCTGGGTCGATGGGCAGCCGCGCCTCAACCTGCGTCGAGGCATCCGCAAGTTGACCCCGCAGGTACGAGTACAGCCGCTGGTACAGCCGGTGCCGGCCATTCCACTGCGTGACATCGCCAGCTTCCTTAACGACAACCTGGTGACAGAAGATGATGTGCTGCAAGCGGCACCCTATGTTATCGGTGGTCGCAATGAAAGCATCATCGCCGGTGCCGGTGACCGTGTGTATGCCCGCGGTATGTTGCTGGATGAAGCGGTCGATCAGCAGACGCTGTACCGCCCCTCGCGTGAGTATACGCATCCGGTGACCGGCGAGTTCCTGGGCTATGAGTTGTATAAGGTCGCTGACGTGTCGGTGGCGTCCATCGATGCGGATATTGTCACCCTGGACCTGCGCAAGACTCGCGAGGAGGTGCGTACCCGTGACCGCCTGCTGCCGAGCCAGTCCGAGCGCATCCAGTCAGTGTTCCAGCCCCAGCCGGGCCCCGAACTCAAGGATGGCGTGATCATCGATGTATTGGGCGGCGTGGCCAAGATCGGCCAGTTCGATGCGGTGGCGCTGAGTTTCGGTGCCTACGAGGGTGTTGAACCGGGACATGTGTTTGCCATCTATAAGAAGGGTGAAGCGGTCAAGGATCCGGTCAACGGCGAGATCATCACCCTGCCGGCAGAGCGTGCCGGTGAACTGATGGTGTTCAAGGCATTCGAGCGGGTCAGCTACGGCCTGGTGTTGAATGCGACCAATGTGATCTCGGTCGGCGACGAGCTGCGCGCACCCTGATTCTGCAAGGATAACGACATGAGCGATCCAATGGAGTGGATCGCAGCCAGTCTGTTGCCGGGCCTGGGTCCGGTGACATTGGCGCGACTCCGCCAGGAAGGCGTTGATATCCCTCGCCTGTTACGAGCCGAAACCGGCCTGCCTTCACACTGTCGCCTGCGTCCGCAGACGATGGCTGCATTGCATGACTACCAGCGCCGTGGTGCACTGTATCGCCGGGCCGAAGAGATGCTGGCGGATGCCGAAGCACACGATTTCAGCTTGCTGACCCTATCCGATCCCGCCTACCCCGAACTGCTGCACCAGATTCCTGACCCGCCAATGCTGGTGTGGTTGCGTGGTGATGCCCGCCTGCTCTCGTTGCCACAGCTGGCGCTGGTGGGCAGTCGCAAGGCCAGCCGCGAAGGCTGCCGCCTGGCCTACGAGTTTGCTGCCGCTCTGTCGGCGTCGGGTATTGTGCCGGTCAGTGGGCTGGCGTTGGGTATCGATGCGGCAGCCCATCGCGCCTGTGTTGACCAGCAACGGCCGACAGTGGCGGTGATCGGGACTGGTGTGGACCGAGTGTATCCGCAGCGGCACCGAGCGCTGGCCGATGCGATCCTTGATAACGCTGGCGTTATTCTGTCGGAATATCCCCCCGGAACCCCGCCGCTACCGGCCCACTTCCCCAAACGCAATCGCATCATCAGCGGGCTTGCGGTGGGCACACTGGTCGTCGAGGCTGCCGTGCGCAGCGGTTCGCTGATCACGGCTCGACAAGCTCTGGAGCAGGGCCGTGAGGTGTTTGCCATCCCCGGCTCCATCCATAATCCGCTGAGCCGTGGCTGCCATGCCCTGATTCGTGAAGGGGCCACTCTGGTCGAGCAAGTGGATCAAATCATTGAGCCGCTGGGTGCGTTGCTGGGCGCGTTACTGCCGGAGCGACCGCCGGCATCTTCACATGTGGCAGCCGCTCCTGCACCGACCGATCCGTTGCTGGAGCAGATTCCCTTCGACAGTGTGTGGCTGGATCACTTGGCCGCCGAGCTGGCGCTCCCGGTTGCCGAGTTGCAAGCGGGTTTGATGCTGCTGCAACTGGATGGCCATATCGAATTAAGTGGCTCCCGTGTGCGCCGCATTCGCTAGCGCTGCAGCGGTCGACATTCACCGGCTATAAGTGGGGAATTTTTGCCCGGTGCTTGCTATAATCGCGCCCTTTCCTTTTTTCCGGCGCGGCCGGAAGCCAGACCGCAAGTGTAGTGGCGGCTCCCTGCCCTGCTGCGCAGTCAGAGTGAAGACGGGAGTTAAACATGAGTGCAAAAGTGGCGATCGTGATGGGTTCACGTTCAGATTGGCCCACCATGGAAGAAGCGGCCGGTATCCTGGATACCCTGGGTGTCGACTATCACACCGAGGTGGTATCTGCGCATCGTACACCGGACAAGATGTTTCGTTTTGCCGAGCAGGCCGCCGATAACGGCTACAAGGTCATCATCGCCGGAGCCGGTGGCGCGGCACATCTGCCGGGCATGATTGCGGCCAAGACGCTGGTGCCGGTACTGGGTGTGCCGGTGCAGAGCAAGGCACTCAATGGCCAGGACAGCTTGCTGTCGATCGTACAGATGCCGCGTGGCATCCCGGTCGGTACGCTGGCGATCGGCGGTGCCGGTGCCTTTAATGCAGGCCTGCTGGCGGCGCAGATGCTGGCGACCGAAGACAAGGCGCTGGCGCAGCGTCTGGCCGACTGGCGTCTGGCCCAGACCCAGACTGTTCTCGATAATCCCGATCCGCGAGGTTAATTGCCATGCTGCCACGAATCGTCGTTGCCGGTAACGGCCAGCTGGGCCAGATGCTGCAGCAGGCCGCTGCACCGCTGCAGCTGGAAGTGATGCCGGTAGATCCCAATGCCGATGTTCAGCTGGATCTGCGTGCGGATGATGTCATCACCGTAGAGATCGAACACTGGTCCGACAGCGTTAGCGGTCTGCAGCTCAAGCAGCACCCGAACTTCCGCAACGCTGAAGCCCTGTACGCGGTGATCGACCGTCAGCGCCAGAAGGCGCTGCTGGACCGCCTGCAGGTGCCGACCTCGCCCTGGGTCAGCCTGGAAGACGGCGACCTGAGCGCACAGCTGGAATCCGTGGCCGACAAGGTGATCGTCAAGCGCCGTCGCGGTGGCTATGACGGCCGTGGTCAGTGGCGCTGGCAGCAAGGCGACCAGCCGGAAGCCGAGTGGGCGGGTGAATGTATCGCCGAGGCGATGATTCCGTTCAGCCATGAAGTGTCACTGGTGGGTGCCCGCAACGCGGCTGGCGAGAAGGTCTTCTACCCGCTGACTCGCAACTGGCACGAAAACGGCATCCTGCGCGCCAGTGTCGCCAATCTGCCGGTACCGGCTGAACAGCAGGCGGACGCTGAAGCCTGGTTGGGTCGAATCATGGACGACGAAGACTACATCGGCGTAATGGCGATGGAGTGTTTCGTGGTCGATGGCAAGCTGCTGGTCAATGAGCTGGCACCGCGTGTCCATAACTCCGGTCACTGGACTCAGGAAGGCTCGGCGATCAGCCAGTTTCAGTTGCATCTGCGGGCGCTGGCCGACCTGCCGCTGATCACCCCGCCGGTGGACGGCGTGTCGGTGATGTACAACCTGCTGGGCCGTGACTGGAAACCCGAGTGGCTACAGGTGCCGGGCGTACATGTGCACTGGTACGGCAAGGAGATCCGTCCGGGACGTAAGGTTGGCCACGTTAACATCTGCCGTGCCGATGTCGCTTCCCTGATCGACAGCCTGCAGGCGTTGCAGGCAATGGTCGATGAGGCGGACAAGGTGGTCTTTGACTGGAGCATCGCCCAGTTACAAGGCTGAGGCGGCGCATAACCTGTATCTACCCGCCGGAGCGGTGATCACACCGCTCTGCGCATCCCTTCTTCGCGGTGGTGTAACCATGAATCACTGGCAACTCAAGGAAGCGGTCCGCTGTCTCAATAGCGGCGGCGTTATCGCCTACCCGACCGAAGCGGTCTGGGGGCTGGGCTGTGATCCCTATAATCGTCAGGCCGTACAACGGCTGCTGGAACTCAAGCGACGCCCTGAACACAAGGGGCTGATTCTGGTTGCCGCGGATGAGTCTCAGATCGAACCGCTGCTGGCGCCGTTGAGTGCAGCGCAGCGTCAATGTTTGCGTGACACCTGGCCGGGGCCAAACACCTGGCTGTTGCCTGACCCAAAGAATCTGGTGCCACGTTGGGTCAAGGGTTGTCACAGCCCTGTAGCCGTGCGGGTCAGTGCGCATCCGTTGGTACAGGCGCTGTGTCACGCCTATGGCGGTCCCATTGTATCGACTTCGGCCAATCGCAGTGCGGCAGAGCCGGCAAGGTCAAAATTGAAAGTCAGTGCTTACTTCGGCTCAAGCCTCGACTTCATAATCCCCGGTGAGCTGGGAGGGTTGGACAAGCCGACGGTGATTCGTAATATTCAAGATATGCAGACCATTCGGGCGTAGTAAGCGTTCGCTAACATTGTTTCGAAAGTGTGGAGAAAGCGTATGTCGGCACCTGACGTGCAACAGGTCAAAGAGTATCTGCTCGGATTGCAGGACCGTATCTGTGCAGCCCTTGAACAGGCAGATGGCGAAGGCCGCTTTGCTGAAGACAGCTGGGAACGGGCCGAAGGCGGTGGTGGCCGTACCCGCGTGATCAGTCAGGGCGCGGTGATCGAGAAAGGTGGCGTCAATTTCTCCCACGTTCATGGTGTCTCCCTGCCCGCTTCAGCCACAGCGCACCGTCCGGAACTGGCGGGCCGCAGCTTTGAGGCGATGGGCGTGTCCCTGGTGATCCACCCGCACAACCCCTATGTACCCACTTCCCACGCCAACGTTCGCTTCTTCATTGCGGAAAAAGAGGGTGAAGAGCCCGTATGGTGGTTCGGCGGCGGTTTCGACCTGACCCCCTACTACGGCAATGATGATGACTGTCGTCACTGGCACCAGATGGCCCATGATGCCTGTGCGCCCTTCGGTGACGATATTTATCCGCGCTTCAAGCAGTGGTGCGACGACTACTTCTACCTCAAGCACCGCCAGGAACCACGTGGTATCGGTGGTCTGTTCTTTGATGACCTCAACGAGCTGGGCTTTGACGACAGCTTCGCCCTGATGCGTGCCATCGGCGATGCCTATACCCCGGCGATCGTGCCGATCATCGAGCAACGCAAGGACACGCCTTACGGCGAACGTCAGCGCGACTTCCAGCTGCACCGTCGTGGCCGTTACGTCGAGTTCAACCTGGTGTGGGATCGGGGCACCCTGTTCGGACTGCAATCCGGCGGCCGTACCGAGTCGATTCTGATGTCGCTGCCGCCGGAAGTGCGCTGGGACTATGACTGGAAGCCCGAAGCGGGTACCGAAGAAGTCGTGCTGTACGAACGTTACCTGCAGCCGCGCAACTGGCTGGAGGTCTGAGATGAATGACCGCTATGCCGTGTTCGGCAACCCGATCGCGCACAGCAAGTCACCGCAGATCCATGCCCGCTTTGCCGGGCAGACCGGGCAGGATCTGATCTATACCGCTGAACACATCGAGGAAGCCGTCTTCGAGACGGCGGTGCAGTGCTTTCTGCAGGGCGACGGCAAGGGACTTAACATTACCGTGCCGTTCAAGGAGCGGGCCTGGGCACTGGCGCAGTGGCGCAGCGACCGCGCCGAGCTGGCCGGTGCGGTGAACACCCTGTACCGGCTTGAGGACGGTCGTATCGCCGGTGACAACACCGATGGACTCGGGCTGGTGCGCGATCTGGCCGATAACAACAGCGTACAGTTGAGCAATGCGCGGGTACTGGTACTGGGTGCCGGTGGTGCCGTGCGTGGCGTGTTGCAGCCGCTGTTGGCCGCCGGCGTGGCGTCGATCCTGATTGCCAACCGTACACCGGCCCGAGCCGAAACGCTGGCCGAGCTGTTTGCCGACGATGGCCGTGTGCAGGCGTGTGGTTTTGAGCAGGTTCCTGCCGAGACGTTTGATGTCATCATCAACGGTACCTCGGCCAGCCTGCAGGGTGAACTGCCGCCAATTCCCGCCGCCACGGTGGGGTCGACAACCGCCTGTTACGACATGATGTATGCGGCCGAGCCGACGCCCTTCTGTCGCTGGGCGGCGGAGCTGAATGCCGGGCGGGTCATTGACGGCCTGGGGATGCTGGTCGAGCAGGCTGCAGAATCCTTCCGCATCTGGCGCGGGGTGCGGCCGGATACCGCACCGGTGATTGCTGATCTGCGCGCAGCCCTGCAGGCGGGCTGAAACAGCTTCCAGCCTGGCCTGAGACATTCGTGTTCAGGTCAGGCTAGTCCACTGAATCTGAACGCGTTTTCTACTGGCCGTCTTGCATCCTGCAAACGCGAGGCGGTATAACAGAGGGACATCTCTCTGTTAGTGGAGTACGCGCATGGACAAGCACCTGCCATTGGCGCCTGAGGCGCTCTATCGTACCTGCGACCCGGAACTCCTGCCCTTCAAGACCACGGAATCTCTGGAACCCTTTGCCGGATTTTTTGGTCAGGACCGTGCCATTGAAGCCATGGCCTTCGGCATCGGCATGCAGCGCCCCGGCTATAACCTGTTCGTAATGGGCAACCCGCATACCGGCCGTTTCTCCTTCGCCATGGAAAGCCTGAAAACATCGGCCAAGAAGCAGCACAAGCCCAGCGACTGGTGCTACCTGAACAACCTCAACGACAACCGCTATCCCGTGGTTCTGGAATTGCCGGCGGGCAAGGCGACGCAGCTCAAGCGTGATATCCGCCACCTGCTCGATGCCATTCTGGCCGAGCTGCCCGCAGCCTTCGAAGGCCCGGCCTACCAGCGCATGAAGAGCCAGATCGAACGCGAATTCAACCGCCACTACGACGACGCGCTGAACCGTGTTGAGCGCAAGGGGCGTGAATACAACATTGCGGTCTACCGTGACGGCGCTACCGTGGGGTTCACGCCGGTGGCCAATGGTCAGGCCATGGACGAGGCGGTTTTCTCCCAATTGCCCGAAGCGGAGCGCGATGCCTTTCAGGCCCATATCGCCGAGCTGGAGGAGATGCTCAATGACAGTTTGACCGGCTTGCCGATATGGCGGCGCGAGGCGGCCGAACAGATGCGGGTGCTGGACCGAGAAACCGGTCGTCAGGCGGTGGAGCCACTGATCCAGCCTGTACGCGACAAGTATGCGAATATCGGCGGTATCGTTGATTACCTCAAGCACGTCGAAGCTGACCTGATCCGTAACGCCGGAGACCTGGTCGGCGAAGACGGTGCACTGGAGGCGAAAAGCGATGTGGTACGCCGCGAGTATCTGGAACAGAGTTATGGTCTCAACCTGCTGGTCGACAACAACAAGACCAAGGGCGCGCCGGTGGTGTACGAGTCGCACCCCAGCTACGAAAACCTGTTCGGCCGAGTCGAATACGTCAGCGAAATGGGCTCCATGGTCACCAACTACACCCTGATCCGCTCCGGTGCCCTGCACCGTGCCAATGGCGGCTACCTGGTGCTGGAGGCAGAGAAGCTGCTGGAGCAACCGTTCGTCTATGCCGCGCTCAAGCGTGCGCTCAAGGCGCATGAGATCCGCATCGAAAATCCGGTCAGTGAATATGCCGGGATCAGCGCCATTACCTTGAGCCCGCAGCCTGCAAACCTGAAGGTCAAAGTGGTACTGGTGGGCGAACGTGACACCTATTACCTGCTGCAGGAGCTGGATCACGATTTCGAGAAGATGTTCCGGGTGGTGGTGGATTTTGACGAGGATGTACACCGTACGCCCCACTCCATCCGGCAATATGCGCGGCTGATGAAGACGCTGGCGACCGAAGAGAGCCTGGCGCCCCTGACCCGTCGTGCGGTCGCTCGGCTGGTAGAGCACAGTTCGCGTCTGGCCGGGGATCAGGATCTGCTTTCCGCCCACGTGGGCGAGCTGGTGGATCTCCTCTGTGAATCCGACTTCCGTCGCCGTGAACAGGGTGATACTCAGATCAACGCCGAGCATGTGGAGCTGGCGCTGGAAGCGAAGGAGCGCCGTACCGGACGGCTGTCACAAAAAATACTGGAGAGCATCCTCAACGAAACGGTATTGATCGATACCGATGACGAGGCGATCGGCAAGTCCAACGGGCTGACCGTGCTGCAGGTGGGCGATGTTTCCTTCGGCAGCCCGGCCCGGATCACCGCCACCGTACATCCGGGCAACAAGGGCATCGTCGATATCGAGCGTGAAGTGACCTTGGGTCAGCCGATCCATTCCAAGGGGGTACTGATCCTGTCCGGTTTTCTCGGCCATACCTATGCCGGTGATTTCCCGCTGACCCTGTCAGCCAGTCTGGCCATGGAGCAGTCCTATGGCTATGTGGACGGCGATAGTGCTTCACTGGCGGAGATCTGTACCCTGATCTCCGCCCTGACCCACATTCCCATCCGGCAGCAGTTTGCCATCACTGGTTCGATCAACCAGTACGGTGAGGTGCAGGCCATTGGTGGCGTCAACGAGAAGATTGAGGGTTTCTTTCATCTGTGCAAAACCCGTGGCCTGACCGGTTGGCAGGGCTGTGTGATTCCCAAGGCCAACGGCCGCAATCTGATGCTCAAGGCCGAAGTGGTGCAAGCCGTGGAAGACGGGCTTTTCCATATTCATGCGGTGAGCAGCGTCGATGAGTGCCTTGAACTCCTGATGGGGCGTACCGCCGGGGCGCGCAAGGCCGATGGCCACTTCACCCAGCGCAGCATCAATGCGCTGGTGGTCAAGCGCTTGCGCGAACTGGCCAAGGCAAAGGCATGATAAGCGAGCTTCGTCATCCTGTTAACGCGGGTGCAGTCGGGTTAAAAACGCAGCCCCATTTCCAGCCAGACCTTGCGGCCGGGGGTGTATAGGTCACTGATATATTGTGAGTCACCGGTTTTGGTGCTGATTACATCGTCGAACACATTGCTCACTTCGACCATCAGGTAACCCTGGTGGTCTGACCAGAGTTTGGGTTTCCATTGTAGTTTGGTGTCTAGGGTAACCAGATCGTTCAGGGCCACATCGTCATAGATATCGTAACCGTCAGCGGTGTTATCGCGAGTGTCGCGCGCGATAACACCGCCGTTGCGCAGGTTGACGACATTGGACCAGGTCAGATTCCAGGTCGCTACTTGGGTAATGCTACTCAAACTAACGCTGAGCGGAATATTGTAATCCCAGGCGGGCAGGTCGCTGCTGTCGATCAGGCGGCCTTGGTAGAAAACCGGATTGGTATCGATCTTGCCTTCGTAACCATCATCATCTTGGCTGTTACTGGTACTGTCTTTCCAGCCCAGTGCCAGTCGTGCCACGGTAGCACTGTTACCGATGCGCAATGGGTGATCGGCGTGGTCCAGTTCCCAAGTGATACTGGTGGTGTTGCTGAGGCCACCGTTATCGTAGTAAGTCAGATCATTGTGGTCCACCTTGCGTACACCATCATGGCTGTCGCGTCGTACGAGCTTGAGCGTGCTATTGAAGGGGCCTGCTTGCTGGACCCAGCCCAGCATTAGCTCGTCTGAATAGGGTGTCGACAGATCCAGTTGGCCAGAGCTGTCGACACCCTGTTTGATTCGAAGCACTGTGCCATCGGGTCGGTAGGTCGTTTGGGTGTACAGACCCTGAAGGGCATCGTTGATGGCATATTGCAGAAAACTGCGGCCATAGTAGCGGTTGGCACCGGCCAGCAGTCGGGTGTGGCCGTTGCCGAATAGATCCCAATCAGCACTGAGCCGGGGGGCAAAGTCGAGATTGCCCAGCCAGCCGTTGTAGTCGGCACGCAGACCTAGACGTAGATCGACATTATGCCAGCGGATGCGATCATCCACATACAGCGCTTGGCTCAGGTAGTTCACGGCGACATCGCCTCGGGCGTAGCGGCTATGACGTGACAGGCTTCCGGAGGCCAGATAAAAATAGTTGTCCACATTTTCCGGTCGACTGTAGCGTGCATCCACATAACGCAGTTCACCGCCGAGGGTGATACGGTGTTCAAGGTTACCGTTGTGTACGGGCCTCAGTTCCAGCTTGGGGGCCAGGCTCAGGCGGGTCTGGTGCTGATCGATATCGCCGAAGCCGCCGTATTTTTCACCACTGGACAGGTCGATCACAGAGATTGAACGGGCTGAGTCCAGAGTGTCTTCGTTACGATCCAGGCCCATGTCGAGGGTAAAAGTTTGGCCAGCTGCCAATTGATACTCCAGGTTGCCGCCCAAGCCGATGCCGCTGTGGTCTTTGGTATAAGGGTCGTCATAGACTGGCGAGGTGATGCCATCGTGGTGGCGCTCCGAATAGCGCAGACTGATCCCCGTATCCAGTCGCTCACTCCATTGGGTATCAACGCGAGCGTGTATGTTGTCGATGCGGTCATTGAAATAGACCGGATCTCCGTCTGGGGTGGTTTGCAGGAAGGCGGAACTACGGCGGCTCAGCCCCAGAGTCAGGCCACTGCGTGCGGTCAAGCCCTGTTGTGCCGACAGACTGTAACTGTCTTTGCGGTAAATTGGGGTAAATTCGGCGTCATAACCGGCGGCATTATCAAAGTCATCCACGTCCCGGGGGGCGATATGGAAGGATTCCCATTCATCACGCTGAATACCGTAGCGCAGGTCAACAAAATCGCCGCCGTCGTAACGTTTCATTTTGGCGCTGACCACCCCGCCGGTGAAACCGCCAAAACTGGCCGGCACGTTGCTGTCATAGATCTCGACCTGATCAAGCAAGCCGACATCGAGATAATAGCCCTGAGGTGAGCTGCCACCTGTGGGCCTAGTCAGTCCGGGAGTACCGAAATCGCTGTTGCCTGAAGCAGGGTTGATGTCGTTGTTGACCCCAATACCATCGATCATGAAAAGATTTTGATAGTAGGCCTGACCGTGGAAGGAAAACTCTTCCGGGCGCATGACACCGCTGTTAGCTGATCCGCGGCTACTGCGGGAGAAGTCTACCGCTGGATTGATGCGCAGCAAATCGGCCAAGTTCCCTTCGCCGGTGGGAAGTTGCTCGATCAGCTCATGATTCAGTACTTGGAGGCCTGCAGGCAATGCTTGACCTCTGACCTTAATAGCGGGCAGCACCTGTGGGCAGGCCGTATCAGTAGAGTTGTCGCGACAAGGTGTGGCAGCGGTCACGGATGGAGGGTGGTTGGCGGAGACGGATGCAGCATGGAGACCAGCGAGTATGGCGATCAGTGGTGTTAAGGACATCAGGGCACGCATGGAACTTCCTTTGCAAGCAGGTTGATAGAGTGGCCAGTCGTCAGGGATAGTATTTAACAAGCCACTAAAGCCAATCTAACTGATTTCGAGAATCATTTCCATTTGTGTTTTTATGGTTCTGATTATACCGTCTGTATCATTCAGTTCTTGGGTGGGCTCTTTGGCAGAATGGGCGACCGTACGACAATCGGGCTCTGGCTCAGAGTGTGTAAAAAGGCTTCAAGCGCCTCAAGTTCAGAGGGGGTGAGCTGTAGGGGCTGAATCAGTGGCGATAGGGGTGGCAATTCCGGATGCAATTGGCTATTGCCGATCATGCCGGCATTGTACATATTGAGAATACCGCGCAAATTGGGAAAGAACCCATTGTGCATCCATGGGGATGTGTAGGCCAGGTCACGTAAGCTGGGCGTGCGGAACTTGCCTCGGTCCTCTGCCCTGCCCGTGGCTTGCTCGCGGCCGCTGTCCTGATATTGACGGCCGTAGTAGCTCAAACCTGTGTGGTGAAACCGGCGGTCCGAGTACAAGGCACCGCTGTGGCAGTTGAGGCAGCCAGCTTTGGTACGGTAGAGGTGGAGACCGAAAATTTCTCGGTCATCCAAGGCGTTGTATTGCCCGGAAATGAAACGGTCTAAACGATTAGGGCGGGAAACGATACGGCGCTCAAATGCAGCCAGTGCCTTGGCCAGCTGGTCGGCATCAATGGGCCCAGGTCCGAAAGCTTCAGCAAAAGAGGTGCGGTAACCCGGAATGCGATTGAGCTTGGCCAGTACCTGCTCCAGCTCGGCGTTCATCTCTATGGGGTTAGTAATTGGCTGTAGTGCCTGGGCGAGTAATCCGTTGGCACGGCCATCCCAGAACAGTTGGTCAAACCAGGCGGCATTGAGAATGCTCATACTATTGCGATTGCCTGCCTGACGGTTGTGGCCAAAGGCAAAACGTCGACCGTCGGCCCAGCCTAAATCCGGGTCATGGCAGCTGGCGCAGGCAATCTGACCGGAGCCGGACAGCCGAGGGTCGAAAAACAACTGCCGGCCCAGTGTTTCGGTGGCTTCTGTGTGCCATATAGCCGGTGGTAGTTCAGGCAAAGGGGCCAGCTCAGATACCGGGCCTGCTTCCTTATGGATGACCGCCTCTGGCCAACGCTGTTGGGGCTGCCGATAAACGTCTGCGGAGAAAGCAGCTGCCTGAGCTGGGAGCTCCCCGCACAGGCCCAGGGTGGAAATCGCCAGCCAGTATATTGCCCGCATGCCTATACCGGGCCGAAGCGCATATTCAGATGGTTGTCCCAGGCCAGACGGGCGGCCAGCGGGTCCAGAGGCAGGCGTTCACGTAGCCCGTCCTGCGGCCGCATGCGATACAGATGGCCGATGCCTGAGCTGACCAGAAACTCCCCGGCCCGGTCCGTGGCGGCAAGGCCGCAGCCGTCGCGGCAGCGCATGGCGGTGAGAAAGCGGTCCTGCTTGATATCCCAGAAGGTAATCAGGTTGCCGCGTGGAGCGGAGATTGCGGCGATCGTGCCGGAGCGGTCGATGCGGGCACTGCCGGCGTACTGTTCCATCTGGTTGTTGATCGGCTCCGGTGCGCGCAGCAGTTTCAGCGGCTTGCCACGCCGATGCAGCGCGACCAATGGTTTGTTGGCGTCGACAGGCCCCTGCGATTGCAGGGCAATCACTACTGTTCCCTCAGCGTTGCGGTCGATGTGGCGGATGCTGAGTTGATGATTTTCGGCAGTCATGTTGACCTGCTCCAGCAGCGTTCCGGACTTGAGGTCGATGTAGGCCAGTGAGGGTTGCATGCTGTCCAGGTTGAGCTTCTCACGGCCCCGGTCCGGGCGGGTCAGGATGCCGCCGTTGGCGACAATCACTTCGCCGCCATTCAATAACAACTCATGCGGTCCGACCCCAAAGCTCGGTATGCGGCTTGCCTGGGCGAAGTGGTTGTTTACATCACGGATGACGACCTGCCCTTGCCCGCTGGCCACCTCATTCTCGGTACTGACCAGCCAGCGTCCATCCGGCGTAAACAGGGCATGGCCATAAAAATGGTGGCCGTCACCGGCGTCGATCCGTTTGACCTGCTGCCCGCTTGTATAGTCGACCACTTCGATGAAACGGCCCGGGCGGCGTGCCACGGCGGCTGCCCAGGGCTGCTGAGGGTGCAGCTCTACATGGTGGGCACGTTCGGGCAGCGGGTGGCGCAGGCGGGTCTGACCCTCGACATCGGTCACCAGCAACCAGTGCTGGTGGCGGTCGCTGGCAGCACTGACCAGCAGGTTATGGGTGTGGTCGGTGGCCAATACTCGGGTGGCGGGCAACAGCAGGCCAGCGGCCAGCAGGCCGAGAAAGCGGCGGCGATCAGTCTCCATCACGGCTGTTGAACCCCAGTTGGATGCCGAGTACGTCCATGGCGCTGTCCAGCTGTTCACTCAGCTGCTTGAGTTGGGTGGTGATTGCCATCAGTTCAGCATGTGTGTCCGGTTGGGTGATCGCGGTGCTTAACGGTATGTCGATTTGGCTCAGCTTGTGCTGGATCGTGGCAAAACGGGTGCGGATCGCTTCTGCCAGTTCAGCGGCACCGGCCTGCTGCAGCAGGTCATCCACGCTCGGTTCGGTGCCTTGATAAAGCGTATCCAGGGCGGCCAGGTTGCTGCGGATGTTGGCCAGCGAGCTGCCGCTGCGGTAGCTTTCCAGCAATTTGGGTCTGGCCGCCGCAGCCGTGTCCCCCATCGGTTTGAGCAGTTTGCTGTCGCGCACCGCTTCAATCGGCTCCACCAGCGAAGCCATCAGCTCGACCGCCAGTTCAGCGGCAATGTCGGTATCCTGGTCGGCGATAAACTCGCCACTGGCCTGTGCCTGCCACTCACTGTGGATGGCGTGGCTCATCTGCGCCACATGGCCTGCAATGGTGCGGGTCAGTTCACAATGACGACCGCGTTGCAGGTGCTCCAGTGCGTCATCGGCGAACAGCAGGCGCTCCAGCGCGGGAAAACCTTGAATGGAGACGCTGGCCTGCCGGAAAAATTCGGCATCATAGGGCTGTTCTGAGGTCAGTGCCTGGCGCAGCTGGCGGGCACCGATGTTCTTGCGGTCGGGCCAGAACTGCAGGCCGAAACTGCGCATCAGAAACTGCACCGGGCCAAACTGCACATGCTGAATGCCCTGCCAGGCCTGCATGGCGTCATGCCAGTCGCGACGCGCCTGTTCCAGCGTGTCGATGGAGGGGGCCTGACACAGGGCTTCGGTGCTGGCGGCCAGCCTGGCGGTGCTGCTGTCCAGTTGTGCATAGCGTGGCAGGATATGTTGCTGTACGGCCTGATGATTGAAGGTCGACCAGTCCGGTGCCGGCCCGGCGGCGTGGACCATGCCCGCCATCAGGATCAATGCACTGGCGAGCAGCCAGAGCGGCCACATGCGGGTAGGGTTTGATTGCATCAGAGAGACTCCAGAAACAGGATCAGTTGGTTGCGTTGTTCGGGGGCCAGTTGACGGAACTGTTCGCGTGCGTTCCCGGCTTCACCGCCGTGCCATAGAATTGCTTCAGTCAGGGTGCGAGCACGGCCGTCATGCAGCAGGGCGCGCTCACCGCTGACCGCCTGGTGGCGGCCCAATCCCCAGAGCGGCGGAGTGCGCCATTCACGGCCATTGGCGGCAAACTCGGGGCGGTGGTCGGCCAGGCCTGCGCCCATATCATGCAGCAGCAGGTCGGTATAGGGCTGGATTGACCGGTTGCTCAGTGCCGGACGGTCAGGATCGGGACCGGTGCGCTGGGTGGGCGTGTGGCACTGGCTGCAACCGGTCTCATTGAACAACCGCTCCCCTGCCTTCACTTCGGGATGCTGGACGTTACGCCGTGGTGGAACCGCCAGATGCTGTGTGTAGAACAGCAGTACCGCCATCATCTCGGCGGAAGCTTCAAGGCCACCCTGAGCGGCCGTGTTGCCGTTGGGAGCGTTCAGGCAGGCAGGCTGTGCCGAGGTGCAGTCACCGCTCGGGCGTGGGTAGTCAGGGTTGGAAATGCCGATATCGGTATTCAGCGCACTGGCGTTCTGCAGGCGCAGGTCGGGCTGCCCTGCTTTCCAGCCGAACCGGCCCAGCTGAGGCTGATCATGGTCGGGGTGGTAAACCCGATTGGCACGACCGGAGATGCCGTCGCCATTGCGGTCATCCGCATCTTCACGACGCAGAATGTCGGCCTCGGGAATCAACTCCAGCAATCCCAGCCCGATCATGGCCGGAGCCAGTCGTGGCGACAGCCGAGTCTGCGGATGCAGTGCGCCATAGGCAGGGTTGACCAGTTGATAGACCGGCTGGCGCAGTTCTGCTTGCTCGCCGCCGCTGAGTGCGACGGTATGCGTGCGGTAGGTCAGGCGGAGCTGTGCTTCAGCCGCTAGGCCGGACGTGGCGAAGGTTTGTAGCTGGGTGCCATAGGTTGGTTCCGGGGTGACGCCTTGTGCGCTGGCGTGGCCTGCACCCGGCACGCCCAGACGGAGCAGAATGCCGTTGCGGTTGGTGCTGCCCTGCGCGTCTGGTGGCAGGCCACGACCGTTGTTGCGGTGGCACTGCAGGCAGGAACGGGCGTTGTACAGCGGACCCAGGCCATCGCTTGCCGTGGTGGACGACGGTGACGATACCCAGAGCTTTTCAAAAATGGCGCGGCCCAGCACAAAGGTCATGCGCTGCTCGAAGGGCAAACCATCGCTCGGCTGCATGAACGCCTTGCGCTCGGTCGCGGAAAAAGAGGTGCCGGGAGTTGCCCGGTCCGGTTCCCCCGCCACTGCCGTGGCGGCCGGCGGGATGCTCGCTGTCAGCGACAGTGCCAGCCACAGGCGGCTCCAGCCGGGCATACGGAGTGGACAACGGGCCATTGAGATTTCAGCCGCCGAGCACGGCCGACGGGTTGTCCAGGCTGTCGGAACCTTCCAGTTCCACATCCGCGATGCCCAGCGTGGTCATGACCTCTTCGAGGACCTGAGTCTGTGCGGTCAGGGCATCGACGAAGGCCTGTACCTTGGCGTTGCCTTCGGTGTTGCCGGCCGCGATCAGTACATCAAAGGTTTCACCCTTGGCAGCCGCATCGACCATCGCCTGGGCGGCAGCCTGGGTGGTATTCAGATGGTCGCGCATCTTCTGGTCCAGTGCCGGGTTGGTGGCCTTGGCCAGTGAGGACAGCGACGGGCCTGTCAGCTGGCTGCCATCGATGCGGCTGTACTCGCCCAGGTAGGCGTTGCGAATGCCCAGTGCGTCATGGAAGTGTGACCAGTGGGTGTTGTCGGAGAAGCAGTCGTGCTCCTCTTCCGGGTCGTGCAGCATCAGGCCCAATTTGGTGCGTTCACCGGCCAGTTCACCGTAGGACAGGCTGCCCATGCCGGTGGTGATGGTGGCCAATGCACCGAGCTCACCCTTGGCGGCTAGCTGCTGCCGGGCCGGCCCGCCCGGCTTCCAGTTGTTGGCCATCTCGGTCAGGTCGTTGACCAGCAGTGCTGTTGCGGCGCGCAGGTAATCGCGGCGGCGTTCGCAGTGGCCGTTGCTGCAGTTTTCGGTATCAAAATCGGTGGCCGGGCGTTCGCCGGCTCCTGGCCGGGTGCCGTTCAGATCCTGCCCCCAGAGCAGAAACTCGATGGCGTGATAGCCGGTAGCTACGTTGGCTTCGACACCGTCGATCTCGTGCAGGGTTTCGGCCAGCAGGGTGGTGTTGATGGTCGACGCATCGACTTGCTGGCCGCCAATGTTCAGTACCGGGTTGGCAATGATATTGGCACTGTACCAGCGGTTGATGTCGGACTCGCTGCCGTAGCGGTCACCATCAACGTAGTCGATCAGCCCTTCATCCAGCGGCCAGGCGTTTACCTTGCCTTCCCAGTCGTCAACGATGGCATTGCCGAAACGGAACACCTCGGACTGCTGGTAGGGGACACGTGCGGCTACCCAGGCTTCGCGTGCGGCGGTCAGGGTGGCGTCAGAGGGTGTGGCCAGCAAAGTCTCGATCGCCTGCTGCAACTGCAGGGCTGCCGTCAGAGAGTCAGCGAAAACGGCTTCGGCAATATCGGCGTAGTGCTGGTTCACGCCGGTGGCTTGAGCAATGACAGCCTGCGGTGCCGCAACAGCCTGGCTGATGGCAACGGGTGTGAACGGGGTCAAGACCGCAGCGGCAATGGCGGCGGGCAGCAGAAGGCGTTTCAGTGACATGACAGCTCCCTGGGTGGGTTGAGGTGCTGACTAAATTAAACTAAATGCAAATCGTTATCAATAGTGTTATTTGAGTCGTAAGCAAAAAGCCGGCACAAGGCCGGCGAGTATTCAGGTGCACGGTTTTAGCGTTGTGCCCAAGTCTCGGCATTATGCTTACCGGCCAGGCGAGCGTAGTTCTCTGCGGTATAGGTGAAGAATTCCTTTTCTTTCTGCGTCAATTCGCGCTGCGGTTTTGCCGGGCGGCCGACATAGAGATAGCCGCTTTTCAGTGTTTTGCCCGGCGGTACCAGGCTGCCGGCACCGATGATGACCTCATCTTCCACTATGGCACCGTCCATGATCATGGCACCCATACCAACCAGAATGCGGCTGCCAAGAGTACAGCCGTGCAGCATCGCCTGATGGCCTACGGTAACGTGATCGCCGATGATCAGTGGGAAGCCATCCGGGTTGTAGGGGCCGGCATGGGTGATGTGCAGTACTGCGCCGTCCTGCATGCTGGAGTAGCGGCCGATGCGGATGTGGTGCATGTCGCCGCGGATGACCGTCATCGGCCAGACAGAACTGTGTTCGCCGATCTCTACATCGCCCAGTACCACGGCGCTCGGATCGACAAAGACATTCTCGGCCAGTATGGGGGTCATCCCCTGATAGGTACGCACATTCATGACGGTCTCCTTGTTCTGATTGAAATAACGTTTGCCGGACCCCATTGTATAATAATTGAAGTGTTGACCCTGCAATGCCGACCCTTGATGGAGAGAACCGATGCCCAACCCCCTGCTCGAACGCCACCTGCTGCCGCCGTTCAGCCGTATTTTGCCGGAGCATGCCGAGCCCGCCATCGACGAACTGCTGGCACGCAACCGTGCCCGTATCGCTGCGTTGACTGCCGATGCTGCGGTCAGTGGCTGGGCGCTGGTCGCCGAGCTGGAACAGCTCAATGATGAATTGGCACAGGCCTGGTCACCGGTCTCCCATCTCAATGCGGTGATGAATTCCGATGCCTGGCGCGAGGCGTACAATGCGTGTCTGCCAAAACTGTCCGAATACTGGACCGAACTGGGCCAGCATCAGGGTCTGTTTCAGGCGTTCGAGACGCTGGCGGGCAGTGATGACTACACGCAGCTGACATCGGCACGGCGCAAGGTGGTCGACAACGCCCTGCGTGCTTTTCGCCTGTCCGGTATCGCCTTGCCGGAAGCCGAACAGAAACGTTATGCCGAGCTGCAGCAGCGCCTGTCCGAGCTGACGACGAAATTCTCCGAGAACGTACTCGATGCAACTCAGGGCTGGTGGAAAGAGGTCAGCACCGAGGCTGAGCTGTCCGGTCTGCCGGAACATGCCATCGCGGCGGCCAAGGAAGCGGCCAAGGCCAAGGATGTAGACGGCTGGGTGATCACGCTGGATTTCCCTGCCTATTACGCGGTGATGGCCTTTGCCGACAACCGTGCCCTGCGCGAAGAGTTGTACCGTGCCTTCAGTACCCGTGCGTCCGACCAGGGGCCGAAAGCGGGCGAATGGGACAACTCCGAGGTGATGAACGAAATTCTGGCACTGCGTCACGAATTGGCACAGCTGCTGGGCTTTGCAACCTACGCCGATTATTCGCTGGCCACCAAGATGGCGCAGTCGCCGCAGCAGGTTGTCAGTTTCCTTGAAGACCTGGCCAGTGAAACCCGTCCGGTAGCGGAACAGGAAGTGGCTGCTCTGCAGGCCTTTGCCCGCGAACAGGATGGTATTGATGAACTGCAGGCCTGGGATGTCACCTATTATGGTGAAAAACTGAAGCAGGCCACATTTGATATTTCTCAGCAGGAGCTGCGTCCCTATTTCCCGTTGCCCAAGGTACTGGATGGCATGTTCAGCATCGCCGGTCGCCTGTTCGATCTGCACGTGGAAGAGCAACAGGGTTTTGACAGCTGGCACTCGGATGCGCGCCTGTTCGCGCTCAAGCGTGACGGCGAGACTTTTGCCTACTGTTACCTCGACCCCTTCGCGCGCAGCGGCAAGCGTGGCGGTGCCTGGATGGATGACTGTCGCGTGCGTCGCCGCCTGAGTGAGGCTGAACTGCAGTTGCCGGTCGCCTATCTGGTGTGCAACTTCACCCCGCCCCTGCCTGGCCAGCCGGCGCTGCTGACCCATGATGAGGTCACCACCCTGTTCCATGAGTTCGGCCATGGTCTGCATCACATGCTGACACGTATGGAAGAGGCAGATATCAGTGGCATCAATGGTGTGGCCTGGGATGCGGTAGAGCTGCCCAGCCAGTTCATGGAGAACTGGTGCTGGGAACCGGAAGCGTTGGCGCTGATTTCCGGTCATCACCAAACCGGTGAGCCGCTGCCGCAAGCACTGCTCGACAAGATGCTGGCGGCCAAGCATTTCCAGTCCGGCATGATGATGATGCGCCAGCTGGAGTTCTCGCTGTTTGATTTCCGCCTGCACCATGAATTCCAACCGGGTCAGACCGATGTGCAGGCGTTGCTGGACAAGGTGCGTGAGCAGGTGGCGGTGATCCGTCCGCCGGCAGAAAACCGTTTCCAGCACGGTTTCAGCCATATCTTTGCCGGTGGTTATGCAGCGGGTTACTACAGCTACAAGTGGGCTGAAGTGCTGTCTGCCGATGCTTTCTCCCGCTTTGAAGAGGAAGGCATCTTCAATACCGATACCGGTCTGGCCTTCCGTCAGGAGGTGCTGGAACAGGGCGGTTCGGGTGATCCGATGGACCTGTTTGTTGCCTTCCGTGGTCGCGAGCCCAGTGTTGATGCCCTGCTGCGCCATTCCGGCATCCGTTGAGAGGATTGAACATGAGTGTAACCAAGCGTTTCATTGCGGGCGTGGTGTGCCCGCGCTGTGCGGCCATGGACTCGGTACGCATGTACCGTGACGAAGAACGGGAGCACCGTGAGTGCATCAAATGCGGCTTCGCCGATTCCCTGCGCCTGGACGGCCGCCCAGACCCTGAACAGATCGAAACCCGAGTCAGTGGCGAGCGTTCAGAACACGCGCCGGAATCGAAAGCGGATGACAGCCCGCAGCCGATCCGCATCATGGATCCCGGCAGTTTTCGCCGTGATCACTGACCCCGTCGTCGCCCGCGCATCATGAGCGTACCTTCATCGCCCATGTCCTGTGGCTGGGCGATGCACAGCGCACTGGAACAGGAATACCATGATCGGGAATGGGGCGTACCCCAAACCGATGATCGGATACTGTTCGAGTTTCTGGTACTGGAGTCGGCGCAGGCCGGTCTGAGTTGGCGCACGGTACTGGATAAGCGCGAGGGCTATCGTCGGCATTATGCCGGTTTTGACCCTGAGCAGGTGGCTCATTTCGGCGAGACCGAGATTGCTGCCATGCTGGTCGACCCCGGGGTCATTCGCAACCGTGCCAAGATCGAAGCCTCAATCAGCAATGCACGGGTGTTCCTTGAATTGCAGGCACACCATGGCAGCTTCGCCCGTTTTCTCTGGCGTTATGTGGATGGTCAGCCGATCCAGTCCAACTGCGATCGGCTGGAGCAGATTGCGGCTCAAACCGCCCTGTCGCAGCAGCTGGCCAAGGATCTCAAGCGTGAAGGCGTGCGCTTTTTCGGTCCGACCATCGCCTATGCTTACATGCAGGCGGTGGGGCTGGTGAATGATCATGTACGTCACTGCCCTCGCCATCAGGCCTGTCGGGCCATGGGGCAGACCATTAGGCTGTAGCACGTCAGTCGCAGGAGACCAGGCTCAGCGTATCGCTATTATCGCCGGTATATCCGCTGTCATCGACATGCTCGGCGACCGGCTAGGCCTTATGTGTTTTCTGTTCAGTCAGTCTGGTACCAGACTCGATAGATGACCCCCGCCTTGTCATCGGAAATCAGCAGGTCGCCATCGGCCTCCACCAGCACATCAACAGGACGCCCCCAAGCCGTCTCCTCTTGCAGCCAGCCCGTAATGAAAGGCGTGATGCCAGTGACGGCCGCGCCAGTCGTATCCACCCGCATGACGCGATAGCCGACTTTACTGGAGCGGTTCCATGACCCGTGCTGAGCCATGAACAGGCTGGTATGCGGGGTATCAGGAAATTGCTGACCGCTATAGAAGGTAACGCCCAGTGCGGCCACATGGGCACCGAGCAGAGCCACGGGTGTTTCACTGTTGATCACCTCTGCACTTGAGCCGAAGCGCGGGTCCGGCAGGCTATCGCCATGCACGAATGGAAAGCCGAAATGCAGCCCGCCCCGCTCGGCCCGGTTCAGCTCATCATCAGGCTGATCATCGCCAAGATGGTCGCGGCCATTGTCGGTAAACCAGAGACTGTTGTCTTCGGGATGCCAGGCAAAGCCAACCGAGTTGCGGACGCCGCGTGCCCAAGGCCTGGCGTTGCCGGTTTCCGGGTCAAGACGCAGGATGCTGGCAAAGCGCGGGTCGCTTTCCAGGCAGACGTTGCAGGGTGCGCCCAGGGTGAAATAGAACGCGCCGTCCGGCCCCTGCTTCAGATATTTCCAGCCGTGATGAGTGATATCGGGCAGGCCGTCGAGCAGGGTTTCTGGCGCAGGCGGGCTGTCCAGTCGTTGGTCGATATCGGGCAAACGTACCAGCTGCGTCAGTTCGGCGATATAGAGATCGCCATCGCTCCACGCCACGCCATTGGGCATGCGCCGTCCCGACAGCAGGGTATGCCGGGTTTCATAGCGTTGATCACCATCACGATCCTGCAGGGCAAATACGCGACCATCACGGCGGGTGCCGACATAGAGGGTACCGGTCGGGCTCAATGCCATCTGGCGGGCGTTGGGCACCTCGGCAGCAATTTCAATGTGATAGCCCGGTGGCAGTTGCAGCTGCTCCAGTGGCAGAGCCTGGCTGTAGCCGGCGATCCCCAGTGTCGTGATCAGTAACAGACGGTGCATGCAAGCCTCCCTCGCTATCATTGCCGTTGAGGGAGTCTGGCTGCTAATCGCGCTTTATGCCACTCAACGTCGGTCTTCAAACCAGGCATCACGCCGATTCAGGCGCCAAAATACCCAGGCACCGCTCAGGCCGCGTGCGGCGAACAGCGACATGAACGCCAGCCAGAGGCCATGGTTACCCAAGGATTGGCTCAGCCACCAGACCGGCATGAACACCAGTAGCACCGACACCAGCATGGTGTTCTGCATCACCTTGACCTGAGTGGTACCGATGAAGATGCCGTCGAGCAGGAAACTCCAGGTGCCGATCAGCGGCAACAGGATAATCCACGGCAGATAGCGTACCGCCGCCTCGCGAACGTCGGGGATGTCGGTCAGCAGATAGATGATCGGCTCGCCGCCAAGCCAGAATGCCAGGGTCAGCAGGACAGCACTGACGGCCGACCAGAGCGTGGCGCAGATCAGTACCTGGTAGAACCCCTGTCGTCGCCTTTGGCCCAGTACCTTGCCGGTGAGTGCTTCGGTGGCATGGGCAAAGCCGTCCAGCGCATTGGATATGAGCAGCAGAAAGTTGAGCAACACGGCGTTGGCCGAGAGGATGGTGGTGCCCTGCTGGGCTCCTTGGGCAGTGAAGAAGGCAAAGGTCATCAGCAGCAACAGGGTACGTACGAACAGATAGCGATTGACGCTGATCAGCTCGCGATAATCACTCAGGCGGCGCAGCTGCTGCCAGGCCCAATGCCCCGGCATTTTTCCCAGCAGACGGCGGCAGAACCAGAGCCCCAGCGCCAGGCTGAAGTATTCGGCACAGACGGTCGCCAGTGCGACCCCGTCGGCGGCCATGCCAAAACCGAACACGAACAACAGATCGAGCAGCATGTTAAGCAGGTTGGTGCTGGTCAGCAGAATCAGCGCGATACGCGTGTTCTGATTGCCGACAAACCAGCCTAACAGTGCGAAGTTGCACAGGACCGCTGGTGCACCGAAAGCACGGATGGCGGTGTATTCGGCAGCTGAGGCCAGCACCAGCGGTTCCGGTTCCATCAGTTGTAGCGCCAGTGCGGTCAGTGGTGTGCGCAACAGCAGAATGACCAGGCCGATGCCGGCACCCAATACCAGCGACTGGCCCAGCAGGGTACGGATGCGCTCGCTATCATTACGGCCACATGCCTGCGCTACCATGCCTGTCGTGCCCATGCGCAGGAAGCCGAAGGCCCAGTACAGAATGGAGAAAATCATGCTGCCCACGGCCACGGCACCGAGGTGATGCGGGTCGGGCAGATGGCCGATCACTGCGGTGTCGACCAGTCCCAGCAGCGGCACGGTGATATTGGACAGCATCATCGGCCAGGCCAGTGCCCAGACGCGACGATGGGTAGCCCGATCGGGCCAGCGGGCGTTGCTGTTCATCGCTGCTGGAGTGCCCGGATCGGCAGTGTGTACAGCAGCAGGAATTCAATCAGTGCGGTGACGACCACCGACGGTCCTGCCGGTGTATTCCAGAACCAGGACGCGCTGATCCCGCCGACAACGGCCAGCATGCCCAGCAGCGAGGCGAACACCGCCATCTGTTCCGGTGTGCTGGCCAGCCGTCGTGCTGCCGCCGCCGGGATGATCAGCAGCGAGGTGATCAACAGGATGCCGACCAGCTTCATTGCCACCGCAATCACCACCGCGATCAACAGCATCAGCGCCAGTCGGGTGCGTGCCACGGGCACACCTTCCACCTGTGCCAACTCTTCGTTAATGGTGATTGCCAGCAACGGGTTCCATAATCGCCACAGCAGCAGCAGCACCAGCGCGCCGCCCCCGTAAATCCAGTAGAGGTCGCTGGGTGCAATCGCCAACAGGTCACCAAACAGGTATTCCAGCAGGTCGATGCGCACATTATCCAGCAGCGCCACGGCCACCAGGCCCAGCGACAGCGCACTGTGTGCCATGATGCCGAGCAGTGTATCCGTAGCGACCAGATGCTGGCGCTGCAATGACACCAGCATGACGGACAGGAGCACGCAGCAGGCAACTACGGCCAGATTCAGGTTGATATCAAACAGAAAGCCCAGCGCGATGCCCATCAGTGCCGAGTGCGCCAGAGTATCGCCAAAGTAAGCCATGCGCCGCCACACCACGAAAGCGCCCAGCGGGCCTGCCAGCGCGGCGATGCCAATGCCGCCGGCCAAAGCGAGAATAAGAAACTCAGCCACAGTGATGTCCGTTACAGTCGTCGGGTTGCGGGTGATCGACGATGATATCGCCGTGGGCATCGTGTTGGTGCCCATGATGGTGGTTATACAGTGCCAGGGTGCTGGCCTGAGCCGGACCGAACAGCTCGATAAATGCGGGATCGTTGCTCACATGTTCCGGGTTGCCGGAGCAGCAGATGTGCTGGTTCAGGCAGATCACATGGTCGGTGGACGCCATCACCAGATGCAGGTCATGGGAGATCATCAACACGCCACAGCGGCGCTGCTTGCGGATGTCCGCGATCAATTGATACAGCTCCAGCTGTCCGTTCAGGTCGACGCCCTGTACCGGCTCATCCAGGACCAACAATTGCGGGTCACGCAACAGGGCCCGTGCCAGCAGTACCCGTTGGGTCTCGCCACCGGAAAGATTGTGGATGGAATGTTTCAGCAGATGGGCGGCACCCACGTCATCCAATGCCTTGTGCATCAGTTGCTTATCGAGTTTTTTTGGAATTTGCAGGAAACGTTCCACTGACAATGGCAGGGTGCGGTCGATATGCAGCTTCTGCGGCATGTAGCCGATGCGGAGACCGGGTTTACGCCATACATTGCCGGAGGAAGGTTTGATCAGTCCCAGTACCACCCGCACCAGTGTTGTCTTGCCAGCTCCGTTGGGGCCGATCAATGTGGTGATGCAGTTGTCATGCAAATGCAGGTCGACGGTGTTCAGCGCGGTCTGCTTGTTGAACTGGACATTGACCTGTTCCAGCCGGATCAGGTCCGGGTTGTGCTCAGGCATCAGCCCCCCTCCCCGTCACGGCAGTTGGGACACAAGCCGGTGACTTCGACGGTCTCCTGTTCGATGCTGAAGCCGACAGCCTGGGCGCTCAATTGCAGGGTGGCGTGTACAGGGCCTGCGTCCAGCTCCGAGGTGGAATGGCACTGGCGGCAGATCAGGAAACAGCCCTGGTGTGCCTGGGTTGGGTGCGGACAGCCGACAAAGGCATTCAGAGAGGCGATGCGGTGGACCAGCCCCTGCTCCTGCAAAAACTCCAGTGCCCGGTATACGGTTGGCGGTGCCGAGTTGAAACCCGCCTCGGCCAGTGCCGGCAGCAGTTCATAAGCACCGATCGGCTGGTGGCTCTGCCAGATCAGTTTCAACACCAGTTCACGTACCGGTGTCAGGCGCTGTTGGCGCTCGCGGCACAGGGTTCGAGCCAACTGCAGGGCCTGATCGATGCAGTGTTGATGGTTGTGGCCAGACTCAAAAGCCAGGTTTTCCATAATGTTCGAGTTCGTCTTTTCGATGTTTTGTTATAGTATAACTTATTGATGGCGTAACCGAGAGCTTGTCCCGATGAAACATGTACTGCGCACCGCACTGTCCACCCTGTCTCTGTCGGTGGCCGTGCTGACCCCGCTAACGGCTGCCGCTGCTGACGTTGTCACCAGTATCAAACCGTTGCAGCTGATCGCCTCGGCGCTGACCGATGGCGTAACCCAGCCTGCGTTGTTGTTGCCACCTGAAGGAACACCGCATCACTATGCGCTCAAACCATCCGACATGCGTAACCTGGCCGAAGCGAAGGTTGTCATCTGGGTGGGGCCGGGGCTGGAGCAGTTCTTGCAGAAGCCATTGTCCCGCACCGACGCTCATATTGTAACCCTTCTGCCGGATAGCCAGCCGCATGCACATGATCCAGTGACAGCGGATGCGGAACACAACGAGGCTGACGACCACGACCACGACCACGACCACGACCACGACCACGCTGCAGCAACCGGGCAACCCGTGGCCGATGAGCATCATGGTCATGCTGACGGCAATGATCCCCATATATGGCTGGACCCGCTGACGGCACTGGAGATGGCCGACCAGATGCTGCCGGCACTACAGCAGGCGTTCCCGCAACAGCGCGAACGTTTGGCGGAGAATCGTGCTGTGTTCGAGCGTGCGGTGCGCGGCAAGGATGTCCAGATTCGTGCCCAGTTGGCACCCTATACGGAGCAGGGATTTTATGTGTTTCATGATGCCTACAGCGGTTTCATCAATCATTATGGCCTGAAGCAGCTGGGGTATTTCACGGTTGATCCGGCGCGTCGCCCGGGTGCGCGCCATTTGGCCGAAATCCGTCATCAGCTTGAGCAGAGCCATGTCGTATGCGTGTTCAGCGAACCCCAGTTTACCAGTGCCATCGTGAGCGCGATCACCAGCGGCTTGCCGGTCCAGTTGGGCGAACTGGACCCGCTGGCGCGTGATGCGATCATCGGGCCTGACGGCTATATCGATTACTTGCAGTCACTGGCGGATAGCTTTGCCGCGTGCCTGCAGGAAAAAGAATAACAAAATTGAAAAAAGGCTATACAAGGTAAAAGGGGGCCGATATAATGCGGCCCACTTTCGAAGCAGATGTGGTGGAATTGGTAGACACGCTAGCTTCAGGTGCTAGTGCCTTCACGGGCGTGGGAGTTCGAGTCTCCCCATCTGCACCACCTCTTGTCCGACTGGATAAAAGGCCCTTCGAAAGCGACAATTTGAGTGGTAACGCACGTTAAAACGTCACACCCAATGCAGATGTGGTGGAATTGGTAGACACGCTAGCTTCAGGTGCTAGTGCCTTCACGGGCGTGGGAGTTCGAGTCTCCCCATCTGCACCATCCTTGCTTCGTCCTGAAGCGGGATCACTCCAAAAAATCAGATCAAAAAAACAGTCACGCTGTTTATCAGTGCAACTGTCATATTACCCGTTTTCACCTTATATATTGTGCCGTAAGTGCCGTGTCGCCCCGTTGCGCATAGGAATATGCCGTGCTTACATGATCGTCAGTCGCCCCGCATGAAGTATCATCCGGTGTCAGCGAGAAGATAAAAAAAGGTGGCCTGTAGACCACCTTGTCGTATCTTGATGTCACGCAGGGCTATTAGCGACGCACGATGAAGTCCTGTTCGATCAGTTCGGCATCGCCCTCTACCACCTTGGCATAGGTGGTTTTCGCACTGACTCTGACCACTTTGACCACCGCGATCTTCTCTTCCAGCTGACCGAGTGACTCGTTGGTGTAGGGATCGAACATCTCGTCACCCAAAAAGTACACGTCCAGCAGGTCGCCCTTCTTGAGCGTTTTTCCGCCCTGGTTCAGCACGACGGTCTTGCCCTTTACCGCCACGACGCGCATCGGGTAGATATTGGCCAAGGCCTTCTGGGCCAGCTGCTCGGCCAGTTCGGCGGTGATACCGGCCTGGGACGAGCCGTACTGCTTGAGCATGGCGCGGATATCGCTGTCACCGAACTTCAGATTGATCGAGTCGGACCATTTCACCTGTCGGGTAGCGGCCAGTACGATCTTGTAGTCCAGCTGTGCGCTGCCGCTATAACTGACGATGGTTTCGCCGGTCAGCTGCAGGGTTTTCACATGTCGGGTGCTGCGCACATTGCGGATATTGCCAACGACGATATAGTCGGCACCCAGTACGTTGCCGGTTTTGGCTTTCTCCGCCAATGCGGCATCATCGCTGAGCCAAATCGCTTTTTCTGCCTGGAATTCGGCACCGAATTCGCGGTCGAGCACGTTCATCCGACGGGACTGGGTGAACTGATCGAGTACGCGATTGCGCAGTTCGGACTCCAGCTTGGTTGCCGCCGTATTGTCACCCAATAGTGAGAAGCTGCGCTTGTCACTGTGGAATGGCATCACCGCCAGAGTGCGGCGGCTATCGGCGGGCAAACCCGGCTTGTCATACTTGAGCACATGTACGCTGACATCGGCACGGAAACTGCCGTCATCCTGTGGCTCTACCGCGAGAATGTCGTAGCGTGACACCAGACCCTTGGTTTTCAGGCTAAGATCACCGCGCTGTGCAACTTCGAACGAGCTGTTGAACTGCTCACCTTCATTGTTGCTGACGCTGGCACGACCCGATAGGGTTTGCATCACCTCGCGGCTGTCGATGCTGACCCCGGTAGCCTGACGCAAGCCCTGTACCAGGGCATCGCTGATCGCCTGATTGCGGCTGCTGCCATAGCCCGCCGCGTCCACGACCTGCTCTGCCGCGAAGCTGAAGCAGGTCCAGACGAGAGCGGTTAGTGCTACCAGCGTTTTCAGTAATGATCGCATGGTTCCGTCCTTAGAAATCGTCAGCTGACATCAGGTCACGGCTCTGGCTGACGCCGGAGGTGCCGGTAGTGGCTTTGCGTTCCTGGATTTGAACCTGTTCAGTGCGCTTGGGTTTGAAATCACGCATGTCGCGGGCGTTCTGCTCCGAAACAGGGTGCCATACATAGACAACCCCGTTGATCTCGTTGCCATGCAGCGGGTGCTTTGCCGTCCAGCGAATCAACTGGCGGGTGCCCGGCAGATCGGAGATACTGCCACGGGCAGAAATCTCATTGTTGATCGCCTTCACCATTTCGATGCGTTGTTCTTCCGACTCGACCACGCTATCTCTTTCAGCGCGTACTACGCCGTCGGTAGCATCCATGCTTTTCCTGCTGGTACTGAGTTCGGCATTACCAACAGAGTTCAGTAAGTAGGCGAAGTTGGCGTAGGCATCACCCTTGGCGTACAGGAAGGCACCCTTGCGTGCATTCATCTGGCGGTTGAAATCAGAGCCGTTATAGCCGGTACCTGCCTGGCCAAAGGAGACTAGCACCGGATAGCCATTTTCATCGAACATCTTACGGATGCCGAACTCGTGAATCAGTGCGGTTTTGTTGTCGTTAAAGCGCTCACGCAGTGAGGGACCGCCGACCTTTTCAGGGTTGGGTGCCAGATCGCCCTTGCTTTGCTTCATGTCGTACACAAACTGGCGCATTTTGTCCGAAGCGACCACAATCACGGCAATGGCGTGTCGGCCTTGAGCATCATTGGCTTCAAAGGTTTTGACTGGCATCAAACCGGTCAGGCTGGCGCGGGCGCGGGTCGAGATCTGCTCACTTATGGAATTCTCAAGCAGACGGGCACGTTTTTCTGGCGGGGCTGCAGTGAACTCATCCGGGTTAATGCCCAGCTCGCTGAGCTGCTCATCCAGTTTGCCACCGGCCAGTGCAACGGCCTTATTCAGCACTTCCTCGAGCTTGCTGGAGCTCTGCAGTTCTTTGGGCAAGAACTTGGGCATTTGGCTCTTGTCTTCAAATAACTTGCTGACGGTTTCAGCGCGCGTGCTGATGCCTTCAAACTCGATAAACTGTGCCTGGGCATGCATCAGTGCTTCTTTGTAGGCCATCAGACGGTGATCAGCCCAGTCAGCTGCATCCGGCGTGACTTTGACAAAGGCGATGCCTTCAGCCATGAAAATAGCGCTATTGTCAGCGCGTTCGGTTAGGCCAGCGCCGGCACCATATTTCCATTCATCGATCTGTTCCATCAACTTCATACCGGGATCGACCGGTGCAGGCTCTGCGGCGTCTGCGGCAGCAATCTCAACGGCTTCTGTCTGCGCAGTTGTCTGAGGGGCCTCTGCCTGAGGTGCTGTCAATGGTGTTTCAGGTTGACGCTCAGTTGCTGCGGTGGTGCCCTGTGCATGAACACCCAGGGCCAGGCTGCTCAGTGCAAATGCCAGCGCGGTCTTTTTAAAAAGAATTTTCATCATCGTATTCCTTTACGTTACCAGGAGGTTCCCTTGGCGCTACCGAGCTTGCGGATCGGTGTTTCATCTTCCCAGATGGCCAAACCGTTGGACAGGTCGGTCAGGGTCAGCTGGAAGTAGTACTCCACCAACTGCTTGTTGCCGTCGACGCGGTTGTTACGCTGAATGATCTTGCCGGACAGGCTCATGTTCGGTGCGGCCAGGCGCTGACGAACGACGGTTGAGCGGTCGACCTTGCGCGACTGGCTCAGTTCGGCATAGGCCTGAGTCATCTTGTCTTCAGCACCGTTGAGGCCAATTGCAGTGGTGGTCAGCACCTTGCCGCTACGCAACAGGTCCACGCGGATCTTCTTCACCAGCTGGTCGGTATCGATGCGCTGCATGGTGTCATTGAGTACCGTGGACACCACCATGATGTTCTTCTTGCCGTCGGTACGGTCGACGGCACCGGAGGTGAGCATGGACTGCACGGCATCGGAGGCGGCCTGGGCAAAATCGGATCCGCTCAGGCCCATGGTGACCGGCTGGTCGACGCCGCCCTGTGGCAGCAGCCGGGTTTGCGGGGTACAACCGGCCGCGAGGCCGAGGACGGTGGTCAGTGCGAGTGCCTTGATCAGAGTGTTACGAGGGCTCATCCATCAATTCCTTGTGTAGAGTTGGCTACAGGTGTGCGGGGATCAAATAACTGAATGCGGTAACTGACCGCTTTGGGACTGGGCGCCACACGATCAATCATCACCGGTTCGGCGGGACGCAGTGGCTGTTGCTCCCAGCGCCCGGCCATGCCCTTGAGTTCGAAACCGTTGGCATCAAACCAGCTGAAGCGGTAGCGCAGGGTCTGTTCCTGACTGCTGCGGTTGTACAGGCGTACGCCGGCACGCAGCAGGTTGCTGGAGGCATAGCCTTCCTGTACCGCTTCGATCTGCAGATATGATTGGGCACGAGGGCCGATCTGAAGCTGGGGATATTGTGTGGGTTGTTGTGGCTGAGTCTGGCAGCCCCACAGCGCAAGGGCGGCTGTTGCCAGCACGCCGATACGAATCTGCATGGTTCGTCTCCTTACGAATAATCAGGCGTCAAAGCCTGCGACCTGATACACAGGTGTGCTTCCTGGTGCACTTGCCTTGACATAAATAACAGAAAAACGGGTTTTTGGCAGTTCGACTTTCAGCGGTTCCGACAGTCCGGGGGCATGCAATTCCAGCGTACCGTTGGCGGGTTTACGCACACGCGAAACCTGAACTTCCTTAGGCAGGCTGCTCCAGCTGCGGGTATCGGCACGAGTGGTGGCGGCTTGATAGATCCCTGCTACCAGGCTACCCGCCAGCCCCAGTTCCTTCTTCGCTTGATACTGAATAAAGGCCTTGGTCAGGGTGCTGGCAATAGCCTCGGTAACCTTGAGCGGGAATTCACGCTTGAACTCGGTCTGGATCACCCGATCCATGCTGGCCAACAGCTCGGTTTTGCCCAGGCGCTTGCCGCCGGAACGGATTTCCAGATAAGGATAGGCGCGTGCACGTTCTTTCAGTTTCGGCAGTGCAATCTGCGCGTACTCGACCTTGTCGCTGATCAGGAACAACGGCAGCGGCACCAGGATCTCGTCGATTGTAGGCGCTTCACCGTTTTCAAAGATGACCCAAACCGCGGGATTAAGCTTGTGCTTGCGCCAGGCTCCGGTCCGCAGCTTGTTGATCACCATGTAATCGGTTTTGACAGCGTCGTTGTCCGAGACCATACCGCGGACACGGCGCATGGACTCGCGCGCCTTGCCGTAGTCGGCACGGTCTGCGCTGGCCAGCATGAAGTAGAGGCCGTGCAGGTAATCGGTATAGGGATTGACGAAGTCGGGATAGGCTTTCCAGTCATCCAGCTCGGCAAAAGCTTCATCAATTGCCTGGCGCGAGGCCTGTTCACTTTTGCCAAAGTCGAGCTGTGAGTTGGCGGCCTGCTCACCTTCGGTTTGCTCGCGGGTCTCGGCCAGTTTCGCTTTCTGTTCTTCGATTCGCGTCTTGAAGGTTTCTTCGGCACGGCGCTGGCGGTCGGCGGCACGGTTGAACTCGATACGTGCGCCCTGCAGATCCTGCAGGAAGATACTGTTCAAGGCCTTGTAGGTGTTCACCATGACGCCGTCATAGACTGTCGGGTCGTAGCGATTGAGGTTGTTGTTGATCAGAGTCGCTGTGACTTTCTCAAGGCCTTTACGGCCGATATTCTCGGTATCTTCCGCCTTCATCATGGTTTCAGCGTGATCGAACACCTTGGTACTGTAGGCGAACTGGCCGCTGGCCTTGAGGGCCGAGCCGGCCTGGAGTGACCAGAGCAGGTTACCGCCCTCGCCTTCGGCATTGATACCGCCGGACGTGAGGGCAAAATCGGCCGCTGCTTGATAATTGCCTTGTCCGTACTGCTGATTGAAATCATCCAGACTCTGTTTGCTGGAAAGTGTTTGGCAACCGGAGAGCAGTAGTAAGCCGGAGGCCAGCGCAAGTCCTTTTAGCGTGTGTCGTGTTCGCATCGGTATTTCCTTATCTCCCTGATATTGTTGAATATACGCGCTTTGCGCACATGGATTCAATTTATCAGCTTAAGCCAGTCGGTTAAATACGATGTATGTGTGAGGCGACAGTATTGGCCATGGTAAATAAGCCCAATTCGGGCAGGAAAATACTACGATTATCCACAGAAGGTTATGCACATTCTTTTTTACACACAGGCTTAGGCAGGACTATCCCGGATAACAGGAACCGGGATGGCATATCAAAATATTTGGGTGTAAGTTGTGCATAACCAGCTTTATCCCAGCAGCTGATCAAAAAACAACCGGTTTTCTTCGTCTCAGGCTGGCTGCAGGTTCAATCCTGATGTAACGACCTTGTGCAAAGGTTATGCACAGGTCCATGCAAGGGTAATGGGGATAGAAGTAAGCCATGGTTATCAACAGGCCACCATGGTTTGATCCAGCATCTCCGGTGTGTTTTTTGTTATCAACAGGAGGTGCTGAGGGTGTGCCTAAACCTGTGTATAGATTAAGTGCTGAACCAGCAGGGCGACGGCCGTCCATCCGGCGTACGAATAGGCGATCATGCCGTCCTTCGGGTATTATCAACTCATGACAAGAGTCTGTTCATGTCGCACCGCTCTGAAATTTGAGTGGATGTGCTGTTGAACCGTCTGCAGCCCTGTTATCGGAATGATCAACAACGCCTATGTTCTCTGCTTCCATGTACAAACATCATCCAGACCCCGTGTCGATCATGCGAATGGCCAAGTTCATGCTGCCCTTGCTGATGACAGTGATGTTGAGCGGGTGTGCGGCGCTGGAGAGCTCCAAATTGGCGTATGACGCGGAAGAACAACGGGTGCAGGCGCTGTTCAATCAGCCCTATATCGACCCTTTGACGACCTTTTTGCGTACGCATGAGCAGGATGAAACGCGCCGTGCTGACCGGGAGCGGGTCGCTGCTGAGCGTGAACAGCGTTGTCTGGCGGTAGCGCAACGCTTTGCCGAGCGTGATGTGACCGAGCAGGTGTTGGCGCGCTATCGGGCCGGTTACCAGTATTCCTGTCCACGACAGGTGGAAGCGTTTGCCGTCCGCGTAGCCCGCAAGTCGGCCGTGGTGACAGAGCCGTTGCCGGAACCGATACAACCCGTGGCTAACCCTGCCTGGGATACCACGGCCAATGAATGCTATCTGCTGGCGGGGATTCACAATCACGCCGATGCGATCCGTGCCTGTGAGCCACCTGCGCGAGCGGGCAACCGGCGGGCACAGAGTGCCTTGGCCACCAGCCTGGCGGCGTTGCAGCAGTATGGCGACGCGCGCCACTGGTGGCTGCGGGCCGCACAGCAGCAGGATCGCGATGCACAGATTCGATTGGCTGAACTGGCACTGGAAGGTGTGGCAGGCGTCCGCGATCCGGCGCTGGCCTGGGCCTGGTATGAATATGCCGGTGCGCGTGACCGTGCAGCAGTGTTGGCAGGGGAATTGAGCCTGTCCCAACGTCGTAGCGCGCGCAAGCAGGTACATCAGCAGCTGGATCTGGCTCCGTGAGTGTGTCCCGGCATCTGGAACGGATACTGCCCGGGTTAAAGCGTCTGGACCCTTCCAAGCAATCCATTATGTGGGGTTTAGTGCTGCTGGTGGGTTTGTTTCTGGCCGGGCTCTGGATCATGTCGTCACTGAACCTGAAATATTCCCAACAGGCGATGTCAGCCGTGCGGCAGCAGCAGATCGAGGATGGTTTTCATGCCCATCTGGATCGTATCAATGCCGAGCATCAGCGGCTGGAACAATATACCGCTGATCTGGTGCAGCAGGCGGCACTGTTTGCCCGGCTTAACCTCGAAGGCGGGATGTCAGTGCATAATCTGGAGCAGGAGTTGCTGCAGCGGTTGCAACGCTTCCCGGCTGCCTTCGGTAGCGGTGTCTGGTATCGCTCGGATGTGATTCGACCACAGCAGCCCTTTGGTGCGCTGGCATATCGCAGTGGAACCGGCACACAGGTATACGCGGGTGCCGATCTACACTGGCAGGATTACCGGCAGCAGATCTGGTTCCCGCTGGCGCTGGGCCCTGACTGGCGTGAACAAGGTGTGGATAAGAAGGATCACTATTGGACGCCGGTTTACTACAACCCCCTGACGGATGCTGCGGTGATCAGCCTTATCCGCCCGCTCAGAACAGCGGACGGGGCGCTGCTTGGCTTGGTCAGTGCCGACTGGCATGCCGATACGCTGATTGAGCGGGTCAGCCGTATCGAGATGACGCCCGGCAGTTTTGCCTGGCTGATCGACCGCAATGGCCGCCGACTTTCCAGTCTGAGTCAAATTAAGGACGCCCGGTATGCCGAACAGCTGATGGCAGCGGTTGAGCAGCAGCTGGCGCCTGTGCAAAAGGACGGACGCAGCCACATACACGTAGAGGGTCGCGACTTCGCGCTGTTTCATGCTACCACCCGTGGCGGCATGGTATTCGGCATCGGGGTTCCCCGTGATGAGATCGACGCCGTGTTGGCACCCATGCGCAGCACCAATCTGCGTATTCTGCTGTTGGGCGGGCTGGGCATTCTGCTGCTATCGGGGCTGGTGTTGTTCAAGGTGGCGGCACTGATGCGGGAGTTGCAGGCATCCTACACGGATGAACTCACCGGATTGCCCAACCGGGCCCGGCTGCTGCTGGATCTGCAACAGCGGCAGCAGGCGGCCTTGATTCTGCTTAATCTCGATCGCTTTCGGCAGCTGAACGGGCTGCTGGGTCATGCCTGCGGTGACTATATCCTGACGACGCTGGTGGCACGGCTGCAGGCATCCTCACCGCCGGGGCAACGCCTGTATCGGCTGGGGGCCGATGAATTCGTCTTGCTGGTTGCGCCGCTGGCCGTCGACGCGTTGGGTGCTGAACTGCAACGCCTGTTGCATTTTGTACAGGCGCAGCAGCTGCATTGGCACGGGCATGATATCAACCTCAGTGCGACCCTGGGCGCGGCGGTATCAACTCCGGACCGTCCGGTGCAGCAGTGTGACCTGATCAATGAGGCTCAAGAAGCGTTGAAGCAGGCGCGTCAGCATGGGTTGAATTACCGGATTCATGACAACGCCCATTCACTGGAGCAGCAGTTCGCGTTCAATCTGCGTTGGGCCAACCGCTTGCGCGAGGCCTTGCGTACCGATCGATTGCAGCCCTGGTATCAGCCGATCCTGAATACCGCGACCGGACAGGTGGAAAAATATGAATGTCTGGTACGCATGCTCGATGAAGAGGGCCGCGCGATCAGCCCCGGCCATTTTCTGGGTGTAGCGCGCCAACTGCGCCTGGACCGTCAGATTACCCGCTTGATGATCGAGAAATGCTGCCATCATTTTGCCGATTCCGAACTGCAATTTTCGATCAATCTGGCCTACGGCGATTTGCGAGACGGTGCGCTGACCGCGTTTATTCTGGAGCAGCTGGACATGACCGGTGTTGGCCCACGGCTGATCTTTGAAATTCTGGAATCCGACGGCATCGATAACTACGACCAGGTGCGCCATTTCATCGAGGACGTGAAAACGCGGGGCTGCCGTATCGCCATTGATGATTTTGGCACCGGCTATTCCAATTTCGCACATCTGCTGCGTCTTGATGTCGATCTGCTCAAGATTGATGGCAGTCTGATTCGTCACCTGCACACCGATGTGAACGCGCGGCGGGTAACACGGGGCATTGTCAGTTTTGCCCACAGCCTTGGCATCCAGACCGTGGCCGAATTTGTACATTCGGCCGCCGTGCTGGAGCAGGTGCAACAGCTGGGGATCGATTTTGCCCAGGGAGAACTGATCGGCATGCCAGGGCCGGATCTGTTGGAGCGGACTTGAGGCTCAGGCTTCCCGAATCAGACCGGCGTCGTTGAGCATGAAGGCTTCGGCAGCAACGGCAGGCAACGGACGTGAGTAGAAGTAGCCCTGGATCTGTCGGCATCCATGTGCCAGCAGGAATTCGACCTGCTCTGCCGTTTCCGCGCCTTCGGCAATGATTTCCAAACCCAGACTATCGGCCAGTGCAATCACCGCGCAGGTAATGGAGGCATCCTCTTCATCATGGGGCAAGTCACGCACGAATGACTGGTCGATCTTCAGTTTGGTGATCGGCAGGCGCTTCAGATAGGACAGTGATGAGTAACCGGTACCGAAATCATCCAGGGCGATGCGGATACCGGTCTGGTGAATCTGACGCAGGACTTCAATGGCGGCTTCCGGCTTGGTCATCAGCTGGCTTTCTGTCACTTCGATTTCCAGCCATTCGGGGCGGAATCCGGTATCTGTCATCAGCTGCTGCAGCGTAGTAACAAACTGCTGGTGCTGAAAATGACGGACGGTCAGGTTGACCGACAGTACTCCGGGGTTTAGGCCGCGGGTATACCAGTTCGCGAACTGCAGCATCGCCTGGCGGATGATCACCAAATCCAGTTGATGGATCAAGCCGGTGACTTCAGCCAGCGGAATAAAGCGTGCCGGTGAAATCATGCCCTGTTCGGGGTGGTGCCAGCGTGCGAGCGCTTCAAAGCCGATGAGCTGTCCGCTGGCGGCATCAACCTGCGGTTGGAAATACGGACTCAGTTCGCCATTTTGCAGGCCGCTGCGGAGTTGTGCTTCCAATGACAGGCGTTCCCGTGCCTGCTGGGTCAAGTCGGTATTGAAATACTGGTAACTGTTGCGGCCCTCGCTCTTGGCCTGGTACATGGCAGCATCGGCCTGCATCAGCAGCTCGGTCGCACTGCTGCCGTGATCAGGAAAGAGGCTGATGCCTATGCTGCAGCTGATGTAGAGTTCGGTCTGTTCGATCTGCAGTGGACGGGTGATCGCCTGCAGAATCGTGTTCGCGCAGGCTGTGACCTGCGCAATATTGTCCAACCCTTCGAGCATGATGGTGAACTCATCGCCACCGGGGCGGGCGAGCGTGTCGCCGGCGCGAAGGACACGGCTCAACCGGTTGGTGATGATGTTGAGTACCTTGTCGCCAGTATTATGGCCGAGTGAATCGTTGATGGTCTTGAAATGGTCAAGGTCGATGAACAGGACGGCCAGCATCTGCTGTGCATGGGCGGCGCGGGGAATGGCGCTGCTCAGGCGCTCGGTGAACAGGGTACGGTTGGCCAGCCCGGTGAGCGCATCATGATGTGCCATATAGTCCAGAGCATCTTTTTGTGCCTGCAGGTCGATACGGGAATTACGGATCGAGGTGATCATTGTGTTGATGCTCTGGGCCAGAGTACGCACTTCATGAGGCCCCCGGTCAGGCATCATGTTGATTGGTATGCCGTCTTTGTCAGTGGTGCGTATGGCGGCGATCATGCTGGCCAGAGGCTTAAGAATGACGCTGCGCGTCAGTACCAGCAGTGCGACCACCATCAGGGTACAGATGATCAGAGTATTGAGCAGTGAGTCGTGGATGATCGCTTTCAGTTTGGCATCAAGTGCTTCGTTTGAGGTATACAGGTGGATCAGGCCGATGGGGCTGCCATCGCTGGCAAGCACGGGCATGCTGCCGGCCGCATAGCAGTGGTCGAGCCGACGCCGGTGCTCGGTAAGGTCGGCATCAAAGGCGCTGACGGTGCCGTCCGGCAAGCGCAGGCTGCCGGTCATGTAAGCGGGCTTGCCGAGGATGGTGCCGAGATTATAGTCGTCCAGCAGGATGCCACAGTTATTATGCAGGCCAACCTCGGTGGCAATGATCTGTTCATATTCGTTGACCGCGTAGGCCTCTATCAGGCCTGCAATATTTTGCTGCAGGGTCTGCAGGCTTTGTGCGGCGCTGCGCTCCATGTCGTGGTTGATGCGCTGTTTGGCGGTGAAATAGTTGAACGCGGCGCCGCTGGAGACGGTGATGAAAATGGTGGGCAGGACGATACAGACCAGCAGCATATAAAGAGAGGATGAGCGCTGAGTGCGAAGCATGGGCATCAGGGCGTTGTCTCCAATCCCAGTACATTGCGCCGAATGAGTGCCAGATTGGCGCCTATATTGTCGGCCGAGATGGCCAATACCGGGAGCTTTTGTTCCGGTATCACGGCCTTGCCTTGCAGGTGGTCGTGCAGGGCCATGACCGCTTTTTCGCCCATCAGGTAGGGCTGTTGCATGGCGGCACCGACCAATACGCCGTCGGGAATCAGTTGCAGGAAATCCGGTTCGGCATCAAACGTAACCAGCAGGACGTCATCTTGTTTGCCAGTGTCGGCCAGTGCATCCAGTGCGGCCTGATAGCGGTCTGAGCCCTGCAGCCAGATGGCGCGCAGGTCGGGGACAGTGGTAATCAGTTCACGGGTGAAACGATAGGTCTCGTCATGGGAAAAATCCACCTGCTGGCGCATGGCGGCGTTCTGGATGCCGGCTTCGTCAAGTGCCTGCATGAAGCCGGCGGTACGTTGCTGACCATTAAGGCGCTTTTGCGGAATGGCGATGATACCAACCCGCCCCTGCTGCCAATCGCGTTGTTCCAGTGCCCGGGTGAGAATAGTGCCGATCGCATAGGCTCCCCCCCGGTTGTCAGCCGAGATGTACGCGACGTAGCGGTCCGAATCGGCGCCTATATCCGCAATGACCACGGGAATATCGGCCTTGGCTGACAGTTTGATCAGTGTTGCTGCAGCGGACGAGTTGGTCGGTGAAATGATGATGCCGTCGACCTGCTGACGGATTGCACCGGCAACCAGCTCCAGCTCCGTACGGGCATTGTTCTGTGCATTCAGGGTTTCGACCTGATAGCCCAATGCCGTAGCCTGACGATGGATGCCGCGGGATAAAACGTTCCAGAATGGAATGCGTGTATCTGACGTAATATAGATAATGCGCGGGCTGCCTGCAGTCGATTCGAGAGCATGGCCGGGCTTGGCTGAAAGCAGCAGGCCGATCAATAACATCAATAGCAGTAAAATGTTCGCGGTCTGCCCTTTCAGTGGGATCCTGGCCACTGGGCCTGTCTGTTCGTGCATGGCATGACTACCTGTATCCGCTAACACCTGTTCGGGTATGGGCAACATAACATTTTTTTGCCATTTTTTGGCTACCGGCCCGGTGACAAAGAGGGAGTGCAGGAGGAGTGATGAACTCGTTTCTGATCTGCGACAATATATAGGGAGCTGTAGTCGCGTAAAACATGATCTTTAACGGGTAATCAGATACGAAAAAGCCTCGCATATGCGAGGCTTTTTCTGGAATCAGGTGGTGCCCAGAGACGGAATCGAACCGCCGACACGGGGATTTTCAATCCCCTGCTCTACCGACTGAGCTATCTGGGCAACGGGGGCGTATTTAATCGAAAAAAGTCGCCCCGGTCAAGCACTTATTGCGATTATTTTTCAGGAGGCACGTAACCGTCCGCCTGATCATAGTCATCACCGGAGAGGAATTTTTCCATCTCCTGCTGCAGATACTTGCGGCTTTCAGGGTCCATCAGACTCAGGTGCTTCTCGTTAATCAGCATGGTCTGATGATCGGTCCATTCCTGCCATGCCCGTTTGGAGACGTTGTCGAAGATATTCTGGCCCAGCGCGCCGGGGTAAGGGGGGCGTTCCAGTCCTTCCAGTTCCTGTTGGTACTTGCGGCAGAAAACAGTGCGTGTCATCAGGGATCTCCGGTTCAGCTGACATAGCGTTCAAGCAGGCGCTTGACCGGTGCTGCCAGACCAATATTTGCAGGTTGCTCCACGTTATACCAGAGAGCCGGCGGACCTTCCATGACAGAGTTTGTGGGGTCTTTTACGACTACACGTGCCGGGGTGATATCAAGATGGTAGTGGCTGAAGGTATGACGCAGCGGTTCCAGCACCTCGGTGGCGGCAGGGTCAAGCTCCATTCCCAGAGTGGTTGCTGCATCGCGCAGATCAGCCACTTCCGGCAGACTCCACAAGCCGCCCCAGATGCCAGTAGGCGGACGCTGTTGCAATAGCACATCGCCCTCGGCGTTGCTGATCAACAGCATCAGCGTCTGCTTTACCGGCAGTATTTTCTTTGGCCGTGGTGACGGCAGGCGGTCGGTCAGGTTCAGTGCGCGGGCTTCGCAATGCGTCTGCAGCGGGCAGAGCAGGCAGCTGGGTTTGCTGCGGGTGCAGAGCGTTGCCCCCAGATCCATCATCGCCTGGGTATAATCGCCGACCCGGTGATGCGGGGTATTGTGCTCGGCGCAGGCCCAGAGTTCCTTCATGATCGCAGGCGTTCCCGGCCAGCCTTCGACGGCATAGAAGCGTGCCAGCACCCGCTTGACGTTGCCGTCGAGAATGGCGGCGCGGTTACCGGTCGAGATGGATACGATGGCACCTGCGGTGGAGCGGCCTATACCGGGCAGGGCTTCCATCTCCTCGACAGTGTGCGGAAATTCACCGCCCCGTTCACGGCTGACGATACGTGCGGTCTTGTGCAGGTTGCGGGCGCGGGCGTAGTAGCCCAGCCCGGTCCACAGGTGCAGCACTTCGTCCTGATCGGCATCGGCCAGATCATGCACGGTCGGGAAGCGTTCGATGAAACGTTGAAAATAGGGGATCACCGTCTTCACCTGCGTCTGCTGCAACATGATCTCGGAGATCCAGGTGAAATAGGCGGTTTTTTCGGCCTGCCAGGGCAGGTTATGGCGGCCGTGCCGGTCGAACCAGTCCAGCACGGCACCATGGAACTGTTCAGGTGTCATCGGCCAAACAACCCCTGCAGTACCTTGCCGGCACCGTCTTCGCCCAGTTTTTCCTTCAGTTTTTCTTCCAGTTGGTTGCCGACTTTCTCTTCTACCTTGCGCTTGGCTTCAGCCTTGAGCAGGTCGCCGATAAAACTGGTATCCAAACGGCACAGTTTGGCGGGCTCATCATTGAAACCGCCCTTGCAGTTGACCGGGATTTCAACGCCTTCCAGGCGGTCGTTAACCGAGCAGCTCTGGTTGAACAGGTTGTCTTCGATGGTCAAGCCGACACGGTAATCCAGTGTCTGCTGCGGCAGATTGATGCTGCCACGGCCCGCCACGCGCATGGCATCGAGCTTGGCACCCAGGTCGTTGTTGCTGACGACACCATTACGCAGGTTGAAGCTGGCGCTGAGGTCGGCAAAGGGGGTGGTCTGGTCGACGCGCTCGGCGTTGATCCACAGGGCGGACAGATTGTTGATGCCCTGACACATGGACTGGGCAGCATCGATACCCTTGAGTACACCTTCGGCCATATTGAGGCTGGCGGTGCCGCTCAATGAATTAACCCAGGCATGCACCGACTGACCGCGCAGGGTCAGGTCAGCTTTGGCGCTGAACTTTCCGGCCAGCGCATCGTTGTCGGCCAGAGTCTTGAGTACCTGGCCGACTTCCACATTGCTGATCTGTTTGCTGATGCTCAGTTGCAATGGCGTCTTGCGGGCATCGATGCGGGCAGTGGCATTGATCTGACCATCGAACGCACGGGTTTTGAAGCGGGTCAGACGGATCAGGCCGCTGTCGGCGCTCAGGCTCAGGCCCGGTTGACCCAGTGCGATACCGTTGACAGTCAGACTGTCCAGATCCAGATCAGCGCTCAGATTAAGCGCGCGCAGCGGTTCCAGTGGAATAATCTCATCCTTGGGCCAGCCCTGTGTGGCTGCTGGCTTGGCGGCACTGGCCTGACTGTCTGTCGCACTGTTGCTGCCGCTGGTGGCAACCGGGGGCAGGTAGCGGTCGGCATTCAGTGCATCACCCTTGAGCTTCAGGGCAATCATCTGGGAGGCGAGTACCACGCTGGCTTCACCGTTGAAGCGGGTGTCATCCAGTTGCAGGCTCAGCGGTTTGAGCTGCACGGTGCCGGCAGGGCCGCCGAGGGTAGCGTTGAATGCCAATGCGGTCAGTGCCTTGCTGTCGGCAGTCTCGGGTGCGCTCTGGCCCAGGGTGGTCAGCAGCTGTTTCAGGTTGAAGGTGTTGCTGCTCAGCTGACCGCTCAGCTCGGGTTGGCTGAAGTTGCGCAGGCTGATCGCGCCGTTGATCGCCAACGGGTCGGCATTGATGCTCAAGTTGCTGACCTCGACCTGCTGCTCGTTGATTCGCGCATCCAGATCGGCGGCCAGTGTCAGGGTCAGTGCCGCCGGCAAGCTGGCACCCTCGATCAGGTCGAGCTGGGTGGTCAGTGTGTTGAGCTGATAGTGGTTGGCGGTCAGATTGAGCGTGACCTCGGTGTTCAACTCTGCAGTGCTGCTCAGTTGTAACTGGTCGCCGCTGAACTGACGCAGGGCAGCACTCAGCTGCAGCGGGAAGGCAAGGCCATCGCTGATGCGGCCGGAACTCAGGTTCAGTTCGGTCAGCTCAATACGGCTGTTTTGCGCGGCATCGGTGTAGGTCAGTGCCGCATTGCGGATCTCGACCGCCTCGATATCGAGCGTCAGTGGCTGGCGTGCTTCTTCGTCGACGTTGTCGCGGCCAGCCGTTTCGGCAGCATCGCTGGTTTGGCTGACTGCCGCTGCCGGAGTCCAGTTGTTGCTGCCATCGGCATTCTGCAGCAGGTCCAGTTTCAGACCGTCGACCAGCAGACGGTTCATCTGCAGTTCACCGCTGATGATTGCGGGAATGCTGATTGAAACTTCGGCCCGTGCCAGCTGGCCCAGCGCCGGTTTATCGGGATAGCCGACACCGACCTGATTCAGTTGCAATGCCAGCCAGGGATAGAAGGACCAGGCGATATCGCCCTCGATCTGCAACTCGATACCGGCCTGCTTCAGTGCCGCATCCCGGATTTCGTTTTTGTAGTCGTTGGGGTTTATCAGTGTGGTGATAGCCACCAATGCCACTCCCATAAGGAGTAAAAGCACCAGCAGCAGGGCGAGAATCAGCTTGATCGCTTTCATAGATGGTCCTGTCATTTCCCTGAACGTGAGACTGGGTAAGAGTATAGCGGATCTGCCGTATTCATTGTTATGTCGGCGGATGAACCTGCCGTTAAGGCGCGGTTGAATGTATACTAGGGGTTTTCGTGAATCGCAGGTGGAGAGAGAGATGGCCGAGCGTAAAGCTGAGGTAACCCGCAACACGCTGGAAACCCAGATTACCGTTGCTGTAAACCTTGATGGCACCGGGCAACTGGATGTGGATACCGGTGTGCCTTTTCTGGATCACATGCTGGATCAGATCGCCCGACATGGCCTGATCGACATGGAGATCAGCGCCATCGGCGATCTGCATATCGACGATCATCACACCGTGGAAGATATCGGTATTACCCTTGGTCAGGCATTCAAGCAGGCGCTGGGCGACAAGAAGGGTATCCGTCGCTATGGCCACGCCTACGTACCGTTGGATGAAGCCCTGTCCCGTGTGGTCATCGACTTCTCCGGCCGTCCTGGCCTGGCGATGGATGTGGAGTTTACCCGTGGTCGTGTCGGCGGTTTTGATGTGGATCTGTTCAGCGAATTTTTCCATGGCTTCGTTAACCACGGCATGGTGACGCTGCACATTGATAACCTCAAGGGCAAAAACACCCACCATCAGGCGGAAACCATCTTCAAGGCATTCGGCCGTGCGATTCGGATGGCTGTTGAAGTCGATCAGCGCGCTGCCGACATCATGCCGTCCACCAAAGGGTGCCTGTAAGCCATGAGCAGCATTGCAGTTATCGACTACGGCATGGGCAACCTGCACTCGGTAGCCAAGGCGCTGGAGCATGTCCAGCCGGGCGTTGAAGTGCGGGTGACCGCTGACCCGGCACTGGTGCGCAGTGCCGATCGCGTATTGCTGCCCGGTGTGGGCGCGATTCGCGATTGCATGGCTGAAATTCGCCGCCTGGGAGTGGATGCCGAAGTGCGCGAAGCGATCGCTTCCGGCAAGCCGTTCCTGGGTATCTGTGTTGGCTATCAGGCGTTGATGCAGTTTTCCGAGGAGAACAAGGGCGTTGACTGTCTTGGCGAGTTTGAAGGCCGGGTCAATTTCTTTGGCAACGACCTCAAGGATGCCGATGGCGAGCGCCTGAAAGTACCGCACATGGGCTGGAATACGGTTGAGCAGACGATCGACCACCCGCTGTGGGCCAACATCGACAACGGCAGCCGCTTCTACTTTGTACACAGCTATTATGTGAAGGCCGCGCAATCGGAGCTGGTGGCAGCGACCTGTAACTACGGTGTCGACTTCGATGTGGCAATCGCCCGCGATAACGTGTTTGCGGTGCAGTTCCACCCGGAAAAAAGCCAGAAGGTCGGGCTGCAGCTGTTGCAGAACTTCCTTAACTGGGACGGCCGTCCCTGAGCTTTGCATGCGCCCGAATTTTTGACTGACTTTTGACTGACTACTCTGGATCTGACTCGATATGCTGATTATTCCCGCGATTGACCTCAAAGATGGTGCCTGTGTTCGCCTGCGTCAGGGCCGCATGGACGATTCCACCGTATTCTCCGACAACCCGGTCGAAATGGCTGCCAAGTGGGTTGAAGCGGGCTGTCGTCGTCTGCATCTGGTGGACTTGAACGGTGCGTTCGCCGGTGAGCCGGTCAATGGCGAGATCGTCAAGCAGATCGCCGAAGCCTACCCGGATCTGCCGATCCAGATCGGGGGTGGCATCCGCTCCGCCGAGATCATCCAGGCCTACCTGGATGCCGGTGTGCAGTACGTCATCATTGGTACTCAGGCGGTAAAAGAACCCGAATTCGTGACTGCAATGTGCAAGCAGTTTCCGGGCCACATCATTGTGGGCCTGGATGCACAGGACGGTTACGTGGCAATCGATGGCTGGGCCGAGATCACCGACGTCAAGGCGGTCGAACTGGCCAAGCAGTTCAAGAACGACGGCGTCAGCGCCATCGTTTACACCGACATCAGCCGTGACGGCATGATGCAGGGTGTGAACGTCGAAGCGACCGTCGAACTGGCTCGCGAAGCCGGGATTCCGGTGATTGCGTCCGGCGGCGTGACCAACATCGAAGATATCCGCGCGTTGGCTAAAGTGGCCGATCAGGGCATTCTCGGTGCCATTACCGGTCGTGCCATCTATGAAGGTACACTGGATGTAGCCGAAGCTCAGGCTCTGAGCGACGAGCTGACCGCCAAGTAAGAGGTGTAGTGATATGGCACTGGCAAAACGCATTATTCCCTGTCTGGACGTGGAAAACGGCCGCGTGGTGAAGGGGGTCAAGTTCCTCGATATCCGCGATGCCGGTGACCCGGTTGAAGTGGCCAAGCGCTATGATGAGCAGGGTGCCGATGAGATCACCTTTCTCGACATCACCGCGACGCATGAAGGCCGTGACACCATGGTGCATACTGTGGAGAAGATGGCTTCTCAGGTGTTCATTCCGTTGACGGTGGGTGGCGGCATCCGCACCTGCGAGGATATCCGCACCATGCTCAACGCCGGTGCCGACAAGGTGTCGATCAACAGTGCAGCGGTCACCAACCCGGACTTCGTGCGCGAAGCGGCCGAACGTTTCGGCAGCCAGTGCATCGTAGTGGCGATTGATGCCAAGAAAGTGTCGGTCGAAGGCGAGCCGGACAAGTGGGAGATCTTCACCCACGGTGGCCGTAAGCCCACTGGTCTTGATGCGGTTGAATGGGCCAAGAAGATGGTTGATCTGGGTGCTGGTGAAATCCTGCTGACATCGATGGATCAGGATGGCGTCAAGAACGGTTACGACCTTGGTGTCACCCGTGCCATCAGTGAAGCGGTACATGTGCCGGTGATCGCCTCTGGCGGTGTCGGCAACCTGGACCACTTGGTCGAAGGCTGTATCGAAGGCAAGGCAGATGCCGTGCTGGCCGCGTCGATTTTCCACTTCAACGAGTACAGTATTCCTCAGGCCAAGCAGTACATGCGTGACCACGGGATTGAAGTGCGTCTGTAAAATCGGCTTTTGTCGGGTGTCGTGTTCACGACCCCGACCACTCTTTCAGTTTCCTGCTTGTTGAACTGGCCCGTTCAGGTACAGCTCAACGTTGCTCTGCCGCCAACACCTGCTTCAGGGCTGTAAACGGCATCGGCCGATACAGACCGAACCCCTGCCCGTAGCCGCTGCCTAGCTGTGCGACGCAGGCGCGCTGGCTTTCGGTTTCAATCCCCTCGGCCACGACTTTCAGATCCATCGATTTGGCCAGGGTCAGAATGGTGGCGACCAGTGAGTTGCCGTGTCCGGGATGTAATTCACGGACGAAGCTGCGGTCGATCTTGAGGCCGTCGATCGGCAGTTGGTGCAGGTAGCTCAGGGATGAATAGCCGGTGCCGAAATCGTCGATCCAGATGTTCATGCCGGCTGCCTTCCATTGAGTCAGTGTCTGACGGCAATCATCCAGGTGCTTGATCATGCTGGTTTCAGTCAATTCGATACTGAGGCAGTTGGCCGGCACCTGTGCGTTTTGAGTGAGTTCGGTAAGAAAATCACGGGTACTGTCCTGATGCAGGGCCGCGCCGGAAATGTTGATCGAGACGACGAAACCGGGGTATGGCTGCTGCAGCTCAAGCAAATCCTGCACGGCTTGATGGGCGACCCAGCGGGTAACCGGCTCTATCAGGTCTGAATCTTCAATGGTAGGGATGAACAGCGCGGGCGAGATGAGTCCCTGTTCGGGATGCTGCCAGCGCAGTAACGCTTCGGCTCCACGAATCGTGCCGGTCGCCAGTTCGACCACGGGCTGATACTCCAGATGGAAATGCCCATGCTCCAGTGCGGCTCGCACGCCCTGCAGGATGTCGATCCGTTGCTGCAGCTGCTGGTTCATCTGCAAGGAGAAGAAGGCATACTGGTTACGGCCACTCTGTTTGGCGGCGTACATGGCAATATCGGCATGCTTCAGGATTTCATTGCTGGTGACGCCGTCGTCGGGGTAGACGGTGATGCCGATACTGCTGGAAATCTTGAAATAGCGACCGTCAATCAGGAAGGGCTCGTCCAGAACCTCGGCAATGCGTCGCGCCAGGTCTGCAGCCTGCTCACTGTTGTCCAGGTCAGGATACAGGGTCACGAACTCGTCGCCACCGAGACGTGCAAGCAGCACCTCGTCACTGTCAGGGTTGGACAGTTCGAGCGTCAACAGCAAAGTGCGCAGGCGGGCAGCCGCTTCGAACAGCAGCAGGTCGCCCATGTCGTGTCCGGCGGTGTCATTGACCTCCTTGAAATGGTCCAGATCAATGAAGAGAACGCCCAATCGCTGATTATGGCGCTGGGCCTGTTGCAGTAACGTGTCCAGAGACTGCTGGAACCAGTGTCGGTTGGGCAGCTGGGTCAGACTATCCAGGTAGGCCAGCTGGTGAGTCTGATGGTGGCTTTGTTCCAGGCCGCGCCGCATCTGCTCCAGTGCCTGACTCAAGTGGCCAATTTCATCTTGCTGGGCGGTATCGAACCGTATACTCCGGTCGCCTTCACCGTAGCGCAGGCTCTTCTCGGCCAGTTGCTGCAACGGCTTGAACAGGTGGCGGCAGAAACGATAGATCAGCCAGATTGTGACCAGCAGTACCAGTAGGGTGACCAGCACCAGCTGGTGCAGCATCTGCTTTTCTTTGGCCAGGGTTTCGGCCTGCATATTGGTATTCAATACCGCCAGGTTATCCAGTGCAGGCGAAAAATCCATGCCGATAGCAACATGGCCAGCTGTAGTGCCCGCGATCTGTATTGGCTGTAACTGGTGCAGCTGTGTAGCCTGCCATTGTTGTTGCAAGCGGGTGCCGAGTGATAACGGGGTAAGTGTGTGAACCGGCAGCCCTGCAGGCTGTATATTGGTGCCATCGTGCAGCAGTTTGCCATGGGCATCGAATAAATAGACATAGCTCAAACTGCGGCTGCTGGCAAAGTGCTGCAGTTGCATGCCGACTGCGCTCAGATCACGGTAATGTAGCGGAATACTGAGCTGATCGGCCAGCATGTTGCTGAGCAGTTCGGCATCCTGCTCCAGATGGTGTTTCAGGGCTGCATCAAGATGGCTGGTATCACGGGTACTGGCAAAGCGGCTGTACTGCTGGAAGCTGCTGACCAGCAGTAAGAACTGCACGATCGTCAGCAGCACGACCAACAATGTGAACCCAACCGTCAGGCGTCGTGTCAGCGATGATTTGAAATGATGGTTCATGAGCAAGCCGGTATCCTGTGATCGAGCAGAGATCCTACGTCAGACCCAAGTCGGGTACCAGACCCCTGAGCATCAGCCTGTCGACTCCATGACCCGGTACTAGTCTGGCCGGATACGCAAAAAGCGTGCGAAGCGTGGTTTGCCGTGACGGGTGAGGCCATTGTAGCGGAAGGTGAGTATGGTTCCGATAGCCGGTGGTGCAGCACGTTCGGCATCGCTGAAACCGGAGCCGATACGTAGGCGTGTGCCGTCGGCCTGCTCAACCAGCAGCGACCCCATCATACCGGTATATTTGCCCTTCCCGGGCAGGTGAGCAATCACCTTGGCTTCGGCATCCTGAAACGGTTTGAGTTTACGCAGGTCTGTGGTGCGTTGCAGCTGATACAGCGCGCTGGCCCGGTGCAGCATAAGGCCTTCGCCGCCGCGCGCTTCAACTGCAGCAAACACGACATCCAGTTCAGCCTGGCTGGAACCGCGATGTTGGGGAATCTGCTGCAGGTTGGTGGCGGTAGTGGTGTCCAGAAGAGTGCCCAGCTGGTTTTGGCGCTGGGCAAATGTACCGGGCCAGCGCGGCAGGTCGAAGAGCATGAAACGTACTGGCTGCCATGCGGATGCCGGTGTCTGGTGGCTGCGGACCAGTGCCGAGAGCTGCTCAAATGCGCCATAACCGATCCAGAGTTCGCCCTCCAGGTGTTCGCGGGGCCAGCCGGCGGTAAATACGGCAGGTACGGCGATGGGATAGCCACTGCGTGTCAGCAGTTGGTCGCCGTCCCAATAGGCACGGACACCGTCATACTTCTCACTGATCAGCCAGTTATCCAGATCATGGGGGATAGACAGGTCGGCGCCGACTTCGACACCCTGCATGACAGTATGATCGGGTACGGTGTTAGCCGCTGTAGGCATCGACAGCCCGAGCAGCAGAAGCAGAGGGGTATGTTTGAACATGGTCTTCATCCTTGATGTTGATGGCCGGCCTATCCGTGGTCGGCAGATATGAAAAAGGCTGCCGAAGCAGCCTCTTGCATGCATGCAGCCAGATTAGTTGGCCAGCATGTGATCGATAGCGCCCTGGATCTCGTCATCGGAGCAGTCAGCGCAGGTGCCGCGCGGCGGCATTGCATTGAAGCCGTTGATGGCGTGAGACAGCAGCATTTCCATGCCTTTCTCATCCAGGCGCAGCTGCATTTCGTTGGTGCCGAACTTCGGCGCACCCAGAACACCGCTGGTGTGACAGGCGGCACACTTGCCGGTATAGATCTCTTCACCTGAGCGAGCACCACTGGTGCTGGTAGCGGCTGCAGCAGCAGCGCCGCCGCAGTTTTCGTCACCTTGTACGCAGACAGAACCGATCGGCTTGATACGCTCGATCATCGCTTCATTTGAAGTGGCTGCCTGAACAGACGCCGTCAGCGCCATACCCAGACCGAATGCGCAGAGTGCAGATGCAGCTTTGGCAGCAAATTTTTTCACAGTCACGACCTCATCACTTGGTAAGTTGTCGGGGCAGCGATGCCTGGCGGACGGCCTTGAGTATTCAGGGCAGGACCAGATGCCGACATGACTGCGCTCACAAAATCTGACAAAGGATTATACCGGCAAACCTGCCCATACGGAAATTGCGTTAGGGCAGCTCCAGCGTTTTTATAGTGTGTTTTACGACCAAAGGATCACGGTAGCGATGATGGGCCTGAATGCGTGATGCCAAGAATTTGCTTGGCAAATGCCGGTCTGATCCGTAGTATATGTACCCGCAAACACTTCTATTACGCGCCTGTAGCTCAGCTGGATAGAGTAGCAGGTTCCGATCCTGTTGGTCGGGGGTTCGAATCCCTCCAGGCGCGCCATTTTTTCCTTCTGCATTATCCCGCTTACACACTGTATTTCATTATCGGTTGTCCGCTTTCAGCGCCCACATGTGCTGGATCCGTGTACGCGTACGCCTGTTCAGGGCTGATCTGCTGCCGAATCGATGCACAGGCACACACCCATGCATCTCACCACGTCTACTGTTCAGCGGCTCCCGCCCATCATTCTGCCGATACCGCCGAGCACTGAGCCTTCGCCCTGGTCCTTGCCTCCGCTGGCGGGGGCGTGGGCGATGATGCGGTCGGCCATGCGTGAGAACGGCAGGCTTTGCAGCCATACGGTACCGGTGCCTTTAAGCGTCGCGAGGAACAGGCCTTCGCCGCCGAAGACCATTGATTTGAGGCTGCCGGCGCGCTGAATGTCGTAGTCGATGCCTTCAGTAAAACCGACCAGGCAACCGGTATCCACGCGCAGCGTTTCGCCGTTGAGTTCCTTTTTCACCACGGTGCCGCCAGCCTGGATAAATGCCATGCCGTCGCCTTCCAGGGTCTGCAGGATAAAACCTTCACCGCCAAAGAACCCGGCACCGAGACGGCGGTTGAAGCTGATGCTGACCTTGGTACCCAACGCGGCGCAGAGGAATGCATCTTTCTGACAGACCACCTTTTCGCCCAGTTCAGCCATGTTCAGGGCGACGATGTTGCCCGGATAGGGGGCGGCAAAGGCAACGCGGCGTTTGCCGCTGCCACTGTTGCTGAAATGGGTGGTAAAGATCGACTCGCCGGTGAAGGCCCGCTTGCCGGCAGAGAACAGTTTGCCCATAAAGCCTTCATCAGGGTTGGAGCCGTCACCCATGCGGGTATCAAAGGTGATGTTTTCTTCCATGTAGGTCATGGCACCGGCTTCGGCAATCACGGTTTCGCCGGGATCCAGTTCAACTTCGACCAGCTGCATCTCCGAGCCGATCAGTTCGTAGTCCAGTTCGTGACAACGCATCGTGCAGTTTCCTTTTGTTCAGGGGAGTCAGTGTTCGTTCGAGTATACCGCTGAATCCGATAGTGGTGCCGAGTGGGCGATAAGCGACATCGAGGCTGTTACGATTCTGAGTGAGTCGATATACTTCAGGACTTATTTAAAAATAGAACAGTCAGCAACCGCAAGGAGTCAGCAGTGGCATCGACGGGCTCTCAGATCATGGCCGAGGAACAGCCGCTTCAGGTATTGATGGCGCGTCAGCCTGTGTATACCAAAAGTCAGGATGTTGTCGCGTTTGAACTATTATTCCGTGACGCCGATGGCAACTTTATCGTCGGCCTGAAGGATGACGACGCGACATTGGGTGTTCTTCTCGGAACCTATTCCAGCATTACCAAGGGCGGCGCGGTAAAGTCACTACCCTGCTTCCTCAAGGTTACCGACAGTTTTCTGCTCAACAATGACCTGCCGGAGCTGCCTCGGCAGAGCTTCGTGCTTGAATTGTTGGGACATTCCAATATCACACCGGAGCTGATTGCTCGGGTCAAGGATCTGGCCCGCCAAGGCTACCGTCTGGCACTGGCGGATTACGACCCGCGCGATCCCAAGTTTGAGCCGCTGCTGAATATCGTGCATGTGCTTAAACTGGATATACAGCTGCTGGGTTTGGATAACATTCCTCCGTTGCTACAGCGGTTGCGGCCTTATCAGCTTGAACTGCTGGCGGACAAGGTGGAAACCCAGGATGAGTTCCGCCGCTGTCTGGAAATGGGCTTCGCGTTGTATATGGGCTACTTCCTCAGCAAGCCGGAAGTGGTCAAAGGCAAGAAAATAACCGGTAATAAGGTGGTGTTGTTGCAGATACTGACCGAGCTGCAGCGTCCCAATGCCACGGCCCAGTCGATTGAGCAGATCGCGCTGCAGGACCCGGCACTGACCTACCGTATTCTGCGCGTAGTCAATTCGGCTGCGTTCAACCTGCGCCGTGAAATCAGTTCCCTGTCGCATGCGATTACCCTGTTGGGCATCGAACAGATCAAGCGTTGGGTCTTGCTGTTCCTCAGTGCCGCCGACAAGAACAAGCCGGATGAGTTGACCCGCAATATGCTGGTTCGGGGACGCATGTGTGAGCTGCTGGCTGAAATGATGGGCCGTGATGAGCCGATCAACCATTTCATCGTAGGCCTGTTGTCGCAGCTGGATGTGCTGCTCAACATGGCAATGGCGGATCTGTTGGATCAGGTGCCGTTGCAGCAGGACATGAAAGCGGCGCTGCTCGATCGCAGTGGCTCCTGTGGCGAGCTGCTGAAACAGGTTGAACACTATGAACGCGGCGAGTTCGATCAACTCAGCCGTGCGCTGGAGCGCCCGTTTTATGAAGTGGCCTATCGGCATAGCCTGAACTGGTCGCAACAGGTACTGCAGGCGATGCAGGAGAGCTGATGTTCGCACCGTCCGTGGTGCTGTTGCCAGCAGACCTGTTGTTGCCGGATGCGCTTTGGCTGGTCCTGACGGCCGGGCTGACCTCGCTGATGACGGCGACGCTGGGCATCGGTGGGGGCGTGTTACTACTGGTGGTGATGGCACAGCTGGTACCCATTGCGGCGTTGATCCCGGTGCATGGTCTGGTGCAGCTGGGGTCCAACGGCAATCGCGCGCTGATGACTCGCCGGCACATCGATTGGTCGTTGTGTCGGCGCTTTCTATTCGGTGGTCTGCTCGGGGCCTTACTGGCGTCACTGGTCGTGGTGCAACTGCCGCTGGAACTGATCCAGCTTGCTGTCGGTGGCTTCATTCTGTGGATGGTGTGGGGTGCCAAACCGGCGGCCAAGACACTGACTCCGATAAAAACCCTGTTGGCAGGTGGCCTGACGACCTTTCTCTCGATGTTTGTCGGTGCGACGGGGCCGCTGGTGGCGGCATTCGTGCATCGACACAGTCATGACAAGATGCAGACGGTCGCGACCTTCGCCACTGCCATGACGGGCCAGCATCTGCTCAAGGGCGTGGTGTTCTCGGTGGTTGGGTTTTCGTTCGTCGACTGGTTACCACTGATTGCGGCGATGATCCTCAGTGGCATGCTGGGTACCTGGATCGGCTTGAACCTGCTGCACCGGGTTTCTTCGGTCTGGTTCAACCGGCTGTTTCGTGTGGTGGTGACGCTACTGGCGCTGCGTCTATTGTGGCAGGCGGGCGAGCTCTTGCTGCCGCGCCTGCTGGGTTAGCTACGTTAGCCGATACGTGCTTTACAGCGGCTCCAGCTTGGCGAAACCAACCACCAGCCACTTGCTGCCGACCTCTTCAAAGTTCACCTGAACCCGTGCCTTGGGGCCACTGCCTTCGAAGTTGGTTACCATGCCGACACCGAATTTCTGGTGCATCACCGCCTGCCCCAGACTCAGGTTGGTGCTGGGCACCTCGGCGCTGGACAGGGATGAGCCGCCGGCAAACAGGCTGCTGGTGTTGTCCTGATGACCGGAGCTGTATGGGCGGCGCACGGTGGCGTTGAGGCGGACTTCTTCGATCAACTCCTGAGGGATCTCATTGACGAAGCGGGAGACGCGGTTGAAGGTCTCCTTGCCGTGTAAGCGGCGTGATTCGGCATAGGTGATGTAGAGCTTCTGCATGGCGCGAGTGATGCCCACGTAGCAGAGGCGGCGTTCCTCTTCGAGACGCCCCGGTTCTTCCGCCGACATGCTGTGCGGGAACAGCCCTTCCTCCATACCGGCCAGAAACACCAGTGGGAACTCCAGGCCCTTGGCCGAGTGCAGGGTCATCAGCTGTACGCTGTCAGTGTTGACGTCCGCCTGGGTTTCACCCGCATCCAATGCGGCCTGGTCAAGGAAGGCCGCCAACGGTGAGTTGAAGCCCTCTTCGTTGTCATCCTGCCATTGGCTGGCGAACTGGCGGGTGGCGGTGACCAGCTCCTCCAGGTTCTCGATACGTGACTGCGCCTTCTCGCCCTTTTCCTTTTCGTGGTGCTGGATCAGACCGGCATGCTCAATGACATGTTCGGTCTGTTCGTGCAGTTCAACTTCGCGGGTGCCCGAGTCGAGCGCGTTGATCAGGTCGACGAAGCCCTGCAGGGCGTTGTTGGCCCGTGCCGGCAGGGTCTTGAGTTCGGTGATCTCATTGGCGGCCCGCCACATGGATACGTTTTCGCCACGGGCATGCTCCCGAATCGCTTCAATGGTACGGGTGCCGATGCCACGGGTAGGCACGTTAATCACCCGCTCCATGGCGGTGTCGTCGTCGCGGTTGGCGAGCAGACGCAGATAGGCGAGGGCGTTCTTGATCTCCAGCCGGTCATAAAAGCGCTGACCGCCGTAGATGCGATAAGGCACACCTGCGCGGATCAGCATCTCCTCCAGCACGCGCGATTGGGCGTTGGAACGGTACAGAATGGCGGATTCGTCGCGACGATTGCCTTCCTCGACCCATTTCTGGATCTGGTCGACGATGAAACGGGCCTCATCCTGTTCGTTGAAGGCGCTGTACAGGGCGATCGGGTCGCCATCACCCAGCTCGGTCCACAGCTGCTTGCCGAGGCGACCGAAGTTGTTCTGAATGACCGCGTTGGCCGCCTGCAGGATGGTGCCGGTGGAGCGATAGTTCTGTTCCAGACGGATGGTTTCGGTGCCGGGGAAGTGTTCTTCCAGATGCTGGATATTCTCGATGCGGGCACCGCGCCAGCCGTAGATCGACTGGTCGTCGTCACCCACGGCCATCAGCTTGCGATCGCCTTCACACAAAAGGCGCAGCCAGGCGTACTGGATGGCGTTGGTATCCTGGAACTCGTCCACCAGCACGTAGCGGAAACGCTCGCGATAATGATGCAGCAGCTGAGGTGCACGGTCGCGCAGCAGTTCCAGTGCCCGCAACAGCAGTTCACCGAAATCGATCATGCCGCCGCGCTCGCAGGCGTCTTCGTAGGCTTCGTACACGCGGAGCATCATCGTTTGGTACGGATCGCCGGTGCGCTCGATATGGGCGCTGCGCAGGCCTTCGTCTTTCTGTGCGTTGATGAACCACTGGAACTGACGGGCCGGCCAGCGGCTGTCGTCCAGATTCATCTCCTTGCTCAGGCGCTTGATCAGGCGCAGTTGATCGTCACTGTCCATGATCTGAAAGTTGTCGCGCAGACCGGCGTCACGCCAGTGCGCGCGCAGCAGGCGGTGGGCCAGGCCATGGAAAGTGCCGACCCACATGCCGTGGGTGTTGATGCCCAACAGGTGCTCGATGCGCCCACGCATTTCTCGCGCGGCCTTGTTGGTAAACGTCACCGCCATGATCGAGTAGGGTGAGAGCCCCTCGGTCTCGATCAGCCAGGCGATGCGGTGGACCAGTACCCGGGTCTTGCCGGAGCCGGCGCCAGCCAACACCAGCAGGTTGTTCAGATCAGCGGTAACCGCCTGCCGCTGGGCGTCGTTGAGCGAGTCGATGATGTGTGTAACGTCCATGGGCCCTGCCGAGTTGGAATCAGAGAAAACGAGATGCAAAGAACGCAGTATACCAGTCTGTGCGCTCCGGCCTGAAGCCGAAGGCCAGACCGGAGCCAATGATCAGAGGACTGCGGGGGTATTGATGCGATTGAGCAGGATACGGCGGAACTCGTCCGGGTCTTTCAGTTTGGTGGCGACCCCGCTGCGAGAGGCCTGTTCAACCCCCAGCCAGGGGATCAGCCGTGACAGCCAGAAACGCATGGCGGCCGTGCGTGTCAGGGTTGGCCAGGCGGCGGCTTCCTCATCGCTGAACGGGCGTACATTGGCATAGGCACGGGTCAGCGCCTGTTCCCGCACCGGGTCAACCTGGCCGAGGGCGTTGGTGCACCAATCGTTGGCGACGATGGCCAGGTCAAACAACAGAAATGCGGTAGCAGCGTTGTAGATGTCGAGAATCGCTTCCAGCTTGTCGCCGACGAACAGCGCGTTATCGTGGAACAGATCGCCATGGATGGTACCCAGCGGCAGGCCGAATGGGCGGCTGCGCAGGTCATCGAACAGGGCCACTTCCTGCTGCAGCAGCTCGGCATCCTCTGCTGTCAGCAGATGCCGAATCGCCTGGCTTTCGCGACGCCACCAGAACACGCCTCTCTGAGCCTGACGGCGCAGGTAGAACTCTTCGCCGGCCAGATGAAAACGGGCCAGAGCGGCACCAATTTCAGCGCAGTGTTCTGCCGTGATCGCGTGTTGCTCCAGATGACGGCCATGGAAGCGCGGCTGAAAGAAGGCCGGTTTGCCACAGGCCTGCTTCAACGCAATGCCGTTACGGTCCTTGATCGCGTAGGGCACCGGTACCCGTCGTGCCTGCAGCCATTGGCCGAGCTCGACAAAAAAGGGCATCTCCTCGTAACTCAGTTCCTCGAACAGGGTCAGCACGTAGTCGGTTTGCCGACCATCCTGTTCCAGGGTGACGAAGAAGTTGCTGTTTTCGATGCCGCCTTCGATGCCTTTGACGTCGACCAACTGTCCAAGGGTATAGTCCTCAAGCAGGGTGTCGAGCTGGGCGCGGCTGATATCAGTATAAACGGCCAATGTCGGTTACCAGCGGAAGATGACCCATTTCGGAATCAGCAGCTGTGATTCCTCTACACGGATGAATTTCTGTGAACCATCGGCGGGCACCAGGTAGTAGGGCTTGCCTACCTTGGGCACGACCTTGATCTCTTTGAGCTGGCCGTTGATGGTGTACTCATAGTAGGTGCTGTCGCCATCGTGGGTGATGGTGATTTCCGGCTCGGTGAGCGCGGGGTCATCCACGACTTCGGCCTGGGCCAAAGGAGAGAGCGCCAGTATGGCGGCCAGGGTCAGTTTTTTCAGCATCATTGCTTCCCAATTGGTTACTCGGGGTCGAATTGTCTATGATTGTGGGCCTTGTCGCAGGCACGAACAACCCCGGAACAGTTTTTAATGGATACTCCCATGAGCGAACAACAGGCCCCTGTCATTCTGGTGGATGGCTCCTCCTATTTATACCGCGCTTTTTTTGCTTCCCAGCAGGCGGATTTGCGTACCGCAGACGGTACACCCACCGGGGCTATCCGTGTGGTGACCTCCATGATGAAACGGCTGCTCAAGGATTATCCGGGCAGTCCGGTCGCGGTGATTTTCGATGCCAAGGGCAAGACCTTCCGCGACGAGATCTATACCGAGTATAAGTCACAGCGCCCGCCGATGCCGGATGACCTGCGCACTCAGGTTGAACCTATTCATGCCATCATGCGGGGCATGGGCCTGCCACTGTTTGTTGAAGAGGGGGTCGAGGCCGATGATGTCATCGGCACACTGGCGCGCCAGGCCAGTGCGGCAGGCCGCGAGGTGGTGATTTCCACCGGGGACAAGGATATGGCCCAGCTGGTGGACGAACATGTCACCCTGATCAACACCATGAACGATACCAAGATGGATGTGGCAGGGGTCGAGGAGAAGTTTGGTGTGCCACCGCATCTGGTGATCGACTTGCTGGCGCTGATGGGGGATAAGGTCGATAACATTCCCGGTGTGCCGGGGGTGGGCGAAAAGACGGCGCTGGCACTGCTGCAGGGGATTGGCGGGATCAGTGACCTGTATGCAAACCTGGACAAGATTCCCGAGCTGGGTTTTCGTGGTGCCAAGTCGATGCCGAAAAAACTGGAAGAGCATCGCGACGCGGCGGAACTGTCCTATCTGCTGGCGACGATCAAGACCGATGTGCCGCTGCATATTTCACTGCAGGACATCGGCTTGCCGGCACCGGATACCGAAGCGCTGAAGGAGCTGTTTGGTCGGTACGAGTTCAAGAGTTGGGTACGTGAGCTGGATGCCGGTTCTGTCACTGGCCCCGAGGCTGCAGCACCCGCTGTGAGCGAGCCGGCAATCGAGACCGAATACGAGACGGTGCTGACGCAGGCTGCGCTGGATGTCTGGCTGCAACGGTTGAAGACCGCCGAGGCATTTGCCGTCGATACAGAAACCACCAGCCTGAACTATATGGAAGCGCAGTTGGTCGGCATCTCCTTCGCGGTGGAACCGGGCAAGGCCGCGTATGTACCGCTGGCGCATGATTATATGGGCGCACCTGAGCAGCTCGACCGTGATGCTGTACTGGCACAGCTGAAACCGCTGCTGGAAGACCCGGAACTGAAAAAGATCGGCCAGCATATCAAGTACGACATGAATGTGCTGCGCCACTACGGCATCGAGTTGCAGGGCATAGGTGCAGATACCATGCTGGAATCCTATGTGCTCAACTCGACCGCCAGCCGTCATGACATGGATACGCTGGCTGAGCGTCACCTGGGTATGAGCACAACGTCATTCGAAGATATTGCCGGCAAGGGCAAGAAGCAGCTCACGTTTAACCAGATCGAGCTGGAGCAAGCCGCTCCCTATGCGGCCGAGGATGCCGATATCACCTTGCGCTTGCACCAGAAGCTGCAGCCGCAGCTGGCGGCAGCAGGCAATTTGCTCAAGGTGTTCGAAGAGATCGAACGGCCGTTGATTCCGGTGCTGTCGCGGATGGAATATCGCGGTGCGCTGGTGGATGCCAGGATTCTGGGTGTGCAGAGTCGCGAGTTGGAGATACGCTTGCAGGAGATCGAGCGTGAAGCCTATCTGCTGGCCGGTGAAGAGTTCAACCTCAACTCTACCAAGCAGCTGCAGGCGATCCTGTTTGAAAAAATGGGTCTGCCGGTGAAGAAGAAGACACCCAAGGGCGCACCTTCTACCGCTGAAGAGGTGTTGCAGGAGCTGGCGCTGGAGTACCCGTTGCCGAAGCTGTTGATCGAACAGCGCGGTCTGAGCAAACTCAAGAGTACCTACACCGATAAGCTGCCGCAGATGATCAATCCGCGCACGGGCCGCATCCATACCTCTTATCATCAAGCGGTCACGGCGACCGGACGACTGTCATCTTCGGAACCGAATCTGCAGAACATCCCGGTACGCACGGCGGAAGGTCGACGCATCCGTAATGCGTTTGTTGCCCCCGAGGGGTACAAGATTGTAGCGGCGGATTATTCACAGATCGAACTGCGCATCATGGCTCATCTGTCTGGCGATGAAGGTCTGCTGAATGCATTCCGCCACGATGAAGATATCCACAAGGCGACGGCTGCAGAGGTATTTGGCACGACTGTGGATAATGTTACTGCTGATCAGCGTCGCAGCGCCAAGGCGATCAACTTCGGCCTGATTTACGGCATGTCGGCCTTTGGTCTTGCCAAGCAGCTGGGCATTGGCAACAAGGAAGCGGCGACCTATATCGATCATTACTTCGCCACCTACCCCGGGGTGCAGCGTTACATGGATGAAACCCGTGCGCAGGCACGTGATCAGGGCTATGTTGAGACGCTGTTTGGCCGTCGCCTCTATCTGCCGGATATCAACAACCGCAACCCGATGAAGCGTCAGGCCGCTGAGCGCACCGCGATCAATGCGCCGATGCAGGGTACGGCCGCAGACATTATCAAGTACGCCATGATTGTTGTGGATAACTGGCTTGAGCAAGGTGAGATGGATGCCCGCATGATTATGCAGGTTCACGATGAATTAGTGTTCGAAGTGCGTGAGTCAGAAGTGGATAACTTCTATGCACAGGTAAAACCGTTGATGGAACAGGCAGCCGAACTGGCGGTACCGCTGTTGATCGAAGCGGGCGTTGGGGATAACTGGGAACAGGCGCACTGATCTTTTTTTGATCAGCACTGAACTTTAGCTTTCAAGCCGGTCACAGTTTAAGAGCCACGTAAGAAAAATCCATTGTCTGTGCCAGCGTGGACACGTGGCTCACCTGTCATGACATATTTGCCCCGGCGGTGGTTTCCCCTTCTACCTGCCGGGGTTTTCTTATCCGAATCAGGCGTCGCCGTCGTCTTCGGCCGGTGAGCCCAGCATCCAGTTGTTGATGCGCACGCGCAGTTGATCAACACCGGTACCTTTCAGGGCGGAGAATGTCTGCACACTGACATTGTCGCCGAGTCGAGCCTTCAACGCCTTTTTCAATTGCAACAGCGTACTTTGCGCCGGACCGCGCTTGAGTTTGTCGGCCTTGGTCAGCAGGACATGCAGTGGAATACCTGTCGCTTCACACCAGTGCACCATCATTTCGTCGAACTCTTTCATCGGGTGACGAATATCCATGACCAGCACGACGCCGCGCAGACATTCGCGGTGCTGCAGGTAGGCATCCAGGTGGCGTTGCCAGTGCAACTTCATGGCAATCGGCACTTTGGCGTAGCCGTAGCCGGGCAGGTCGACCAGTCGTAAGCCTTCGACGTTCAGGCTGAAAAAATTGATCAACTGGGTACGGCCGGGGGTTTTGGAGGTGCGTGCCAGGCCTGTCTGTTGGGTCAGTGAGTTGATGGCGCTGGACTTGCCCGCGTTGGAGCGTCCGGCAAATGCAACTTCGGCACCCTGATCCGGCGGGCACTGATTCAGCTTTGAGGCACTGATCTCGAAGCGGGTAAGGTTGTAATGGATGACAGGGTCGGACGTGGTCATGATGTGGGACTCAGTGGTGACAAACTGAACATATCCGTTCCAGTTTGTGGGGATATTAGTTTATAATGGCACCAATTTTACCCGCGAACAGAGTCTGTCTCCAGTCAGGGTAATAGTGGAAATTGGCTGTTTTCGTCGTTTTGCGATAAAACAACGAGAATATACACACATTTCGTCAAGCAAGAGTCTGGGTTAGTCAATGAACAAACTACTGATCAGCTTACTGGTAAGCATCGGCCTCACCGGCGTCGCACATGCGGCAGGTGATGCGGCTGCAGGCCAGACCAAGACTGCCGTTTGTGCAGCCTGCCACAGCGCAGATGGCAACAGTGTTGTCGGTAACTTCCCGAAGCTGGCTGGACAGGGTGAAAAATACCTGCTGAAACAGCTGAATGATATCAAGAGCGGTGCCCGCATGGTACCGGAAATGACGGGGATGCTGACCAACCTGAACGACCAAGATCTGGCCGACATCTCAGCCTACTATGCCAGCAAAAAAGTGCAGCTGGGTCAGGCCGCAGCTGATCAGGTTGAACTGGGCCAGACGATCTACCGTGCAGGTGTTGCCGAGAAAGGTGTTGCCGCATGTACCGCATGCCATGGCCCCAACGGCAAAGGCATCGGCAGTGCGGCCTACCCGTCTTTAAGCGGCCAGCACGCGCAGTATGTCGCATCGACACTGAACAAGTTCAGTAAGGGTGAGCGCAACAACGATCCGGCGCAGATGATGCGTGATATCGCATCCAAGCTGAGTGCTGCTGAAATGCAGGCAGTGTCTCAGTACGTGCAGGGTCTGCACTAATTGCCGGGTATGACGGCAGTGTGATCAAGGCAGCTTCGGCTGCCTTTTTTGTCTGTGTGACAAGGTGCGCCGCTGAACTAAACTACAGAGGCAGTGGTCTATCCGGAACGTTTGAACACAATAAGCAGGAAAAGACATATGTTGAAAAAAGTGCTGATGATGGTGACGTTATCGTTGATGGCAACATGGACATGGGCAGCGGAATACCGTGCCGGTGTCCACTACTTTGAACTGCCGTTTCCGGTCAAAACGGCGTCTACCGACACCATTGAAGTGACCGAGGTGTTCGGCTATTTGTGCCCACACTGTAATACGTTCGAGCCGTTGTTGGCCAAGTGGCGTAAGCAGCAGGCAGATGATGTTGAGTTCGTTGGTTTGCCGGTTGTTTTCGGGCGGAGCTGGGAGCCATTGGCTCGTGCCTATTATGTTGCCGAGTTAACTGATACGGTTGATGCATCTCACCAGCCGATGTTTGATGCCATTCATTTGCAGCGCAAGCGTTTTACCGGTCCCAAGGCGTTGGCGGACTTTTACGCTCCGCTAGGTATTGAACCGGAAAAATTCACCAGCCTGTATGATTCTTTTGCGGTCAACATGAAACTCAAGCAAGGTGACTCCAAATTGCGTGGTTACGAGATCACGGGAGTGCCGGCCATGGTTGTGAATGGCAAGTACCGGGTGACGGCCCAGTCTGCCGGTGGTCATCAGCAGATGCTTGAGGTCGTCAACTATCTGGTTGAGCAGGAACGCGCAGCCAACTGAAGGGCGTTTGCTTGACCCAGTATAAGAAACCGCCTGTTCAGGGCGGTTTTTCGTTTCTATTCAGCGTGCAAGCGCATATTCTATAATTCTTAACATCTCTAAGCATATTTCGTTACGAGGTAACGCGTGTCCGACCAGGCCATCTGGAAGCGAAAATATACTGACCTGACACTCGAAGTTGATCAACAGCGACATGCGGATAGTCGTCTGCGTGAACAGTTGAACTCGCTGGTCAGTCACCTGAGCATGGGATTGCAGGGAAGCGTACCCGATCTTGATGCCGAGCTGGATGCGCTGAATGCCGCGCTGCAGGCACAGGATAATATCCGAGTTCCCGTGTTGGTCCGTCAGGTGAAAACCAGCTTGGGGCAGTATGATCAAGACCGGTATCGTGAGCGCGAGAATTTGGTGCGGGTGTTGCAGCGCTGGGGCCAGCAGCTGCGGCAGCTGAACCGGGTACCTGCAATTGAAGCGGTGATTACCGATGTTGAGGTACGGGCACCGGCGGCAGCTGAACAGCTGCACTCGCTTGTCGCTCTGATAGGCGAGCTGGTCGACTTACAGCACAGTATGTTGGGGGCCAGAGCATCAGGCATTGCGGACAGTGAATTTGAACTCAACACCGATGCCGACCAGGATCTGGAGTTGTTGCAGGCAGAGATTGCCCGTCGGCTGATGCGTCTGCTGGAGGTGCTCCAGGTGCCTGCCGAGGGGGTTGAACGCGCGCGTAATTTGGTACTTAGCCTGGAGCAAGGGCTGCAGTTAAAACAGCTGCCGGACATTATTGCAACGTTGACTGATCTTATCCGGTTGGTGGGTGGCAATAGCCAGGAAGATTTTGAAAATTACCTGATGACACTGAACTCCCAGTTGGCCTATGTACAACAGTTCCTCGAAGAGAGTCGCTGTGATGAAGAGGAAGCGCGTGCAGCGCACCGCACACTGGATGATGTGGTACGCCGTGATGTACGTAACATTCATCGTACGGTCAAGGATTCGGAAGATCTGGGCCAGCTTAAGCAGAACGTCACGCGGCAACTTGCGTCTATCATGCGCAGCATGGAGCACTTCAAGCTGCATGAGCAGGAGCGCGAAAATCGTCTGGGCCAGCGCTATGACGACCTGCTGAAAAAAGTCGACCAGATGGAGTTGGAAACGAGCAAGGCACGCGCGCGCATGCAAGAAGAGCAGTTGCGAGCGCGAACGGATCCATTAACGGGTTTGCCGAACCGTATCGACTACGAGCAGCATCTTAAAGCCGAGATGGATCGTTGGGAGCGCTATAAAACCCATTATTCCCTGGCCGTGGGTGATATCGACTTCTTCAAGCGTATCAATGATCAGTTGGGTCACTTGGCCGGTGACCGGGTGTTGCGGTTGGCCGCCAAGGTGCTGCGTCACAATTTGCGCAGCAGCGACTTCATTGCCCGCTTTGGTGGTGAGGAGTTCGTCATTCTGTTCCCGTCGACCAAAGCCGAAGAGGCATGGCAGGCTACGGAAAAGCTGCGCCTGGCTATCCAGGACAGTCCGTTCAACTTCAAGGGTGAGCGCGTGGACGTAACCCTTTCATTCGGGGTCGCCGAGGTGCAGGCAGGGGACGATATGGAATCCTTGTTTACCCGTGCTGACAAAGCGCTGTATCGTGCCAAAGAGCAGGGCCGAAACCAGACACAGCGTGCAGTAACAGGCTAGAATAGTCCGCTTCTTGAACAGGACAGGATCTTGCTGGCTGTGCGGACCATAATGCGCTCGCTGAAGATCGCGTGGATCTTCGCGTACTATCGACTCGATACATTCTTTAACCAGCCGATGTTGCCCTGGTATATCCGGGCACTGTTCTGGTTGTTGCCCTGGCGTTACATCCTGCCTGCGCGACGCTCCCAGGCCGAACGCTTGCGTTTGGCGCTTGAGGCTCTCGGCCCGGTTTTCATCAAGTTTGGTCAGATGCTGTCGACACGGCGAGACCTGCTGCCGGACGATCTGGCAGAAGAGTTGGCCAAGCTGCAGGACCGTGTACCGCCATTTTCCGGCGAACGTGCGCAGAAAATCATTGAGCGAGAGTTGAAACAGCCGGTCGAACAGGTTTTTGCCCAGTTCGAAGTTGAGCCGATGGCGTCAGCATCCGTGGCCCAGGTACATGCCGCGACCTTGCACAATGGGCGTTCGGTTGTGGTCAAGGTTATTCGCCCCGGTATTGGTAGAATCATCCGCCAGGATGTAGCACTGCTATATTTGCTTGCGCGTTTGGTGCAAGGACTGTGGGCGGAAGGAAGACGTCTCAGGCCTGTTGAAGTGGTAGCCGAATATGAGCAGACCATTTTCGATGAGTTGGATCTGCGCAAGGAAGCGGCCAATGGCTCACAGCTGCGCCGTAACTTTGACCAGTCTCCGGTGCTTTATGTACCGGAAATATTCTGGGATTATACGCGCCAGCAGGTGCTGGTCATGGAACGTATTCATGGCATTCCAGTGGCGGATGTAGCCCAGCTCAAGGCACAAGGAACCGATATGAAGGCCCTTGCCGAGCGTGGGGTCGAAATCTTCTTCACTCAGGTATTCCGTGACAGTTTCTTTCACGCGGATATGCATCCCGGCAATATCTTTGTTTCCCGCAATAACCCCTCTGATCCGCAATATATCGCGGTCGATTTCGGCATCATCGGTTCGCTGAATGCGGAGGACCAGAGCTATCTGGCGCGTAATATTCTGGCGTTTTTCAAGCGCGATTACCGTCAGGTTGCACAGTTGCATATTGATTCCGGCTGGGTACCACGCGACACGAATGTGCATGCCTTTGAAACGGCAATTCGCAGTGTTTGTGAGCCGATCTTTGAAAAGCCGTTGAAAGATATTTCTTTCGGTATGGTGCTCTTGGGGCTGTTTCAGACCGCACGACGTTTCAATATGGAAGTGCAACCGCAATTGGTCTTGCTGCAGAAGACGCTGCTCAATATTGAGGGGCTTGGTCGTCAACTTTACCCTGATCTGGATCTCTGGCAAACGGCCAAGCCGTTCCTGGAAAACTGGATGCAGGAACGTATGGGTATCAAGGCGGTCTACCGTAATATGCAGGCCCAGGCTCCTGAGTGGCTGGAAAAATTGCCGCACTTGCCGCAGATGATGTACGACAGTCTGGAGCAGTTGAAGCTGCATTCCGAGTCTGATGCCCGTGCTCAGCAAGCATTATTGAGTGAACAGCTGCGGCGCCAGCAGCACCAGCGCCGATTGTTATTGTTGGGTGGCTCATTGTTGTTAGGGGCGGTGTTCATGACGCAACCAGAATTGAAGGCAGCAGCGCAGCAGTGGCCGTGGTACGCGTACGCGAGTGCGTCATTGGGGTGGCTGTTGCTTTGGCGGGCCTGAACTGGTCGAGGCATCATGGATCGGTTATGCTTCGCGACAGTCAGTAACCGAGAATGGGGTAGGCATGTCAGTAGAGTGGCTGGATCAGATCAAGTGGGATGACAAGGGATTGGTGCCGGCAATTGCGCAGGATCATCAGACAGGTCGAGTCCTCATGGTGGCCTGGATGAATGCAGAGGCTCTGCGCCTGACGGTGGAAGAAGAGCGGGCGATCTACTGGTCGCGCTCCCGCAATCGCCTGTGGCGTAAAGGTGAAGAGTCTGGACACGTGCAGAAATTGCATGAATTGCGCCTGGACTGTGATGCGGATGTCATTCTGCTCAGTGTTGAACAGTTGGGTGCGATTGCCTGCCATACTGGACGTGAGAGCTGCTTCTATCGTGTGCTGCGTAACGGCTCCGAATGGGAGACCGTTGATGATGTGCGCCGTGATCCCGATGAGATATATACGAAAAAGGCTTAAGCCATGACCGATGTTCTTGCCCGTCTGCATGAAGTGCTTGAAGCGCGTAAACATGCTGACCCAGAAAGCTCTTATGTTGCCTCTCTGCATGCCAAGGGTCTGAACAAGATTCTGGAAAAAGTAGGTGAGGAAAGTGTCGAAACACTATTGGCGGCAAAAGATGCCGAGGTTAGTGGTGATCATACCGACCTGATATATGAAACAGCAGACTTGTGGTTTCATTCCCTGGTCATGCTGTCTCATCTGGGTGAAAGCCATGAAGCGGTACTGGCTGAACTGGCGCGCCGGTTCGATCTGTCCGGTCTTGAGGAAAAGGCGTCGCGCAGTACTTGATTGCAACATGTCAGAAGTAGAGTCGTTCAATGACATGTCGCACGTGTCCAACCTATTATCTCAATTGAGCGTCGCAAGACGTATTCGCAGGAGGCTGCATGCTTGGTGGAATTAGTATCTGGCAGTTGGTAATTGTTCTGGTGATTATCATTTTGCTGTTCGGAACCAAAAAACTGCGCAATATCGGTGGTGATTTGGGCGGTGCTCTGAAAAGCTTCAAAAAAGCGGTCAATGACGATGATGCAGAGCAGAAGCCTGCTGACGCTGACCCGCATAAGAAGCTGTCGTCTGAGCAGGGCGATGCGCAGTTCAAGGATGGCGAAGAAACGCGTAACCAGTCCGACAGTAAAACACCGAAGTAAGCTGAACCCTTATGTTTGATATTGGCTTCTTTGAGTTGCTGGTGGTGGGTGTGGTCGCGCTGTTGGTGCTTGGCCCTGAGCGACTGCCTGTGGCTGCGCGCACCTGTGGTTTGTGGCTGGGGCGTATGCGCCGCTCGTTGACCTCAATCCAGTCCGAAATTCGTGAAGAATTGAGGGTGGATGAACTCAAGCGTACGACAGCAATTCAGAAAGAGCAGCTGGAGCGTGAGCTGGAAGAGATGCGTCAGCCATTTCATCAGCCATTTCCGGACGCTGCGTCTACTGAATCATCTGATGTTGCGATAGATAAGGCCGAACATGACGGCACCGAGATCCAGCAAGAAGCCGAGAGTGGGCGTAATCGCAAGGGTGATGAATGAATACTGCACATTCCGATCAGGAGCAGCCACTCATAGGGCACTTGGTCGAGCTGCGTCAGCGCTTGTTGTACTCGGTGCTTACAGTCCTGGTGATTTTTCTTGGTTTGTTTTATTTCGCCAATGATTTGTACACTTGGGTGTCGGCTCCGTTAACCGCACTGCTGCCGGCAGGCACCAGTATGATCGCAACCGATGTGACATCTCCTTTCTTTGCGCCCTTCAAATTGACGCTTGTAGCATCGGTGTTTCTGGCCATGCCGTTGTTGCTACATCAAGCGTGGAGTTTTATTGCGCCAGGCTTGTATGCTCATGAAAAGCGCCTTGCTGTGCCCTTGCTGGCATCCAGCATCTTTCTGTTCTACTTGGGTGTCGCTTTTGCGTACTTTGTAGTATTTCCGCTGATTTTTGGCTTCTTCACCAGCGTCGGGCCTGAAAATATTGCGGTGATGACGGATATCAGCAGTTACCTCAACTTTGTACTTAAGCTGTTTTTCGCGTTCGGCCTTGTCTTCGAGATACCAGTGGCGACCCTGTTGTTGCTCTGGTCGGGCGTGGTGACAGTTCGGAGTCTGAGAGAGAAGCGTGCTTACGTTATCGTAGGTTGCTTTGTGGTAGGTATGTTGCTGACACCACCTGACATCATTTCACAGAGTCTGTTGGCTGTACCAATGTGGCTGCTGTTTGAGTTGGGTATCTTGCTGGGCCGTGTATTGGTGAAACCACCTGTCGACAGCGATGATGAAGAGCTGGATGCTGCGATTGATGAAGAAACACACAATCGCAGTTGAGTAAGCGATTACCTATATAGAAGAACGTAAACAGGTGCCTCAGGGTACCTGTTTACGTTTTAGCGGTATCTGAAACTTTTTTACAGAAAAGCGTTGACTCCCTCGCTGGTGTCTGTAGAATTCGCCTCCTCGCTTGAGACGACAGGGTTCGCGAAACACTGAAGACTCAAATGAGAAGGAAGTAAGTGCTTGAAACTGAATAAGTTTCTGATGTAGAATTTGCCTCCTTGATGTCACCGGTTCGTTGTTGAAGTGCTCGACACTGAAACAAAAAAACGAAAATAAAGGTTGACATTGAAATGAGACGCGGTAGAATATGCGCCTCGCTTGAGACAACAGGTTCTGCCAAACGGCAGCGTTGTTC
>NZ_PYGI01000010.1 GCF_003014615.1 Marinobacterium halophilum | reverse complement strand
CGGATGCTGGAACGTTATTCTACTGGAATAACAGCTGAGCTATGTTTGTTAGAAGCTATTGAGCGATATCCACAACAACTAACTCAGACATAGCCATAAAAAAACCCGGCCGAAGCCGGGTTCTGTGCAGCAGGGCTACCAGGATCAGTTGATCTTGGCGTCCAATTCCCCGCGATCGTAACGGTCAGCCATCGCTTCCAGCGAAATCGCCTTGATCTTGCTGGCATGGCCGGCAGCACCAAAGGCTTCGTAGCGGGCGATACAGAGTTCGCTCATGGCCTGCATGGTAGCCTTGAGGAATTTGCGCGGATCGAATTCGGACGGGTTTTCCGCCAGGAAACGACGCACGGCACCGGTGGATGCCAGACGCAGGTCAGTATCGATGTTGACCTTGCGCACGCCATACTTGATACCTTCAACGATCTGCTCAACCGGCACGCCATAGGTTTCCGGAATCTCGCCACCGAACTGGTTGATCACGGCCAGCCATTCCTGCGGTACGGAAGAGGAACCGTGCATCACCAGGTGCGTACCCGGAATGCGGTCATGGATCGCCTTGATACGATCGATCGCCAGGATATCGCCGGTCGGCGGCTTGGTGAACTTGTAGGCACCGTGGGAAGTACCGCAGGCGATTGCCAGCGCATCCACGTTGGTGGCCTTGACGAAATCGGCAGCTTCGTCCGGATCGGTCAGCATCTGGTCGTGGGTCAGGATACCCTCGGCACCGATACCGTCTTCTTCACCGGCCTGTCCGGTTTCCAGAGAACCCAGGCAACCCAGTTCGCCTTCGACAGAGACACCACAGGCGTGTGCCATCTCAACGGTACGACGGGTCACGTCGACGTTGTAGGCATAGTCAGCCGGCGTCTTGCCGTCTTCACCGAGGGAGCCGTCCATCATCACCGAGGAGAAACCCATGGCAATGGAACGCTGACAGATCGCCGGGCTGGTGCCGTGATCCTGGTGCATACACACCGGTACGTCCGGGAACTCTTCGATCGCGGCCAGAATCATGTGGCGCAGAAAGTTGGAACCGGCGTACTTGCGCGCACCGGCGGACGCCTGGACGATCACCGGCGAGTCGGTTTTGGCCGCCGCTTCCATGATCGCACGCATCTGCTCCAGGTTGTTGACGTTGAACGCCGGAATGCCGTAGCCGTATTCGGCGGCATGGTCCAGCAGCTGACGCATGGAGATCAATGCCATGGTTTCACCCTTTGAATTGGTTAATCAAAAATTCTGGTCTGTTACTGGGCCGCACGGGCTTCCAGTACGGCCACTGCCGGCAGTACCTTGCCTTCCACGAATTCGAGGAATGCACCACCACCGGTCGAGATGTAGGAGATCTTATCAGCGATGTCGTATTTATCCACTGCAGCAAGCGTGTCACCGCCACCGGCGATGGAAAATGCTGCGCTGTTGGCGATCGCCAGCGACAATACCTTGGTACCTTCGCCGAACTGGTCAAACTCGAACACGCCAACCGGACCGTTCCAGATGATGGTACCGGCGCTGGTCAGCAAAGCGGCCAGATTCTTGGCCGATTCGGGACCGATATCGAGAATCATCTCGTCATCAGCCACATCATCGGCGGACTTGATCACCGCTTCAGCCGATTCGGCAAACTCCTTGGCGACAACCACGTCGACCGGCAACGGGATATCCACTTTTGCCATCAGTGCCTGTGCCGCCGGGATCAGGTCATGTTCGCACAACGACTTGCCCACCGGCTTGCCTGCCGCCGCGAGGAAGGTGTTGGCGATGCCACCGCCGACGATCAACTGATCGCACTTGTCGGACAGCGCGTTAAGCACTTCCAGTTTAGTCGATACCTTGGAACCACCGACAATCGCCGCCATCGGGCGGGCCGGCTTGTCCAGCGCCTTGGCCAGTGCGTCCAGCTCATTGGCCAGCAGCGGGCCTGCGCACGCTACCGGTGCAAATTTGGCCACGCCATGAGTGGAAGCCTGAGCCCGGTGCGCCGTACCGAAGGCATCCATCACGTAGACGTCGCACAGCGCCGCCATCTGTTTGGACAGGGCTTCGTTGTCCTTCTTTTCGCCGGCATTGAAGCGGACGTTTTCCAGCAGAACCAGTTCACCCTCTTCTACTTCGAAACCACCCTCGAGCCAGTCCTTGACCAGCGGTACCGGACGCTGCAGCAGCTTGCTGATGTGTTCGGCAACCGGTGCCAGCGAGTATTTTTCTTCATACTCGCCTTCAGTCGGGCGGCCCAGGTGAGACATGACCATCACCTTGGCACCGGCCTTCAATGCCACTTCAATGGTCGGCAGGGAAGCACGAATACGGGCATCAGAGGTCACCTGACCATCCTTGACCGGAACATTGAGATCTTCACGGATCAGCACGCGCTTACCGGCCAGATCCAGATCCGTCATCTTCAATACGCTCATGAGAAGGGTTCCTGTTCTTATTGATTCAGAGATTCAGTCCTTGAGCTTCAGCCAGTACCGGGAGACATCCAGCATCCGGTTGGCAAATGCCCATTCATTATCAAACCAGCACAACAGTTTAAGCAGCCGCCTCTGCGAGATTCGCGTTTGGGTACCATCGACCACCGCCGAGCGGGGGTCGGTATTGAAATCCATCGACGCATGCGGCTCCTCGGTATATCCCAGCAGCCCCTTGAGTCCATTGGCAGCGGCCTCACGCAGCATGGCGTTCACCTCGGCCGGATCGGTATCACGGCGCAGGTTCACCGACAGATCCATCAACGAAACGTTGATCGTCGGTACGCGCACATGCAGGCACTCGAAACGCCCGGCCAGATGCGGCAACAGGCGATCAAGCCCACGACCCAGCCCGGTATCCACCGGCACAATCGATTGCATGGCGCTGCGCGCCAGGCGCAGGTCACTGCGGTGGTAGCTGTCGATCACCGGCTGATCATTCATCGCCGAATGGATCGTCGTGGTGACGCCGTTTTCGATGCCGAAATGGCGATCCAGCAGATCCAGTACCGGCACCACGCAGTTGGTGGTACAGGAGGCTGCCGAGGCGATACGGTGATCCGCCTTGAGGCTGGCCTCGTTGTAGCCGAACACCACGGTGGCATCAATATCCGCTTGCGCCGGATGCGAATACAGCAGCCGCCGCGCCCCGCTGGCCAGATGCCGCTCGGCATCGGCGCGGGTACGGAAAGCCCCGGAACATTCCAGCACCAGATCGACCCCCAGGTCGCCCCAGGGAATCTGTTCCGGCTCGGCATGACTGAACACGCGGATACGGTCACCGTTGATCAACAGTGCCTCACCGTCGTTCTCCACCGGGCAGGGGAAGCGGCCGTGGGTTGTATCGTAGCGGGTCAGGTAGGTCAGCGTATCCAGATCGGACAATTCATTGATTGCCACCACCTGCAGTTCCGCCTGTAACCCGCGCTGATAGATCGCCCGCAACACGCCCTGACCAATACGGCCGTAGCCGTTGATCGCGATTCGGTAACTCATTCCGTGATCTGCAGTGCCGGGCACATCAAGCGCCCGGCCTCCCTGTTAGAGCAGAGATTCAACCGTACTGACAACATTGTCGACGGTGAAGCCGAAGTGCTTGAACAGTTCACCGGCCGGAGCCGATTCACCAAAGCTGCGCATACCCACAATGGCGCCATTCAGGCCCACGTACTTGTACCAGAAGTCGGCGTGAGCCGCTTCCACGGCAACGCGGGCGGTCACGGCAGCCGGCAGCACCTGTTCCTTGTAGGCCGCGTCCTGCTTGTCAAAACGCTCGGTGCAGGGCATGGAAACCACACGCACCTGTTTGCCTTTGGCGGTCAGGGCGTCAGCGGCATCCATCACCAGACCGATTTCGGAACCGGTAGCGATCAGGATGGCGTCCGGGGTACCGGCACAGTCACGCAGGATGTAGCCACCGCGCTCAATGGCTGCAATCTGGTCGCCATCACGGTTCTGGTGCGGCAGGTTCTGACGCGAGAAGATCAAGGAGCTGGGGCCATCAGTGCGCTGTACAGACGCTTTCCAGGACACGGCCGATTCAACCGCGTCGCAGGGACGCCAGGTTTCCATGTTCGGGGTCAGGCGCAGGTTGGCGATCTGTTCGACCGGCTGGTGCGTCGGGCCATCTTCACCCAGACCAATGGAGTCGTGGGTGTAGACGAACAGCACACGCTGCTTCATCAGCGCGGCCATGCGCACGGCATTGCGCGCATATTCCATGAATACCAGGAAGGTGGCACCGTACGGAATGAAGCCGCCGTGCAGCGCCAGACCGTTCATGATTGCGCTCATGCCGAACTCACGCACACCGTAGTGAATGTAGTTGCCGCTGGCGTCATCGCGGGTCAGGCCCTTGGAGCCGGACCACAGGGTCAGGTTGGAACCGGCCAGATCGGCAGAGCCGCCCATGAATTCCGGCAGCATCGGGCCGAAGGCTTCAATTGAATTCTGTGACGCCTTGCGTGAGGCGATGGTTTCGCCCTTGGCTGCGATCTCGGCAATCCAGGCATCCGCCTTGGCACCGAAGTCGGCCGGCAGATCACCGGACAGACGGCGCAGCAGCTCTTCCGCCAGCTCAGGGTGCGCGGCGGTGTAAAAACTCAGACGCTCGTTCCACTCGTTTTCGGCACGGCTACCGGCATCACGGGCATCCCAGTCGGCATACAGCTCTTCCGGCACTTCGAACGCCGGGTGCGGCCAGTCCAGGGCAGCGCGGGTCAGCGCGATTTCGTCGTCGCCCAGCGGCGCGCCGTGGCAATCTTCCTTGCCCTGCTTGTTCGGGGAGCCAAAACCGATCACGGTCTTGCAGCAGATCAGCGTCGGCTGTTCGCTGTTGTCACGCGCCTGTTCGATAGCGGCACGGATCTGGTCGCTGTCATGGCCGTCAACGCCACGAATCACCTGCCAGCCGTAGGCCTCGAAGCGTGCCGGGGTGTCATCGGTGAACCAGCCTTCCACTTCGCCGTCGATGGAGATGCCGTTGTCGTCCCAGAACGCAACCAGTTTGCCCAGGCCCAGAGTGCCGGCCAGCGCGCAGGCTTCGTGGGACACGCCTTCCATCAGGCAGCCGTCGCCCATAAAGGTATAGGTGTAGTGATCAATGATGTCATGACCGTCACGGTTGAACTGTGCGGCCAGTGCCTTCTCTGCCAGCGCCATGCCGATGGCATTGGTGATGCCCTGCCCCAGCGGACCGGTAGTGGTTTCAACACCCGGGCAGTAAGCGTATTCCGGGTGACCGGCGGTTTTGGAGTGCATCTGACGGAAGTTTTTCAGATCGTCGATGCTGACATCGTAGCCGCTCAGGTGCAGCAGCGAGTAGATCAGCATAGAGCCATGGCCGTTGGACAGTACGAAGCGGTCACGGTCATACCAGTGCGGGTTGCCGGGGTTGTGCTTGAGGAAATCGTTCCACAGCACTTCGGCAATATCCGCCATACCCATGGGGGCACCCGGGTGGCCGGATTTGGCTTTTTGTACGGCGTCCATGCTCAATGCGCGAATCGCATTGGCAAGTTCTCGGCGAGAGGACATCAATCTACTCCTGGGGCTGGACCCAACCTTGAGGTTTACGGAATCGTGACAACATTTAAGTGGCGCAATTTTCGCCCAGATACGGACCAGCTTCAAACCCAATTATGCAAATAGAGCGATTTTCATACCCTACACGCAAAAAATTCAGGCAAAAAAGCACAGGATGTCATGCACAAGCGCGGCACTGGCGTTAAAATGATCGGCTTTAGGCACCACCATTCCAGCCACCCGCCTTGGCTGCATCCAACTTTGTGTGAGGATTTTTTCCGGAAATGAGCGAATACAGCCTCTTCACCTCCGAGTCCGTGTCTGAAGGGCACCCGGACAAAATTGCCGACCAGATTTCCGATGCCGTGCTGGACGCGATCATCGCGGAAGACAAATATGCCCGTGTTGCCTGTGAAACCATGGTCAAGACCGGTGTGGCAATCGTCTCCGGCGAGATCAGCACCTCAGCCTGGATTGACCTGGAAGACCTGGTCCGCGGCGTGATCTGCGACATCGGCTACACCTCTTCCGACGTCGGCTACGACGGCGAAACCTGCGGCGTGATCAACATCATCGGCAAACAGTCGATCGATATCGCCCAGGGCGTCGACCGCAGCCGTCCTGAAGATCAGGGTGCCGGTGACCAGGGCCTGATGTTCGGTTACGCGTCCAACGAGACCGACGTGCTGATGCCGGCGCCGATCACCTTCTCTCACCGTCTGGTAGAGCGTCAGGCAGAAGCGCGCAAGTCCGGCCTGCTGCCGTGGCTGCGCCCGGATGCCAAGTCGCAGGTTACCTGCCGCTACGAAAACGGCCAGCCGGTTGCGATTGACGCGGTCGTGCTGTCGACTCAGCACAACCCGGACGTATCCCAGGCTGACCTGCAGGAAGCGGTACAGGAGCTGATCATCAAGCACGTACTGCCGGCCGAGCTGCTGCACAAGGGTACCCAGTACCACATCAACCCGACCGGCAAGTTCGTGATCGGTGGCCCGGTGGGCGACTGTGGCCTGACCGGCCGCAAGATCATCGTCGACACCTACGGCGGCATGGCCCGTCACGGTGGTGGCGCATTCTCCGGCAAGGATCCGTCCAAGGTTGACCGTTCTGCCGCCTACGCAGGCCGTTACGTAGCCAAGAACATCGTGGCTGCCGGCCTGGCCGACCGCATCGAGATTCAGGTGTCCTACGCCATCGGCGTGGCCGAGCCGACGTCGGTTTCGATCAATACCTTCGGCACCGGCAAACTCAGCGACGAAAAGATCATCGATCTGGTTCGTGAGCACTTCGACCTGCGCCCGTATGCCATTACCCGCATGCTCGACCTGCTGCACCCGATGTACCGTCAAACAGCGGCGTACGGTCACTTTGGCCGCAACCCGTTCGAAATGACCGTTGGCAACGACACCTTCACGGCATTCCCCTGGGAAATGACCGACAAGGCTGCCGATCTGCGTGCCGCCGCCGGACTCTGATCCCGACCGGCGACACTCCTGCACTGCCCGACCCAAATCAGGGTCAGGCAGTGCCTTGCCTACTGGCATCCTCCACCATCGATGCGACATAATAGCGGCTTGTTTTTCGAACCAGCAGGACGCCCATGCGCATACCCCGCGTCTACGAATCCCAGCCGCTTGCAGTCGGCACCCAGATCGAACTGTCCGACACCAGCGTGCAGCATGCAGTACGCGCCTTGCGCCTGCGTGACGGCGATCTGATCCGCCTGTTCAACGGTGACGGCGGGGACTACACCGCTACCCTTACCGGCGTCGACAAGCGCCGTGCCAGTGCCCGGATCGACAGTGTTGAGCAGCGCAACGTTGAATCTGCGCTGCAGATCCATGTCGGCCAAACCCTGTCCCGTGGTGAGCGCATGGATTATGCCGTGCAGAAAGCCACCGAGATGGGGGCCGCCGCGATCACGCCACTGACCAGCGAACGCTGCGAAGTGCGCCTCAAGGCCGAACGCGAGGACAAGCGCCTGCGCCATTGGCAGCAGATCGCCATCAGCGCCTGTGAACAGAGCCAGCGTACCCGTGTACCCGACATTCATGAGGTCAGCGCGCTGGAAAGCTGGATCAATACGGTCGAAGCCGATCTCAAGCTGGTACTGCACCACCACACCGCACGACCGCTGCAAACGATGACGGCCCCGGCCTCCATCGCGCTGCTGATCGGTCCCGAAGGGGGCCTGACCGAAGCCGAAGTCGAAGCCGCACTGGCCGCCGGCTTTGAGCCGGTCGCCTTTGGCCCGCGGGTGATGCGCACCGAAACCGCGCCAGTCGCCGCATGCGCCATTCTGCAATATCTCTGGGGCGACCTGGGATAATGCTTACACTCTTCAGTACAGGACAGATGTGATGACCGTTAAAGTTGGCATCGTAATGGATCCCATAGAAGCCATTACCTACAAGAAAGACAGCTCGCTGGCGATGCTGTGGGCCGCGCAGAACAAGGGCTGGGAATTGCATTACATGGAACAGCGCCATCTGTTCCTGCGCGACGGCAAGGCCCGCGCCAAAATGGCTCCACTGAGCGTGGCCATGGACCCTGACAACTGGTTCACTCGCGGCGACTATGTCAGCCGTGATCTGGCCGAGCTGGATGTCATCCTGATGCGCAAGGACCCGCCGTTCGACAATGAATTCATCTACAGCACCCACTTGCTGGCCATGGCGGAATCCGAAGGCACTCTGATCGTCAACCGCACCCAGAGCCTGCGCGACTTCAACGAAAAACTGTTCGCCACCCATTTCCCGCAGTGCTGCCCGCCGGTGCTGGTCACCCGTGATGCCGACCTGCTGCGCGAATTCCATGCCGAGCACAAGAATGTCATCTTCAAGCCGCTGGACGGCATGGGCGGCGCGTCCATCTTCCACATCCGCGAAGAAGGCACCAACCTGGGCGTGATCATTGAAACCCTGACCGCCCATGGCAGCGAAACCATCATGGCGCAGAAGTACATTCCCGAGATCGTCGACGGTGACAAGCGCATCCTGATGATCAACGGCGAACCGGTACCCTACGCTCTGGCCCGTATCCCGATGGCCGGTGAGACCCGTGGCAACCTGGCGGCGGGTGGCCGCGGCGAAGGCCGCCCGCTGACCGACCGGGACCATTGGATCGCGGCTCAGGTCGGCCCGACACTGAAAGAGAAGGGTTTGCTGTTTGTCGGCCTTGATGTGATCGGGGATTACCTGACCGAGATCAACGTCACCAGCCCGACCTGTATCCGCGAACTGGACACCCAGTTTAACCTCGACATCGGCATGGAGCTGATGAACTGTATCGAGAAGGAACTGGCAACACGATGAGCAACCGGGACGACCGTCTACCCCTATGGCATCACCTGAACAGCGACAGCTTCGGCTTCATGCTGTTCCTGGCCACTGTTGTACACGGCGTCCTGCTGATTGCCCTGAGCTTTACCCTGCCCGACCCGGAACCACCGCCGCACACGCTGGATGTCACCCTGGCTCAGCATCCACAACCGGATGCGCCCGAGCAGGCCGATTTTATCGCCCAGCACAACCAGCGTGGCAGCGGCACCACTGACACTGCAGCCGCACCGGCCACCACCGAAATGGCACCGTTGGCCAGTGAACAGTCGCAGCAGCAGGCGGCTCGGCGGGCTCCGGCACCACCGTCGATTGCCCCCACCCCCACACCACAACCCGATACCGGCCAACAGACCGAACAACACACAGAGGCCGCCACCCAGCAGCCGGAACAGGTCGTGCATACCCGCGCTGATGCGACGCGCAGCGCGCCCACCGAAGCGGCACGCAGCGCTGCTGCCGCGCCGGCACCCCAAACCGCCAACTCAACCTCACTGATGGCACGCAGCCTGGAAATGGCCAGCCTGCAGGCACAGCTGGATCTGATCCGCGAAACCCGCGCCAAGAAACCCCGCGTCCTGCGCCTGACTTCGGCCGAGACCCGCGCCCATGCCTATGCCGGCTACCTGGACAACTGGCGTCGCCGCGTCGAGACCGTCGGCAACCTCAACTACCCGGAACAGGCGCGCAGCCGTGGCCTGCAAGGCACCCTTCGTCTGCTGGTCGCATTGAACCCCGACGGCCAGGTCGCCAATATCGAGATCCTCAGCTCATCCGGCCACCGCGTGCTCGATGATGCCGCCATCCGTATCGTGCAACTGGCATCGCCGTTCCAGAGCTTTCCGGTGGAAATGCGCAAGAATGTCGACCGTCTGGAAATTATCCGCACCTGGAAATTTGAGAAACAGACGCGGGTGTACTAAGCCTAATCTACCTTTCAGCAACGAAGAGAGCATATACCATGCCCCCGACCTCACTTCGTGGCCATTTCCTGATCTCGATGCCCCACCTGCTGGACGAGACCTTCGCCCAAACCGTGGTCTACATCTGTGATCATAATGAGTACGGTGCCATGGGCATCGTGGTGAATCGTCCCAGCGGCATTCGCATGTGTGATCTGCTGGCACACCTGGAAATGGACAACCGTACCGCAATGGCCACTGAACGTCCGATCTTCGATGGCGGTCCCGTGCGTGACGACTGCGGCTTCGTACTGCACCCACACACACCCGAGCAACCCTGGATCGCCAGCCACAAGGTCAGTGATGATGTGTGCCTGACCACTTCAATGGACATCCTTGAGGCGATTGCCGGCAACGAAGGTCCCGAGGTGTTTCTGGTGGCGCTGGGCTACGCCGGATGGGGCCCCTCGCAGCTTGAACAGGAGCTGTGCGACAACCTCTGGTTAAGCTGTCCGGCAAATTCAGATATACTTTTCCACCTACCTCTGGAGGACCGGCTGCATGCCGCCGCCGCCACCCTGGGAATCAATCTGAACCTGATGCCGGCTCACGCCGGACATGCCTGACTGAAGCGAGCGGATGAGCAGTGACACCCAATTGGTGCTGGGATTCGATTTCGGCACGACACGTATCGGCCTGGCGATCGGCCAAAGCCTGACCGCCAGCGCCACCCCTATCGACCCGATCCGGGCTCGCGACGGCATGCCCGACTGGGATACCCTGGACGCGACCGTCAACCACTGGCAGCCCAGCGTACTGGTCGTGGGCATCCCGCTGAACATGGACGGCACCATTTCCGAAATGGCACGCCGGGCACGCAAGTTCGCCAACCGCATCCAGGATCGCTACCAGCGCCCCTGTTTCCTCTGTGACGAACGTCTGACTACGGCCGAAGCCAAACGCATCCATCTGGATGCCGGTGGCGGCACCAACTTCAAACAGGAGTCGGTGGACGGTATTGCCGCCCAGCTGATTCTGGAAGACTGGTTCAACAGTACCGACCGCATCCCAAGCCACACTCGACTGGAGGACATTTATGGTCCCGGACCCGCTGAGCGTTGACGCACTGCTCGACAAGATGGCGAATGACACCCGCGCCCTGATCACCCGGCGCAACTTCAAGGACCCGCTGATGATCGGTATCCGTACCGGCGGCGTCTGGCTGGCTGAGCGCCTGCATGCCCAGCTGGAATTGGCCAGTCCGCTGGGGGTGCTGGATATCAGTTTTTACCGTGACGACTTCACCCAGGTCGGCATGAACCCCAAGGTCAAGCCCACCCAGCTGCCCTGCCCGACCGAAGGCCGTGACATTCTGCTGGTGGACGACGTGATCATGAGCGGACGTACCATCCGTGCCGCCATGAACGAACTCTTCGACTATGGCCGTCCCGCATCGATCACCCTGATCTCCCTGCTGGACCTGCCGCGTCGCGACCTGCCGATCCAGGCTGATGTCATCGGTGCCACGCTGACGCTGGGCCCCGACCAGCAGGTCAAACTCAACGGCCCTGATCCCCTGACGCTGACCATTAGTCAGCGTGACTGAAACGACAAGAGCATATCACCATGTTTGAGGCTAACGACCCGAACGCGCTGCAGCTGACGACTGACGGCCAGCTGCGCCATTTTTTGACTACAGAAGGCCTGCCGCGCGAGCTGTTGGTCGAAATTCTTGATACCGCCGACTCCTTCGTCGACATGAGCCAACAGCAGGTCAAGAAAGTCCCGCTGCTGCGCGGCAAGACCGTGGTCAATCTGTTCTTTGAAGCCAGTACCCGTACCCTGTCGACCTTCGAACTGGCCGCCAAGCGCCTGTCCGCAGACGTGCTCAACCTTAATATCAGCACCTCGTCGACCAAAAAGGGCGAGACCCTGAAAGACACGCTGATGACCCTGGAAGCGATGCACTCCGACATGTTCGTGGTGCGTCATGCCGACAGCGGCGCAGCCCATTTCATCGCCCAGCACGTGACTCCTCATGTGGCCGTGATCAACGCCGGTGACGGCCGCCATGCGCACCCGACCCAGGCGATGCTGGACATGCTCACCATCCGCCGCCACAAGGGCGATTTCGCCCCGCTGAAAGTGGCCATCGTCGGCGATATTCTGCACTCCCGTGTGGCTCGCTCACAGATCCACGCCCTGCGCACTCTGGGGGTCGACGAAATCCGGGTCATCGCACCGAAAACCCTGCTGCCGCGTCATATTGAAGCGCTGGGCGTCAAGGTTTACACCGATATGGCTACCGGCCTGCGCGATGTCGACGTGATCATGATGCTGCGCCTGCAGAAGGAACGCATGCAAAGCGCACTGCTGCCCAGCGAAGCGGAATTCTACAAACTCTACGGCCTTAACCGCGACAAGCTGGCCTACGCCAAACCGGACGCCGTGGTCATGCACCCCGGCCCGATCAACCGCGGCGTCGAGATCGAATCCGAGGTGGCTGACGGCCCGCGCTCGCTGATTCTCGACCAGGTTACCAACGGTATTGCCGTGCGCATGGCAGTGATGTCCAAGGCCATGAGCGGACAGCTGGCACAACGTGGTGCGCTTGCAGAAGCGGAGGAGCAGGCATGAACATTCTGATTCAAGGCGGTCGGGTCATCGACCCGACACAGGACTGGGACGAGATTACCGACCTGTATGTCAGCAACGGTGAAATTGTCGCCCGTGACCAGGCGCCTGAAGGTTTTGTCGTCGAGGAAGTGATCGATGCCAGCGGCCAAGTGGTCTGTCCTGGCCTGATCGATCTCTGCACCCACCTGCGCGAACCCGGCCTCACCCAAAAAGGCACGATCGCCAGCGAAACCGCAGCGGCCGCCGCCGGTGGCATCACCACGCTGATCGTTACCCCGAACACCCAGCCGCTGGTGGAAACCGCCGCCGTCGCCGAGCTGATCCAGGACCGTGCCGCCGATATCGGCTTGGCACGCGTACTGCCGATGGGTGCCCTGACCCGAGGCCTGGAAGGCGAGCAGCTGGCCCCATTACATGGTTTGGCCAGCTCCGGCTGCATCGCCTTCACCAACATGCGCCACAGCATCAACAGCAGCCAGACCCTGCTACGCTGCCTGGAATATGCCGCCACCCATGATCTGCTGGTGGTGTTCCAGGCACAGGACAATGATCTGGTCGCCAGCGGCTGCATGCACGACGACACGACTTCGACGCGCCTCGGCCTGAACGGCATCCCGGAAGCGGCCGAGACCATCGAAGTGTCCCGCTGCCTGCTGTTGGTGGAGCAGACCGGTGTCCGTGCCCACTTCGGCCAGCTGTCCTGCGAACGCGCTGTACAGATGGTAGCGGCCGCTCGCGAACGTGGCCTGAGCGTCAGTGCTGACGTGGCCATCCAGAACCTGCTGCTGACCGATGAAAACGTCAACGGCTTCAATGCCGCCTACCACCTGCAACCGCCGCTGCGCAGCCAGCTCGACCGTGCCGGTCTGCGTCAGGGACTGGTAACCGGCACCCTGTCGGCGATCTGCTCCGATCACCAGCCGCACGACCCCATCGCCAAGCAGGCACCCTTTGCCGCAACCGAGCCCGGCATGAGCGGTCTGGAAACGCTGTTGCCGCTGAGCCTGTCACTGGTCGAGCAACAGTTGCTGGCCTTGCCACAACTGATTGAAGCCCTGACCGCCGCCCCGGCCCGTATCCTTGGCATTGAAGCCGGAACCCTGAACATCGGCTCACAGGCGGACATCTGCATCTTTGATCCTGACGCCGAGTGGACCGTCAATGTAGACAGCCTGAGATCCGCCGGCAAAAACACACCCTTCCTGGGCCAGACCCTGAAAGGGCGCGTCAACGCCACACTGATGGATGGCAGAATCGTGTTCCGCCGCTGAACAACGCTGCGCATGGAGACCCCACCTCCATGCGCGCCTTACACCCATTCAGACTCTGTTCATTTTCATTCGAACAACGATATACTCTGTTCGACATTCATGAACACAGAACAATGCATGAATGGCCACCCATGATGGCCATACCTTGGTACTACGCCGCTGACCGTCCCCCATCGGTTACCGTCCCATCATTCAAACACTCCTGACGCTGTAACAAAGGATGCAACACCCTCGCATGAACGACACCTGTGCACGTATTGCCATCATTGAAGACAATCCCGATCTGAGGGAAGAACTGCTTTTCTTCCTGCAGACTCAGGGCTTTTCTGCCTGGGGAGCCGGCAGCGCAGAGGCGTTCTGGAAACAGCTCCACCGAACCCCGGCCGACATTGTTCTGATCGATATCTCCCTGCCCGGCGAAGACGGCTTCAGTGTGCTTGAATACCTTTCACACTTGGGCAATTACGGTCTGATTGCCATCACCGCACATGACTCCGAGCAGTTCAAACAGCGCGGCCTCGGTTTGGGTGCCGATCTGTATATGCTCAAACCGGTCAACTTTTCCAGTCTGTGCAACGCTATCAGAAGCCTCTGGCATCGCATGCGTGAACAGGCCTCAGTACCCGACACACCGGTGAGCGCCACCCGCGATTCAAGCACCTGGGCCTTGAATAACGATAGTTTGACGACACCGTCCGGCATCGCTCTCGCTCTCACACCACAGGAATATAGCCTCATTGATGTGCTGCTGCGCCACCGCAATGAAGTCTGCAGTAAAGAGCTCCTGCACGATCTGCTGTTCGGCTATGAAAACGACCCCAACACCCACCGTATCAGTGTCATTCTCAGCCGTTTGCGCACCAAGGCACGCAAGCAGGCAGTCACGCTGCCGATACGCGCCATTTTCGGCAAAGGACTCGTTTTCCGTGATCTGAATCAATAGTTTTTACAAGCGTTTGAAACGTTTGATACAAATGAGGCTGGCGCAATATAGATAATCCATGACATATTAACGGCACAATTATCGACGCAAATCACACAATATTATTTGCTTACCCGTAAAACAAAAACGCTACCATTCTGCTGCCACAGTCGCTCAGGGCTGGGAAAAATTTATGAGCTGGTCTCTGGCTCGATTCTCATCAACGCAAGGATGCTCAATGATACCCCGATCTCAAAAAACAGCCATTGTGCTGACTTTGGCAAGCATTTTCCTAGCCCCTTCAGCATCTGCGCTGACGTTGGAGGAGCTTGAAAGCAAACTGAACGATCTCGCCACAGAAAACGCTCAGCTCCGTACCCGCATGATGGAATTGGAAAGTAAAAGTTTTCCTACAGCCAATAATGCCCCCCTGGCTTCCAAGTCGCCCCCTATCATTTCCAACGAGTCGCTGTTGGCACTGGACCCTACTTACAGTTTTGACATTCTAGACCCAACGACGCGTATTACCCGCAAGCAGGAAGAGATACTGCTGCGCAAGGCGCGAGGGGATCTCGATACCGACCGGGTTTACCTTAGCAGCGCGGTGACCGCCATCGCCAATATCCAAAAGAGTAATAGCGAAGATCAGTTTGGTTATCTGATGCGTCATCCTACCGCCAATAACCAACGCACCGACGAAGTATCTGAAGCCGCTATTCATTCGGCGCAGTTAGCCATCACTGCCAATTTGGGTGACTGGGTGACTGCCTATACAGAAATGCTGTATGACCCTCAGCAGAGTTTTGGCGCAGGTACCAATACCGACCTGAACCGCAACCAGGTACAAGTACGCCACGCGTACATCATGCTGGGGAACCTCAATACATCACCTTGGTATGCCTCGGTCGGTAAAATGGCTATTCCCTTCGGTCTGACCGACACCCCCAACCCATTTACCGCATCCACGGTCTGGCATGCCTATGGAGGACTGGCCAATGGCATTAAAGTGGGATACCTGAATGATGGCATCAACATCCGTCTGATGGGGGTTCAGGGCGGCGCTCAGTTCCGTGCCGCCAATGTACCAGTTGATGGCAGCAATATTCCCAGCAAGCTGAACAACTACAGTTTGGATGCCAACTACACCTTTCCCACCGGAGCTAATTCGACTCTTTTGCTAGGCACCTCTTACCTGAAAGGCAGCGCCTATTGCCAAGGTTATCCGGTTACACACTTTAGTGCCTGTGATGATGAGAACGGTGCCTGGGACGCCTATGCCCAATGGCACCAAGGGCCTTGGATGGTCCAAGCAGAATATGCCACCACCGAAGATGAGTGGCCTGGCACTTATAACCCGGCGTTACCGGACTATGCTGCATCCAAAGTGACAAGCTGGGGGTTGGGCACCAAATACAGTACCAGCCTTGGCGGCTACGATATGGATTTATCAGCCGATTTCAGTCGCTTTATTGCAGGCCCGAGCGGCTCACCTTGGGAGCGGCAGGACCAGTGGGTCCTAGGCATCGCCAGCTACCCAACACCCTCGGCCAAATTCTTCGCCGAGTTCATCCATACTGAGGGCTATGCGCCATTGAACTTCATTTCTGGCGGAAACCATACGGATCCGACTCAGACCCACAGCAATGCCGATGCCAACTCGAATATCCTGATGTTAGGCGGCAATGTGGCATTCTAATGCCCACTCGATATAACAGATCCTGACAGCAGCGTCTTTACTTCCAGGCCTTGCCGTTCTAATGGTGAGAGGCATCAAACAAGCCCCTCACCGGTTCGATTACATCCCTTTGATGCCGAGATCATCGCCGATGTTGAGGTTGTCTTCCTCTTCCTGCAGGGTGAAGCTCGGCATATCCGACTCCTGCTTCACGTCCTTGTTGCCACTGGTTTCCGCATCCAGCTTGATCATCAGGCGCAGGTCGTTGGCCGAGTCTGCATGTGCCAGCGCCACTTCATACGTAATCACGCCGTCGCGATACAGCTCAAACAGTGCCTGATCGAAGGTGCGCATGCCCAGGTTGGTGGACTTCTTGATCACTTCCTTGATTTCGTGCACTTCGCCCTTGCGCACGTGGTCCTGGATCAGCGGCGTATTGATCATCACCTCGATAGCGGCCCTGCGGCCCTTGCCATCGACAGTCGGCAGCAGCTGCTGGGCGATAATCGCCTTCAGGTTGAGCGACATGTCCATCCACACCTGATCATGATGCTCGGGGCCGAAGAAGGAGATGATGCGGTCCAGCGCCTGGTTGGCATTGTTGGCGTGCAATGTCGCCAGACACAGGTGGCCGGTTTCGGCAAAGGCAAGTGCGTATTTCATCGTTTCCGCCGAGCGGATCTCACCCATCAGAATCACGTCCGGAGCCTGACGCAGCGTGTTTTTCAGCGCGACCTCAAACGATTCGGTATCAATCCCCACTTCACGCTGAGTGATGATGCTCTTCTTGTGGCTGTGGATATATTCGATCGGGTCTTCGATGGTGATGATGTGCCCGGCATGATTATCGTTGCGGTAGTCGATCATCGATGCCAGCGAGGTCGATTTACCGGTTGAGGTTCCGCCCACGAACAGGATCAGGCCACGCTTGGTCATCGACAGGTCGCGCAGCACGGTCGGCAGTTTGAGCTCGTCCATCGACGGAATATGGTTGTTGATCGAACGCAACACCATCCCCGGGGTGTTGCGCTGCATGAAGGCACTGACACGGAAGCGGCCGATCCCCGGCGCACTGATGGCGAAATTACACTCGCTGGTGCCTTCAAACTCCGCCAACTGCTTGTCGTTCATGGTGCTGTAGACCAGCGCACGGGTCTGGCTCGGTTTCAGCGTTTCCTTGGTCAAGGGACGGATGGTGCCGTCAACCTTGATCGAGGGAGCCGCACCGGCCGTGACGAAAAGGTCGGAGGCGCCGCGATCGACCATGACCTTCAATAGTTGGGTAAAATCCACTGTCTTGCTCCTGAGTCAGCCGGCATTAGAATGCCGCCGGGTTTTTCGCCTTGTCACGGGCCGTTTCACGCGAGATTTGCCCCTTGTGCATCAGCTCGGTCAGCGACTGATCCAGGGTCTTCATGCCATAGGCTGCGCCGGTCTGGATGGCGGAATACATCTGCGCCACCTTGTCTTCACGGATCAGGTTACGTACCGCCGGGGTGCCGATCATGATTTCATGCGCGGCCACTCGGCCACCCTTCGGTTTTTTCAGCAGGGTCTGCGAAATAACGCCGGACAGCGACTCCGACAGCATCGAGCGCACCATGTCTTTCTCTGCCGCCGGGAATACGTCAATGATACGGTCGATGGTTTTGGCCGCCGAGGTGGTGTGCAGGGTGCCAAACACCAGATGGCCGGTCTCTGCAGCGGTCAGGGCCAGACGGATGGTTTCCAGATCTCGCATCTCGCCAACCAGAATGACGTCCGGGTCTTCACGCAGCGCCGAGCGCAGCGCGTTGGCAAAGCTGTGGGTGTCGCGGTGGACTTCACGCTGGTTGATCAGGCATTTCTTGCTCTCGTGGACGAATTCGATCGGGTCCTCGATCGTCAGAATATGGTCAGAGCGGGTGTCGTTGACGTAGTCGATCATCGCCGCCAGCGTCGTACTCTTGCCCGAACCGGTCGGGCCGGTTACCAGTACCAGGCCGCGTGCCTGATCGGACAGGTCCTGAAACACCTTGCCCATGCCCAGGTCGTCCATGGTCAGCACCTTGCTGGGTACAGTACGGAATACAGCTGCCGCGCCCCGATGCTGGTTAAAGGCATTGACACGGAAACGGGCCAGATTGGGCACTTCAAACGAGAAGTCAGCTTCGTAGTTCTCTTCAAACTCCTTGCGCTGCTTGTCGTTCATGATGTCATAGACAAGTGAGTGCACCTGTTTGTGCTCAAACGCAGGCAGCTTGATGCGCCGAACGTCACCGTCCACACGAATCATGGGGGGCATGCCGGCGGTGAGGTGCAAGTCGGAGGCACCCTGTTGCACCGAGAATGATAAAAGTTCTGTAATATCCATAAGCAGTCGAGATCCGAAGCAGCTTCCATTAAACTTTAGTGTTCTAGCAGAATAGGCATAACCTGCCAATGACAGCCGTCAGTATTCATGGGTGATTATGTTAGTAGACAACTATAACCGTGTCCGGGAACAAATTCTGGCGGCCTGTCAGGGCTGTCAACGCACGCCTGACAGTGTACAGCTATTGGCGGTCAGCAAAACGCGCAGCGCGGACGAAATTCGCGAGTTGCATGCCTGTGGCCAAACCGCTTTCGGCGAGAATTATCTACAGGAGGCGCTGGACAAGATTGATGCTCTGCGGGATCTGCCACTGGAGTGGCACTTCATCGGCCCGATCCAGTCCAACAAGACGCGTACAATCGCCGAACACTTCGATTGGGTCCACAGTGTCGACCGACTGAAGGTTGCTCGGCGGCTGTCCGAACAGCGCCCTGATCACCTGCCGCCGCTGAATATCTGCCTGCAGGTCAATATCAGTGGCGAAGCCAGCAAGTCCGGTTGCGCACCGGAGGCATTGCCGGAACTGGCCCGTACCGTTGCAGCCCTGCCCAACCTGCGTTTGCGCGGGCTGATGGCGATTCCGGAAGCGGAAACCGATCCGGCGCGTCAACGCGCGATATTTGCCCAGGTGCGCGCCCAGTTGGCAGCCCTGCACCTTGAGGGAACGCAACCGGACACGCTATCCATGGGCATGTCCGGCGATCTGGAGGCAGCCATTGCCGAAGGTGCTACCATAGTGCGCATCGGTACAGCCTTGTTCGGGCCGCGTCAGTACGCGCCCGCCCATCTTTGACCCACAGGAGTAACGGCATGAGCCAACAACCCGTAGTTGCATTTATCGGTGCCGGTAACATGGCACGTGCCATTATCGGCGGCCTGCTCGAAAACGGCTTTGCCCCGGCCAATATCTGGGCCGCCGAACCGGATGCCGAACGCCTGGAAGATCTGGCCGCGCAGGGCCTCAACACGACCACCGATAACGCCACCGCCGTTGCCGCCGCCGACCTGGTGGTTTTGGCCGTGAAACCGCAGATCATGCAAGCAGTCACACGTGACCTTGCACCCGCGGCACAGCAGCACCAGCCGCTGTTCGTATCCATTGCTGCAGGTATCACGCTGGCCGCATTGGATCAGTGGCTGGGCGGTGATGTTCGTCTGGTCCGCTGCATGCCCAATACGCCATCGCTGGTGCAAACCGGTGCCAGCGGCCTGTTCGCCAATGCCCGTGTTAGCGAGCTGCAGCGCGCCCAGGCGACCGAAGTACTGGAAGCTGTTGGCATCGCCCTCTGGGTGCAGAATGAAGCCGAGCTGGATGCGGTAACTGCAGTATCCGGGTCAGGACCGGCCTATTACTTCCTGATGATGGAAGCGATGACCGCCGCCGGCGTCAAGCTGGGGCTGAGTGAAACCACCGCCCGCGACCTGACCCTGCAGACCGCACTGGGTGCCGCCCGCATGGCCGCAGCCAGCGACGTTGATGCCGCCGAGTTGCGCCGCCGTGTAACCTCGCCCAAGGGCACCACCGAACGCGCTATCCAGACATTTCAGGCCGGCGGCTTCGAAACGCTGGTAGATACCGCACTGACGGCCTGTCGCGACCGCTCGATCGAGCTGGCCGACGAGCTGTGCAACCAATAAGCAACAGACGACAGGACATCTCATGGGACAGGATCCGATTACATTGATCATCAGTCTGGTTGGAGGTATTTTCTCCTTCCTGCTGGTGATGCGCTTCGCTCTGCAGCTCTCACAGACCGACTACTACAACCCCATCGCACAATCCGTGGTACGCCTGACCCAACCGGTCGTCAGTCCGCTGCAGCGCGTGCTGCGCCCCAAGGGCCGCTTCGACATTGCCACCCTGATCGTCGCCATCGCCGTGAAGGCCGTCGCCATTCTGCTGCTGGTACAGTTTTCGCCGCTGTTTGCGGCCAATGCCGACTCGATCAATCCGCTACACCTGATGATCTTTGCCCTGACCGGCACGCTCGATACCCTGTTGACGATCTATTTCTGGGCCTCGTTGGGTGCCGTGATCATCAGCTGGGTCGCGCCTGACAGCTATCACCCGGCACCGCAGCTGTTGCTGCAGTTGACCGAGCCGCTGTTTGCGCTGGTACGCAAGGTGATTCCACCGATCGGTGGTCTCGACCTGTCACCGATCCTGATCTTCCTGCTGATCCAGATCGTGCAGGGGTATCTGAAAGCCTTTGTTATTATCTGAGATGGCCGCGTCCTACTATCAATGGCAGGACGGAGACCTGATCCTGCGCTGTCACCTGCAGCCGAAAGCGTCCCGAGACGAGATTTCCGGACTGCACGGTGACAGTGTTAAGATCCGTATTGCGGCACCGCCCATCGACGGGCGTGCCAACACGGCCCTGATCAAGTTTTTGGCCAAGGCGTTTGGCGTTGCCAAGCGCGATGTCAGCATTCTCAGTGGCGAATCGGGACGGGAAAAACGGGTGCGCATTCAAGCCCCCGTCAAATTCCCCGACGGCCTCGCCCTCTCATCGGACTAAAGGGAATAGACGTTGTTTACAGCCAGGTTTCTGATGCTCTGTCGGGCTCTGCACTACGACATGTGATGCTCAATCACCCCGGCGCCTGCGCGCCACCCTCAAGCCGTTTCTGCATCCTTGACGAGTGAGACATCACCATGCCTGCTGTAATACCCGATGACAGTGTGGGGCTGGTCAGCCCCCAACGCATCCATTTCGACCAACCCCTGCCCTTGAGCTGCGGCCGCAGCCTGAACACCTGGGATCTGATGATCGAGACCTACGGTGAGCTCAATGCAGACGCCTCCAACGCCGTGCTGATCTGCCATGCCCTGTCCGGCCATCACCATGTCGCCGGTTATCACAGCATGGACGAGCGCAAGCCCGGCTGGTGGGACTCCGCCATTGGCCCCGGCAAGGTGATCGACACCAACCGTTTCTTCGTCGTCGGCGTCAACAATCTGGGCGGCTGCCACGGTTCCACCGGCCCCAACACGCTGAACCCGGATACCGGCAAGCCCTATGGCCCCGATTTCCCGATCATGACCGTAAAGGACTGGGTCGACAGCCAGGCCCGCCTCGCCGATCGTCTGGGTATTGAGCAATGGGCAGCGGTCGTCGGTGGCAGTCTAGGCGGCATGCAGGCCCTGCAATGGGCGATCAGCTATCCGAACCGATTGCGTCACTGTGCCGTGATCGCCTCGGCAGCCAAGCTCAGCGCCCAGAACATCGCCTTCAACGAAGTCGCACGTCAGGCGATCAGCAAAGACCCGGAATTCCACGACGGTCACTATTACGAACACGAGACCGTACCACGCACCGGGTTGATGCTGGCGCGCATGGTCGGCCACATCACCTATCTGTCCGATGACGGCATGCGTGACAAGTTCGGCCGCGAACTCAAGGACGGCAAGCTCAGCTTCGACTTCAACCCCCAGTTCGAGGTGGAGTCCTACCTGCAGTATCAGGGCGAACGCTTCTCCTCCTCTTTTGATGCCAACACCTATCTGTTGATGACCAAGGCACTGGACTACTTTGATCCCGCCGGCGAACAGGGCCACGACCTCGCCGCTGCGCTGAGTCCGGCACAGTGCGACTTTCTGGTGGTGTCGTTCACTACGGACTGGCGTTTCTCGCCGGAGCGCTCACGCGAGCTGGTCGACGGCCTGATCGCCGCCGGCAAGCCGGTCAGCTATGCCGAAATCGACGCGCCCCAGGGCCATGATGCCTTCCTCATTCCGATCCCGCGTTACATGGAGGTGTTCCGCAGTTACATGAACCGGATCGCCAACGCCCTGCCCCAAGCCAAAGGAGGTGCCGACCATGCGCGCTGATCTGGAAATCATCAACGAGTGGGTTCGCCCCGACTCGCGGGTACTCGACCTCGGCTGTGGCGACGGCGAGCTGCTGGCCCACCTGAAAGCCAAGAAAAACGTATCCGGCTACGGTCTGGAAATCGACCACGACAACCTGACGGCCTGTATCGACAAGGGCGTCAGCGTGATCGAAAAGGATATCGACGACGGCCTCGCCTCAATCGGCAACGCCAGCTTTGACACCGTCATCATGACTCAGGCACTGCAGAGCATGCACCGCCCGGACCTGATCGTCGACGAAATGCTGCGCATCGGCCGCGAATGCATCGTCACCTTCCCCAACTTCGCGCACTGGCGCGCACGGGGCTATCTTGCCTTCCGCGGCAAGATGCCGGTATCCAAGTTTCTGCCCTATACTTGGTACAACACGCCGAACATCCACTTCTGCACCTTCAAGGATTTCGAGAACCTGTGTGTTGACCGCAACATCGAGATTCTGGAGCGTACCGTCGTTGACCACACCCACCGGCACCGCTGGTGGATAAAATTGTGGCCCAACATGCTCGGCGAAATCGCCATCTACCGTATCACCCGCTAGGGCACCCGATACCAAGGAGGACAACATGCGTTTTTATCCTGCAACCCTGAGCCGTCTGCTGGCCATCGCCGCACTGGTCTTCAGCCCCATGGCGCTGGCCGAACAGTCCATGGCCGATGGCCGTTACGAAATTCACTACAACGCTTTCAACTCCAGCTTCATCACCCCTGAAGTGGCACAACAGAACGGCCTGGTCCGCAGCAAGTACCGGGCACTGGTCAACGTCTCGGTACTGGAAATTGGCGCAGACGGCAACAAGCAGCCGACCACCGCCATTGTCTCCGGCCAGGCCGCCAACCTGCTCGGCCAGGCTCAGCAGCTGGAGTTCAAGAAGATCGATGAAGGCAACGCGCTGTATTACATCGGCAGCTTCCGCTTCACCGAAGATGAACAACTGAAAATCACGTTACGTGTGCAGCCGGACCCGAACCGCCCGGCGTACAACATCGAATTTGATCAACGCTTTTACGTCGACTGAGTAGTACACCGCATGATAGACAAGATTGTTCTGGCCAGCGGCAACCGCGGCAAACTGAAGGAATTCGGCGAGATTTTTGCCCCCCTGCAGATTGAGGTGATGCCGCAATCGGCATTCGCCGTACAGGATGCCGAGGAAACCGGGCTCAGCTTCGTTGAAAACGCCATTCTCAAGGCGCGCCATGCCGCGCGCATCACCGGACTGCCTGCACTGGCGGATGATTCCGGCCTTGAGGTCGATGCCCTCAATGGCGCACCGGGAATCTACTCGGCACGCTATGCCGGTGAAGGCTGTGGCGATGACGAAAACAATGCCAAACTGCTGCAGGCCCTGGTACAGGTGCCCGCCGAACAACGCACGGCCCGTTTCCAGTGCGTACTGGTGTTCATGCGCCACGCCGAAGACCCGACCCCGCTGATCTGCCAGGGCAGCTGGGAAGGCCGTATTCTGACCGCACCTCACGGCCATAACGGCTTCGGCTACGACCCGCTGTTTTACGTGCCGGAAGCCGACTGCGCCAGCGCCGAACTCAACCCCGAGCAGAAGCAGCAATACAGCCACCGCGGCAAGGCCGTGCGCCAGTTCATCGCCGCTATCGGCCCATGGCTCAGCCACGCATGAGTCTGCCGCCACTGTCGTTGTATGTGCATATCCCCTGGTGCATACGCAAATGCCCCTATTGCGACTTCAACTCCCATGCCGCGCCGGAGCAGCTGCCCGAGGCCGCTTATGTGGACGCCTTGCTGGAGGATCTGGACGCCGAACTGCCTCTGGCGGCAGGGCGCCCCCTGCAATCGATCTTCATCGGTGGCGGCACGCCCAGCCTGTTCAGTGCTGCCGCGATCGACCGTCTGCTGCAGGGTATTCGCCAACGGATCGCACTGGTCGCGGACGCCGAAATCACCCTGGAAGCCAACCCCGGTACCTTTGAACGGGCGCGTTTCGAAGGCTATCACGCCGCTGGCATCAATCGCCTGTCAATCGGCGTGCAAAGCTTCAACGCTGAACATCTGCAGCGCCTGGGCCGCGTCCATAATCCGGACGACGCCCTGCGTGCGGCCGATGCCGCCGTAGCGATATTCCCGCGCGTCAATCTGGACCTGATGCACGGTCTGCCGGGACAGAGTGTCGAGCAGGCACTAAGCGATCTGAAACAGGCACTGGATTTCGACCCCGGCCACCTGTCCTGGTATCAGCTCACCATCGAACCCAATACCGAATTTCATGCCCGCCCGCCGCAGCTGCCGGTGGACGAATCCCTGTGGGATATTCAAGAGCAAGGCCAGGCGCTGCTCGACACACGGGGCTATGCCCAGTACGAGATCTCGGCCTATGCCCGCCCGGAACAGCAAGCCCGACACAACCTCAATTATTGGCAGTTCGGCGACTACTTAGGCATTGGTGCCGGCGCCCATGGCAAGATCAGCCATTACGATAACGATGGCCAGCTGCAGATCCTGCGCCGCCACAAGCAGCGCCAGCCCAAGGGGTATTTCGAGCCCGCCCGCCGACTGGCCGGGGAAGAAAGCATCGCGCTCGATGATCGCGGCTTCGAATTCATGCTAAATGCTCTGCGTTTGACTTCAGGCACGTCTGTAGACTTGTTTAAGACCCGCACCGGGGTTACCGTGTCCACTTTAGAGCCTGTCTTGAACAGAGCTCGGCAGATGGGTTTGCTGGTCGACGACAGGTCGCTGCTGGCCCCCACCCCTCAGGGACGCCTGTTCTTGAACGATCTGCTGGCACTCTTCCTGGATTGAAGCGTGCTCACCCGGTTCATGGATGCAGTAACTGAACTCTGGACGCCCTTCGGCATGACCATCAAACAAAAATTGACCACCCTGATCGCCCTGATTCTGGCAGGCTTCATTGGCATGGGTCTGATTATTCATTACACCCTGGGGCAGTACCGTGAACTGGTCATGACCAGCCAGACTTTGACCCAGGTGGAAACCCGCAAGCTCGATCTGCGCCGCTACGAAAAAGACTTCCTGGCGCGCCTGGATACCGACTATCTGACCCGCTTTGACAGCACCTATGACACCTTCAACACCCAGTTGAGGGCACTTCAGCAGCTGCTTGAAGGTGCCGCGCTCGACGACCAGTTGAACACCTTCGCACAGCGCATGCAGACCTACCGCCAGACCTTCACTGCTGTCAGCACACTGAGAACCGATATCGGCCTCACCCCCGATACCGGCTTGCGTGGCCAGGTACGCCAAGCGATCCACTCCGTCGAACGCGAGATCCGCGCCACCGACAACAGTGACCTGCTCAGCACGCTGTTACAGATGCGCCGTCACGAGAAAGATTTCATGCTCCGCCTGGACGCCAAGTATCTGGACCGCTTTCAGCAGGAAATGACGCGTCTGCAACAGCAGATCGACATGTTGTTGCTGCCCTCGCAAAGTGCTTACCTGCATCCACTGCTGGATGAATACCAGAATGCCTTCACCCAATTGGTCGACTCTTACCGCCGCCTGGGCCTGAGTGTTGAGCAGGGCTTGATGGGCGAGATGCGCAATGCGGTCAAAAGCACTGATGAGATCCAGAACGCACTGGAACACCATCTGGAACAGCGCCTGGAAGCCGAACAGCAGCGCCTGCTGATGACCGCCATAGTCGCCATTCTGATCGCCATACTCGCTACCGTGATTCCGGCACTGTTGCTGGGTCGCAGCATCCTGCGCCCGATCAATGCCCTGGCACGCACCATGAAACAGGCCAGTGACGAACATGACCTGACACTGAGATTTACTACCGACAGCCAGGATGAAGTCGGGCAGATGGCTGGCGACTTCAATCATATGATGGATAGCTTTCGCGATCTGATTGCCCGTGTCGCCGGCACATCAGCGCAGCTGGCAACGGCTGCTGGACAGCTGTCATCAACCACACAGGACACGGCCGATGGCATCAGCAAACAGCAGAACCAGGTACTCCAGGTAGCTGCAGCGGTGCAGCAGATGGAAAGTTCCATGCAGGAAATTGCCGGCAACACCGAAAGCACCGCCGCCACCGCGGCCCAAGCCGAGCAGAATGCCGCCGACAGTACCGCGCGCGTCAGCAGCAGCATCGACGCCTTGCAATTGATGGCAGGGAAAGCGCGTGAAACCGCGAGCGTGGTTGAACAGTTGCGCAACGACAGCGACCGTATCGCGACCATGCTCGAGGTAATCAAGGATATTGCCGATCAGACCAATCTGCTGGCGCTGAATGCGTCCATCGAAGCCGCTCGCGCCGGTGAACAGGGACGTGGCTTTGCCGTAGTTGCCGATGAGGTGCGTACGCTCGCATCACGTTCGCAGCACTCCGCCGCCGAGATCGAACAGATGACCCTGAGCCTGCAGGAACAGACGCACAATGTCAGTCGCCTGATGCAGGAAAGTGTCCGCGACAGCGAACTCAGTGCCGAGCAGGCCAGCGAAACCATTGAGGCCCTGAGCACCATCACCCGCGGGGCCGCCAGCATCGTCGACATGACCACGCAGGTTGCCTCCGCCACCGAGGAGCAGGCCGCCGTGGCGGCTGAAATCACACGAAACATCGAGCATATTCGTGCGATCATGGCCGGGGCCAATGATCAGGTCGGGCAGAATGCCGATGCCAGTCAGCTGGTAGCGCAGCAGGCCGCCGATCTGCAAAATGCCGTGGCCAGTTTCCGCACCTGAGTCATCCTAGAGGGTCACGCGGCGGTCAGCTCTGGCCGCCAGCCGCGTGACCTCCTCGGGGATGGCTGACAGGCAGCTGACTCGGGCATCCGCTCGAGCCGGTTGTGGCCACTGCTGCCCCGGCAGGTTGACCCATATCGTCCACAGTCCCGCGTCCCGCGCAGCCCGCACATCATTGAGCGGATGGTCACCGATGTGGACCACCTGTTCAGGGCGCAGCCCGGTATACTGCAGCGCCTGCTCGAACAGGCGCGGGTGCGGCTTGGCATAACCGACATGCTCGGCGTTGTACTGAAAATCAAACAGGTTACCCAGCAGGGTCTGGCCCACATCCGCATTGCCGTTGCTGAGCGCACCGATGATGTAGCCCTCACGCCGCAACTGTTCCAGCATCGCCTGGGCATGCTCAAACAACTCAACCTGATGTCGGGCCTGCATAAACACTTCGAACGCACGCTCAGCCAATATGATCGCTTCAGTGGCCGTGTAACCGGCCGCCAGACAGCCCCGCTCCAGCAGCTTGATCCGGATCAGGCTGACACTGTGGGCGATCTCCGGCATCTCCTCCAACAACTCACGGCGCAGTGCCGACCCTTCCGCCATATCCGTCAGCTGGTGACCGGCCGTGAACAGGGGGGCATTATCATCCAGCCACTGCCAAAGCGTTCGATTGGCTTCACGGATCACCGGATCGACAGCCCAAAGCGTATCGTCCAGATCAAAGGTGACACATTTAATCATCCTGCTGTTCCTTCGCACGTGGGTGAGCTTGTTCGTAGACATCCATCAAATGCTGGAAGTCGAGGTGGGTATAGATCTGGGTAGTACTGATATTGGCATGGCCGAGCAGCTCCTGCACCGCACGCAGATCACCACTGGATTCCAGCAGATGACTGGCAAAGCTGTGCCGCAGTCGGTGTGGATACACTCGCCCCTGCGTCCCCTGCTCGGCGCCGCGCTTGCGCAGGCGCTGTTCGACGGCGCGCGTGGTCAGCCGCTGCCCACGCAAACCGACAAACAGGGCGGTTTCATCCGCGGCCGCCAGCGTGTTGCGCACCGGTAGCCACCGCCGCAAGGCTTCGCGGGCCAGGCGACCGACGGGCAAACGACGCATTTTGTTACCCTTGCCCAGCACCGTAATCACGCCATCGGCGGGGTCCAGATCACGCAGGTCTACACCGACCAGCTCGGATACGCGCAGCCCTGAAGAGTAGATCAACTCCATGATCGCGCGGTCACGAATATCCAGTGGCTCGTCGCCCGGCACCGTCAGCAGCGCACCGACCTGTTCGGTATCCAGCGTCTGCGGCAGCCGCCGAGCGGCCTTCGGAGCCTGCACCGAGAGCGCCGGGTTGCGGCTGACCCAGCCTTCGCGGGCCAGAAAACGGTAGAACGTACGAGTGGCCGAGAGCAGCCGCTGCAGGCTGCGCCCCGACTGCCCCTGAGCATGCAATGCACCGATGGCGTAGCGCAATGAGGCTTCGTCCAGAGCGCTCCATATGGCGATATCAGCGGACAGCGTGGCCGCCAGCGTCGACAGGTCGCGCTGATAGTTGTTCAGCGTATGCGGGGAGAGCTGGCGCTCTACCCGCAGGTAGTGGATAAAATGCTGCGGCCAGTCCGCTTCGGCCGGCACGGCCATCTCAGGCCTCCTGCTCCTGCAGGACGCGGAACAGCACCCGACTGAGCACTTCACCGACATAGCTCAGGAACAGTGTGCCCTGGCTGCTTTGAAAGTAATGCGGATCGTAGCTGCCGATCGCCAGCAGGCCGAGTGTATCGCCCTTGACCAGCGGCACCACCGCCGCCGACTGTACCTTGACGCTGCGCTCCTGAAACAGGAAACGGTTCATCGCCTCGGACAGCTGACCGCAGCTGGGCAGGTTGGTCTCGATCAACGGCTGCACCAGTGAATCTTCGGCGCGCGCCAGCGTGCGGATGCTGTTGCTGCCCAGAGAACGCTCGCTGAACAGCAGCACTTCGGTCTCGTCACCGTAGAAGTCGCGACACAGGCTCTCCTCGACCGCAACCGCCACGTCATCCAGCGTCCAGGCCTCCAGCAGCGCCAGCACCATGCGCTTGGTCTTCTCGAACTGGACATCGTTGTGCCGTGCCGCGTCGATCATGCCCGCCAGATGGCCGTGCAACTGCTGGTTGCGCTCACGCAGCAGCGATGTCTGCCGCTCGACCAGCGAAACCGCCGTGCCGCGTTGATGCGGAACGTACAGCTTTTCCAACAGATGCGTATGCTCAGTGAAAAAGTCGGGGTGACCGGCCAGGTAGTCCGCCACTTGGTCGGCACTGAGCGTCGGCTGTTCGAGTACATCCGAAGTGTCATTCATAGGTAGATCTGCCCTTCGAAAACAGTTGTCGCAGGCCCCGTCATGCGGACGGCCTGGCCTTCGCCCGGCCAGCAGATCCGCAGATCACCGCCGGGCAGGTGTACCAACACTTCCTCGTCGAGCAAACCCCGCAGCCGACCGGCCACCACCGCCGCACAAGCGCCGGTGCCACAGGCCAACGTCTCGCCGGCACCGCGCTCATAGACACGCAGGCGGATCTCGTTGCGGCTGACCACCTGCATGAAACCGATATTGGCGCGCTGCGGGAAGCGTGGGTGCGATTCCAGCAGCGGTCCTAGACGCTCGACCGGTGCGCTGTCGACAGCATCGACCACCAGCACACCGTGCGGGTTGCCCATGGATACAACGCTCAGTTCGACGTACTCACCATCCACCTCGACCGGGTAGCTCACCGCCGACTGCTCGGCCGTAAACGGCACTTCGGCCGGATGCAGCTCAGGCGCACCCATATCGACATCGACCTGGCGGTCGGGCAGCAGGTGAAGTACCGCATGGCCACGGGCGGTTTCCACATGAATCTCGTCCTTCGTCGTCAACCGGCGCTCACGCACGAAACGGCCGAAGCAACGGGCACCATTACCGCAATGCTCCACTTCCGAGCCGTCGGCATTGAAGATGCGGTAACGGAAATCCATATCCGGGCGGCTCGGCGGTTCCACCAGCAACAGCTGGTCAAAACCGATGCCCAGATGGCGATCCGACAGGTTGCGCACGATCTGAGGCGTGATCCGCACACGCTGCGACAGCGCATCGATCACCATGAAATCGTTGCCCAGTCCGTGCATTTTGGTAAAACGTACCAGCATGGGTATCGACTCCGCTCAGGTCTCGGGCAGCAATTGCTCGCCACGCATAAGATCATCCAGGGTCTCGCGCGCGCGCACCAGACAGGCCTGATTGTCATCAACCATGACTTCGGCCGGACGCGGGCGGGTGTTGTAGTTCGACGCCATGACAAACCCGTAGGCACCGGCAGAACACACGGCCAACAGGTCACCCGCCTGCAGATTGAGCTGACGGTCCTTGCCAAGGAAGTCACCGGTTTCACACACCGGTCCCACCAGATCCCAGGCCTTGGTATCACCCTCTTCGCGCAGCTGCGCCGGGATAATCTCCTGATAGGCACCGTACAGTGACGGGCGGATCAGGTCATTCATGGCACCGTCGATAATGGCGAAATTCTTGTCGCCGCTCTGCTTGAGGAACTCGACCCGGGTCAGCATTACCCCTGCATTGGCGGCAATGGAACGGCCCGGCTCGAAGATCAGCTTGTAGTCACGTCCGGCCAGCTTGTTCAGCACCTGCTCGATATACTCGCCCGGTGTCGGCGGTACCTCATCGGTGTAGCAGACGCCAAGGCCGCCACCCAGATCAAGATGGTGGATGTGGATACCCTCTGCCGCCAGCGTATCCAGCAGCGCCAGCAGGCGATCGATGGCATCCAGGAAAGGGCTAACTTCGGTCAGCTGGCTGCCGATATGGCAATCCATGCCGACGACGTTGACGTGCTCCATCGCCGCCGCACGGCGATAGACCTCAACGGCGGTATCGATATCGATACCAAACTTGTTTTCCTTCAGCCCGGTGGAAATGTACGGGTGGGTGCCCGCATCCACGTCCGGGTTGACGCGGAAGGAGACCGGTGCCTTGACGCCCAGCTCACCGGCAACCGTGTTGATGCGATCCAGCTCGGTATCGGACTCGATGTTGAAGCAGAGAATGCCCACTTCAAGCGCCCGGCGGATCTCCGCCGGCTGCTTGCCGACACCCGAAAACACTACCTTGGCAGGATCACCACCGGCCCGCAGCACACGCTCCAGCTCACCCGCCGAAACAATATCGAACCCGGCACCGAGGCGCGCCAGCACGTTCAACACGGCCAAGTTGGAGTTGGCCTTTACGGCATAGCAGACCAGTGCGTCGCGGCCTTCCAGAGCCTGTGCATAATTCAAATAGGCGCGCTCAAGCGCATCACGGGAGTACACGTACGTCGGGGTGCCGAATTCCTCGGCGATGCGGTCCACTGCCACCTCTTCGGCGTACAGGTGACCGTTGCGGTATTCGAAATTATCCATGGAAACTCTCGTTGTGATTGATGTGGTGAGCGGCGGTGTCGTCCGGCAGATACAGCGGCCCCTTCTGGCCACAACCCGACAGCAGCAGAGCACCCAGCAGCACGGCTGGCCAGCAGCGTTTCAGCATCATCAATCCCTTCATCATCGGTTGGCCGCCCCTGACAGGACGGGTTTTAACCCGCGATTATACCCTCAGCCACAGGGGCTGAGTACCGCTCGCAGCTGAGTTATACTCATTCACCGATATTTGCAGGCAGAGAGATGCAGTGATGACCGAATCCGAATTCATGACCCGAGTGGACCAGACGCTGGAACAGCTGGAAGATATTCTGGATGATGCCGAGAGTGATCTCGACTATGAGAGCAATGGCGGCATGATGACGGTGAAGTGCGAAAACGGCAGCCAGATCATCTTTACCCGCCAGCCACCGCTGAAGCAGCTTTGGGTCGCCACCCGCCACGGCGGCTTCCATTTCGACCACGATGGCAAGCAGTGGCACCGCGATACCGACCAGGCCACGCTGGCTGAAGTACTGGCCCAGGCCTTTGCCGAACAGGCGGGCGAGAACTTCGATTTCAGCGACCTCTGAGTCTAGACGCCGACAGGTGATGCTGCCGTCTGACCAACCCCAGCGTCAGGGCAGCAAGCGCTCGACAGCATGTTGCAACCGACCCAGCGCGCCGCGATTGGCGGCGACAAAATCGGCCCCTTGCCGACCCGCCGCACGGCGCTGGTCCGCGCGTTCCAGCCACAGCGCCAACTGGTCGGTCAGCGCGGCGGGGGTCTCCACCCGCACCAACCCACCCGCTTCGCCCAGGGCATCGGTAATGCTCTGGAAGTTGAAACAGTCCGGCCCCATCACCACCGGTACCCCCAGCGCGGCGGGTTCCAGCGGGTTATGCCCGCCGGTACCACTGAAACTGCCGCCCACAAAGGCGATATCGGCGGCGGCATACAGCAGCATCAACTCGCCCATGGTGTCACCCAGGTAAAGTTCGGTCTGTGTATCCGGCTGCGCGTCCTCGCTGCGGCACACCAGCCGCTCGCTGTATTGACGACACAACCGGGCGACATCGGCAAACCGCTCGGGATGGCGCGGCACCAGAATCAGCACCAGACCAGGATGCGCCGACTGCAGCTGCTGCCAGGCCTGTAACAGAATCTCGTCTTCACCCTGATGGGTACTGGCACCAATCAGCACCGGCCGACCCGACCCCAATCGTTCACGCAACTGCCGGCCAGCTGCAACCTTGCCTGCATCCGGCTGCAGATCAAACTTGATGCTGCCGGTGACTTCAACTCGCTCGGCCGGCATGCCCAGCGCGATAAAACGCTCGGCATCGGCATGGTTCTGTGCCGCGATCAGGTCCAGGTGCTGCAACATCGGTTGGGCCAGCACGGCAAACCTGCGATAGCCACGGGCTGAACGCGCCGACAGCCGTGCATTGGCCAACAGCACCGGCACCTTGGCACGGGCACACTGTGCCACCAGGTTAGGCCACAACTCGGTTTCCACGATGATGCACAGCTGCGGTCGTGTCCGACGCAAGAACACCCTCAGCGCCAGCGGCAGATCCCAGGGGCAGAACCGTTGTTCCACCCGATCTCCAAACAGGGATTTCACCTGCGCCGCACCGGTCGGCGTCATGTTGGTGATCAGAATGCGGTGTGCGGGATAACGCTGCAGCAGCCAGCGTACCAGCGGCGCAATCGCGACCGTTTCGCCCACCGACACCGCATGTACCCAGATCACCGGTTGGTGAATGACGGCTCCAAGACCCAGCCGCTGACGCCAGTTGCGGCGATAACCGGGAGCCGTACGCCCACGCCACCACAGACGCAGCAACAGAACCGGCGTGAGCACGTAGAACAGGAGGCTGTAAAGGCTGAGCAGCAGGGCATTCATCGACGGCAGCAGGCTTCATCTGACAAAAGCGGCAGTGTATCACAGCCCTGCCAGGCACAGTGCTGGAACAACCCTGCAGGATCAAGCACAATGGCCGCTCAAGCGACGGCGACTGTGGATATCAGTATGGACGACAACACCTTCCCCTCCCCCGATGTACAACGGCAAGACCGGCCCAGCCTCACCTGCATTCTGCCGGCCTACAATGAAGCGGAAAATCTGGGCCGACTCATTCCCGAGCTGACCGCTTATCTGCAACGTTTTTCCGACCAAATTGAATTGCTGGTGATCGATGATGGCAGCCGGGACGCGACCGTCGCCGTGGCAGCGGCACTGGTCGATGAGTACCCGGTCACCGTGTTGCAGCTGTCCCGCAATTTCGGCAAGGAGGCTGCGCTCAGTGCAGGCATTGACCATGCCGAGGGTGAGGTCGTGTTGCTGATGGACGCCGATGGCCAACATCCACTGGAAGCGATCGATCAGTTTTTTCATCACTGGCGTCAGGGCTACGACATGGTGTTTGGCGTGCGTGACAACCGTGCCGATGAGTCAGCAGCCAAGCGCCACCTGACCAACCTGTTCTACAAAGTCCTCAGCCGCAGTGCCGAAATCGACATTCACCCCGATGCCGGTGATTTCCGCCTGCTGGACCGTCGCGTGGTATTGGCTTTGCGCCAGCTGCCGGAGCGTTCGCGGATGATGAAAGGCCTCTACGCCTGGGTCGGCTTTCCCAGCAAGGCGGTCACGTTCACAGTGGCACCCCGCATGGGCGGCACCAGCAACTTCCGCCTGCGTCATCTGTCCTCGCTGGCGCTGACCGGCTTCACCAGCTTCAGCAGTGCCCCCTTGCGGGTGTGGATGCTGATCGGGGCCGGCATATCCGTGCTGTCCCTGCTCTATGCGTTCCTCATCGTGATGCGTACCCTGCTGTTCGGCTCGGACGTACCCGGCTGGCCCACCATTGCCGCCGGCATCGCCTTTCTGGGCGGTATCCAACTGTTTTCGGTCGGTATCCTCGGCGAATATATCGCCCGCATCTTCTCGGAAGTGAAAGCCCGCCCCCTGTATCTGGTCAGCCGTCGTCACTCTTTCCGTGACCGCACCACCGCAACGGACACTACCGATGACACGTGAAGCGCTGAGTTTCATCTTCGTCGGCGTCAGCGCACTGCTGACGCACTGGCTGATCGTGGTGTTACTGGTACCACTGGTCGGGCTGCACCCGCTGCTGGCCAATGTGGTCGCCTTTCTGGTCGCCTTCAACGTCAGCTATTTCGGCCATCGCCACCTGACCTTCAAGGCCAGCGAGCGTTCGCACCGGCGCACCCTGCCCCGCTTCGCCACGGTTGCCGCCAGCAGCTTTATGCTGAATGAGGCCCTGTATTGGGCCTTGTTGCAGTTCACCCCCTTGCGCTACGACATCGCCATGCTGCTGGTACTGGGCAGCGTAGCGGTACTGACCTATGTGCTGGGCAAATTCTGGGCATTCGCATGAGCCGTTCACTCGTTCTCTGCGCGGATGACTTTGGTTTGTCCGAAGGCATCAACCGCGCCATTCTGGCACTGATCCGCCAGGGTCGTCTGTCCGCTACCAGCTGCATGACCACCATGCCCGCCTGGCACGCGGAAGCGGCTACCGAACTGCTGGCTCTGCATGGCAAGGCGGCTCTGGGCCTGCACTTCAATCTGACCGAGGGTGATCACGCCACGCCTCTGGGGCAACTGATGCAACAGAGCCTGAGCGGACGGATCGATCGCCAACACATCCAGCAGGCGCTGGAGACTCAACTGGACCGGTTCGAACAGCAGCTTGGCCATGCGCCGGACTTTGTCGATGGTCACCAACATATCCAGATGTTCCCCGTCATCCGCCAGATCGTACTGACAACGCTGGCGCGCCGTTACGGTCATAATTGCCCCTGGATCCGCGTATCTACACCCGCCTTAAGTGGCCACGATGCACGCTTCAAGGCGTTGATTCTGAACATGATGGGAGTGGGATTTGAGCGCATGCGCCGGCGTTACGCCATCGCCGGCACTCGCGACTTTGCCGGCATGTATTCGCTACAGCCCGAAGCGGGCTTCGGAACGATGATGACACACTGGTTCAACACGCTGCCGGACGGGGGGTTGATCATGTGTCATCCGGGATATACCGATGGACGCTCCCCCCTGGCACGGGCGCGCGAAGAAGAGCGTAACTGGCTGGCCAGTGCAGCCTGCGCCAATGCGTTGCAGCAACATCAGCGCACCTTGAGCAAGCGCCCCGCGCTGCTCTGATCTGATCGTTCAATCAATCGTCACAGCGGCCTTCAGGTAGCCAGAGCCGCCACTGAACCGCCAACGGCTCACGTTCAGGCAGTCGCGGCCAGGGCAGCATCAGCTCGCCCTCGGCATCCCAGTGCCCCGCTTCGGGCAACGCCTGCTGCCAGCGCCGGTCTCCCGACGCCCAGATCAACAGCCCTCCCTGCCTGCGCAAGCGCTCGGCATCAGCCCAGGGGGCCAGAGTAAAATCGGCGTCCGGGATCGCTGCAGCGCGGGGAGACAGGTTGATCGCCACCGTCTCGGCCAGCCAGTAGTCACCCGCCACCAGTGACAAGGGGCAGGCGCTGCGCTGCTGCCACTGTTGCTGGAGGCCATTGGCCAATGCGGCATCGGGCCAGCCGGTACGAGAAGGCTTGTCACGAATCTGGTCCTTGAAGCCGACAAACAGCACCATCAGCACCGTCAACACGCCAAGGAAACCGGTAAACACCCAACAGAGTCGACGCCAGTACTGTGCCAGCACCGCCGCTGGCATCAGGGCCGCCAGCATCAGTCCCGACAGGTTCCACATCGGCGCGCCCCACATGTCGCGCGTTCCGGCACCTGTCAGCAGCGCGCCCAGTGCCGTCAGCAGCGCCGGCATCAAGCCGATCCAGAACAGGAACGCGGAACTCGCCAACGGTGCCTGCCAGCAGCGCCGGCGCCAGAAACCGGCCAGCAGCAACAGAATCAACAGCGGCAGATGATCAACCAGCTGTACCAGCAGGAATTTCAGCGGCCCCAGCCAGCGGGATTCGGTTGCTGCAGCGGCTTCCGAGCGCGCGGCGGCATAGCTGAACGGCAGGAAATCATGTTCCACCAGCCACAACAGGTGCGGCAGGAATACCAGCCCCATCAACAGCACACCGGCCCAAGGCTGCAGCTTGAGCAATCCGGCCCGCAGCGAGGGCTGCACCACCAGCCACAGGAACATCGCCGCCAGCAGCATGATGTAGGAATATTTGGTCAGCAACCCCAGCCCGGACACCAGCCCCAGCAGCAACCAGTCGGTATGACGCCAGTGGGTAATGCCGCGATGGAACAGCAACACAGCTGCCGCCCAGATCGGCATTTGCGCCACATTATGGTTGAATTCGATGGTCGGCCACGTAAAGAAATACACCCCCATCAGAGCCAGCACGCCGAACGCGGCACGCGGCCGGTCCAGCGTCCGACAGCCAATATGCCAGACGCAGAACAGCGTCAAGGCAATACAGAGCTGGCTGAGTACAAAGGGGCCAACGTCACCCAAAGCGCGCTCAAACAGGTACAGAACCCAGGCCGGCAGCGGCGGGTGTTTGTAATACCCCCACTGCCACTCCTGCCCCCAGTACACGCCTTCAACCACATCCAGCGGCAGGCTTTCTACCAGCAACCCGGGGAGCAGCCCCCAGGCCAGAAAGTATACGATCAACAGACGCAGCAGGCCCCGCTCGGGGGCGGTAGGGGTAGGCATAAGGGCTAGCTCGGATCAGTATCAGTCTGAAGGATGTGGAACTGGGCGTACGCACCTTGCTGTTCAAGCAGTTCGGAATGGGAGCCCTGCTCCACAATACGGCCGTTATCCATCACCACAATGATGTCGGCCTTCTCAATCGTAGACAGGCGGTGGGCAATCACCAGCGTGGTACGCCCGCGCATCACCCCTTCCAGAGCTTCCTGAATATGACGTTCGGATGTGGTGTCCAGTGCCGATGTTGCCTCGTCCAGGATCAGGATCGGCGCATCATTGAGAATGGCGCGCGCAATGGCGATACGTTGGCGCTGACCGCCGGACAGCAGCACGCCGTTTTCACCGACGCGGGTGTGTAATCCGTCCGGCAGGCGCTCCACAAACTCCATCACATGGGCCGCCTCGGCGGCCGCCAAAATCGCCGTTTCACTGGCACCGGCCATGCTGCCATAGGCGATATTCTCGGCGATGGTGCCGTTGAACAGCACCACGTTCTGATTCACCAGCGAGATGTTGCTGCGCAGACTTTCCAGCGTAAAGGATTCCAGCGGCTCGCCATTGATCAGCAGGTCGCCGCTCCAGCCGTCATTGAACCGCGGCAGCAAACTCGCCAATGTGGTTTTGCCGCTGCCGGAACGGCCCACCAGCGCCACCGTTTTACCCGGCGGCAAGCGCAGGCAGATGTCCTGCAGCACTTGCTTGTCGGTGCCGGGATAAGCAAAACCAAGGTGACGAAATTCGATCTCGCCGACTTCATCCAGCACTCGAGCGCCGGTGTCTTCTTCCACCGTTGCATCCAGGACTTCAAACAGGCTTTCTGCCGCCGCGATTCCCTTTTGCACAATCGAGGTGACATCGGTCAGCAGTCGCAGCGGCTTGGTAATCATGCCCGCCGCCGTCAGAAAAGCGACAAAACCGCCCGTACTCATGGTTCCCATCACATCCGGATGCATCGCCAGAAACAGCAGCATGGATAATGCCAGCGCCACCAGCATCTGGATGATCGGCGTGTTCAGCGACTTGGTCACCACCAGCTTCATGAACTGTTGCTTGTTCTTGATACTGGCCGTTTCAAAACGTTGCTTCTCTGCTTCCGTACCCCCGAAGATACGGACGACCTGATAGCCCTTGATGGATTCTGACGCGGCTTCGGTAATGTCACCCACCGACTCCTGAATACGCTTGCTCAGCTTGCGCATCCGCCGTGCCGCCATGGAAACCACCAGTCCGATCAACGGACCCGCCGCCACAAAGATGAGCGTCAGCTTCCAGTTGAGATAGAACATGTAGCCCAACAAGCCCACCACGGTCAGACCTTCACGGAACAGCACCTTGATCGCATTGGTGACAGACTCGGTGACCTGCTCGACGTTGTAGGTCAACTTGGCCAGCAGCTCGCCACTGGAGTGATGGCTGTAATATTGGGACGGCAGCAGCAACAACTGTTCAAATACCTGAGTACGCAAACGGTGAATCACTTCCCGGCCAACATAGGCAATACTGTAGTTGCCGATGAAGGCACCCACGCCCCGCAGCACGAAAATGCCCAAGACCGCACTGGCAAGAAAGTAGCGCTGGTCGTAAGCGCCTTTTTGCACCGTATCCACCACCATCTCCAGCCACTTGGCTGACAGCGCCTGCCCGGCACCATAGATGGCAAAACCGATAAAACATACAAGAAACACCGGCCATAGGTGCTTCGCATAACCCAACAGACGCCGATAGATCTGCCAGGCACTGATTTCGGACGCACCGGAAACGGAGGGGCTGTTCTGCTCGTGTGCGGACATGGTAGAAGTATCTCTGCTATTCGGTCTGACTAACCGCTTGAAGGGAAACAGGACTCAGGCGTCGCCGCCAAACAGGTCCCGCGTATAGACCTTGTCTGCACAGTCGCGCAGGTCGTCGGTCAAGCGGTTGGCAATAATGACATCGCTGGTCGCCTTGAACTCGTCCAGATCCTGAATGACCCGCGAATTGAAGAAATCTTCGGCATCAAGAACTGGCTCATAGACCACCACTTCGACCCCTTTCGCCTTGATCCGCTTCATCACGCCCTGAATGGCCGAGGCACGGAAATTGTCTGAGCCCGCCTTCATCACCAGTCGATAGATACCCACGACGGCAGGGTTAAGGCGCAGCACCGACTCGGCAATGAAATCCTTGCGGGTCGTATTGGCATCGACAATGGCCCGGATCAGGTTATTCGGCACCTGATCATAGTTGGCCAGCAGCTGCTTGGTATCCTTGGGCAGGCAATAACCGCCATATCCGAAGGACGGGTTGTTGTAGTGCGTGCCGATACGCGGGTCGAGTCCCACGCCTTCGATAATCTGGCGTGCATCCAGCCCATGCACCTCGGCATAGGTGTCGAGCTCATTGAAATACGCCACCCGCATGGCCAGATAGGTATTGGCAAACAGCTTGATCGCTTCGGCTTCTGTCGAGTCTGTAAACAGCAGCGGAATCGTCTCTTTCTTGGCACCCTGCTGCAACAGGCGGGCAAAGTTCTCGCCCCGCTCCGAACGCTCGCCCACAATGATGCGGGACGGATACAGGTTGTCGTATAGCGCCAGCCCTTCACGCAGGAATTCGGGAGAGAACAGCAGGTTTGAGGTCCCCAAACGCTCGGATAGCGCACGGGTGAAACCAACCGGCACGGTCGATTTGATTACCATCACCGCTTGTGGATTCAGCGCCATCACATCTTCAACCACCGCCTCTACACTGCGTGTGTTGAAATAATTGGTTTGCGGATCATAATCGGTCGGCGTGGCAATAATGACGAAGTCAGCGCCGGCATAGGCGTCATCCTTGTCCAGCGTTGCCCGCAGGTTCAACGCACCCGACGCCAAATATGCACTGATCTCGGCATCCTCGATCGGAGCCTGGCCTGCATTCAGCAACTCAACCTTCTCGGGTACGATATCCAGCGCCACGACTTCGTTATGCTGTGCCAGCAGCACAGCATTGGAAAGTCCGACATAACCCGTTCCTGCTACGGCTATTTTCATCTGCTACCTACTCAGATCTTTTATCAGCGGTACAAGGGCGCATCATAACATGACTCGTGTCACCGCGCCGTTTCCCCTTCCGCACAGCACCCGGGCCGGGTTTGCCGCCCCTTGCATGCAACGATACAATTCACCACACAGCCACAGCCATCGGTGTATCCGTGAGCCACGACCGTACCGCTAAACATTTCATCAGCCCGCGCTTCTGGCCTGTCTGGCTGGGATTCGGAATCCTCTGGATGCTCAACCGCCTGCCATGGCGGTGGCAGATACGTCTCGGCCGAATTCTGGGGCGCGGACTGTATCTGCTTAACGGCAAACGGCGTCACGTCACACGTACCAATATCCGCTTGTGTTTCCCGGAGCTGAGCGACACCGAGCAGGAGCAGATGGTCAAGGCGGTGTTTGCCAACAACGGCATTGGCATCTTCGAAACCGCCATGGCGTGGTGGACACCGCGCAAATGCTTGCGTAACCACGTCACTCTCAAGGGACGCGAACACCTGGACGCCGCTCTGCAACAGAAGAACGGGGTTATTTTGCTGGGCGCGCACTTTTCCACCCTCGACCTTGGCGGGTTGTTGTTTTCCGAATTCTATCCCGTCGATGCCATGTATCGCCGCCATAACAACCCGTTGATGGAGCAGATCATTACCCGCGGACGCAACCGCTTCTTTGATATGACCATTGAGCGCTCCGATATCCGCAGTGTGATCAAAGGACTGCGCCAGAATCATATTATCTGGTATGCGCCGGATCAGGATTTCGGCAGCAAGCAGTCGGTATACGCTCCGTTTTTCGGCATCCCGGCCGCCACCATCACGGCCACCACGCGGATGGTCAAACTGAACAAATCGCCAATCCTGATGCTTGCCCAACATCGTCTGCCGGATGATTCCGGCTACGAACTTGAACTGTTTCCGGTCATCACCCCGTTTCCGACAGGGGATGAAGCAGCGGATGCCGCGCGTATCAATGCCGAAATCGAGCGTGCCATCCGCAAGGATCCGGCGCAATACATGTGGGTTCATCGACGTTTCAAGACCCATCCCAAGGGCAAGGGGTACCTTTACCGCTCGTCCGCTGACCAACCGGAGTCCCGATGATTACAGTGATGCAGGTCTGCGGCGCCAACAAGCCCGGCGGTGCCGAATCCCATTTCCTGCGTTTTTGTCTCGCGCTGGACCATACCGAAGCCGTGCGCGTCATAGCCGTTGTCCGTAAGGGGTCATGGCTGGCAGAGCAGTTCAAGGCCACCTCGGTGCGGGTATATGAATTACCGTTCATGGCCCGCTGGGATCTTTACACCCGCTATCAACTTAAGCGCATTGCGCAGCGGGAGCAGGCCCAGGTTGCACAGTGCTGGATGAGCCGTGCCGCCAGCCTCATGCCCCGCGTGGACGGCACGCTGAATCTGGGACGACTGGGTGGCTATTATGCACTGAAGAACTTTACTCGCATGCACTGGCTGGTGGGCGCAACCGATGATCTCGCCCGACACATTCGCGACGGTGGACACCCTGCTGAACGCACTGCCGTGATCCCGAACTTCGTCAATCCAGCGAAGCCGGAGGATCCGCAATGCTCGCAGCGCCTGCGCCAGCAACTGAGGCTTGAAGGCAAGAAAGTCCTGTTCACACCAGCCCGCCTGCATGGCGTCAAAGGGCTGGATACGGCCATTGCCGCGCTCACGCAGCTGCCTGAACAGTACGTCTACATTATTGCGGGGCAAGGCCCGGAGGAAGCATCACTGCAACAGCAGGTCACGCAGCTGGGATTACAACAGCGGGTACACTTTGTCGGCTGGACCGACAACATTTCCCAATACTGCCATATCAGCGACCTGTTCATCGTGCCATCCCGACACGAACCCTTTGGCAGCGTTCTGCTCGAAGCCTGGTCACACCAGCTGCCGCTGGTCAGTTCGGATTCACAGGGGGCGAGCGCCATTACACGCCACGAAGACAACGCGCTGATCTTCCCCAAAGATGACAGTGCTGCACTGGTAAGGCACATCATGCGACTTGCCGATGATGAAGCGTTGCGCCAGCAACTAATCCACAATGGCTACGAAACCCTAAACCGTCACTATGCCACGGCCCCCGTGATGCAGGCCTATATTGACCTGTATCGGCGCATGCAGGCGGAGGGCTAACAGCGGAGCGCGATCATTTCGAGTGCTTGCTGCGCGCAATGATCGCCTTCTGCGCTGTACGCCACTGGCCCGGACGTCCGTCCAGCTCCCATTGAATACGCAGGTTCATGTTGCGGATCTTGCGTTCAATGTACTGTTGTCGCCAGGAGCGCAACGGGTATAACAGCGCCAGAAAGTCCGGCGCACCCAAGCCGTCGATAATGTACAGACGTATCCCCTGCGGCCCCGATTTGACCGCAAGGTTATGCGGCAGCAGGTTCCGCGTCAGCACCTGGTGCGCGCGCAACCAGGACTGGAACTCACGAATGGCAACCGTGGTCGCCTCATCCATGCCCTGCTGTACCAGCCATTGCGACAGATTCGGTGCCACCTCCCCCGTCGCGGTTGTGATCAGTTCACTGACGTTGGCCATCCCTTCAGAGGTCAGCTCACGCCCCCAGAGCTGCGGGATATGGTCATACAGCTGCGGACTGGCGGCCACTTTACGCAGCTGCCGATACCCCTTCAGCTCCTGCAGGTTGTCATCCAGCCGATCACGCCCCTGCTGGCGCTTGATCCAGGACGATCCCTTGAAGCGCTTGTCGATCACTTCCTGGCGTGCCACCTTGACACACTTGCCCGCATCCTCGGGGTGAATGTAACAGTGGCGATTGCCGCCGCTGGCGAACGGAGTCAGCCCGTGCAAGTCAATCATGCGCCGGCTCCAACGACAGAGCGCTCAGATTCCTGTGTCCGCAGAAAGCTGACAATAATCAACATGCACATGATCGACGACGACAGCGTCGAATAAATGCCCCAGTGCGTATTGATCGGCATCGCCATCAGCACGGCGGCAAAGGTCAGTGCAAAGTCACCACAACGCCCCCCCCGCGCGGCCTGCCACCAACGCTGCATCAACACCGCAAACGCCAGCATATAGGCGACAAAACCGATCAGTCCGGCATACATCAGAACATCCAGACCAAAGAAATGCGCGTGAGGATAGCCTCGACTGGCCAACTGCTGCTCTTCGGTCATGCTGGCCATGGCACCCTGGCCAATGCCGTTAATCGGGTCGTCCTTGAACAGCGACCAGGCCGCAGCCCAGACTTCGCCACGCATGGACGTTGCCGCATTCAGCGAGTCTTCGCTCAGATCAAAAATCTGTGCGGTACGATCCATGCGCTGCTGAAACTGGGGCACCCATTCGTAGGCCGCCAGCGCAGCTGCCGTGCTGATGACCAAGCCGACCAGCACGGCTTTTCTGGACACGACACCCTGCCACACGAAGAACAGCATATAGCCAAAGATAGCCGCTACCGCCACCAGCCAGGATGAACGACTGCCGCCAATAATGATGACAAACAGAATCGGTATCAGCAGCAACCATGACAGACTGCCAACTCGGTAAGCGGACCAGCGGCGACAGGCTTCGATCGAGAAAGGCAGCAAATGGGCCAGAACGATGCCGATCCGCATTTTGGGATGGAACACACCGGTCACGCGGTAATTGTTGTATTCGAAACCCAGCAGGTTCTTGCCGCTGGCATACTGGATAATGGCATCAGCACTCCAGGCCAGCGAGATCAGCAGGACCAGGTAAAACAGCAGATCCGACAACCGCGCCGAGAGTGCCTCCCGATTCAGCATCAGCAATACCAGACCGGCATAGAAATAGAGCCCGATACGCACGGCATCGATCAAGGTTTTTTCCACATCCCGCGCACCGATGGCGGCAATGGCCGCAGGCACCGTCAACAACAGGGCAATTGCCAGAAATTGGTTAAAACCCTCAAACCTGGTGAGCTGGTTGCGCATGAACACGCTGCCCAGTATCAGCAACAGCGGTACAATATGCACCGCTTCCGTCAGCGGCAATAACAGCACAAAACAGGCCATCAAGCCTACGGCCAACAACCCGCCTCGTGAAGTGGGCAATGATAAGGTACTCATGACGGCGTGCCGGCTCCTGTGACGTCGGTGTATAGATTCAAAGTTTCAGTGAGCATCCGGTGCTGCACAAACGGGTTGTCCTGTATCGGTGCGGACTCGCCCTCGATAACGGCAGCCACTTTGCGCACAACAGCCTGAACGTCACCTGTCTCCACTTTTCCCTGCGGGTAAATCGCCCCCAAGGTTTCCGCCACTGCACCATGGGCATAGCCGATCACCGGCGTGCCAACGGACAGACACTCAACCACCGTACGACCAAAGGCCTCGGCGGTTGTTGAAGTCAACGACAATGTCACGTCAGCCACGGCGTATAGCTCTTTCATATCGGAGCGGGTACCAAGAAACGAGAAATAAGCATCCAGCCCGGCCTCACTAATGGCGGTTTTCACCTCATGGATGAACTTGTCCTTGGGGTCACTGCCCACCACCAACACATGGAAATCCTGACGCTGACGGCACAGTTCTGCAACTACCTTGACCAGATCCAGATGTCCTTTCCAGCGGGTGATGCGACCCGGAAAACAGATCAAATGCTTGTTTTTGGCAGCGGGATAATCACTGAACAGTTGCTCTTTCCACGCATCAGCGGGCTGATAGCCGGGCGGAAATTCGTTGGGATCGATACCGCGATGAATCACCGTCACCTTTGCCGGATCCACGCCGGAAAAATTGTCCAGCAGATAGCGTTTGGCCGTTTCAGAGACCGCGATAACACGCTCGCCCCGGCCCATGATGGCACTGTAACGATTGATCGAGTGCATGCCGTGCAAAGTGGTGATAAACCGCGGCCGCCTGGCTGGATCCATCGTCCGCCAGGCCAGCCATACCACCCATGCCGGCATGCGGGAGCGCACATGCACGATGTCGGGCTGTTCCTGTGCCAGCCAGCGCCGGAACTTCGGGACCTGCAGGAAGGTGAGCAGGGATTTCTTGCCCAGCTCCCACGGCACATGACGACTGCCTTCGCGCTCCAGCTGTTCAACCAGGCGACCACCGGCGGATACCACCACCGACTCATGACCTGCCGCGACCAGGCCTCGCGCGACTTCCAGCGTGCCACGTTCGACTCCGCCCAGCTCCAGCGCCGGTAATACCTGTACCACTTTCACAACCATTCTCTCTTTAATATTGCATCGGCACAGCGCGCTGCTTCGTTGAAGGCGCCGTGCTCATTGCTCAGTTGCTGCATCAACCAGTCCGGCGCACGGGTAATCTGCCCCTGTGATGCCAGCCCTTCAAGTCCTCGACTCAAACGATTATCCACCCGGTCCGCAGGCCCCAAAACACCCACCCGACACCCGGCCGTCAGGGCTTCATACACCATTGAGGCACTGTCTTCGGTTACCCAGCACACCTCGGCCCTGCCCAGCTGTTCAGGCAGCCAGTCAGCGCCGGTGTTGGCCGCGGGCACGAAACGCTCGCCGACCAGTGCGGCCAGCGCCTGTTCAGTACTGGCCGGTGTGCGCCGTGATGAGCCGATCAACCAGTCACGGGCACCTGCGGCCAGCAAGGATTCCACCTGCTCCAGCACACGGGGTTCGTCCCAATCGAAATGCTTTGACGGCCCGCCGATCAGGACCACCCCGCTACCCGGCGTTTTGGCACCCGGCTGCATGCGGTTCAATGCGCCTCGCGTGGGAATAATGTTCGGGCGCGACGGCGGCTGGTCGTGCTCGGGGACCAGACAGAGATCGAAAAATCCCATCGGAATCGACGGCTGCATCAACACCACTGCAGGCACCCCATACAGCCGGCGCAAGGCCAGCAGGGTCAAATGGGTGGCGTGGCCGGCACCAATCAGCAGCGCCGGCTTGTCGTCCAGCGTCGGCAAAAAGCCGCTGAAACAGAGCCGCAGCGCCTGCAGCCTGCTCATGGGCGGCTGTTCACTGATCACCACCTCACGCTGGCGCGCGATCGCTTCGGCAAGGCCACGGGACTGGTTCAGATGTCCCGGCTTGCCATCACTGACAATCCAGATCTGTTTTGCCTGTGTTACGTCATTCACCCGCGCTCAATCCCCTGCAACCGCTACATGCTGCCAAAACACCTATGGTACCATTAGCGGCGCGATGCAACGAAGCGTGCAACACTATTTACGCCCTTCGGGTCATTCCATTTTTGCCGTGAATGCATACAATCTAGGCTGCTGCCGTGCCCGCACCATGTCGCTGCGGTTGCGCCCACCGGTCTCTCTCAACCCTGCTTGTTAGGAAGGTCTTATGTCTGCTTTTGGTTCCGTGTTCATGCCTGAAATGGCGATCTCCTGGTTCGACGGCTCACAATGGAGCGACACCGACGTGGTCTCGAGCGACAGCCTTCAGCTGCATCCGGGTGCCCACGTGCTGCACTATTCCAGCACCTGTTTCGAAGGCCTGAAGGCGTTCCGCCACGAAGACGGCTCGGTCAAGGTTTTCCGTATGGACAAGAACATCAGCCGCCTGGCTCAGAGCTCTGAACTGCTGGCCCTGCCGGCATTCGACGAAGCGGTGATGGCTGACATGATCCGCGACATCGTCGCCCGCTTCGCCGACGAAGTGCCTTCACCGCCGGGCTCCATGTATATCCGTCCGACCCATATCGGCACTGAACCGGCTATCGGCAAGGCTGCCGTGCCATCGCTGACCTCCTGCCTGTACGTACTGCTATCGCCGGTCGGCGATTACTTCACCGGTGGCGACAAGGCGCTGCGCCTGCTGCTGGACGACGAAGGCATGCGCTGTCCGCCGCACATGGGCATGGTCAAGTCCGGCGGCAACTACGCCGGTGCGCTGCAGCCGATCATGAAGGCCCGCGCCGAATTCCAGGCCGATCAGGTACTGTTTTGCCCGGGTGGCGATGTCCAGGAGACCGGCGCAGCCAACTTCCTGCTGATCGACGGCAACGAGATCATCACCAAGGCGCTGGACTCATCGTTCCTGCACGGCGTGACCCGCGACTCCATTCTGACCCTGGCCCGCGACATGGGCATGGATGTACAGGAACGAGAGCTGAGCGTTGAAGAGCTGCTTGAGCGCAGCGCCCGTCCGGGCTGTGAAGCTGCCCTGTCCGGCACCGCCGCCGTCCTGACCGCCGTTGGCACCCTGATCTACCAGGGCAAGGAATATCCGGTCGGCAATGGCGGCATCGGCGAAACCACACTGCGTCTGCGCCGCGCCCTCAACGATATCCAGTGGGGCAAGGCCGACGATACTCACGGCTGGCTGACCAGCATCTGATCGGGCATCACAGCGCTTGATGTAAACAAGCCGACCTCCAGGGTCGGCTTTTGCGTTGTCGATCAGGCGGCCATCAGGCGCTGCCAGATAGCGGCCACGCCCTCGCGATATTCGCGCATCTCCTCCTCATCCAGCACGCCGGACAGGTTCTGCAGCGTCAGCCGATGCCCCGCCGCCCGGAAGGCCTTGTAGGCTTCACGCAGCAGCTCGGCATCGTCCGCTGCCAACAAACCGGCAGCCTCCAAACTGTCCAGAATGCGGATATTGTCAGTCCAGCGCAGCAGTTCTGGGCGTGCTGCAGCATGCCGCAGCACCAGATACTGCACCATGAACTCAATATCGACGATGCCACCACGGTCCTGCTTCAGATTGAATACCGGGTGCTCCGTATCGCCGGTGTTCTTGCTGCCCAGATGCTCGCGCATCTTCTCACGCATGTCGGCCACCTCGGTGCCCAGTGTTGCGGCATCGCGGGGTTGCTGCAGAATCTCGTGGCGCACCTGCTCGAACCGCTCGGCCAGTGCCGGACTGCCGGCCACGACCCGCGCCCGCACCAATGCCTGATGCTCCCAGGTCCACGCATCCTTGTGCTGGTAGTCACGAAAGGCACTCAGCGAGCTGACCAGCAGCCCCGAATTGCCCGACGGGCGCAGCCGCATATCGACTTCATAGAGAATGCCGGACGGGGTAAAGGTGTTGAGAATATGAATGATGCGCTGGCCCAGGCGGTTGAAAAACACGCTATTGGCTAGCGGCCGGCCACCGTCGGTCTCCAGATTGGAAGCGGCATCATGCAGGAACACCAGATCCAGATCCGAACCGTAGGACAGCTCGATCCCACCCACCTTGCCGTAACCGACCACAATAAAATCGGGGTCGCAGGGCACACCCGGCGCTCGCATCGGCACGCCATGCTTTTCGGTCAGATTGCGCCAGGCGATCTCCAGCACCGCCTCCAGCACCGCTTCCGCCAGCCAGGTCAGGTAATCGCTGACCTTCATCAACGGCAGCACACCGGTGATGTCAGACGCCGCTACCCGCAGCATATGTGCATGCTTGAAGTAACGCAGCGTTTCCATCAGCTGCTCGATATCATCTTCCGGGATGCGCAGCAGTTGCTGCCGCAATTCGGTGCGCAGCGCGGTCAGATCCGGCGGAGCATAGAGGGTCCGCGGGTCGATCAGCTCGTCGAGCAGTACCGGTTGCCGGGACAACTGCTCGGCAAACCAGGCACTGGCCGAACACAACCGGACCAGCTGCTTCAGTGCCGCCGGGTTCTCCGACAGCAGCACGAAGTAAGCCGAGCGGCGCAGCACCGCCTGTACCAGTACCAGCACCCGCTCCAGCGTGGTCTCGGCGTTATCACACAAGCCCACCTGCTCCAGCAGTGGCGGCAACACCACCTCCAGTCGTTCCAGTGCAACCTTCTGCAGCATCTGCACGGTGCGCAGCCCTTTCAGGTCCTGCAGCGCCTTGAGTGCCACCTCCGGCTGCTGGTAGCCCTGCTCACGCAGAAACGCGCTGCTGCTGTCGTCATCCATCTCTCCCTGCCACAGAGCCAGCCACTCGGTGCGCTGGTCGTCTGCGGTCTCTTCACCCTCGTCCGCCGGGGCAATGACGTCGGCAAAGTGGCGGGACACGGCGGCGCGGGCGTTGTGCAGCGCATCGGTCAGCGCCGTCCAGTCGGCAAAGCCCTGCGCCCAGGCCAGGCGAGCCCGCCCTTCATCATCGTCCGGCAGTTCCTGGGTCTGCCTGTCGGCAATGGCCTGGATGCCATGTTCCACATTGCGCAGGAACACATACGCCTCGGTCAGCTCGGTGACGGCCGTGTCCGGCATACCGACCTTTTCCGGCAACTGCGGCAGGATGTTGAGCAGTTCGCGCTGTTGCAGTTCGGCGTCGCGCCCCCCGCGGATCAACTGGAACGCCTGCGCGATGAACTCTACTTCACGGATACCGCCAGCCCCCAGCTTGACGTTCTGGTCCAGGCCCTTGCGTCGGACTTCGCGATTGATCATCGCCTTCATGTCACGCAATGACTCGAACGCACTGAAGTCGATGTACTTGCGGTACACGAACGGCCGCAACAGCTGAATCAGTTCCGCACCGGCGACGGTATCACCAGCCACCACCCGCGCCTTGATCATGGCGTAACGTTCCCAGTCACGGCCCTGATTCTGGTAGTAATTTTCCATGGAAGCGAAGCTGCTCGCCAGCGGCCCCGACGAACCGAAGGGGCGCAGGCGCATGTCGACGCGGAAGACGAAACCGTCCAGGGTTACATTGTCGAGCGCCTGAATCAGCTTCTGCCCCAAACGGATAAAGAAGTCCTGATTTTCCAGTGCCCTACGTGCACCTTCGGTTTCACCGTTGGCCGGAAAAGTGAAGATCAGATCGATATCAGACGACAGGTTGAGTTCGTCCGCCCCCAGCTTGCCCATGCCCAGTACCACCATCCGCTGCGGATGGCGCACGCCGTCAGCATCAGCACGCGAGTAGGGCGTGCCCCAGCGTTCACAGGCCTGGCCATACAGCCAGTCCAGGGTGCGGTCGATACAGGCATCGGCCAGCCGCGACAGTTCACGGGTGGTACCGCGCATGTCCGTCAGCCGGTTAAGATCACGCCAGACCAGGCGCACCATCTCGCGCTGGCGGAACAGGCGCAGCTGCCGATGCAGTTCCTTTTCGTCTGTCGTCACTGCCAGCAATGCCTGCAGCCGTTGCGCATAAGTACTGTCCGCGTAGGCCTGCTGCAGGTCACCACTGTCAATCAGTTCGGCCAGCCACTCCGGATGCCGCTGCAGTTGCTCGGCCACATAATCGCTGCCGATCAGCACGTGATCCAGCTGTGCCTGCAGCCACTCGGGCTGCGTATCCAGCCGTGCCAACGCGTCTTCAACGCGGGCTTGATTGCGCACCAACAGCGCACTCAGTGCCGTCGGCACCGGGGTATAACTTTCACCAGCCTGTTGCATGGCCTTCTCCTTATCCTGCCTGATCCGTATCCCGGCACTGTTGATACAACTGATAGCCGCGTTGCGCCTTGCTCAGGTCGAACGGCTGCAGCGTGACTTGTCGACCCAACTCATCGGCCAGCGCCAGCAACTCCAAGGCATCGCCGGACTTGAGCTCCAGTTCCAACTCGAGAATGGTGTCTTCCCTCGCGCAGCCGTCACAGCTGATCCGGCCACGATCCAGTGCCACTTCGATGTCGGCATTACGGTAACGCACATCCCAAAGCTCACGCTCGAAATCGGTCGTGAATACCGGTAACAGGTGCAACTCTGCGGCAGGCGGCAAGCCCTCGGGCCAGACATCACCGACCAGCAGTGCAGGGTCGAGAGTCGCCTGGTCGCGCTCCCATTCCCATTCGCCGCGCTGATGCAGACCGTTGACGCTCTGCCCTCGGGTTTTCAATGTCTGAATCACCCGCGAACCCTGACGGCGCAGGCGCAAGGCCACCTTGGCCTGTGCCAACGCCAGATCAGGACTATCATAATAGGTGTTAAACAGGGTTTGACACCCACGAGCCGCACCGGCCTGCAACCGCGGATGTGTACGCAGCCCCTCGATATCCGCCTCGGTCAACAGCAGTTTCAGTTCCGTTTCTGTGGCCATTATTCAAACACCTGTAAATTTTTTACCAGTGTACCCAAGGATTTGCGCTGATGGGCGTCAGATTTCACCATTTTTTGTGACGCTATCACTACAGATAAATGACATCAGCACGTATACTGCGCCGAGTTTTCACCTGCAACAGGAACGCAACATGGTTAACAGCCCTATTCTGCAGATGTTTGCACGTTCCCCGTTCAAGCCGATGCAGGAGCATATCGTCAAGGCACAGGAAAGCGCCGCTGAACTGATCCCGTTTTTCGAAGCAGTCATGAAAAACGACTGGAACACCGCCGCTGCATGCCAGCAGCGCATTGCTGAACTGGAGAACGAAGCGGACGATCTCAAACGCGATATCCGCCAGCGTTTGCCAGCGAGTATCTTTTTGCCTGTCCCGCGTACCGATCTGCTCGATCTCCTGCGCATGCAGGACAAAATCGCCAATCGTGCCAAGGATATTGCCGGTCTGATGCTAGGACGGCAGATGCAGATCCCGCAGCCAATTCAGGCTGAATTGCTGGGCCTGCTGCAGACAACACTGATGGCGATTGAACAGGCCGTACTGGCCCTGCGTGAGCTGGACGAACTGTTGACCGCCGGTTTCCGTGGTCATGAAGTCGATATCGTCGAACGCCTGATCACCGGCCTGGACGATCTGGAACACAAGGCCGATGAGCATGAACGTGAACTGCGTTCGTCGCTGTTTGCCGTTGAACGCGATCTCTATCCGATCGACGTCATGTTCCTCTACCAGGTTATTCAGTGGGTTGGCGATCTGGCCAACCGTGCCCAGCAGGTTGGTAACCGCCTGCAACTGCTCCTCGCACGTTAAACTAAAACGACCAAGGCTACACAATGGATATCATTGCTCAGTACGGCAACATCATGGTCATTATGGCCTGTGTCTTCGGCTTCTTCATGGCCTGGGGTGTAGGCGCCAATGATGTCGCCAACGCAATGGGGACCTCTGTCGGCTCCCGCGCCCTGACCCTGAAGCAGGCGATCGTTATCGCTATCCTGTTCGAATTCGCCGGTGCCTATCTGGCGGGTGGCGCAGTTACCGAGACCATTCGCAAAGGCATCATCGAGCCCTCGATGCTCTCCGCCAACCCCGAATTGCTGGTCTATGGCATGATGGCATCCCTGCTGGCCGCAGGCGTCTGGCTGCTGATCGCAACCCACTTCGGTTGGCCCGTTTCGACCACGCACTCCATCGTCGGTGCCATCGTCGGCTTTGCCGCCGTGGGCATTTCCGTGGATGCCGTACACTGGTCCAAGGTCGGCTCGATCGTGGCCAGCTGGGTCGTCTCGCCGGTCACTGCAGGCATCCTCGCCTTTTTCCTGTTCCGCAGCGTGCAGAAACTGATCCTCGATACCGAGAATCCTTTTGCCAACGCCAAGCGCTACGTGCCCTATTACATCTTTCTGGTCGGCTTCATCATCGCCATGGTGACGTTTACCAAGGGCCTGAAGCATATCGGCCTGCATCTGAGCTGGTTGCAAAGCGCGGGCATTTCCGTGGTCATTGGTCTGCTGACCATGGGCCTGGGCATGTTTATGCAGCGTAACATCAAGATTGATGTCGACGCCGACCGTGAATACCACTTCACCAGTGTCGAAAAGGTGTTTGGTGTACTGATGATGTTCACCGCCTGCGCCATGGCCTTTGCCCACGGTTCCAATGATGTGGCCAATGCCGTTGGTCCGCTGGCCGCCATCGTCGGCATCGTGCACAACAGCGGTGAAGTCGCACAGAAGGCCGCCATGCCCGCCTGGATTCTGCTGTTGGGTGGCGCCGGTATCGTCGCCGGTCTGGTGATGTATGGTCACAAAGTGATCGCGACCGTGGGCCAGAATATCACTGAGCTGACCCCGAGCCGCGGCTTTGCCGCTACGCTGGCCGCAGCCTCCACCGTGGTCGTTGCATCCGGTACCGGCCTGCCGATCTCGACCACCCATACACTGGTGGGTGCCGTTCTGGGTGTTGGTCTGGCGCGCGGTCTGGCGGCCCTCAACCTGAAGGTTGTCGGTACCATCTTCGTGTCCTGGATCGTCACTCTGCCGGCAGGTGCCATTCTGTCCATTCTGTTCTTCTTCATGTTCAAGGGCATCTTCTCCTGAGCTATCGCGGCGGCCCGCCCGGGCCGCCGCAGCCAATCATGGACCCCGTGGCGCAAAGGTTGCACAATGCAGGCTGTATACCCAGCCTGATCAGGAGCTGACCTTGAGCACCACCGATTACGTCAACTGGTTCCGCCACTCGTCTCCCTACATCAATGCACATCGCGGCAAGACCTTTGTGCTGATGTTGAGCGGTGAAGCGATTGCGGATGCAAACTTTGCCAACACCGTTCATGACATCGCTCTGCTCAACAGCCTTGGCGTCCGCCTGGTGCTGGTGCATGGCGCCCGCCCTCAGGCCGAACAGCGGCTGCAGGCTCGCGGCATTGAAACCCGGCTGCATCACGACCTGAGGGTCACCAGCAGCGCCATCCTGGAATGCGTCATCGAAGCGGTCGGCACTCTGCGCACCGAACTCGAAGCGCGTCTGTCGATGGGGCTGGCCAATACACCGATGCACGGCGCCCGCATCCGCATATGCAGCGGCAATTTCGTGACCGCCCGTCCCGTCGGCGTGCTGGATGGCATCGACATGGGCCATACCGGCGAATTGCGCCGGGTCGATCACGAGGGCATTCGTCGGCTGCTGGACCTGAACCAGATCGTATTGCTGTCCAATTTGGGGTTTTCACCCACCGGCGAGGTGTTCAACCTGTCAGCGGAAGAGGTCGCCACCCGCACGGCGGTGGCACTCAAGGCCGACAAACTGATCCTGTTCGGCTCCAAAGTGGGTATCCATGACAGCCGTGGCGAACTGCGCAGCGAACTGCTGGCTGAAACCGCGTCCCGGCTGGTGCAACAGTATATGGCGCGGGTGGATGACCCGGAGCAGCCCTACAGCGAGACCGCCTGCCTGCTGGAAGCGGCAGCGACGGCCTGTGAAGAGGGCGTCCCCCGCTGTCATTTAATCAGCTATCAACAGGACGGCGCGCTGCTCAGCGAGCTGTTTACCCGTGATGGCCAGGGCACCATGGTAGTCAGCCATTCCTATGAACAGGTGCGCCCGGCCAACATTGAGGATGTCGGCGGCATTCTGGAGCTGATTGCTCCACTGGAGGAAAAAGGAGTTCTGGTGCGACGCTCACGCGAGTACCTGGAAAGCGAAATCGAACAGTTCACCGTGGTCGAGCGTGACGGCGCGATCATCGGCTGCGCGGCGCTTTACCCCTTCAAGGACGAGGCGATCGGTGAACTTGCCTGTGTCGCCATTGACCAGAGCTACCGTGGCGGCCAGCGTGGGGACCGCCTGCTCGACGCAATCGAAGCCCAGGCCCGAACGCTGGGGCTGCAGCGCCTGTTTGTACTGACTACGCGTACGGCACACTGGTTTGTCGAGCGTGGCTTTGCCGCCGCCGATCTGGATCAGCTGCCACAAGAGAAAAAGGCGTTGTACAACTTCCAGCGCAACTCCAAGGTGTTCTTCAAACCGCTGGCATAACCGGCCCGCCCGGCAGCGAAACTCGGAAACAGGCGCCGCCGAGGTCGGATTCACTGACCTCGAGCGCGCCGTCGTAGCTGCTGACAATATCCAGGGCCACGGCCAAACCGATCCCTTGTCCCGGTGCCTGAGTATCGAGCCGGGCACCCCGCTGCAGAATCACCTGACGCTGCCTGGGTGCCACGCCCCGACCATCATCACTGACCTCAATCTGCACCAGCGGCCCAGCCAGTTCAACGACCACCCGTACACGGCCATCACCATACTTGAAGGCATTGTCGATCAGGTTGCCCAGCAGCTCCATCAGGTCGCGCTCATCACCGGCAAACCCGGCTTCCGGGTCCAGCACCGCTTCAATATCCTTGGGCTGACGGGCATAAACCTTTTCCATGACCCGTAACAGCCGGTCCACTACCGGCGCGACCGGCAACGTCTGTGCCAGCGTGCGCCCTTCCGTCTTCACCGCACGCGCCAGCTGATACTGCACGATCTGCTGCATCCGCTGAGCCTGTTCTTCCACCTGCTGGCGATAACTGTCGAAATCCAGGCCTTCATCACCGGCCCCGTGGATTACCGCCAGTGGCGTTTTCAGACTGTGCGCCAAATCACCCAGCGTGTTGCGGTAGCGTTCGCGCTGTTTGCGCTCGGACTCGATCAAACGATTAAGGCTATCGGTCACGCCCTGAACTTCAACCGGATACTGGTGTTCCAACTGGTCGGATTCGCCGTCTTCGATACGTTTGAGGTCACGGGTCAGCAAGTCCAGCGGCCGCAGGCCCCAGCGCATGATGAAGTATTGCGCCAGCAGGGCCACCAGACAAATGCCACTGAGCCAGCCCAGCAGCTGCAGGCTGAACGCCTTCATTGCGCTACGGACCGACTCATCACTGCGCAGCACCGAAATCAGCAAGCGCATTTCACCGGCCGCACTTTCCCAGATCACCGGATACTGAAACAGGTACAGCTGTTGCTCCGGCAAATGACTGAGCAGCGACTGCCCCGGTTTGAGCAGTGAGCTGGGCAAGCGTTGTACCAACGTGTCGGGCAGGGCCAGACTGGAACCCGAGCGCCAGAACAGGCGACGGTCTTCACCGTGAATAAAACCATACACACCGGAGTTGGGCCGGTTGAATCCGGGTTCCAGCACCGTACTCGGCAGGGTCAGCCGGCCATCCTCCACTTCCAGTGCGCCCAGCAGCAGGTATACCTGCAGCCGCGCCTGCGAGGCTTCAGCACTTTCAAGGCTGGAATGAAAGGCCTTGAGCAGGGCCAAACCCGCCAGCACAATGACCAACGGCAGGATGACTGCGGAGGCGCGCAGCAGGCGCCCACGCAGGGACAGAGGGACACGGGAATCGGTATCGGTCACGCCTGACGAACGTCTTCCAGCGCAAAGCGATACCCCAAGCCGCGCACCGTGATGATCGGCTGCAATGATTGCTCAGGGTCCAGTTTCTGCCGCAGGCGACGAATAAACACCTCCAGTACATTGCTGTCGCGGTCATAGTCCTGGTGATAAAGGTGTTCGGTCAGTTCCGCCTTGGAGATGGTTTTACCCGCATTCAACATCAGATATTCAAGCGTACGATACTCGTAGCTGGTCAGGCGTACTTCACCGCCTTCCCGGGTCACCACTCGCGCTGCCGTATCCAGTTCCAGCGGACCAAACTTGAGCACCGGACTGGCATGACCGGAAGCCCGGCGTACCAGTGCGTTCAGGCGCGCCAGCAACTCTTCGGCATGGAACGGCTTGGCCAGATAATCGTCGGCACCGGCTTCCAGACCCGCCACTTTATCCTGCCAGTCACCCCGCGCCGTCAGCACCAGCACCGGTACTGTATTGCCCTCCGCCCGCCACTGCCGGATTACGTCCAGGCCGGACACTTCCGGCAGGCCGATATCGACAATCGCGATGTCGTACTCATATTCCTGGCCGAAATAGAGCGCTTCACGCCCACTCCCGGTCTCTTCGATGGTATACCCGCGCTGCTCGAGCTGCAGCTTGAGCTGCCGTCTCAGGTCAGCATCATCTTCCACTATCAGTGCTTTCATTCGGCAATCTCCGCCTGCAAGGGCAATAACATCCGGCCTGTAGCCGTATCGACCAATACATCACGCACCCGACCCTGATCCAGCAAGCGCACCAGATAGACATCACTATCCCGGTATCGGGTCAGCTCCGCCTTGATGATCTCGCCGCCGACCATCTGCTGAGCTAGTTCAGATGCCTGCAGCAGGTTAACTCTGCTGGCAGCATCGGCAGGGGTCACGGACGCCTCGGGAACTGCATCGGGTAATTCTGCGTAGCCGGGCATCCCTGCCCCCAGCATGACAAACAGCCCGGCGACCGGCCACCATTGCTGCCGACGCCGGTTGTATGCTGATCCATTCTGTCCCGCCAAGACCTGATCTCCATGATGTTGCCATTGTGCTACAGGCATTCAGTAAATTGAAAATTGCCCACCAGCCTAGAGAGCAGGGTCTGAATGGCGGATGAATTTCAGCCCTTGCGGCGACAGGTTCGGATACCCAGCAGGCTGTACAGCGGACAGGTGCCGGAGATCGCAATCGCGATGATCGGCACCCCGATCAGCCCCCACCAGGTCTGCGGACCGAAAAAGATCAGAATGATGAAGACCATACCGATCAGAACACGCACCAGCTGGTCCAGAATGCCGATATTTGTTTCCATGGTTATACCCTCGTCGAACAACAGGATGTTACGAACGCGATGAAGCGCGCCGAGCGCGCTGCACCAGCAGCAGGTAGCGGATATTGTAGGCAAAACCGATCACCAGCACCGGCGGCAAGGTCAAAATGAACACCCGGCCCAACCCGCCACTGCCCAACCATTGGCCCGCCCACAGACTGAGCACGCAGACCAGCGCCAATGGAATACCCAGCCACGCCATGCGTTTGAGCCAGAGATCTGAACGAATATTGTTGTTAGTGTGCATCAGAAACCCCTTATATAGCCTCTGAGCATAAAGTGAGCGGCGGCCGGTTTCAAGCACTGCCCAGCTCGTCCAGCGGTGCGTGGCACGGTAGCGCAAAAGCATCAGCGACTCCCGGGCAGGTGATGCGGCCCGAGTGGATATTCAACCCCGCCAGCAGCCCCGGCACATCCTGCAGCGCTCGACGCCAGCCGTGGTGTGCCAACTGCTCCACATAGGGCAGGGTCGCGTTGGTCAATGCCAGCGTCGATGTCCGCGCCAGCGCGCCCGGCATATTGGCAACACAGTAATGAACAATACCTTCGACCTCGAACACCGGGTCTGTATGGGTTGTAGGTCGGCTGGTTTCGAAGCAGCCGCCCTGATCAATCGCCACATCCACCAGCACCGCGCCGGGCTGCATCAGACCCAGCATCTCACGGGTGACCAGTTTCGGTGCCGCCGCGCCGGGCAGCAGCACGGCACCGATAACCAGATCAGCCTGTGCCAGCTGTTGTTCGATATTCTCCCGCGTCGAATAGAGCGTTATCAGCGCACCGTTGAAGCGCTCATCCAGCTGACGCAGCCGCGGAATCGACTTGTCCAGCAAACTCACCTGTGCGCCCATGCCCAACGCAATAGCCGCGGCATTCTCACCGACCACGCCACCACCAATAATCAGCACCCGCCCGGGGCCAACGCCCGGCACGCCGCCGAGCAGTACACCGCGCCCACCCTGAGCCTTCTCCAGACAATGGGCACCGGCCTGTACCGCCATCCGACCGGCAACCTCGCTCATCGGCGCCAGCAGCGGCAGCCCGCCGTGCAGGTCCTGAACCGTCTCATAAGCGATAGCGGTACAGCCGCTGGCCAATAGCGCTTCGGTCAACGCCCGGTCTGCCGCCAAATGCAGATAGGTAAACAGCACCTGATCGGCACTGAGCCAGCCACACTCGTTGGCTTGCGGCTCCTTCACCTTGACGATCAAGTCGGCCCAGGAGAAAACCCCACGGGGATCATCCACCAGCACCGCGCCAGCCTGCTCATAGGCCACATCACTGAAACCGGCCGCAATGCCCGCGTTCTGCTCAATCTGAACCTGATGCCCCTGCTCCACCAGCTCGCGCACGCCCATCGGGGTCATGCCCACACGATACTCATGATTCTTGATCTCTTTCGGTACACCAACACGCATGTTCATACCCCTTCCGGCGGCTTTTTTCATGTCTCAGTGTAGACGATAAACCACACCGTCCATCGCCCTCGGCGTACGCTGTTTATCTGATATACTCGAGCTTATTTGAATCGGATTTTCGAGGGAGCCCCATGCCTGAGTATCGTTCCAAGACCTCCACCGCCGGCCGTAACATGGCTGGTGCCCGTGCCCTTTGGCGTGCCACTGGCATGAAGGACGAAGACTTCCACAAACCGATTATCGCCGTGGCCAACTCCTTCACCCAGTTCGTGCCCGGCCATGTCCACCTCAAGGACATGGGCCAGCTGGTTGCCCGTGAAATCGAGGCCGCCGGCGGCGTCGCCAAGGAATTCAACACCATCGCGGTAGATGACGGTATCGCCATGGGTCACGACGGCATGCTCTACTCACTGCCGAGCCGCGACATCATTGCCGACTCCGTCGAGTACATGGTCAACGCTCACTGTGCCGACGCGCTGGTCTGCATCTCCAACTGCGACAAGATCACTCCGGGAATGCTGATGGCCGCCATGCGCCTCGACATTCCGGTCATTTTCGTCTCCGGCGGCCCGATGGAAGCAGGCAAGACCAAGCTGTCCGAGCACAAGCTGGACCTGGTTGACGCCATGGTCCTGGCCGCCGACCCGACCGCCTCCGACGAGATGGTTGCCGAAGTCGAGCGTTCCGCCTGCCCCACCTGCGGCTCCTGCTCCGGCATGTTCACCGCCAACTCGATGAACTGCCTGACCGAGGCTCTGGGCCTGTCCCTGCCCGGCAACGGCACCATGCTGGCTACCCACGCCGACCGCGAGCAGCTGTTCAAGCGCGCCGGTCACACCATCGTCGAAATGGCCAAGCGCTACTATGAAGGCGACGATGCACGCGTACTGCCGCGTTCCATCGGCCTGCGCGCGTTCGAGAATGCCATGACCCTGGATATCGCCATGGGCGGTTCCACCAATACCATCCTGCACCTGTTGGCGATCGCCCAGGAAGCGGAGATCGACTTCACCATGAAGGATATCGACCGCCTCTCCCGCGAAGTGCCGCAGCTGTGTAAAGTCGCGCCGAACACGCCGAAATACCACATTGAAGACGTTCACCGTGCCGGTGGCATCATGGCCATCCTCGGCGAACTGGACCGTGCCGGTCGCCTGCACACGGATCTGCCGACCGTATACAGCGCCAGCATGAAAGATGCGCTGGACGAATGGGACATCATGCGTAACCCGTCCCCTGCGGTCGTCGAGTTCTACAAGGCCGGCCCCGCGGGCATCCCGACCCAGACCGCCTTCAGTCAGGCCACCCGCTGGCCCACGCTGGACGGTGACCGTGCCAACGGCTGCATCCGCTCGCTGGAACACGCATTCTCGCTGGAAGGCGGTCTGGCCGTGCTGTACGGCAACATCGCCCTCGACGGTTGTGTAGTGAAAACCGCAGGTGTCGATGACTCCATTCTGGTGTTCGAAGGCCCGGCTCACGTGGTCGAGTCCCAGGACGAAGCGGTCAGCAACGTACTGGAAGACAAGGTCAAGCCGGGCGAAGTCGTGGTCATCCGCTACGAAGGCCCGAAGGGCGGCCCCGGCATGCAGGAGATGCTCTACCCGACCTCCTACCTGAAGTCGAAGGGGCTGGGCAAGGAATGTGCGCTGCTGACCGACGGTCGTTTCTCCGGCGGTACTTCAGGCCTGTCGATCGGCCACGTATCCCCGGAAGCCGCTGCCGGTGGTGCCATCGGTCTGGTACGTCAGGGCGATCTGATTCGCATCGACATCCCCAACCGCACCATGAACGTGCTGCTGTCCGACGAAGAGCTGGCCCTGCGCCGTGCCGAGCAGGACAAACTGGGCTGGAAACCGGTCCAGGAACGTCCGCGCAAGGTCTCGGCTGCACTCAAGGCCTACGCCCTGCTGGCCACCTCCGCCGACAAGGGTGCGGTGCGTGACCTGAGCATGCTCGACTAAGCCTGACGGGAGCGGGTTACCCCCCGCTCCCGACTGATCCAAATCCCGTCCAATACAGTATCCTATTGCACTGAACTGCGGCCGGAAACTGTCATTACGCGTCCCTTCCGGCTGTCTATACTGAACCGACACACTGTCGCCCACCGGATCAGGACTGCACATGGAACGCCTTACCCGTACCCCTCGGCTGGATAACCCCGATACCGACGCCCTGCGCGGCGAGATCCTGAGCTATTTCCAAACCACCTGCGACCGTTACGAGCAACTGTTCGAGGTGCTGACCTGTGACGAAGCCTATCTCGTCAAGCCAATCGCGTTGCGCCACCCACTGATTTTCTATTACGGCCATACCGCCACCTTCTTCATCAACAAATTGCTGCTGGCAGGCCTGATCGACACACGCATCAACCCGCACTTTGAATCCATTTTTGCTGTCGGCGTCGACGAAATGAGCTGGGACGATCTCAATGACCAGCATTATCAATGGCCCAGCGTTGCCGAAGTAAAAGCCTACCGCCAACAGGTTCGTCAGACGCTGGAGCAACTGATCCGTGAAGCTCCCTTGAACGGGCCGATCAACTGGGAGCACCCCTGGTGGACCCTGATCATGGGCATCGAGCACGAGCGTATCCACCTGGAAACCTCATCGGTGCTGATCCGCCAACATGATCTCAAGTACGTCCAGCCGCATCCTGCCTGGCCTGCATGCCGCGATTCCGGATCGGCACCGGCCAATCAGCTGATCGACATCCCCGCCGGTACCGTCACGCTGGGCAAGACCCGTGACGACGCCCATTACGGCTGGGACAACGAATATGGCCACCGCGAGGTCGAGCTGGACGCATTCCAGGCGGCACAGATGCTGGTGTCCAACCAGGAGTTTCTGGCCTTCGTGGAGGCGGGCGGTTATGCCGACACGCAATGGTGGAGTGACGAAGGCCGCGAATGGTGCCGCTTTGCCGCTGCCGAACATCCGACCTTTTGGGTCCGCAGCGGTGATGACTGGCAACTGCGCCTGATGTGCGAGCAGGTGTACATGCCCTGGGACTGGCCGGTCGAAGTCAACTGTCACGAAGCCGAAGCGTTCTGCCGCTGGAAAGCCGCGCAGACCGGCACGCCAATCCGCCTGCCCAGCGAAGACGAATGGTATCGCCTGTATGATCTTTCACGGGTCGCCGAGCCGGACAACACCGGAGCGGTCAACGCCAACCTGCACCTGGACCACTTCGCCTCCTCCTGCCCGGTCTATCGCTTCGCCCAGGGCGACCTCTATGACGTCAGCGGCAATGTCTGGCAGTGGACGCAGACCCCGATCTATCCGCTTGACGGCTTTGAAGTACACCCCTATTACGACGATTTCACCACGCCCACCTTTGATGATCGCCATAACCTGATCAAGGGCGGCAGCTGGATCGCCTGCGGCAACGAGAGTCTGCGCAGTGCGCGTTACGCCTTCCGCCGCCACTTTTTTCAGCATGCCGGTTTCCGCTATGTCGCCGGTGCAGCACCCACCGCCGTGCCCGACTCACGCTACGAAAGCGATGACCTGGCTTCCCAGTATGCCGAGTTCCACTACGGTGATGCACCCTTCGGCGTGGCCAACTTCCCGCAAACACTGGCACAACTGGCGATCGACGTCTGTGCCGAAGGCAAGGCGGACAAGGCGCTGGATCTGGGCTGCGCGACCGGCCGTGCCAGTTTCGAGCTGGCCCGTCACTTTGATCATGTCGACGGCGTTGATTTCTCCGCCCGTCTGATCAATCTGGGCGTACAGCTGCAGCAGCAGGGCCGCTTGCGCTACACCCTGCCCGACGAAGGCGAACTGGTCAGCTACCATGAGCGTGATCTGGCCTCGCTGGGACTGTCTGAGGTGGCCGAACGCGTTAGCTTCATGCAAGGCGATGCCTGCAACCTCAAACCGATTCTGACCGGCTATGACCTGATTCTGGCGGCCAACCTGATCGATCGCCTGTACAGTCCGCGCCAGTTCCTCAGCCGTGCACATGAGCGCCTCAACGCCGGTGGCATGCTGATGCTGGCCTCACCCTACACCTGGCTGGAAGAGCACACACCCAAAGAGGAATGGATCGGCGGTTTCAAACGTGACGGCGAGAATGTCACCACGCTGGATGGCCTGCATGCCGTGCTGGATGAACATTTCGAGTTGATTCGGGGGCCGGAAGCCGTGCCATTCGTGATCCGCGAAACCAAGCGCAAGTTCCAGCATACCTTGTCCGAGGTCACCTGCTGGCGACTACGCGACTGATACAGCACTTCGGTGCGGTGGTCACACCGCGCCGGGGTCGCTAGAATCAGGGAGGTTTTCCCAACAGGACCCTCCCCATGCTGCACCGGATCTGGCTCGGCTTCTTTTTGACCGCCTTCGCCGCTGCCCTTTGGCAGTGGCTTGCATTAGGCGACTCCGGTGTCTTCCAGCGCATGGTGGAAAGCACCTTCAGCATGTCGAAACTGACCGTAGAGCTGGCCATCGGCCTGATCGGCACCCTTGCCTTCTGGCTGGGCATGATGAAACTGGCCGAAGCCTCGGGCCTGGTCGATACTCTGGCCCGCGCGCTGGGGCCGGTGTTTACCCGACTGATGCCGGAGGTGCCTCCGCGCCACCCGGCGATCGGCTCCATGACCATGAACCTGTCCGCCAACCTGCTCGGTCTCGACAACGCCGCCACTCCATTGGGGCTGAAGGCGATGCAGGACCTGCAGACACTCAACCCGGACAAACACACCGCCAGCAACGCCCAGATCCTGTTTCTGGTGCTCAACACCTCGTCGGTGACCCTGTTCCCGATCACCGTCTTTCTCTACCGCGCCCAGCAGGGCTCCAACGACCCCACCGCGGTGTTCATCCCCATTCTGATCGCCACCAGCTGCTCCACTTTGGTTGGCCTGCTCGTCACCAGCTGGGTGCAGCGGATCAACCTGCTGCAACGCACGCTGCTGCTCTGGTTCGGTGCCGGTATCAGCCTGCTGCTGGCCTTTGTCGGCTATTTTGCCACCCTCAGCGTCGATGAGCTGCAGCGCCAATCCGCCCTGACCGGCAATCTGCTGCTGTTCAGTACCATCATCCTGTTTCTGTTGCTGGCTCACCGCAAACAGGTCAACGTTTACGAAACCTTCATTGAAGGTGCCAAACAGGGTTTCGAGACGGCGATCATGATCATCCCCTATCTGCTGGCGATGCTGGTTGCGATCGGGGTGTTGCGCGAAAGCGGCGCGCTGGAAGGCTTTATCTGGCTGCTACGTGAAGGCATTGGCTTGTTCGGACTGGATACCCGCTTTGCCGACGCTTTGCCGACCGCCTTGATGAAGCCACTGTCCGGCTCCGGCGCTCGGGCGATGATGCTGGAAACCATGAACACCCACGGCGTGGACTCATTCGCCGCCCAGGTGGCGTCAATTATTCAGGGCTCCACCGAAACCACCTTCTATGTGCTGGCGGTCTACTTCGGTGCGGTCGGTATTCGTCACAGCCGCCATGCGCTCTGGTGCGGACTGAGTGCCGACCTGGCCGGCATCATTGCCGCTATCCTCTGTGGCTACTGGTTCTTCGGCTAGATAAAGCCCCACAGAAAAAAGGTGAATAAGCTTCGACCAAAGTAGCTCCGCTGGAAACAACTGTGTAGAATTCGCGCTTCTTTTAACCCCTTAAAAACACGTCTGGGAGAGATTGATGACCAGCAAGTGGATGACCTTTCTGCTGGCAGTCCTAAGTGCTGCAGGCATCTGGTTTCTGGCACCGCTGGCGCCTGAACTGCGCACCGGCCTCGCCATTCTGGCGGTTATCGCCATCCTGTGGATGACCGAAACCTTCAACATCACCGTAACCGCACTGCTGGTGCCGGTGTTGACGGTGGTCGCCGGCGTGTTCACTGTGTCTGACGCACTGAGAAACTTCGCCAACCCGATCATCTTCCTGTTCCTTGGCGGTTTCGGCCTGGCGGCCGCACTGAATGCCCAGGGGCTGGACAAATATATCGCCGGGCATGTCATCCGCCTGGCCCGAGGCCGTCTGGGCACCGCCTCCATTCTGCTGTTCCTGACCGCAGCCGGACTGTCGATGTGGATCTCCAACACCGCCACTGCTGCGATGATGCTGCCGCTGGCACTGGGTCTGCTGCGTCAGCTGCCCTATGAGAACAACGAGCGCACCTACTGGTTCGTGCTGTTGGGTGTGGCCTACTCGGCCAACATCGGTGGTATCGGTACGCTCGTGGGCTCACCGCCCAACGCCATTGCCGCCGCCGAAGTCGGGCTCAGCTTCACCGACTGGCTGAAGTTCGGCATCCCCACCGTCATCGTATCGTTGCCGCTGATGATCGTGGTGCTCTACTTCATGTGCCGTCCGGACATGAACCACCGCTTCCACGAAGTCCACCGTCACGAACCGCTCAACGGCAAACAGTGGATGACGCTGGGCGTATTTGTACTGACCGTCGCCATGTGGCTGTTCAGCAAGCCGCTGGCCGGTCTGATCGGCATCAGCAAGGGCCTGGATTCGATCATTGCGATGAACGCCATCCTGATGCTGTGCATGCTGCAGCTGGTCACCTGGAAGCAGATCGAGAAGTCGGCGGACTGGGGCGTGTTGCTGCTGTTCGGCGGTGGTCTGACCCTGTCGGCCATGCTCAAGGCCACTGGTGCCAGCGCCTTCCTGGCTGAAGGCTTGAGCACGATGATGGCCGATGCATCAGCCCCGTTGTTCCTGCTGGCTGTGGCTGCGTTCGTGGTCATGCTGACCGAAATCGCCAGCAACACCGCCAGCAGCGCCCTGCTGGTGCCTATTTTCGTCGGTATTGCCGGCAGCATGGGCTTGCCGACCGAGATCATGGCAGTGGTGATCGCGATTGCAGCGTCCTGCGCCTTCATGCTCCCGGTCGCAACGCCGCCCAACGCCATCGTCTATGGCTCCGGCTACCTGCCACAACGTGAAATGATGCGCGCTGGTGCAGTACTCAACGTCATGATGACCGCCATTATCGCCGGCGGTGCCTGGATGCTGCTCTAACGCACGACCTGGGCCGGACCTCGTCCGGCTCAGCCCACCTCGGGCAACGGCAATCGACGAATGCGTCCCTGCGGATCGATCGCGACCTGCACACACTCGGCCCCCGTTACCTTGCGCAATTCATTCCCATCGGGACAACGTCCCCACACCTCGACCTGAATACGCAACGAGCTATGCCCACGCTCAATAATACGCGTATGGAAGCTCAGCACTGTGCCGCGTAAAACCGGCGACATGAATCCCATCCGCCCCACCGATACTGTCGCAACCCGCCCGCAGGCTTCCTGACCCGCCCGTATTTCGCTGGCCAGCACCAGCTGTGAAGCCACCCAGCCACCATACACATCACCAAACATGTTGACTGCATCCGCACCGGCCGGCAGTTGCAGACTCAGCTCGCCGTCGGGCATGAGCAGCTGATCTTCGCTTGTTGTCATTATCGGATCCCGCTCAATTGAATACGAGGCCTGCGCCCCTTTATGCTGCAGCGCATATAATACTAAGGTTTAACACAAAGAATAGCCCCCAAAACGCCTGCCGCCACAACTGACAGCAATGGCCGTCAGTGTCATCTTCCCGTCACAAACCTTGCCTATAGTGCGTGCATGTTCATTCAATAACCCGTTTCCGCACCAGGAGCCGACAATGAAACCGATGAAAAAGCTGTTCGCAGCGGTCGCCATGACTGCCACCTGCTTCACCGCACACGCCAGTGATCTCCTCGACCCGAACCTGCCGGTCTATGAAAAGGCCTCTGGCGTTTCCGGCAACCTGTCCAGCGTTGGCTCCGATACCCTGGCCAACCTGATGACCCTGTGGGCGGAAGAGTTCAAACGCAGCTACCCGAACGTCAACATTCAGATTCAGGCCGCCGGTTCCTCAACTGCGCCGCCCGCACTGACAGAAGGGACGTCCAATATCGGCCCGATGAGCCGTAAAATGAAGGACAAGGAGATCGAGTCTTTCGAGAAGAAGTACGGCTACAAGCCGACCCCGGTCGCCGTGGCAATCGATGCGCTGGCCGTGTTCGCGCACAAGGACAACCCGATCCAGGGCATGAGCATCGACCAGGTTGACGCCGTGTTCTCCTCCACCCGCAAGTGCGGTGCCGAGCAGGACGCCAGCAAGTGGAGCGATCTGGGCATCGGCGGTTCTCTGGCCGACCAGAGCATCCAGCTGTTCGGTCGTAACTCCGTATCCGGTACCTACGGCTACTTCAAGAAGGTTGCCCTGTGTAAAGGCGACTTCAAGAACAGCGTTAACGAACAGCCGGGCTCTGCCTCTGTTGTCCAGTCCGTATCCACCTCCGTGAATGCACTGGGCTACTCCGGCATCGGCTACAAGACGGCATCTGTCCGTGCCCTGCCGCTGTCCAAGTCCGGTACCAACTTCGTTGAACCGACTCCGGAAAATGCCATCACTGGCAAATACCCGCTGGCGCGCTCACTGTACGTCTACATCAACAAGAAGCCGGGCCAGCCGTTGCAGCCGCTGGAGCGTGAGTTCCTGAAGCTGGTGCTGTCCAAGGTCGGCCAGGAAGTGGTCGTGAAAGATGGCTACATCCCGCTGCCGGCCAAGGTTGTCGAGAAGCAGATGCAGGACCTGGGTCTGTAACTACCCGCATCCGCACACCCGAAGGGGAGCCATATTGGCTCCCCTTTTTGTTTTTGTTACAGCTGTAACAAAACAGTCATGTCTTTGACTTATTGTAGCGGCCATATCAAGTTCGACACTTCTCGGGATTCTCAGCCATGAGTATTGAGCAAACCAACACCGTGCCTGAGCTGGACTTCAACACCCCAGCCCAGCGCCGTCTGCGCAAAGCGCGCATGCTGAAGGACAAACTGGCCGCAGGTGGCATCGCCGTCGGTGGTATCAGCGTTATCCTCGCCGTTGTCATGATCTTCTTCTACCTCCTGTACGAGGTTGCACCGCTGTTCCGCTCGGCCAGTATCGAGCCCTGGGGCGGTCAGGAGGAGGTCAGCTATGCTGTGCCCGGACAGGGTAAAACGCTCTACCTCGCGGTAGAAGAACAGGCCGAGATCGGTTTCCGCGTCACCGATCGTGGCGAGATGCTGTTTTTCGATACCACCAGTGGCCGCACTCTGCTGAGCGAGGCACTGAGCCTCACGGACGGCGTCACCATCAGCAGCTTTGCACTGGTGTCAGAAGCCAGCCAAAGTTTTGCGTTCGGCCTCAGTGATGGCAGCGTCAAGGTGGTCAAGCACAATTACAAGGCGACCTACCCCAACGGCCAACGTGTACTTAACCCGGAGTTGGTCTACCCGCTGGGCGAAGCACCGCTGCAAGTCGCGGCCGGTCCCGTCGAGCGCCTGACCCTGAACCAGGACAGCGACGAGTGGACCCTGATCGCCCTGAGCGGCGACCAGCTCACTGAGCTGACCCTGTCGATGACCGAGAACTTCCTGACCGGTGACGTCGAAGTGGAACAGAGTCACCGCAGCCTGCCGTCATTCGGTGTCAAACCGCGCAAACTGCTGATGACACCGGACCAGCGCTGGCTGCTGGCCAGCGTGCCTCAGGGCAAGGTTGCCGTGATGACACTGAGCAACACCCCTGAAGTTACCCAGCTGATCGAAGTCTCAAAGACCGATATCACCAGCTTCGAGCTGCTGCTCGGCGGCAGTTCACTGATCATCGGTGATGCCAAGGGCAAGCTGTCGCAGTGGTTCTTCGTCCGCGACGAAACCAACCAGTTCCAGCTGACCCATATTCGCAGCTTCGAACACGGTGACAGCGCCGTCACCAATCTGACCACCGAACAGCGTCGCAAGGGCATTATTACCCTGGACGCCGACGGCACCCTGAACCTGTACAGCAGCACCGCCAACCGCAATGCCCTGCGCGAGCCGCTGTTCAGCAGTGCCGCCGATGCCATCGCACTGGCACCGCGGGCCAATGCCCTGCTGGTACAGCATGGTGACCAACTGAGCTTCTGGCACGTCGATAACGAACATCCGGAGATTTCCTGGAGCGCCTACTGGGAAAAAGTCTGGTATGAAGGCTACGAAGAGCCGGAATATACCTGGCAGTCGTCCGCCTCCAACAACGATTTCGAACCCAAATACAGCCTGATGCCGCTGGCCTTCGGCACCCTGAAAGCCGCGTTCTACGCCATGCTGCTGGCGACACCGCTGGCCATCGCCGGGGCGATCTATACCGCCTACTTCATGGTGCCAAGCATGCGCCGCAAGGTGAAGCCGTTCATCGAGCTGATGGAAGCGCTGCCGACGGTCATCCTGGGCTTCCTCGCCGGTCTCTGGCTGGCCCCGTTCATGGAAGCCAACCTGGCCGGTATCTTTGTCTGTCTGCTGGTGATTCCGGTCGCGATCGTGCTCTTCGGTTTCGCCTGGAACAACATGCCCAACAAGATCCGTTTCCTGATTCCGGATGGTTGGGATGCCGCTCTGTTGATCCCGGTGGTGATTCTGGCCACCTGGCTGGGCCTGGCGATCGCCGGTCCGATCGAGCACATGCTCTTCGGCGGCGACATGCCAACCTGGCTGACCAACGAAGTGGGTATCCCCTATGACCAGCGCAACGCCCTGGTGGTCGGTATCGCCATGGGCTTTGCCGTGATCCCGACCATCTTCTCGATTACCGAAGATGCCATCTTCGCGGTGCCCAAACACCTGAGCTACGGCTCACTGGCATTGGGTGCCACCGCCTGGCAGACCCTGACCCGCGTCATCCTGCCGACCGCCAGCCCGGGTATCTTCTCGGCGCTGATGATCGGCATGGGCCGCGCCGTCGGTGAAACCATGATCGTGCTGATGGCCACCGGCAACACGCCGATCATGGATGTGAACATCTTCGAAGGCATGCGTACGCTGGCCGCGAACATTGCGGTCGAGATGCCGGAATCGGAAGTCGGCAGTACCCACTACCGCACCCTGTTCCTGGCCGCCTTCGTGCTGTTCCTGTTTACCTTCGTGGTGAACACCCTGGCCGAGACCATCCGCCAGCACCTGCGCAAGAAATACGGTTCCCTGTGATCGGTGAGAGTGAGGATTAGATAGATGCGTTATTCAGTAAACGAATGGACCAAATCCGGCTCCCCATGGGTCTGGCTCAATGCCGGTGCCGTTGCCATCTGCGTGATCATGGTGGTAGGGCTGCTCGGCCTGATCGCCGCGCGCGGCCTGGCTCACTTCTGGCCTGCCGACGTGATGCAGGCGACCTATACCCAGGGTGAGCAAGACAGCCGTATCATGGGCGAACTGGTGCAGCAGGAGATGGTTCCCGCTGACCAGCTGCGCGGGGCCGGTGTCGAGGTTCCCGAAGGTGTTGAAACCATGCGCCGCGATCTGCTCAAGGTCGGTAACCGTGACTTCGGTGCCGCCGACTTTGTCTGGGCCATGGATAACCTGATCACCGACAAGGCCTATCCCGAGATGGTCATGGTCGCCGAGCGCCTGGAGTGGGGCAATTTCTACGGCTACCTGCGCGAAGTCCGCGAGAGTGGCGAAACCGTGATCCGCCATGACGGCTACGCCAAGTCCGATGAGTACCTGGATCTCTGGACCGAATTCCAGCAGCGGCTCGACCGGGTGCTGGAGATCCGTGAGCAGATTCTGGATATCGAAAAGCACAAGATCGGCAGCATCAACTATGCGCTGGAGCGCCTGCGTCTGCAGGAGCGTTCTCTGGAGCTGGAGCAGTCCACCGATGCCCAGGCTTACGCCGAGATCGAAACTCAGCGTGCCGAGCTGAACGCCGATTACGAAGTCCTGCAGCAGGAGCTGATCGACCTCTACACCCAGATCAACCGTGACAGCTTTGTCGCCGAAATCGCCGACGGCCGTGAGGTCCAGATCGATGTTGCCAAGGTCGTGCGCGCCTTCCAGCCGAACGACATGGGCACCAGCGACAAACTGCTGCATTACGGTGCCAAGCTGTGGGAGTTCCTGTCCGACGAACCGCGTGAAGCCAACACCGAAGGCGGCATTTTCCCGGCGATTTTCGGCACCGTGATGATGGTGATCCTGATGTCGGTGCTGGTAACCCCGTTCGGCGTGATCGCGGCGGTTTACCTGCGTGAATACGCCAAGCAGGGCTTTATCACCCGTCTGATCCGCATTGCGGTCAACAACCTGGCCGGTGTACCGTCCATCGTCTACGGTGTATTTGGCCTTGGCTTCTTCGTCTACTTCCTCGGCGGCAGCATCGACGATCTGTTCTTCGCCGAAGCCAAACCGGCACCGACCTTTGGTACCGGCGGTCTGATGTGGGCTTCCATTACTCTGGCGCTGCTGACCGTACCGGTCGTGATCGTGGCGACGGAAGAGGGCCTGGCCCGCATTCCGCGCTCGGTCCGTGAAGGCTCGCTGGCATTGGGCGCGACCAAGTTCGAGACCCTGATGAAAGTGGTACTGCCGATGGCCAGCCCGGCGATGATGACCGGTGTGATTCTGGCGATTGCCCGTGCCGCCGGTGAAGTGGCCCCGCTGATGCTGGTCGGTGTGGTCAAACTGGCCCCGAGCCTGCCGCTGGATGGCAACTACCCGTTCCTGCATCTGGATCAGAAGTTCATGCACCTGGGTTTCCACATCTATGATGTCGGCTTCCAGAGCCCCAATGTCGAAGCGGCCCGACCGCTGGTCTATGCGACCGCGTTTCTGCTGGTCGTGGTGATTGCGCTGCTGAACTTTTCGGCCATCGCGATCCGCAACCATTTGCGCGAAAAGTACAAAGCGCTTGAAATGTAACCGCCGGCTTAAGCATTTTGATTTGAAGGTTTACCACTATGACTAGCGAAGCAAAGACCCACGCCATCGACATCGCCGCCCTGCAGCGCGGCGATCGCAACCTGAACCTGGGTGACGAACAGATCACCCTGCAGGTGAAGGACCTGCGCCTGAGCTACGGCGACAAGGAAGCCCTGCACGGCATCAACATGGATATCCCGCAGAACCGGGTGACCGCCTTCATCGGCCCGTCCGGTTGCGGCAAGTCCACGCTGCTGCGCTGCTTCAATCGCATGAATGATCTGGTTGACGGCTGCAACATCAACGGCCAGATCCTGCTCGACGGCGACAACATTTACGACCGCACCGTCAACGTGGCTGACCTGCGTCGCCGGGTCGGCATGGTGTTCCAGAAGCCCAACCCCTTCCCCAAGTCGATTTATGAAAACGTGGCCTACGGCCTGCGCATTCAGGGGATCAACAAGAAGCGCGTCATCGACGAAACCGTCGAGTGGGCCTTGCGCTCCGCCGCACTCTGGGATGAGGTCAAGGACCGTCTGCACGAGAGCGCGCTGGGCATGTCCGGCGGTCAGCAGCAGCGTCTGGTCATCGCCCGCACCGTGGCGGTAAAGCCGGAAGTCCTGTTGCTGGACGAACCGGCCTCGGCACTGGACCCGATCTCCACACTGAAGATCGAGGAGCTGATCCACGAGCTTAAAAAGGATTTCACCATCGTCATCGTTACCCATAACATGCAGCAGGCGGCCCGTGTCTCCGACTACACCGCGTTCATGTACATGGGCGACCTGATCGAGTTTGGTGCCACGGATGCACTGTTCACCAAACCGGAAAAGAAACAGACCGAAGATTACATCACTGGCCGTTACGGTTAATGATGGCCCATGCACGCAACGGAGAGACCGACCGTGGAACTCGAAAACGATAACTACTCGACCCATATCTCGCAGCAGTTCAACGAGGAACTGGAGAAAATCCGTACGCAGATGCTGACCATGGGCGGCATTGTCGAACGTCAGGTCAGCGATGCCGTCGAGGCCTTGCTGACCGGTGATGTGGAACTGGCCGAACAGTCGCGCCGCATCGACCAGCAGACCAACGCCATGGAACTGATGATCGACGAGCAGTGTACGACCACTATCGCCCGCCGCCAGCCAGCCGCCAGCGACTTGCGCCTGATCGTCTCGATCAGCCGTGCGGTGTCCGATCTGGAGCGCATCGGTGACGAAGCGACGCGTATCTGCACCATGGCGATCGAACTCGCTGACAGCGGTGTCAACCAGCGTGGCTTCCAGGAAGTGCGCCATATCGGCAATCTGGTGCGCGACATGGTCAAGGATGTGCTCACCGCGTTCGCCCGCAACGATCTGGAGATGGCCTACCGCGTCGCCAAGCAGGACAAGAACGTGGATCTGGAATACCGCACCGCCATGCGCTCGCTGGTCACCTACATGATGGAGGACGCCCGCGCCATCTCCAACGTGCTCAACGTGATCTGGGTGCTGCGCAGTCTGGAACGCATCGGTGACCATGCCCGCAACTTGGGTGAGCACCTGATCTATCAGGTCAGCGGTACCGATGTGCGCCATCAGAGCCTGAAACAGATCAAGCGCACGGTGCAGGAAGAGTCCGCCGGCAGCCTGCTCGACGACGACGGCAACGACGAGTAAGTCCGCCGCTGCCGGTACGCTGCCGGCAGCGGCAACATGATACACTCGGGCCTTATCCCCATGATGGAACAGGTACCCGTGTCCGCCCGCAACGCTCTGCTCAATCCCCGTACCCCGCCCCGCTGGATGCCCGCCGACAGCGCCCTGCGTGCGCCCCGTCATTGGCGTCCCTGGCTACAGGACAACGGCTCGCTGACGCGCCGTCTGACCCGTGCGGCACAGGGCCAGTTTGGCGTCCGCGTCCTGTCCCAGCGCTGGGCCATGCCCACTGCCGACGAGGCGCGCGCACTGGGCATGCCTCGCCGTCAGGTCGCCCTGATTCGCGAAGTTGAGTTGCTGGGACACGAAGGAACTGCCTGGGTCTACGCCCGCTCGGTGCTGCCCGCCACCACGCTGACCGGCCGTGAACGCCGACTCAAGCTGCTCGGCAACCGCTCTCTGGGCTCATTGATGTTCAGTGACCCAAGCCTGCAGCGCAGTCCATTGCAGGCCTGCTGCCTGTCTGCCGCCGCTGGAAAGCCTTACTGGGCCCGGCGTTCAGTGTTCCGTCTGCACGGCAAGCCGCTGCTGGTGTGCGAGGTTTTTCTCCCGGCCATGGAGCACGTACAATACCCGCTCTGACCGCGACCCTCAGGAGCCCGCCTTGTCGACTTTATCCACGCCCTCACTGCGCACACGTCTGACCGCCTACATCCAGCTGATGCGGGCCGACAAGCCGATCGGCACCTATCTGCTGCTGTGGCCAACCCTGTGGGCGCTGTGGATCGCCGCCGAAGGTGTCCCGGCGCTGGACCTGCTGCTCATCTTCAGTCTCGGCGTGTTCCTGACCCGCTCCGCCGGTTGCGTCATCAACGACTATGCCGATCGCCACATTGATGGCCACGTCAAGCGCACCCACGCTCGCCCGCTGCCATCGGGCCGGGTCACCGAGCGCGAGGCGATCTATCTGTTTTGCGGGCTGATGCTGGTGTCGTTTCTGCTGGTACTGCTGACCAATACAATGACCATCCTGATGTCGTTCGGCGGTCTGGCACTGGCGTTCATCTACCCGTTCATGAAACGCTACACCCACCTGCCACAACTGGTGCTGGGCGCGGCATTCGGCTGGGCCATTCCGATGGCATTCACTGCCATTCAGGAGCAGATCCCGCTCACCGCCTGGCTGCTCTACGCCGCCAAGCTGCTGTGGACCGTGGCCTACGACACCCAGTACGCCATGGTCGACCGTGACGACGATCTCAAGATCGGGGTCAAATCCACCGCCGTACTCTTTGGCCGCCACGACAGGCTGATCGTTGGGATGTTGCAACTGGCCACCCTCGGCGTGCTGGTCTGGGTGGGGCAGCTGGAACAGCTGGGCGTGTGGTATCACGTGGGGCTGGTGGCCGCGCTCGGTTTCTTCATCTACCAGCAGTGGCTGATTCGCCACCGCGAACGCATGCCCTGCTTTCGCGCCTTTCTCAACAACCACTACGCCGAACTGGCCATCCTGGTGGCGCTGATTATCGACTATGCCGTCGCCTAACTATCGGAAAAACAGAGATTTTTTGCCCGAATACCCGATTCTCCAGGAGTGTGTCATATTAATGTAATGGAAACGTCTTGTAATAGTAGCCTCCGATAACACCTGTCAATGGGGCAGAAAATGATGTCTGCATCAAAACGTGTGCTGATTGTCGATGACGAAGCACCGATCCGTGAAATGATCGCCGTGGCACTGGAAATGGCCGGTTACGACTGTAGCGAAGCCGACAATGCCCAGGATGCCCATGCCCAGATCGTGGACAACAAACCCGACATGGTCCTGCTCGACTGGATGATGCCCGGCACCAGCGGTATCGAGTTTGCCCGCCGCCTGCGCAAGGATGAAGTGACCGCCGATATTCCGATCATCATGCTCACCGCCAAGACCGACGAAGACAACAAGATCAAAGGCCTGGAAACGGGTATCGATGATTACATCACCAAGCCGTTCTCGCCGCGTGAGCTGGTGGCTCGGCTCAAGGCCGTCCTCCGTCGCACGACCCCGCGTGGCGTGGAAGAGCCGGTGACCGTGGACAGCCTGACGCTGGATCCGGTATCTCACCGTGTCACCGCTGACGGCCAGCCGGTCGAACTCGGTCCGACCGAATTCCGCCTGCTGCAATTCTTCATGACCCATCCCGACCGTGCCTATTCGCGCAGCCAGCTGCTGGATATGGTCTGGGGCGGCAATGTCTATGTCGAAGAGCGCACCGTGGACGTGCATATCCGTCGCCTGCGCAAGGCGCTGGGTGAGCGTCACGACTATCTGGTACAGACCGTACGCGGCACTGGCTACCGCTTCTCGGCTCAGGTCGCCTGATCGTGCTGGCCCCCCACCAGCATGACCACACTCGGGATGGAGCCCCGTGATGCAGGTATCCCGTCACACCCTGTTACTCAGTCTGCTGCTGTTCGCTGCGGTGGGCCTGATCGGTGGCACCTTGCTTGGACATACCCTTGCGGGCCTGAGCCTGGGCGTTATTGTCTGGAGTCTGCGGCAGATCCGTCAATTCAACCGGCTGACCGAATGGCTGCACCGTGAAGACGGCTCCGAACCACCGGAGGCCGATGGCGCCTGGGGTGATCTGTTCGACGAACTGGCACGCATGCAGAAACGCGGCAGTGCCCGCGAGCAGTCACTGCGCGGCATCATTTCCCGTTTCCAGCAATCCTCGGCGGCGCTTACCGACGCCATCGTTATCATCGACAACCAGAACAATCTGGAATGGTGGAACCGCGCGGCCGACCGCCTGCTCGGGCTGAAAGCCACCTCCGACCGCGGCAAACCGCTGATGAACCTGCTGCGCGACCCGCGCTTCGTACGCTATTTCCGCAAGGGCCACTATCAGGAACCGCTGGATCTGCCGTCACCGGTCAAGGCCGAACTGCAGCTGCAGTACCAGATTACCAAGTTTGGTCAGGGCGACCGCCTGCTGGTCGCTCGTGACATCACCCGCCTGATGCGGCTGGAGCACACCCGCCAGGACTTCGTCGCCAACGCCTCCCACGAGCTGCGCACACCGCTGACCGTCATCCGAGGCTATCTGGAAACCTTCCTGGATCAGGAGCTGCCAAAACCGCTGCAACGCGCACTGGGACAGATGCAGCAACAGGCACAGCGCATGGAAAGCCTGGTCACCGACCTGTTACTGCTGTCACGTCTGGAGGCCAGTCACCATATCAGCGACGAGCACCCCATTCTGATCCACCCGCTGATCCGCCAGATCCACCAGGATGCCGAGGCGTTGGCCAGCGGTCGTGGCCACCGTTTCGTACTCGATATCGACCCGGAGTATGATCTGCTGGGCCAGCGCAACGAACTGCAGAGCGCCTTTTCCAACCTGGTGTTCAACGCCGTTCGCTACACCCCTGACAACGGCATCATCACTCTGCGCTGGTGGACCGATGCTCTGGGCGGACATTTTGCCGTTACCGATAACGGCATCGGCATCGAACCCATGCATATCCCGCGCCTGACCGAACGCTTCTACCGCATCGACGAAAGCCGCTCTTCGGCCAGCGGCGGTACCGGGCTCGGGCTGGCGATCGTCAAGCATGTGCTGGTGCGTCACGATGCCCATCTGGACATCCACAGCACGCGCGGCAAGGGCAGCACGTTCACCTGCCACTTCCCGCCTGACATGGTGGTGCCGGTCAGGGACGCGGAGTGAGGTCTCGCGCCTCACCCGCATACTCCTCGACCCAGAAGATGGTGGCGCCTATCACCGCCGCCGGCATCAGAATCAGGTTGACCACCGGGACCAGCATACCCACCTGAACCAACGCTCCGAAGCCAATCGAGGTCACCCGCCGCGCCTTCATCAGCTGCTTCATCTGCGCAAAACTGACTTTGTTGTTGTCCATCGGGTAATCACAGTACTGGATCGACATCATCCAGGCTCCGAACAGAAACCAGAGCAGCGGTGCCACTAAATTGACTACGGGAATAAAGGTGATCAACAACAGCAACAGAAAACGCGGCAGGTAGTAGGCCAGCTTGTGCAGCTCTCGTTGCAGTGAGCGGGGGATCATCGCCAGCATTTCACGCCAGCCATCATCGGTTACCACTTCGCCACGCAGCTGCTGCTCAACCTTTTCCGACAGGAAGCCATTGAACGGGGCTGCGATCAGGTTGGCAACGATGGAAAATCCGTAATAGACCCCAACCAGCACCAGCAGCGCAAACAGCGGCCAGAACAGCCAGTACAGGAAATCGGCCCAGGCGGGCAGGAACCCGAGCCAGTAGTCGACCCAGACATTGAATTGGCCGACCAGCAGCCAAATGGCACCCATGAACAGCAATATGTTCACCAGCAGAGGTATCAGCACGAAGTGGCGGATACCGGGCTGGGGCAGCATGGAGACGCCGCGCAGCAGGTAGCCGGCACCACGAACAGGGTTAGCTTTCATCCACTCTCCTTGCAACAAAGATTGCCAGATCACGCACGATCACTTTACTCTTGCAATCAGTACATGACTGTTACTGGCCGATGACAGGCCATTCAAACCGGGGAGATTAACATGAAAGCAATGCGCATCCATGCCTTTGACGGGCCGGAGGGTTTACAGTTGGACGAACTCGACACACCGGCCCCCGGCCCCGGTGAGGTTCTGGTCCACACCCGTGCAGCGGGCATCAATCCGATCGACTGGAAAACCTGTGCCGGTGGCGGTGCCAGCGGTTTTATCGACGCATTGCCCTTCTGCCCCGGCTGGGAATGTTCCGGTACCGTGGCCGCGCTGGGTGAAGGTGTGGAAACCTTGCGCATCGGTGACGAGGTGATGGGCTTCATTCGTTTCCCGCACCCCGCTGGCTGCTATGCCGATACCATTATCGCCCCGGCAGAACAGTTGTGCCTGCGCCCGGCAGCACTGGACCCGGTGTCCGCCGCCGGTCTGGGACTGGCCGGACTGACCGCCTGGCAGGCGCTGTTTGAAGTTGGGCATCTGAAGACCGGACAATCGGTATTGGTACTGGCCGCTGCCGGCGGCGTCGGCCACCTTGCAGTTCAGTTGGCCAAATGGAAAGGCGCCTACGTGATCGGCACCGCTTCAGCGGGCAACAAGGGCTTTCTACAAAGCCTGGGCTGTGACGACACTATTGACTACACCCGCCAGCAGGTCGAAACACTGATTCACGATGCTGATTTGATCATAGATTGCGTTGGCGGCCAGACGGCGATTCAGGCCCTGGACTGCCTCAACCCGCACGGCCAGATGATTACCTTGCCGTCGGTCACCGCTGCGGAGGTCATGGCGGCGGGTGCAGCGCGCGACCTCAAGGTCAGCAGCATGCGCGCCCGCCCCGATGCTGCCCAGCTGCATGAACTGGCCATGTTGGCGTCCAGCGGCAAGGTGATGCTCAGCATCGCGGACACCTTTGCGCTGGAAGAGGCCGCAAAAGCCCACCACCTCAGCGCCCATGGCCACATCCGCGGCAAGCTGGTGCTCACCGTTTAATTGGCCGGCGCAGCCTCGACAGTAACAGCCTCACCGTCAGCCGCACTGCAGAACAGCTGCTGCTGACGCATCAACAAGCGACAACCTTCCCCACGGATATTCCGGTCCCAACAGGTGTACTTGGCCCAGCTCTTGTCATCTTCAGTCGGCTGGTCACGGAAAGCGGGCACACCCTCACAGAAGCCTTCACTGATCGCGGCCGTTTCCAGACAGGCATTGAGCAGACGGCCATAATTGACCGTACACTGAAAACCGGTACAGCCATCGAAATCGGTCAACGCCCGATCCAGACAGGCCGCCTGATCGCCACTGCGACCCAACGCCAAACCCTGTTCACGCCAGACCATCGCCTGCTCAGCCCGATCGGCATTGAAGTCTGCCAGCCATTCAGCCTTGGCCTCCTGCCACCAGAGAGGCTCTGCCTGCCACAAAAACACACCCGCCAGCAGCGGAATCAGCACCAGCGCCAGAATGATCTTTTTCACCATCAGTAACTCCGTATCGGTCTCAACGGCGGCGGTAAAGTCCGGCGATGCACAGCAACAGCCCCACAACCGACAACAGCATGCCACCGTTCACCCACAGCGGATGACGCACCATGAAAGGCGTGAAGGGATGTGCGGCACCCGCCTCATCACAGCGGGCGGCACGATAATCCCAGGAGCCACCCTGCTCCAGACAGGCATCGGCCAACGACAGGTCGTACATGTAGCCCGCCATCAGCAATACGGCAGGCACCACCAGCAATAACAGTCCCAGACGCAGCATGATCAGTCGTCGTCGCTGATGCCGATGTTGCTGACACCTTCATTGCCGGCCAGCTCGCGCAGGGCCTGGATGAAGTCAGGGGTCGCGTGTTTCTGTCCACGCAGGCGCTCAAGCACCTCGTCACGGAAGGCGTCTTCGGCCTGCATCAATTCATGGGTGTTGATCAGCTTGACCAGCTCCTCATCGGACAGCTGGTCATCACCTTCGGTCACTTCCAGAAAGGTGGCAACGCACTCACGGGACAGCTGACCAATGGTCGCGGCTTCGGCACGGTCCTTTTCCAGCAGGCAGTTAAGCGTGGCGTTCAGAGCGACGACCGCATCCAGTGCCGGCAACGCGCCATACATGTCGAATACGTCGATATCCGGCATATTGGCTTCGACGGCGTCCAGCTGGACTTCGAAATTCATCTTCGCCCCCTGGCCGCTGAGGCTGTCCCAGACGCCATCCAGGATCTGCCGCAATTTGGCAGCATCGCCGAACTCGACCAAACGTGCGAAGAGCGCGAAATTGGGGAACATACGCTCGGTCAGCGCGGCCGAAAAGGCGGTCAGCTGCCAGGGCTCGAAGGCCTCCAGTTCAGGCTCAAGATTCAGCAGTTCAGTCATGGGAAATCTCCACATTGGTGTCTGTTCGCCTATTGTACGGCTTTGCCGCCTCAAGCTGTAGTCATCCCTGCCTGCCGCGCTACAGGAATTACCTGATATACTGCCGCCCGCCCAATCTCCTGAAACGAGAATATCGATGCGTCACTCCTCCCCCCTTGCGGCCCTGGTCAGATTACTGGACGGTTTCAGCGAATGGACCGGACGGCTGATCGCGTGGCTGACCCTGTTGATGGTGGTCGTCACCTTTGTCGTTGTGGTCATGCGCTACGCCTTCGAGATGGGCAATATCGCCCTGCAAGAGTCTGTCATCTACATGCACAGCTTCGTCTTCCTGCTCGGGGCTGCCTATACCCTCAAACATGATGGTCATGTACGCGTGGATATCATCTACCGTCCACTGGGGGAAAAGGGCAAAGCCTGGATCAATCTGTTCGGCACCCTATTCCTGCTGCTGCCTGTGTGCATATTTCTGTTCTGGGTCTCCTGGGAATACGTCGCCACCTCCTGGGAACTCAAAGAAGGCTCTCAGGAAGCGGGCGGCATCGCCTATCGCTACATACTCAAAACGGCTTTGCTGGCGATGCCCGCGATGATGACCCTGCAGGGGATTGCCGAACTGCTGCGCAGTCTGCTGGTGATCAGCGGCCATGCCCATCTGCCACCACCGGAAGGGGAGCACGCCCTGTGATCGAGTTACTGCCTCTGCTGCTGTTTATCGGTGCCATCGTTGTCTTGTTGATGGGCTATTCCGTTGCCTTCTCGCTGGCCGGTACCGGCCTGCTGTTTGCCGCCATCGGCACTCTGACCGGCCACTTTGACAGTGTGTTTCTGGAAGCGATCCCCAACCGCATCTTCGGGGTCATGAACAACGAGGTGCTGATCGCCGTGCCCCTGTTCGTATTCATGGGCGTTATGCTGGAGAAATCCAAGGTCGCCGAGGAGCTGCTCGACACCATGGCCGCCCTGTTCGGCTCCCTGCGCGGTGGTCTGGGCATTTCCGTAACACTGGTCGGCATGCTGCTGGCGGCAAGCACCGGTATCGTCGGCGCGACCGTTGTGACCATGGGTTTGCTGTCCCTGCCGACCATGCTCAAGCGCGGTTACGACCCGGCCGTGGCGACCGGCACCATTTGCGCATCGGGCACACTGGGGCAGATCATTCCGCCCTCCATCGTGCTGGTGCTGCTCGGCGATGTCATCTCCTCGGCCTATCAGCAATCACAGATCGATCAGGGCATGTTCTCGCCGGAAACGGTCACCGTGGGTGACCTGTTCCTCGGTGCGCTGATCCCGGGCCTGCTGCTGGTCGTGGCCTACATCGGTTACATGGTGTTCGTCGCCGTAACCCGCCCGCATGCGGTACCGGCCATTCCCGAGGAGGAGCTGAATGCCATCACCAACCTCTGGCTACGGGCACTGAAGGCGCTGGTGCCGCCAGTGCTGCTGATCGGGCTGGTGCTGGGCTCGATTCTGGGTGGTTTTGCCACTCCAACCGAGGCGGCGTCGGTCGGTGCCGTGGGCGCTATCGGGCTGGCGCTGATGCGCCGTGCGTTCAGCCTGAAAACCCTGAATGAGGTCATGCGCTCCACCACTCAGGTCAGTTCCATGGTGTTCATCATTCTGGTCGGCGCGTCGATCTTTTCGCTGGTGTTCCGTGGCTACGGCGGCGACGATCTGGTACGCGACTTCCTGCACGATCTGCCCGGTGGCGTGGTCGGTGCCATGGCGATCGTGATGCTGATCGTGTTCCTGCTCGGTTTTTTCCTCGACTTCATCGAGATCACCTTCGTGGTGGTACCGATCGTGGCACCGATCCTGCTCGGCATGGGGCTGGATCCGGTCTGGCTCGGGGTAATGCTGGCGCTGAACCTGCAGACCTCATTTCTGACCCCGCCGTTCGGCTTCGCCCTGTTTTACCTGCGCGGTGTCGCCCCGGCCCACATCTCCACGGGACAAATCTACAAGGGCGTTATCCCGTTCATCCTGATCCAGCTGGCCATGCTGGCGCTGCTGGCCTGGCAAACAGGTCTGGCAACCTGGCTGCCGGAGCTGGTATATGGCTAAATAATGAACAAATGATGATTTCATCATCGATGATATTTACAAACGGAGTTTTGTAAACCAAGCTGATAAACGCCTGTTTAATGACCAACCGGTTTGACACAGGAATAAAGGACTAATCGTATGTTGGCAGATGAATTATTTGAATTCAGGCCACCGCTGGCCCCCACAGCTTCACAAGAACCACCATGGAAGGTGCTGAGCGTTGAAGATGACCCGACCTACCAGGCATCGCTGGTTCACGCCCTGGCACAGATTAAAGTGGATGGACGCTCCCTTGAGGTGATCTGTGCACGGTCCGCGGTTGAAGCCGCCCGCCTGCTTCCCGAACACCAGGATATCGGCATTATCATGCTCGATGTGGTGATGGAAGACGACGACTCCGGCTTGCGCCTGGTACGCACCATTCGTGATGTGATCTGTAACAATCAGGTCCGCATCGTCCTGCTCACCGGCCAGCCGGGCATGGCTCCACAGCCTGATGTTCTGCGTCAGTTCGATATCGACGACTACTGGTGCAAATCCGAACTGACCCACGAACACCTGACCTCGGTCATTACCGGTAATCTGCGCACCTGGGATCGCACCACCCAACTCGAGCGTGCCCGCCAGGGGCTGCAGCTGATCGTCGATGCCTCGCAGGCGCTGAGCAAACGCCGCGATCTGGCGAGCTACACCCATACCGTGCTCAGTACCCTGTCCGTGCTGCTCCGGGTCGATCACGGCGGTATCCTGTGCATATTAAGCCCCCCTGGTCAGCCCCTGTCGGCAAGCCGGGTACTGGCCGCCAGTGGCTGTTTCAAGCACTGCAAGGACCGCACCCTGGACAGCCCGGAAATCGAGGCCCTGCACCCGCTGTTTGCAGAGGCACTTGCGACCCGACATCACCTCTACAACGAACACTATACAGTGCTGCATTTCGCGCCTGATCAGGTAGAGGCGCCCGCCTATTTGACGTTGATTAAAACCGATCGGAAACCAACACCGGCCGAAACCAATCTGCTGGAAGTGTTCTGCGAAAATATCAGTACCGGCTTTACCAACCTGTCCCTCTACAACCGCATGTCTCAGCTGGCCTACCGTGACCCGCTGCTGGACATGCCCAACCGCAATTACCTGAAACGCACCCTGCGTAGCCTGAGCACGCGGGAACTGCACCAGCATCTGCTCTGGGTCATCAAGTTCGATGAACTGAACGAAACCGCCCTGCACTTTGGCGAGCCCTTCTGTGACAGCGTATTGCATAGCGTCCAGCACCGCCTGCAAACCCGTATTCAGGGACACTTGCTGCTCGCCCGTATCGACCGCAGCACATTTGCCCTGCTGCTGCCGGCCGACACGGCACCCTCAAAACAACAGGTCGCTGCGTTGCTGGCCGAGCCTCTGACGATTGATGGCAGTGAGCACCAGATCCCTTCAGTCGCCGCCGTACTGCCACTGAGCAGCAGTGACAACCATGAACCGGAACATATGCTGCGTCTGGCCGAGTTGACTGTAGAAGCCGCCAAGCGCAATGGCCTGCGCTTTGTCGAATATGATCGCTCACAGGAACAACAGATGCGTGAGCGTTACATCCTGCTCAATGAGTTGCGTCAGGCCCTGCAGACCGATGCGCTGCATATCGTGTTGCAACCGAAAGTCGAACTGATATCAGGGCGTGCGGTCGGGTTTGAAGCACTGGTACGCTGGCAACATGCCGATGGCCACATCATCAACCCTGACCAGTTCATTCCGGTTGCGGAAACCGCCGGGCTGATCAGCGAACTGGACCTCAATGTTCTGGGCCAGACCTTATCGGTGGCGCGCAGTTTCCAGCAACAGGGCATTACCCTGCCGATCTCCTTTAACACCTCCTCGATCGATCTGCTGCTGCCCGGCTATTTCGACGAAATGCTGAGCATGATCCGGGCCTCCGGCCTGCCTCCCGAGCTGCTGGAGCTGGAAGTGACCGAATCCCAGGCCATGGTCGAGTACCGCAACATTTCACTACAGCTACGGCAGCTGCTGGAATATGGCATCGGGGTCAGTATTGATGATTTCGGCACCGGCTATTCATCACTGGCACATATCACTGATCTGGCGGCTTCCGTGCTGAAAATCGACCGCACCTTTATCTCCCGGCTCGGCGAGTCCGAGAATGCCGACCATATCGTCGACATGATCCTGCGCCTGGGTGACCGCTTCGGTTTTCAGGTCATTGCCGAAGGCGTCGAGACGGAGCAACAGCGCCAGCTGCTTATCGACAAGGGCTGCCTGTACGCACAGGGCTACCTGTTTGCCCGCCCCATGAAACCTGAACAGGCACTGGAGTGGGTACGTAACCGACGTTGACTGCGGCAGGAGGCTGCAATGGAATATGATCCCGATATTGCCAGGGCGGCATACCAGCGGCGCGCCTTGAGCATTTGGTTACTGCTCATGCTGCCACTTCTGCTCACGGTCATGATCTCGGCCTGGGTCGCCTATAACGAGTTGTACCGACTCAAGGTGGATCCGATCATCACTCGCCATGGTGAACTGCTCGACCAGATCAGTCATCAGCTGAGCCAGAAGCTCGGCTACTTCGGACAACTGACGCTGCTGCTCAAGCGCAGCTATGCGCTCTCCAATAGCCTGCACCAAGACGCTCCGCCACAGTTGCACCAACTGGCGCAGCATTTCGAGCGCGTCAGTCGTTCATCCGGCCTGATGTCGCAACTGCGCTGGCTGGACAACAGCGGTCGAGAGCAGGTCCGCACCAACGTCATCCAGGGCAAGCCTCAACAGGTTGCCTCCGCCGAACTGCAGGACAAAAGCCAGCGCTATTATGTGCGCGCTGCCCGACTGCTGGCGGCTGATCATATCTACTACTCGCCGCTGGATTTGAACACCGAGCATGGGCGTATTGCCACTCCGCTGGATCCCACACTGCGCACCGTCATTCGTACCGGCAGCGATAACCTGCATCCCGGCATGCTGGTGCTCAACTTCAGCTTGCAGACGTTTTTCCAACAACTGCGCCAACAGAGCAGCACTCAGACCCAGCCCGGTATGGTCAATGCGAACGGCTACTGGCTACTGCATCAAGACCCTGCTCAGGAGTGGGGGTTTTTACGGCAACAGCCAGACCTGACCGTGCAACAGCAGTACCCGCAGCTGTGGCAACGCATGCAAGACAGCCCCAGCGGCCGAGGTATAAACCTCTACGGCCAGCTCTGGAGCTATACGCAGATCCAGCCCGACACCACCGCTGCCGCGGATACCGACACTTCCAGATGGTACCTCCTGCTGTCAACACCGCCCGGCATGATCACGACCCTGCGCCAGTCACTGCTGTTGCCGGTGACGCTGGGCAGCGTGCTGGTGCTCTTGCTGGGCGGCCTCGTCATCTATCGTGTCGCACGTATCGAAGCCCAGCGCGTCGAACTGCTGCACCAGCTCAGCTACGAGCGCAGCGAGCTGCAAAGTGCGAATGTGCAGTTGAAGCAATCCTTGCACCACCAGCAGGTACTGCAGGATGAACTGGTTGAAACCCGCAAGCTGTCGGCGCTGGGGATGACCGTGGCTGGCGTGGCTCATGAGCTCAACACCCCCACCGGTGGGGCGCTGATGACCCTGAGTACGCTGGAAAATGACCGGCATCAACTGCAGACAGCCGTGGATGATGGCTATCTGACACGGGCCGGGCTCGCTGATTATCTGGCTCGGACACTCTCGGGCATCGCGTTGATCCGGCACCACCTCGACAAGGCGACGGCACTGATCCGCAGTTTCAAACGTCTGGCACTGGAGCGCAATCTGGAGGCGCCGGTCAGCTTTACCCTGCAGGCCTGTGTCGATGATCTGCTGCATAGCCTGCAGGTATCGCTGAAGCAATCGTCCGTGACTCTGGAACAGGTGTTGCCCGATTGCACCCTGTACAGCCATCCGGGCATTTTATCGCAGGTACTGCAAAACCTGATCGACAATGCGCTGCAGCATGCATTTGACGAGGGTAGCCGTGGCCATATCCGCCTCAGCGGCCAACTGACCGCGTCAGGGCAGCTGGAATTGCAGGTCAGTGACAACGGCCACGGCATCCCGGCAGAGATCCTGCCGACCCTGTTCGACCCCTTCATCACCAGCGGACGCGGGCAGGGGCATACCGGCCTGGGCCTGCATCTGGTGCATCAGTGGGTCACCCAAACCCTGCACGGCAACATTCAGGTTGAGAGTTCAGCCCAGGGCAGCTGTTTCACCCTGACCCTGCCACTGGATCTCAGAGATCATCCAGCAGCCCCTTGAGGCCATTGAGTGTAGCCCGGCCTCGGGCGCGGTTCTGTTCAGGGCGATCATCGCCGCGACCCTCGTGTTCGATGTCATCTGCCGGTAGCTCTTCCAGAAAACGGCTGGGCGTACACTCCAGCCACTCGCCAAATTGCCGACGCTGCTTGGCCAGCGTCATGGTCAGGGTTTTTTGTGCGCGGGTGATACCCACATAGGCCAACCGACGCTCCTCCTCAATGGTATCCATCTCGATACTGTTGCGGTGCGGCAGCAGTTCCTCCTCCATACCCAGCAGGAATACATGTGGAAACTCCAGCCCTTTGGAGGCATGCAACGTCATCAACTGCACGCGGTCAGAGTCATCTTCCTCTTCCTGGCGGTTGAGCATGTCGATCAGTACCAGGCGAGCAATGGCATCTTCAATGCCGGTATCCTCGTCCTCCTCCTGCAACCGCTCCAGTGTCGATTGCAGGGATTCAATCAGGAAGTAGACGTTCTGCATCCGCTTTTCGGCCACCACATCGCTGGACGCATTCTGGCGAATCCAGCCGGGGTAATCGATCTCGTCAATCAGCTCATGGATGGCGGCGATAGGGTCGCCATCACGACAGCGGTCATAGAGTCGATCAATCAGGTGGCAGAACCGACGCAGCCGATCCACCGCCTGTGCCGACAGAACCTGCTCCAGCCCCAGCTCGCCACACGCCTCGAACAGGCTGATTTCACGGCCGGACGCATACTCGCCGAGCGCATGCAGGGTACTGGGACCGATCTCACGTCGTGGCAGGTTGATAATGCGCAGAAAAGCGTTGTCGTCGTCACGGTTGATCAACACCTTCAAATAGCTCATCAGGTCCTTGATCTCGGCGCGGGCAAAGAAGGAGGTACCACCGCTGAGCTTGTATGGCACCTGATAGTGCTGCAGCTTCATTTCGATCAGCCGCGACTGGTGATTGCCACGGTACAGTACGGCGAAGTCGCGAAAAGCGATACGCTCACGCAGATGGCGGTCGAGGATATCGGTGGCCACTCGCTCCGCTTCGGCGTCATCGTTGCGTGCATGAATCACCCGCAACGGGTCGCCATAGCCCATCTCGCTCCACAGCGTCTTTTCGAACACATGTGGATTGTTGGCGATCAGCGTATTGGCAGCTTTGAGGATACGGCTGGTGGAACGGTAGTTCTGCTCCAGCTTGACCACTTTCAGGCTGGGGAAGTCGGTCTGCAGCTGCACCATATTTTCCGGCCGCGCGCCGCGCCAGGCATAGATCGACTGGTCGTCATCACCCACCACGGTCAGACCGCTGCGATGGCCAACCAACAAACGTACCAGCTTGTACTGCGACAGGTTGGTATCCTGATACTCGTCCACCAGCAGGTAACGAATGCGACGTTGCCAGCGTTCCAACACATCCGCATGCTCGATAAACAGCTGTACCGGCAACAGGATGAGATCATCGAAATCAACCGCATTGTAGGCGCGCAGATGGCGGTTGTAGGCCTCGTAGGCCCGTGCGGCGAGGATATCCTGCGGCAACTCGGCTTCGGCCAAGGCCTGATCCGGGGTCAACAGGTCGTTTTTCCAGTTGGATATGCGATGTTGAACGTCGTTTATCTGGTCGGTATCTTCGTCGTTCTGCAACATAAGATCACGCAGCAACGCCTTGCTGTCCTGATCATCAAACAATGAAAAACCGGCCTTCAATCCCAGGTGTTTGCGTTCGCGGCGGATGATCGACAAGCCCAGCGTATGGAACGTGGAGATCGTCAGCCCGCGTCCTTCCTTGCCCTGCAGCAACTGGCCGACACGCTCCTTCATCTCCCGCGCAGCCTTGTTGGTAAAGGTTACGGCGGCAATGTGGCGTGCTTCCAGCCCCGCCTCCCTGATCATCCAGACGATTTTGCGGGTAATCACGCTGGTTTTGCCTGAACCGGCTCCGGCCAACACCAGCAGCGGACCACCGATGTAATGCACCGCTTCACGCTGGCGGGGATTCAATTTGCTCATAACACCTCAAAAACATTAAACCTGGCTCAAAACTGGCCGATACTCATTATATGGTCGCCACCGGAGTCGAGTTCAGCTCCTCCGCCCCCCGCCTGACCATACCGTTTTATGGACACTGATAAACCGTGGTAGTCTCACTGGGCGATAAATGTGCATCGCCTATTATGACATGGCCCCCTGATGAAATTCAGTTCCTGCCGAGCAGGATTTATTCAGGTGTGACGGGGAAGCAGCACCATGCTGGCAGATACAGTTCATACAGAATCGGAAGCAAACCGGTCACCACTGGTACTGATCAGTGTTTCAGAAACACTGGAGGCCTGTTGGCAAGACTGGCTGCAGCCCTGGTGGCACGGACGTTTTTGCCGCTGTCATTCCGTGGCGGCGGCACTGCCGGTGCTACAGCACCTGGGCTCGCCCATTGTCCTGCTGGACAGCACGACGCCTGAGCAGGCCACGGTGGCGTTAACCGCACTGCGAGCCCAGCTGCCCACTCTGCCCGTGGTGTTATTGTTGCACCACTCCCCGGAACAGCCTGAGTGGCAGCCGTTACTGGCCGACCTCCGCAATGACCATCTTTATTTGCCCGGCAGCAGTGTCGATACCATCCGCCGTATCCTGCGCTACTGCGAACAGCTGCAGCACCACAATCAGCACGATACTGCCCCCGTCACTGTCGCCGACGCCGTACCTGCAGGCGGCTACGACCCCGAGCTTTGGCGTGCCCTGCAGCGCGAAGAGTTCGAACTGTTCTACCAGCCCCGTATCGATCTGCGCCGCGGTGCCATCTGCGGTGCCGAGGCATTGATCCGCTGGCGTCACCCCGAGCGCGGACTGCAGCAGCCGAACAGTTTCATCCCCGCCTGCGAGGCCTCCGGGTTGATCGTGCCGCTGGGCTACTGGATTATTCAGGAAGTGGGCAAGCGGCTGCCAGCCATGCAGGAGGCGGGTCTGGATGGCCGTATCGGCGTCAATCTGTCCTTCCGTCAGTTCCAGGATCGCCATCTGGCTCCCACGATCGAACGGCTGATGCAGGAACACCGCATGGATACCCGCACGCTGGAGTTCGAGCTGACCGAAACCGCGCTGTGCAGTGATGAAGAGCATGTACGCTCCACCATCCGCCAGCTCAGTGATCAGGGCGTGGAGTTCTCACTGGACGATTTCGGCACCGGCTACTCCTCGTTCAGCCTGCTGCAGAAACTGCCGATCACCACGCTGAAGATCGACAAGTCCTTCGTCGACGGTATCCCCGGCAACATTGATGATGAAGAGATTGTGCGTGCCATCATCAACCTGGCGCACAACCTCAACAAGCAGGTGATCGCTGAGGGCGTGGAAACCCGTGCCCAGCTGGAATTCCTCATCCGCCATGACTGCGACCAGGTGCAGGGCTATTTTTTCAGTCGCCCGGTCTGCCTGGACCAGTTTCTCAACCTGCTCAGCACGAACCGCCGCCAGCAAGCCCTCTGAACGCCAGCGCCTCCAACAGCTGGCCACGCTCGACCCGTTCCTGACCGGCCAGGTCCGCCAGCGTGCGCGCAACGCGCAGCAGGCGATGACAGCCACGTGCCGACAGCTGACTCTGTTGCATCACCCGTACCAGCAAGGCCTCCGTTGCACCGTCCAGTGTACAGACCTGCTCCAGTTCACGACCGGACAGTTCACGGTTCATCCTGCCCTGACGCGCCAGCTGCAACGCCAGCGCCGCCATCACCCGTTCGCGTACCGTCGCACTGGTCTCGGCCACTGCACTGGACTGCAATAACGTGGCCGCCGGCAGGGCCGGCACCTGAACCTGCAGGTCAATGCGGTCCAGCAGAGGCCCGGAGATTTTCATCTGGTAGCGGCGGATCTGATCCGGCGTACACAGGCAGCGATCACTGCCGTCATCATGATACCCGCAAGGACAGGGGTTCATCGCCGCCACCAGCTGAAACCGGGCCGGATAACGGGTTTGACGGGCCGCCCGCGAGATCAGGATTTCGCCGGTTTCCAACGGTTCGCGCAGCACTTCCAGTACTCGCCGTGAAAATTCCGGCAACTCGTCCAGAAACAACACCCCCTGATGCGCCAGCGAAATTTCACCTGGGCGTGGATGACTGCCTCCGCCCACCAAGGCAATGGCTGACGCGGTATGGTGCGGATTGCGGAACGGTCGCATGCCCTGACAGGCAGGTGCCACGCTCTGCCCCGATACCGAGGCAATCGCCGCCACCTCCAGCCGTTGTTCGGTCGCCAGCGGCGGCAACAACCCTGGCAAGCGCGCGGCCAACATGCTTTTACCGCTGCCCGGCGGACCGGAAAACAACAGGTTATGCCCGCCGGCAGCGGCCACTTCCAGTGCCCGTCGCGCCTGCAGCTGGCCTTTGACATCGGCGAGGTCCGGCACCGTTGCCACGGCATCGTCGACATCACCGGGGACACAGGCAGGCAGCTGCTGCTGGCGCGTCAGGTGCGCCACCAACTCCAACAGATGACCGGCGGCAAATACTTCGGTCCCCTCTGCCATCATCGCTTCGTCGGCATTCTCTCGCGCCACCACCAGAGCACGCCCGACCTTACCGGCCGCGACTGCCGCCGGCAGAATGCCGCGTACGGGGCGAATATCGCCAGACAACGCGAGCTCGCCGAGCATTTCCACCGTCGGACTGGCCTTCCAGCCCTTGAGCTGACCGGATGCGGACAGAATACCGATGGCGATCGCCAGGTCGTAGCGCCCCCCTTCCTTGGGCAGATCGGCCGGAGCAAGATTGATGGTGACACGGCGCTGCGGAAACTCGAAACCAGCCGTAATTAGTGCACTGCGCACACGTTCACGGCTTTCCTTGACCGCCGTTTCGGGCAAGCCGACGATCGACATGGAGGGTAGGCCACCCGACAGGTGAACCTCAACGGCAACCGGAGGTGCCTGAATGCCGAGCTGGGCTCGGGTATGAATAACGGCAAGTGACATGGGCCATCCTTGGCTCTTATACAGGGGGTAGAGATCAGCTGTTGCGGGGCGCTTCCTCGGCATCGTCAGCCGCAGGCGTTTCCGCGGCGGCCATGCCCTCGGATTCCAGTGCCGCCAGCCGTGCCTCCAGCTGTTCCAGCGTCTCGCGCGTGCGCATCAGCACCGCCTGCTGGGCATCAAACTCGTCGCGGGTGACCAGATCCAGACGGGCAAAACTGCTCTGCAGCATGGCCCGAATCTGTGCCTGCAGCTCATGCTGTCCCGGCATTTCAGGGCGATTGCTCAGCAGCTGACTAAACTGGCCAGACAGGGTATCGATCAGTTTTTGATGAATCATCCAGTGCTCCACATACAAACAGGTATCAACCGTCACTATAAACCAGAACACCGTGCAGCGTCAGATCGAAACCTGCGCACCGCGATCGAGCATGCACCAATATGATGCACTGAAATCAACCGTGCATGCCCTGTTATCTGCCAACGAAAGGCCCTATCCGGTCACACTTACTCCGCAACTCCATGTTTTATAAACATAAAAAAAAACTGGCACAACCTTCGCTTAAGTCAAGACATACGGCCCGCCACCTCATCTCGCGGATGGCAGCCCGACGCACAGGGAATAGAGGACTTACGCCATGAAACTGATCTCAGCGATCATCAAGCCATTCAAACTCGACGATGTCCGCGAAGCACTGTCCGATATCGGCGTGCAGGGTATAACGGTTACCGAAGTCAAAGGTTTCGGACGCCAGAAAGGCCACACCGAGCTCTACCGTGGTGCCGAATATATCGTCGACTTCCTGCCCAAGGTCCGCATCGACGCTGCCGTCGCCGACGACATTGTTGACCAGGTACTGGATGCGATCAGCAGGACCTCCCATACCGGCAAGATCGGTGACGGCAAGATCTTCGTCACCCCGCTGGAACAGGTGGTCCGCATCCGTACCGGTGAAACCGGCCACGATGCACTCTGACCCCGACCGACTACCGCTTTCGTTTATCTCCTGAGGATAAAATTATGGATACATTGCTGAATTCGACAGCCGGGGATCTGGCCCAGCTGAAATATGCAGTCGATACCTTCTACTTCCTGATGTGTGGTGCATTGGTGATGTGGATGGCCGCCGGTTTCGCCATGCTGGAAGCCGGTCTGGTACGCGCCAAGAACACCACCGAGATCCTGACCAAGAACATCGCCCTCTACGCCATCGCCTGTACCATGTATCTGCTGTGTGGCTACTACATCATGTACAGCTCCGACGCTGGCGGTGTGATCCCGAGCTTCGGCGCACTGATCGGTGACGAAAATGCGACCGATGCGGTCCTTTCCGGAGGCGACGATGCGCCCTACTACTCGGCCCGTTCCGACTTCTTCTTCCAGGTCGTGTTCGTAGCGACCGCCATGTCCATCGTCTCCGGTGCCGTGGCCGAACGCATGAAACTGTGGGCGTTCCTGGCATTCGCCGTGGTCATGACCGGCTTCATCTACCCGACATCCGGCTACTGGACCTGGGGCGGTGGTTTCCTGAGCGAAGCCGGTTTCTCTGACTTCGCCGGTTCCGGTATCGTGCATCTGGCTGGCGCGTCAGCAGCCCTGGCAGCTGTGCTGGTACTGGGCGCCCGTAAAGGCAAATACGGCAAGAACGGCGAGATCAACGCGATCCCCGGTGCCAACCTGCCGCTGGCCACCCTGGGTACCTTCATTCTGTGGATGGGCTGGTTCGGTTTCAACGGCGGTTCCGAGCTGAAACTGTCTGATGTCGGTGAAGCCAATGCCGTTGCTGAAGTCTTCGTCAACACCAACGCGGCGGCGGCCGGTGGCGTCATTGCAGCCCTGATCGTGGCCCGCCTCTGGTTCCGCAAGGCGGATCTGACCATGGCACTGAACGGTGCACTGGCGGGTCTGGTTGCGATCACCGCAGACCCGCTGTCGCCCACCGCTCTGTCATCTACCCTGATCGGTGCCATCGGCGGTACTCTGGTCGTCATCGCCATCATCACGCTGGACAAGCTGCGTATCGATGATCCGGTGGGTGCCATCTCCGTCCATGGTGTGGTCGGCATCTGGGGTCTGCTGGCGGTACCGCTGAACAATGCCGACGCGACCTTCGGCGCTCAGCTGCTGGGCATCGTCTCAATCTTCGGCTGGGTCTTCGTCGCCAGCCTGATCGTCTGGCTGATCCTGAAGGCGGTCATGGGTGTGCGCGTCAGCGAAGAAGAAGAATATGAAGGGGTGGATCTGGCCGAATGCGGCATGGAAGCCTACCCGGAATTCGCCGGCGGCAAGAAATAATTCCACACAATACGTACAACTTTCCGGCTGCGCATATTATGCGCAGCCTTTTGATTATGGGTATACTGGCAGCCATGTTTTCTCCGCCGGCCTTCCGGCCGGAGCGAAGTGGGACTGCCACAGATCTATGAGGACTTGAATGATGAAACTCGTCTCCGCGGTGATCAAGCCGTTCAAGCTGGATGACGTTCGTGAAGCGCTGTCCGATATCGGGATTCAGGGCGTAACGGTAACGGAAGTAAAAGGCTTCGGCCGCCAGAAGGGCCATACCGAGCTCTATCGTGGCGCGGAATACGTGGTCGACTTTCTGCCCAAGGTGAAGATCGAGGTTGCCATCGACGATGACATGCTCGATCAGGTGATCGAGGCAATCAGCAAGACCGCCAATACCGGCAAGATCGGTGACGGCAAGATCTTCGTCATGCCGCTGGAGCAGGTGATCCGCATCCGTACCGGCGAAACCGGACCAGACGCACTCTGATTCACGCCTGATCTGCTCAGGCCGTATCCCGGGAAAAACGGGACTACGGCTTGGGCGTTGCCATCAGCGGTCAACTGTTCGCGTTGCGAGCCGCATCCCGAATCGCTTCCCCCGCCTTTTCCAGATCCTTGCCGGCACCTTCGATGGTGCTGCAGCCACTGACTGCCGTGCCTAATGACACGAGCACCAGCGTATTCAACAGCAGACTGATCAGTTTCTTGCGCATCATGTATTCCTCAATGACGGATCGTTGCCGATCATACCCCCAGGCAACATCGCATGTCATTATGCCACCCCTGCCTATACTGTAAGCTGAATCAATATTGGCAGGAGGCGGTATGCTGCGTGTACGTCCCATCACGGCTGCGGATAGCGGCCTGCTCGAAGCCATCGCCGTCGAGTCCGGCACCGGATTCACATCACTGCCCGATGATGCCGCGCTGCTCAAGCACAAGATCGAGCAATCGATCCATTATCTGCACCAGGCGGTCAGTACCCCCTCTCCCGTTACCTATCTGTTCGTGCTGGAAGACACCGAGAGCGGCGAGGTGCTCGGAACCTGTGGTATCACCTCGGCTGTAGGCCTGGATGCTCCCTGGTATCACTATCATGTCGGCACTATCGTCCATGCCTCCCATCAGCTGGGGATCTACAACGAATTCCGCACCCTGTACCTGTGCAATGACTACACCGGCAGCAGTGAACTCTGTTCGCTCTACCTGCGCCCGGCCCATCGTGGCGGGGGTGGCGGCGGCCTGTTGTCGCGCTCCCGTTTCCTGTTCATGGCCGAACATCGGCAGCGGTTTTCGGACCGCATCATCGCCGAGATGCGCGGCTTTACCGACCAGCACGACAGCAACCCGTTCTGGGAAGGGCTGGGACAGCACTTTTTTTCCATGCACTACCAGCAAGCCGATTTTCTGACCGGCTCCGGCAACAAAGTGGTGATCGCCGAGTTGATGCCCAAGCACCCGATCTATATCCACCTGCTACCCGCCGAAGCCCAGGCGGTGATCGGTCGTGTCCATCCCGATACCGAACCGGCATGTCGCCTGCTCAAGGCACAGGGGTTTCGCTATGAACACTACGTCGATATCTTCGATGCCGGACCGACCCTGGCAGCACGACCCGACGAAGTGGACGCGATCCGGCGCAGTCGTCGGGTAGAGGTGGTGATAGACGCCGTCCCCGCGCCCAAGGACGCACGCACCTATTTGGTCAGCAACACCGGATGTTCGGGGTTTCGCTGCATCCAGGCAGCTCTGCAGCCGACCCTGAACAAGGTCCGGCTGAGTGCGGAAATGGCCGCTGCGCTGGAGGTCAAGGCTGGAGACCCGGTGCGCCTGGTCAGCCTGCCCGGCACCTAGTCAAGTGGCAGGCGGATTATCAGCTCCAGCCCCCCTTGCGGATGGTTGTGTGCGTCAACCTGTCCACCCAGCTGGTCGATGGCGTTCAGGGCAATGCTCATGCCCAGACCAAAACCGTCCGCTGACGCCGCCTGCCCGCGCACAAAGGGCGTAAACAGCTGTGTCAGCAGATCAGGCGCCACCCCCGGCCCGTAATCACGCAAACGCAGTTCAACCGCGTCCGCCAGGCGACGAATGCTCAGCGTCAAGGCTACACCCGGATCCGTATGGCGGACCGCGTTTTCGATGCCGTTCTGCAACGCGCACAACAGCTGGCTGCGCCCGCGCGGGTAACAGAGCCCCTCATCTTCAAGCTGCACACTGAACGGGCGTTCCGGCTGGCGCAGGCGCAGATCCGCCATCAGCTCGTCCGCCACGCCCTGCAACGTAAAACTCTCGTCCGTTACCGCCTGCTGCCCGGCACGACTGTACGCCAGAATCTCACCAATCAAGCTGTTCAGGCGGTCGCACTCGCGTTCGATCCGCTGCAACAGCGGATCATCCCGCGTCAGCCGCTGTTCCAGCAGGCCCGCCGCTGCCTGCAGGCGTGCCAGCGGTGCCCGCAGTTCATGGGAGACATCCTGCAGCAGCTGCTGCCGGGCACTCAGCGTCTGTTCGACATAATCGGCCATGCGGTCGAATTCGCGGGTCAGCTCGCCAATCTCGTCGCGGCGCGCACTCAGACGCCGGTCCGCCCTCAGGCTCAGGTCGCGATGTTCGTGCAGGTCACGGACATGATCGCTCAAGCGCCGGATCGGCCGCACCACCAGCGCACTGAGCACACCACCCGACAGGGCCGAGACCAGCAGGATCAACACCATCTGCAATGAGAACAGGCGTTCCAGCAGATGTTCGGCATGGCGCTCATCCCGTGGCAGCGGTACCCGTGCCTGATAAACGCGCCCACTGGCGGTCGTCAGTTCAAAATCCAGCGTCGGTTCCGGTGGTGGCCGACGCCAATGCGTCAACTGCTCAGCACCGTCAGCCGAGTAGAGCCAGATGCGCAGCCGATGGCGCCCACCGTCGGCACGTTTCCATTCAGGATCCTGCTGCTCGTAGCGCTCCAGCATCAAACGGGCTTGTCCTTGTGCGCGAGCTTCCAGCACTTCCAGTTTATGTGCGCTGTCCAATCGGCTGTTGAGCAGCAGATAGACACTGCTCATGCCCGCCAGGCTCACCAGCCAGATCACCAGAAACATTTTCCAGTACAGCCCCTGATACACGCGCATCATTCACTCCTGACCAGTTGATAGCCCTGGCCACGCACGGTCTTGATCCAGTCGCGCTCACTGCCCAACGCCTGCGCCAGCTTCTGCCGCACCCGACTGACATGCACATCCAACGCGCGATCATAGGCCCCCAGCTCACGGTGCAGTACCCAGCGGGTCAGCTCGGCCTTGCCCAGCACCTGACCGGCATGCTGCATCAGATAGGCCAGCACATTGAATTCGGCGCTGGTCAGCACCAGCGGCTGGTCACCCACCCGGGCTTCCCGCATGCCGGGGTCCAGATAAATGCCACTCACCACCAGTGGCCGTCGGGGAAATACGCCATCCGGGGTGTCGGCCGGAATCTCGGCCTGACCGGCCACAGCAGGCAGGTCCGTGCTGCGACGCAGGATCGCGCGAATACGGGCCAGCAGCTCGCGCGGATTGCAGGGCTTGGCCAGATAGTCATCGGCTCCCATTTCCAGCCCGAGGATACGATCGATCGCCTCGCCACGACCGGTCAACATCAACACCGGCACCTGCCAGCGCGGCCGCAGCTGTTGCAGCAGTTCCAGCCCGCTCTGCCCCGGCATCATCACGTCCAGCACCATCAGCGCAGGAGTGTCCTGTTCGAGCCACTGCAAGGCGGCCTCGGCCGTGTATACGCTATCCACCGCATAGCCCTCATGGCGCAGGTAATCGGCCAGCAGCGCGCACAGCTCGATATCGTCATCGACCAGCAAGATCGGTTTTGTTGGCATGATTGCGTCCTCCTGAGGCCATCATAACGCCCTGCCATCACCGCTGGCGGGGGCTTTACCCAACTTTACGCTTTGTGCGCACAACTTTGCCCGGCCCAGCGCCATACTGGGGCCAACTGAATGCAACAAGCGGAGCAATACCATGAATACACGTCGTTTGATCAGCAGTCTGATTGCCGGTTCACTGGTGCTGGGTGGCAGTGCTGCCGTATTTGCCGGCCAGAAAGCCGGCTGCGATACCGATCATGAACAGCGAATGCAGCAGCGGCTGCAACGGATGAGCGAAACGCTCGCACTGACCCCAGACCAGCAGGAGGCCGTTCAAGCCCTGTGGCAACAGGATAAACCGAAGCGACAGCCGCAGCACGACCGTGGTCTAAAGGCATTGGACCCCAATGCCGCCGACTATCAGCAGCAGGTGCAGCAACATATTGCCAAGGCACAGCAACAACTGGCCGCACGACTGCAGGCCCGTGCCGACCACAAGGCCGCGCTATATGCGATTCTGACCCCGGAGCAGGAACAGACATTGGAACAGATGCGTGAACGTAAGCCTGAACATCGTGGCAAACACGGCGCTCAGCATCGGGGCACGAGTCCACTCTAAGCGGACTCGGCCGTTGCCTTTTGACGGCATCTGGCGTTCTGCGCCAACAGCGCGCGAGCCGTGCGCTCGCGCCGCTGGTTCAGCAGTGCCTGAGCGACCCCGGCTCCCATGATCAGGGCACAGCCGGATAACTGCAGCGTATTCAGGGCTTCACCGAACAGCACCCAACCGAAGGTCACCACCGCAATCGGCTCCATGTAAGCCAGCGTACCGAAGGTCGCCGCCGGCAGCTCCCGCAGCGCAATCACGGCAAACAGAATGGCCAGAAAACCGGGCAACAGACCGGCCAGCAACAGCCAGCCCCACTGTGCCGAGGCGATGCTTTCGCCCTGTTGCCACATCAACGGCAGCATGCACAGGGCTCCGGCCAGCAACTGGTACCAACAGCGGGTATAGGCATGCACACGGGCCGGCATGATCCGGTTCATCAGGATAAAACCGGCATACGCCAGCATCGCCAGTGCCGCATAGGCCATGCCAGTGGCATCACCGGCACTGTCAAAGCTGAGCTGGAATTCCATCATCATGGCAAAGCCGAACAGCGCCAGCAGAATCAAACCGACCCCTGCGCTGCTTAGCCGCTCGCCCAACAGGAAATGTGCAACCACTGACGCCGCCACCGGTGACAGGTAGACCATCATGATCGCATTGGCCATGCTGGTATACAGCATCGCCTGCACGTAACAGACAATGAAAGCCGCCAACAACGCGCCATTAGCCAGCACCCGCCAGGACGGCCAGATCAGCAACAGACGTGCCTGGCCCACCAGCAGCAGATAGCCCAGCATCAGCGCGGCACCGAAGCCGAGCCGATAGAAGGTCAGGGTTTCCGCACTGAGACCGACATACTTGGAGATCACGCCAATCGTGCCCATCAGTACGGCCGATGCCACCGCCATTAACAAAAAGGGGGCCGAAGTGCCCCCTTGTGTACTCATGTTCATCTACACACCATCAGGTTGCGCTAACACCCAGTGCGGCCAGCGCAGCTTCCGCACAGGCAATATCCTGTGCCTGAGACGCCCCGGATACACCGACGGCACCGATGCACTCGCCCGCCAGCAGGATCGGCAAACCGCCGCCAAGCATCAGCAGGTCAGGATGCGTATCCAGTGCCGCCAGCAGGTGAACATCATCCGCATTCCGGTCGCGGAAGAAACTGCTGGGCACTTTGAAACCCGCCGAGGTCCGCGCCTTGCGCAGCGCCAGCTGCTGCGTTTGCGGCGGCGCATTGTTGAGGCTCAGCTGGGCCAGCGGCTGGCCGCCCCGACCGACGACGGCAATGCTGACATTGACGCCCAGGGTCTCGGCCTGCTCGCTGGCAGCCGTCGCCGCTTTCAGGGCGGCACGGTAGTCCAGACTCTGCTGGGTTACGGCCAAAGATTCGCTCATCCGGTGCTCTCCTGTCAGCTGTTCAGTCTACGCGTTCAAACATCAGATCCCAGACGCCGTGACCAAGACGTTCGCCTCGCTGCTGGAACTTGGTGACCGGGCGCCATTCGGGCTGCGGTGAATACGCCCCTTCACCGGCATGGTTACGATAGCCTTCGGCGGCGCTCATCACTTCCATCATGTGCTCGGCATAGTTCTCCCAGTCGGTCGCCATGTGGAAACAGCCACCGATCATCAATTTCTGACGGATTTTCTGGGCGAATTCCGGCTGGACGATACGGCGCTTGTTATGACGCTTCTTGTGCCAGGGATCGGGGAAAAACAGCTGCAGTGTCTCCAGGCTGGCATCGGGGATGCACTGGGCCAATACCTCGACGGCATCATCACAATAGACCCGAATATTGGTCAGGCCGGCTTCGGCAGCACGTGACAGCAAACGGCCTACGCCTGGCGGATGTACTTCAATGCCGATGAAGTTCTTCTCCGGTGCCTGTCGGGCCATCTCGATCAGAGAGTCACCCATACCGAAACCGATCTCCAGCACCAGCGGTGCCGCACGCCCGAAGGCCTGGGCCGGATCGATCATGCCATCTTTCAATTCCAGGCCGTACTGCGGCCAGTTGTCGTCCAGCGCACGCTGCTGGCCTTCGGTCATACGCCCTGCGCGCACTACAAAGCTGCGGATCCGGCGCACCGGTTTCTGTTCGTCTGTCATCATCACATCTGTCTGTCGACGGGGCCTTGGCGACCCCGGAATTTGCATTTAGCGAGCGCTGATCACGCCATCCAACGGCGAGGAAGCACTGGCGTAGGCCTTGCGCGGCATGCGCACGGCACGGAAGGCTTCACGGCCAGCCACAACCGCTTTCTGCATCGCCTGCGCCATCAATACCGGATGCTGGGCACCAGCAATCGCCGAATTCACCAGCACGCCAGCACAGCCCATCTCCATCGCCATCGCGGCTTCAGAAGGCGTGCCGATACCGGCATCCACCAGAATTGGCACCTTGGCCTCTTCCATGATCAGGCGGATGTTGTGCGGGTTCTGGATGCCGAGACCGGAGCCGATCAGTGAGCCCAACGGCATCACCGCGACACAGCCGATCTCTTCCAGACGCTTGGCCACAATCGGGTCATCGTTGGTGTATACCATCACCTTGAAACCGTCCTTGACCAGCGTTTCAGCGGCCTTCACCGTTTCGATGATGTTGGGGTACAGGGTTTTCTGGTCGCCCAGGACTTCCAGTTTGACCAAATCGTGGCCATCCAGCAGTTCACGGGCCAGACGACAGGTACGCACGGCATCATCCGCGGTATAGCAGCCGGCAGTGTTCGGCAGCAGGGTGTAGCGGTCCGGGCTGATCACGTCGAGCAGGTTGGGCTCGTCCGGATTCTGGCCCAGATTGGTGCGACGCACGGCCATGGTAACGATCTCGGCACCGCTGGCTTCGATGGCAGCGCCGGTCTCGGCCATGTCCTTGTATTTGCCGGTACCCACCAGCAAGCGGGAGTTGAAGGACTGTCCGGCAATGATCAGCGGGTCGTGGTTCTCTAGCTCTGACATCATCTGTACCCTGATAGGAAATTGGTTATACGGTGCGCAACAGCAGGGTGGCCTCAGCCACCACCGATCGCGTGTACGATCTCGACCTGGTCACCGGCGTTGAGCCGGGTTCCCGTGTGTTCGCTGCGCGGGATGATCTCCAGGTTCAGCTCAATCGCGATGCGCTTGCCGGTCAGTTCGAGCTGTTCGATCAGCTCGGCAAGGGTGGCGTCTGCATTGATCTCCCGAGCCTCACCATTCACCTGAATCTGCATGTTATTTACCCTGTTGATAGATCGATACGGCCAGACTCAACCAGCCGATGATGAAAGCGATGCCACCCAGCGGCGTAATCGCGCCCACCCAGTGAATGCCGCTCAGCGCCAGCACATACAGGCTGCCACTGAAGACACAGATCCCGAGCATGAACGCCGCCGCACTCACCTGCAGGCCACGACTGTTACTGCGCTGCTGCAGCAGGCCTGTTACCAGCAAGGCACCCACATGCCAGAACTGATACTGGACGCCGGTCTGGAACACCTCCAGCAAACGTTCACTGAGCAATGTCCGCAGCCCGTGGGCGGCAAAGGCACCCAGCGCCACAGACAATGCGGCCAACAATGCAGCGGTTACCAACGTAAAGCGGGCAGACATCGGGCCTCCTGGGCAGACATTATAACGATTTTACCGGCTGTGCCGAAAATGAAAAAAGCCGCCCTGCGGCGGCTTCAGTCTTACGGTAACAACACTCCGGCTTACGCCGCCAGCATCGCTCCACGAATTTTTTTCATGGCGTTCTTTTCCAGCTGGCGGATACGTTCGGCAGACACATCGTACTCGGCGGCCAGCTCATGCAGTGTCGCCTTGTCCTCGGACAGCCAGCGACGGGCCAGAATGGTCCGGCTACGCTCATCCAGCGTTTCCATCGCGCTGAGCAGGCGCTGCTGGGAATCCTGCTCCCAGTTGGCGTCTTCCAGCTGCACGGCCGGATCGGCAGAGTGATCTTCCAGATACGCCGAGGGCGACAGGTAGGTACTCTCCTCGTCTTCACTGACCGGCGCATCAAACGCGGTATCGTTGGACGCCAAACGACCTTCCATCTGCCGCACAACCTTGGCATCAACACCGAGATCACCGGCCATGGCCTCAACCTCGTCGTTGGTCATCCAACCCAGACGCTTCTTCTGCGAGCGCAGATTGAAGAACAGTTTGCGCTGTGCTTTGGTCGTGGCGACTTTTACGATACGCCAGTTGCGCAGAATGAACTCATGCATCTCGGCCTTGATCCAGTGCACGGCAAAGGATACCAGCCGCACGCCCATGGTCGGGTCGAAGCGTTTGACCGCTTTCATCAGACCTACGTTGCCTTCCTGGATCAGGTCACCCAGCGGCAGTCCGTAACCGGAGTAGCTGCGGGCAATGTGTACAACAAAACGCAGGTGCGACATGACCAGCTGACGCGCCGCTTCAAGATCGCTCTGGAAATGCAGGCGGTCGGCCAGTTCCCGTTCCTCTTCAACCGTGAGGATGGGAATGGCACTCACAGTCTGAACATAGGCATCGACATTGCGACCCGGTGACAGATGTTCAATAACTTGCAAGCTTGTGCCCATTCAGGAATGACCTCGCAGAACTCTGGTACCCACGAAAGTGAGCACCGTAAATAAACTCAACAATGAGACGTCAGACCACCACAAAAGTTCATTGCGATAGGCCAGCACGTCACCAGCCGACTGAAAAACTTAACGTGAAATAGTCTGCAGGGCAAGTGTTGCAGACGCTTTACACCTCGCCAGGCTCAATCTCGCGCAAATGCCGCGACACCGCCAGCCATGAACCGGACAATCCCAGCAATGTCGCCGTTGCCAGCATGATCAACGATCCTTGAAACCCCAATCCCTGCAACACAAAATCGTTCAAATAGAGGCTGGCCAGCGTCTGTGCCGGTTCAGCCACCATCAGCAGCGCCAGCTGCACCAACACCCAGGCCAGCACACCGCCCAGTAGACCGAACCAGAAGCCACTATACAGGAAAGGACGGCGCACCCAGGCATCGGTAGCACCGACCAGCTTGCTGACCAGGATCTCGTCGCGGCGGCTTTCGATGGTCATGCGGACCGTGTTACCCACCACCAGCAGTACCGCCAGCGCCAACAGTCCTCCCAGCACGTAACTGCCACGCTGGGCGAGCGCAAGAACGGCATCCAGCCGCTGCACCCATTCCATATCCAGCTGGGCTTCATCGACACCGGGCAGTGCCGCCAGCTCGTTGCGTACCAGCGGCAGCTGCAGAGGGTCGGTATCCCGTGGCAACACCATGATCACCGCTGGCAACGGGTTGCTGTCGAAACGGTCGAGGAGGTCGGTAAAGGCGCTGTACTGGCGGAAATCTTCCAGCCCCTTTTGCCGACTGATCAGTTCCACTGAGCTGAGGTCGTCACGCAACAGCAGCTCACGACTGAAGCTGTCGATCGCCTGATCGCTCAGTTCCAGCTTCATATACAGCGCAATACGGGGCTGAGGGTCCCAACCATTGGTCAGACCCTGCACATTCCCCAATGCCGACAACAGGAATCCCGGCAACGCCAGTGCAATCGCCAGTACTGCCAGTGTCATCAGGGACGCCACCGGCGTCTGTTGCAAGCGTAGCAGCGCTTCCTTGGCCACGCTCAGGTGGTGCCGCCGCCAGCTGCGACGACGGTCGGCAGATTGGATACGGTGTTGCTCCGCACCGCGGCGCGGAGATGCCGGTTCTTTGCGTGCAGGCTTAGTCATCGGCCACCAGCCTCCCCTGTTTCAATGTCAGTCGGCGATGCCGCATGCGGTTGATCAGCGACAGATCATGACTGGCAATCAGTACGGTGGTACCAATGCTGTTGAACTGGCCAAACAGACGCATGATGTCTTCGGACAGCTGCGGGTCAAGGTTACCGGTCGGTTCATCCGCCAGCAGCAGTTTCGGCTTATGCACGATCGCCCGCGCGATACCGACCCGCTGCTGCTCCCCGGTGGACAGGGTAATCGGGTTCTGTTTTTCCCGGGTCAGCAGGCCGACCTTGTCCAGTGCCGCACGAGCTCGACGCGCCGCATCCGCCGGATCATAACCACTGATCTGCAGCGGCAACGCCACGTTGTCGAAGATCGAACGGTCGAACAGCAGCTGGTGGTTCTGGAACACCACCCCGATCTGGCGGCGCAGATGGGGGATCTGCGACCGGTGCAGACGGGACAGATCCTGCTGACCGATCCAGACCTGGCCACGACTGGGCCGCTCCATCAGCATGATCAGTTTCAGCAGGGTACTCTTGCCGGCGCCGGAATGACCAGTCAGGAATGCCATCTCACCCGATGCGAGTTCGAAGTCCACCCCCAGCAAGGCATCCTGGCCGCTGGCATAGCGTTTGAAGACATTACTGAACCGGATTGCGGCCATGATTTACCTCAGTCGAACAGTGCCTTGACGAATTCATCTGCCTCGAACGGGCGCAGATCATCCACCTGCTCGCCAACCCCGATGTAACGGATCGGCAGGTCGAACTGCTTGGCAATGGCAAAAATGATACCGCCCTTGGCGGTGCCATCGAGCTTGGTCAGGGTAATGCCGCTGACGCCAACCGATTCCTTGAACTGTTTTGCCTGACTGATCGCGTTCTGGCCGGTACCGGCATCCAGCACCAGCATCACTTCATGCGGCGCCTCCGGGTCCAGCTTCTGCATCACCCGCACCACCTTCTGCAGCTCCTGCATCAGGTTGTCCTTGTTCTGCAAGCGGCCGGCGGTGTCGGCAATGAGTACGTCAACGCCCTTGGACTGGGCGGATTGCAACGCATCAAAGATCACTGACGCCGAGTCGGCACCGGTGTGCTGGGCCACGACCGGGACGTTATTGCGCTCACCCCAGACCTGCAGCTGTTCAACCGCCGCGGCGCGGAAGGTATCACCGGCCGCCAACATGACCGATTTGCCTTCGCTCTGAAATTTCTTCGCCAGCTTGCCGATGGTGGTGGTTTTGCCAACACCATTGACGCCAACCATCAGGATCACCGCCGGTTTTTTCTCCGGCAGCTGCAGCTTGTGCTCCACACCGCCGAGCAAGGCCGCCAGTTCCTGCTGCAATGCTTCTTTCAGCGCATCGGCATCGGTCAGCTGCTTGCGTTCAACGCGTTCGGTCAGACGTTCGATGATCTCAGTGGTCGCTTCGACACCCACGTCCGCCATCAGCAGCGTGGTTTCGATCTCTTCCAACAGATCTTCGTCAATCTCCTTGACTCCCAGGAACAGATCGCCCAACTGCTCGGTCAGGTTGGCCTTGGTCCGGCTCAGGCCGCTCTTGATACGCGAAAAGAAACCGGCTTTCTTCTGTTCAGGTGAAACCTCTGCCGCTTTCGCAGCCGCTTCTTCGGCCGCCTTGCGCTCTGCAGCTGCCAGCGCCTGGCGTTCAGCCTCTTCCGCAGCGGCTTTTTCTGCCGCCAGACGGGCGGCTTCTGCCTCGGCCGCCGCTTTCTCCGCTGCCAAGCGCGCTGCTTCTTCTGCCGCTACACGAGCAGCTTCGGCATCGGCTTCCTCACGAGCCAGACGCTCACGCTCCGCCGCCTCTGCAGCCTGACGCTCAGCCTCTTCCCGGGCCTTGCGCTCCGCCTCTTCTACAGCCAGACGTTCCGCCTCCTCGGCCGCTTTGCGCGCAGCGGCTGCAGCCGCTTCGTCTGCGGCAGCTTTTTCGGCCGCTATGCGAGCCGCCTCGTCCACTGCCGCTTGCTCAGCGACACGGCGGGATTCAGCTTCGGCTGCAGCCCGTTCGGCTTGCTGACGTTCAGATTCTTCACGGGCACGGCGTTCTGCCGCTGCCGCCGCTTCATCCGCAGCCTGACGAGCGCTGGCTTCTGCGGCCGCAATGGCCTGCTGTTCTGCAGCCTGTTGCGCCTGTTCAGCGGCTGCCTCAGCCTGGACGTTGGCTTGAGCCTCGGCGGCTTCACGCGCATCACGCTCGGCGGCCTGGCGCTTGGCTTCAGCTTCAGCTTCAGCTTCAGCTTCGGCTTCGGCTTCGGCCTGAGCATCTGCTTGTGCGGCAGCCTCCTGTGCAGCCTTGGCATCACGCTCGGCCTGCTCACGTGCCTGACGTGCAGCAGCGGCGGCCTGTTCAGCCTGTTCAGCGGCTCTACGCGCCTCAGCTTCCTGTGCCTGACGTGCGGTTTCCGCTTCCGCAGCGGCTTGACGCTCAACTTCAGCCTGCTGCAGCGCTTTTTCTGCGGCGCGTTGCGCCTCGGCCTCGGCAGCTTCCTGCCGTGCAACCTGCTCTGCCGCTTCACGAGCGGCACGTTCGGCGGCCACTTTCTGTTCTGCATCGGCCTGCAGTCGAGCCTGCTCGGCTTCATGCTGTTCGGCTTTAAGGGCGGACTGGCGACGGCTGACCCGTACAATTACCAATAGCAGGAGTACTACGATCACACCCGCCATGTAGGGCAGGATTGCAGGGTCAAGGCCTTGTTCGGTCATCCAGGTGTAGAGCGCTTCCATAATCTGTAATATCCGCTGTAGAGAGCCCTGCATGGCGGGCATCTGGAGTTCAATACTTAATGGGGGGCTATCTTAGCACAGAGCCACCTCGGACAAACCCGGCGATCAATCAGGCGGAGCCCGGTCATGACCCAATCTTTCTTCAGCCGCCGCCAGCTCAGTCTGCTGATTCTGGTGCTGCCCGGCATTATTCTGCTGCTATCGCTGCTGGGCTCCGAGCCGGACCTTCCCGACTGGCAGGCCAGCGCAGACCGGCGGGTCTATCTGCATACTGTGCCCGCACAAACCGGGTACCGGATACACCTGCTGCTGCCGCAGTCTGTACCCACGTCGGCAACCGACGGGCTGCAGCAACAGTTGCTGTTCACCGCTCTGCGCCACCGCATCCAGACCCCGGATGAACTGGGACACTGGCTGCAGCAACAGGGATGGACGGTGCAGCTGGACACTCTGCCGAGCCATGTGCGGCTTATATTGCATAGTCAGCAGACTCCGAACGATCCGACGCTCACGACCCTGCTACAACGTCTGCAACACCCCCCAGAGGTCGACTGGGGCAGTCTGCTGCGCCGCGTTCAAGCCGAAAACTATCTGGCACGCCAACAGACGGATACCTGGCTGAGATTGTCTTTCCCGACCACGACACAACACTCGGCCACCGTGGATCCGCTCGTCGCCTACCGGCAATGGCTGCAACCGGCGCACTGGCGCATGACCCTGTCAGGAGCACAGCCGCCCGCGCTGACATTACCCCTGCCGACGCCCGCCACCACCGTCCCGGCCCCTGCACCCCTGACACTGGCCATCTTGCCGGTGCCAACACCACGGGTCACCCTACCGATCACACTGCACCGCTGGCAACTGCCCGTGCCGGACTCTGTTGACGCCCTGGCCATGACTCTGCTGGCGCGGGAAGCCATTCACCAGGGGCTGTCAGACTGGTTGGCACAGCGCCAAACCGACAGCCATTCGCCGGCAGGTTTCAGCCTCGGCTGGGAACCCGCCGGCAATGCCACGTTGATAATACAGGGCACACAACAGCCATCGGTACGGCCGTGGTTACCGTCACAGGTAACTGCCGCAAATCTGGAAGCGGCACGCCAGCAGGTGCAACAACTTGTGACCGACGCAGCAGGCCAGTCGTCATGGCTCGACCTGCTGGCGCGCCATCAGCTGCCCGCAGACACACTGCAGCGACTGCCGCTGCCACTGGAGCATATCGATAGCACACAGGTACAGCACTGGTTGCAGCAACAACTGGAGACTGATTACTATCACACCCTTTCCCTTCCCGCTTCACCGTAAGGACTGACCGCGATGCCACGCCGCAACAACCACCGCCCACGCCGCACGCCGGCTTCCGCCACCCCGTCAAGCGTTCGCATCATTGGTGGCGCATGGCGCGGGCGCAAACTGGAGTTTCCCGCCATTGAGGGGCTGCGTCCGACACCGGACCGTGTCCGTGAGACCCTGTTCAACTGGCTGCAGAATTACCTGCCCAGCGCCCGCTGTCTTGACCTGTTCAGTGGCAGTGGCGCGCTGGGACTGGAAGCCCTGTCGCGGGGAGCGGCATCAGTCACGTTCGTCGATCAGGCCCCGGAAGTGATCAACCAGCTGCGCAATAACCTGAATACGCTCAAGGCACAGAATGCCGAGCTGATCGGCCGCTCGGCACCGGAATGGCTGCAACAGCGCCCGGTCAATGAGGAGGTACGTTACGACCTGGTATTCATGGACCCACCATTCCGCAAGGGTCTGGCCGCCCCGGTCTGTACATTGCTTGAGCAACGTCAGATGCTTGCAGACGGCGCACTGATCTACCTGGAGACCGAAACGGAACTGCAGCTGGAACAGCTGCCGCAAAATTGGCAGCTATACCGGGAAAAGCAGGCAGGCCAGGTCGCCTACCGCCTATTTATACGGCAAGCCGTCGAGCAACAGGCGCAGTAATGCCCGCCCCTGTGCGACCAGGTCGAAGTCGCTGCCGGAGCGCAACCACTCCTGCAGCAAACCGTTGAGCGCAACCTGCAGGCTGAACGCCAGCGTCTGGGGACAGGCGCTCTTGCGTATCTGCTTCTGTTTGCGGGCCTGCTTGAGGAAAAATCTGAGCTGTTCCAGCCACAATGCCCGGTTGGCATCCAGCTCGACGTCCAGTTCAACCAGATCCGCCCCACTGATCGGGGCCAGATAAAACACCCGGTACAGTGCCTGCGTCTGCCGGTCGCGGGCAAACTCCGACAACACACCCGTGATGTACTGGCGCAACGCCTTCAAGGCATCCTGTTGCACCCCCTGACACTGTTCCAGATACTGGGCTTCGAAAGGCAGTTCATAGGCATGGTGGATCTGCACCAGCAGGTCTGCGCGGTTGCGGAAATGCCAATAGAGAGCACCATGGGTAACACCAGCCACCTGCGCAACCTGTTTCAGGGTCGTGGTATCAATGCCTTGCCGACTGAACAGATCCAAACCGGCAGCCAGCAGGGTCTGCCGCGTTCGGGCCGCTTCTTCACGGGTTCTACGTGCCATTGCGTGGGGGCGCTCCTTTATTAACATGGGCAAACGTATGTAAATAGTAGACCCTAGAACAGGTGATGAAACAGCTCAATGCTGACGGCTGAATTTTCATGGAATTGTCATATTCAATACCGGCTCAAATATAACATATTCAAATAAGGGTTATATTTTTAATAACCTTTTTAATACTTATCATTCCTCTAATCTATTTGTGCCCCTTACACAATTCGGCTACCATCGCGCTCAACAGTGTTGCCCATTAGCCCTAACAAGGTCTGCTGAACTGCTATGAATACGGCAATCTATCCCGGTACCTTCGACCCGATTACCAACGGTCACTCCGACCTGGTCGGGCGTGCAGCGCGCCTGTTCGACCGTGTTGTCGTTGCGGTCGCGGCAAGCCCCAAAAAGCAGCCGATGCTGCCGCTGGAGCAACGTGTCGAGCTGGCACAAACCGCCCTTGCTCATTTGCCCAATGTCGAGGTCATCGGTTTTGACTGTCTGCTGGCCAATCTGGTCAGTGAGCAGGATGCCAATATCATCCTGCGCGGATTGCGCGCCGTATCCGACTTCGAGTTCGAGTTCCAACTGGCGAACATGAACCGCAAGTTGGCACCTCAGGCAGAGAGTCTGTTCCTGACACCGGCCGAGCACCTGTCGTACATTTCGTCGACCCTGATCCGCGAAATTGCGACATTGGGAGGGGATATCGATCCGTTTGTTCATCCAGCCGTTGCCAGTGCGCTAAAGCAGCATCTACGCCAGAAATAAGAACCTGTCAGAGTGAGTGAGGTAGCCAATCATGGCATTGATGATTACTGACGAATGCATCAACTGTGATGTATGTGAACCGGAATGCCCGAACGAGGCGATCGCTCCGGGGGACGAAATCTATGAAATCGACCCGAACAAGTGTACCGAATGTGTCGGTCACTACGACACGCCGCAGTGTGTTGAGGTTTGCCCGGTCGATTGTATTCCGAAAGACCCTGATCATGTCGAAACCGAAGACATGCTGATGGTCAAGTACAAGACGCTGACCGGCAACTGAAGCCGACACTGCGCAGTACTGAAAACGGCGACCCATGGGTCGCCGTTTCTGTATTCAAAGCCGAATATCGAGTGCGCTCAGCGCAAATTCCTGCTCCAGGCGTTCACCAATGACATTGTCACCGTCCGCCAGCCAATGAGCGTACTGCATGTGCAAACAGCGCACCTTGTCCCATTGAGCAATGCCGCCAATCCCATAACGGTCAAACAGTTCACTGAAACCCAGCTGCTCGATTCGCTGCCGATTTTCGGCGCGCATCAACTGCCAGCGCTGCGCCACGTAGCGTTGCTGCTGGGCCAGATACGCAGCGCGTAACGCTGCATCATCCTGCAGCGTTTGTTCAATCTGCTTGACCCAACCACTGTTTTCGATCCCGCCAATCTTACGGCACAGATCACGGCAACAGAGCCAATAAAGCGTCGGAAAGGGGGTATCGTCCACTAACGTGCGCATCTGCAACACCAGCGGCAGGCCCTCTTGCGTGGCACAGGCCACCGCTTCTATCCCGCGGGGCTCACGTCCGATCTGCTGCTCGATCAGCTCCAGTTGCGTTGCCGTCGGCGCCTGACGCCGTGTATCAAACCTGTGCATAGACATCTCCACTGCCCAGCCAGCGCCGGATCAGAGCTTCATTCAAGGCCGGCAGCTGTTCCAGCTCACCCGCCAACTGGTGGATTTTAGGCAGCAGGTCAGCATCCCGCTTCAAATCGGCGATGCGGAACTGCATCATGCCGGTCTGACGGGTACCCAAGACTTCACCCGGCCCGCGCAACTCCAGATCCTTCTCGGCAATGCGGAAACCATCGGTCGTCTCGCGCATGACGGCCAGCCGCTCGCGCCCCTGCTTCGAAAGGGGCGCATGGTACATCAGCACGCAGAAGCTTTCGACACTGCCACGACCAACGCGGCCCCGTAGCTGATGCAGCTGGGCCAATCCCAGCCGCTCAGGGTTTTCGATAATCATCAGGCTGGCATTGGGTACATCCACGCCGACCTCAATCACCGTCGTGGCCACCAGCAGATCCAGCTCGGCGGCCTTGAATGCTGCCATGATTGCAGTCTTCTCGGCCGCTTTCATGCGTCCGTGTACGAGGCCGATGCGCAGATGCGGCAAGGCTGCCTTCAGCCCCTCCGCCGCCACTTCGGCGGCTTGGCACTGCAGTGCTTCCGACTCTTCAATCAGGGTACAGACCCAATAGGCCTGCCGCCCCTGCTCACAGGCCTGGCGCACCCGCTCTACCACCTGGTCACGCCGCGAATCGGCAATCACCACGGTCTGCACCGGTGTACGCCCCGGCGGCAACTCGTCGATGATCGAGCAATCCAGGTCGGCGTAGGCACTCATGGTCAGCGTACGCGGAATCGGGGTGGCGGTCATGATCAACTGGTGTGGACTGCGCTCGCCGTTACGCCCCTTCTCTTTCAAACTCAGGCGCTGGTGTACGCCGAAACGGTGCTGCTCGTCGATCACCACGACGCCAAGATCGGCGAATGTCACTTCGGCCTGGAACAGTGCATGGGTGCCCACCACAATCTGTGCCTCACCGCTGCGAATAAGCTCAAGCTGGCGCTCCCGGGCCTTGCCCTTGACCTTCCCCGCCAGCCAGGCCACTTGAATACCCAACGGCTCGAGCCATTGGGTGAAGTTGATATGGTGCTGCTCGGCAAGGATTTCAGTGGGTGCCATCACCGCCGCCTGCAGACCGTTTTCAACTGCCTGCAGTGCCGCCAATGCCGCCACCATGGTCTTGCCCGACCCCACATCTCCCTGTACCAGCCTCAACATGGGCACCGGTTTTTGCAGGTCACGTGCTACTTCACGGGCCACGCGCAGCTGCGCATTGGTCAACGTAAAGGGCAGCTGCGCCAGAAAGGGTCGGCTCCACTCGCCCGTCGCGCGCAGGGGCGGAGCGCCCTGTTGCTGGATCTGCTGGCGGATTTTCTGCAGCGACAGGTGGTGCGCCAGCAGCTCTTCCAGTGCCAGCCGACGTTGTGCCGGATGCTTACCTTCCAGAAGCAATGTCTGATCTGCATCCACAGGTGGATGGTGCAGATAGGATAGGGACGTCGCCAGATCCGGCAGCTGCCATTGCTGGCGCAAGGTATCTGGCAGCAGGTCGTCCAGACCCTCTTTCTGCATCCATTCCAAAGCCAATGTAATCAATGAACGAACGCGGCTCTGGGTCATGCCTTCCGTCAGCGGGTAGACCGGCGTCAGCTGTTCTGCCATCACTGCGGCCCCTTCGCCCTTCAGTGTCTTGTATTCGGGGTGAACCATCTCCAGTCCGCCGGGACCGGGGCGCGCCTCACCGAAACAAAGCAGCCGCTGCCCGGGTCGCAGGCTGTTCTTCTGTGCCGCGTTGAAATGGAAAAACCGCAGCGTCAGCATGCCACTGCCATCCTGTACCCGACACAGCAGGCTGCGCCGCCGCCCCTGCACGACGTCCGCGGCGCGAATGGTGGCATCAACGACGACCTCATCACCGGGCCGCAGGCTGCCGATCGGTACTACCCGGGTACGGTCCTGATAACGCAGCGGCAGATGCAGGATCAGGTCCTGCACGGTCGCCACCCCCAGCCGCTCCAGCTTGAGCTCCAGAGCTGTGCCGACCCCTTTCAAGGCCGTGACCGGGACACTACTGTCAGTGCTGCCCATCACCCCCGCCCGTATGCTTGATCTGACAATGGTTAATCGCGTCGACCAGTACATCGATCGCCTGAGGGCGGGGGAAGCTGGCGCGCCACGCGACCGCGACGGTGCGCATCGGCTGCGGTTGCTTGAACGGACGAATTTCGATCAGGTCGCTGGTCGGGTGATTGTCGATCGCCGACAACGGCAACACGCTGGTTCCCAACCCGGATGCGACCATCATCCGGATCGTCTCCAGCGAGCTGCCTTCGGTCACCGTATGCTGGTCATGAAACGACTTGTTCAACGTCGGACAGGCTTCCAGTACCTGATCACGGAAGCAATGCCCTTCGCCCAGCAACAACATGCGAATCTCGTTCATCTGGTGCAGTTCGATTTCCGCCTGTGCGGCCAACTCATGGCCCTTGGGCATCACCATCATGAAAGGTTCATCATAGAGCGGGCGGGTGAGCACATCGGCTTCATGAAACGGCAGCGCCACGATGATCGCATCGAGCTCGCCGTTACGGATCTTGGCACGCAGGTTCTCGGTGAAGTTTTCCTCGATATACAGCGGCATATCGGGTGCCAGGCGCTGGATTTGCGGAATCAGCTGCGGGAACAGGTAGGGCCCGATCGTATAGATGGCACCGATGCGTAACGGGCTGGCCAGCTGATCCTTGCCTTCACGCGCCAGCGCCTTGATCGCCTCGGCCTGCTCCAGCACGGTCTGTGCCTGACGCACCACCTTTTCGCCAACCGGGGTCACCCGTACGGCATTCTTGCTGCGTTCGAACAGGGCCACACCCAGCTCTTCTTCCAGCTTCTTGACCGCGATCGACAATGTCGGCTGGCTCACGAAGCAGCGTTCGGCAGCGTGGCCGAAGTGCTGCTCCCGGGCCAGGGTGACAATGTATCGAAGCTCCGTCAGCGTCATCGGGGCGTACCTCTGTTAGGATGGAGAAAACCAAGTGCAAAGGGGTGAACATGCGGGAACTACGAGTGCTGATCGCCGGCTGTGGCGATATCGGAACCCACCTGGGGCTCAGACTCAGTGCTGCCGGGGCACAGGTGTTCGGGCTTCGGCGTACTATAAACCAGCTGCCCGACAGCATCCATGGCATTGCCGCCGATCTGGGCGATCCGGCCACACTGAACAATCTGCCTGCCTGCGACTACCTGTTCTACACGGCGGCCGCCAAGAGTCGCGACCCCGAGGTGTACCGCCGTACCTATGTCGACGGCCTGCGCAACCTGCTGGCAGCTTTGCCCGAACCCCCGCGCCACCTGTTCCTGACCGGCAGCACCGGGGTCTACCACCAGCACGAACATGACTGGGTCGACGAACAGTCACCCACCCAGCCGGATACGGACAGTGGCAAGGTCCTGCTGGAAAGTGAACAACTGGCCCTGTCCTCGGGCATCCCCGCCACCGTCGTCCGCTTCAGTGGCATTTACGGTCCCGGCCGGGACCATCTGCAACGCCAGGTACTGGCAGGCATCGCCGCACCGGCCGAACCGTTGCACTATAGCAACCGCATTCATCGTGATGACTGTGTCGGTGTATTGCAGCATCTCATGCTGCGGGCGGAGGAAGGCGCGGCCCTGAAACCGCTGTACCTCGCCAGTGACGACTGCCCGACCCCGATTCATGAGGTTACGGAGTGGCTGGCCGAGCGGCTGGGGGTCGACATCACCACACGCCAACCGATCCGTCGTGGCGGCAGCAAACGTTGCAGCAACCGCCGGCTTCGCGCCAGCGGCTACCGCTTTATCTATCCGGACTATCGCAGCGGCTACGCCAGTATGCTGCCCTGATCAGGACACGCCGAGCTCACCCAGCAAGACCTGCTGGGCACTGAAACGCTCCTCGCCCTCGGCCGGCTGCACCAGAGTGTAGCTGCCGTCGGAGTGCAGCTCCCACGCTTGGGTGTTGTCATCCAGATAGTAGCCCAGCTCGCGGCGGATACGCTCGGCATGCTTGCCGAACAGCTCAAAGCCGGTTTCCACGCGATTGAGCATGTTGCGCTCCATCCAGTCGGCACTGGAGCCGATCACGACCGGTTTGCCGCCATCATTGGCAAACCAGTAGACACGGGTATGTTCAAGAAAACGGCCGATGATCGAACGCACACGGATGTTGTCCGACACGCCCTCCAGTCCCGGTCGCAGGCGGCACATGCCACGAATGATCAGGTCGATCTGCACACCGGCACGAGACGCGTCATACAGCGCACGAATCAGCTTCGGCTCGGTGAGACCGTTGACCTTGATGATAATGTGTCCCTTGCGCCCCGCCTTGACGTTACGCACCTCGTTCTGAATCAATTCCAGCATCTTCGCATGCAAGGTAAACGGGGCGTTATACAGTTTCTGCAGCTTCTGGATCTTGCCCATACCGGTCAGCTGCTGGAAGATTTTATGCACATCCTCGCCGACATCCGGCTCGGCCGTCATATAGCTGTAGTCGGTATACAGGCGCGCGGTACCTGAGTGGTAATTGCCGGTACCCAGGTGGCAGTAGCGCACCAGCTCACTGCCCTCGCGGCGCACGATCAGCATCATTTTGGCATGCGTTTTGTACCCCACCACCCCGTACACCACCAGACAGCCCGCCTCTTGCAGGCGGCTGGCCAGTTGCAGGTTGCTTTCCTCATCAAAGCGCGCGCGCAACTCGATCACCACGGTGACCTCTTTGCCATTGCGCGCGGCTTCGACCAGCGCATTGACGATGTCCGAGTTGACCCCGGTGCGGTACAGCGTCTGCTTGATCGCCATCACCTGCGGGTCCTTGGCCGCCTGGCGCAACAGGTCCACCACCGGCGTAAAGGACTGGAACGGGTGCTGTAGCAGCTGGTCATTCTTGCGCAGGGCGGCAAACAGGTCGTCGGTGTTCTTCAGCTTGTTCGGCAGCCCCGGGGTAAACGGCTTCCAGCGCAGTTCGGGGCGCTCGACCAGGTCACGCACGGCCATCAGCCGAGTCAGGTTGACCGGGCCGTTGACGCGGTAGACATGACTGTCCGGCAAACTGAATTCGGCCTGCAATACACCGATCAACGCCTCCGGCGTGCGGCTGTCCACTTCAAGACGCACGGCATCGCCGAATTTGCGCGAGTGCAGCTCGCCGCGCAGCGCACGGGCCAAGTCCTCGATCTCCTCGAAGTCGAAGCTGAGATCGGCGTTGCGGGTAATACGGAACTGGAAGCAGCCGTCCACGGTCATGCCCGGAAACAGCTCTTCGGCGAATTCATGGATGATCGAGGACAGGAAGATCAGGTTATCTCCCCCTTCGCACAACTCGTCCGGCAGACGGATCAGGCGCGGCAGCGAGCGCGGTGCCGGAATGATCGCCAATCCGGTTTCACGGCCGAACGCATCCTTGCCATCCAGTTCGACAATGAAGTTCAGACTCTTGTTGACCAGCCGCGGGAAGGGGTGCGAGGGGTCCAGCCCGATCGGGCTGATCACCGGCAGCAGCTGGTCTTCAAAGTATTCCTTGACCCAGGCACGCTGGGCATCGGTCCATTCGGCACGGCGGATGAAGCGGATGTTTTCCGCTTCCAGTGCCGGAAACATGATGTCGTTGAGAATTTTGTACTGGCGCTCGACGTTGATCGCGCAGATCTCGCTAATCCGGTCGAGCACCTTCTGCGGGTGCATGGCGTCCGGCCCGACGGCCTCACGGCCATACTTGAGCTGGCGCAGCTGGTCGGCAACGCGAATCTCGAAGAACTCATCCAGATTGCTGGAAAAGATCAGCAGAAACATCAGCCGCTCCAGCAGTGGATAGCTTTCGTCCAGCGCCTGCTCCAGCACCCGTACATTGAACTGCAGATGGCTCAGCTCACGGTTGATGTACAGTTCCGGTGCCTTGAGGTCGACCGGCACCTCCTCGATGGGGTCAATGGTGGGCAGTATTTCGCGACTTTCCAGTAGCGCGGCGGTCGCCTCGCTCTGTTCCAGACCCACGGTCGGCTCCAGTGTGGTGGTGCTCATGACATAACCTCCTGGTTCAAAACGGTCATCCATCCGAGTATATGCTCTATTTGCGGTTAAGTATCTGTGCCGCCTTGACCGCGAAATAGGTCAGGATGCCATCGGCCCCTGCACGCTTGAAGCTAAGCAGGCTTTCCATGATGATGGCCTCCTCGTCCAGCCAGCCGTTCTGGAAGGCCGCCACATGCATGGCGTACTCCCCGCTGACCTGGTAGACGAAGGTCGGCGCCTTCAATTCGGTTTTTACACGATGCACGATATCCAGGTAGGGCATGCCCGGCTTTACCATCACCATATCGGCACCTTCCGCCAGATCCATGGCGACTTCATGCAACGCTTCGTCACTGTTGGCCGGGTCCATCTGATAACTGTACTTGTTGCCGCCACCCAGATTGCCTGCAGAGCCGACCGCGTCACGGAAGGGGCCATAATAGGCACTCGCATACTTGGCGGAATACGCCATGATGCGGGTATTGACCAGACCGTGGCTTTCCAGCTCGTCGCGGATCACGCCGATACGGCCATCCATCATGTCGCTCGGGGCCACAATGTCGGCACCTGCCTGCGCATGCGACAACGCCTGCTTGATCAGCGTATCAACCGTGCGGTCGTTCAAGACATAGCCGTTTTCGTCGATGATGCCGTCCTGACCATGGGTCGTGAACGGGTCCAGCGCCACATCGGTCATGATCCCCAGCTCCGGCACCGCCGCCTTGAGCGCACGCACGGTGCGCTGTACCAGCCCGTCCGGGTTGTAGGACTCCTCGGCAAACTCGCTCTTGGCACTGGCCGGTGTCACCGGAAAAATGGCCAGTGCAGGAATCCCCAGCGCCGACCATTCGCGTGCCTTTTCCACCAGCAGATCAATACTGTAACGCTGTACCCCGGGCATTGAGGGCACATCTTCAATCTGACCCTCGCCTTCCAGCACAAAAACCGGATAGATCAGGTCATCGGTGGTCAGCACGTTTTCACGCATCAAGCGGCGAGAAAAGTCATCGGCACGCATGCGGCGCATACGGGTTTCCGGGTAGAAACGCTGGCTGTTGGTAAAGGCCACGGCTCACTTCCTTAATTTCGACTGTATTGGACGATAGAATTGTGACGCTTAGATGACAATCACCAGTGGTTTGTCTTAAGCATCACGGCTGCGTTTGATATTGATTTCCATCTTAACGTAATCTGTGACCACGTCGACATGACACATCACAACACCCATTCCACCTTTACCGGTCGGCAACCGAGGAGAAACGAGAGCATGAAAAATATTGCGGTGATCTTGTCCGGCAGCGGCGTCTTTGACGGCTCTGAAATCTACGAATCGGTGCTGACTTTCCTGCGCCTGGAGCATCACGGGGTCCGTTATCAGTGTTTTGCACCCAACATCGAACAACTGCATGTTATCAATCACCTGACCGGTGAAGTAGCCGCAGGCGAGAAACGCAATGTTCTGGTCGAGGCCGCCCGCCTGGCCCGCGGCGAAGTCAAAGACCTCGCCGCTGCTGATGCCGACGCTTTTGATGCGCTGATCATCCCCGGCGGTTTCGGTGCCGCCAAGAACCTGAGCGACTTCGCCGTCAATGGACCCGAGTGCACCATCAATGAAGACCTGCTGCGCTTCGCCCATGCCATCCGGCAAGCCGGCAAGCCGGTTGGACTGATCTGTATCGCTCCCGCCATGACCCCCAAACTGCTCGGCACCGGTATTCGTTGCACCATCGGTACAGACGAAGGCGTCGCTGGCGCGATCAACCATATGGGCGGTGAACATGTGAACTGTCCCGTGGACCAGATTGTCGTCGATGATCAGCACAACGTGATCAGCACGCCTGCCTATATGCTGGCCGGCTCCATTTCCGAGGCTGCATCCGGCATCAATCGCCTGGTCGATGAGGTCATAAAACGCGCCTGAGGACAAAATTAGGAAAAATTCCTATATCCAGAATTTTCCTGATGGGCATAATTACACATGTGGATCTCCTGTTCAGGGAACGAATACAAGGAAGGCCACGCAGCGGTACAGGGACATAAGGATATACACGGGCAGGATGCCTCTCGACCGCACGGATAGGACAGCCAGAGGAAGGAGTATGTTGACGGAACAATGTACTTCTTTCGCTTATCAGATGGCCCCCACCTTCGATTGACTGTCCACGTTTTTTACCATCTTCACACGGCTAATCGACCTGCTGCCAAAGCTCACGCGACAACGCAGTCAACGGCTGCTTGCGCCCCGTGATCAACCAGCTCGCCAATGCACTCGCCACATCCGGCCATGGCTTCGGCACACCAGACGATTGTGTCAGCCAGCGCTCGATCACGGTCACATCAAAGTCCGGCATAACCTCTGCCAGTCCCATCTGTTGCAACACTGCCGCATTGGATGTCTGCTCCTGTTGATGCCCCAACGGTTTCACCAACAGTTTTTTGCCAGCCTGCACCGCTTCGCTGCATAAACCGAATCCGGCATTGGCAATCACGCCAGCACAGGCGCACAGGTCCTGTTGAAAACGATCGCGCGAGAAAGGCTCCAGCGCCAACGAGCCAATGCGCTTCGGCTCGGCAATTGCACAGTACACCCGAAAGCGATACGCACTGAAGGCCGACAGCCAATAGATAATTTCTTCAAGTGATTCAAACGGCAGATAGACCAGAATGAATGCGTCCGCCGCAATAGGAGCCGCAACCGGCTCAACCATTGGCGGCAATATCGGTGCATTGAAATGATGCCAGTGCAAGCCGATCGGCTGATCAACCGGGGCAAACAGGCGCACACCCGCCTTCAGCCAGGGCAGCCGACCGACACCTGGCACCGGATGATGAAACGCGTACTGATGCGCCACGCCGACCGAGGGTATACCCTGGCACCGAGCTGCCCACGCCGTCAGTGGTTCAAAGTCACTCAGCACCAGATCATAGCCACCCAGATCCAGCGATCCGAGATCGCGCCGGAACTGCAGCAGGCTGTTCTCCAACAGGGTGCGCCCACGCCGTATCCGCCCGGCCTGCGTGATAAAGGTGAGGCCGCGACGCACTCGGTAGTCACCGAACGCTTCCATATTGAACAGCTGCTCTGGTGCGCGTCCGCTGAACAACATATCCACCTGGGCACCAGCGGCCTGAAGTGCGGGCAATAGCACCCTGGCACGGGTAATGTGACCGTTTCCGGTTGCCTGTACACCATAGAGAATCCGCATCAGTACAACGCCCAGAGTTGCAGCCCGAGCGTTGCCGTCGCCACGCCCAGCACCGCACCTGCCGCAATGTCGGTCGGGTAGTGTACCCCGAGCATCACCCTGGCCGCGCCCACCAGCGCAGCCAGCAGGAAACCGGGAATAATCAGCGCCGGATAGAACTCGGCAATCAGCATGGCGAATACGAAAGCGGCAGCGGTGTGCCCGGAGGGGAAGCTGAAGGTATCTGCAGGTTCAATCGCGGCTTGAAAGCCTGCGATACAGTGACAGGGACGGGCACGACGGATACTGTTTTTCAACAGCCGGTAGAGTGGCAGCTCAATGGCATATGCCAGCAGGCCCGCTTGCAGAAAGTCGATCCCGCGAGTCTCTTCCCACACCGCGAGGCCGATGCCCAGCAGCAAGTAGGCGCTGCCGTCGCCCAACCGCGAAAGCCAACGGCTACCGGTCAGGATCGGCACCGAACGGGCGTGCAAATTACACCAGTGGAAAGCACGGGTATCGAAAGCACCCAGTTGCTGCAGACGGTTCATGGCACCACCTCCGAATTGGCTTCAACCGCATTGTTGCCAGTTCAGGATGACGGGAGTGTGACCGATCGCTTACACCCCGGTGACAGTGTCCTGTAACCAGGCACTGATTTGCTGCACCAGCAGGTCAGGATTGTCCCAGGGCAACATGTGCCCCTCGCCAGGTACAGGCTGCAGGGCAAACGGATGCACCAGAGCTTCCTGCACTCGCCGTGAGTAGCTCAAGGGCAACACTTCATCCTGCTCGCCATGAATAATCAGACTGCGGAAATCATATGCCTGGCGTAACACGCCAAGGCGATGGGTAAACAAACTGGACAGGGTCTGCAGCGGATAATCGAACACGATCCGTGGATCGCTGTTGATCTCGTCACCGGCAGGATGCCCTGCCAGCAGGCGATCATAGTCGATGAAATTTTTCATCGGCATATGCATGCCCGGCATCAGCAAGGCGCTGCTCCAGATCCATGACCAGCCCAAGTGATGCAGCATATCCGGTGCTATCTCGGGCACCAGCAGAGTGCCACAAACCACCGCATCGACCCGCTCATCCTGCTCAGCGATCGCCACGGCCAGCAATGCACCAATCGAATATCCGTACAGATATACCGGACCGTCGATAGTCTGGCGATAGTGATCAATCACCTGCATGCTATCGGCAACGGCTTGCTTCACCGTATACAGGCCCCGGGTACCGCCGGAATAACCATGCCCGCGCAGATCAACGCCCACCACGTTAAAGCCCTGCGCACAAAAACCGGCCAGCAGCTCGGCGTACAGTTCGCAGTACGTACCGATGCCCGGCAGAAACAATAACAGAGGTGCCTCGGCACCGTGGTGATAGTATTCGGTATGCAGCGGCAGCTCACCGACAGATATACACTGCCGCTGTTGCAACTGCGACTCAATGCCCAGCTGTCGACGCAGCGTCAGGCGTTTCAGTTCGATTTCGATATTGTCATCACGCTTTCGACTCATTGCATATCCCGGCTAGCGCTGACACTGACGGCAAAATACCGTGCTGCGCTGGCTCAACTTGACTTCTGAAAGCGGCGTACCGCACTGATGGCAGGGTTCACCGCCACGCCCGTAGACATGCAGCTCCTGCTTGAAATATCCGGGCTTGCCGTCACCACCGACAAAGTCGCGCAGCGTGGTTCCGCCCTGTTCGATCGCAGCCGCCAGCACCTGCTTGATTGCGGTGACCAGCGGCCCCAAACGGGCGGCCGCGATGCGCCCGGCAGCCCGACGTGGATCTATGCCAGCATGATACAACGCTTCGTTAGCGTAAATATTACCCACTCCCACGACAATGCTGGCGTTCATGATCAACGCCTTGATCGAGGTTTTGCGCCCGGCACAACACTGCTGTAAATACGCGATACTGAACGCCTCATCCAGTGGCTCAGGCCCCAGCGAGGCCAGTAGACTGTGTTGCGTGCCATTATCCTGCCAGAGCACGGCACCGAAGCGACGTGGGTCGGTCAAGCGCAGCAGGTGCCCCGAGTCCAGCACCAGATCCACATGGTCGTGTTTGCCGGGAGGCGTGTCGGCGGCCAATATACGCAAACTGCCCGACATCCCCAGATGTACGATCATCGTCCCGCGGCTGAAACGGAACAACAGATATTTGGCCCGACGTTCGATCCGCTGTACCCGGTCACCACTGATCCAGTCGCCCAGCTGCTCAGGTATCGGCCAGCGCAACCGGGGCTGACGTACATGCAACGCCAGCACGCGCTGCTGCTCCACATGCGGCGCAATACCGCGCCGGGTGGTTTCAACTTCAGGCAACTCGGGCATTTCTACTCCTTCAACAACAAACGCCGGCAGATTACGACAATTCAGCCGGGTGGACGCACGCGCAACACCAGATACACACCCGCTACCGCCAGCACCATGCCACCCAGCGCCATCACTGACAACTGCTCACCGAACAGCCACCAGGCCTCCAGCGCAGTCACTGGCGGCACCAGGTAAAAATAGCTGGCCACGCGCGCCACCTCACCTTCGCGGATCATCAGCATCAGCAGCAGAATGGCGCTGATCGACAAGCCAAACACCAGCCAGAGCAGGGACCCAATCAGTTCGGGATGCCACTCGACATGCTGCTGCTCCACACTATACGTAAGTACGGCCATCATTAGAGCGGTCGACAGATATTGATAGAACGAACCGGTCAGCAGATCGGTACCCGCGCCGAAGCGCTTCTGGTACAGCGTCCCCACGGAAATGCCCACCAGCGCCAGCATGGCTGCCAATACCGCTTCGATACGCAGCTCGAACTGCCCCGGCTGCAGACCCGTGGCCAACACCAGCACAACACCGGCCAGACCCAGCAGTAAACCGATCCACTGCATCCGTCTCAGGCCCTGTCCCCAACAGGCCCACACCATGACTGCTGTCAGTACCGGTTGCAGCCCAACCAGAATCGACGTCACGCCCGCGGGCAACTGCCACTTGATCGCGGCAAACACCCCGCCCAAATAGCAACCATGCACCAGCGCACCCGTCACCATTTGGTGCAACGCCTGGCGCGGCGCAGGCCAGGGTGAACGAAACACCACGATCAAACCGGCAAACACCACCAGCGTCAGCAGCATGCGCAGCAGCAGCAGATAAAACGGTTCGATATACGGCAGCCCGTAGCGGGCACCGATAAAACCGGTGCTCCAGAGCAGTACGAATGCCAATGGCACAAAGCGGATCAAGCCGGGAGGTAATGTCATGTCAGGGGCCCGTGCAGAACTGTAATGAACATTATCCTATACGACCCGCCCCCTTCACCGCCAGACAATAAAAAACCCCGCAATACACAAGGTATGGCGGGGTTTCGGGATCCTGGCAGCAAAATCAATTACTTGATTTTGGCTTCCTTGTAGATCACGTGCTTGCGAACAACCGGGTCGTATTTCTTGAATTCGAACTTATCCGGGGTGTTACGCTTGTTCTTGTCGGTCGTGTAGAAGTGACCGGTACCAGCAGAGGATACCAGACGGATCTTCTCGCGTGCGCCTTTAGCCATGGTTCAATCTCCTCAGACTTTTTCGCCACGAGCACGCAGTTCAGTCAGAACTGAATCGATGCCCTTCTTGTCGATGATACGCATGCCCTTGGAGGAAACACGCAGACGTACGAAACGGTTTTCGCTTTCTACCCAAAAACGGTGCCAATGCAGGTTCGGCAGGAAACGACGACGCGTTCTACGCTTTGAGTGAGAAACGTTGTTACCGGTTACCGGGCCTTTGCCCGTTACCATGCAAACTCGAGACATAATTAAAAACCTTTCTTACAAGGATTAGGTAACCTCTGTTCGATGTTTATTGGCCACGCAACAATGCGGCCTCAGGCGGAGCGTCCCATTCGAATTCGGACAGAATACCGTACCATTAAGGAACAGAAGGCCGCATATCATACAGAAACGCAGGCACAAACACCAGACAGCTGTTGCTTTTTTCACCAGCGAACTAAAGCAGGCCACGTTCGGCGAAGGATGCCGACTCACCGTCCCCTATTACAATGTGATCCAGCACCCGTATATCCACCAGCCCCAGCGCCTGAACCAGGCGATCAGTGATCTGCCGATCGGCCTGTGAAGGCTCCGCCACGCCCGAGGGATGGTTGTGCGCCAGGATCAATGCCGCCGCATTATGTGCCAGCGCCAGCTTGACCACTTCCCGCGGATGTACACTGGCCGCATTGATGGTGCCGTAGAACAGCGCTTCATAACGGATCACCCGGTGCCGGTTATCCAGCAGCAGACAGGCAAACACTTCTCGCGGTTCATGGCGTAATTGGCTCGCCAGATACTGACGCACTGCGGCTGGGCTCTCCAGAGCCGATTCACGTACCAGACGCGCGGCCAGATGACGCCGTGACATCTCCAAGACCGCCTGCAACTGCACATATTTTGCGGGTCCCAGGCCGTGCGCGGCACAGAATGCCGCCTCCTCACATTCCAGCAGCGGCCGCAGACCACCAAAATGTTCCAACAGCTGTCGTGCCAGATCAACCGCACTGCAACCCTGCACTCCGGTGCGCAAAAAAATCGCCAACAGCTCGGCATCCGATAACGCCGACGCCCCGCGCGCCAGCAGCTTTTCCCGTGGCCGCTCTTCAGCCGGCCAGTCCTTGATGGTCATCCTCACCTCCATGTGAGTGTTAATCCGTGCTGAACCCGCTACGTTTTATTCAGCCGAAGTGGTATCTTAACGCCCAGTTCCCAGATGAGAAACTATCGGATATCCAGGGTATGCACAGACTTACTAACCGGCGCATTCTGCTCGGTATCACCGGCGGTATCGCGGCCTACAAAAGCGCCGAACTGACCCGCCTGCTCAAGGGTGCCGGTGCCGACGTGCGCATCGTCATGACTTCCGCCGCCACCGAATTCATCACCCCACTGACTTTACAGGCATTGTCCGGTCATTCCGTGCACTTGCAGCTGCTCGATTCGGAAGCAGAAGCCGGCATGGGCCATATCGAACTGGCCAAGTGGGCCGACCTGATCCTCATCGCCCCGGCCAGTGCCGATTTCATCGCCCGCTTCAGTGCCGGCATGGGCAATGACCTGTTGACTACCCTGTGCCTGGCCAGTGATGCTCCCATCTGCCTGGCCCCGGCGATGAACCAGGCGATGTGGCGTGACCCCCGCACCCAGGACAACGTTCGCCGCCTGAGTGCCCAGGGTGTGACCCTGTTCGGACCCGGCGTCGGTGCCCAGGCCTGTGGTGACACGGGTCCCGGCCGCATGCTGGAACCGGAAGAGCTGGCCGAACTCACCGCCGAGCAATTCCAGCACGGCGCTCTCGCCGGCAAGCGTGTTTTCATCACCGCAGGCCCCACCCGTGAGCCGCTGGATCCGGTACGCTACATCTCCAATCACAGTTCCGGCAAGATGGGCTATGCACTGGCAGAAGCCGCGATTGATGCCGGTGCCAGCGTCAAACTGATCAGTGGCCCGGTCACGCTGGCACCACCGGCCAGAGCCGAATGTGTGCAGGTGGAAACCGCTGAGCAGATGCTGGCCGCATCCATGGACGGCATCGACAGCTGCGACCTGTTCATTGCCGCCGCCGCCGTCGCCGACTATCGGCCGGTGGCGATTGCCGAGCATAAGATCAAGAAGGGCAGCGAAGAAATCATGGAGCTGCGCCTGGTCAAAAATCCGGACATCGTCGCCACGGTCGCGGGCCTGGCCACGTCGCGCCCTTTCACCGTCGGCTTCGCCGCCGAGACGCGCGATGTCATTGGGTATGCTCGCAGCAAACTGGCCCGCAAGCAGTTGGACCTGATTGTCGCCAATGACGTCTCCAATCCGGAGATCGGCTTCAACAGCGACGACAACGCAGTCACGCTGGTCAGCGCCCAGGAGGAGATCAACCTGGCACAAGCCTCCAAGCGCCAACTGGCCCGTCAGCTGATCGAACAGATCGCCCTGTACATTTCACGCAACGATTCGAGCACCACATGAAAGCACTGCAAGTCAAAATCCTGAACGAGCGCATTGGTCGCGACATCCCCCTGCCCGCCTACGCCACCGAAGGCTCCGCCGGTCTCGACCTGCGTGCCTGCCTTGACGAGGCCCTGACCCTGACACCGGGCCAGACCGAACTGATCCCGACCGGGCTGGCAATTCATATCGAAGACCCGAGCCTGTGCGCGATGATCCTGCCGCGCTCTGGCCTGGGCCACAAGCACGGCATCGTGCTGGGCAACCTGGTCGGCCTGATCGACTCCGATTATCAGGGCCAGCTGTTTGTCTCCTGCTGGAACCGCGGCCAGACCACCTTTACCGTCGAACCGGGCGAGCGCATCGCACAGATGGTATTGGTGCCCGTGGTACAGGCCGAATTCGAAATCGTCGATGAGTTCGGTGACTCCGATCGCGGTGCCGGCGGCTTCGGTTCTTCCGGCCGCCACTGATCCTGATATAAAGACTCACTGACCCCAAGGAAGACCGCTGATGCCCTATTCGCTTGAGCAGTTCGATCGTGACATTTTCCGTGCCTATGACATTCGCGGCATTGTTGGCCAGTCGCTGACCGATGCCACCGTGTATCATATTGGTCGCGCCTTTGCCGCCGAAGCGGCTACCCGCAACATTACCGAAGTCGTTGTGGCTGCGGATGGCCGCCTGTCCGGCCCACAGTTGAAGGCGATCCTGATCCAGGGGCTGACCGACAGCGGTTGCCAGGTGCTGGATATCGGCTACGTACCGACGCCGACGCTCTACTTTGCCGCTCATCAGCGTGCTGACCAGACCGGCATCATGATCACCGGCAGCCACAACCCGTCCGACTATAACGGCTTCAAGATGATGCTGGGCGGCGAAACCCTGTCAGGTGACCAGATCCAGGCCTTGGCTGATCGCATCGCGACAGCCGCTTATGTCGACGGTCAGGGCCGCTCCGAAGCATGGGAGGTCGAGCAGGCCTATACCCAGCGCATCCTCGACGATGTTCAGCTCAGCCGTGGCATGAAGATAGTGGTCGACTGCGGTAACGGCATCCCCGGCAAGCTGGCTCCAGCGTTACTGGAACAGCTCGGCTGCGAGGTGATCCCGCTGTACTGCGATGTGGACGGCACCTTCCCCAACCACCATCCTGACCCGGGCAAGCTGGCCAATCTAACGGACGCCATCGCCGCCGTTGCCGAACACCAGGCCGATCTGGGGCTCGCGTTTGACGGTGACGGCGATCGCGTCGGCGTGATTACCCCGAGCGGCCACGTCATCTATCCGGACCGCGTCATGATGCTGTTCGCTGAAGATGTATTGAGCCGCAATCCGGGTGCCGAGATCCTGTTCGACGTGAAATGCTCGCGCCTGCTGCCGCAGGTGATCGAGCAGGCGGGCGGCAAGGCCACCATGTGGAAAACCGGCCACTCGCTGATCAAGCGCCAGATGAAGGCCTGCGGGGCGCAACTGGCCGGTGAAATGAGCGGTCACATCTTCTTCAAGGAGCGCTGGTACGGCTTTGATGACGGCCTCTATAGCGCCGCCCGTCTGCTGGAAATCCTGTCTGCGCGTACGGAAGATGCCGATGCCATCTTCGCCGCGTACCCGGAAGATATCAGCACCCCCGAGATCAACATCGAAGTGCGCGAGGACAATAAATTTGTCCTGGTTGATGCCCTGCAGCAGGCTAAATTCCCCGGTGGCAACGTCAGCCATATCGACGGTGTCCGCGTCGACTATGCTGATGGCTGGGGCCTGATGCGTGCCTCCAATACCACCCCGGTACTGGTGCTGCGTTTTGAAGCGGAAAGCCGGACTGCACTCAATCGAATCAAGACCGAGTTCCAGACACGTCTGAGCGCCATTGATGCCGCGCTCGTGATCCCAGATGCCTGAACCCGCAACGAACACTCAAGGAGAGATTATGCCTCTGTCCCGTGCACAAGCGATGTCCACCGCCCAGGTTCTGTCCGAGGCGATGCCCTATATCCAGCGTTTCGTCGGCAAGACGATCGTCATCAAGTACGGCGGCAACGCCATGATCGACGAGACACTGAAAGCCAGTTTCGCCCGTGATGTGGTGATGATGAAACTGATCGGCCTGAACCCGATCGTGGTCCACGGTGGTGGTCCGCAGATCGGCAATCTGCTGGAACAGCTGAAGATCGAGTCCCACTTCATCAACGGCATGCGGGTCACCGACTCCAAGACCATGGACGTGGTCGAGATGGTGCTCGGCGGCATGGTCAACAAGGAGATTGTGGGCCTGATTAACACGGCGGGCGGCAAGGCGATTGGCCTGACCGGCAAGGATGGCGAACTGCTGCGTGCGCGCAAACTCAAGGTGAAACACAAGACGCCGGAGATGGAAGCGCCGGAAATCATCGATATCGGCCACGTGGGCGAAGTGGAGAAGGTCAACGTCAAGGTATTGGACATGCTGGTCAACTCCGACTTCATTCCGGTGATTGCGCCGATTGGCGTCGGTGAAGACGGCCATTCCTACAACATCAATGCCGACCTCGTAGCAGGCAAGGTGGCCGAAGTGATGCAGGCCGAAAAGCTGATGTTGCTGACCAATATCGCCGGTCTGATGGATAAGGAAGGGACCGTGCTGACCGGCCTGACTACAGCGCAGGTGGATGCCCTGATCGAAGACGGCACCATCTACGGCGGTATGCTGCCGAAGATCGACTGTGCGCTGAGCGCGGTGAAAAGCGGCGTGCGCAGCGCCCATATCATCGATGGGCGCGTTGAGCACGCCTGTATGCTGGAGATCTTTACCGATGAAGGCGTGGGCACACTGATCACCAACAATAGCGAATTGAATCCCGCAGCATGAGCGACAAGGCACAGAAAATATCCCGCCGCGAGCAGATCCTGCAGGCGCTGGCACACATGCTGGAGAGTAACCCGGGACAACGGATTACCACGGCTGCGCTGGCCCGGGAGGTTGGTGTTTCCGAAGCGGCGCTGTACCGCCACTTTCCCAGCAAGGCACGGATGTTTGAAGGGTTGATCGGTTTTATTGAAGAGACGCTGTTCTCGCGTATCACCCTGATCACCGGTTCGGACGTGCCGGCGGCCCGCCAATGCGAGCAGATTCTGACGCTGCTGCTGGCCTTCGTGGACAAGAACCCGGGCATGGCCCGGATCCTGACCGGCGATGCACTGTCCGGTGAGACCGAGCGCTTACGGGTACGGGTCAACCAGCTGTTTGAACGTCTGGAAACTCAGCTCAAGCAGGTCATGCGCGAGGCCGAGGTACGGGAAGGTCTGCGTACCGAAATGCCGGCAGGCCCTACCGCCAACCTGATGCTGGCGGCGGCGGAAGGCCGCATCCGTCAGTTCGTGCGCTCCGAGTTCAAGCGGCGCCCGGTGACCCACTGGCCCGAACAGTGGGCCCGACTCAGCAGCGGACTGTTTCGCCCGGCATAACCACCCACAGCTACAACTGACAAGGGGCCCACCGGGCCCCTTTCTATCAGAGTGTCATGTCGCTGGAGACGTGCGCTGTAGCACCTGCATCGCTTTCAACAGATTCAAGGCTTCATACAGCTGGAAATCCCGTGCCGTCCGCTCAGAACCACCCCCTTGGGCAGGGTCTGCCTCTTCGGTACCGTTTTCCAGATGCCCCGCCAGATCCCGTTCCTTGATCCGCTCACCCGCATCCACCGGTGTCAATGTGGCATCATCCACACGCAGGTCGGGACGAATGCCTTGCGCCTGAATGGAACGGCCACTGGGCGTGTAGTAGCGCGCGGTCGTCAGTTTGATGGCCCGGTCCTCACCCAAAGGTAGCACGGTCTGCACCGAGCCCTTGCCAAAGCTGTCGGTTCCCATGAGTACGGCACGCTGATGGTCCTGCAGGGCTCCCGCAACGATTTCAGCCGCAGAGGCACTGCCGCCGTTGATCAGGACGATCAGCGGTATATCTGCCGCTACGGTCTCTGGACTGGCATTGAAACGCAGCTCGGAGTTGGGCAGTCGCCCTTCGGTATACACAATCAGCCCTTCATCCAGGAAGGCATTGCTGACTTCAACCGCAGCCTGTAGCACTCCGCCCGGGTTGTTGCGCAGATCCAGCACCAGTCCCTTTAACGGCCCGTTTTCCTGCAGCGTATTGATTGCTGAGATCAGGTCGTCGCCGGTATGGGCCTGGAACTGGGAGATGCGCAGATAGCCGTAACCCGTCTCCAGCAATTCATGCCGCACACTGTGGACCTTGATCACGTCTCGCAGGATTTCCAGCTCCAGCGGCTGATCGCGGCCGTCACGCATGATGGTCAGCCGAATCGGTGTGCCCACCGCACCGCGCATCATATCCACCGCTTCATTGAGATCCAGTCCCTGTACCGGCGTGTCATCCAGTTTGATGATCAGATCGCCGGCGCGCACACCCGCACGCTGAGCCGGGGTATCGTCGATCGGTGCAATCACGCGGATGAAACCATCTTCCAGTCCGACTTCAATCCCCAGCCCGCCGAACTCGCCACGGGTGTGAACCTGCAGGCTTTCAAACGCCTCCGGTTCCAGATAAGCGGAATGCGGATCCAGCCCGGCCAACATGCCACGGATCGCATCCTCCAGCAGCTGGCGATCATCCACGGGTTCGACATATGCCTGCTTGATGCGGTCGAATACATCGGCAAACATGCGTAGTTCGGTCAGCGGCAAGGTGTTCTGGTTGTCGGCCATGTCCTCGGCCATTGCCGCATACGGCAGGCTGAGGGTACAGCTCAAGAGGGCTACGGCAAGCGGTGTACGACTGAAAAGCTTCATGATCGGATTCCCTGCAAGTAAGTTAGCGCCGTTCCAACCAGACGATCGGATCGGTGGAGCGGCCCTGATATCGGAGGGCAAAATAGAGCCCGGGTTCCGTACTGCCGCCACTGCTGCCGGCCAATGCCAGGGTTTCCCCTGTCCCGACCCATTCACCGGGCTCGCGCAGCAGGCTGTCATTATGCCCGTACAGCGACAGATAACCGCTGCCATGGTCCAGAATCAGTACCAGGCCATAACCGCGCAGCCAGTCCGCAAAAACCACACGGCCGTGATGCACCGCCTTGACCGGCGTGCCGGCATCGGCGGCAATCAGCAAGCCTTCATAATTGACATTATCAACACGGCTGCCGAAAGCCCGTTTAACCTTGCCAGTCACCGGCCAGTCAAGCTTGCCCTTGCGCTGACTGAATTTAAGCCCATCCTGCTTCAGCCGAATCTGTTCCAGCGAGCGGCGGATTTCCGTCAGCACCGCTTCCAGTTCGGTCTTGTCAGCCTGTAAGCGACCCAGGCGCGTATTGTCCTGTTGGTGTGCCTGTTTCAGGGTAGCCAAAGTGCGAGCCTGACCTTCCCGGGCCTGAGCCAGTATGCCGTGCTGCTGCTGTAATCGGGTACGTGTCGCCAGCAATTCTCCGTCCGTGGTCGATATGGCGGTCTGTGTGGCTGTCAGCTGTTGCAGCCGGCTCCGGTAGTCTTCAAGTTCGGAGCCCAGGCGTGAGGTCAGGCTGTCATAGTAGTGCAACATCCGCGACAGCTGCTGCGGATCCTGTTGTGATAATAGCAGCTCGATGCCAGGCTGGCGGCCAAGCTTGTATTGCTCTCGCAGCAGGTCACGAATCAGGGCTTCACGCTGCCGCAGTTCTGCTGTCAGCCGCGCTTCATCATCACCCAGATCACCACGCTGCTGTTGCAGCTGCTGTTTCTGGCCGTTGAGCTGACGCAGCTCCGCCGTCACCATACCGATACGTTTGTCGAAATCGCGCAGTTCCGCTTCGGCCTTGGCCAACACCCGCCGCCGCTTTTCCAGCGCTGTTTGCAAACGGCTGATCTGCTGCTGGACCTGCTTGAGTTGCTGCTCGGTAGCGGCGGGATCCTGCGCTGCCTGTGCCCAGGGTATAAGGCTCAGGCAGAGCAGGCCCGCAAACCGGTGACGGAAGCGCATGCTCAGGTTCAGGACAGCGTGGCGAGCGAGTGACCCGTCATCTCGGCCGGTGCCTCAAGCCCCATCAGCGACAGCAGTGTCGGTGCCAGATCACAGAGTGCACCGTCCGCCAGCTGGAGCTGCCCGGCGCGCGGACCCGCGTAAATCAAGGCTACCGGCCAGGTGGTGTGCGCCGTATGCGGCTGGCCGCTATTGGGATCACGCATCAGCTCAACGTTACCGTGATCCGCCGTGATCAGAGCTTCACCCTGAACCTCGGCCAAAGCCTCCAGCACTTGAGTCAGGCTCTCGTCCACAACCTCTACCGCCTTGACGGCAGCATCGAAATTGCCGGTATGACCCACCATGTCGCCATTGGCAAAGTTGCATACGATCAGGTCATACTTGCCACTGCGAATCGCGTCACACAGTTTTTCGGTCACTTCCGGAGCGCTCATCTCCGGCTGCAAGTCGTAGGTCGCAACCTGCGGCGACGGTACCAGAATCCGGTCTTCACCCGGGTAAACCGCTTCCTGGCCACCATTGAAGAAAAAGGTCACATGGGCATATTTTTCGGTTTCAGAAATACGTAACTGGGTTTTGCCCAGCCCCGACAGGTATTCACCCAGGTCGTTGTGGATACGCGCAGGCGGATAGGCAACCGGTGCCGGAATATCGGCGGCATATTCGGTCAACATCACGTAGCCTCCCAGTGCAGGGCAGACCTGCCGTTCGAAGCCATCAAACTCGGCTTCAACAAAGCAACGGGTGATCTCACGGGCACGATCGGGACGGAAATTGGCGCAGATGAGGGTATCACCGTCCTGCACGGAGCCCACTGGCTGGCCCGTTGCGTCGGTGATGACGGTGGCCGCCACAAATTCGTCGTTTTCATCACGTGCATAGGCAGCATCCAATGCCGCCTGTGCGGATGTTGCCTGCTGCGCAGCCTGCCCCTGTGTCATCGCATTGTAGGCCTGTTCGACCCGGTCCCAGCGATTATCACGGTCCATTGCATAGTACCGACCCACCACGGTGGCGATTGCACCGGTTCCCAAGCGTGCAAAGGTCGCTTCAGCGGCCCGGAGCGAGGGCTCTGCAGAGCGGGGAGGCATATCACGACCATCCAGAATCGCATGCAGGTACACGTCTTGAGCACCACGCTTGACCGCCATTTCCAGCAACGCAAAGATGTGTTCCTCGTGGCTGTGTACACCGCCGGGAGACAACAAACCCATTACATGCACGGCACGACCGGCTGCTATGGCCGTATCCATCGCCGTACACAGCGCAGCGTTCTCGAAGAAGTCACCATCGGCGATCGACTTGGAGATGCGGGTGAAGTTCTGATACACCGTGCGGCCAGCACCGATGTTCATGTGTCCCACTTCTGAATTGCCCATCTGCCCGTCCGGCAGGCCGACCGCCATGCCGGATGTCTGGATACGGGAGTTGGGGTGCTGCGACAGCAGTCGGTCCCAAGTGGGCGTGTAGGCAGCATCCACTGCGGAAGAGGGCGTGGACTCCACGCCGAAGCCATCAAGAATAATCAGGGCTTTGGTTGCACGTGCATCAGTCATGGGTGCTATGTCTGTCCAGTCGATTAAAAAACAGGCAACCATTTTACTGTCTTGGCGCAGGATTAGCTAACCGCCCGGCCCAGCTTTTCACGGCATGCCCTTATCGCTGTCACGGTGGCATTGTATACTTGTTGGCTTTCTCTCCGTCCCTTTGACCGGAATTACTATGGAACGCCTGATCGAATTCGCAACACAGCATTACTATCTGGTCGGTGCCTGGGTACTGACGCTTCTCATCCTGCTGGCTACCGAAAAGCGCAAAGCCGGGAAATCGGTCACGCCTGCGGAGGCGACCCGCCTGATCAATAAGGAGTCGGGTGTGGTCCTGGATATCCGCACCCGCAAGGAATGGGATACCGGACGCATTACCGGCGCACATCACATCCCGCTGGCCAATCTGGAAAGCCGCCTGAGTGAACTGGACAAGTTCAAGGACAAGCCGGTTATTGTGGTCTGCAACCTGGGCCAGGCTGCCGGTACCGCCGCCAAGCAACTGAAGGCCGCCGGATTCGAACATGTCGTGCGCTTAAGCGGTGGCATGACCGAATGGAAAGGCCAGAACATGCCGATCGTCAAGTGAGCCCTATGACCGACGTAACGATTTACCTGAACCGCTGGTGCCCTTTCTGTACACGCGCTCTGGCGCTGCTCGACAGCAAAGGTGTGGATTATACAGCATTCGATATTGAAGCCGATCCGAGCCTGCGTCAGGAAATGATGCAGCGCAGCCAGAGACGGACAGTACCCCAGATCTTCATCGGCCAGACCCATGTCGGCGGCTGTGACGAACTGTACGCACTGGAACGCCAGGGACAGCTCGATACACTGCTCGCTTCCTGATGCGACAACAACAAGACCTCACCTAAGGATTAACACATGTCTGAAACAGCAAATCAGCCCCAATTCGCCCTGCAGCGCGTGTTTGTAAAGGACGCTTCACTGGAAACACCTGCCGGTGCCAAAGCGTTCACACAGCCTTGGCAGCCCGAGATCAATCTAGAGATGAACACCCGCACCACCACTCTGGATGAGAAGCACTACGAAGTGGTCCTGACCCTGACCGTGACCGCCAAGAATGCCGACGAGACCGCTTTCCTGGTCGAAGTGCAGCAGGCGGGTATCTTCCTGATTGCCGGTATCGAAGGCCCAGAGCTGCACCACACCCTGGGTGCGTTCTGTCCTAACCTGCTGTTCCCCTATGCGCGTGAAGCCGTCGACAACTTTGTGACCAAAGCCAGCTTCCCTCCGCTGATGTTGGCACCGGTCAACTTCGACGCCCTTTATGCCCAGCAGATGCAGCAGTCCGCCGAGCAGCCGGCGACTGAAGAAACTCACTGATCCCAGTGATACGGGAGCTTATTCGGGCTCCCGTCCTGCCCAGCGCCTGCGCGTTGCAATATACCCGCTGTTGAAGCGCTCGAAGTATTCTTCCAGATGTGTAGCTGCCGCTACGTCACCCACCTGCTCAAGCAAAGCGACTGCCACCTCAGCCGTACACAGATGATGATCTATCTTGGAACGCCGTAACTGGTAGCGGCTCAGACGGTCTGTCTTCGGCTCGATCACCGGAATATCCTGCAGGTAACGGCTGTGCCGGAACATTCTGCGTGCCTGCCGCCATGTCCCATCGAGGATGATGAACACGGGAATACGGCTGTCACTGCTCAGGCTATCGACCATGCGGTGCTGATAATCCTCTCCTGCCGGGAACACCAAACAGGGGGTATAACGCTCATCCGCCAGAGCTGTCAGCAATTCGGATGATGGCTCGGTACGTGACCATTCGAAAACCCGTGTATGCGCTATCGAATCAACAATCAAACGCCCTGTATTCGTCGGCTTGTAGAATTCGTAGCGATGGGTCAACAGCCAGAACTGGCAGCGTGCCGGAACCGTAGTGCGCCATTCACAGATACAGACTTCCTGTGGCAAACGGCAGCCTTCACACCGCCGCACACCCGCGCCTCTAGCGACAAAGGGCTTTCTCGGTGGATTATCAAGTTTCACGATATGACCTGCTGAATCCGAAAGTGTGCGGCACTATACTGGTGGCAATCAGGGCAAGCAAGTCACGCTTGCAGTCGAACACTTATCCGGTTTTCAGTATGCATCAAACGTCGTTCAACTCTCTCATCCCCCCACAGCCAGAAATTCTGGTGCAACTGAACAAACAGTGCAAACTGGCACATCCTGAGCTGGGAGTGATTGCTGCATTGATCAAGAATGATGTCGCCATCTATGCTGCCATTCTGAAATCAATCAACAGTCCCTATTACGGTTTGGCAGTACGGATTACCTCCATTGAGCACGCCATAAACCTGCTTGGATTTGAGCGTGTGCTCAACCTCATCCGTCTGATCATCATGCACAACACACTGAAGAAAACAGGCCGTATGGAGCGTTTTTGGGATACTGCCCGGGATGTATCCAAACTATCCGTATCCTTGGCAGAGAGCCTGTGTCTGGGCATCAATACTGATGACCAGCAGGCACTCGGCATGCTCCATGACTGCGGCCTTCCCCTCATGATTCAGGCGTTTAAGGATTACCGGGATTTCCTGCGCGACCACCCTGGTTGCAACTCGAACACACTGGAACAGGCCGAACTGACGTGCTTTGGTCTCTCGCACTACCAGGTCGGCGCACGAATGGCTGAACGCTGGTACTTGCCTGCACATATCGCTGAGAGTATTCGCCTGCAACCGCAACGCCTGGACGTGCTTACAGACCGTATAGATGCTGATGAGCGTAGCCGTCACTTACTGGCAATACTTACCTTGGCTCAGGATATCAGTACCGAATACCGCTACTACTGGCGCATTTCATCAACCGAACATGTAGAAGCAGTCAAAGCCGCACAGGCCTTTCTCGGCATATTGGAATACGACTATTTGAATATCAAGGAAGGTCTGATTGAGACGATGGCTCAGGATGAGTGATAGATAAGCAAACCCTTCCGTGCCTTGGATCGGTCTGGAGGGTTGCAGATGGGTCGGCCCCTTGAGGCATGGAGGGTCGCGGAAGGGGCTGCGATGTATGGGGGGTGTGGAGTGCTTACGCCCCACAAGCAAAAACCCCGGTCTCAACGAGACCGGGGTTTTCATATTAAGTGCCTGGCGATGACCTACTCTCACATGGGGAAACCCCACACTACCATCGGCGATGACGCGTTTCAC
>NZ_PYGI01000009.1:37704-140472 GCF_003014615.1 Marinobacterium halophilum | reverse complement strand
TATAGTGCTGGTACTTTTTCCTGGCCATCTTACACCTCCGCGTCAGGGGTAAACCTAACTATAGAAGGTGTCTACTGTTCGTGGGTAACTCGGACTGCTAACGGTGTAAAAGATGCAACCACCCCTTCAGCATCCCGGCCGCACGCCTGTAGTCAGTCGCTTTCAGGGTCTGTATATTGAGTGGCGCAAATGAGCCGAAGTCGTCGGCAATAAAGGATGTTTGCATATCAGGGAAGAACAATGAGCACATTGAAAACAACAGTCACAACGCTGGCATTGTCATGCGTATTGGCAAGCAATGCACATGCAGGTTTCAGACTGAACGACGGACGCGTCCTGATCAAAACCGGAGATCCGGTCGCAAAAATCCATCAGCACATAAAACCAACAAAAAGCTACTCGGGCAAAGTGTGCGCTAAACCCTCCGTCATGTCGTGCAGGCGGAAAGGCAGCACACACGGGCGTATATACGAATACGAAATCAAGAAAGTCACGTATGTAGTGCAAAGCAACAGCGGACAGATCACGTATATCGAATGGAAGTATTAGTCGTAAAGCATCCCCATGTCCACCGGGACACCCGAGCAACAAGGCATTGCCAACAGGGGGCGTCCGAGGCACCTGTTTCCACATCATCCTGATATCGTTGAATTCGTCACACTGCGGTGTGCATAACATCGACGGTCCTGAAAAGAGGCAAATGTGACGCAATCCATACTTATTACCGGCTGCTCTACCGGCATTGGTCAACACTGCGCTATCCGGCTGCGTGAATCCGGCTACCGTGTACTGGCAACCGTGCGTAATCCTGATGATGTGGTGGCGCTCGAAGCCATGGGGCTGGAAAGTTTCGTGCTTGATTTGAACTCCTCGGCATCGATCGAGCGGGGGGTCGCCCATGCGCTTGAGCTGACCGGCGGTCGGCTCGATGCGCTGTTCAACAATGGGGCTTACGGCCAGCCCGGCGCAGTGGAAGATTTGAGTCGGGGCGTATTGCGTGCCCAATTTGAAACCAATGTGTTTGGCTGGGTCGAACTGACCAATCGGGTATTGCCGATCATGCGCCAGCAGGGCAGCGGCCGTATCATCATGAACTCTTCCGTGCTCGGTCTCGTCGCCATGAAGTATCGCGGAGCTTACAACGCGTCCAAGTTCGCTATCGAAGGGATCACCGATACCTACCGTCAGGAACTTCGCGGCAGCGGTATCCATATCAGCCTGATCGAACCCGGGCCAATCAGCAGTGCTTTTCGACACAACGCACTGACAGCCTTCAAGCGCAATATCAACTATATACGCAGCGCGCATGCTCAGGTGTACGCCGGGGTGCTAAAACGCCTGGAGGGCGGTGACAAGCAGGACTCCAGCTTTACCCTCCCACCCGAGGCCGTGTTCAAAGCATTACAGCATGCACTGGAAAGCAAGCGCCCACGGCCACGCTACTATGTGACTGTGCCAACCTATTTGTTGGGCTATTTGCGCCGTGTCCTGCCGACGCGTTGGCTGGACCGGTTACTGGCCCGCGCGGCCGACAGCGAGAACCGTTGATCGCGGCCCGATCACACCTTGCCCGCTCAAGGTACTCATATTATCGGCGACAGCCACTGATCCGACAAACCTCACAATGACGTATGTCACCTTTTGATGACGAAATAAATGCATATATTAACCAATAATTTTAATATATGACTCTGTGTGCTTTGGTGTTTCCCCCACTCATTGCCCGAGCTTCCACAGATGCCTCCCCCAAAATAGCCGTAATACGGGACGTGTCACATGTTTGCACGCAAACTGAAGCAAGAATTATCGACCTCCAAGGAACAGCTGTTCGAAGCACATCAGTTGATTGATGCCATCCGCGACAATATGGCGATGATTGAGTTTACGCCTGATGGCAAGATTCTCACCGCCAACCTCTTGTTTCAGCAGGCCAGCGGCTACCGTGAAGATGAGCTGATCGGACAGCATCACAGCATGTTATGCACACGCAGCCTGACCCAAAGCCCCGCCTATACTCAGTTCTGGCGCGAATTGGCCCGAAATAAAAGTGTCAGCGACCGTTTCAACCGCCTGAACAAGAATGGCGACAGCATCTGGCTTGAAGCCAGCTACATGCCGGTAGTCGACATGAATGGCCGAGTCGTCAAGGTGATCAAGCTGGCCAAGGATATTACCGAGGCCGTTGAGGCCGAACAGCTGCATAAAAGCTTTCTTAATGCGATCAACCGCTCAATGGCCGTCATCGAATTCAACCTCGACGGTGAAGTGGTACGCGCCAACGACAACTTTCTCACAACCATGGGCTATGCAGCACACGAAATAGAAGGCCGTCACCACAGCTTATTCTGCGCTTCCGATTACACCGCAAGCACCGACTACAAACAGTTCTGGAAACGGCTGAATCAGGGCGAATACATTTCCGACATTTTTGAACGGGAAAGCCGGTCAGGCCAGGCTGTATGGCTACGTGCAACCTACAATCCCGTGTATAACGCACTGGGTGAGCTCTTTGGCGTCATCAAGATTGCCAGCAATATCACGCCCGAGGTCCTGCGCCGCAACGCAGAATCAGATGCGGCACAAATTGCCTATGAAACCGCACTGGAAACCGACAACAGCGCTGTGAATGGTGCGCGGGCGGTAGAGGAAACCGTCGAAATGGTGCGTAGCATTGAAACCCGTCTGAAGACCGTCTCTGACCAAGTGCTGGCACTCAACGAGCAGTCAGGCAAAATCGGCCGCATCGTAGCCGTCATTCAGGAAATTGCCGAGCAAACCAATCTCCTCGCCCTTAATGCTGCGATCGAAGCGGCACGTGCCGGTTCACAGGGACGAGGGTTTGCCGTGGTCGCGGATGAAGTACGCAACCTGGCACAACGCACCAGCCTGGCCACTGAAGAGATCAAGCAGGTCGTCGAACAGAATCGGCAATTAGCCTCCAATGCCGCCGATGAAACCCGCAGCAGCCAGGCCCAGATAGAACAGGGCGTGATCCTCGCGAACAAGACCGGTGCGGTCATGCTTGAAATTCGTGAAGAAGCTCAACGCGTCGTCGCCACCATCGGCCAGTTCACCGAGCAGGTCAAGGCCGACTGACATCTCCGCCAGCCGCCAACAAAAAAGCCCGCAGAACAATGCGGGCTTTTTTTGGACTTAACCGTGCAGGATCAGACTACGCCCTGCTCCAGCATGGCATCAGCCACCCGGCGGAAGCCGGCAATATTCGCACCCAACACCAAATTATAGGGCTGGTCGAATTCCTTCGCTGTCTCGCTGCAGCGAGTATAGATATCGGCCATGATCGCCTGCAGCTGCTGATCAACCTGCTCGAATGTCCAGTTCTGCATGCTCGCATTCTGGCTCATTTCCAACTGGCTGGTCGCCACGCCACCTGCATTTGCCGCCTTGCCCGGCCCGTAATGGATACGGTTGGCAATGAACAACTCCACCGCTTCCGGCGTTGACGGCATGTTGGCACCTTCACTGATACAGCGGCAACCATTGTCCAGCAGCACGCGCGCATCGGCTTCGGTCAGTTCGTTCTGAGTCGCACACGGGAAAGCCGCATCCGCCTTGTAACGCCATACCGCATGACCATCTTCCGGATAGGCTTCGGTCGGGGTGAATTCCGCGTGCGGGAATTCGTTCAGGTATTCACGCAGGGAGACGCGTTTCTCTTCCTTCAACACCTTCAGTGTTTCCAGATTGATGCCGTGGCTATCGTACAACGTGCCACTGGAATCAGAGCAGGTCACCGGACGTGCGCCCAGCTGGTACAACTTCTCGATGGTGTAGATCGCCACGTTACCGGCACCGGACACCAGGCAGGTTTTGCCATTGAGCGTGTCCGCATGCGCTTTCAGCATGTTATCGGCAAAGTAGACACAACCGTAACCGGTCGCTTCCTTACGCACCAGAGAACCACCCCAGAGCAGCCCCTTACCGGTCAGGACACCTTCGTAACGGCCCGTCAGGCGCTTGTACATGCCGAACATATAGCCGATCTCACGGGCTCCTACACCAATATCACCGGCCGGCACGTCGGTCGTCGGACCGATATGACGGTAGAGTTCGGTCATGTAGGACTGACAGAAACGCATGATTTCCTGGTCGGAACGGCCTTTCGGATCGAAATTGGCACCGCCCTTGCCACCGCCGATCGGCAGACCGGTCAGTGCATTTTTGAAAATCTGTTCAAAACCAAGGAATTTGATAATGCCAGCATTGACCGACGGGTGGAAGCGCAGTCCGCCCTTGTAAGGACCCAGTGCCGAGTTGAACTCGATACGGTAACCCTTGTTGATCTGTACCTTGCCCTGATCATCAACCCAAGGCACCCGGAACATGATCTGACGTTCAGGTTCTACCATGCGTTCGATGATACGATTGTCACTATAGTGAGGGCTCTGTTCCAACAATGGTTCCAGCGATTCAAGCACCTCTTCGACCGCTTGATAAAATTCGGTCTGTGCAGGGCTCGAGGCCATCAGGCCAGCGATGGTGTTGTGAATATAGGACATTAAGTACCTCAGACGATGAAGCGGATATTGGTCAGAACGGCGCGCAGACGGTACAAAGACCCTCTGCAGTCACAGTTGGATTCAGGCAGGATCTGACGAAAAGCAGGTGACCTGGATATGTTCTGACGCGACAAAGCTGACTAATAATAAAACACTACATTAGTGCATACAATGCACCAAATGTAAGCTATTAGACCTGATCGTGCCCTGTTTTAGTACTTTTCTGTTAAGCCCCAACTGCGCCAATCAGCATAAGACTTGCTCCACCGCAGGCATAAAGCTACTCTGGCAACTATATGATTTATAATTAAAAGAGGCTTGATAATGTTCTCTCTGCAGCTGCTGGGCTCACGTATTTATTGGCTGGTTTTGCTGATTGGCGCACTGCTGGCGGAGAGTGTCGCACTTTATTTCCAGTACGTGCTTGATTACGGACCCTGTGTTCTTTGTATCCATATACGCTTGTGGTTGTTTGCACTGATTTTGGTCGCACTTGCGGCGCTGCTGACGCCCCGCTGTCCGAAAGCACAGACCGGCTGTCATCTGCTGACCTTGATTATTGCACTGGGCTTCAGTGAACGCAGCTGGCGTACACTGGCAACCGAGCGTACCTGGATTGAAAGCGCCTGCTCTCTGGATTCGGGCTTGCCAACCTGGTTTACTCCAGAGCTGTGGTGGCCGTGGATGTTTGAAATCTGGGAGTCATGCGGTTATACCCCCGAAGTATTTGCCGGTTTTACCATGGCTGAGCTGCTGGCCGTCGCCGGTTCCCTGTTTGTAGTTCTGGCCGCCGCCGCAATGGGTGCCAACCTCGTCAAGAAAACAGCGCACAACTGACACCAGACCGTCACAATCTGCAGTTCATAATGGCGTCATGACACTAAAGAGGATGCCATTATGAGTTCGATTCGACTCACCGCTCAGCTGAAGCAGTTGCTGAACCGCGGTTACTCCATTGAAGATGTCCGCAACCTGGTTGCGGTGCCCCACGAAGTACTTGAGCAGGCCATTCGTGAACATCGCCTGCAGGAACGCTCACGCTGCCATGACCGCCTGCTGCAGGGGCAAGCCGAATTCGCCATGCGCCTTGGGCGCGCACGCTAGGTAAACCGCAGGACTTTCCTGAACGTAAACAGAGGGGCGGCAACATGCCGCACCTTCGTTCTATTTACATTTGTCCAATACCAAACCTAAACTCAGCGTATTGAGTATAATCAAGTGTAAGCCTGACCAAACAAAGGAAACCTGCAATGAAAAAATCACTGCTGATCGCCGCAGCTACCATGCTGCTGACTCCGGCTGCAGCCATGGCCGAGCGTTCCGGCGAAGAGGTATACAATACCAAGTGTGCGGTATGCCACGTTGCCGGCGTTGCTGGCGCACCCAAGTTCGGTGATGCTGCTGCCTGGGCGCCGCGGGCCGAGAAAGGTATCGACGCCTTGCTGGCCACTGCCATCACCGGCATCAATGCCATGCCGCCGAAAGGCACCTGCATGGACTGCTCCGATACTGAACTGAAAGTCGCTATCGAGTACATGCTGGACGCCGCCAAGTAAGTCGCTGCAATCGGCCGATGTAAAAAAACCGCCATCAGGCGGTTTTTTTATGCTCAGAACAGAACACCCGGGTCAATCGGCTCACCCTCGGTATCGCCCTCTTCTCGCGACTGCAGTTTTTCCAGTGCCTCCTCGGCATCACCCTTCTGGATAACAATTTCGACGCGGCGGTTACGGGCACGCAAGGCCGCTGTATTGTTCGGGCCCAAGGGGCGCGCTTCGGCATATCCGGTAATGCTGAAACGGGATTGATCAATCCGCCGGTCGGCAAACAGTTCATGCGCCACCGACAGCGCCCTGGCCGCGGACAGATCCCAGTTGGATTCAAAGCGACGGCCACCATAGGGCAGGTTATCCGTATGCCCTTCGATCGCCACCTTGCCGCTGATATCGAGCAACAGGTCCCGGATCTTGGCAATCACCGGAATATAGGCAAATTTGAGTTCTGCCGAGCCCGAGTCAAAGGCACCACGTTCCTTGACCCGGATGATGATGCGAGTGCCTTCGGTTTCCACCTCGATACTGCCTTCACCGATTTCAGCCGACAATGCCTCCGCCACTGCAATCGCCTGCTCTCGCGCTTCGGCTTCCTGCTCACGGCGCAGCTCTTCCAGCCCTTTGAGCTTATCCTCTACCTGCGCCTCGCCTTCAAGCGAGCGGATATCGAGGCTGTTCATGTCATTGTTGACCGTCATCTGCCGCACTTCATTCAACGGCGTCGGTTCAGGACGTCCAGGGCTGAACTCCTGAGCAATGATCGAGGTCCCCTTGGGAATATCCTCGACCTTGATCTGGGTCTGAACGCCGAAAGCCTCACGCATGGAACCGGCCAGCTGCTTGAACTTGAGCACATCCATCTCGGAAAAGGACAGCAGCAGAACGAAAAAGCACATCAACAGCGACATCAGGTCGGCAAAGGTCGCCATCCACATGGGCGCCCCTGCAGGAGGACATTTACACTTTTCTTCGTTCTCGTCACTCATTGCCGACTCCCTCAGCTTTCGGCAACGACGCGTTTGCCTTCAGGCAGATAATTGCGCAGCATTTGATCGATTACACGTGGGTTCTGCCCCGCCTGGATGGCCAGCAAACCGTCAATAACCAGGGCCTGATTGAGTGCTTCCTCGTCACGACGCACCTCCAGCTTGTCAGCCACCGGCAGTGCGAACATGTTGGCGATCATGGCTCCGTACAGTGTGGTCAGCAGTGCCACCGCCATTGCCGGACCGATCGATTTGGGGTCGGACATGTTGGACAGCATCTGTACCAGGCCCACCAGGGTGCCGATCATGCCCATCGCCGGGGCCACATCACCCATGGCTCGGAACAACTTGCTGCCGAAATCGTGGCGGTCGTAGGTCAGCCGAGCTTCCTTGTTCAGCAGCTGCTTGACCACCTCCGGATCGTGGCCATCCACCAACAGCTGAATGCCCCGCTGCATGAAGTCCAACGAGACCTGCTTGTCTTCCAGCGACAGCAATCCCCCTTTACGCGCCGCGTCGGCCAGATCAACAGTTTCCGCAATAATATCTTCCGGGTTCACTGACTTGAACATGAAGGCCTTGACCATCGCCTTGCCCGACCCCAGAAACTGGGCCAGCGTGAACTTCATCAACACCACCAGCAAGGTGCCGCCGACAACAATCAGGATTGAGGGAGGGTTAACAAAAACACCGATATCGCCGCCAAGTACCATAGCCGCGATGATGATACCAAAGGCCCCGATAAGACCAACGAGGGTAGCCAGATCCACTGATCGCTCCTGAATAGAATTTCCGACCGAATACACAGGCAAGATACAGCCGCTGCCCACCACGATAATACCAGAATAGAACGGGTGTTCATCCTCTTTACCGGGGTTTTTCCCGATGCCGGATTGACCGTTATCACACGGTTGGTTAACGTGAGCAGCCTAGAGGAGACAATACACCGCCATGGCACGCAAACCGAAAACACCGGACTTTGAACAGGCCCTGCAACAGCTTGAAGGGCTGGTCGAACAACTTGAACAGGGCGACCTGCCTATCGAAGACGCACTCAAGGCCTTCGAGGAGGGCATTCGACTGACCCGCGACTGTCAGGGCATCCTGCAACAGGCCGAACAGAAAGTGCAGCTGCTGACCGAACAGGACGGCGAAATAGAGGTGACCGATTTCCCAGGCAATGGAGCGCCATCGGCATGAACCGTCTCGCACAGCTGTTGCAGCAGCACCGTAACCAGGTCGAGCAGCAACTGGACCAGCTGATTAGTACGGCCGGCAGCATCGAACCCAGGCTTCAGCAGACCATGCGCCACGGTTTGCTCAATGGCGGCAAGCGCCTGCGCCCGGCACTTGTGTACCTGAGTCACCAGCTCTGCACCGGCCAACTCCCCAATGAGTTGACCAAACGCGCCGCCGTTGCCATCGAGTGCATCCACAGCTACTCACTGGTGCATGATGACCTGCCCGCCATGGATGACGATGACCTGCGCCGGGGCCAACCCACCTGTCATATCGCCTTCGATGAGGCCAGCGCCATTCTCGCCGGTGATGCGCTGCAATGCCTGGCCTTTGAACACCTCAGCGAACCGATCAACGGCTACCCCGCCGCCCTGCAGCTGCGCATGCTCAACACGCTTGCCCGCGCCAGTGGCGAACGCGGCATGGTCGCCGGTCAGGCATTCGACCTTGCTCATGTGGGCAAGCCGCTGACACTGGAACAGTTGCAAGCGATGCACGCCTGCAAGACCGGCGCGCTGATCACCGCCGCCGTCGAGCTCGGAGCACTGTCCGCCGGTACTGCCGGGGACGACAAACTGCCCGACCTGCGCCGTTACGGTGATCTGATCGGCCTCGCCTTCCAGATCCAGGATGATCTACTCGATATCGAAGGTGATACCGCTACCCTGGGTAAACCGCAAGGCTCCGACGCAGCACAGAACAAACCGACCTATCCGGCCCTGCTCGGCCTCGACGGTGCCCGCGCACGCCTGCAGCAGCTGCATGACGAAGCGATCGGGATACTGTCCACCTACGGTGACGATGCGGACGATCTGATCGCCCTGACCCATTACATCGTCAACCGTGATCACTGATGCTATTTCACCAGATCCCGACCCAACGTCCAGCCACGCCACTGCTGGATCAGGCCAATGAGCCGTCGGCACTGCGCAGGCTGTCACGTTCACAGCTGCCGCAACTGGCCCGCGAATTGCGCGCTTTTCTGCTCTACAGCGTCGGCCAGACCGGCGGCCATTTTGGTGCCGGTCTCGGTGTTGTCGAGCTGACCATCGCCCTGCACTACCTGCTGCACACACCGGACGATGACCTGATCTGGGATGTAGGCCACCAGAGTTATCCACACAAGATTCTCACCGGTCGCCGTGAGCAGATGCTGAGCATGCGCCAGGCCGGCGGACTTTCCCCCTTTCCCAAGCGCAGCGAAAGCCCGTTCGATACCTTTGGCACCGGCCACTCCAGCACTTCGATCTCGGCCGCACTGGGCATGGCGCTGGCGCACCGATTGCAGGGCCGTGACCGCCACAGCATAGCCGTAATCGGCGACGGTGCCATGACCGCTGGCATGGCGTTCGAAGCACTCAATCACGCTGCCCATACCGGTGCCAACCTGCTGGTTATCCTGAACGACAACGACATGTCGATTTCGCGTAACGAGGGCGGTCTGGCCAGCTACCTGGCCCGCAATCTGAAACAGAAAGCGGAAGGGACAGTCACCAGCACACTGTTTGAAGCCCTGGATTTCCACTACAGCGGACCGGTAGATGGCCATGACTTCAGCCTGCTGCTGCCGGCACTGGAGCAGGCACTGCAGCGCTCAGGGCCCCAGTTTCTGCATGTCATCACCCGCAAGGGCAAGAGTTTCGCCCCTGCCGAGGCCGACCCGGTGGGCTACCATGCCCTGACCAAGATCGATCCGGTCAGCCCGCACGCTACCGCCAGTGCCCCCAAACGTCCCAAGTACTGCAATGTATTCGGCCGCTGGCTATGCGCCACTGCTGCGGTGGATGACCGTTTGACCGGCATCACCCCGGCGATGCGCGAGGGATCGGATCTGGTCGCGTTTGCCGCGCGTTACCCCGAGCGTTATTTCGATGTTGCCATCGCCGAACAACATGCCGCCACACTCGCAGCAGGCCTCGCCTGTGGCGGCATGAAACCGGTACTGGCGATCTATTCCACCTTTCTGCAGCGGGCCTATGATCAGGTCGTTCACGATATCGCGACCCAGCAGCTGGACGTACTCATTGCCATCGACCGCGCCGGTCTGGTCGGCGAAGATGGCGCCACCCACGCCGGCTGTTTCGATATCGCCTATCTGCGCTGCCTGCCCGAAATGGTGGTGATGACGCCCGCCGACGAGCAGGAACTGGACGCCATGCTGACCCTGGGTTACCAGCACCCTGGCCCGGCTGCCGTTCGTTATCCACGCGGCAGTGCCGCTTTGCCTCAGGCAAAAGTCCCCACACCAGTGACGCTCGGCAACAGCCGTACGCTACGGGCAGGAAAGCAGGTTGCGCTACTCAACTTCGGCCCATTGCTGGCGGCGACGCAACAGGTGGCCGAGACCAACGATTACACGCTGGTGGATATGCGCTTCGTGAAACCACTGGATACAGCGGTGATCAATCGGATGGCGGCCGCACATGACCTGCTGGTGACGGTCGAGGACCATGCGCGACAGGGCGGAGCCGGATCAGCGGTGGTTGAGTATGCTCAGGATGCCGGACTGACAACCCCGGTATTGAGATTGGGGATTCCCGATTACTGGATTGCCCACGCCGGACGGGACGAACAACTGGCCGAATGCGGTTTGAATGCTGCCGGTATCGAGGCTTCGATCCGGCAGCGGCTGCAGGGTGACACAGAGGGCTAAGCCCGCTGTTTACTCGTCACCTTGCTTGAAATGGTGTTCGGTCATCATATGGCCGAGCTTGCCCATTTTGGTCTGCAGGTAATCTTCATTGTGGCGGTTCTTGCCCACCTGCAGCGGCACCCGTTCACTGACGTTGACGCCGTACTTCTCCAGCGCCGCCACCTTGCGCGGGTTATTGGTCATCAGCTTCACCGCCTTGATGCCCAAATGTTCCAACATCGGTTCGCACATGGTGTAGTCGCGCATGTCAGCGGCAAAACCAAGCTGTTCATTGGCTTCGACGGTATCGGCACCGCCATCCTGCAGGTGATACGCTTTGATCTTGTTCAGCAAGCCGATGCCACGGCCTTCCTGACGCAGATACAGCAGCACCCCCTTGCCCGCCTCGGCGATACGTTTGAGCGCCTCCTGCAACTGAAAACCGCAGTCGCAACGCAAACTGAACAACGCATCACCGGTCAGACACTCGGAGTGGATTCGAGCCAGCACCGGCTCGTCGCCGGCCACATCACCGAACACCAGAGCAACATGTTCCTTGCCGTTGGCCGGGTCTTCAAACCCCACCATGGTAAACACCCCCCAGGGGGTCGGCAGCCGTGAATCGGCTACATACTGTACTGACACCTTGGTCGTTCCTCTGTCACAGATTCGTTTCACGGGCACCGGGTGTGGTGGTTAACCCCACCACCACAGCAGGCCCTGCAACACCAGCGCGGCAAAAGCACCGGCCAGCACATCGTCAAGCATGATTCCCAATCCGCCATGTACCCGACGGTCAACCGGACCAATCGGCCAGGGCTTCCAGATGTCGAACAGGCGGAACAGGGCAAACCCGAGCAGCGCCCAGACCCAGTCCACCGGTACCGCAATCATGGTAATCCAGTAACCAACAAATTCATCCCAGACAATACCGCCGTGGTCATGCACACCCAGATCGCGTGACGTACGACCACAGAGCCATATTCCGATCACAAATGCGATCAGGGTCAGGCACAGATAGACCGGCAGGGTGGTTTGGGCCATCAGATACCAGAGCGGAACAGCTGCCAAAGTACCAACAGTACCCGGCGCTTTCGGCGCCGCACCGCTGCCCAGCCCAAACGCCAGGAAATGAATCGGGTTGCGCCAAACCGATGCCGGTGCCTTGTTCATGTCGACTCCTTGAAATGATCATAACCCCGTGCCAGCCCGTCAACCGGACAGCCATCGGCCGTCACAACCGTCAGTCCCGGCTCGGCGCAGAACCGACCGATATCGGTCAACGCAACACCGAGACGTTCGGCCACCGCCATGCATGCGGCAACGTCAGCAGGCGCAACCGCGAGGCACAGTTCAAAATCTTCACCACCAGACAGCGCCCATTCTTGAGCCTGTTGTGGATAACTATTCAACAGCGCGGCCGAACAGGGCACCTGATCCCGTTCGACTACCGCCCCTGCCGCCGATGCATCCAGCACATGCTGCAGATCAGCCAGCAGACCGTCGGAAATATCCAGCCCGGCCTGCAACCACGGACGCAGCTGTCGGGCCAACTCCACCCGGGGCTCAGGCCGGTAGAAGCGCTGCTGCAGCCAGTCCACATTCCTGTTGGATGGGGTCGGCTGCAACAGGGTTTCCAGTCCGCCACGGCTGTCGCCCAGCGTACCGGAGACCAGAATGCGATCCCCGGCGCGAGCACCACTGCGCAGCAACGCCTGGCCGGCCGGTACCCAGCCGTGAACCTGAGCACTCAGGGTCAGGCAGGGACCGCGCGTGGTATCACCGCCCACCAGGCTGATGCCCAGTTCGCGGGCACGGGTTGCCAGTGCCGCGGCAAAGGGTTCCAGCCATACGGGATCCGCCTGCGGCAGGGTCAGCGCCAGCGTCAGCCAGGCAGGTGTTGCGGCAGCAGCGGCCAGATCACTGACCGCCGCTCCCAGCAAACGCCAGGCGACCTGCTCAGGTGCCGTACCGGGCAGAAAATGCACGCCCTCAACCAGGGTATCGATCGACACCACCAACTGCTGCCCATCAGGCACCTGCAGCACGGCACAGTCGTCACCGATACCGGTGACCACTCCCGGACCCTGCGCTGCCTGCATGAAGCAGCGGCGGATCAGCTCAAATTCGCCCACGGTTAACCGGCATCAACTTCAGTTGCCTGAACGCCGTGCCCGGATCTCTTCTCCACGCACTCGCTGGGCCAGCTTGTCGAGAATACCGTTAACGTACTTGTGGCTCTCGGTCGCACCGAACACCTTGGCCAGCTCAACACTTTCGTTGATCGCCACGCGGTACGGTACCTGCAACCGATGAATCAGTTCGTAGGCACCGATACGCAGTACGCTCAGCTCGACCGGGTCCAGATCTGCCAACGGGCGATCCAGAAACGGACGGTACGCTTCGTCCAGTGTTTTGCTGCCGCTGGTCACACCACGCAGCAGTTCACAGAACAGCTTGATATCCGTCGCGCTCATGTCGTTGTCGACACGGAACTGGGCTTCGATCTCGTTGACCAGCTGTCCTGCCACGGACCACTGATACAGTGCCTGCAACGCAAAGCTGCGGGCGTTGCGGCGCATTTCGGTCAGGCTCGGCTTGCCCTTTTTACGCGGAGTCGTGTCGTTCATGCTCAGGCCTCAAGCTGTCGTAGCAGACTGACCATTTCCAGTGCGGACAGTGCTGCTTCTGCTCCCTTGTTACCAGCCTTGGTACCAGAGCGTTCAATGGCTTGTTCGATGGAGTTAACGGTCAGGATGCCGTTAGCGACCGGAATATCGAAATCCATGGAGACCTGGGCAACACCCTTGGAGCTCTCGCCGGAAACATATTCGAAATGCGGTGTACCACCACGAATCACGGCCCCCAGGGCGATGATCGCATCATCTTTCTGCTGCTGTGCCAGACGCTTGACCACCAACGGAATCTCGAATGCACCCGGCACACGGATAACGCGGATGTTCTCTTCAGCCACACCGTGGCGGGTCAGTGCATCAATGGCACCATCCAGCAGGCTTTCAACGACGAACGCGTTGAAGCGGCCGACTACGATGGCATATTTACCGTTGGCGCTGACGAAATCGCCTTCAAATACTTGTACTGTCATAAGCGTGTCCATCAATCCTCGTAGGGAATATATTCTTCGATTTCCAGATCGAAACCGGAGATCGCATTGAATTTCATCGGTGAGCTGAGCAGACGCATCTTGCGCACACCCAGATCACGCAGTATCTGTGAGCCGGTTCCGACCGTCAGGTAGGCACCGGAAGCACTGACGTTAACCTTGGAACGGCTGCGGTCGGCATTGAGCAGGTTGTCGATGGCGTTGCCCAGATCAACCCGACGACCGGAATCGAGCAGCAACACCACGCCCTTGCCCTCATCCGCCACACGCTTGAGCGCCCGGCGCATGGTCCATTTCACCTGATCACCTGGACGCACACCCACCACATCACGCAGCACTTCATCGCGGATATGAACGCGCACCAGCGTTGACTCTTCAGGCGTGACATCGCCCTTCATCAGCGCCAGATGGGTACAGCCCTGAATTTCGTCACGGAAGGTTACGTAGCGGAAGTCACCGTACTCTGTCTGCAAGGTGCCTTCATCCTGACGCTCTACGGTATGCTCGTTGAGGGTGCGGTAGTGGATCAGGTCGGCAATGGTGCCGATCTTGATGCCGTGTTTGGCCGCAAACTTTTCCAGATCCGGACGGCGCGCCATGCTGCCGTCTTCATTGATGATCTCGACGATCACCGAAGACGGGCTGAAACCGGCCATTCGAGCGATGTCACAACCGGCTTCCGTATGACCGGCACGGCTGAGTACACCGCCGGGCTGGGCCATCAGCGGGAAGATATGACCCGGCTGGACGATATCTTCCGGCACCGCATCGGCCTTCACTGCGGCATGAATGGTCACCGCACGGTCAGCTGCCGAAATGCCGGTCGTCACACCTTTGGCCGCTTCGATCGACAGGGTAAAGTTGGTCGAGAAGGCAGCACCGTTGCTCTGCACCATCAGCGGCAGTTTAAGCTGCTCGCAACGCTCGCGGCTCAGGGTCAGGCAGACCAGTCCACGGGCATGGGTGATCATGAAATTAATATCTTCCGGACGCACGCACTGAGCCGCGATCACCAGATCGCCCTCGTTTTCGCGGTCCTCGTCATCCATCAGAATGACCATCTTGCCCTGACGGATATCTTCGATCAGTTCTTCAGTCGTATTCAGCTGCATAAATCTCTCCCGTCGCCTCAGCGACGCATGAATCCGTGGTTAGCCAGTAACGCCATGGTGACACCGTCCGCATCGCCATCAGACGGCGCATCCGTGTGTACAGCGCCCATCAGACGCTCCAGATAGCGGGCAATAATGTCCACTTCCAGATGCACCTGACGCCCGGCTGTATAACTGTCGATAAGGGTTTCCTGTGCCGTGTGAGGCACGATATTCAATAGAAAACTGTCGCCCTCCAGCGCATTCACCGTCAGACTCACACCGTCCACGGTGATTGAGCCCTTGGTGGCCACATAACGCTGAATAGAGGCTGGCATGCGCACCTGCAGGCGTACCGAGCGAGCGTCATCGCTGCGCTCGACTACAGTGCCCAATGCATCCACATGGCCGGTCACGATGTGACCGCCGAAGCGGGTATCCGCGCGCATCGCCTTTTCCAGGTTGACCGCTTCGCCAACCTGCAACGATTCAAACCGGGTGTGCGCCAGCGTTTCCCGCGACACATCGGCGATAAAGCCGTCACCGGGCAGTTCCACCGCAGTCAGGCACACGCCATTGGTGGCAATGCTGTCACCGAGTTTGACGTCAGCCAGATCCAACGTGCCGGTGCGAATATAGAGACGCATATCGCCGCCGATCATGCGGATATCGGCAATACTGCCTACTGCTTCGATGATTCCGGTAAACATCAGTCAGTCTCTTTCCGGCAGCTCAGGGTTAGACGCAGGTCGTCACCGAGCTGGCGTGTATCGATTAATTGCAGGCGGTGCTGCTGCGCCATCTGCTCCAACGGCAGATCAAACAGCGGCCGTGCCGCACTGCCCAACAGGGTCGGTGCCATATAGAGTACCAGCTCATCGACCCATCCGGCACGCAAGGCCGTACCAGCCAGGGTTGCACCGCATTCGATCAGCACTTCATTACAGTGTTCATGTTCCGCCAGCCAGGACAACAATGCCGTTAGATCGACCCGACCGTCCGTACCAGGCAACGCCAGCACTTGCGCGCCAGCCGCTGTCAACGCAACTGCTGCCGATGTGGATTCGGCCTGTGCCGTCACCACCAGGGTACGCCCCGGCAGGCTAAGCATGGGCGCGGTTGTCGGCAGCCGCAACTGGCTATCCAGTACAACCCGCAGCGGTTGCCGCAGCGCCGCCTGTTCCGCCTGTTCTGCCGGCAACCCAAGCTCGGCGGCCCGTACCGTCAAGGAAGCCTTGTCGATCAGTACCGTTTCCACACCGGTGAGCACCGCCGAGCTGCGTGCCCGCAACCGCTGCACATCAGCCCGTGCAGCCGGGCCCGTTATCCATTGTGATTCACCGCTCTGCATGGCGGTACGGCCATCCAGACTAGACGCCAGTTTAAGGCGGACATAGGGGCGGCCGCGTTCCATACGGCTGATAAAACCGGGATTCAGTGCCCGTGCGGTGGTTTCCAGCAGGCCCGATACCGCCTCGATACCGGCCTCGCGCAACCGCGCCAGACCACGACCGGCCACCAGCGGATTGGGATCCTGCATCGCACAAACCACGCGTGCCACACCGGCATTAACCAGGGCTTCGGCACAGGGCGGCGTGCGGCCATGATGGCTGCAGGGCTCCAGCGTGACATACGCTGTCGCGCCACGTGCTGACTCACCGGCAGCACGCAACGCATGCACTTCGGCATGAGGTTCACCCGCACGCAGATGAGCGCCTTCGCCGACCTGCTCACCGTCGCCCACGATGACACAACCCACCCGCGGATTGGGGTCGGTCGTATACAGCCCCTGACGCGCCAGACGGATCGCCTGCGCCATCCAGTGATGGTCCTGTGCGCTGAAGCCTTCAGTAGTTGGTACCGTGCTCATCTTAATCTTTATCCTGCTCACGGTTGAGAAGTGCTGCACCAGACAGGCGTTCGATCTCGTCACGGAACTCATTGATATCCTGGAAGCTTCGATACACCGATGCAAAGCGCACATAGGCCACTTCATCCAATGTATGCAACTCGGCCATCACCGCTTCGCCGACTTCACGCGAAGGCAACTCACGCTCACCGGTGGCGCGCAGGCGCTGTTTGATGCGGGTAATGCAGGCTTCAATCTCTTCGATGCTGATCGGACGCTTTTCCAGCGCGCGCTGGATACCGGCACGCAGTTTGTCTTCGTCAAAAGGCTGGCGGGTGCCGTCGTTCTTGATCACGCGCGGCATCAACAATTCGGCAGATTCGTAGGTGGTAAAACGCTCATGGCAGCTGATGCATTCACGCCGACGCCGGATCTGCTGACCCTCAGCGACCAGTCGAGAATCGACAACTTTGGTTTCATGGGTGCCACAGAACGGACAATGCATGGGTTGCCTCAGCGAAAGAGCGTTTCCCCGTTACCGGGGTGTATGGGTGGGACGCGAACAAAAAATAAAAAAGGGCGGCCTCAGCCGCCCCGGCTATTCTACCGGCTTACTTGTAAACCGGAAAGCGTGCGCAGATCTCTTTGACCTGACCCTGAACGCGGGCGATGGTCTCTTCATTGCTGATATCGTCGAGGATATCGCAGATCCAGTTCGCCAGCTGAGCGACTTCTTCTTCCTTGAAGCCACGACGGGTCACCGCCGGAGTACCGATACGCAGACCGGAGGTCACGAACGGTGAACGCGGATCGTTCGGTACGGAGTTCTTGTTCACAGTGATGTTGGCACGGCCCAGAGCTGCGTCCGCATCCTTACCGGTGATGTCCTTGCTGATCAGGTCAACCAGGAACAGGTGATCTTCTGTACCGCCGGAGACGATGTTGATGCCACGGGCGATGAACACTTCGGCCATGGCCTTGGCGTTACGTACGACCTGAGCCTGGTATTCTTTCCATTCCGGCTCCATCGCTTCCTTGAAGCAGACCGCCTTGGCCGCGATCACGTGCATCAGCGGGCCGCCCTGAGATTCCGGGAATACCGCGAAGTTCAGCTTCTTCTGCAAATCTTCATCAGCGTTGGCGGACAAAATCAGACCACCACGCGGGCCACCCAGGGTTTTATGCGTCGTAGTGGTAACGACATCCGCAAACGGCATCGGCGTCGGGTAAACACCTGCGGCAACCAGACCGGCAATGTGTGCCATGTCGACAAACAGGTACGCGCCGACCTTGTCAGCGATTTCGCGGAAGCGCGCCCAGTCAACGATCTGTGAGTAGGCAGAGAAACCGGCCACGATCATCTTCGGCTTGTTTTCAACCGCCAAACGCTCAACTTCGTCGTAATCAATGGAGCCGGTTGCAGTGTTCAAACCGTACTGAACAGCCTTGTAGATGCGGCCAGAGAAGGATACGGCAGCACCGTGGGTCAGGTGGCCACCATGGGCCAGGCTCATGCCCAGAATGGTGTCGCCCGGCTGGCACAGTGCCATATAGACGGCAGCATTGGCCTGGGAACCGGAGTGCGGCTGTACGTTGGCGTACGTAGCGCCAAACAGTTCCTTGGCACGTTCAATCGCCAGCTCTTCAACTACATCGACGTACTCGCAGCCACCGTAGTAACGCTTGTGCGGGTAGCCTTCGGCGTATTTGTTGGTCAGCACAGAACCCTGAGCTTCCATGACGCGCGGGCTGGTGTAGTTCTCGGACGCGATCAGTTCGATGTGCTCTTCCTGACGGACGGCTTCGGACTGCATTGCAGACCACAGATCCGCATCATAACTGGCGATTGACATATCTTTGCTAAACATTGCTGTCCCCTGAAGTGGCAAAAATAGCGACAAAGTTGGCGCAGGCGGTAACGAACTGACCTGTAGCTGCCTCATAAAAGAGGCGCATTATAGTCTAAAAATCATACGGAAGGCACATGAAAAGGGGTCAGTCCATTACGCAAAAGATTCATTTTGCTCTGCCCCCTCTCGGAAGACCAGCGTTACAGCTTGCCGGCGCGCTTGAGTACCAGGTACTGTTCGATCAGAGCTACATGCATTTGCTGCGGCGGCGCGTCCACCGTTATCACACCCTGCCTCTGCAGACTCCTGATTAATTCCTCGCGCTGCTCACGATAAAGGGTTCGGGCGCAGAAATTGAGCACTTCCCGAGTATCCTGTTCGCTCTCTAGCGGCGTGTCCAGACAGCTTTCGCGTAGACACGCCACCATCACCAGATGCTTACGCGCCAACAGTTGAACAGCCGCCTGAAGATCATCACTGTCATCATCCCGCAGATTGGTCACAAGAATGACCAGTGCTCGCTTCTGCTGACGCTGTAGCAGAGTGGCCGCCGCCTGCACAACGTCGCTGGCTTCGGTACTGCTGTGCACATCGTAGAGGCTGTTGAGCAACACATTGACGCCCTGACGCCCTTTGACCGGGCGCACCCAGTGACTACTCCCGGCAAAACCAAGAACGCCCACGGCATCACCAGCTCCCAAGGCGATATAGGCCGTCAGTAACAACGCATTGAGCGAATGGTCAAAGTGACTCAGCTCGCCATCTACTGCCCGCATGCGGCGACCGGTATCCAGCATGAACAGCACTTCCTGATCACGCTCATCCTGATATTCCCGCGACACGAGTCGTTGCTGACGAGCCGTCGCCTTCCAGTCTATCTGGCGGATCTCGTCACCGCGCTGATATTCTCGCAGCTGCTTGAACTCCTGTCCCGAACCGCGACGCTGACTCAGGTGCGCACCGATATGAGCAATACGCTGCTCGTAGCTGAGGAAATTCAGGTTGGCCAACGCCATAAAATTCGGATAGACCTTAACTCTTTGCGTTGCCGCTACGGATCGCTGCAGCCGCCAGAGCCGAAGCGGCGACTGGATCCGCATCCAGATCGCCCCGAATTCGGCATCCCCCCGGTGCTCCGCACGCGCCGTATATTCCACCTCTTGGCTCTCGCCGGGGGACAGTTTCAGTTCGACCGGCAACTGCTCGGTCGTCACCGCCGCCGGGTAGTCATCCATACAGCTGAACTGAAGCGCCCGCCTCCCAACATTTTCAAAGCGCAGGCGAATACGCGCATTGGCTCCCAGTGCCAGACTCCCCGGCAACTGACGCTGCGCCACGGGGATGGGCTGAGCACATACCCACAGGGCATCTATCAGTGCAATCAGCCCTCCCAGCGCCAGCCCCCCCCACCAGAGCGTGGTCAGCACATTCAGCTCAAGGGACGTAAAGGCGCGCATCCCCACCAGTATCAGCGCCGCCGTCAGTAAGATCAGCAGGGACTTGAACAGTGCCCGATCCGGTATCAACCACAGCAGCGCTCTAATCATGTACGCGGCGCGTCCACAGTCTGCATCAACTGCTGTAACACCCGGTCAGGCGTAAAACCATCGATTTCACTTTCCGGTGCCAGCAAAATACGGTGACGCAATACCGGCAGCACCACCTGCTTGATATCGTCCGGCAGCACGAAGTCGCGTCGGTTTATCAATGCCCAAGCCTTGGCTGCACTGACCAGACCAATGCTGGCACGGGGTCCGGCCCCTTTGAGGATACTGCTGGCGTTGCGGGTTGCCTGCACCAGACGTACGGCATAGACAAGCACTTCATCATCCAGCGTCACTCGCTCAACGGCGCGTTGTAACGCCAACACATCTTCCGGTCTTAGCGCCCCGGAAAGACGATCACTAATCGCGTCCATGCTCAACTCTCCGCCGGTCACTTGGCGTACCAGACGAATCTCGTCATTGAAGTCCGGGTAGTCGATAAATACTTTCATCAGGAAGCGATCCAATTCCGCCTCCGGTAGCGGGTAGGTCCCCTCCTGCTCGATCGGGTTCTGGGTCGCCAACACCATGAACGGCGGGGTCAACGCATGAGGGGTACCTTCAATGGTCACCTGCTGTTCCTGCATGACTTCCAGCAGGGCCGCCTGGGTCTTCGCTGGCGAGCGGTTGATCTCATCGGCCAAGAGCAGGTTGGTAAACACCGGGCCACGGCGCACATGAAAACGCCCTTCTTTCATGTCATAGATTGCATGACCGGTCATATCCGCTGGCATCAGGTCGGGGGTGAACTGAATGCGCCGAAAATGGCCACTGAAACAGGTCGCCAGAGCCCGTACCAGCAGGGTTTTGCCCAGCCCCGGCACCCCTTCCAGCAAAACATGGCCGCGACAGAGCAGCGCCACCAGTACTTGGTCAACCACCTCATCCTGGCCGATCAACAGCGAACCTATGCCGGTGCGCAGAAAATCAATCTGTCCGCTCACGTCAGTCGCGAGTGGAGGGGCTTCCATTTCGAGAGTCATAGTCGTTTCCTGATGTTAAGAAGAAGCTGCACCGTTTCGACCAGATCGGTCGAGTTATAGTGTTCCTGCGGCGTCAACGCCTGACGCACCTGCTCCAGCGGCAGCTGGGCCTGCTCGGCCACCGCCGCGAGCTGCAGTTTATCGGGCAGTTGTTCCAGCCCGCCCTGTAAACGGGCTGCACGGTTCAATACTTGACGCCGCAACGGTGCGAGCAGGTAATTCAGCTGGCCATGGCGATGATGAAAGCGCGCCACCGCTTCGATATGTTCATTCAATGTTCGCCGTTGCTGAGGCGAGGAGTGCAGCACCGGTCCGAAACGGCGGCCGCGATAAAGCAGCCAACCCAGCAGTAGAAAGATGCCGACGGTCAGCGCTTCGACAGCATGATCCAGCAACAGCAGAGACAGCGATGGCCACTGGCTGTAGCGCTGAATATGGACGACCGGACGGTCTCTATTGAGCCAGAGCAGCAGGTAGGCATGATCAAACAAGCCGATACGGTCGTTATCCCAGATGCTGATATTCCGCAGTACGCTGACACGACCATTACCCAGGCGCAACATCAGCAAGCTGGTCCGCTCAACGGGCAATGATCGGGCTTCCAGCTGCATCTCGATACCAAAGCGGCCATTTTCATGCCACTGCAGCGGCGACTCCAGTGGGCTGTAAATCCGCGCGTTATCGGCCGGGGCAAATCGGCTTAACGCAGTGGTTGCGACACCGGCTTCTCGTCGACGGATATCAACCATCACCTGTTCGGAGAGGCTTGGCGGGGCAGATTCCTGCGGCGCTTGAGCGAACTGTGCAGCGGCTTCATGCACAGTTTCCGAGAGCTCAGCCGCCGCTACCTTGTCATTCAGAGCCTGTTTGTTCAGCTCGGGGGGGGCATGGCTGACACCCAATGCCTGTGCCAACGGATGCTGCTCCATCTCAGACCTGTAGTGCCAGATCAGCTGCCCTCCAGATGCTACCCAATCCAGCAAGACATCAACCCGTTCCGGCTCATCCAGCAAGTATTCGGCACTGGTCAGTAGCAAACTGTCACGCGGACCCAGCTGATTGACGGCCACTGGATAACGACTGTGCTCAACCTGCAGCCCCTGCTGCTCCAGCAACTGACCCGCCGCCAGAAATTGATTGCGCCTAACCTCTTCCCCCGGGCCTTGGTCCACGACCTGATCGACAGATTCCAGCCCCGTCACCAACACATAACCCAGCAACATCAGCAACAGCACAGGCAATACCCGGAACAGGATCATGTGCATCCTGCCAACTCCCGCTGCACTTCGCGCAGCAACTGCTCGACACGCGGACGTATCGGTGATTCGTGTGCATAGGCCAGCCGCAGCCAAACCCCGGTCAGCTCGTCAAACAGAGTGCTGCCAGCCAAGTCCGGATGACACCGGGCGGCAGCCGCACACTCCAGCTCGGTATGCCAAGACTCGACCTCGACGCGATAGTGATGTACCAACCGATGCAGGGCCTGGCGATAAACCAGCGACAGCGCCAAGCGCGTATCCCCCTGATCCAGAGCCTCCATAACGGCAGCATTGAGATCGGATGGCAAACTGTCGGCACCAATCGCCATACCCATCAATACCCGGGGCGCATCAGCCTCAAGCGCATCCCTGTCGGGTTGCCCTTCTGACTGCCCCAGCTGTCGCCACAGCACCCGTGCCAACAGCACCAGCAGCATCAGCCCTCCCAACCACATTAAAATCTCAGCCAGACGGTAAAAGCCGTCACTGACTCCACCGCGCGAGACCTCCTGAATATCGAACAGCGATTCTAGCCAGGCGCTATCAACCGAATCATCGTCCGTTTTTTCCGTCTCCTTCCAACGCCACTGAGTCACTTCTTCTTCGATCACATAAGGGGGCGACGACAGTAGTTCCACTGCGGCCTTCTTGGTAGCATCCGGCGAAGCAACCTCGGCGACTACAGCGGCTTGCACTGGAGATGCAGGCAGATAGGTCAGCCACAGCATGACGACCAGCATGACAGTGACCAAGGAACTAGCTCCGGCACTGGGCTTGGCCTGGGTCACCTGATGATCCTGAACGATCTGTCGGAACAGCAGATCCAGATCCCAGGCCTCGAGTTCTATGCGACGGTTAATGTAAAGGGCAAAACCGGACGCGACATAAAAGGGGGCCACCAGCGACATGCAGATCAGGGTCAGGGCGTTACTCAGGTGCGCCAGCAGACCCGACTCATCACTGAACCACCACCCAGGGCCCCGTTCGAAGAAATCACCCACCAGCGCCAGCACCAATACCGGCACGGCCAGTACCAGCAACATTTCCACATGGGCCAGAATCAGCGTCAGCCAGGTCGCGGCACGGCCATGACCATAGGCCAGGGTACGACAGCGCTTCAGGCGGGCACGCCCCTTCTGTTTTTCCAGTACGGTGACCGCCTGCAGGAAGGCGCGCCGCGGATCGAACCGGCGCCACAACAAAGCGCCGATACTGCCGAATAGCCAAGTACGCAGCAGCTGCCACCACGTCAGGCCGCGCAGCGTACGCTCGGCAAACAGGTAACGACTGAGCAACAACAGCGGCAGGCGCTCAAACAAGGGCTTGAGCCACCAGATCACTAGAGTGACCACCCAGGGATCGTCGGCGAACCCCAGACTCAGCACGGTGAATATCAGTACTGCCGGCAACAGCCAGGCCAGCCACAAGGGCCGAAACCAACGGCGAGCCATCAGCACGCCCAAGTCAAGCGCCTGCCAGGGCGTACGCACCTGCGCGCGAATTTGCAGATCAGCGAGGTTCACGGCGCGTCCCCAGTGATGAAAAGAAGCAAAACCAGAGCACGCTCAGCCAGAACAAGGCCCCAACGCTCAGCTTGACCGCTACCGGCAACTGCGAACTGGATGACCAAAAGGCCTCCAGAAACGCGGCCACGAATAGCATAAATACACCACCGTACATCAGCTTGACCGCCTCACTGGCCGCTTGGCGCAAGGCATCCAGACGCCCCCAGCGTCCGGGATGGATCAACGCATGACCGATCATTAACCCTGCCGCCCCGCAAATGACGATCGCGGTTAGCTCAAAGGCGCCATGGCCGATAACAAAAGGATAAAACGTGACGCCCAGACCAACGCGGGTCAGGTAGCCGGTTACCGCACCCAGATACAGACCGTTGAACAGGACTACGGCAACGGTTCCCAAACCCAGAAAAATGCCACCGGCAAAGGCCTTGAAGGCGATACCGATATTGTGGCTGATGTAATAGCCGAACATGAACAGATCGGTTTCCGAGTCACGCTCAGCCCCCAACCGTGCATTGCCCGGGTCATACATGGCTTCCAGCTCGGCCGCCTGGTCCGGTGACAGCATGCTGTAGGTAAAGCTTTCACTCAGGTAAGCACCTACGCCCATGACTAGTGCCGGCAGTATAAACAGCAAGGCCGAACAGAGGACGTAGCGCCGTTGCTGACGCAAGGCAATCAGAAATGTCGCCAGCGCCGCGCCTAAACGTTGCAGCGTCGCACGGGAATCGCGCTGATACAGCCGATGGTGGCCCAGCATCACCAAGCGATTAAGGCGGCTGACCAGAGCATCGGAATAGTCGCGCTGACGCGCCATGGACAGGTGTCCACAGACCTGACGGTACTGTTCGGGGAAGTGTTCATCCGGCACTTTATCATCCCCACGCCCCGCTTCAAGCAGTGCTTCCAACAGCAGCCAGAGCGGCGAATAGCGTTGTTCGAACTCCGTTTCCTTCATCGCATCCTGCTTCTATTTGCGCCCCAGCAGCCAGGCACCCATGCCTTTCAGTCGTTCCAGTCCGGCTTCACCGGTAACGCCAGTCACCGGGGCCAACAATTCTGCCAGTTCCTGCTGTCGCGGCTCGCTGATGGTACGGCTGCGTACGGTAAGACTAATAATGCCCTGGCGCTCGGCCCGGGTCAGAGCCTGTTGTGGCATCCGCGGTTTAATCGACACATCCAACTGCGGTGCCGATTGCCTGTCCACATGGACGACCAAAGTACCCGCGGCCAGGTCACCCAAGCGCTGGAAGCGCCGCGACAACACCATGCTGAGTAACCCGGAGACATACATCAACGGAAAGAAGTCGGCCGCCCTCAGCAAGTTGCGGATCACCGATGCTCCCCAGCCCACAGGAGTGAAATCTTCGTTGACGACCCTCAAGCCCATCGCTTTTTTGCCCGGTGTCTGGCCTTGACGAAATACTTCGAAGAAGACCGGATAGAACCACTCCAGCAAAAAACCAATGATCAGATAAAGCCCCATGCCGAAGCCGCCCAAAAAACCGGAAAGGATACCGATCAGGGCATAAACCAGCCCGCGCCAGACCATATCGATGAGGAACGCCAAAATGCGCACCACCGGACCGGCCATGGCCTGAGTAAAGTCAATGCCTTCAGGAGTTTCAACACTGCAGTGATTATCGAGCAGCCTGGATGCCTGCATGGGAATCACCGTCCGCTTAGCGGCTGGCGCGAATATCGAGGTGCTGGTTTATCTTGTAGCTCAAGTAAAGCACGTTGAAGAAGAAGGTCAGGATAGGGCCTGCCCACGTCGGCTTGCCTTCGCTATTCGTGACACGATTGAGACGGTTACGGAACTTAAACGCCCATACCAATATCATGATACCGCTGGCGAGGCCCAGCAGGCCATCAACCAGAACCAAAGCACCGAAAGAGGAAGAGGGGCCTACGACGGCAACAACAATGGACGAGATGCCGCTGGCCACGAACAGACCGACGGACGCGCTGACAACACCTTGGGAAATCTGGTTTTCAGAGATACTGTTCAGCTTGCGCGTTCGGTCGTACAGCCAGTAGATGGTATAGATGCCCAGCGTAATGATCGATAGACCAAACACGGCCCAAGTGCTGAAGCGGGGAAAAACGGAAATATCACCGGCAGCTTGCTGGACTTCGAGATCAGCTTCCGGTGCGACATAAGGGTTGTCGGCAACTTGATTCATTTTTTTGTCCTTGAATGATTACAGTTTCAAGATGAACTGCAGGCGGCTTCCAGGCCGACGACTAGCCTATATCAGGCATCGTCCCTTGCCAACCGTCAACCCGATCTGTTGGCCGCGGGCAACATGGCTTTCCCCAACCGCCACAGGTAGAATCTGGCTGTTTTTCAACCTCTAAACCTACAGGCGTATCAATGGCTCAGTACGTTTACACGATGAACCGAGTGGGCAAGGTCGTACCGCCCAAGCGTGAAATCCTCAAGGACATCTCTTTATCGTTTTTCCCCGGTGCCAAGATTGGTGTACTGGGTCTGAACGGTTCCGGTAAATCCACTCTGCTGCGCATCATGGCCGGGGTCGATGCCGAGTACACCGGCGAAGCCCACCCGATGCCCAACATCAAGGTCGGGTACCTGCCGCAGGAGCCGGAGCTCGATGACAGCAAGACCGTGCGCGAAGTGATCGAGGAAGCGGTTGCTGACGTCAAGGGCGCACTGGCCGATCTGGATCAGGTCTATGCCGACTACGCTGATCCGGACGCCGATTTTGACGCGCTGGCCAAGAAGCAGGCCGAGCTGGAAAACCTGATCACGGCCAAAGATGGTCACAATCTGGATCAGGCGCTGGAACGCGCCGCCGATGCCATGCGTCTGCCGCCCTGGGATGCCAAGGTTGAGTTTCTGTCCGGTGGTGAACGCCGCCGCGTGGCCCTGTGCCGACTGCTGCTGGACAATCCGGACATGCTGCTGCTGGACGAGCCGACCAACCACCTGGACGCCGAATCGATCGCCTGGATCGAACGCTTCCTACAGGAATATCCGGGTACCGTGGTCGCGATCACCCATGACCGCTACTTCCTCGATAACGCCGCCGGCTGGATTCTGGAACTGGACCGTGGCCATGGCATTCCGTGGGAAGGCAACTATTCCTCTTGGCTGGAGCAGAAGGAAGCCCGCCTGGAGCGCGAATCCAAGTCCGAAGCATCTCACCGCAAAGCGATGAAGGCTGAACTGGAGTGGGTTCGTCAGGGGGCCAAAGGCCGTCAGACCAAGTCCAAGGCACGCCTGAAAGCGTTTGAAGAGATGAACTCGCGTGAGTTCCAGCAGCGCAATGAAACCCAGGAAATTTACATTCCGCCTGGACCCCGCCTGGGCGACAAGGTAATCGAGCTGCACAACGTCACCAAGTCCTACGACGACAAGCTGCTGTTCGAGAATCTGGATCTGGCCATTCCGCCGGGTGCCATCGTCGGTATCATCGGTCCCAACGGCGCAGGTAAATCAACCCTGTTCCGCATGCTGGCCGGTGAAGAACAGCCGGATTCCGGTGAGATCGAAATCGGTGCCACCGTGCAGCTGGCCTACGTTAACCAGTCCCGCGAACTGAACGGCAACAACACCGTGTTCCAGGAGATTTCCGACGGTCAGGACATCATCACCGTAGGCAACTTCCAGACCCCGGCGCGCGCCTACTGTGGCCGTTTCAACTTCAAGGGTTCGGATCAGCAGAAGTTCGTCAAGGATCTGTCCGGCGGTGAGCGTAACCGTCTGCACATGGCGAAGCTGTTGAAAGAAGGCGGCAACGTGCTGCTGCTCGACGAACCGACCAACGATCTGGATATCGAGACCCTGCGCGCACTGGAAGAAGCCCTGCTGGCTTTCCCCGGCTGTGCCGTGGTGATCTCGCATGACCGCTGGTTCCTCGACCGTATCTGTACGCACATCATCGCCTATGAAGGGGATTCGCAGGTCGAATTCTTCGAAGGCAACTACACCGAGTACGCCGAGGACTACAAGCGCCGTTATGGCAAGGACCATCAGCCCGAGCGCATCAAGTATCGCCGCATGAGCTGAACGTAACGATGGCCACAACCGTGGTCGTCACAACCGGCTCCCGCTCGGGAGCCGGTCCTGTGCTCACGCCGCTGAACGTGGCCGCACGCTGTCCGCCACACAGGCGCGATCACGGCCACTGTCCTTGGCCTTGTACAGAGCTTCATCGACCCGCTGCAGCACACTGGAACGGTCTTCGCCCGGCATCAGCTCCGCAATCCCAATACTGGTCGAGAAACTGACCTCTTCCCCGGTTGGCACCCGCAGACGGCTCTGGTGACAGGCCTGACGGATCGAATCCGCTACCTCACCCGCTTTCCGAGCATCCATATTCGGCATCAGCATCAGAAATTCCTCACCACCGAAGCGCCCGGCCAAGTCCTCGTTGCGACGCGCATGATCACGCAGAATGCGGGCAAACTGCTTGAGGACAATATCACCCGCGGCATGACCGTAATGGTCATTGAAGCTCTTGAACTTGTCGAGATCGAACATCATCACCACCAGCATCTGACCGCTGTCTTCCGCCGCCTCGATATCTTCATCCAACTGGTCCATGACCTGACGCCGATTGGCCAGCCCGGTGAGCGGGTCCCGCGTGGCCTGGCGATACAGTACCAGCAACATGCTCAACTGGTTCACCGACGCCCACCCGGCAATGCAACCCAGTATTCCCAACAGCCAGAGGTCATTCAGGGATTCAACCTGACCGAATGTACCCAACCACAGTTGAGTCACCCACTCCACCAGAATCACGAAGACGGTGAACCCTGCCACTTCCAGAACGGTCAGCGGGAAGATGGCGAGCATGGTAATAATCATGAAAGGAAAGAACGCGTAACCGGCCACATGGCTATGGTATCCCTGCTGTTCAAGCACCCAGGTGCTGGCAGTCTGGAACAGTGTCAGTACCAGTACCAGCAGCAACAGCCGGATCAGCGAAACCTCCAGCCGGTAGGCATGGCTGCACCAGAGCGCCAACAGCAAACAGCAGCCACTCGTCGCCAGACGCGCGTAGGCAATCGAACTACTGACAGCCGCCGGCAACAGCAGCCAGTCGATCAAAATCCAGCCGCTTTGCAGCACCATCAACAACCAGGCCAGCAAACGCACCCGCGTAAACAGGTGATGGCTGCGTGTATGATTGAAATAACGCGAGTGTCGCCCCGCCACCAACAGGTCAGTCATAACTTCCCACATGCCTTATCCTTTTCGGAACTACCCGTGAACCGAACAGCCTAGGGCAACAGGGCTGATCATGTATTGATCTGTCGCAGCCAGTCTCCACAATGCGACGCCAGTGTAATACCATGCCTATAGCGAACCATAACTGCCAGGAGTCCGAGCGTGAACAATAATCAAGAACGCCGCCGCTTTACCCGCATCCCGTTCGATGCAGAATGCGAGCTGCACAGTGACAAGGGCTCGGCCGTCGTCCAGCTGATCGATATCTCTCTGCGCGGTACCCTCGTCGAATCGGAACAGCCTCTGCCGATCAAAATCGGCGACAGTGCCCGCCTGCATCTGTATCTGGCCAACGATATTCTGATCGAGATACCGGCAACACTGAACCATGCAGCCCCACCACAGTACGGTTTTGTCGCGGGCGAAATGGAGATCGACAGCATCACCCATTTGCGCCGCCTAGTCGAGTTGAATCTGGGTGATGAAGCCTTGCTGGAGCGCGAACTGGAACAGCTGATCGACGGCTAAGACCAACCGCGTCGGATTCAGATTGCGTCCAGCGCTTCGGACAGGGTTTTAACGCCGACCACTTCCATGCCCGGCAAGGTGTCGCGAGGCACATTGGCGATCGGCACAATCGCGCGTTTAAAGCCGTGCTTGGCCGCTTCACGGATCCGTTCCTGACCATTGGGCACCGGCCGTATTTCACCGGACAGCCCCACTTCCCCAAACACCATCAGTTCCTGTGACAGTGGCTGGTCGCGGAAGCTGGACACGATCGCCAACAGCAAGGCCAGATCGGCACTGGTTTCCAGCACCTTGACTCCGCCCACCACATTAACAAAGACATCCTGATCGCCGGTCATCAACCCGCCATGACGGTTCAGAACCGCCAGCAGCATCGCCAGCCGGTTCTGCTCCAGACCGACCGCCACCCGACGCGGGTTGGACAGGTGCGACTGATCCACCAGTGCCTGCAGCTCCACCAGCAGCGGCCGCGTTCCTTCCCAGATCACCATCACCACACTGCCGGGACTGGGCTCGCTGCCACGGCTGAGGAAGATGGAGCTGGGGTTTTTCACTTCTTTCAGGCCGTGTTCCAGCATGGCGAACACCCCCAGTTCGTTGACGGCCCCGAAGCGGTTCTTGTGGCTGCGCAACGTACGAAAACGGCTGTCGGAGGAACCCTCCAGCTGCAACGAACAGTCGATCATATGTTCCAGCACCTTGGGACCGGCCAGCGAGCCATCCTTGGTGACATGGCCCACCAGAAACAGGACGGTGCCGGTCTGCTTGGCATAACGGGTCAAGAACGCCGCGCTCTCGCGCACCTGCGAGACCGAACCGGGGGCCGACTGCACATCCGCCACGTGCATCACCTGGATGGAGTCGATGACGATCACTTTCGGCTGCAGTTCATTGGCCAGATCACAGATGGTCTCCACCGAGGTTTCCGACAGCATCTGCAGCTGGTCAGCCTTAAGCCCGAGCCGTGCCGCACGCATTGCTACCTGCTGCAACGACTCCTCGCCGGTGATGTACAACGCCGGCATGTGTGCGACCAGATGACACAGGGTCTGCAGCAGCAAGGTACTCTTGCCGGCACCGGGGTGGCCGCCAATCAGCACCGCCGAGCCCGGTACCAGCCCGCCACCGAGCACTCGGTCCAGTTCACCACTGCCGCTGGAGAAACGCGGCATCTCTTCCAATGCCACTTCACTGAGGCTGACCACCCGTTTCTGCGTCCCGGTACCGCCTGCGTAGCCTTCAAAGCGGGTACTGCGCGCACCGCCGGCATCGCTGCCCAAGCGTACTTCGGTGATGGTGTTCCAGGCACCACAAGCGTTGCACTGCCCCTGCCACTTGCGGTAATCCGCGCCGCAGTCATTGCAGACAAAGGCAGTTTTGGGCTTGGCCATGGGGTGTCTCCGGAGGTATTGGAAGGTATTTGGTGGGAAATGATTGTAACAAGCCGAGCTGAAACTCACAGGCTGTCATCTGAGCTATAGTAGGTTGATTATATAACGGACAAGAATTAATCAGCCAGTAAATGTCAACTGAATCAAACAGGTATGTAATAAAGGTCGCTGTTTTCCTACAGCAGGCTGCTAATGCCTCCTTGTCGAATGACCTGACTGGAACTCATGATCTAAGTGACGATTGGGTGCTAGATGTAGATGCTAAGACTAGTCCTCCCGTGACAAGTTTGCGGCGGTGATTGAGACCACAGCGATGAACAGGTCGCCGCCTATTGCCGTCAGCGGGGCCTGTAACCTGAGCAACTGCAACGTTGGCGTCATGATTGTGAACAAGCGGCCAGCCTGCCCTATGACGAGCGGCGTCGATCACACATACGGCAACAGCACCCAACCTAACGGCAGCTCAACAGCAGGTGTACGGCTTCGTGCAGTGGTACGACAACGAGCATCGTCACAGTGCTATCCGCTTCGTGACGCCGATGCAGCGCCATACCGGTTAGGACAAGGCCATAGGCCATACTGGCGAAACGGCACACCCTGAGCGCTGAAGCGGTGACTTCCGTAACTGGGAGTCGGGCCATTAGTGTCGTTGAATCCAGAGCGGAAAGTGATCACCGAGGCAGTGCGAATGGCTGCATAAAAATCAGACAGGGCGACAGATGCATTGACAGTTACCGCTCCCCGGGAAGTCTCGTTTACAGCCATAATCAAACCTGACGCAACATGGCTTCACTCCCAAGGCGCAAGGCCTGCAGGATTCAAGAGAAAAACAGGTACACATAACCCAGATTGAAAACAAAACACTCGTTCATACAGGACATCAATCTGGTATCTTTTCTATTGTATCAATCACAGCATCTGTATCCTTTCAGGTACAGCTTTATGGGATAGGACAGTAGCCTTCAACTCTACGAGCCGTTCGCTTCTGTCGAAGTTAAAACCTGTCGCATTTACTGTGTTACACCAGCGATGGATCCTGCTTCCAAGAACCTTGCTAGATGAGAAAAATATATGGCTAAAAAAACAGTCCGTATTGCCATTATTGAGGATAACGAAGACCTGAGAGAGGAGCTGCTATTTTTTTTTCACGCACAAGGTCACGCCGCTTGGGCTGCAGGAAGTGCAGAGGATTTTTGGAAACAATTACACATAACACCTGTTGATATAGTGTTGGTAGACATAGGTTTACCCGGTGAGGATGGGTTCAGCGTGGTGCATTTCTTACACAAGATCGGTCATTATGGCACCATCATTGTAAGTGCACGAGATGGACGGCAGGACCATATGCGAGGTCTTAACTTAGGCGCAGACCTTTATTTCATTAAGCCCGTTAACTTTGCCGACTTACATGAGGCCATACTCATGTTATGGAACAGGCTCAATGCAAAAGATATCAGCAAGCCACTAAATGAGCAGAAAAAGCAACCTTGGGACCTTTCAGATAGGGTATTGAAATCCCCACAAGGTGAAAGCTTAAACCTTTCCCCGCAAGAACAATTACTTGTCAGCTTCCTACTCAGGCACCGCAACTCGGTATGCAGCAAAGAGCGACTGCATGATGAGCTATTCGGATACCAGTCAGAGCCTGATACGCACCGCATCGATGTTATCGCCAGCCGGTTGCGTAACAAAGCTCGACAACACCGGTTTCACCTCCCTGTGCGCGCACTATTTGGCAAAGGCTTGACCTTCGTCGACAAAAACCATGATGATCCTGTTTAAAACGAGAGTTTTGAGAGTACTGAGACTGTCGGCAGCGTGCGGCTCTTTGGCATAGTCATGTAATAAGGTAGATAACGACAGCATTTGGTCAGCCACCATTCATAGCTTTGAGAATAACTGTGCCGTGGCCTGTACTAGAGCTTAGAGTTATCGCCTGCACCCTATGCCCGATATCTGACCACGGAGTGTCACGCATGTCCAAGTCCCTCACACAGTCATTCTATTTCATAGATTCAACATTGCCTGAGCTGGATACCTTGCTAGCTGGACTGCCACCATATGCCAAGGTCGTACTGCTGGAACCCGATCAAAGCGGTCTTCAGCAAGTGCTGACAGCACTGGATGGATACACTAATCTCGATGCGGTACATGTTCTGACTCATGGAGCCCCGGGCAGTATTGAACTAGGTAATAGCACACTTAACAGCGAGAGCTTGAGCGAGGCCAGTGATGCATTACAGGCACTGGGGACTCACCTGAATGAAGACGCCGACCTGCTGTTTTACGGCTGTGACGTTGCCGGAAATGATGCAGGCAAAACCCTCATCGAACAGATATCAGCGCTGACCGGAGCGGACGTGGCCGCTTCTGATGACCTGACCGGTGCTGCAGAGCTTGGCGGGGACTGGGAGCTGGAAGCGTCAGTAGGTGTTATTGACACGACGGGCATCAGCGCCTTCGACTTCGATGCTACCTTGGCATTGCCAGGCGCTCGTAGCGTCACCCAAGGAGGCGAAGTTTTTCTGGGCGGTAACTATCTTGAGTTGGGTATCAGCAGCACCGGGTCGTTTGGGACCGTGGGCAGCAAGCCGGCAGGTTTTTTTGGTACTAGTCAAGACAACCGTGTGGGCATGGGTAACGATGCCGATGGTTTTGGCAGCGGCCAAGACCTGCGCATCGATTACTTCATGCCGGGCTCCACCGAAGAACGTTGGTCAATCGGTTACAACGGTTCCCAGTATGGAGGTTTCAGCAAACTGAATGGCAATTCAGGTAATGCAACCTCATTGACGGATATAACGCTGACCGACACGTCGTCCGGTGACAACTTGAGTGTCACTTTTGCCGCTACGATCAGCAATACCCTGCGGGTGGAGCAGACACATAGCTTCGGTGTCGATGACAAGTTTTTCAAGACGACCGTTACCCTGACAAATATCACCGGCAGTACCTTGACCGATGTACGCTACATGCGCTCGTTTGACCCGGATAACACCGTATATCAGGGAGGCTCTTACACGACTATCAATAAAATTGAGAATACCTATGCCGAAGACGGCAAGGCCGTCGTTTCAGCAACCAGTATGCCCGACAGTTACAGTGACAAGGCTGGCGACACTGCAAAAATCCTGTATTTCTCGTCTGATCCGCGTGCATACGTTGCCAACTTCGGTTTTTCTAACTCCAACCCTTATGCGGCACCTGAACAGCCTAAGGGTTATACCACAACCTCAGATTCTGCCATTGCGATTGTGTTCAAAGGTGGCACGCTGGCCCCTGGGGCTTCGGTAACCTTTGAAAAGGCCAGTTCTTTGGATACCGCTGATATCAGTGAAACCGTCGCCGCAATTGAGGCCGCTTCCAATCCTGCGCCGACCTTTACGGCCTTTGATGCACCGGTCGAGACCTCAGACGAAGATACACAGGTTGAGATCACATTTAATGAGCTGGCAGCGCGCGGCAACGAGGCTGATCAGGAGCCAATACCGGAAGACGAACTGACAGAGGGTGGTCCTACACTGCGTGAAGGTACGGTTGATGCCTTTGTAGTCACCAGTGTCAAGAGCGGCACTCTCAAAATCGGTACCGACGCGGCCAGCGCAACAGCCTGGAATCCAGGTACTAATGATGTTATCGATGCCACGCACAGGGCGTACTGGACGCCAGCCCCTAACGCCAACAATGCTGAAAACGCAAGCCAGCCGATTGATGCATTTGATGTCAAGGCCCGTGACAGCGACGGTCTGCTCTCCAGTAGCCATGTGACCGCGCAGATTAATGTTACGGCCGTCAATGATGCACCGGTGATCGCTTCAGCGTCTACCAATATCACACTGGCGGCTATCAATGAAGATCAGGCGCTTGATAGCATCAATGGTGCCACTGTCAGCGAACTGGTTGGCCCCCGCTTCACCGATGTTGATGCCGGAGCACAGATGGGCGGCATCATTATTATTGATGATACATCGACGCCCGATCAGGGGGTTTGGCGTTATACGACAGATGGCACCAACTGGCACGATATTGACGCGGTTGCATCTAACAGTGGCCTGGCGCTGGCGCCAACAACCAAGTTGGCTTTCTTTCCAACAGCAAACTGGAATGGGACACCCGGTGGGCTGGTTATTCGTGTCACGGATGAGCAATACGTTGGTGGTTACACGGCTGGCGCGTCGCGTGTAGTGGAAACCGATGCTGAAGCCTCGGGTGTTTCTGCCAATTCCATCAATATCGTTACCACTGTCAATGTGGACAATGACCTGCCCATTTTTACCAGCACCGAGGGGGCTGCGTCACTTTTAGAAACCACGGGGTGGGATGATGCCGTTTCGGTGGATACCGGTGCATTGACGGGTGTGCTTAGCGGTACCGATCAGGAAGATGTCACCGAAAATGGCGGCAGTGTCGGCTTTACCATTCGTGGCGGCACTCTGACCGGTGATGTTGTAACCAAGTCCGGTTTTTATGGCAGTCTGTCACTGGATACTACTACTAACAAATGGACTTATACGCCCGGCAACTTCACAGCCATCAATGCTCTTGCAGCTGGAGCGACGGCGGTGGACACCTTTGAATTCAAGGTGTTCGACAGCGATGGTGGATCATCGATCCAGAGGTTGGATATCACGCTGAATGGCACGAATGATTTGCCGGTGTTGGCTGCCGTACTGAGTGATCAAAGTTTCGAAGGCGGTGGCAGTTTCAGCTGGCAAATTCCGGCAGATGCATTTACTGACGCTGAAGGCATCGACCTCAACTATAGCGTAGAGACGGTTACCGATGCCTCAGGTGAGACAGTGTCTGGCGATGGCTCTCTGCCTGCCGGGCTGTCATTTGATGAAGCGTCACGAACTTTCAGCGGTAATCCCAATGCTGACGGCACATATTTCATCAAGGTCACCGCGACCGACTCGGCCGGTGCAGTGGTAAGTGACGTATTTCAGCTTGACTTGAGTAACGTCGGTAACCAAGGGCCTCAGGTTGCAGCAGCGGTGGCGCCCCAGTTGGTGCTTGCGGCGCAAGAAGTGACCGAGGTCGTATTTGATGCGGCACTGGGTGGCCAGACGCTGACGTTTGGGGGGCATACCGTGACCTTGGGCAGTGCTGTTGACGCCGCGACAGTGGCGTCGGCAGTCTTGGCGGCAGGTAACACGGACAACTACGCAGTTGCTCCCAAGGAAGGGACAAGTGACACCCTGGTATTCACAGCCGCAGCAGCGGGTGACAAACTTGATACCTCCTATGAGGATGTCGTGACCATCGGCTCTTTCAACGGCAGTGCGACCGTTACCAAGGTGAAGGATGGTGACACGGCACAGCCTGAAAGCTTTATTCTAACGCTGGACGATGGTGCTGGTACTGAGACATCCGGTCTGGCAGGCCAAACCGTGATTTTTGACGGCACTACGGTCACACTCGTGGATACGGATGCTTCAGGTACGGTTGAGGCCTCGGAAATAGCCGAACAAATCAGCGGGCAGACTTTTGACAACTGGATTGTAGCTAAGGTGGATGGGCAAAATGCTGTTCGCTTCGAATCAACCGCCGGCGACCAAAACCTCGAGGATATCCTTGACAGCGATTTCAGCGGAACACTGAAATCAAACGGCATATGGGAGACGCAGCTTACAGTTACTGATGGCAACGATGGCCTTGAAGTGTTTGAGGTTCAGTATAGTGGTGGCTATAGCGGCTCTACATTGACCTTTGATGGAGTAACCGCTACGGCCGGAACAGCTGTTTCAGCCGCCGATGTTGCCAGCACAGTCATTTCAGCCAGCGACAACTTTGCAGCTCATAGTGCGACTGCCAAGGATGGGGCTACGGATACCGTCGTGTTCACGGCTGACACCGCAGGTGAAAGTGCGGACATCACGGCAGAAAGTTTTACCGGTACCTACATTAATTCAGGCACCGGAACGCCAACCGTTACCATCACGACCATTGGTCGCGACTGGGCTTTCCAGCTGCCAGCAGGCACCTTCGTTGACCCTGAAGGTGATGCGTTGACTTATGAAGCGCAGCTGGATGGTAGTCCGTTGTCCGATACGGCAGCGCTGACATTTGATGCAGCTACGGCCACCTTCTCGGGTGATGGCAGTGCGCTGCCTTCAGGTGTGCTCACCGTTATTGCCACGGATAGCGTTTCAGGGTTGTCAGCCAGCACCAGTATTAATCTGTCACTGGGTAATACAGCAGATACAGGGGTGACAGCGGGCACGGCCATTACGGACCCATCCTGGAACGGGGATGGCCACTTCAGCTTCCAGGTGCCGGCTGACGCTTTTGCGTACAGTGAAGGTGACACCGACGGGAATGCGCTTAGCTACAATGCCACCCTGACCGACGGCAGCGCACTGCCTGCTTGGCTGAGCATCGACCCGGTGACCGGCACGCTGTCCGGCAACCCGGTGCATGATGTGCCATCAACCCTTGATATCAAGGTTACAGCAACCGATAGTAATGGCACGGAATCGTCAGCATCCCAGACCTTCACATTGGTGCTTGCCAATACCAATGATAGTCCATCGACGACGACATATTTGCCGGATGTTACTGTTAATGCTGGTGAATCGATCAGTCTCGATGTTGGTGACAATCTGTTCCAGGATCCAGATGGCCACATCAGTGGCGATGGTACGGCCGGGGCAACGGATGCAACATCCGGCATCACCTATAGCGCCCAGGTCAGTGACGGCCAAGGAGGCTGGCAGGCGCTACCGGCTTGGCTTAATTTCGATCCAGACACTCATGTTCTCAGCGGTAACCCACCGGCGGGCACACCCTACCTTGATATTCGCATAGTGGGTACCGATGCAGCGGGTGACGCTGCGTTTACGTCTTTCAAACTGAACATGGCTAGTGGTGCAGCGGCAGCGGCAGCTCCCAACGACACTGGCACTCTGGGCGCTATCACGGATGACAATGGTGGTGCTGTTGCACTGGGTGATGTTTTGACCGCTCCTGAACCGAGTGATGGCGACGGCTTCACAGCGAGTGAGGTGTTGTATCAGTGGCAGGTACGTGATCGTATTGACACTGAACCAGACACTTATGGTGAGTGGGTTGATATTGCCGGTGCAGATGCCAAGACATTCACGGTGACGCAGGCAGAGTCAAGCAGCCAGATACGTGTACAAGCCTTCTATACCGATAACGGTGGGTACGCAGAAGCTCCCGTATCCGATGCGTTGACCGTGCCGGCACTGAATGTGGCGGGAACGGCCGTCATGACCGGTTCGCCGAGTCCGGGTGAAACCTTGGTCGTGACCCTGAGTGACTCGAATGGCCTTGCCAAGGCTACACCGGTTTACCAATGGTATCGTTCCGATGACGCAGCAGGCGAAACCAATAAGGTTGCTGTCGGCAGCAACAGCAGTGCCTACACAGTCACCAATGATGATGGCGGCAAGTACCTGAGCGTATCGATCAGTTACACCGACGACGAAGGCACGGCCGAGACGGCTGCCGCCACCTCCACGCAGATTCAGCTCGGTACGGTTGCCCCAGTTGCAGTTGATGATGCTGATACCGCGACTGAAGCGGGGGGGCTTGACAACAGCACGCCTGGCACAAACGCAACCGGCAATCTGTTTGCCAATGATACCGATGCCAATGCAGACGATACCCAGACCTTGACCACCGTACGGTCTGGTGACAAGGAAGGGTTAGGAACCGTTGGCCTGCTGGCAGGTAACGAGTATGTGATTACGGGTAGTCACGGCACCCTGCGGGTCAATAAGGACACCGGTGAATACACGTATACGGTGAACCAGTTTGGTTGGTCCGTGGAAACATTGCAGGCCGGAGAAACGCTGACAGATAGTTTCAACTATACGCTGACCGATGCCAGCAACCTGTCTGATACGGCTGTTTTGACAATCGAAATAGAGGGGGCCAACGATGCACCGTCCGCGCGTGACTTGCCGGATAGTGTGACTGTTGTGGAAGATGCTCTCACTGCGATCCCCTTCAGCACGCCCTTCGGGATGACAGATCTGGACAGTGATGGCACCTTTACGGTTAAGCTGAGTGCGTTTGCCGGCAAGTTGAGCGGTGCCAGCGGTGATGCAGGTGCAGGTACTGTCACGGTGACCGGCAGTGAAAGCAGCACACTGACACTGACAGGGGCATTGAATGCGATTAATACCTGGCTGAACGCCGCAGACCAGCTGTATTACACCGGGGCGCCTAATGCTAATGGTGAGGGGGCTGACACTCTGACCCTGACGGCAGCAGATGATAATGGGTCCGGTAATATTACTCTGGGTACTGTGGTAGTCGATATCACCGCTGCCAATGACGCCCCCATCCTGGATCTTAATGCCGATAACAGTCTGGCGGATGGTGTGGTGCAAAACGATGCGTTGTCCGCGGGGGCCGACCTCCTGGGCAATGATCATGCAGTGGTTTTCCGTCCGCGTGGCGAGGCCGTCAATATCATTGACAGTGATGTTCTCATCACCGATATAGATGGTGATGCCACCTTAGTCGGTGCAACCGCCGAAATTACAGCGGGTGACTGGGACAACAGTTTCACGATTTACGAAACGCTCAGCTCAACAGTGGGCAGCAGTTATGTAGGTGCCAGCGGCACGATCACCATTACGGGCAATGGTACCGGTGAAAGCGGGCTGGTTGGTGCAACCAAGCTTAACCTGAGCGGTGAGGCCAGCCATGCGGATTACCAATCGGTTCTGCAGAGCATCCAGTACAACAATACTCTTGACAGTGCGTTTGCAGGCAACCGTGCTATTACGATTTCTGTATTGGATCAAGCCACCGGGGACGGTGGGCTGACATCAAATGCGGCGTCGTTCACGATTGACGTGGGCAATGGCGCTATTACTGTCGGACAGAAAATTTATATCGATGGAGCCGACAGCGGTCATACCGTAGCGGAGGTTATCGACAGCACTCACTTTACGGCTTCAGGCCCACTGATCGGATTGGCGGATGGCGCAACACTGAGTTTTACTCTGGATGGCAGCACTGTGACCACGGCGACGGCAAAAGCGGATCTGGCTACAGGCGCTTATGTTGCCTCCTCAGCCACGTCGATGGTCCAGGTGCTCTGGACGCCAGTGGTCGATTTGAACGGTAGTACGGCCGAAGGCACCAACCATTCAACCAATTTCACCGAGGGTAACCCCGGCACTTATATTGCCACCTCAAATGCTCAGGTCACGGATCAGGACGGTAACCTGAATACACAAACCGTGCAGCTGACCAATGCACAGGACGGAGCGGCGGAAACTCTGTTCATGGGAGCCACACAAGTGGCCAACCTGGCGAACAATCAAATTACCACCACCTTTTATGACGCCGATGATAACGCCATCAACAACGGCGACCCCGGTGTTCACAAGATTGTGTTCAGCGGTGACAAGGATGCCACTTTCTTCCAGCAGGGGTTGCGTGCAGTACTGTACAAGAATACATCTGATAATCCCGACATTACGCCGCGAGAGGTGACGGTTAATATTGTTGATGCTGCCAACAACACGGGGGTGCCAGCATCGACCACCATCGGCATCACCCCCGTCAACGACGCTCCGGTTAAAGGTGGCGATACTGCGGGTGAGCTGGATGAAGGTAGCGTTTACGTCTTCACCAGTGCCGATCTGAGCAGCACCGATGTCGATAACGACAACGGCACGCTCAAGTACGTGCTGACCTCAACGCCCGCTCAGGGCACGCTGTTCCGCGACACCAACAGCAATGGTGTCGCCGACGAGGGCGAGGCGATCGCCACGGTTGGTGCCAGCGATAGCGTGGGCGCGATCAATGCCATTGGTACCGACGGCTACGTCACTCAGGCCGAGGTGGATGCGGGTCAGATCAAGTACGCCCACAATGGCCAGAACCCGGACGGCATTAATCCAACTGGTGCCGACAGCTTTGGTTTCAAGGTTGTCGATGGCATGGAAGACTATGCCTTTGCCGATATTGCGGCCAACCAGGCAGGCGACGTTACCCTGACCATTACCGAAACCGATGATGCGCCCACCGGCGAGCCGGTCATTACCGGCGAGATGACGCCGGGTGAAGTGCTCACGGCGGACGTTAGCGGAATTGCCGATGCCGACGGGCCTGACAACCTTATTTTCAGTTATCAGTGGCAAACCTTCAACGGTACAGCCTGGGATAACGTTGGCACCGATGCGGCCAATTACACATTGGAAGCAGCCGACCAGGGTAAACAGGTCCGTGTACAGGTTAGCTTTGACGACGCGCTGGGCCGGACCAATACCCTGAACGGTGAAGCGACCGGCACGGTGGCATTCACCAATACAGCGGCCACAGGGCCTGTCACCATCGCTGATGATGGCACACCACAGCCAGGTGAAACGCTTACCGCCGATACCTCTGCTATTGCCGATGCTGATGGATTGGGGCCGTTCAGCTATCAGTGGCAGGTCAGCACGGATAACGGTGCTACCTGGGTGCCTGTAGAAGGAGCAACTGCCAAGGCGTACAGCCTGCCGACTGATGCCGCTGAGGGTGCACAGTACAAGGTCGCTGTCAGCTTCACCGATGGCCGCGGCAATGCTGAAGCGCTGGAAAGCGGTGTCACAACCGTGCAGGCACCGGATGCCACAGTGGATGTAGCACCATGGCTGACGGCAACCGGTGAAAACCCAACGCTTATCGACGGCAGCCAGGTGCTGTTCAGCGATGTGGTTGCCGACACCGTGGAAGACGGTCAGTTGATTACTCAGCTGACCCTGACGGTCACCGGCTTGGCCGATGGCCCGGATGAGCAGCTGAGGGTTGATGGTGAAGCAATCGGCTTAACCGATACCAATACCGGTACCACAGCCACGGGGGCGATTGGGTATGCCGTCGCCGTAACCGTAACCGGTACAACCGCTACGGTAACCCTGACCCACTCTGGCCTCACTGAAGCTGAAGCTGGGGCGCTGGTAAGCAACCTGGCCTACGTCAACAGCAAGAATGACGGTGCCGAACCGCCAGCATCCACTGCAACCGCTGGATTGCGGGTAGTGACGCTGGTCAGCCTGCAAGACACTGGTACGGGCGACAACACGGGGCTCATTGGCCTGAGCTCAACGCAGGATGTCGGAGACTCCCTGAGCGCGGAGCCTTCCAGTAATACTGCACCAGTAGCAGCCGGTGATCTCAATGGCGTGGTCAACGAGGGCGAGTCAGTGACGCTGACGTTGACTGACCTCAACGGCACCGATACCGAGCAGTCGGGCCTTGGTGTTCAGCTGACCAGCGACACCACCCATGGTGTTCTGTTCCGCGATACCAACGGCAATGGCACTGCGGATGCCGGTGAAGCACTGACTGCTGGCAGTACCTTTACGCTGGCCGATATCGACGCAGGCCGTATCCAGTATCAGCACGACGGCAGCGAAACCACCGCGGACAGCTTCAGCTTCCATATCAGTGACGGGCTAGCGCTCAGTGATGCTGGAACCTTCAACATCGCCGTGAACCCGATGGATGATGCGCCGACCCTGACGGTCACGGCAGCGGGTACCAGTTCCGCACCTGTCAGCTTTACCGAAGGCGACGCCAGTGCCGCAATGCTGTTCAGCGGTGCCAATGCAGACCCGATCGAGGCTGATGAAAATATCACCGGCCTGACAGTGATGGTGAGCGGCCTGAAGGATGGAACAGCCGAACACCTGGTTGTCGATGGCGCGAGTCTCGCCCTTACAGACGGTACAACAGGAATCACAACGACCAATGAGGTTGGATATAGTGTTGTGGTGACCGGCGGTACCGCTATGGTTACCCTCAGCAAAGATGCTGATGAGGCCACCTGGAATAGCCTGATTGATGGTCTTGCCTACCAGAACACCAGCGAAAATCCGACTGAAGGCAGCCGCACGGTTACCCTCACCAAAGTGACGGAAACCGGAGATAACAGTACAGACGTTGCTATTACCAGCCATGTTTCGGTCAGCGCCGTCAATGATGCACCGACATTGGTCGCGAATGGCTTCACGGTCGCTGAAGGCGGCTCAAAAACACTGACGACCACCGATATTGTGGCCGCAGATGTTGATGATGCTCTCAATACGCTGACCTACACGCTTGCATCGGTACCGGACAGCGGCACTGTTTACATCGATGCCAACGGTAACGGCGCGCAGGACATCGGTGAAGCCCTGATAACGGGCGAGTCCTTCAGCCACAGTCAACTGAATGCCGGCAAGGTGCGCTATCAGCATAATGACGATGAAACGGATGATAGACTCGCCTTGAGTGTAAGTGATCCGGATGCGGCAAGCGCAAACGCAACGCTGGATATCACCCGTACCGCCTTCAATGATGCGCCCGAAATCCGCGGTTTGAATACCGATATTCTGGGCTACCCGGCCAATTCCGGTGCCCAGACGCTGGAGCAAGACGGCGACGTTGTGATCAATGACCCGGATTCTGCCAACTTCGATGGTGGCAAGCTGCAAGTCTCGATTACCTTCAATCGTGATCCTGCTAATGACCTGCTGAGTATCAAGAATATCGGTACTAGCGCTGGGCAGATCAGTGTTGATGGCAGCAATGTTTCCTATGCAGGCACCATTATTGGTACCTTCGCTGGCGGCAGCGGCACTAACGACCTGGTGGTAACTTTTAACACGAACGCCACACAGGCAGCGGTCGCGGCACTGGTCGAAGCGATTCAGTTCACCAACGACCAGGAAAATCCGGTCAACACCTCGCGTACCGTGAGCTTTGCACTCAGCGACGGTGATGGCGGCCAGTCTCAGCCTGCAGCTGTAAACGTGAACATTGCCACTGGCGTCACCCCCAGCATTTCGATCGCCAACGGTTTCTTCGTGGTCGAAAATTCGCAGCAGGTGACGGCGCTGTCAGCGGTTGATCCGAATGGACGCCCGATTACCTTCAGCATCAGCGGTGTTGATGATGGGGCCAACAACCCGGACAGTGGGCTGTTTGAAATAGTCTCGGGTAACTTGCTGCGCTTCAAGGGGGCGCCGGACTTCGAAAACCCGACCGACAGTGGTGCGGACAACGTTTACAACGTGATCGTGCGTGCGACCAATGATGAAGGGTCTTATGCTGAACAGGCCTTGGCCGTCACCGTGCTTGACCAGGAACCGGAGGATGCAGCCGTCGGCGATACCAATGGCCCTGCCTTCGGCTTTGCAACGGTGAACGGCAACAGTCTGGTGATGACCTACACCGATGCCAGTCCATTGGCGTCTGCCAATCTGCCACCTGCCAGCGCCTTTGGTGTCAACGTTAACGGCTCTGTGGTTGCGGTGAATACGGTCAGTGTTGATGCGACAGCCAAGACCGTAACACTCACGCTTGCCAGTGCCGTCCAGGCCGGGCAAACGGTAACGGTATCGTATACGGACCCCACGGCTGCAGATGACGCCATTGCCCTTCAGGACAGCGCGGGGAATGATGCCCCAAGTCTGGTGGATGCCAGCGTCAGCAACATCACCCCGAGTACAGGAGGCGGTGGCACTAGACCTGTTCCTCAGCCAGAGCCGGAACCGGAACCGGAACCGAAACCAGAACCAGAACCAGAACCGAAACCAGAACTGCCCGATGAAAGTGAGTGGGGCGATATGCCGGATGACGATGGCGATGGCATTCCTGAAACAGTAGAAGATTTCGTACCGTCCATTGGCGGTACAACAATCGGTGACGGTAATGGCGATGGTGTAGCTGACAGCAGCCAGCAAGATGTCGCCTCAGTGCCGTTCCGTGACACACCATTGCCGTCGCAAGAGACCAACGCTGAGCCTATTTTTGTCTCATTAATCGGCGGCAGCAGTAACGGTAAGACCACATATAGTGGCACCAAACTGGCCAATGTTCAGCAGCTGGATAAACCTGATGAAGCTCCTGATGAACTGAACATGCCTCTTGGCCTAATCTCTTTCGATGCCAATATCGAAGAAATAGGTGCAACAGAGACTTTCAGCCTATATGTGGATGATTCAGTCACTGTGAATGGTTACTGGAAACAGAACGCAGCGGGCGAGTGGGTCAACCTGGCATCAGCCGAGTATGGCGGCAACATCGTGTTGGAAAGCGGCAAATTGCGTCTGGACTTTACCCTGACTGACGGGGGCGAGTTCGATGCTGACGGCATCGCCAATGGCGTGATTAAAGATCCGGGAGCACTGGGCTTTGGCAGCGATACACTCAGCGAACAGGTTCAAGCCTTGTATATCGCCTACTATCAGCGTCCAGCAGACAGTGCAGGGCTGGTTTACTGGACTGATTACCTGGCTGAACACAATGGCAATACGGAAGCGATGGTTGACGCCTTTGCACAGTCTGAAGAATCACGGGCCTTGTATGGTGATATCACGGATACCAGCGTGAACGGCTTTATCGGTGACCTTTATCAGGCATTGTTTGACCGCTCTGCCGACGCGACAGGCATGGCCTTCTACGCAAATGCCTTCATTGATGGCGCTTACCAAGACGGACGTCCCGCAACGGCAGGCACATTGATGTTGGACATCCTTCAAGGTGCCCAAGGTGATGATGCCAAAGCCATTTTCAACAAACTGGAAGCGGCTCAAACCTTCACCTGGTTACTGGACCCCGACGCAGATGGTAACGTGCTGGCAACCTTCGATGCCACTGATCTCAACAGCGTGCGCATGTGGCTCCAGGACATTACGGCAGAAGCCGGAGCACCTGGGATAGGTGATACTCATAGCCTGATTCGCAATGACGTTGCCGAAGCCGGTGAGCCGATCACACTGGTTGGCGCAGGGGGCGTCCACGAACTGGTGTTCTAATCTATATTTCTATTCATTCCCATCCATACCGAGGGGGCTCTGACGAGCTCCCTCATTCCATGCAATATCCGCAATCAAAACATCATAATAGTCACTACCATACGACCCCAGAGGCTTACAGACCCGGTCCACTTATCAGCCTCCCCTCTACACAAAATCACGTCAATACTCCGTATCCATACCTGCTTTCAATGAGGGAAATCTCTTTTGCGAGACCTTTCTCTTACGGCTATGCTCACAACCGGCACAGTGCTATTCATACTACACCGGCGCACCAAACGCCGTTGCCATACAGGAACAGGGATGAACCAAAACCAATCAGTTTTACCACCCGAATTTAATGCAGAGTGGGACTTCGAAGGTACGGAGTTTCCTCTACCTAATGGGGCGGGAACAGGCTGCATGCAAGTTGTCGAACTCACCCAGGGCGGAAAATTCTATTGCTCTGAGTTTCGCGTCAAGGCCAACTGCATCATCGATGCCTCGGCTGATGCAGGAAAAGCGTCACAACTGCTATGCTCTCAGGCGCTGCTATCCGGTCAACTGACTCTCGAGACGCCCGACGGTAACCAATATGCCAATACCCCCAATCGTTCACTTTTGATGCGGGTTTGCAAAAGTGGCGGACGCTTGCACCTGCCCGGCAATCAGGTTATTCGTCATATCGGCGTCACCCTACCCCTCGATAATGAAGGCCTATCCTGCCCAGAAATGGACCCAATCCTGTCTCCTTTTGCACAAGAGACTGACAACTGCTTGGTCCGCCCTGTGTATTGGCAGAAAAGAACACGTACGCTTGCGACCGAGCTATTCCAGCTTGCATCCAGAACAGACCAGCCTCTACACATATTAAAACGTGATGGTCTGGCGCGTTGCTTCCTTGCCAGTCTGCTTGAGGATTATGCCAGCCAACAACAAACCAGCCAGCTTGCTAAAAACAACATAAGCGTTTGGGAACAGCAAATAGCTGATCAAGTCTGTGATTACATGAGGCTTAACCTTTCTACGCCGTTAAGAGGCGATGGTCTGGCCGCACACTTTGGTCTTTCCCGCCACCGGCTAAACGAGATATTTCGTATCCTGAAGGGGCAGTCCGTCAGCGAGTACATACGTGAGCAACGGCTAACAACAGCCAGAGTACAGATTGAAATCGAAGGACTTCCCGTCAAGGTAGTTGCTCACAATGTAGGCTATCGTCATGTCAGTAATTTCACTAGCGCTTATCGACAGCATTTCGGTGTTACACTTGGACGCAGTCAATCCACTGCAGTTCAGTCCTGAGTGAATAGCCCCGAGTTTCTTGGACACTCTTTTGTTTCGCTAAATATCGCTTTTCAAATTCTACTGGCGATAGGCCCTCATTGAACCACTACAAGGACATTATGGTAGAAACCGATGAGCCGATTAAACTGGTTGGCGCAGGAGGCGCTCACGATCTGCTAGTGTAAGTCAAAATTCCCTCATCTTACTCGGCTGTCATGCGCAGCCGGGGACACTTCCCCCCTGTACCACCTCTCTCTAGTGCTAGAATGCACACTACGCTCAAGAACAACACAAAGGATAGATTATGAAACTGGAAACGCTTGCGCTGCACGCCGGCTACGAGACGGACCCGACCACCAAGTCCGCCGCCGTTCCCATCTACCAGACCACATCCTACGCGTTTGATGATGCCCAACACGGTGCCGACCTGTTCGACCTCAAGGTACCGGGCAATATCTACACCCGCATCATGAACCCGACCACCGATGTACTGGAAAAGCGCGTCGCGGCACTGGAAGGCGGTGTGGCCGCGCTGGCGGTAGCGTCCGGCATGGCTGCGATCACCTACACCCTGCAGACGCTGGCAGAGGCCGGTGACAACATCGTCTCCACCAGCGAACTCTACGGCGGCACCTATAACCTGTTCGCGCACACGCTGCCGCGCCAGGGTCTGGACGTGCGCTTTGTGCGCATGGATGATTTCGCCGCGCTGGAAAGCAAGATCGACGACCGCACCAAAGCGATCTACTGCGAGTCAGTCGGCAATCCGTCCGGCGGCATCGCCGATATCGAAAAACTGGCCGAAATCGCCCACCGTCACGGCGTACCGCTGGTGGTCGACAACACCGTGCCCAGCCCGGCATTGTGGCGTCCGATCGAACAGGGTGCCGACATCATCGTTACCTCGGCGACCAAATACATCGGCGGCCACGGCACCACCGTTGGCGGCGTGATTATCGATTCCGGCAACTTCCCCTGGGCCGAGCACAAGGACCGCTTCCCGCTGCTCAACGAACCGGACGTGTCCTACCATGGCGTGGTCTACACCGAAGCCTTTGGCCCCGCTGCCTTTATCGGTCGCGCCCGCGTAGTACCGCTGCGTAACATGGGCGCAGCCCTGTCACCGATGAACGCCTTCATGCTGCTGCAGGGGCTGGAAACGCTGTCGCTGCGTATGGAGCGCATCTGCGCAAACGCACAGACGGTTGCGGAATATCTGGAAAACCATCCGGAAGTGGTCTGGGTCAACTATGCCGGTCTGGAAAGCCACAAGGACCATGCTCTGGCGCAGAAATACATGGGCGGCAAGGCCTCCGGCATCCTCAGCTTCGGCCTGAAGTCCGGACGTGACGGCACGCGCACCTTCTATGATGCGCTGCAGATCTTCCTGCGTCTGGTCAACATCGGCGACTGCAAGTCACTGGCCTCCATCCCGGCGGAAACCACGCACCGCCAGCTCAACGACGAAGAGCTTAAATCTGCCGGTGTATCGCCGGAGATGGTACGCCTGTCGATCGGTATCGAGCATATCGATGACCTGATTGCCGATCTGGATCAGGCGCTGGCGCTAAGCGTACAATAAGCCTCAATTCTCTGGCGCACAGAGCGCCAGAAAACGCGCCACCGCCGCGGTGTCCGGCCGCTGGCGGTGGCGTAGCAGATAGAGCTGGCGACGGATACTGCGCTCCGGTGCCAGTACGACCAGCTCACCGCTTTGCAACGACTGCTCGACCACATGTCGGGACAGGCAACTGACGCCCAGCCCCGCCCGTACGGCGTTGTGAATCGCCTCGGAACTGCCCAGCTCCAGCACCGGCCGAATCACCGGTAGATCACTGAGCACATCCTGCTCCACCACCCGGCGCGTACCCGAACCGGCTTCCCGCATGATCCAGGGCAATGCCGCCAAGACCGCACCCTCATACTGCGGGGCCGCCACAATCACCATCTCATCCTGCCGCCAGGGCTCCATCAGTAGATCAGGATGCAAGGTCCGCCCTTCCACCAGCCCCAGATCCAGTTCAAACCGGAGCATGCGCTCCGCTATCTCGTCAGTATTGGCAATATCGATCCGCTCACAGGGCAGCACGCCATCAGCGGCACCCAGCAGGCGCGGCAGCAGATAGTTGCCGATGGTCGTACTGGCCCCCACTTTTAATTGGCCACCGCCGTGACGGAACAGCGTCTCCGCATCACGGGCCTGTGTCAGCAATAACAGTGCGCGTGGCTGCAGAGCGCGTCCGCTGGCATTGAGCACCAACCGTTTACCGACTCGATCAAACAGGCGCTCGCCCAGACGCGACTCCAGCTCGGTCAGTGCATTACTGGCCGCTGATTGTGACAACGCCACCGCCTCGGCAGCACGGGTAGTCGAACCGGTTTCGATCACGGCCAGAAACACTTCCAGCTGACGCAAGGACAACATGGCCACCTCCCTTGAATATACTTATCTATCGATAAAACTGGTTAATAATACCAAATCAATCCGTTTTAAACTTATAACCAAAAGCATTAAAGTGCCTTCATTGATTTAGAGGGAGGTGCCCCATGACAGCCATACAGCGTTTGAATCCAACCCCGTTACTGCCCGGACTGGCGCTGACTCTGGGACTGAGCTTGGCCGCCCTGCTGCTGGCGCAATTGCCGGTACCCGGTCTCGGTATTATCGGTCCTCTGACGCTGGCAATGCTGCTGGGCATTATTGCCGGCCATTTCACCACCGCACCGATCGAACAGCACAGCGAGACAGGATTGCAGTTCAGCCGTCACTACCTGCTGCGCGCAGGCATCATCCTCTACGGCCTGCGCATCAGCTTTACCGATCTGCAAAGCGCGGGCCTGAATGCGCTGCTGATCGACCTGGTCATCGTGGTGGGCATTCTGGCCACCGCCGCCTGGGTCGGCATTCGCTGGCTCAAACTGGATGCGCGCACCGCCGTGCTGATCGGCGCAGGCAGTGCCATCTGCGGTGCCGCGGCCGTGCTGGCCAGCGCCCCTACCATTCGTGCTCGCCAGCAGGCGGTACCGGTTGCCATCGCGACCGTCGTGCTGTTCGGCAGTGCCGCCATGCTGCTCTACCCGTGGCTGTTCACCCAGGAGTGGGTACAGGCCCTGTTCCAGCAGGGCGATGTCGCCTTCGGTCGGTTGGTCGGTGCCACCACCCATGAAGTGGCACAGGTCACCGCCATCGCCGCCACCCTGCCCGCCGACGCCGCACATACCGCCGTGGTCACCAAACTGATGCGGGTGATGCTGCTGGTGCCGGTACTACTGGTGCTGAGCCAGCTGTTCGGCCGCGATGACACGCAGGATACCGGTACACGCAAACTGCCGATCCCCTGGTTTGCACTGGTATTCATGTTGCTGCCGCTGGTCAACAGCTATCAACTGCTGCCCGAGGCCGTGCTGGCCGCGCTGCATCAGCTGGACCAGCTGTTCCTGGCCATGGCGATGGCCGCACTGGGCTTCGCTACCCGCCTCAGCGCCATCCGCGCAGCGGGCTGGAAGCCGATGGCACTGGGCGCACTGTTATTTGTACTGCTGCTGGTCGGCGGTACCGCAATGACGCTGCTGTTAAGCTAGGATGCTCATCCAACGCTGATCAAGTCCCCATAACGCAAAAAGCCCTCACGATGAGGGCTTTTTCATGTTGCCGCGAGTTTAGCTGAATGCGCGCGTAGACTCGACACGGTTAATCGCCTGATGCAACTCAGCCTCGGCATTTTCCGTACCGTCGGCACAGAACTCCAGATCGGTCAGACGACCATTCTTCAAGCTGTAGACCCAGCCATGGATGCTCAGCTCCTGGCCGCGATTCCAGGCGTTCTGCACAATGGTGGTGTTGCAGACATTGTAGGCCTGCTCCACTGCGTTCAGTTCGCACATCATATCGACCTGCTGCGGGGTATCCTTCCAGGGCCCCACCAACGCACGGTGCTTGTAATACACGTCACGGATGTTGCGCAGCCAGTTATCAATCAGGCCGTGTGACTTCTGCTCCAAGGCCGCCCGCACGCCGCCGCAACCGTAATGCCCGACCACCATCACATGCTTTACCTTGAGCACTTCAACCGCATATTGCAGTACCGACAGGCAGTTCATGTCGGTATGTACAACGATGTTGGAAACGTTACGGTGAACGAACAACTCACCCGGCAGCAGATCCACAATTTCGTTGGCCGGCACTCGACTGTCGGAGCAGCCGATCCACAGGTATTCCGGCGCCTGCTGGCCCGCCAGCGTCGGGAAGAACGTCGGGTCCTGCTCGCGCAAGCGATCGGACCAGCTACGATTGTTGGCAAAGAGGTTTGACAGTTTTTTCATGGTATTCGTCCGTAGAAACAACACAGGCAGCGATGGATCACACCGCTGCCTGTCAGACTCACTCGATAAACGAGTGCCTTAGCGGTGATACTGAGCGCTTAGCTCATGCACCGCATCGACGAAGATCTTGGCGCTTTCAGGATCGACAAACTGGTGAATGCCGTGGCCCAGATTGAACACATGGCCGTTGCCATTGCCGAAACGGGCCAGAATATCACCCACTTCCGTACGGATGCGATCAGCCGGGGCGTACAGCACGCTCGGGTCCATGTTGCCCTGCAGGGCGACCTGGTCACCGACGCGGCGACGGGCGTCGTCGATATTGGTGGTCCAGTCCAGACCCAGTGCGTCGGCACCGACCTCGGCCATGGTTTCCAGCCACTGGCCACCATTTTTGGTGAACAGAATCACCGGCACACGACGGCCGTCATGTTCGCGGATCAGACCATTGACGATCTGCTGCATGTACTTGAGCGAGAACTCCTTGTACATGGGACCGCTGAGCACGCCCCCCCAGGTATCGAAAATCTGTACCGCCTGGGCACCGGAACGGATCTGCTCGTTCAGGTAGGTGGTCACCGACTGTGCCAGCTTGTCCAGCAGCGCATGCATCACCTCGGGGGTGGCATACATCATCTTCTTGATGTGACGGAAATCCTTGCTGGAGCCGCCTTCGACCATATAGGTCGCCAGTGTCCAGGGGCTGCCGGAGAAACCGATCAAGGGTACACGGCCAGACAACGCACCCCGAATTTCGCTGACCGCCGCCATCACGTAATCCAGATCGTTGGCCGCATCCGGGATCGGCAAATCAGCCACATCGTTTGCGGTACGAAGGACCTTCTTGAAACGCGGCCCTTCGCCCTGTTCAAAATAAAGGCCCAGCCCCATGGCATCGGGAATGGTCAGAATGTCCGAGAACAGGATCGCCGCATCCAGATCGTAACGTTCCAGCGGCTGCAGAGTGACTTCGCACGCCAGTTCACGGTTCTTGCACAGACTCAGAAAATCACCGGCCTGGGCGCGGGTGGCCCGGTACTCCGGCAGATAGCGGCCTGCCTGACGCATCATCCAGACCGGGGTTACATCGACCGGTTCGCGCAGCAGGGCACGCAGAAAGCGATCGTTTTTCAGTTCAGCCATCTCGCCATCTATCCTGTAGGTAGGTGTTTATTTGGCGCTATTGTAACCGGTAAAGCAGGCAAATGCGCTCCGCCTGATCACATCGCCCGGCTTGCGCTGTATAATTAGTAGACTAAGGTTAACCCTAACCACGCCAACCCGGTTACCACTGCCCATGACCCGCAGCACAAAAGTTGTCAGCTTGCCGACCTCGGCCGACCATCACGACCATCAACACCATCAGCTGGTATTCGGCCTGGAGGGCGATACTGCCTTTGAACTGGCTGGACGCAGTCGTGAAGTGCGCATCGGCCACGGCTGTCTGGTGCCCTGCGCCACCGACCATGTATTCAGCGGTCTGGGCGATAACCGCATTCTGGTACTCGACCTGCCCACCGAAAGTCATGACCGCCAGCAACAGGAGCGCATTGATCGACTATTCCAGCAGGCCAGCTATTTTCATTGTCCGCCCGAACTGCAACTGCTGCTGCGTTCACTCAGCCGGGAGATCGACTACAGCCCACATGATCCACTGTTGCAGGAAGCCTGCAGCAATACCCTGATCTGCGCCCTGCAGCGCCAGCTGGATCATGCGCTGCCGGCACGCATTCAGGGCAAACTCAACCTGGAGCTGCTCGACGACTATATTGATATGCATATGGACCGCCGACTGCCGGTCGATGAACTGGCGGGCCTGTTCTGTCTCAGTAGCAGTCAGTTCTTCGCCCGCTTCCGTGACCAGACCGGCGCAACCCCCAGCCAGTACGTCAGTGAACGTCGTTTACATGCCGTACGTCATGCTTTAGTCCACGCTCCCGACTCGATCGCACAATTGGCCGGTCGCTTCGGTTTTTGCAACCAAAGTGCGCTGACACGCGCCTTCAGTCAGCGTTTCGAGGTATCACCGGCACAGTTCCGGCGTCAGCGGAGCGACCTTCCCTCGGAGGATCGTGCAAAAGATTCGTAGAACCTGACAAGACCGCTCCGCAACGGCTGTTATTAAATGCCGCCTCAGTGGGCAATCCTGCTCTCTGAACCGGCAAAACCCCAAGGTGCCCACCTGCCCCCCGGCAGCTTGACACCTGCGGAAGAGTTGAGGAAATGTCTATGTTCAAAGCGATCGATGCACTGCATCCGGGATTGATCGAGCAGCCGCTGTCGGCGCTCTGGGAGCAGATCTCCCCGCTTTACGCCATTGACGAGAGCCGCTGGCTCAGGGAACTGATGGCCCTTGCCGAACCCAGCGCAGAGCAGATCCGTGCGGCCGAGTCCTGTGCGACCCGCCTGATCGAACAGGTGCGTGCCGATGACGGCGCGATCCACATGATCGATGCCCTGCTGCTGGAATACAGTCTGGATACCCGCGAAGGCATTCTGTTGATGTGTCTGGCCGAAGCGCTGATGCGTATTCCCGATGCCGACACCGCTGATGCCCTGATTCGCGACAAGCTCAGCGTCGCCGACTGGAAAAGTCACCTGAGCAACTCCGACTCCCTGCTAGTCAACGCCTCCACCTGGGGCCTGTTGCTGACCGGTAAGGTCGTCTCCATGGATGAGCGCGAAGACGGCACACCGTCCGGCGTCATCAACCGCCTGGTCAACCGCATGGGCGAGCCGCTGATCCGTAAAGTGATGCAGCAGGCGATGAAGATCATGGGGCACCAGTTCGTACTGGGCCGCAGCATCAACGAAGCGATGAAGCGCGGCAGCAACTACCGCGAAAAAGGCTACACCTACTCCTTCGACATGCTCGGCGAAGCTGCCCTGACCCGTGCCGATGCCGGTAAATACCTGAACGACTACAGCCGCGCCATCGACTTTGTCGGCAACTACCACGACAAGAAGGCCAAGGGCCCGAAACCCAGCGTTTCGATCAAACTGTCTGCCCTGCACCCGCGTTACGAGCCGGGCCAGGAAGAACAGGTGATGGAACAGCTGTTCGAAACCGTGCTCAAGCTGATCCGTCAGGCCCGTGCGCTGGATGTGGCGATCACCATCGACGCCGAAGAAGCCGACCGTCTTGAGCTGTCACTGCAGCTGTTCCAGAAACTGTACCAGCACCCGGATTGCAAAGGCTGGGGCGGTTTTGGTCTGGTTATTCAGGCGTACTCCAAGCGCGCGCTGCCGGTGCTGATCTGGCTGGCAGCACTGGCCAAGCAGCAGGGTGACCTGATTCCGATGCGTCTGGTGAAGGGGGCCTACTGGGACTCCGAGATCAAACTGTGCCAGCAGAAAGGTCTGGACGGCTACCCGGTCTACACTCGCAAAGAATCTACCGATGTGGCCTACCTGGCCTGTGCACGCTTCCTGCTCAGCAACCATATCAAAGGGCTGATCTGGCCGCAGTTCGCCAGTCATAACGCGCATACCGTCGCCACCATCATGACCGAAGCGCAGCATGACCAGTTCGAATTCCAGCGTCTGCACGGCATGGGCGATGCGCTCTATGACCGCGTACTGGAACAGGCTGGCGTCGCCGTGCGTATCTACGCGCCGGTCGGCAACCACAAAGACCTGCTGCCGTACCTGGTGCGACGTCTGCTCGAGAACGGTGCCAACAGCTCCTTCGTTCACCGTCTGGTTGATGCCCGCTGCCCGATCAGCGACCTGATCGAACACCCCTGGCTGACCCTGAACAAGCGCAACCCGTTGCACAACCCGTACATCCCACTGCCGCGTGATATCTACGGCCAGCAGCGCGCCAACTCCCGTGGTCCGAACATCGAGATCGCCTGCGAGTGGGTGCCATTCAGCGAGAAAGTGAATCAGTGGCTGGAGCACCAGTGGCTGGGTGGCCCGATCATCAACGGTCAGCGGATCGAAACCGGTCGCGTCGTTGCAGTCAATGCGCCCTATGACCACCGCCACCACACCGGTCAGATTCACTTCGCCGAAGCCGCGCACGTTGCCGAAGCCGTACAGGTTGCCAGCGACGGTTTTGCCGACTGGCACACCACACCGGTGGGTATCCGTACCCAGGCGTTGATGCGCCTTGCCGATCTGCTCGAAGAAAATCTGGAAGAGCTGGTGGCCATCTGTCATCAGGAAGCGGGCAAGACCATTCAGGACGGTATCGACGAAGTCCGCGAGGCCGTCGACTTCTGCCGTTACTATGCCCTGCAGGCCAACGACCTGTTCAGCGCACCGCTGACGCGCACATTGGCGGATGGCAACACCCACCAGCTGATTCGTGACGGCCGCGGCGTGTTCGTCTGCATCAGCCCATGGAACTTCCCGCTGGCGATCTTCCTCGGTCAGGTCACCGCTGCACTGGCCGCCGGTAATACCGTCGTCGCCAAGCCGGCCGAGCAGACCAGTCTGATCGCCTGCCGTGCCGTTGAGATGATGCTGGAAGCCGGTATCCCCGGCAGCGCCATCCAACTGCTGCCGGGCACCGGTGCCCAAGTGGGTGGACCGCTGACCGCAGATGCACGCATCGCCGGTGTAGCCTTCACCGGTTCCACCGAAACCGCTCGCCTGATCAACCGCACACTGGCCGCACGCGATTGTGCGCCGGTGCCGCTGATCGCCGAGACCGGTGGCCAGAACGCCATGATCATCGACTCCACGTCGCTGCCGGAACAGGTGGTGCAGGATGCGGTGCAGTCCGCTTTTGCCTCCGCCGGCCAGCGTTGCTCGGCCCTGCGTGTACTCTGCGTGCAGAAGGATATCGCCGACCGCGTCATCGACCTGCTCAAGGGCGCCATGGCCGAACAAAAAACCGGCAACCCCTGCCTGCACAGCACCGATGTCGGCCCCGTGATCGACAAGGGCGCACAGCAGAACCTGTTGCAGTACATCGAACAGATGCGCAGCACCAGTACCCTGCTGGCACAGACACCCCTGCACGCCGATGCGGAACAGGGCACCTTCGTGCCGCCGACCGCCTTCGAAATCGACTCCCTTGAGCGACTCGGCCGTGAACAGTTCGGTCCTATCCTGCATCTGGTGCGTTACGACGCCCGCGATCTGGATAAAGTGATCGATCAGATCAACAACGGCGGCTACGGCCTGACGCTGGGTATCCATACCCGTAACGAAGGTACGGCAGCGCACATCGAATCACGTGCCCGTGTCGGTAACACCTACATCAACCGCAACCAGGTGGGTGCCACCGTGGGTGTGCAGCCGTTCGGCGGCCAGGGTCTGTCCGGTACCGGCCCCAAAGCCGGTGGTCCGCACTACCTGCTGCGCTTCACCCAACTGCAGCCGGCCTCATCTCAATCCGACCAGGTGGAGGGATAAGATGCATCATTCTGATACTAAGGACATTCAGGCCGCTGCCGTATGGGAAGCCTGGAACCGTCGCGGTTTCGCCGATCGCTGCCAGCTACTGGCCAGCGCACTCGACCACCTGCCGGCCCACGCCGACGCTGCGCTGACCGTACGTCTGGCTCAGCAACTGCTGGATGACGCCAAACCGCTGGGCGAGACTCAGCTCATGCCCGGCCCGACCGGCGAATCCAACGAGCTGTACCTGACCGGCCGCGGTGTCGCGCTGGTTCTGGGCACAGCGGACAGCACCGAGACCCTGGTTAGCTGCCAGCTGATCGCCGCACTGGCCTGCGGCAACGCGGTGGTCGTGCAGTGGAACGGCCATGAGGCCTGGCTGACACAGCTGGTCGAAGCCCTCTACACCGCAGGTGTTCCCCGTGCTGCACTGGCACTGGACACCAAAACACCGGAACTCGAGCTGTTCAGCATGGATGACCTGCGTCTGCTGGTTACCAGCTGCAAACCGGCACTGGAAATCGAGCTGAACCGGGCCTTGGCGATTCATGATGGCGTATTGATTCAGTTGGTGGCCGAGACCGATCTGCAGCATTCACCGCTGCTGACCAGTCCGGATTTCCTGCTGCGTCTGGTCACTGAAAAAACCCGCACGACCAACACCACTGCGGTAGGCGGTAACGCGACGCTGCTGGAACTGGGCAGCCGTACCGTCTAACCTGTCATGAACAACCGGTTGTTTCCGGTGTTCATTGTCGACCTGCCTCAGCTTCCGAGCCCCGCATGAGGCAGGCGCACAATAACAGACCCCTATGGGCTGCAAAGAGGCTTTTTGCATGATTGAAAACACCTATGCTGTATACGGCACCTTTATCGTTTATCTGATAATGATGCTGGCGATCGGCGTGATCGCCTATCAACGCACCGCCAACTCTTCCGACTACTTCCTTGGCGGTCGCTCTCTGGGTCCTTGGCCGGCTGCATTGTCTGCCGGTGCATCCGACATGAGTGGCTGGTTGCTGCTGGGCCTGCCCGGCTACGCCTTCGGTTCCGGCATGGAAGCCCTGTGGCTGGCCGGTGGCCTGCTGCTGGGCACCTGGGCCAACTGGAGGTTTACCGCCAAGCGTCTGCGCACCTATAGTATCGAAGCGGGCGACGCGCTGACGCTGCCGGAATACTTCGCCAACCGCTTCTACGACAAATCCCGTATGCTGCAGGTTATCTCGGCATTCTTCATCCTGCTGTTCTTCCTGTTCTACACCAGCTCCGGCCTGGTGGCTGGCGGTAAGCTGTTCGAGACCGTATTCGGTCTGGAGTACACCACCGCACTGATTATCGGCACTATCTGTATCGTGTCCTATACCCTTTTCGGCGGCTTCCTCGCCGTTTCCTGGACTGACCTGGTGCAGGGCCTGCTGATGGCCGCCGCACTGTTGATTGTCCCGATTGCAGCTATTCAGGCCGACGGTGGTTTCAGCGTCATGTGGGCTTCCATTGAAGCCAAGAACCCGGAACTGTTGACCCTGTTCAATGACGTCAACGGCGAACCGCTCAGCTTCATTGCGATCGTATCGCTGGCCGCCTGGGGTCTGGGTTATTTCGGTCAACCGCATATCCTGGCCCGTTTTGCGGCCTGCCGCAGCAATCGGGAAATCACCACCGCACGTCGGATCGCGGTAGGCTGGAGCGGCCTGTCCATGGCCGGTGCCATGCTGGTCGGTCTGGCAGGGATGATGTTCGTCGAGACCCAGATGGGCGGTGAACTGGCCGACGGTGAGACCATCTTCATGCTGCTGGTCAACGCCATCTTCCATCCGATCATCGCCGGTATCCTGCTGGCGGCCATTCTGGCGGCGATCATGAGTACTGCTGACTCCCAGCTGCTGGTGTCCTCATCAGCCCTGGCGGAAGATTTCTACAAGCAGTTGCTGCGCAAAGACGCATCGCAGAAAGAGATCGTCATGGTCGGCCGTCTGGCGGTTATCGGCCTGTCGATTGTTGCCATGCTGCTGGCCCTTAACCCGGACAGTACCGTACTGGGACTGGTGTCCTACGCATGGGCAGGTTTCGGTGCCGCCTTCGGCCCCGCACTGCTGATCAGCCTGTACTGGAAAAACATGACCCGCAACGGCGCACTGGCCGGCATCATTGTCGGTGCCGTCACCGTGGTGATCTGGAAGCAGCTGTCCGGTGGTCTGTTCGACATGTACGAGATCGTACCAGGCATCATCTTCGCCACTATCGCCATCTTCGCGGTATCGTTGATGGGTCGCCAGCCGGGTGAAGAGATCCACGCCCAGCATGAGCGGATGCTGAAAAACCTGTAAAACAGCACTAACCACAGGGTGCAGAATGCCTGCACCCTGTCTCCCACATAACTGTCACACATTTTTAAACTCTGCAGTGGAGGATGTAAGGTCTTAATTGACCCAACTTTCGGGAGAGTTCTGGAAATGGCAAACTACACGCTTCAGATTCTGCACGCTTCAGACATGGAAGGCGGCGGTGGCGATCTGCGTAACGCCCCTGCTTTCGTCTCTATTGTCGACTATCTTGAAGATCAAACCACCAACTCTCTATTCCTATCCAGCGGAGACCTGATTCTGCCAGGTCCTTTCATGTCGGCAGCGGGCGACCGTAGCCTACGCGAAGCTATTCAGCTGGCCAATGAAAAAATACTAGGCCTGGAACCTGGCACACTCAACAACTTGCGGGAAGGCGCCGGACGCGTAGACCTGACACTGGCCAATCTGCTCGAAGCCAGTGCCATTACACTAGGCAATCATGAATTTGATCTGGGTACCAGCGCATTAGCCGGGTTGATTGGCACCGAAATCCGCTCCGACAGCCTGGATGGTGTCCGCTGGCTGGGAGCACAATTCCCCTATCTCAGTGCAAATCTTGATTTCAGCGGTGACGACAGCCTCTCCGGTCTGTTTACCGACGATATTATTAATCACCAAGCTTTTTCCTCCACTATAGATGACTTGAACGCTGCCACATCAGCACCCAAGATCGCGCCATCAACCATCGTTGAAAAGGGTGGTGAAAAAATTGGCATTATTGGTGCTACTACCCAGATCCTTGAAAGCATTTCCAGTACCGGAGGTGTCCAGGTCAAAGGAACTGATGCCAATAATTTGCAGCTACTGGCACAACAGCTTCAAGTCCACATTGATCAACTGAAGGCCGAAGGGGTCAACAAGATCATTTTGATGTCTCACCTGCAGCAAATATCACTGGAAGAGGAGCTTGCAGGACTATTGGATGGCGTCGACATCATCATGGCCGGTGGCTCCAACGCTCTACTCGCCGATGCAGATGAAGCCCTGTTTCCAGGCACCGGACAAACCCCTTACCGGGACTACCCGATTCTAACCAAAGATGCTGCCGGCAATGATGTAGTACTGGTCAATACTGATGGCGGTTGGCGCTATGTAGGTCAGCTCAACGTCGAATTTGATGTCGAAGGCAACATCATTACCGACTCTATCAATGACGATACTTCCACACTCTACACTGCAACCGATGCCACAGCGGCTGAGCTTTGGGGTAGCGAGGAGGCCGCTTACGCCAAGGACAGCAAGGGTGCCATCGCCCAAGAGCTTGTCGGTGCTGTGGATGAACTGGTCACCGCCAAGGACGGTATCACCTTTGGTAGCACCGATGTCTATTTGCAGGGTGAGCGCACATTCGTCCGCACTGAAGAAACCAACTTGGGTAACCTGACTGCCGATGCCAACCTATGGTATGCCCGCCAGTTAGACAATGCCGTCATGGTTTCAATCAAGAATGGCGGTGGAGTCCGTGAACCCATTGGCACAACCTACGCGGTTGGTTCTGATGGTGACTACGAACTGCGTCCACCCCAAGCAAACGATGCCGCTGGTAAAAAGGAAGGCGATGTCTCACAGCTGGATATCGAATCGTCACTGCGTTTCAACAATGACCTCAGCATCCTGACACTGACTCGCGCCCAACTGCTGGCTGCTATCGAGCATGCGGTATCCGCCTCTGACGAAAACTCTACCCCTGGTCAGTTTGCCCAGGTCGCAGGTATTCGTTACAGCTTTGACTGGACACGAGAAGCAGGTGATCGTATTCAAAGTGCAGCTGTTCTGGATGAGTACGACCGAGTTCAGGATGTACTGGTTGTGAACGGTGAGCTGGTTGGGGACGCCGCCGCCACCATCAAAGTCGTCACTCTTGGTTTTATGGCGGACGGTGGCGACGGCTACCCCTTTGGCGAATTCCTGGAGCTGAATACCAATGCTGTGGAACGCATCGATCTAGTCAGTGCTGGCTTGGGCGACGGAACAGCCACTGAAGCGGCTGCAGGAACAGAGCAAGACGCTTTTGCTGAATACATGCAGAGTGCTTTCTCTGCAGTCGCATTCGCCCAGGTCGACACAAACAAAAGTGAAGACATGCGCATTCAAAACCTGGCATTCAAGGAGGATGAGGTACTGGCCAACAACACGGATGCGGTTGTACGCCTGTATGACACCCTGTTTGACCGAACGCCGGATACTGCAGGGCTTGCCCACTGGCACGAGCAACTGCAGCAAGGAGCCCGCATCGAAACAATTGCAACTGCGTTCATGGCCTCACACGAGTATCAGCAGGGACTGGGCAACGACCTTCTCGACAATGTGGAGTTTATCGACATCCTTTACCAGAATGCGTTTGGCCGCAGCGCTGAGACGGCAGGCGCGGAATACTGGTTATCTCAATTAGAAGAGCAACCCGCACTAAATGTGATTCTGGCAATCTCCGAATCACCTGAGCATGTGGATCTTCTGCTCTGACAAAAGCGACAGAATAAAAAACCGGCCTTAATGGCCGGTTTCGCTTTCACATTAAAATGTGGTCAGACTGATATCAGCCACACACAGGGAGTGGCCACCAGTATACCGAACACATTAGCAGTCATATCAATCCAACAGAAACCGGTACCCCAGTAATGATCCCAAATTTCTTTGAACAGACCTATCACTAACACTACAACTACCGCTGCCCACAAAGAAAACCAGGGGGCTGCCAATAACATCAATACGAAGCTGTAACCAAAATGTTGACGCTTGTCCTCCTCCCGGCAATGGAGCAGAACACGTCTGGATAAGCGCACCATGAACGACATCAGACAGTCTTCGCCATCAATTGATGATACAAAGCCAGGTAGCTTTCAGACATACGCTTGGCGGTAAAGAGCAGGCGGAACCGCTCATACGAGGCCTGCCCCATCCGCTCGCGCATATCTGGATCATCCCAGAGACTTTGCATGGCTGACCCCAATGCCTTTGCATCGGTGGGCGGGACCACTAATCCGGTCACTTCATGGTCATTGACATAACTGGTGCCGGTGCCAATTTCGCAGGTAATCAAAGGCAGATGCATCATCTGCGCTTCCAGCAAGCTGATGCCAAAGGCCTCTGAGCGCAAATGCGACGGGAACACAAATGCACCCGCTAACGAGAGCAAGGCAATTTTATCATCTTCATCCACTTGGCCTACAAAGTGGATATTCCCCGCACCCGCCGCTTGCTCTTTTAATTCGGCTGCCAGTTGTCCACCTCCGGCAATGACAACCGGTAACCCGGTTTGTATAGCCGCATCAACCAACCAGCCAAGTCCCTTGTAATAGCGCAGCGCACCTAAAAACAGAAAGAACCCTTCCCCGTAAAGACTACGGAAATACTGCTGCCTCAACTCGGACAGTGCTGGATAAAGTGTTTCACTGATCCCCAGAGGAATCATTGTTTTCGTATCCAGCTGCTTCAATACCGGGCTGCTGTGAATATACTTGGGCGAGGTCGCAACCACAGAATCCACTGAGCGCAAAAACTTCAGTGCCAAAGGTGCATATAACTTACCCACCTTTTTCTGACGTACAATATCACTATGATACGTCACGATCGCCGGGGGCATCTTGCGCAGCAATTTACCACCAAGATAAAGCAGATCCTGGATAGGAAAAGGGTAATGGAGATGGAGCAGATCCGCCCAGTCCAACAGCTTGCGAAACTGTTTAAAATAGACGAGCCCTACCGGCATTGAGGCGAATTGAAACAGCATGGGGCAAAAGAAAATCTCGGCACCACATTCCCAGCGTTCAATTCTGAAGGCACTGTTGCGTGTAAACACCAATACTCGGTGGTTAACACCGGCACTCACGGTGCCACGGGATATATTGGCAATAAAAGCGCCAACGCCACCAATTTCTTCTGGTGGCGCTGACTTGTACAGATGCAGTATGTTCAAGCCACTTAACCGGTAGTCTCAGCAGCATATTCTACTGTATGAATGTCTAGCAGAGTATTAATCTGCTGCAGGTCATCCTCTGACAAATTACCACTCCACCGCTTTAACACAACATAGCTAAGCAGGAAGCTGTATTGTGCCTCCAGCAGATCACGTTCTGCACTGTATTGCTCCCTGGCACGGTCGAGAACGTCTACCGCATTATTAATGCCATACAAAAAACTTTTTTCTGCTGCTTCACGCGCTTTTGCAGCGGACCGCAAAGCGACGGTGCCGGCCTCTACTTTGGACAGTGCGGATTGCGCATTCATGTAAGCAGTACGCACTTCCTTGAATACCTGACGTCGCGAAGACTCCAGTTCCTGCCGCGCAATCAGCATACTTTCATATGCTGCATCACTACGCGCGCTGGTAGACCCACCGGAAAACAGCGGAATCTGGATGCTGAGCGCAGCAACGTTCGACTCGGTTCTGGGTGAAGGTGCATTCTCGCTGCCAATGTTACTTTTCTGACTCGACAGCTGCATGGTGACCTTGGGCATATGCCCACCAAACGCCTCTTTTTTCGCTGCACGCTGAGCATTTACCGAGGCTTGCTTCGCCTGAATAAGGGGATTATTCGCAAGGGCAAGATCACGCCAGTGCTCATAATTTTCCAGCTCGAAAGTTGCGGCCAGTTTGGGCTGCGCGATCAGCCGTTCAAGCTGCTCATATACAGGCCGACCTATCACTTCGGCCAGTCCTTCCCGCGTTACCCATATACGGTTACTGGCTTCGATTTCATCTGAACGCAATCGATCCAGACGCGCCTCGATTTCAAGTTTGTCCGTAATCGAGGCCAGCTGACGTTTGTACAAAGACTGAATACGTTCCAGGTTACGCTCAACTGAGCGTTTTTCAGCCTGAATCAGTTCCAGGCTATCCTGAGCCGCCAACACATCAAAATATCGCTGAACCAGGTCTGCAGTCGCACCCTGAATATCATGCAGCCCCTGACTCGCGTACTGCTCACTCAGTGCTCGAGAGCGTTGGTAGCTTTGCCAAACAGGAGCGTCATACAGCACTTGAGACATGGATACTGAATATTTCTCGCCACCGTAGTAAGTCTCAGAAAACTCCGAAATGTAATTTGTCCGTGTCAAACGTGAGTCTGCACTTAGCTGGGGTAACAACCGGCCCAGCGCTTCACGCTCTTGATATTCCGCACGACGTGCAGCGGCTTCTGCCGACAGAATACGCGGATCTTGATCCTGCGCCTGCTGATACAGCAACCACAAGTCAGACGGTGCCTGTGCTGCTTCGGTCGCTTCTTCAGCTGACGCTGGTCCTGCCAGCAAAAGCGCTAGCGCGCAATAACCAGCCAATCGAGGTAACCTTCGCATATAATCAGTCCTCTATCAGTGAGCGGGCAAATGCGTTAGTCGCAGGCTGCACCAGATATTCAAGCAGTGTGCGCTCTCCAGTATTAATCAGGACTTCCGCCGGCATGCCCGGCACCAGCACCAAACTGCCCAAGTCCGTACGCCCGATCTCGGTCAATTCCACCCGAGCGAGGTAATAGGGCATACCGGTTTCTTCATTGGTAAGACGGTCAGCAGACAACTGGGTCACCCGGCCTTCGATAACAGGCGTAGTCGCAGACTTGAATGCACTGAAACGGATATCAGCCAGTTTGCCAACGCTTACTCGGTCAATATCGATGGGTGACACCTGCGCTTCCACAATCAAATCTGAAGCCGCTGGCACAATATCCAACATTGGCGCACCAGATTGCACCACTCCACCGACGGTATGTACGGTCATGCTCAACACCATACCGGCTTCAGGTGAACGAATAACAGTACGCTCCACTCGGTCCATCAATGCACGCTCACGCTCACGCAAGTCAAACACAGTTGACTGTACTTCGGACAATTGATTCACAACTTCAGTATGAAAATCTTTTTTCAGCTGCAAAATACTCAGCCGCGTCTCGCCCTGCTTCATTTTTGCCTGCGCGATGGAAGAGCGGTGATCAGCCATATCACCTTCCAACTGGGAAACTTGACGCTCCAAATCTCGCAGACGCTGCTTATCCACAAAGCCGTCACTTAACAGCTCAGCCAAATCCTTGGTCTCTGCTGCGTATGACTTCATCAACTCACGCTTGCTACTGATGACGGCTTCAAGACCACGGATCTGCTCCTGGATCTGAGTAATGCGCTGCTCCAGAACCTCGATCTCACCAAAATGGGAATTCATCCGCGCCTGAAATACCTGACGTTCGCTGTGAACTGACTCGATAATACGAGGATCATTATTGTCAAAATCTTCCGGGAATACGATTGCCTCTTGCTGGTCACGCTCAGCCTGTAAACGCGCTTCCAGCGCCTGAGCCGTAACCAACTGCCCGCGCACGATACCCAACTCCGCACGGGCTTGGGTATCGTCCAGCACCAGCAATACATCACCGGTATTGACCTGATCCCCATCCCGAACGCGAATTTCTTCAACGATACCACCTTCAAGATGCTGAATCGTTTTCCGGTAGGTTTTCACCGTCACAACACCCGTTGCCAACGCAGCACTATCCAACGGCGCAACAGCTGCCCAGGTACCGAACATGCCGAAAGTAACGAATATGATCAACAGGCCAATCAAACGCGGTTTTTTATCGGACACGCTCAGTTCAAACTGACCTTCGCGAATGGCTTTTAGTGTATCTGCACTCATGTTTCAACAATCCTCAGGCCTGTTTGGCAGCCACTTCGGCCGCACGCGATGCCTTATTCAGTTCAGCCAGAACCTGGTCACGCGGACCAAACATGGCAACCGTACCCTCTTTCATGACCATCAACTTCTGCACCTGAGACAGTACACTGGCACGGTGAGTGATTATGAATACAGTCGCTTTGGTTTCTTTAAGGTTCTGCAACGCAACCGCTAGAGCGGCTTCACCCTGATCATCCAAGTTGGAGTTGGGCTCATCCAGCACGATCAACTTCGGGCGACCATAAATAGCTCGAGCCAGCCCGATGCGTTGACGCTGACCTCCCGACAGAGCCCCTCCCGTCGCACCAATGACGGTATCGTAGCCTTCAGGTAAACGCAGGATCATGTCATGCACGCCTGACATCTGAGCGGCACGCACCACTTCTGAAGCATCAACTTCACCAAAACGCGCTATATTTTCGCTGATGGTGCCTTCGAATAGCTCTATGTCCTGTGGCAAGTAACCAATGTGAGGCCCAAGCTCGTCACGCTTCCAGTTGAATATATCAGCGCCATCAAGGCGCATTTTGCCACCAATAGTTGGCCATATACCCAAGATCGCACGGGCCAGTGTAGATTTACCCGCCGCACTGGGACCAATCACCCCCACCATTTCACCCGGCTCCACCTTAAACGTCACGCCTTTAACAACAGGTGATTTAGTGCCCGGCGGTGCAACCATGACATTCTCGGCTGACAGTTCACCCTTAGGTTCGGGTAACGACATCCGCTCAGGCTCTTCGCCCACAATGGCCAAAATCTCATTTAACCGCTGATACTGTGAACGTGCGCTGACAAACTGCTTCCATACACCAATCATTTGATCAATCGGTGCCAATGCACGCCCTAGCAAGATGGAACCTGCAATCATCAACCCCGGTGAAATTTCCTGCTGAACCGCCAAATAAGCACCCAGACCCAACACTAACGACTGGACAACAAGACGTGTTGTTTTGGAAACCGATGTCAGGATACCGGCGCGATCACTGGCAATACCTTGTAGCGCCAAAACCTTGCGATTCTTTTCCGCCCAGCGATCACGAATACGCCCCAGCATGCCCATGGATTCAACCACTTCAGCATTACGCAGATTCTTGTTGGTGAACTGAGTGGCGGCCATGTTTTCCTTATTGGCCTCAGCCAACATCTTACCGGTCGCTTTCTCGTTCACCACCGCCAAAACGGCCAAAATAATAACACTGATAATCGCCACAATGCCGAACCAGGGGTGGAACATGAACATGATAGCGATGTAGATGGGAACCCAGGGCGCATCGAAGAACGCGAATAGCCCATTACCGGTCAAAAATTGACGCAAGCCTGTCAGGTCGTTCAATGGCTGAGCGTTCGCCTGCATACCACCGGAGTCCAAAGCCTGCTTGAAACTGGCATCGTACAGACGATTACCCAACAAGGTATCAATCCGGGTACTGACACGCACCATGATGCGCGACCGCACCCACTCCAATGCCCCCATGGTGGACATTAAAAGCAACATCACTAACGTCAACATAATCAGTGTCGGTATGCTTCCACTCGTTACTACGCGGTCATATACCTGCAGCATGTAAAAAGCAGGCACCAGCATCAGTAAGTTGATAAACATACTGAACAGACCGACACTGACAAAACTGGAACGACAGGCAAGCAACACTGCTTCCAGATCAGTGCGTTTTTTTCCCATGGGGCACTCCAAAGCTTATAAACCTAACTGATGCAGCCGTATATGGGGTTTACCCCAACGCTTTGCAACGCTCAGGCCACGTTAATTACAACGGCATAAAATGTGCGCGGATATTAACACAGCCTACATACGGCCCGACACCCCGCAGGGCTTGGACTACGGTAGACTAACGTGGACTCATGCACGATAATGCGCGATGGCATAGCTTACTCTCAAAATCAGGATTATATAATGTTTACTCCGGTCATCATGGCTGGCGGCAGCGGCAGTCGCCTCTGGCCGTTGTCACGTCAAAGTTCACCCAAGCAGTTTCTCGATCTGGACGGTTCAGGCTCCAGCTTGCTGCAAAAAACCTTGACGCGTCTTAAGGGGTTAAATCATGCGGCACCACTGATTGTAAGCAATGACAGCTACCGCTTCATGGTTGCAGAACAACTGCGTCAGGCCAACATTGAACCTTTTGCGACAGTTCTTGAGCCGTGCTCCCGCAATACAGCACCAGCAATCGCCTTGGCAGCTTTACATTTACTGCAACAAGGCAATGACACCATCATGCTGGTCCTGGCCGCCGATCATCACTTCACCCGCCCGCAGGAACTGCATCAGGCCATCAATCAAGGCCTGCCGTTGGCAGAACAAGGCAAGCTGGTGACCTTTGGCATCAAGCCGACACGTGCCGAAACCGGCTACGGTTACATCATGACCGGTGCCACACTTGGCGAAAGTGCCTTCAATATTAGTGCGTTCGCTGAAAAGCCTGACTTAGCGACAGCTCAAGCCTATCTGGAAAGTGGGCAACATCTCTGGAACAGCGGCATGTTCATGCTACGCGCCTCGGCTTTTCTGCACGAACTGGAACGTCACGAGCCTGAGCTGCTGAATCATTGCAAGGCCGCAATGGCCTCAGGCACGCAAGATCCTGACTTCATCCGCCCGAATTCAGAACTGTTTAGCCTGTGCCCGGACAACTCCATCGACTATGCAGTCATGGAAAAAACGGATAACGCCTGCGTCGTTGCCATGGATGCCGGCTGGAGTGATATCGGCAGCTGGCAGTCACTATGGGAAGTCAGTGAACGCGATGACAATGACAATGTCGCGTTGGGCGATACGTTTCTGCATGAAACCCGTAATTCGCTGATACATGCACACCATCGTCACGTCGCCACGATCGGCCTGGACAATCACATTGTGGTTGAAACCAAAGATGCAGTCCTGGTTGCCCATAAGGACGACGCCCAAAAGGTCAAAGAGGTTGTCCAACACCTCAAAGCCAACCAGCGCTCAGAATATTCAAACCACAGTCATGTCATCCGCCCATGGGGGGACTTTGACACCATTGATGAAGGCCACCGTTATCAGGTGAAGCGTATTACCGTACAGCCGGGACAGCAACTTTCACTACAGCTGCACTACCACCGCGCCGAACATTGGATCGTCGTATCGGGTACAGCTCAGGTTGTCTGTGGTGACGAAGAAAAAGTACTGGCGGAAAATCAGTCCACCTACATCCCGGTTGGGGTAAAACACCGCCTCAGCAACCCTGGCAGAATTCCTTTGGAAGTGATTGAAGTACAATCCGGTCATTATCTGGGTGAGGACGACATTGTCCGCTTCACAGACATCTATGGCCGCTGTCCGGGCGATGCATGAAAATTGCAGTTAATACCTACTCGCTTCAGCCCTCACCGACAGGAATAGGCCGCTACACCAGCGGCCTATTACGTGAGCTGATCAACCACCCTGATGTTGAGGACATATGCGGCCTTAGCGCACATGGACTGCTGTCGCGCAGCGAACTATGCAATCTGCTTGACGGCATGGACAAAACGACAGAAGCCGGCACAACCTCCTGGCGTAAGTATATGGCCATGTTGCCCGGTGCACACAGCGCTTGGCGGTTATTGAAGGACGTACAAGCCTGGCGTGCAAGTCGCCTACTCGAAGGGTACTGCTACTGGGAGCCAAGCTTCATTCTTATGCCATTTGCCGGCCCCAGCGTGGCGACCATTCATGACTTGTCACACATACACCATCCCGAGTACCACCCCGCTTACCGGGTCAAAATGCTCAACAAAATGCTGCCGCAAACTTTTGCCAAAGCGACACGGCTGAATGCTGTTTCAGCTTTCACCCGGCAGGCATTACGAGAGGAAGGCATACAGAGTCCTATCGATTTGGTGCATCCCGGTGTCGACGACCAATTTTTCACTGTCTCAACGGCAGAGCGCCAACGTTGTCGCCTGCAGCTCAACCTGCCTGACCAGTACATATTATCGGTTGCCACTTTGGAGCCCCGTAAAAATCTTGAGCGGGTCATTAAGGCGTTTTTGTCTCTGCCAGAAAGCATGCGCATGGCTACTCCCTTGGTACTGGCTGGCACACGTGGCTGGCACAGTGATGCCATTGAGTCAGCCATTAGTAGCTTACAGTCCAGAGGGCAAGCCATTCGGCTGGGATATGTCGACCAATCACTGATACCAGCCTTGTATGCCAACGCGACGTTAACCCTTTATGTATCTCACTATGAAGGTTTTGGTATGCCGATCATTGAATCCATGGCTGCCGGTACAGCTGTACTCACTTCTGACCGCACTTCGATGCCAGAAGTGGCTGGGGGGCATGCATTGTTAGCGAACCCCGAATCTACCGACAGCATAGCCTCCCAACTACAAACACTGTTGGCCAACCAGGAACTGCGCCGCACTCTGGCTATGGACGGGCAGATCCATGCCAGTCGATATAGGTGGCAACACTCGGCACATCAACTGCTGAACAGCTTGGCGCAGGCGCAACAGGAGTACACGGCATGACACCCGCTTTGATACTCAACTTTGCCCGTCAGGATCTAAAAGACCGCTACGCTGGCTCCATGCTGGGCGGTCTCTGGTCATTTATCATGCCTTTGATCAACATCCTGATCTTTGCCTTGATATTCTCACAGATCATGGGTGCTCGTCTGGAGTCCTTCGGGGCTGAATTCTCTCAATACGGTTACAGCATTTATCTGATCTCCGGCATCCTGGCCTGGAATGCTTTTTCCTCTACGGTTGCACGGGTCACCAATGTTTTTCACGAGAAACGCAATCTGATTGGTAAGGTCAGCATTCGGCTGGATTTGTTGCCACTGTATATCCTGCTGACAGAAACCTTCATTTTTGGCGTGTCTTTTGTGTTTTTCACCGTGTTTCTGCTGATTATCGGTTATCCACTATCGAGCTGGTGGCTGCTGTTGCCGCTGTTGTACCTGGTACAACAGCTATTTGCCTATAGCCTGGGCTTCCTGCTGGCCATTTTCAGCGTGTTCATTCAGGACATAAAAGAACTGACCAATGTCGTGTTGCAGCTTTGGTTCTGGTTAACGCCTATTGTTTATGTCGTCAATATTGTGCCCGACAGTATTCGCCAGTTGCTGGCGCTCAACCCAATGGTTCACTTCATTTCAGCCTGGCGCAGCATCATTATTGAACACCAGCTACCTGACCTGTTGCCTCTGGCGATTCTGGGTGCTGCTGGCCTGGCTATGCTACTCACAGGTCTCTGGCTAATTGGCAAGCTGGAACGTGATATTCGTGACTTTATCTGAGGCCTAACGATGATCGAAGTACGCCAACTGAGCAAAAGTTTCCGGCTATACCGCAAGCCATCCGACAGGCTGAAAGAAGTCATTTTACGTCGCCGCTATCACCACCATCATCAGGCACTGGACGCTATCAGCTTCCAGCTGAAAAATGGTGAGACCCTGGGGGTGCTGGGACAAAACGGCGCGGGTAAATCGACCCTGCTAAAACTGCTGACCGGCGTATTGCTCCCGGACAACGGCGAGATTCTCATTCAAGGCAGAATCACGGGGCTACTGGAACTGGGTACCGGTTTTGACCATGCATTGACCGGCCTCGACAACATCATGTCCAACGGTCTGTTGATTGGCATGACACGGGCAGAAATTTTTGCCGCTCAAAATGACATTATTGCCTTCTCTGAACTGGGTGAGTACATCCATGAGCCGGTGCGCACATACTCGTCCGGCATGGTCATGCGCCTGGCATTTTCCATTGCCATTCATGCCAACCCGGCATGTTTCGTTGTCGATGAGGCCCTCTCTGTAGGAGATGGCCATTTTCAGCAAAAATGCATGCGCAAAATCCGTGCCTTTAGAGACGCCGGGGGCAGCATTGTATTTGTCTCCCACGACCTGAATGCGGTCAAGATGCTGTGCGATCGCGCGCTAGTATTAGACCAAGGCAAAATAGCCTACGAAGGCGATTCCGATGAAGCCGTAAACTATTACAACCGCATCATGGCCCGGCTGGATGAACAGGAGCAGGTGCTGCAGGAGCAGTCACGTTCGAGTAACAGTTATGGTACCGGCGAAGCACTGATTCAATCTGCCAAACTGATCGGCCGCCGTTCGGGTTGTGACACTATTGCCGCAGGGGAAGATGCCGATATTACGCTTGAAATCGAAGCCTTTGCAGCCATATCGTCCCTCTCTGTCGGGTTCATGATCCGAGATCGCTTTGGACAAGATATTTTTGGCACCAACAGCCATCTGCTCGGCCAGGACATTGCCCTCAAAACAAGAGACATATGCTCTTTGAGCTTTGCCTTGCCCGTCAACCTGGCACCCGGCAAATACACCATCACGCTGGCACTGCACTCCGAGGACAACCATCTGGAGCACTGCTACCATTGGTGTGATAATTTTATCCGCTTTGAAGTAGCTGGCAGCCATCTTCCCATGTTTTCCGGCATTGTCGCACTGCCCACCCAACTGGAATACTCAATCAGGCCCTTAGCAGGGGCGCAGGAAGTTTCATGAACAACCAGCCGCAAACCACAGAGCAACTGCTCGATGCCATCCGTCGTGAAGCCGCTCAACTGGAATTAAACACACAGCCTGAGCCACAGCCCCTGTCCGCCGAGGAATATTCAGGGTCTATGTCATTCGAGCAGAACCTGCGCCTGCCCGCCAAGCCCGTATACCACTACCGGGAGTTCTTACCGTTCGATGACGAGGCTTTTGTGCAGAACGCATTCCTCTGTATTCTGCAACGTGAGCCCGATTCTTCAGGCTTGCAAAGCTATTTGGACAAGCTGCGCAACGGTATGGAAAAACAAGGCGTTTTGGCCGAGCTAAGCGGTTCAGAAGAGGCACAACGCTACGGCGTGCGCATTCGGGGTCTTAAGGGGTATCGCATGATTGCGCGCTTACGCCGCGTTCGTGCGCTGCGCCCCTTGGCACACCGTGCATTGGGCCTGTATCGCCGCATCTGTGAACTGCCCAACAGTGAAGAAATGAGTCACTATCGGGCCAGCGTACTTCAGCAGTTGTCACAAATGAGTCGTCAACTACGACAGGCCGAACGTACGGTTGACGGCTGTCTACATCAACTGGAACAACACAACCTGAAACAAACCGAGCTGCATCAGGGTATTCAACAAGAACTCTCTACGGTTAGGAAACAGTCCGCTAATTTGAGTCACAAGGTCGCTTACCAGCAACAAGCCTTAGCGGCCTCAGCAACATCCACAGGCACGAAAAGTGATTCCCAGAGTGTAGCATTGACATCAGCAGTAGTTGATAACATGGACATTTCGGCTTTCTACGTCGCCTTCGAAGATGCCTGTCGCGGCACACGCGAAGAGATACGGGCCAAAATGACACCATGGCTGGCATATTTACCCAAACCTGAGTCAGGCGGCAACCGAGTACTGGATATCGGCTGCGGTCGCGGTGAGTGGCTGCAACTGCTGGGCGAACAACATTATCTTGCCACTGGATTGGACATCAATCCGGTCATGGTCAACAGCTGTCTGGAACAGGGGTTGGATGTATGTGCCGAAGACGCACTTGCCTGGCTACGGGCCCAGCCGGATGCAAGCCTCTGTGCCATCACCGCCTTCCACGTGATTGAACATGTGCCTTTCGAACTGCTGCTACGCTGGACAACCGAAGCCCGTCGCGTACTTCAGCCCGGTGGCGTACTCATTTTCGAAACGCCTAACCCGGAAAACCTGCTGGTCGGCAGCCACACCTTTTATCATGACCCGACACACCGCAACCCGATCACTCCAGCGCTGCTTGAATTTCTGGCCGAGTATTGCGGCTATACCAATAGCGAATTGGTTCGCCTGCACCCCTACCCTGAAGATGCTCGCGTCAGCGGTAATGATCCGCTCACCGAGCGCGTGAACGGCCACTTGTGTGGCCCTCAGGATATTGCACTGGTTGCACGCGTCCCAGCCATGGAGCTTGTCGAATGAAGCTGCTGCTGACCGCATGTCAGGTGCCGTTTATGCACGGCGGTGCCGATTACCACATAGACGGCGTAACCGAAGCCTTGCGGCGCGCAGGTCATCAGGTAGAGCAGGTACGCTTCCCATTCAAGTTTAATCCAACCAGTTCGATTGAGCAGCTCATGGCCCACTGTGAGCAACAGGACTTCAGTGAATTCAACGGGGTACAAATTGACAAGGTAATAAGCTTGCAATTCCCCGCCTACGGTGTTCGCCACCCGGACCATAGAGTCTGGGTAATGCACCAGCATCGGGCCGTTTATGAGCTTTTCGATCAGCAGCCCAATGCGCGTCAGCTGGAAGCCTTTAAGAGTAAAGTTACAGACTACGATAAGCGGGTACTATCACGTGCCTCACGCCTGTTCGCCAACTCAGCCAACGTGGCCGCACGACTGCGCACATACAATGGCCTCACTGCCTTGCCACTTTATCATCCACCTCACGGGGCTGAGCACTTCTATTGTTCCGACGACTGGGAGTACATTTTTTATCCCAGCCGACTGGAAACCTTGAAACGGCAGTCACTACTGATCCAGGCCGCCAAACACATCAGTGCTCCTGTGCGCATTTTACTGGGGGGAACCGGCGGACAGGAAGCCCAGTACCGAGCCGAAATAGAACAACTGGGTGTACAGGATCGCGTCCACCTGATCGGCCGGTTCAGTGAAGCAGAAAAATACACGCTTTACGCACGCGCATTGGGTGTGTTTTTTGGCCCCTATGACGAGGACTACGGTTATATCACGCTAGAAGCGATGCTGTCCGGCAAGCCCGTCATCACCTGCACCGACTCTGGCGGTCCGCTGGAGTTTGTCCGCGACGGCGAGACAGGTTACGTCCGCGACCCCGACCCCGAGCAGATCGCCGAAGCCATTGATCGCCTCTATGCCGACAAGAAAGCTGCTGCCGCCATGGGCGCTGCCGGGCGCGAGAGCTACACGCATCACAACATCAGCTGGCAGCAGGTCGTCAACAGTCTGCTGGCCGACAACTAAGCAGGATCCAGGATGAAAATTGCCCTGATTGCACCCAGCCCCGTGCCCTTCACCATCGGCGGCGCCGAAAAACTCTGGTGGGGTATGCTGGAACATATCAATCAGCACACCGGCCACGAAGCAGAGCTGATCAAAATTCCCTCCCCCGAGCGGAACTTTGGTGAGTTAATACGTAGCTATGAAGCCTTCAGCCAAATGGATCTGAGCCACTTCGATCGTGTAATCAGCACTAAATACCCCGCCTGGATGGTAGACCACCCCGAACACTACTGCTATTTGCAGCACAAGTTACGTGGCCTGTATGACACCTATCATTTCTGCGGCCAGCCCGAAAAACTGGAGCCCAAAAAGTACCCGGCGGCCTATCAGCCATTAATACGCCTCTTACTGCAGCCACCACAGCGCCAGCAGTTGCCGGAGCTGTTTGCACAACTGAAAGTGCTTGAACAGCATGCTAACCATGACCGATTTTGCGCTTTCCCGGGACCATTAACCCGCGCCGTGGTACATCATCTGGATGCGATTGCACAACGACCCGGTGCAATTCGTCACTATGGTGCCATTTCCTACAACGTAGCCAACCGGCGTGATTATTTCCCGGATGGAACTGAAGTTCAGGTGGTTCACCACCCCTCAGACCTGAAAGATATCCACGGCGGTAAATACACCCATATTTTCACCGTAAGTCGTCTCGACGGCCCCAAACGCCTCGACTTGCTGATTCAGGCGTTTCGCCAACTCCCTGACGATATAGAATTGCGCATTGCCGGTAGCGGACCTGAAGAGAAGAAACTTAAAGCACTGGCAGAAGGTGATCCACGGATACGCTTTCTCGGCCGTATTACCGACCGTGAAATTATTGATCAGTACGCCGACGCCCTATTTGTCCCCTTCATGCCGTATGACGAAGACTTTGGCCTGATTACCATCGAAGCCATGAGTGCCGGAAAAGCCGTATTAACAACGACGGATGCCGGTGGTGTGAACGAATTTGTTGAAAACGGGGTCAGTGGCTTCAGCGTGGCCCCTGATGTTGAGTCCCTGAAAGCCGCGATGGCCAAACTGCTAGCAGACCCGGCTGCGACCAAACAAATGGGTGAGCAAGCCCGCGACAAAGTCGCGCATATCAGTTGGGAAGCCACCTTGGCTCCCTTGCTTGCCCCCGAGCCTGAAACGCCCCCCTCGGTTGTAACCCCTGAAAAGAAAGGGCGTAAAAAAGTTGTTGTTACCTCGACCTTTCCTGCCTGGCCACCTCAAGGTGGCGGCCAAAGTCGCCTATACAACATGTACGCCCAGCTGTCTCAAACGATGGACGTAGCGCTGGTATGCACAGGCACGGAGCAGCGCCACATGCGCCTTTTGCCTGATTTGACCGAACATGTCATACCCGAGTCTTTTACCCAAAAAGTACATGCCAAGAAGCTCCAACATGGCCGCAAAGTCCCCCTGGGCGACATTGCTGCCATTGACGGCATTCTCAAGAACAGTGCCTACATGACGGTTCTGGAAGATCAGGTCCGCGATGCAGATCTGGTCATTGCCTCGCATCCTTATCTGTATCAGGCCATCCGCGCGGTCTGGAAAGGCCCTATCGCCTACGATGCGCACAACGTGGAGGCAGACATGAAGGCCGCCGTTTTGGATGGGCAGAAAAATCCAGAACCCCTGTTACAAAAAGTACGCGACACCGAGGCCGCCTGCATTCACGAAAGTGAATGGCTGGTTGCTTGCAGTCAGGATGACCTGAACCGCTTCGCCGCACTGTATGGAAACATCCAGTGCCCGACGGCGGTAGCAGGAAACGGTGTCGACCTGAGTCTGACTCGCTATTACCGCGTGGACGAGCGTCGCATAAACCGAACCAGGCTGGGCCTGCACCCAGATCAGGAAGCCCTCCTGTTCATGGGCAGCTGGCATGGCCCAAACCTGGACGCCGCCAAACTGATTCTACACTTGGCACAAGAGCGCCCTCAGCACCAGTTCTGGCTACTGGGCAGCCTATGCGGCCACCCTGACTTCCAAAAACTGCCCAACAATGTCATTCCGCTAGGCATGTTGCCTGAAGCAGAAAAGCAAATCGTTATGGCAGCCGCTTCGGCTGCGCTTAATCCTATGATGTCAGGTTCGGGGACCAACCTGAAAATGCTCGATTACGCTGCCTGGGGTTTGGACATCATCAGCACACCTTTTGGTAACCGTGGTATCGGCTTTACCAACGAAAGCGAAGTCAGCCTGGCGGATACAGCGCGCTTCGCACATACGCTTGATGCTCTGTTTGCACTGACAGATGATCAGCGTGACCAGCGCACACAGGCCGCTCGCCACAAGGTTGAATGCAGCTTTGACTGGCAGGCCTGTGCAGAACCCATGGTGAATCTGGCCAGCGACACGCTTGCATGAATGTCACGCCAACCGTTTACACCCTACAATGGTTCTCCGGCCTGCTCAGCACCTACCGCTGGGCAGGCAACACCCTGACTTATAGTTTTCCATCAGGCACCGCACAGCACACTCCTGATTACAGCAGTGATGATGAATGGTCCAGCTGGTATGCACTCAATCAGGCACATCAGGATGCGTTCAGGCAGCTGGCCCTACAGGTTAGCCAACTGACCAACCTGAACCTGCTGGAAGTGAACGATGGCAACAACTACGGCGACCTGCGCATTGCCTTTAATGACGCGATAGCGCCAGGCACAGCAGGCTACGCTTATTACCCCCGGCCCTATTACATCGACGGCACCGATGCCAGCGCTGCATCCGGTGATATCTGGCTCAACCAGAACACCTGGCAAGACACCGCTACACCGGGTACCTGGCTCAACCACACCATGATGCACGAACTGGGTCATGCACTAGGGCTTTCGCACTCTTTCGAGGCGGACAGCGGTTTCCCCGAAGTTCCCACCGCGCAGGACAGTTATCAATATACCGTCATGTCCTACAGTGGACATCCCGACCAAACCCTCGCACTTCCCGTCAGCTTCCAGTTACTGGACATTGCTGCCCTGCAATACCTGTATGGAGCCAACACAGACTTCAATGCGGACAACACCCTCTACCGATTTGATCGCGAGGTTCCACTGCAAACGTTATGGGATGGCGGTGGTGACGACACGCTGGATTTCAGTGCATTGAACAGCCCCATAGTCGCCGATATGAATGGAGGTGGTTTCATCAGTGCTGGGCATGTAACCAACACGCGGGGTGAAACACTCACCGGCAACAACAACCTGTCACTGGCGTATGGGGCCGAGTTTGAACACCTCATCGCCACAGCGGGCAACGACCTGATTACCGGTGCTCGGCACGATAACATCATCGAACTGGGAGCCGGTGCCGATGCCTACCTGTGGCAAGGTGGCCACGACCACATCTTCGGCGGCAGCGGCCAGGATCTCATCCAGCTCGACATACCCGTCACTCGCTGGGCACTGGATACCCGCAACGGACTCACTCTGGACCGGCTATCGCTTAAACTTGACGGCAGCTGGGACAATGCAGTGACCTTCTCGGATGTGGAGCTGATCCGGTTTGATCAGCTGATCTACACTCCTCATGAGCTGATGTTCAACATTTCCGGCAACGCACAACTGGTGTCGCCCCATGCACCCTGGAGCAGCGATATCCTCACCGACACGCGTTTGATTTCAGCTGATGATGCCCAACTGTACCGCGCCTATCTGGGCATTATGGGCCGCACACCGGACAAGGCCGGTTTTGACTGGTGGGCGGATCAACTGGCACAAGGCAGTACGTTGACGGATATGACCGCCGGATTTTTTGCATCTCCCGAGTTTCAAACCCGAGCCGACCGCAATCGCGACGCCAACATCAGCCCCGAAGAGCTCCTGGATGAACTGTATGGCAATACATTAGGCCGCAATCCTGATCTGAGTGGCTATAACTGGTGGCTGAATGAGCTATACTCGGGTGTCCGGACGTCCGACCAGGTCATGCTGGCCTTTACCCAGTCCGACGAATACATTGACGCCAGCTTGCAAGTTGTCGGCCTGCAACTCTGGCTCACCTGATCAGAGGTTATCCATGCGCGCACGAATGTCTCACTTGTCCATGCTGCTGATGATCCTGGCCATAAATTTGGGCATGGCCGGTGCCGCCAACGCCAAATCGGCGGCAGGCACCGTCATTTTGGCCACTGGAGAAAGCTGGCGTCTATCGACCGAAGGTCGTACCCCGCTGAGCCGCAAAGCGAGCGTCTATGCAGGCGATCACCTGATCACGGCTGAGGGCAGCATGACATTGCGCATGCAAGACAATGCCATCGTCAACCTCCAGCCACATTCCAAGATGATCATCCACGCGTACCAGCCTGCCACTGCAGAGGAAGAGGCGGCCATCCGGTTTGAGCTGACGCAAGGCACGGTACGCACCCGCACAGGCAAAATCGGTGAAGATGCCCATCACCGCTACCGCCTGGATACGCCGTTTGCTGCTCTCGGTATTCGTGGTACAGACTACACCGTCAATCTCAATGGAGATGCGCTGAGTGTTTACGTCTACTCTGGCGGCATCCGTCTGGCGCCCTTTTCCGACACTCTCGGCTGCATACAGGGCAACCTCGGTGCCTGCAGCACACCTGAATCCGCCGACCTGAGCGCCAATGATAATGCATGGCTGCACCTGCAACGCGGCGACAGTATCGAACGTATCAGCGGCACGCCCGATTTTATCTCCAGCATGCAAAGCCCGCCGGTTTTTTCTACAGGCCTGCACGATACCCACGGTAAGGTGCTGACCCCCACGGCGACCCATGAGCAGGTGCTTGAATTTGTTGAGCGCGATGACGTCTTGCCTGAAAATGACCAGACAGCACCGCCTTCAACCGCAAAACCCGGCATGGATTTGGAAGGGCTGCGTGATGTCCTGATGCTAGACCCGTCCGGCGACACCGACGGTGACGGCCTTTCCGATGAATATGAATTAGCCAACAACCTCAACCCATGGCTGGCCGATATGGATGGCGACGGGCTCAGAGACGACATAGACCCGACCCCCAATCAAGCCAACACGCATCTGTTCAAGGTGGATAACCGTAGCGACGCTTTTACCGAGTCCCAAATCAGGGACTACCTGCGCCACACCACCCTGAAGCTTGACGCCTACGACCCGGTGGCCAGTCATAGCCTCTACAATCTGCAGCTTAAGCTGCGTCAAACCCTAACGCTTAACGGCTGGTTCGATCTGGACCAGCAACGGCTCTGGGGCAAAACCGGGTCTATTGAAACGCTACTGGCCGCACGCTATTGGCCCGAAGGCCTGCTGTGGGAGGCCCTGCCTGAAAGCTTCGGTCAGTTAGGCGCCAGTGCCGAAGGCATTGAATGGCTGACCGCACTCAGAGCAGACCAGGTATCTCTTTGGCAACTGGAGCAAGACCGCCACAGTATCTGGTTTACTCCGGGAAGTGGCCCTGCAGGCGAAGGTACCCAACAGTTCAATACCCGCTGGGTACAATCCCTGGGCAACCCGGCCGGGCACGGCTCAATGGCCAAAATTCGCAGTTTCAAAGCCGATGCCAACGGCCGTTTTCAGATTGAGATCGGCACTCAGCGCTTCAACTACAACTTGCGTGGTGCCGTGGGTGAAGCCGGAATGTTATTTGCCGAGAATGATTACCTGAGCGTCAAGGGCCATTGGCAAGGCAACACCCTGGTCGTGCTGATTACTGAAAAAAGCTCACACCAACAGTGGATGTTCGGCCTGCAGCAGACCGGGATGGATGACAGTCCATTACTGGCTCAGTGGCAAACACGCAATACCAACGGCGTCACTTGGGGACATTGGGCCGACTTTGCCCACTTGGATGAAGACAAGCTGGCTCAGCTCTCCCGCCATGGCAAAACCCTTGCTTACAACCGTCACTATGCACTCGAAGTAATGCCGGCCAACAACCTGCCACAAAGTGGCCGTGTGCAGTTTGCCTTGAGTGATGCATCGGCCGTTTATGCCAGCAAGGATGGGCTGCGCCCCGCCGAAGTGATCAATCCAATGTTACAGGTCGACTTTGACCAGAAACGCTTTGTATCACGGTTTGACGTCACTGCGCCGGGGCTGGATAACGCCATCGCCATTCAAGGAGCGGGCAGTTTTGATGACAACGGCCAGATGCACAGCGACAGTCACCTTTCCAATGCTCAACTTGAAGGTGGTCTGGGGCCGAACGGTGACAGTGCCTCACTCCTGTTTGAACGTGATCTTGACGATGACGGTTATGTGAGTGGCATCACCCACTGGCAGTGATGCGGCATTCCACGGGTATCAAATTACTGGTACTTCTGTGCCTGCACGGGCTGATGGCGACGCTTTACTTTGCCTGGCCCGAACAGGCCAAACGCCTGGAAGCCCCGCTTGACGATTGGCGAATACGCCTATTACAGCCCGACAACACCGGCCCTGATCCCCGCTTGGCGCTGATCGATATTGATGATGCCAGTTTGGCCCAAGAGGGCCGCTGGCCCTGGCCTCGGGCTCGCATTGCCAAGTTAATACAAACCTTGCAAGCACATGAACCGGCCTTGATCGGCGTGGACATCCTGTTCCCCGATCAGACCGGCCAGTCCACAACGCTGGCTGACGCACTGAGTGCCGATAACATCACCACCAGCCTGGTCTGGACGACCAGCGGCATACCCGCACACGGTGCTCTGCCTGAAAAAATCCGCTGCCTGAACGACTGCGAAGCCCTTCCTCGAATCCGTAGCTGGATCAATAACACGTCCGCATTGCAAGGACACGAGCAAGCTCATATTAGCCCTATCACCGATAGTGATGGCACCGTGCGCCGCGTATTTCCATTGGTATGCCATCAAGCTACCTGTGTGGAAACGCTGGCACTCAGTCTGATGCGTCAACTACTGGGCAGCACACCTGCGTACCAGTTACGACAACAGCACTCTGGCATAGCACTAACCAGTACAGATAACCTGCTTACAGTGCCGCTGGAACAGGACATGAGCCTGCGGATTCCCTGGTACAGCCCCAATGGCAACGCCATCCCCTGGGTCAGCGCCAAGGACGTACTCAATAACCACCTGCCTGACGACTTTTTAAACGGTAGAGTCCTGATTCTGGGTTCCAGCGCAGTCGGCCTTCATGACCGTATCAGCACCCCAACTGCACCGGACTACCCTGCGGTTGAAGCGCATGCGTTGCTCCTGCAAGGACTACTGAACCAGAATTTCTGGTCTACCCCCACACACGGGCATCGCTGGGCCTGGGCGATCGGTCTGGCCATCGCCCTGTTGCTAACCCGCGTCATCACCCGGCAACGCCCGCGTGCAGCACTCGTCATCGCTTCGATCGCCGTGGCCTGCTGGGGCCTGTTTGCACTCGCACGACAACAACACGGCGAGTTCTGGCCATTGGTCCCGGTCCTGGCCACAACCGCAGGCACGTTACTGGTGCTGATTCCCTGGACAAGCCTTGACGCCATCCGTGCGCGTGACATACTCCAGCGCCAATTCAGCCATTACGTTGCCCCCCCGGTACTCAACCGCATCCGCCAGCATCCCGAACAGGTGATCGGCATGGAACCTGAGCGCCGTATCATGACCGTACTCTTTGCTGACATGCGAAATTTTTCCGCGTATGCCGCGCATATTGACCCCGAGTATCTGGCCAACGTGCTGCAGATCATCATGGACAGACTGACATACGTCATTCACCAACACGGAGGTACGGTGGACAAATACATCGGCGATGCTGTTATGGCTTTTTGGGGCGCTCCCTTGGCCGATACCGAACACGCCCTGCACGGCACCGAAGCGGCGGCGGCGCTCTGCGCCGAGATGGACCGTGTAGCAGCAGAATATAACCTGCCACTCAAACTCAGTGTCGGTGTGAATTCGGGGGAAGTTGTGGTGGGGGAGTTTGGCTCCAGCCATCGCCGCAGCTACACCCTGATTGGTGCGCCTGTCAATCTGGCCGCCCACCTTGAAGCTGCCACGCGCCAAACACCCTATGCCATCCTGCTGGGTCCCGGCACCTGCGCACTACTGCCTCCAGCTATCGGCGGCGCACCCGTTGAGTTGCAGCTATCCAGCCAACCCGGCACCACTCATGCGCGTGGGCTGCTCCCCATCGAGGCCACGCATTGATGACAGCCCCGAGCCGCGTCCTGCTAACGATCCTGTTGTCGGCCCTGTCCCTGCAGGTTTGGGGGGCCTCCTGTTCCACGGCACAACAAACGGCATGGCAACATCAGACAACCGAATACCGCCAACAGCAACAATGGGCGCAAGCCCACACGACCCTATTACAGTTAAGCCATTGCCAACCCCAACGGGGCGACCTGCGCATTGAACTGTTACGCCTGGCGCTGAGCAGCGGCAACTACGCAGCGGCCCTGCGCCACCGCCAGTGGCTGGTTGAGAACCAAGTACCGCCCGCCCTGCTGCAACTGATGGACGCCTGGATTGAAGAAGCCCGATTCGCCAATAGCCAACCGACAGATCAACACACGCATAGTCTCAGCCTGAAACTGAGCCGGGGCTATGACAGCAATGCCAACGATGGCAGCCGTCACGACACGATCGGTATCAATTTTAATGGGTTACCACTGACCTGGAGCCTGGATACCGCCAGTCAGGAGCAGGCCAGCACCCTGTCGGCGTTCAGCCTCAACTGGCAGCATCAAGGTACCCGTACCTGGAACCTGGGCGGCAGCACCCGCCACTACGACAAACTGCAGCAAACCGAATTTCGGCTATATGGGCTGCTTAACCAGCCCATTCCCTGCCCCGCCGGTTTGAACTGCACCCTTGATCTCTCATTGAACGGATTAAAGCAGGAAGAACAGAAGCAACTGCAAACACAATTGGGCGTGAGCATATTGGGCCGCACCCAGCGCACATCGGCCTATGTACGCCACACCAGCGACAGCATCGCCCCCGACAGCCAAAGTGTTGGCGTGCAATGGCTGGGTCGCCAGTCGCCCAGTGTTATGTTGCTGACCGGAGTCGAGTTTGACGACCCCCTGGAACCCCGTGCCGGTGGTGCCAAAACCAGTGTACATGTAGGTACACGCCTGACCCCGATCCCCAGCCTACCACTGGAGTTGAATCTGCTGCACCTGCGCGAATTTGAACAGCAAGCCTATTCGCCGGCGTTCTGGGGCGACGACCGCCGCAACCGCCGCCTTAGCCGTGTCGACGGACGCTACAGCTGGCGCCTTAACTCAGCGCTTGCACTTAAAGCCCAGCTACAGTGGCGTCATACCAACAGCCCCATTGAACTGTATCAACAGACGGGTTGGCTGGCAGAACTGAGCATCACCAGTACACTTTAGTCCTTGTGCGAGCCCTTGTGCGCAGCCCACTGTTTTATAGTAAGATTGCCCGTCCAGTGCAGAGGGACACAGCACGCCGTATCTACCTCTGTTGCCATTCAAATATGTAAAGGTGTGATGGCGGTCACATAATATGGCCAGCCAGTCTGCTTCAATGCAACCATCTTAATTGCACTTGGGCAGGCAACCGTTGTCACCCACATGTAATGTTTTGCAGGCACAGTGCCCGCAAAAGGCAGTGTGTATTGGCCACACGCTGTTTCGTACACACAAAGCATAGACGCTTTGTCATATATATGACCAAGTGGTTAACATCATTAATGGAGCAATACTACATGGCTACACAAGCAAGTTTGGATCAGATCCAGAATCTATACATCGCTTTTTACGGTCGTCCGGCTGACGCTGCTGGTCAGACTTACTGGGCTGACGAACTGGAAGCTGCTAACGGCGACCTGTCTGCCATCATCAACGCGTTTGCTTCTTCTGAAGAATACCAGCGCAACTACGGCGATCTGGAAGCTGCAGAGCTGGTTAACGCGCTGTACCAGCAGATTCTGGGCCGTGACGCCGAGCAGGAAGGTCTGGACTTCTACGTTGCTGAACTGGCTGCGGGCACCATCACCGAAGGTGAAATCGCTCTGGCTATCCTGAACGGCGCTCAGGGTGATGACACCGCCGTACTGGAAAACCGTAAAGCAGTTGCTGATGCGTTCACCGCTGAAGTTGAAGCTGCTGGCAAAGCATACGGCGAAGAGCAGGAAGCCGCAGCTAAAGCAATCATTGCTGCTGTTGATGCCAACACTGACGTAGCTAACGTAAATGTAGCCGGCACTGTAGCGGGCTTCCCGGACGCTACTGATACCGGTACTCCTGGCGTTGAAGGTGAAACCTTCCAGCTGACCGATGGTCGCGAAGGTTCTGGCCGTGACGTGCTGACCGGTACTGACAACGACGACACTTTCCTCGGCCTGGTCGGTCAGAATAGCGAAGGCGCTGTTGCCAACGCTTTCTCTACTGGCGACTGGATCGATGGTGGCGCTGGCCGTGACACCGTCAAGGCCTCTTTGATCAACGATAACGAAGTTGGTGAAGCTCCGAGCAACAACCAGGCTCCGCGTCCGATCACTGAAAACGTTGAAGAAGTCTACATCGAAGCACTGGAAGCCGTAACTCTGGACGCTACCCGCATGGAAGGCGTTGAAGAGTTCTGGTCTGACTTCTCCCGTGGCGACATGACCTTCACAGGTGTGAACCTGCGTGGCGATAACGTAGACATCACCAAAGATGTTACCTTCGGCATCAAAGACACCATGCACGACACAGACTTCACTGCTCTGTTCGACAGCCTGTCTCTGACCCGTGAAGCGTCTAACCCGTCCAACTCTCAGCTGCTGGTTCGCATCGCCGACGTTAGCACTGAAACTCCGGACGCACCGCTGACCAACGTTAACCTGAACCTGAGCTTCAACCTGGGCGGCACCACTATCTCCCTGGAAGACGTTCAGTCTACTGACGGTTCTTACGCTGGCCTGGTAGAAGCAATCCAGAACGCACTGGCACTGGAAGGCTACGCCAACCTGACTGTTGAGCTGTCCACTCCGTACAGCGACGTAACCGTTGCTGGCAACACCGTTACTCTGCCGTTCGTTGCTCAGGAAATCCTGATCACTGATCCGGCTGGCAACGCGTTTGACAGCGTAAACTTCACCCAGAGCGCCATCGAATCCGTTGCTGACGGCTTCCTGGTAGCGGGTAATGCACAGCCGGTTGATCCGTCTGAAACCAGCAACCTGATCGAATCCAACCTGGTACTGGATAACGCCGGTAACGGTTCTTTGGCTGGCGACGTCGTAATCGGCGGCATGTCCAACTCTGACCTGGGTGTTGAGCGTTTCAACGTTGCCGTTGATCGCGACAGCAAAATCAACTCCCTGAACACCACTAATAACGCGCTGCAGGAAATCCACATCGGTTCCATGGGTGTGAACGGTGACCTGTACATCGGTGGTACTCAGGCTGAGCTGAACGAAATCGACGCCAATGCCTTTGCCGGTGAGAACCTGAGCCTGGGCGAAGAGTCTGAAGTCGTTAACCTGGACTTCCTGGATGCCAGCGGTACTGCTGCAAACATCACCTTTGAAGCTGATTACAATGGTAATAACCGTAATTCCAGCGAACAGGGTTTTGTAATCAACACCGGTTCTGGTAATGACACCATCACAGCTTCTGTAGATGGTACCTCTACTTCAGGCAGCACCCTGACCAGCCTGACTGTCAGCTCAACTGGCGGTAACAACACAGTAACTCTGTCTGATACAGATACTGCTGGCCTGCAGGGTGTAGCTGAAGTCAACTCAGCAACAGTTACTCTGGGTGCCGGTAACGACACTGTAACTGGTGGCGCTCTGAACCTGACCGCTAACACCGGTGCTGGCGATGACGTGATCTACGCTGAAAACACCGGCGCCAAGACTATTGCAACCGTTAACGCTGGCGTATGGTCTACTGCTGCTGGCGACACCGTAATGGGCACTGCGGCTAACGTTGGTGCAGACGAGCTGCTGTACGGACGCGACGTGCGCGTTACTCTGTCTCTGCCGAGCAACGTTGGTACTACACCGACAACAAACATAGCTGATTCGTTTGTAGATGGCCTGGAAGCAGTTGCCAGCATCACCGCCAGCAACGGTTACCTGACGACTGAACGTGACCTGTACGAAGCAGTTGCCAAAGCAATCAATGAAGACGCCGTACTGAGCAAGCTGGCATCTGCTGCTGTTGACAGCAACGGTCACCTGACTGTTACGTACCAGATCGACGGCCTGAGCGTTGTTGCTGAGAATGTTGTTCAGTTCGAAGTGCTGGGCGACTGGGCTGACCTGTCTGCCGCTGCACAGAACAACATCGTTGACGCGCTGAAGAGCGAGTACAGCGACTCTTCTATCGATGCTACCGATGCCGCAAACGGTTACGACGCTGCAGATGCAACTGCTGGTAACGTAGCAGTGAGCACTGCCGGTACTGATTCTCTCGTAAACGGTGGCACCAACACTGTCAATGCTGGTCTGGGTAACGATGTTATCGTCCTGAGCTCTGACGATACTACAGTTGATACTGTTGTATTTGACGGCCAGTTCGGTACCAACACCATCGTTCACTTCGATGCATCCAATGACGTACTGGACTTCTCTGCATGGTTGAACAACACCCTGTCAGCTTCCGGTTCTGTTGAGTCTCAGGTACGTGTAACTGGTACAGCTGTCGATCTGACCGCTGGCACTGGCGCCTTCGGTGAAAACCAGGTTGCAGTAACCACCTTCACCGTCCTGGATGGTGCAGCAACTGCTGCATTGGCCTTCAACACCCTGTCTGCTGATCAGGTAAAAGCCGCACTGAACGAAGCGGGTGGCTTTACATCAACTGCAGGTAACGTTGACGGTACTACTCAGCAGTCCATCCTGATGGTTGAAAACGTGGATAACCTGGGTGAATACAAAGTATTCCAGGTAGCATCTGATGAAGCAGCTGGTGATAACTTCACCACCGTCACCCTGGTCGGCACCGTTGACTTTGGTGAAACTGTTACTGCAGTTGATGCCAACATCCTGTAACACCCGACTAAAGCCCTTGCGGCTTGATCGTCGAAACCCTCAACGTGCTCTGCACAGGTAAGGGTTGAACTGAGAACCCTCGGTCTTCGGACCGGGGGTTTTCGTTATCTACCTGTCGTAAAATGACACGCTGAATCACATCCAACACCCACAAGGTGATGTATGACCCACTATGTTCCTCTGAATAAAACCGATCACGCCACCCACGGCTGGCGTAAAGCCGAGTCACTGAGCTTCGCGGCTGAACAGTCCGCTGTTGCGGTCCTGCTGGATGAGCTGCCCCACCTGCTGCCAACGCTGCCACTGGCGTTTATTCGCCATGCCACCGATGATGGCGCCGGCCGTTACGAGTTAATGGCCCTGCTGTCGGTAACGCCCAAGCTCAATCTGTTTGTGGCACCCGATGGCCGCTGGCTCGGCGGCTATCTTCCAGCTGAGTTCAGGGGCTATCCGTTCCGGTTGATTCCTGAACAGTCATCTGGCCAGCGCGTACTCTGCTTCGACCAGGATAGCGGTCTGTTGAGTGATCAACCCGCCGCAGACGGTGTGCCGTTCTTCGATGCTGACGATAACCTGTCACCATCCATGCAGAATGTGCTGAGTTTTCTGAACACGTGTGAACAGAGCCGCAAACAGACTCAATACGCGGTGGATACGCTGACCGAACACGGACTGATGACCCCCTGGCCGATCAAGTTGAATACCGGTGAAGAAAACGCACACGAAGTGAAGGGCCTGTTCCGCATTGATGAAGCCGCCCTGCGCAGTCTGAGCGGTGACGCCTTGCAGACATTGGCCCAATCCAATGCGCTGTCGCTGGCATATGCTCAACTGCTGTCACAGCACCGCCTACAGGGCTTGAGCAAGCTCTATGACCTGCAGGCACGCGCCAAACAGGCGCAAACCCCATTGTCAAAAGACGATGTGGAAGGAATGTTCGGGGCACAGGACGACACCCTGAAGTTCAATTTCTAAGCCAAGGCAATAGCGATGCGTTATGTACTGATCACCGCCGCAACCCTGCTATTCACTGGCTGCGGCGGCGTGCCGTTTGTACCCTGTATATAGGGTCACTCGATAAGGCGGATGAGGTTGATACTCCTACGTACCCCAACCTCACACGCCATCTTCCGGCGCAATTGACCGGCAATGCCTGGCAATCAGATAAACCAGTCTCCCACACTATCCTGCTGCAACTGGGGCAGCCAGCTTTCGGCCTGCTGCTGGTTCTCCGGCGAGTCGGCAAAGCGCAGCAATACTTCGGCTGCAGACATGCCGAATGCCATTTGCGTCTCCCAGTACCGCTGCCCGGACGACTCCGGCACACGGTCCAGTACGTTGAAATACAGTTGAGTGATATAGTCCGAATACTGCTCAGGGTAGCCACCAAACTCTGGTGAATACAGGAAACCCTGAGCAATCGCGGTCATCGAGGTGCCCGCCTCCAGCCGATCAACCCAGTAGTTCAAGCCGGCGTCATCCGGCCGCCGGTTCAGGCCTGCTTCGTACAGCAAGGCAAGATCAATCACCTCGTCCCGGCCGGCACCGCCGCCCTGCCAGGATAAGGCGTCTATGCTCGGGACATGGCGTGCAATCCAGTCATGGTAGTAGGCAATACTTTGGGCAAAACCGACTTCACCATAGCCACCATCTACAACCGTACCGTTGTACTCCACCATGTGCGTCAAAGTACCGGCGAGCTGGCCGCTGACAAACAGGCCGCCGCCGCTGTCCCCTTCACCGATGAAACCTTCGCGCCTGCCCAGGCCGGTGTGGTCCAGACCAAACTGCTGGCCCAGAGTATCGCCGTAGAGACTTCCGGTGTCGTAATCAAACGCCAGCCCGGATGTGTCAGCAAAGATACCCAGGTCGGCGGTCGTTGCATCCACCGTGTTGTAGCTGACCTGCAGCAACGGCACACCGGTCCAGAAACCGTAGGAGTCCGAGGCCTTGCGCTCGCCATAGCCTTCCAGGCTGACCATGGTGCCGGGGCGCACCTCGTCGGTGAATAATGAATATACGCGAGTGTCGCTGGGTGCGCTTCCGCTAAGCTTAACCAGTGCCAAATCCGCTCGTCCACTCGATGCGTCATAGCCTTCATGGGTGATAATCTGCGCCACCTGACGAGATGAATCAAACATCCCCCGTTCAAATATGACGTCCCACTCCCAGGGAGCCACGCCTTCCACCACATGCGCTGCCGTCAACAGCCAGCGGTCATCAATCAGGACCGCCGAGCCCCGATACACATCACTTTCTATCCGTACTACGCCACTGTAGGCCATGGTAAATCACTCCTTGTTCAGAACAGATCAAAACTGATGATGCCGCCGGTGATCTCCAGCATGTTGTCCAGATTTTCCGGTGACTCCGAGAAGTCAGCCAAAACCCGGTCCCAGGTTTTTTCGGGGTTGGTATTCAGCTGCTCCAACCACCAGTCGTAACCGGAAGCATCCGGCTCGCGGTCCAGAATATTAGTGTAGAGCCGGTGCAAGAAGTCGTCGTTGCTCGGCGCAAAGCCATACAGCTCCTTGAATTCGATCGAGTCGATGAAGCGGGCTGCGGCTTCCTGCAGATTCATGCCGTGGTCCATCTGCCGAACCCAATAGCCAAGGCCTGCTTCATCCGGCGTACGGTCGAAGGCGGCCTGATACAGGCGGTAGGCCTGCCCGGCCACGCCATCACTGCCGCTATCCCGGGCCAGCATGCCATCGTCGAAGGCCAGGCGTTGAATATTGACCAGCGTATCCTGACCGTCGCGACCTGTCTGATTGTCCGTCACCAGAAACGCGCCCTCTCCCTGCGCCTGGATCTGATATTCATCACGGTTGCCCTGAAACACCGCCGTATCCGTGCCCGCGCCGCCTTCCAGCCGGTCGTTGCCGGCAAAGCCCTGCAGGTAATCATTGCCCTGGCTGCCCTGCAGGACGTCTTCACCGCCGAGCAGTTCTGACCAGCTGTCGACGGTGTCGTACGCCCAGCGCCCTTCGATTGTCAGCTGGTGCCCGTCTACCTGCGCCTGATGACGTACATAGTCACCACTGCCGTCGGTCTGGCTTATCAGCGAATCACCCGTCGCCAGCCCCAGCGTTTCCGTCAGGTTGAGTGCCTGCATACTGCCGTCACGGCCATAGTTGATGATGCCGCGCGCACTGATGGTGCCAGCAACGGAGCCAAAGTCCAGTTGACTGAGCGTGCCATACACCCCCAGCTCGCCGCCCATGCGCAGGTCACCCGCAGCCGTGAACTCGCGCCCCGTACCCTGCGTGACCACTCGGTTGACCACTATGTCGCCATAGTTGCTGGCGTAGAAGTTGCGTCCGCTTACGCTGGCGGTTCCGCCTCCCCAGACATCAACGCTCAACGCGGTGTTGCTGGCATCGCGCACGGTGCCAAACATGACATCATCGGCCGCTTCCCAGAACTGATCGTATACCCGGTCCAGCCCGTCATGCAGCGTTTCAAGCTGACCTTCCCAGAAGTTCAGCCCCCAGTGTGTTGCCGTTACCTGTGCCATCCTGGCCTCCTGTTATTGATTCACAAGGGTGTGACATCGGTTGTCATGATACGTCGGGGATATGCACGCGTGGCACGCCCCGTTGTCGCAGGTGCTGTGCCAGCGCCTCTTTGGCGCTGCGCTCGCCATGCACCAGCCGCACCTCCGCGGGCGGCACGGGGATGGCCTGCACGAATCCGATCAGGTCATCCTGACCGGCATGGGCCGAATAGCCGCCGATCTGATGCACCTGCGCCTGAATCGAGTACCGCTCGCCATCCAGTTCGACCCAGCCATTGCGTGGCCCATACTCCAGGATGGTGCGCCCCGGTGTGCCGGCCGCCTGATAGCCGACAAACAGCACATCATTGCGGGCGTCTTTCAGCAGGGCTTTTAGGTAGTTCACCACCCGGCCACCGGTACACATGCCGGACCCCGCCAGCACCACACAGGGCCGCTGTGAGCGCGCCAGATAATCAACGGCCTTCAGGTGGTCTGTATGGGAGTCGATCACGGTGAGCTGATCGAACGCCAGCGGATGCCGACCAGCCTCCAGCCGTGCGTGCGCTTCGGCATCCCAGAACGGCTTTAACTGGCGGTACAGTTGGGTAAAGTTAGCTGCCAGTGGTGAGTCCACCACCACTTCAAGGTCATGCCAGCCATCAGCAATAATCGCCTCCAACTCGTAAAGCACGTCCTGAGTACGGCCAATACTGAAGGCCGGGATCAATACCGTACCGCCATCCTGTAACGCATGTTCCAGCACCGCTTGTAACCGTTGCCGCCGTGTCGCCCGATGTTCATGGTTGCGATCACCATAGGTGCTTTCCAGAATGAGCCGGTCGGCCCGTTCAGGTGCCTCCGGCGCAGGCAACAGTGGCGCATCCGGTGCACCCAGATCACCACTGAACACAATCCGCTCGTCGCCGGCTGGCGTCACGGCATGACATTCCACATACGCCGAACCCAAAATATGCCCTGCCCGCTGCAGCCTTACATCCAGTGCATATCCGGTTTGCTCCAGCACCAGCGGATACCATTGATTGTAGGGCACAGGGACCAGCCGGGTGCGTATCAGCTCCAGTACCTGCTCAATCAGACGGCGGTTGCGGGTAAAGCCGATCTTCAAGGCATCTTCCAGCATAGCCGGCAGCAGCAAGGCCGAAGGCTCCGAGCAGATGATCGGGCCATCAAAACCCGCAGCCAACAGGTAGGGGATGCGCCCGACATGATCTATATGGACGTGGGTCACTACCAGTGCCCGAATATGCGCCACAGGGAAGTCAATCAGCCCCGCATCCTCGGCTCCATGGGCATCGCTGCCTTGCAGCAGACCACAGTCAATCAGCACGCCCGCCTGTCCCAGCCGCAGCTCATGGCAAGAACCGGTGACGCTTTCAGTGGCACCATGGTGTTTAATCTTGATCATGCAACAATCCTTGTTTTGTATGGGCCTGTTAGTTTATTCAACCAGCTGTATTCGACTCCAGTCGCCGTTCAGCTGATCCAACATCCGTTCAAGTGCCGGGCTGCGATAAGCGGCTGTGCGATCATCCCAGCGCTGCTTCACGCTGGCATGCACTACCGGTTCGACCTCGCGCACCCATCGGCGACGCATGGCACGGTAAAAACCTCTGTATTCGTTATGCTGAGGGCCGGCATGGTTCGGTGCCAGATGTGCAGTAAAGTGAGGCGCCAGCAATAGCCCGTACGCGGCAGCCTCACGTGTTAGCCACTGGGCAGCATGATCACCAAGAGAGTGGTCCGGGTAGCTGCCGCCAATATCGCTGTGAACCCCCGCAAACCAAACCTGCTGCAGGTCTATGCCTGGCGCGGTTGTCCACAGTGCGGGCTCGAAGTCTTGACGGTTTTCATCAATGGATACAGCATGGCGGGCATGGTTGATAATGGCACTGGGCTGGGTGTCGTGAAACAGGTAGTGGTCTGTGCCCAGTGTCCCGAGAAACGGGGCTGGAATCCCTAGTGAGCCGACCGTGTCCAACACGCCAACAAAGTGTATGCGGCTGATATCCGCCACGCAGTACTGGTGACGAAAGGCGGCAGCCTGCTGGCGGGCAGGGGCTGAACGCGTGCTGCGCCGACGATATAATCGGTAGGCGTCGCCAATACGCTGCGCCTGCTCGCGTCGGAGGATGCCGCTGTTATGAATCAGTCCAGCCAATGAACGTACAGTGTAAGCGCCCCGGCTGAAACCAAACAGATACAGCCGGTCACCGTCGTCATAGTTGTGTACGATAAAGCGGTAGCAATCGAGTATGTTTTTGTCGATACCTTGCCCCGTAAGGCCAGCTCCGATGGTGTTACCATCTGAGCCGAGCCCCCAGTCATAATACACAACCTGTTGATGGCCGGAGCTGTCGTGCGGCGCAATGCCTCTGGCAATACGCAGCACATGGGTGCCGGTGTCCGACTCCGGCGATTGCCAGGTGCCGTCCGAGCAGATGATGATATTTTTCATATATCCAGTCCTTGGATGGTATGGCTCCGTGAAGCATTGTCAGCTTATTTTACGTAGCGTTTCCTCAACGCCAGGAATGGCTCTTCAAGGGTATGGTATGACAGTTTTGCAAATGCCAGACTCAACCCGCCGACAATAATCAGATTCAACAGCAGGTTGGGTAAAAAGCTGCTGGTTACATGCAACGGCCCGATCAGTTCGCTCCAAAGCCATAATATCAATGCGTGCATCAAGTACCAGGAGTAGCTCACCTGCCCCATGGTCTCGAAACAACGTGACAATAAGCGAGGGAGCGCTTTCGTACTGCACAGGTAGGTCACCACCAAAAAGGCCCATAGCAAGGCCTCTATACTGGGCCAAATAACCCACCAGGCGTCATGCTGCAGTTTTGCTTGATAACTGAACTCGGCCGCCATCAGGCCAACGCCTCCCCATATCAGCAAGGCGGCAAACAAGGGCCACAGCACACTGGTCAGCCTGCCTTTGCTCTGACAATGCTGATAAACCATGGCGGCCAACATGCCGATCAAGAATTGATCAAAACGTCCCAGCAGCGTGGAATAATACATGTGCTTCGGGTTTTCACTAATGAAGTAAGCCCCCAGCTTGAACAGCAATACAATCAGGATAAGTCTGGGTAAATATGACAGACCCTTGTTCACAGCCGCCAGTGCAATGAATGGAAATACCGCATAGAAGGTGAATTCCACCGAGATGGTCCATGCCGCCCCGGTTATAAAACTGCCGGATGTTGGCGCTGTCCCCAGGTTGGAAAAGAAAATGTAGAGAATATCAGCTGCACGAAATTCATTGCGGCCAATGGATATGGAGACAAAAAAAACAAACAGGAATAATGGAAAGATGCGCAAGAAGCGATTGCGCATAAAGTCCATATAGCGAATCTCTCCGGCCTGCAGCCTGATCAGCATGAAAATAAAACCCGACAGAACAAAGAACAAACCAATGCCGGTATGCCCCTCAACCATGAGCCCCAGATACCAGGCGTCAGGATTGGGCTGCCAACCGTGGTAGAAGTGATGGTAGAGGTGATAGACGAAAACCAGCAATGCTGCCATTCCACGCAGGTGGTCAAGGCGTGGCAAATAGGCAATATTGGATGACTGCATGTGACGTAATCCCGAGATTGTACAGTGCGTAGGCAGTGGAATGGCTATTAAAGGGGAAGGTCTTGCACCGGGGCGGGAAACTAATCCCTGCCTTCCAGTACACGTTTTTCAAGTTTGGGCAGGTCCATGATCCAAACGATACGTCCCTTTTTGTTGATCACGCCGGATTCATGAAGCTGGCTCAGCACGCGTGAGACTGTCTCCCGACTGGTGTTGGTCAAACTGGCCACTTCGCGTTGGGATGGGAAGTCGAGCACTTTGAAACCCTCAGGGGTCTCTTCATAGTTGGAACGTAACAACAGCGCACATACACGGCTATGTGCCTGCTGGTATCCCAGCAACATGATTTGCTGGTTACAGCGCCGTACCAGCTGGGTAAGCCCAACCATCATCCTTGCCGAGACACTGGGTTCGTTTACCATCAACTCCAGCGCGGGCTTGCGCGGCAGAAAGGCAACCAGTGACGCTTCGACAGCCAGTACGGCCGCAGACCGTGGTTGCCCATCGATCAGGGACAATTCACCAAAGTGTTGTGTGGCTCTGATGAGCGAAAAACCGATCTCTCTACCACTGCTCGAATAGGCTACAGCCTTGAGTTGGCCCTTCAATAGCAGCCCCATGGCATCGGAAGGATCGCCCATCCCCAGCACGGTTTCTTCTCGCTGAACCTGCCGCACACGCAGCCGAGACACGATCCAGAGCAAACGTTCTTCGCTCAATTCCTGAAACAATGGGCATTGCTGCACATAGCCCAAGATGAGGCGCTGTTCTTTTTCCGTCATGGATATAGCACTCTCAGTGCATCAAAGATACAGGGGATTCCAGACGCATCCGTTGCGCCTGTTTCATCCAGTCGGGCCAAACATCCGGCCATTGTGCCTGCTGCCAGTGTTTGTACAACACTCCCAACCAGATACGGGCGTGCTCTTCTTGCAGCAGTAGAACCGCCTCATTGTCCGGTAACGCAAACACGATACGCAACACTTTGTCACGCGGCTGAAACTGGAGTGCATGTACCAGGCACGTCAACGTAGCCGTATCGGCCGGCACTCTTGCTAACGGTTGGCGATGCTGTGCAACCAGTTGGCGATTGACCTGCCGTGTGGAGGATACTGCAGCGGGAGGTGCGTCAGGAGCAGGCTGCCCAGGGCCGGGCATCGCTTCGACTGCAGTGCCTGATTCATGGCGCCCTACCCATTCAATCAGATGTGGCAGCAGCCGTCGCAACAACCGCTGAGTCAGCCACAGATTGACACCACCAACATCAGACTCGGCGCTGATCAGGAAACGGTCTTCATTTTCGACAAATTGTGTCGTTAATCGGGTCAGCTGCATGGTGATTATCCAGCTTGGTCAAATCCATTTTCTTAGCGTATCAACTGAACGCTGGAGCAGACCTGCCAGTTCCGTTAGCTGGCTGCTGTCCCGCGCCTCGACCGCCAGTGTATGACGGGCTTGCTTGATGATATCACTGCGCTTGCGACTTTTCAGATCATCCAGGCTAACACTAAAGCGATCACAAACAGTACGAGCCAACTCATGCACATTGGCGGGTGCAACGGTACCGGTATTGGCTTTCGTGTTGGCCGCAGCGGTTGGCATGTGCGCGTGTTTGAACAGGCGGCGGCACGATTGCTGATGAACATACAGCAAAGTTCTCAATGCCGGTGACAGGGATTGCTGTTTGATAACGGCCGTATCAGGACACGCCAGCAGGCTGACGCGGGCGCGAGTACCATCGGCACGTAGCAGCGAGAACGTGACCGGCTGCAGTACGTTCAATGCTAACAGTTCCTGCATGATCGGTTGAGTCTGATCAAACGCCTGCTGTATCGGTGCCAACGCTTTGATAATGCCCTGCAAGCGACGCGTAGGCTTGCCTTTGGAGGTAATGATTTTTTCACCGTTCCCTCTGAAGTGGGGAGCGGTCGGATACACTGCCAGACTGCTGCGCTTCTGGTCACGATGGAAACCGAACGGATACAAACGTAGCACATCGGGCAGTATTCCGCCCTGCCAATGCATCTGGGTGCTGAAGGCAGATCTGTCCTTTGATTTAAGCAACATGCAGGGCATGGCCCCGCCATTTGGCAAAGGATAGAACAGGATGGGAAACTGGCCTGCCAGGCGGCTGGCTTCTTGATTATGCACAGGGACATAAAGCCAACTCGCTGCAAAGGCAAAATTGTTGGCTTTATGAAAGCGCAAAGATCGATGTCGTTCCAGTGACAGGACCTCTGAACGCCCGGTATTTGGCTGATTATTGTCCGGCGTACTCAATGCTGTTCCCCCACCATTTACTTACCCTTTTTGACGCGAAAAGGATAACGGTTGGGTGCTGTGGAGTCCAGCAAAGTGGAGGGATCCCAGCTAAATATGAACTGAAAGCAACCCAGCCAAGGCAAAACCATGCAGTTCAACTGGGCGGGACTACTTTTAAAAAAAGAGCCGGCACTATGGCCGGCTCTCGTACACCCAAGGCGGTGTTAGAAGTCTGATGAAGTATTTGGTGTACCCACCAGGTTGTCCATCAGAGCGGCATTGTCGACCAGGCCATCCGCACTTTCCTGCGGCGGACTTTGTGGCTGTACGCCGCCATCACTTTCACTGCCGTCTTCAGTGGGTTCATCGCCACCCAACAGGGCACCAAGGCCTTCCCCTTCCTGTTCCTCTTCGAGCAGATCTCCGGCATACAGGATTTCACCCTCTGGCTGCTCAGACTCTGGGATATTTGCTTCTGGTTCTTCTGATTCAGGCTCTGCAGAGATGCTGTCCTCCTCCTCTTCACCACCCCTATCGCCCGATTCAGATTCTTCAGTCGCACCGAAACCGAAGATATCACCACCGTCATCAATCAGGCTGGCTTCGGCGTCGTCATTATCGGACTCTTCATCTGCAGGCGCTTCTACTTCTTCGCTTGCCGGTTCAGAGAGTTCATCGTCAGAAAGAAGTGCCTGCAGCTCATCCCAGGTCAAACTAAAGCCTGCTTCTTCGAAGGTGATCACACCATCATTTCCGATCAAGGCAGAGTCGAACTGGGCTACCCGCTCATCACCGGCAAAGATCGACAACACATCACCGGCATCATACTCAAAGGCGCCGGTATCCAACTCACCTTTGATACCTGAACTGGTCTGGTAGGTCAGACCTGTTACAGGCTCAGTGGCCAGCGTTGCGGACTGAATGGAGTCATCCATATGCTCATCGAACTCGGTCATGCCGGCATACTGCTCCAGCATCTCGCGAACATGCGCCATGGCCTCTTCTTCAGACACATACGACTGACCCAGCTGCTCGATCAGAGCCTTGAGCTCAGCTTCCGTCGCAGTTTTCAGATTCAGACTGGTATCCGCCAACGCTGCATGGGTCGCAGCACTGATGCTGATACCGTTGGCCGCATTGCCATCTGTATCCAGAGACTGCAGGAAGACGGCCATGTTTTCGACATACTCGTTGTTCAAATCCGAGCGGTCCACATTGGCCAGATCCTGCAGGAACACCTGCCCTTTAGCGAGGTCATCAGCGGAGGCGGTACCCACCACGACATTACCCACCTGGAAGGTCACGGAATCGCCTTCACGGTATTCGAAGCTTCCGTTTTCATCGGTCATGCCATTGAGGCCTGACGATGTGAGGTAAGCCACACCGGCAACGATGCCGTCGACCAGGGTTGCGGTAACCGTGTTCTGGTGACCAGTACTGTTTTCAGTTGAGGTAACGGAGATCGTAATGCCTTCCAGCTCCGCATCTGTCAGCTGACGGTTAGATAACAGTTTGACATCACTTTCAGCTTCGCCACTGGCATTCAACGTCACCGTATAGGTGCCATCACTATTAGCGGTTACACCTGTGCCCGTAATTGAAGTGCCTGTGGGCAAGCCGTCTACGCTAATGTCGCTAAGAGTTTCGGAGTTATCCAGGTCAGTCAGTGCCGCTGACATATCGAGGTCGTACTCGTAGGTACTAACTTCAACCGTCACTTCTGCACTGAAATCCGAAATTTTGAAATTGCCATCCGTTCTAGTAACTACAACAGTGTCAAACTCTGCTAGCCCCGTGAAGGTATGAACACCATCATCCAGACTATCCAGATCAATGTTTGTGCCTACGGTATTTCCATCTTTCAGGAAACTTATATAACCATCATCGTCATTGGACCCACGTACCTTATAGCTACCAATAGTTAAGCTAAAACCAGTCGCGGTTCCACCCAAATTGTATGTATGAGTGCTATTGGTCCGTGACAGCGAAACATCCTCTGCTTCAATAAAGGCTTGTGTCTCAACTTCAGACCCGGTTTGGGTTCCTTGATCAACGCCACCATCAAGCACCGGCTCAGATGCTGTCGTATCCAAAGCGGTCACTTCAATATTCACATTGAAGGATGCTTGATCACCATCTTCGTCTGACACGGTTACTGAGAACTGCTTGGCTGTAAGCCCTTCCGAGAACTCACCCGGTTGTACGCTATAGCTGTACTGTCCGGTAGTGAAGTCGAATATCAGGGTTCCCTGACCGTCAAGCTCGATTCCTTCGCTTGGGAATTCAAAAGTACCGTTACTGCCATCAACCGTGTACGTCGTACCATAGAGAGTGATGCTGTCGATACTGATAGCACCATCACCGCCGGATACGTTATCGGACACATCGCCACTTACAGAGGCGGAAGCAGTATTGGTCAGGGTATCAACTAGCTGCGTTTCATTGGTAACAATGATCGGTGATTCGCCTTCCTGTACCTGAACAATATCCAGATAGGCTTCAGATACATTCGATCCAATGCCAACCACATAAAGCTTGTCGACATTGCCTTGCAGACCAGAGTCATTGCCTTCAATAAACTCTCTCCAGTCCTGGATTGCCGAATCACTGTCACTGTTGACTGCACTGGCGTTGTCGTTCGGGTCACCATCAGACAGGAAGTATCCAATCGTCTGATCCGCTGAGTGGCCAGTGAAATCCACTGTTTCGGTTGCGTTCAATGCATCCAGATAGTCGGTACTGCTACCGATATTGATGCGACTGCCATCTGAGTACACGCCATCATAGAAGCCACTGTCATTCCAGTGCACTTCCAGACCATTAACATAATCAATGGCTTCACTCACACTCATCCAGCCAACATTCACTGCGCTGGAAGCGAACAGCGTCAGGTTCACTTCAGTCTCACCCATGGCCTGATAGGCCTCAAAGGTAGAGATAAGCGACTCTTTAGCGATTTCGAAACGCGTTTTGTCTGCACCCGATACGTAGTAATCCATGGAACCGGAGACATCGAGAGTAATCAAAAGATTGGTCGTGGTTGCCCCGACTTCCAGGCCCACGGTTTCGTCTTCACCTTCCGGCAGCAAATCAGGTGCCTGTGGCGCACCAACAGCATTGATATTGATAGCCAGGGTGGACTCAACACCATCACCATCGGCATCAGTCACTGTATACGTGAAGCTTTCAACAGGATCATCACCTGGACTCAGTGCGTCATAGGCATCCTGATTCAGCTGGTAGGTGTAGTTACCTTCGCCATCAACGGTCAGTACACCGTAATTACCCTGAATCACACCGTTGTCAATGTCATCCCACTCGACTGCACCTTCATCCGCCGGGCCATCAGCGCCAAAGCCATAGTCAACCTGGCCTCTCACTTCAGGAGCATCCGAAGAAACAAGCTGTCCCATCAATTGGAAGCTGTTTGAAGCGTTTTCGTTGGTGTAGACAGTATCCACCACATTACCGCTACCATCGACGAAGCCTATGATTTCGAAGTTATAAGTTTCGGTAGCACCTTCAGCGGTGGTGATAGTGATCGGTACAATTGTGCTTGCGTTGCTAATGGTAACGATGTCTCGAGGGTCAGAACCACTATTAGACGTCTCATCATGCTCGAAACTGATTATATGATTAACCGTTGCAACATATCCGTTAATCACAACGTTAAACGACAAGTTCAGATCTACTGAGCCAATCGCATTACCTGTATCAGTCGGGAAATTATTGTGCGTAAATTCACCGATTTCGAACGTAGAATTCACTTCAACGTTCTGGTTATTGATCAGACTATTATTGTCATCGAAGGTGTAGTTTGAGGGGTCCCAACTAATGACATCATCCTGACCCGGAGCACCATTCTCAATTTCTTGAGCGTCCGAATTTCCGCCTTGTGGATTGGACCAGGACGTCTGCAGACCACCAACTTCTACGTCATTGATTTGAACTTCAAGAGTGTTCGAATCATTGTTTTCAGCTGGCATATCGTCTTCGATAGTGACCGAAACAGTACCCGTATCTACAGATGTATTACTGCCATCAGAAATCGAGACATCAAAGTCAAAGCTTAAGGTGTCTTCCAGGCTGTTCACACCATGATCGACTGGCTGACTCAGTGAAACGGTGTAACCGATGCTGCCTGGAGGAGTATCACCTGCAACATTAATGCTTTCTTCACCACCATTCAGTTCAACTCGGATCACTTCAGTGCCGGCGGCAGTAGAACCAAAGGCGACTGCTTCATTGCCCGGCTCGTACGCCCAGCTTATAGGCTCACCACCAGACTCAAGTCCTGTTGGCAGGCTGCTCAAGTCAATTGCAACAGTCAGCGCCGCTGTGCCATTGCCAGTAATTGTGAGAGAGCCCGAGTCACTGGCATCGTTTGTCTGATCGGTGTAACCCGTTCCGGCGTCAGTATCTTCCAAGCCCACTTTATCCTCAGCCGGGATATCGAGGCCTTCTTCGGACACTACAACTGAGCCATCGCCAATGGTCGGAATCGAATCATTATCGATAATCGTGGTTTCAACAGTGTCGTCGTTGTACTCGATCGCTTCGTACTGAGTGGCGTTGCTGTAGCTGCCGTTGTCCAGCGATACGGTGAAGGTCTCACCGTTATCGGCAGAGGCATCATCAACAGCGCTGCTGTTGAACACTTCACCAATGTTCACCGTGCTGCTCACCACATTCGTGTTGTAGTCATCATCACTGGCATCGTCATTAGTAAAGGTGACGGTAACGCTGCCACTCGGCTGATCAGCTTCGGCCAGCGGGATACCGTCGGCATCAACTGCCAGGACAACGTAACCGGCGCTGGTCGGACCATTCGCGACGTCTTCGTACATGCTGTTGGCCGACGTCAAGCCGCCTTCTCCGTCCAGACCGAACAGCTGGAAGGTGTAGGCAACGTCGTTGTCGTCGTAGCTCGGCGGATCTTGCGGATCGTCGTTGTCCGTTTCATCCACAATGGTGGTTTCAACGGTGTCGTTGTTGTACGCGATCGCCTCGTAGGCCGCCGCTTCGCTGTAGTTGCCTTCCAAAGCTACGGTGAAGGTCTCGCCGTTATCGGCAACGGCATCATCAACAGCGCTGCTGTTGAACACTTCACCAATGTTCACCGTGCTGCTCACCACATTCGTGTTGTAGTCATCATCACTGGCATCGTCATTAGTAAAGGTGACGGTAACGCTGCCACTCGGCTGATCAGCTTCGGCCAGCGGGATACCGTCGGCATCAACTGCCAGGACAACGTAACCGGCGCTGGTCGGACCATTCGCGACGTCTTCGTACATGCTGTTGGCCGACGTCAAGCCGCCTTCTCCGTCCAGACCGAACAGCTGGAAGGTGTAAGCAACGTCGTTGTCGTCGTAGCTCGGCGGATCTTGCGGATCGTCGTTGTCCGTTTCATCCACGATGGTGGTTTCAACGGTGTCGTTGTTGTACGCGATCGCCTCGTAGGCCGCCGCTTCGCTGTAGTTGCCTTCCAAAGCTACGGTGAAGGTCTCGCCG
>NZ_PYGI01000009.1:0-37528 GCF_003014615.1 Marinobacterium halophilum | reverse complement strand
AATGTAGTACGCGCTGGTTTCACCGTTTTCGTTGATCACGGACGGAGCGTCGCTCAGGCCGCCATCGGCGTTAGCTGCAAACAGCTGGAAGGTGTAAGCAACGTCGTTGTCGTCGTAGCTCGGCGGATCTTGCGGATCGTCGTTGTCCGTTTCATCCACGATGGTGGTTTCAACGGTGTCGTTGTTGTACGCGATCGCCTCGTAGGCCGCCGCTTCGCTGTAGTTGCCTTCCAAAGCTACGGTGAAGGTCTCGCCGTTATCGGCAAAGGCATCATCAACAGCGGTGCTGCTGAACGCACTGCCCACAGCCACGGTGGTGCTGACGTAGTTGTAGTCTGCATCCGATGTAGTGCCGTTGTTGGTGAAGCTGACATCTACGCTGCCGCTTGGCTGATCGGCCAGCGGGGTACCGCTGTCATCTACCGCCAGAACAATGTAGTACGCGCTGGTTTCACCGTCTTCGTTGATCACGGACGGATCATCGTTCAGGCTGCCATCGGCATTGGCGGCGAACAGCTGGAAGGTGAAGGCAGCGTCGTTGTCGTCGTAGCTCGGCGGATCTTGCGGATCGTCGTTGTCGGTCTCATCCAAAATAGTCGTGGTAACGGCATTTGGAGAGTAGTTGACGATTACCCCAGCACCCTCATTGGACCATCCCCCACCCAGTGAAAGAGTCAGGCTTTCACCGTTATCGGACAGAGCATCGTCCACAGCGCTGACGAAGAATGGCTGACCGACAGTCACTTGCTGAGAGCCGGACGGCGAGAAATCCTCTCCAGGCGTTGCATCATCACCAGCCTGACCGATATTGACCGTTACAGTACCGCTTGGCTGGGTTGCCAACGGGATACCATTTTCGTCAACTTCCAGAACGACATATTCACCGTCTGTAGGCAGCGCAGGACGTTCCCCCTGCTCCGGCGATTGGCCAGGCAACGCTAAGGAGCCTGGCTCATAAATAGTGTTAGCCGATACATACTCACCATCAACCACGGCAAACAACTGCAGGTTGACGATTTCGGGCTCAGGTTCCGGTTCCGGTTCCGGTTCCGGCTCTGGTTCTGGTTCTGGTTCTGGTTCTGGTTCTGGTTCTGGTTCTGGCTCAGGTTCCGGCTCGGGTTCTGGTTCTGGTTCTGGTTCTGGTTCTGGTTCTGGCTCGGGTTCTGGTTCCGGCTCTGGCTCCGGTTCCGGCGCGGGTGGTACTTCATCAGCCACAGGCTGCACGGGTTCCTCGGAAACCGGTTGCTCTACAAATGATGAGAGACCAATAGTTTCATACCCCGCCTCCGGTGTAGTTTCACTGGCGGTACGGTTCAGCTGTACAAAGTCAGCACCTTCATTCCCTTGCGGTGCTCCGGCAGCAGGCGCACCCGCGGCCGTCGGTGCAAGCAGCTCTGTTGGATCTTGCCCGGCCAAAATGGCAGCCTGAATCGCATCTACACTGGCTACCGAGTCACCGCTGGGAAACTGGTCTGCAGGTGTGTAGGTGTCCGCTGTCACCAACCAGCTTTCACCTCCTTGCAGCGCCACAACGTTATCAACCCCTGTCAGCGTGATCTCAACCTGAGCATCAACACCCGTACGGATCAACTCCTGCTCCAGGATAACGTCACCCAGTGCCAGGACACGTTCGTTCCCGGATGAATCAATCGCCACGACCATACCCTTGATCGCGGTTACTGTACCAATTGCAGTGCTCATGCTCTGCTCTCCCGACTATTGTTGTACATCGAACCTAGCCGTCGTGTGGCTATATGGCTACTGTACCCTGGTACAGGCCGTACCCACAGGCAGTACCAAATGCCACAGCAGAACATGCAAAAACCTCTATACTTTCAAGCAGGTTGCCAGCGCAAAGGGGTCCAATGAAGAATATTCGATGCATTCTGTTTTATATCGCAGGCAGTGTGTGTTCTGGCTCGCTGCATGCACACACCCAATCCGACCTGCCTAATTGGGCAGCCAACGGCCTCGATCAAGCCCACGAAAACATAGGCAGTTGGGTGGACTATTCCGCCCGTAGCCTGGATGGGTTAATCGGCACCGAAGACAGCCTGACCGTCGATAACAACTCCTACCTGCGCATTACGCAGGAAAGTCTGTGGCAGGAGACGGAAGGCATCTCCAATGACCTCAGTGTACGGTTCAAACTGGACCTGCCGACCAGCAAAGAACGCCTGCGACTGCTGATCGAGAGCGACCCCGAAGAGTCATTAGGCACCCTGACCGAACAAGGCAGTAACAGCCAGCTGAATGAGCAACTCAGCAACAGCAATACCATCATCGGGCTTGATCAGCTGACCCCTCGCGACAAGCACCAACGCTGGAGTTATCGTTTGGGGGGCGGTATTAAGCTGAGAACACCGATAGACCCCTATGTACGCGCCACCGGCGAGCGCGTCTGGAGTTGGGATGAAACTTCTTGGGAGTTAAGCAGTTACAATCGTTTTTCCTGGTTCGACAGCGACGGTTATTCAGCACGCAGTCATTGGGATTTGAGTCGCCCTTTGGATGCGGATCGTCGCCTGCGTTCTTACACCCGGTTTCAATGGCAGGAGACCGAAGATACGCTGGAATATTCCCAACGTTTCGAGATATCCCGTCAACTCGATGATCGCAGTAATCTGCGCCACAGCCTGATTATGGTGGGTGACAGCCTGTCTGATCCTCGTATCAATGACTATTACCTGCAGAGTTGGTATCGACGCGATATCCATAAGGGGCGCTTGTTTATGGACCTGATCCCGGAGCTGCATTTTGACCGCGACTCGGATTTCGCGCCACGCTGGGCTTTTACACTTCGGTTTGAGTTCTATCTGCGCAAGGCAATCAATCGCTCGCTGCGCTAGGGTTTTATACCTCTCACTCACAAAAAAACCGGATGCCATCACAGCATCCGGTTTTTTTAGCTTAAGCCGACGGGAGTCAGACTTCGAGGAAGTCCAGAATGCCTTCGGCAGCCTTGCGGCCTTCATCGATGGCAGTTACCACCAGGTCAGAACCACGCACCATGTCACCACCGGCAAACACCTTGGCGTTGCTGGTCTGGAAGGCGAAACGGCCCGCTTCCTGCGGCTGCGCCTGAGTCTTGATGCGGCCATCGTCATGCAGATCGATGGTAAAGTCGGCCAGCCAGGCTGCCGGGCTCGGACGGAAACCGAACGCGACCAACACGGCATCAGCGTCCAGAACTTCTTCAGAACCCGGTACCACTTCGGCACGACGGCGACCGTTTTCGTCCGGCTCACCCATACGGGTTGCCACCACCTTGACGCCGACAACCTTGCCATTCTCACCGACAACCTCAACCGGCTGACGGTTGAACATGAACTCGACGCCCTCTTCGCGGGCGTTTTCCACCTCGCGTTTGGAGCCCGGCATGTTGGCTTCGTCACGACGATAGGCACAGATCACCGACTCGGCACCCTGACGGATCGACGTACGGTTACAATCCATCGCGGTGTCACCACCACCCAGCACCACGACCTTCTGGCCCTTGACGCTGATGTACTCGGACGGGTCTTTCTCGAAGCCCATGCAATGGTTTACGTTGGAGATCAGGAACGGCAGTGCATCATGCACACCCTCCAGCTCTTCACCCGGGAAACCACCTTTCATGTAGGTGTACGTACCCATGCCCATGAACACGGCATCGTATTCGTTCATCAGCTGTTGCATGCTGATGTCACGACCGATCTCGGTGTTGAGATGGAACTCGACACCCATTTCGGTGAACACGTCACGACGACGGCTCATCACGCTCTTTTCCAGCTTGAACTCTGGAATACCGAACGTCAGCAGGCCACCGATTTCAGGATGGCGGTCGAATACCACCGGCTTGACGCCGTTGCGCACCAGAATATCGGCACAACCCAAACCCGCCGGGCCTGCACCGATCACGGCCACTTTTTTGTCGGTCCATTGCACACCGGACATGTCCGGCTTCCAGCCCATGGCAAACGCGGTATCGGTGATGTATTTCTCCACCGAACCGATGGTCACGGCACCGAATTCGTCATTCAGCGTACAGGCCCCTTCACACAGACGGTCCTGCGGACAAACACGGCCACAGACTTCCGGCAGGGAGTTGGTCTGATGACTCAGCTCCACCGCTTCCATGATGTTGCCTTCCGTCACCAGCTTCAGCCAGTTGGGAATGAAGTTGTGTACCGGGCATTTCCATTCACAGTACGGGTTGCCGCATTCCAGGCAGCGGTGCGACTGCGAAGACGCGTCCTTGGATTTGAACGGCTCATAGATCTCGGCAAACTGATGCTTGCGGACACCTGCAGGCACTTTCTCAGGCCCCTGACGGCCTACTTCAATAAACTGAAAATCGTTGTTCAGACGGTCAGTCATATTACCACCTCGTCCGGCACCTGCCGCCTGGGCAGGTGCTGCAGTTAGTCGTTCTCGATACTTACTCGGGGCGCACACGCACAGTATTCAGCAGGTCATTCAAACTGGCAGCCTTGGGCTTCACCAGCCAGAACTTGCCACAGAAGTCGTAGAAGTTGTCGAGGACATGGGTCGCCCAGGCACTTCCGGTCTCTGTCGCATATTCCTGAATCACTGCACGCAGGTGGTTCTTGTAAGCTTCCATCTGCTCGGTTGCAATGCGGTGGATATCGACCAGCTCATGGTTGTACTTGTCCACAAAGCTGTTGTCGAGATCCAGTACATAGGCGAAACCACCGGTCATACCGGCACCGAAGTTGTAGCCGGTTTCACCCAGCACCGTCACCATGCCGCCGGTCATGTATTCGCAGCAGTGGTCACCCGCGCCTTCAATCACCGCGTGACAACCGGAGTTGCGCACCGCGAAACGCTCACCCGCATGGCCCGCTGCAAACAGCTTGCCGCCGGTGGCACCGTACAAACAGGTGTTACCGATGATTGCGGTTTCGTTGGACTTGAAGGTCACGGCATCGAACGGACGCACCACGATCTTGCCGCCGGCCATGCCCTTGCCGACATAGTCGTTGGCATCGCCTTCAAGCAACAGGTTCTGGCCACCAGCGTTCCAGACACCAAAAGACTGACCTGCATGGCCCTGGAAACGGAAGGTGATCGGTGCATCGCTCATGCCCAGGTTACTGTGCAGACGTGCAATTTCACCTGACGTGCGCGCACCTACGGAACGGTCACAGTTGGTGATCTTCAACGTCCACTCGCCACCCTGCTTACCGGCAATCGCGGCTCGGGACAGCTCCAGCATTTCACTGTTCAAGTTGCCGGCATCATACGGCTCGTTGCGCGCCTGCTGCACGGTATGCGGATACTCTTCCGGTGCCCCGGCAGTACCGATGATCGGCGTCAGATCCAGATGACCCTGTTTTTCGGTCACGCCTTCCAGAATTTCCAGCAGATCGACACGACCTACCAGCTCCTCAAAGGTGCGCACACCCAGCTGCGCCATCAGCTGACGCACTTCTCCGGCAACGAAGCGGAAGAAGTTTTTCACCATTTCCACAGTACCGCGGAAGTGGTCGTTACGCAGGTCTTCGCGCTGGGTTGCCACACCGGTCGCGCAGTTGTTCAGGTGACAAATACGCAGGTATTTACAGCCCAGTGCCACCATCGGCATGGTACCGAAACCGAAGCTCTCGGCACCCAGCATCGCCGCCTTGACTACATCCAGACCGGTCTTCAGACCGCCATCTGTCTGCAGACGGATCTTGCCACGCAGCTGGTTGGCACGCAGTGCCTGATGCGCATCGGCCAGACCCAGCTCCCACGGAGAACCGGCATAGTGGATGGAGGTCAGCGGAGACGCTGCCGTACCACCGTCGTAACCGGAGATGGTGATCAGGTCGGCATAGGCCTTGGCCACGCCGCAGGCAATGGTACCGACGCCCGGACGGGACACCAGTTTGACCGACACCAGACCTTCAGGATTGATCTGCTTGAGGTCGAAAATCAGCTGGGCCAAATCCTCGATCGAGTAGATATCGTGGTGCGGCGGCGGTGAAATCAGGGTCACACCCGGCACCGAGTAACGCAGACGCGCAATCAGCGCGTTGACCTTGCCACCCGGCAACTGGCCACCCTCACCGGGCTTGGCACCCTGGGCAACCTTGATCTGCATGACATCGGCGCTCATCAGATATTCCGGCGTGACGCCGAAACGGCCTGATGCAACCTGCTTGATCTTGGAACGTTTCATGGTGCCGTGACGGGCCGGATCTTCACCGCCCTCACCGGAGTTGGAACGACCGCCCAACTCGTTCATGGCTACGGCCAGTGCTTCATGCGCTTCCGGCGACAAGGCACCCAGTGACATGGCAGCACTGTCGAAACGCTGGAAGATGTTCTCCGCCGGCTCGACCTGATCCAACGGGATCGACTTGAGGCCTTTCTTCAGACCCAACAGATCACGCAGGGTGGCCACGCCACGGTTGTTTACCAGCTCGGCGTAACGGTCATAAGCACGCTGATCGCCGGTCTTGACCGCTTCATGAATGCTGGTCACCACGTCCGGGTTGTAGGCATGGTATTCGCCACCGTGAACATACTTCAGCAAACCGCCCTGCTGGATCGGCTTGCGCGCGCTCCAGGCCAGCTTGGCCAGGTCAGCCTGTTCACTCTGGAAATCAGTGAAACGGGCGCCTTCAATACGGCTGCACACGCCACGGAAACAGAGGTCAACCAGGTCACTGGACAGGCCTACCGCTTCGAACAACTGGGCACCGCGATAGGATGCGATCGTGGAGATACCCATCTTCGACAGGATCTTCAGCAGGCCCTTGTTGATGCCCTTGCGGTAATTCTCATGCGCCTGCAGCGGCTCGACACTCAGCTCGCCGGTGCGGCACAGATCGTTGAGGACGCGATACGACAGGTACGGGTACACCGCTGTTGCACCAAAGCCGAACAGCACGGCGAAGTGGTGTGAGTCACGTGCCGTCGCGGTTTCCACGATCAGGTTGGTATCACAGCGCAGACCCTTTTCCATCAGGTGGTGATGGACGGCACCGGTCGCCATGGACGCATGGATCGGCAGTTTGCCACGTGACAGGTAGGCATCAGTCAGAATCAACAACACCTTGCCGTCGCGCACAGCCGCTTCTGCCCGGGCGCACAGATCATGGATCGCCTGCTCCAGACCCGTTTCAGGGTCATACTGCAGATCCAGATCGATGGAATCGAAGCCGTCGTGCGGGCAGTTACGCATATAGCGGAACTTGCTGGCCGACAGCACCGGCGAACTCAGGATAATACGACGGGCATGCTCCGGCGTTTCCTCAAATACGTTCTGCTCGGCACCAATGCAGGTTTCCAGCGACATGACGATCGCTTCACGCAGCGGATCGATCGGCGGGTTGGTGACCTGCGCGAACTGCTGACGGAAGTAGTCATACGGTGAACGGATCTTGTTCGACAGCACCGCCATCGGCTTGTCGTCGCCCATGGAGCCAACGGCTTCCATACCCGACTCGCCCAACGGACGCAGGACCTGATCACGTTCTTCGAAGGTGACCTGGAACATTTTCATGTGCTGCTTGGTTTCTTCCGGCGACATTTCGCGGAACGACTGTGACTCCTGGTCGAAGCTCATCGTCTGTTCCAGACGGATCGCCTTGTCCTTCAGCCACTGCTTGTAGGGCTGACCGGCCTTGAGGATGTTATCCACATCGCCGGTGTGCAGTACTTCGCCCGTGGCAGTATCGATGGACAGCATCTGGCCCGGTCCAACGCGGCCCTGGGCCACGATATCTTCCGGAGCGTAATCGAATACACCGATCTCGGACGCCGTACAGATATAGCCGTCGCGGGTCATCACCCAGCGGGACGGACGCAAGCCGTTGCGGTCGAGCATGCAGACAGCGAAACGACCATCGGTCATGACCATACCGGCCGGACCATCCCAGGGCTCCATGTGCATGGAGTGGTAATCGTAGAAAGCACGCAGATCGGAATCCATGGTCTCCACGTTCTGCCAGGCCGGGGGTACGATCATGCGCACGGCACGGTAAAGATCCATGCCACCCACCAGCAGGAACTCAAGCATGTTATCCATGCTGGAAGAGTCGGAACCGGTGGTATTGACGATCGGCTGCAGCTCATCCAGATTCGGCAGCTGCTCGGTCACGAACTTGGTGCGACGTGCGCGTGCCCAGTTGCGGTTACCGTCGACGGTATTGATCTCACCGTTGTGCGCCAGGAAACGGAACGGCTGTGCCAGCGGCCAACGTGGTGCGGTATTAGTGGAGAAGCGCTGGTGGTAGGTGCAGATTGCGGTTTCGAGACGTGGATCGTTGAGATCCTGGTAGAACACCGGTAGATCAACCGGCATCATCAAGCCTTTGTAGGAAAGAACATTATCGGAAAGGCTGCAGATGTAAAAATCGGGGTCTTGCGTGAGGGAGTTTTCGGTGTGGCGGCGAGCGATAAATAAACTAACGGCAAATTCCCGATCGCTCTTGCCGTTTGGGTTAATAAATACCTGCTCGATTTGAGGTAAGGTATCTTTTGCGATCGGTCCCAAACAGCTTTGATCAGTGGGAACCTCTCGCCAGCCTGCTACTCCCAGGCCTTGTGCCTCCAGTGCCTCGTTGAGCACCTCTCTGGATTGTGCAGCCAATGCTGCTTCACGGGAGAGGAATACCATGCCGACGGCATAGTTCTCACCCAACTCCACACCTTGATCCTCGCGCATGACTGCACGCAGAAAGCTGTCCGGTTTCTGCATTAGCAGACCACAACCATCACCTGTTTTCCCGTCCGCAGCGATACCCCCGCGGTGAGTCATGCAAGCGAGTGCTTCAATCGCCTTATCCAACAAGTCGTGACTGGTCTGTCCCTGCATGTGGGCCATTAGACCAAAGCCACAGTTATCCTTGAATTCTCCGAGGCGATAAAGACCTTTATTCATAAGCCGACCCCACTAAAAACTCTTTAAAAACAAATAGTTATAATAACTCCTTTCTCCCGGGGCATGATGGACGGGCAAAAAGGGGAAGCAATTTTACATGCGCAGTAGCAAAAGAACAAATTTTATCCAGTAAACCGTAAAATTCAGGCCAAAAAAAATGGCCCCTACCGGAGCCATTTCTATACTTAACCTACTGATTTTTCTTCTTAATATCCGATTTTACACCGGCAATTGAACGCGCCCACGGTCTGAGCTTCTGCAAGCCTGCCGGCAGTGCTTGAACGGCACTTACTGCCGCCGCGCGGTCCGCATACTGACCATACACCACAACATGCCATGGCTGCCCCTTGAACAGGGTTCGGAAGTAGTAAAAACGCTCGGGCTGCGCCTGGGCTTCAATGAACTTCTTGACGCTGATTTCCTCACGCGCACCCAACATCTGCAAGGTATAACCCTGCTGCGGCCAGCCCAGCAAATCCTGCTCACGCAACCAGGATTCAGCCACACCCGCCACTGACTTCACAACCGGTTTTGGCTCGGGTTCAGGAGCAGGTTTTGGCTCTGGCTTGGGTTCTGGTTTTGGCACAGGCTTGGGCACAGGTTTTGGCTCAGGCTTGGGTACTACTTCGGGGACCGGATCGGGCTTGGGTTCTGGTTTTGGCGCAGGTTTCGGTTCTGGTTCGGGCGCAGGCTTGGGCTGCGGCGCAACCACTGGCTCAGGGACGTCGATCGGATCAACGCTGACCGGAGCCGGTTCCGGCGGCGCAACAGGGCTTATCACCGGCTGCGGACGTTCAGGCTCGTCAGGTACCCGGATTTCAGTCGTGACCGGCTGTGCACGCGGAATGGTATTTACCGCCAATGGCAGCGTAATCCGCTCGGTCACAACGATTTCTTCCTCATCGTCGGCGGGCAAGTACTGCCAGATCGCAACAGAGAATACGGCCAGCAGAATCACGAACGCCGCGCTGATATGTTTGGGCGGCATCACCAGTCGGGTCACCGATGTGCTCTGCTCTTCCCGACGCAATACCTCAGTCACGGCATGTCGCAGGCGTGCAGGCCGACCCGCAGACTGTTCGACCAGCATGCGCAGCTGACGCTCTTTCAATACCATGCCATCCGGCAGCAATGACTCGATGAACTCGGCAGATTCTTCTGTGCTAAAAGGCTCCAGCTGTTCAATATGCAGATGCCCTTCCAGCCGCTGATCCAGTTCAAGATCACGGAAACGTTGCTCAAACGCAGGCGTACCCGCCAGCAGAATGCGCGGCGCGCCCTCGCCATCAAGCGTGGCAAAGTTGATCAGCAGCTCAAGCGCGTTATTGGTCAAGTAATCGACATCATCCACCAACAAAACCAGCGGCAAGTCATCAGCAGCCAGCTGCTTGGTCAGCGTATGCAGCTGCAACAGGCGCGTCTGATTATCGTCAGCCGCCGGTAGTGCCAGCGCATGCGTCAGTGCCTGCAACAGCCCGGTAACGTCAGCAGCCGCTTCAAATCGCACCAGCGCGGTACGATCGGCCATATTTTCTCGATCCTGGGCCAGCTTGTGCAGCAGCGTGGATTTGCCACAGCCTTCCGCCCCGGCGATGACGATCAGAAAGTCGGAGAAACGCACCAAATGCTGCAGTTTTTCCGATAACTGCAGCCTGGATCCAGGTTCGTGGTAGTAGCTGGGTACACTCATCGCTGACATCCTGCCGTGGTCACACCTGCCCCAACGCGTCGCCGGCCGTCAAGGTTGCGGTCAAAGCGTCAACCGGAAAATCATCGGTCACCACCGCATCTCCCAAGCACTGCAGCAAGACCAGCCGCAGGTTGCCATCGATCACTTTTTTATCCACTGCCATCAGTTCCAGGAAGCGCTCCGCGCTCATCTCGGTTGGTGGAACGACTGGCAGCCCTGCCGCCTCCAACACGCGACGCACACGATCCAGATCCGCCTGTGACAACCAACCCAGACGCGCCGACAGGTCAGCCGCCATCATCATGCCCGCGCCGACGGCCTCACCGTGCAGCCATTGACCATAGCCACGGTCCGTTTCAATCGCGTGACCGAAGGTATGCCCCAGGTTCAGCAGGGCGCGCACACCGGACTCACGTTCATCCAGCGCCACCATTTCGGCCTTGATCTCGCAGGAGCGGTAAATCGCATACGCCAGGGCATCAGGGTTACGTTGACGTAAGGGGGACATATTCTGCTCCAGCCATGTCAAAAATTCGACATCGTGGATAAGCCCGTATTTGATCACTTCAGCCAGCCCGGCCGATAGCTCCCGCTCGGGCAACGTGCTCAGTACAGATGTATCCGCCAGCACCACCTGGGGCTGGTGAAACGCACCAATCATGTTTTTGCCCAGTGGGTGATTGACGCCGGTTTTACCGCCAACGGATGAATCAACCTGAGACAGCAGCGTTGTCGGCACCTGAATAAAAGCCACGCCACGCTGATAGCAGGCCGCCGCAAACCCGGTCATGTCGCCGATCACGCCGCCACCCAATGCGATCAAGGTGGTAGTGCGGTTGTGGCGCTGTGTCAGCAAGGCATCGAAAATGCGTTCGATCTGCTCCAGCGTCTTGAAGGATTCGCCGTCCGGCAGGATAACGCGATCCACCTGGAACCCGGACAGCTGCGCCAGCAGAGTTTCAAGATACAACGGGGCCACCGTTTCATTGCTCACCACCATCACCTGGCGCCCCTTGATGAAGGGGGCCAACAGTGGCTGGGTCAACAGATTCTGGCCGATATGAATGGGGTAGCTGCGCTCCCCCAGGTCAACGTTCAGCGTTTGCATCAAGAGGTCTCCGGAAAGCGCGTTAGTCTATGTTTTGCAGGGGCTGCTGCCGCTTGATGAAACGGATGATATCGTTGACGACACCCTTGGGGTGACGTCGATCCGTTTTAATCAGCAGGTCACAGCAGTCACGGTACAGCGGATCACGCGTTGTAATCAGCGCCTCCAGTACTGCTCTGGGGTTTTCCGTCTGCAGCAGAGGGCGGTTACGATCTTTGGCGGTGCGTTCCAGCTGCTGGTCAATGGAGGTGTGCAGATAGACCACCGTCCCCCGACCTTGCAGATACTGGCGGTTGGCCTCACGCATGACGGCACCGCCGCCAGTAGCAAGCACGATGTTGTCCAGCTGGGTCAGCTCGTCAATGGCGGCCTCTTCGCGCTGGCGAAATCCGGCCTCACCTTCGACGTCGAAGATCCAGGGAATGTTGGTGCCGGCCCTGGCTTCGATTTCACGATCGGAATCGTGAAACGCCAGCCCCAGCTCCTGAGAAAGCAAACGCCCTATGGTGCTTTTGCCAGCACCCATAGGGCCAATTAGGAACACATTCAAATTGTTACAGCTCTTTGTACTTATCGTCTGAGTGACTCACGGATCATCTGCGGAGTGATGAAGATCAGGAGTTCACGTTTTTCGTTGCCCGCAATTCGACTTCTAAACAAATTACCCACTACCGGCAGATCTCCCAAGAATGGTGTCTTGGATACATTTTCACTGGTCTGATTACGCAAAACACCACCCAAGACAACCGTTTCCCCATCACTCACAACAATGGATGTCCTGAGCTCTTGCTTGTTGATCAACCGGTTACCCAACTCATCGTACACCTCGCCGACGGAGTCTTCAGTGATGATCAAGTCTAATTGTACCTTATCCCCAGGAATAATTTGTGGCACCACATCCAGTTTCAATACTACTTCCTTCCACTCAACTGTAGCTTTCCCATCACTGTCAATCGTACGGGTCGGGATTTCCTGACCTGCCTTGATGACAGCTGGCTTACCATTGGTTGTGATAACCTTTGGCTGGGAAACAATTTCCAGCTTACCGTCTGATTGCATGGCTAAAAGCTCAGCGGATAGCAGAAAACGATTAGTAAGGAAACCAAACGCAAGACCCGACGTTGCTTTCTCGATACCCAGGTCAACCATCAAGTTACCCGGGATAGTCATATTTTCTTTAAGCGCTTCCGAATCTTCAACAGCTTCAGCTTGGTCACTACTCAAAATAGGGTTGTGGACAACAGGAGTAGACGGGAAATTCGGTGAACCACCTACGCTCCAACGATCGTTCTTGAAACCTGCGCCCCAGCGAATCCCAAGTTCCTTAGCCGCCGTATTGGATGCTGTTACCAACCGCGCTTGCACCATGACCTGAGCCACTTCAACATCAAATTGCTTGATTGTGTTTCTGATTTCACCGACCTTTTTGACGGTTTCTCGTACCATCAGCGTATTAGTTTCGTCATCTGCCAACACGAAACCACGCTCGGATATCATCATAGCCTCAACGAGGCGATCCTTGATATCAGAAGCCTTGCGATAATCAATTTGAATAAAATCAGTTATTAGCGGCGCAACGGTAATCTCACTCTGCTGGCTCTGCATTTCCACCGCTTCACGCTCGGCGATTTCGGCTACAGTCCCTATCAGCAAGACGTTACCGGCTTCACGCTTATCCAGCCCCTTGGTCTGCAGCACGATATCCAGTGCCTGATCCCAGGGTACATTTTTCAGACGCAAGGTAATGTCGCCCTGCACATTGTCACTGACCACGAGGTTTTTCTCGGCCACTTCGGCAATGATCTGCAATACGGTACGAATTTCCACATTCTGGAAGTTCAGATCGATCTTCTCGCCGCTGTAAGGAAACAGGTCCTTCTGCGCTTGCTGATCAGCCTGGGTCATGGACTTGAAGTCCAGTATCAGCTGATTGCCGCTCTGGTAGGCCATGTAGTCATAAGGTGCTGCTGACGGCGTGATCAGGATCGTGGCGCTGTCGCCTTTGACCAGGGTGTCGACGTAATTGACCGGGGTGGCAAAATCCTGCACATCCAAACGCTGCTGCAGACCAGGCTTCAGGTTGGCACCTTTCAGGTTGACCACAACATTATTGCCTTCCTCAACAATATCGAGATCAGCGCCGGTCGTGCCCAAATCAATCACCACACGCCCACGGTCACCTTCCAAACGACGGAAGTCGATACCTGCCACTTCAGCCTGGGCAGTACGATTGCTGGTGGCCTCTGATCCAGCCGCCGTTGTCTGCGGGTGCGCAACCGGTGTGGATACCGTATTGGCCGGCGCGGCCACATCACTGCCCAATTCCAGCAGCAGGGTGTTGCCTTGCGTCTGCACGTTGTAACCCACCATGGCATTCAGGTTGGTTACGATTCGCAGACGGCCATTGGCTTCGGCAAAATGCAGACTATCGACATCACCGGATTTGACCGCCAGCATCTTCTGCGCCATTGCACTGCTGGCTCCCCACAGGTCCATGACCAGTCTGGGCGGCATTTCAATCAGGTAGGCCTTGACCTCCGGCGGAGCGGTATCGAAGGTCATCTGCACTTCGACCTTTTTCCCCGGCAACGAGGCAAAGTTCACATCCTGCAATACGGCATTTTGCGCTACGGCAGCACGCGTGAAGCACATCAGCAGCACTGCACTGAGCATGAGCCAGAATGGTCCCAGGTATCGGGTCTGCATCCGGTTGGTTTCGATCCGTCTGTCTCTATTCACGGTCTGCATCCTTATCAATCCTGCTGTTCCAGCGTCAGAGAGCGTGGGCGTTTCATCCACCCGCCTCGTCCATTTGAAATAATTTCTACCAATTCCAACCCGCGCTCGTTGATGGTGGTCACTTCACCATGGTCATTACCGAGATAATTACCCGCCACCACGCGGTGGACTTCCTGGTTCGGGTCTTCAATCAACGCCCACAAGGTACTGCCACCCGGCTCGGTAATGATGCCAACCATGTTAAGTTGATCAACCGAAAACTCTTCAAGGTACTCTTTCGGGCGATCCTGGTTCGGCTTGATGGCGTCATCACCGGCGATGTCATCACGCCCGGGCGCATTACGCACCAACGGCCGGAAGGGGTCGCGCAGGCTGGAGCCCTCATAAACGAAACTTTCATAGGGTTTGAACGTCGGCAAGGGCTCTATGCGGCCGCTCGGACGCGCCTGCTGTTCACGCGTGTAACGCTGCAGATCCTGAGTGTCATCCACCCAGATACAGCCCGTCAAAGGCAATATGACGCTCAGCGCAAGCCCGAGGCGCACTCCCTGTCGTATCTTATTTCGTATCATCATAGCGGTAGGTCTTCGCGGTGATTTCCATTAACAGCGCATTATCATCATCGGGCTCAAGCGAGAAATTGTGCAAGGTCACAATACGCTTGATGGCAGCCACACCACTGACAAATTCGCTCATTTGGTGATAATTGCCGCGCACAAGGATACGGATGGGCAGCTCGACATAGAACTGTTCCTTACGTTCAGGTTCCAGTGCAATCAGGTTGAACTCAAGGCCCGCATTCTTGCCAATCTCGGTAATATCCTCGAGCAGGCCCGGCACTTCCTTATCCGTCGGCAGCTGAGTCAGCAGTTCGGCAAAGCGCCCTTCCACGTCAGCCATCTGCTTGCGTAGCGCATCCAGACTGGCAACCTGAAACGCCTTGGTCTGATACTCCTGCTTGAACTCACGCTCCTTCACCACTTCGCGTTCGACCGCGATATGCTTGTCTTTGATGAGGAAGTGAACGCCCCCCCCTAGCACAAGGGCAAATACCAGCAGGTAAACAACAATTTTGACCCCAATCGGCCAATTACCCGCTTGGTTAGCGTCCACATTATTGATGTCAAAGCCTTGGAAGGCGGTCTTGAATGAGTTGGCATCCATTTTATTTTGCCTCCTCAGCATCAGGGCGTGTCATGCCGACATTCATATTGAAACGTTGCTCCGCACCCGCCTTGTCAACCTGACGCAAATTCGGTTCCTTGAACCAGATGGAGGCATCCAGCCGACGCATCAATCCGGATATGTCGTTATTATCTTCAGCCATACCTTCAATGGTTATGACCTCTCCACGACGGATCAGGGAGTCATATTGAATGCCATCCGGCAGCACGCGCACCAGCTCATCAAAGTTGCGCACGATAATGGGCCGGTTGCCCTGCAGCTGTTGAATGGCCTGCAGGCGTTCGAGCAGACGCTCACGCTTTGCCCTTAGCTCCTGAATTTCCTTGATCTTCTGATCCAGCTTGACGATCTCGGCCTTCAGGTAGCTGTTGCGGACATTCTGGCGTTCCATCTGAACGTCGTAATAGTAACTGATGCCCAGGACGACCAGTCCGCCCAGCAGTGCCGCACCAACAATATTGCCGATGAAACGCTTTTGCAGCCGCTCATTACGCTCTTCACGCCAGGGTCTGAGGTTAATACGTGCCATACATAATCCCTATGATCCCTAAATATCGAAGCTTCGTTGCGCCAGACCACAGGCCTTAAGCAAACTGGGCGCATCCTTCTGCAGCCGTGCCGTATTGATCTTGGAGGCTACCTGCATGTTGAGGAATGGATTGGCAATCTGGGTACCAACACCCACCTCGTCCGCCACCATGGTCGCCAGGCCGTCCAGCCCTGCTGTACCACCAGCAAGATACAACTTGCCCAGCTGCCCCTGTGAACCTGACGAATAGTAGAACTGAAGCGCACGTGACACCTGCTGCACAACCGTTTGCCGGAACGGCAACACCAGCGTATTCATGGTGTCTTCATCCAGCTCTCCCGTGTGCAACAGACGCTCAACCTCGGCGACTGCAACACCCTTGTGCTGATGGATCATGTTGGTAAGGTCATTACCGCCAAAAGCCTGCTCGCGGTTATAAATGATCTTGTTGCTCCGGAACACATTCAGCGTCAACGTGGCGGCACCGATATCCACAATACCCACCAATTGCCCACCGGGCTCGCCCTGCTCCAACAGCGGCAGCGTACGCTCAATGGCGTAGGTGTCGATATCGATCACTTCACACTTGAGCCCGGAGCCATTAATCGCTTCTTCGCGGCTTTCGGTGTCATCCCGGCGACAGGCAACCAGCAGGATTTCATTGAGTTCCGGTGCCTTGTCAACCGGCCCCTGCACTTCAAAATCCAGTGCAACTTCGTCCAGAGGATAGGGAATAAACTGGTCGGCCTCGACCTGCACCTGTTCCTCCAGCTCCATACCAACGAATGCATTGCTGATTTCAAGACGCTTGGTAATCACCGCCGATGCGGGCACGGCTGTCACCGCATGTGACAGACTGACACCGCAAATCTTGAGACCACGCTCAATAGCATCGGAAACTTCATCGGGAGTCTCGACGTTACCGTCCACGACCGCTGTCGGCGGCAAGGAAACGATCGCATAGCCTTCGATCTGATACGACTGTCCATGTTTGGTAAGTGCTACCAACTTGACAGAAGCGGATCCGATATCCACTCCCACCCAGCCAGCAGTTTTTGGCTTTAAGAAGCTGAGCACGACATTTTCCTTATATCAATCAGATGAAGTCCCGCAGACGGTCACAATGTAGCCTGATTCGGCGACAATTTAAACTGCTCGCTCCCTGTAGACCACGTCACTTACACCTATATAATGATCCAGCTCTATTTTTTTTACCGGATTATCAAAGGTCGGCATGCGTATTCTGAAACGACTCTGCAAATGGCTCATTACTCTGTCTCTGATTGGCGTCTTAACGGGTGCCATCGCGTTTGCCGGGGTGTTTTACTATTTCAGCCCCGAGCTGCCTGACGTGCAAACCCTGCGCGATGTTCAATTCCAGACGCCGCTGCGCATCTATTCGAGCGATGACAAGCTGATCGCCGAGTTTGGCGAGAAAAAGCGCGCGCCCGTAAGTTTCGACCAGATTCCGGATGATTTCGTCAAAGCTTTGCAAGCCGCCGAGGATGCCCGGTTTTTTGATCATTTCGGTATCGACATCAAGGGCTTGAGCCGTGCGGCACTGCAGCTCGCATCCACCGGCAGCATTCAGAGCGGCGGCTCGACCATTACCATGCAGGTCGCCAAGAACTTCTTCCTGACCCGTGAACAGACCTTTCGCCGCAAGTTCATCGAGATTCTACTCGCCCTGCAGATTGAGCAGGAGCTGAACAAGCAGGAGATTCTGGAACTGTACGTCAACCAGATCTATCTGGGACACCGTGCCTACGGCATTCGGGCGGCCGCCAACACTTATTACGGCAAAAATCTGGATGAGCTGAGCCTGGCCCAGCTGGCCATGATTGCAGGCCTGCCCAAGGCACCATCCGCCTTCAACCCGATCACCAACCCGGACCGGGCAGAAGAACGACGCAACTGGATTTTGGGCCGCATGCTATTGCTCGGCTATATTTCCCAGGCAGCACATGATGAAGCGGTAGCCGCGCCGGTAACCGCTCGCTACCACCGCAGCGATATCGAACTCGATGCCCCCTATATTGCCGAAATGATCCGTCAGCAGCTGTACGCACGTTACGGCGACGCCCTGTATACCGACGGCTACCGAGTCTGGGCCACGGTCGACAGCCGCATGCAGGCAGAGGCCACTCTGGCTCTGCGGCGCGGTTTGCTCGACTATACTGACCGGCACGGCTACCGGGGCGCTGAAGCCAGCCTCGACCTCGCCACGCTCAACCATGAAGATCAGCTCAGCGCACTGCGCCAGCACACGGCGTTTGCCGGTCTGGAGCCCGCACTGGTACTGGAGGTAAGCGCTGACGGCGCACAGCTGATGCTGAGCAGCGGTGAAGAAGCCAGCCTCGGCTGGGATGGCATCAAGTGGGCTCGCCCCTACCGCAGCGTACACTGGACCGGTCCCGAGCCGAAACGTCCTGCCGACGTGGTGGCCCGTGGCGATATCATTCGCGTGATGCCGAATGATGAAGGTCAGCTGCGCCTCACCCAGATGCCGGAAGTACAGGGCGCACTGGTAGCACTCAACCCTCAGGATGGTGCCGTCCGCGCTCTGGCCGGGGGCTTCAGCTTCTACCACAACAAATTCAACCGGGCCACTCAGGCTTATCGCCAGCCGGGCTCCAACATCAAACCGTTCCTGTACACCGCTGCACTGGAAAACGGCTTCACGCCGGCCTCGATCATCAACGACGCCCCGGTCGTGTTCCATGATGTCAGTCTGGAAGGTGCCTGGCGTCCCGAGAACGACAACGGCAAGTTCAACGGCCCCACCCGCCTGCGTGAAGCCCTGTTCCGCTCGCGCAACCTGGTTTCCATCCGTCTGATGCGTGCCCTCGGGATCGAACAGGCACGTGAGTTCATCCTCCGCTTCGGCTTCGAACCCGATAAGTTCCCGGGCAACCTGTCATTGTCACTGGGTAGCGCCAGCGCCACACCGCTGCAGGTCGCACGCGGCTATGCCGCACTGGCTAATGGCGGCTTCCTGGTCGACCCTTACCTGATTGCCCGCATCGAAAATGCGGACGGCCAGCTGCTATTGCAAGCCGCACCGGTACAGGCTTGCCCGGAATGCCCGGAAACGGCAGCACCGACTCAGGCTGACACGCTCGCGACTGCCGCCAGTGCAGCAACCAGCGATAGCGCCGATACCGCGAATGACAGCTCCCTGACCACCCACCTGCTGCCGCCAGAACAACTGACGGACGCCACCCGACCGGCACCGCGCATCATCAGCCCGCGCAACGCCTTCCTGATTTACGATGTCATGCGTGATGTCATCACGCGCGGAACTGGCAGCCGTGCACGGGTACTTGAGCGCACCGACCTTGCAGGCAAAACCGGCACCACCAATGAACAGAAGGATGTGTGGTTCAGTGGATTCAGCCCTGACCTGGTCGCCACCACATGGGTCGGTTTCGATCAGCCATCACCGCTTGGGCGCGGCGAGTATGGCAGTAGCCGTGCTCTGCCGATCTGGATCGACTTCATGGAAGAAGCCCTGCAGGATATGCCGGACAACCCGCCAGCCGTGCCCAATGGCATCGTCCGCGTACGCATCGATCCAGCGACCGGCAAGCGTGCTTACAGTGGCCAGAAGAATGCCATGTACGAATACTTCCGCAGTGAAGATGTGCCACGTGAGACCGCCCGCAGCCCTGCACAGCAGATGGAAGCTCCGGCAACCGAAGCGATCTTCGGTTACTGATCTTCTTGGTAGCCAGGCAAATGCCTGGCTACCGCACAACACAGACACAAAAAAACCGCTGCAGAGCAGCGGTTTTTTTATGTCGACCCGAAGGTCAATTGTTTACAGCGGGCAATTACAGCGGGTAGTTTTCCGGCATCGGCAGACGGGCAACGCCGCTATCGATGGCCGCTTTGGCAACCGCGTAGGAAATTGCACCCAACAGACGTGAGTCAGTTGCTTTCGGCAGGATATATTCGCGGCCGAAGGACAGTTCCTGCAAACCGTATGCGTTCAGCACTTCATCGGTCACCGGCTGCTTGGCCAGGTCGGCCAGAGCACGTACAGCGGCAGCTTTCATCTCTTCGTTGATCGCGCTGGCACGGATATCCAGAGCACCACGGAAGATGAACGGGAAGCCCAGTACGTTATTGACCTGGTTCGGGTAATCCGAACGGCCAGTTGCCATGATCACATCAGAACGGGTCGCACGCGCCAGATCCGGCTTGATTTCAGGATCAGGGTTCGCGCAAGCGAAGACGATCGGGTTGTCCGCCATCTTCAGCAGGTTTTCCGGTGACAGCAGATCAGGACCAGACAGGCCAACAAATACGTCAGCGTCGGTGATTGCGTCTTCCAGAGTACGTTTTTCGGTTTCAGTGGCAAATGCCGCTTTTTCCGGAGTCAGATCTTCGCGACCGGAGTGGATCACACCCTTACGGTCAATCATGAAGATGTTTTCGACCTTGGCACCCATGTTGATCAGCAGTTTCATGCAGGCACTTGCAGCCGCACCAGCACCCAGGCAAACGATCTGGGCTTCGTCCAGTTTTTTGCCTGCGATTTCCAGTGCGTTGATCATGCCGGCAGCGGTCACGATCGCCGTGCCGTGCTGGTCGTCATGGAATACCGGAATGTTGCAGCGTTCGATCAGAACACGCTCAATCTCGAAGCATTCCGGCGCCTTGATGTCTTCCAGGTTGATGCCACCAAAGGTTTCAGCAATACGGGCAACCGTATCGATGAAGGCCTGCGGGCTTTCGGCGTCCACTTCGATATCGATGGAATCGATATTGGCGAAACGCTTGAACAGCAGGGCTTTACCTTCCATCACCGGCTTGGAGGCCAGCGGTCCCAGGTCTCCCAGACCCAGAATGGCAGAACCATTGGAGATCACGGCAACCAGGTTACCTTTGGCAGTGTAGCGATACGCTGCATCAGGATCCTTGGCAATCTCGCGGACCGGCTCGGCCACGCCCGGCGAATATGCCAGGGAAAGATCACGCGAAGTCTCAGCTGCAGTGGAAAGCTCTACACTGATCTTACCCGGACGAGGAAACTCGTGGTAATCGAGGGCGGCTTGTTTGAAATCTTGAGACATGGTTGCTGTTTCCAACTATGGTTGTAAAAAGACGGACTTGCATCATATATAAAAGCCATATCTACAACAACCGTGCTTCAGACGATGTCAATTGCGACTTCAGTCGCCCCGCAAATGGTGTGGATGGGTGATGTTCAAGCGCCAGCGCTGCTGCCCTGAACGCAATACAGATTGGCGTTGCAGACGGTCAACAACCCAGCCTCGCGCCACTATTATCTGACCTTCGCGCCAGTGTTCGGATACCGTTGCCATCACGGATCGAGGCACAAACAGCGCCACTGTTCGATCCAAATCAATATACGTCCCCCGCGCGATCGGGGTCACGCGGGTAATACGCCCACGCACGACTGCAAAACCGGCTGACGCAATCGCTGAGGCCTCGACCGGGGCCTGCTGCCACAGTCGCTGCCGTGCCGACCGCGCCGTTTCTTCGGCGGCAAACAGACAGTCGGCCAGCCGACTATTGGCCCCTACCGCCAGCGCATAACCGAGGCCGCTGCGGACCAACCCTTCTGCGGCCAGCTCGCCATCCGACAAATTTTCATTCGGCAGGTACAGGTGCGCCAACAAGCGCCCATAGCGATCCTGCGACTCGACCCCAGGCAGCAGATACACACGCCGCCCCTGCACTGCGCGCACCAGCCACTGCCTGGCCTGCACGGCAAACGGCTCGTCTGCGCGCCCATCACGCCCCAGCTCCGGCGTGTTAACGCCAATCAGTCGCACCTTTCGGCCATCGCTCAGGCGGACCGTATCACCGTCGTAGACATGGGCAACCGCAGCGGTAAACCCGCCAGGCAAGCGCGGACATTCGGCTGCCGCCAACGGGACGCAAAACGCAGATACAAAAAAGGCACTCGCAATGAGTGCCTTTTTGTATTCGTATGGAAACAGTGACTTATGCCTTGCTGCCACGGTTGCCGAAACGCTGCTTGAAGCGGTCAACACGGCCGCCAGAAGTCGCTTCTTTCTGCTTACCGGTGTAGAACGGGTGACACTGGCTGCATACGTCGACCAGCATGTCCTTGCCCATGGTAGAACGGGTGTTCATCACGTTACCGCAAGAGCAAGTGATAGTAACTTCGTTGTATTCCGGATGGATACCAGCTTTCATCTTAAACCTCGATAAAATTGGCGTGCCGCCACCCGGTCGCATGTTACGCCAGGCACCGCACATTCAATTGTCGGCACTTTCGAATTAAAGCGCCGCCATTTATAGTAACGATCAAGGCGCAAAATTATACGCACCGCAATACCTCTGGGCAAGCGAAAACAGCCATTCCCTGGCGTCACCAAAACCCCTAGACTGCACCCAGGCCCATACCCATTGATCACCCGTCACACAGGATCCGCATCTTGATCTTCCGCGTTGCCATTCCGACTCCGCTGTATCGTCTGTTCGACTACCGCCCGCCCGTCTACGAGACCCGCGTCGCACAGCCGGGCTGTCGGGTGCGGGTGCCCTTTGGTCGCCGGGAAGTGATTGGCATTCTGCTCACGTTGGAACAGGACAGCGAACTGCCGCTGGACAAGCTGAAACCGGCGCTCGAGCTGCTCGACGAACAACCGGTACTGACCCCTGATCTGTTCACACTGACAACCTGGGCCGCCCAATATTATCAACACCCGGTCGGCGATGCCCTGCAGCAAGCCCTGCCGGTGCTGTTGCGTCAGGGCCAGCCCGCCCGCTTCCAGCATCAAACCCTGTGGCGCGCCGCAGCCGATGCGTCCCTGGATAGCCTGTCGAGTCGCGCCGGTCGCCAGCGCGAACTGCTGACCCTGCTGCAGGAGCATCCGCAAGGCATCAGCACCGATGCCCTGCGGGCAGAGGGCGGCAATCCGGCACTGCTGAAAACCCTGGCCGAGAAAAATCTTGCCGTTGCGTTCGAACACATCCCTGCGCTGCCCGGTGCCGATGCCGGCACCGAGATCCTGCGTGAAGCGCCGCTGACCCTGCATGACGAACAGCATCAGGCGGTGACGGCGGTCCAGAATGCGCAGGGCTTCAGCCCGATTCTGCTGGAAGGGGTTACCGGCTCCGGCAAAACCGAAGTCTATCTGCAGGCGATCCAGCGCTGCCTGGAACACGGCAAGCAGGCGCTGATCCTGGTACCGGAGATCGGCCTGACCCCGCAGACCATCGCCCGCTTCAAGGCGCGTTTCCGGGTGCCTGTACTGGCGCTGCATTCCGGACTGACTGACCGCCAACGTCTTGATGCCTGGCTGTGGGCGCGCGAGGGCAGCGCCCGTATCCTGATCGGTACCCGCTCCGCCATTTTCACACCGCTGAAATCACCCGGGCTTATCATCATTGATGAAGAACATGACGGCTCGTTCAAACAGCAGGATGGTTTCCGCTATCACGCCCGCGACCTGGCGATCTATCGAGCACGGGCGCACAACATCCCGATCCTGCTCGGCAGCGCAACGCCGTCACTGGAAAGCCTGAACAACGCCCTCAGCGGCCGCTATCAGCATCTGCGCCTGACCCGACGCGCCGGGAATGCACAACCGCCACGCTTTGAGCTGCTCGATATTCGCCAACAGGCACTGGATGCGGGACTGTCCACGCCCCTGTTGCAACGTATTCAGCAGCACCTGGCTCAAGGGACTCAGGTGCTGCTGTTCATCAACCGACGCGGTTTTGCTCCGGCGTTGATCTGTCACGACTGCGGCACGCCGTTCGACTGCACCCGCTGCGATGCACGCATGACCCTGCATCGCCAGCCGCCACACCTGCATTGCCACCACTGCGACCGGCAAACCCCGATTCCCCGTGCCTGCACCCATTGCGGCAGCACCCAGCTGCGCCCTGCCGGCAGCGGCACCGAACGGGTCGAGGACCGACTCCACGTGCATTTCCCTGACACTCCGATCATCCGAGTCGACCGAGACAGCACCCAGCGCAAGGATGCACTGAACAAGATCATGGCTCAGGTCCATACCGGCGAGCCGTGTATTCTGGTCGGCACCCAGATGCTGGCCAAAGGCCACCACTTCCCGAAAGTGACACTGGTGGCCGTTCTTGATGCTGATGCAGGTCTGTTCAGCGCGGATTTTCGCGGCATGGAAAAAACCGCCCAGCTGATTCTGCAGGTGGCCGGTCGCGCCGGTCGCGCCGATCACCCCGGCGAAGTCCTGCTGCAGACGTTCAATGCCGAGCATCCAATGCTGAATACACTGGTCCACGCCGGCTACGATGCCTTTGCCCGTGAAGAGCTGCGCCTGCGCCGTGGTGGCCACCTGCCGCCTTTTGCCTACCACACCCTGATTCGGGCCGAAGCCAGCCACCAGGGGCTGGCCGAAAACGTACTGCTCAGCGTGCGCGAACTGGCCAGCAAGCAACACATGTTGCCTGCCGACGTGCAGTGCATCGGCCCCTTTCCTTCGTTAATGGAGAAGCGCGCAGGCCTGTTCCGCGCCCAGTTGCTGCTGCAGGCCGGGCAACGCAAGCCGCTGCATCAGGCATTGGCCGTACTGATCAGGCTCCTGCAGACACACCCGGAAGCACGCCGAGTACGCTGGACCCTGGATGTGGACCCGATCGACAGCTACTGATTGGCAATTGACCACCGCTGCATCGTATAATGGTGGGTTTATTGCATCCTTCTGATCTTCACTTCCAGCCAGAGTACCCCAATGAAAGAACAGATTGCCCAGTTGATCGCAGCGGCGCTTGAAACCCTGGTCGCAGACGGCACCCTGCCCGCCGACATCACGCCCAACATCCAGGTGGACAACACCCGCGACAAGGCCCATGGCGACTTTGCCTGCAACATTGCCCTGACTCTGGCTAAACCGGCCCGACGCAATCCGCGTGAACTGGCCCAGCAGCTGTGCGCAGCGCTGCCGGCCTCCGCCAACGTCGAGAAAACCGAGATTGCAGGCCCCGGCTTCATCAATTTCTTTGTCACCCAGGCGTCCACCTTTGCCGTCATCGGTGACATTCTGGCGCAGGGCGACAACTTCGGTCGCGGCACCCCCAATTCCGGCAAGCGGGTACAGGTGGAGTTCGTCTCCGCCAACCCGACCGGCCCGCTGCACGTGGGTCACGGCCGTGGCGCGGCATACGGCGCGACCGTTGCCGACCTGCTTGAGGCCGCTGGCCTTGAAGTCGAACGCGAGTACTACGTCAACGACGCCGGTCGGCAGATGAACATCCTCGCCACCAGTGTCTGGCTGCGCTGCCTGGAACTGCACGATCAGGTTCTGACTTTCCCCAGTAATGGTTATCAGGGCTTCTACATCCGCGATATCGCCCACGACCTGATCAAGGAACACGGCGACCGCCTGAACCGTCCGGTTGCCGATGTCTTTGCCGACATCCCGGCCGACGAACCTGCCGGTGGCGATAAAGAACAGCATATTGATGCCCTGATCGAACGCGCCCAACAGCTGCTGGGCGACGATTATGAGCATGTCTTCAATGCCGGTCTGAACTCGATCCTGGCCGATATCCGCGAAGACCTCGGTGAATTCGGCGTCAACTACCAGGAATGGTTCTCCGAACGCTCGCTGACCCACAGTGGCGACGTCGATCGCGCGCTGGAGCAGCTGGAAGCCAAAGGCTTCCTGTACGAGCAGGAAGGCAATATCTGGTTCCGCTCTACCGATTTCGGTGACGACAAGGACCGCGTGGTCAAGCGCGCCAATGGCCAGACGACCTACTTCGCGTCTGACATCGCCTACCACATGAACAAGTTCGAGCGCGGCTTCGACCAAGTCATCAACATCTGGGGTGCCGATCACCACGGCTACATCACCCGTGTCAAAGCCGCCATTCAGGCCATGGGCTACGATCCGGAAAAACTGGTGGTGCGTCTGGTCCAGTTCGCCATTCTCTACCGCGGTGAAGAGCGCGTGCAGATGTCGACCCGTTCCGGCTCGTTCGTCACCCTGCGCGAACTGCGTCAGGAAGTGGGCAACGATGCCTGCCGCTTCTTCTACGTGACCCGCAAGGCGGATCAGCACATGGATTTCGATCTGGAGCTGGCCAAGTCTGCCTCCAAGGACAACCCTGTGTACTACATCCAGTACGCCCACGCCCGTGTCTGCTCGGTTCTGCGCAAGCTGGAAAGCGAGAGCATGGCCTGGGATCAGGCTGCCGGCCTGGCCGCTCTGGAGCGTCTGGAAAGCGAAACCGAGACCGACCTGGTGAAACAGTTGGGCAAATACCCGGAAGTTTTGCACAACGCCGCGCTCAACTTCGAACCGCACATGCTGTCCAACTATCTGCGTGATCTGGCCGGTGATTTCCACACCTGGTACAACGGCCACAAACTGATCATCGACGATGTCGAGCTGCGCAACGCACGCCTGACCCTGAGCGTTGCCGTGCGTCAGGTCCTGGCCAACGGCCTGAAACTGCTGGGCGTATCCGCACCGGAGCAGATGTAACCGATGGCCAAGCAGGACTTTGCCCGCAAGCGCCGCAGCGGCAACAGCGCCAGTCGCAAACCGGCACGTCCGGCACCGCGACAGCCCGCCCCCAAGCGGGCGGCTCCGCCGCCGCGTCGGCGCACGCCCTGGGGACTGTTGCTGGCAACGCCACTGGTACTGGGCGGCTTCGGCTACCTGCTGTATACCCTGCTGCAGACGCCTCCCGCCGCCCCGGCGGCGAGCGTCACTCCCGGTGCCACCTCGGCAAAGCTTGCACCGGCTCCCACGCCAACGCCCAAGCCCAAGCCGGTAGCCGCGCCAGAACCGAAACAGAGCAAGTTCGAGTTCTACGAGATGCTGCCGAAAACGGAAGTGGTCGCGCCCAAGGTGGATGTGTATAAATCCACCCCCAAGGACGCCAAGATGGAACATCTTTATCTGCTCCAGGCCGGTTCCTTCCGTGACCCCGGTGATGCCGAACGCATGCGTGCCAAGCTCATCCTGCAGGGCTTCCCCGGTGTGCGCAGCGACCGCTCGGAAGGCAGCAACGGTACCTGGTACCGCGTCCGCATCGGGCCATTCGACAACAAAACCCAGATGAACCTGGCCCGCAACAAACTGGGCAAGCTCAATATCATCCCCATGCCGATCCGGATCGATTGATCCGGACACCCCCCTTGAAAATCCTGCCGGTGGCATCCATATCTGTACCCATTATCGGACCGATGGGATTTTTCTGTTATGACAACAATTGTTTCCGTACGCCGTGGTGATCAGGTCGTCGTCGGCGGTGATGGCCAGGTTTCACTGGGCAACACCGTAATGAAAGGCAGCGCCAAGAAGGTCAACATGCTGCCCAAACACCAGGTTATCACCGGTTTTGCCGGCAGCACCGCCGATGCCATTACCCTGCGCGACCTGTTTGAACAGCAGCTCGACAAGCATCAGGGCAACATCGTCAACGCCGTGATCCATCTGGCCCGTGAATGGCGCTCCGACCGCGTCTTGCGCCGTCTTGAGGCGTTGATGCTGGTCGCCAACCATGAAAAAACCTACCTGATTTCCGGCAACGGCGATGTCATCGAGCCTGAAGATGGCGTCATCGCCATCGGTTCCGGCGGCAATTTTGCCCTGGCAGCAGCCCGTGCGCTGGTCGACAACACCGAACTGAGCGCCCACGAAATCGTTGAGAAGAGTCTGCACATTGCCGCCGGCATCTGCGTCTTCACCAACAACAACCTGACCATCGAAACTCTGGCGAACAGCCGCGAGGAGAGCTGAACATGTCCAATATGACCCCCCGCGAGATCGTGCACGAACTCAACCGCCACATCATCGGTCAGGACGATGCCAAGCGTTCCGTCGCCATTGCGCTGCGTAACCGCTGGCGTCGCATGCAGCTCGATGCCGAGCTGCGCCCGGAAGTGACCCCGAAGAACATCCTGATGATCGGCCCGACCGGTGTCGGCAAGACCGAGATTGCCCGTCGACTGGCCAAGCTCGCCAACGCGCCGTTCATCAAGGTGGAAGCGACCAAGTTTACTGAAGTCGGTTATGTCGGCCGCGACGTGGAAACCATCGTCCGCGACCTGATGGAAATGGCGGTCAAGCTGGTACGTGAACAGGCGATGGGGCAAGTCCGCTTCCGTGCCGAAGAAGCGGCCGAAGAGCGCATCCTCGATGCCCTGCTGCCACCGGCACGGCCGATCGGTTCCCACTCTGAAGATGAGCCGAGCAAGACCGACAGCGCCACCCGTCAGATCTTCCGCAAGAAGCTGCGCGAAGGCCAGCTGGACGACAAGGAGATCGAGATCGAGGTTTCCCAGCAGCCGATGGGCGTCGAAATCATGGCCCCTCCGGGCATGGAAGAGATGACCAGCCAGCTGCAGAACATGTTTTCCAACATGGGTCAGGAACGCAAAAAGACCCAGCGTCTGAAGGTTAAGGACGCGTTCAAGCTGCTCACCGACGAAGAAGCGGCTGCCCTGGTCAAGGATGAAGAGACCAAGCAGAAAGCGGTCGAGATGGTGGAACAGAACGGTATCGTCTTCCTCGACGAAATCGACAAGGTGTGCAAGCGTGGCGACAACAGCGGTGGCGGCGATGTCTCCCGCGAAGGCGTCCAGCGCGACCTGCTGCCATTGATCGAAGGCTGCACCGTCAGCACCAAATACGGCATGGTCAAGACCGACCACATCCTGTTCATCGCCTCCGGTGCCTTCCATCTGGCGCGCCCGTCAGACCTGATTCCCGAGCTGCAGGGCCGTCTGCCGATCCGCGTTGAACTGAACGCGCTGACACCGGACGACTTCCGTCGCATCCTGACCGAACCGAAAGCGTCGCTGACCGAACAGTACCGTGCGCTGCTGGCCACTGAAGGTGTCAGCGTCGAGTTCACCGACGATGGCATCGCCCGCATCGCCGAACTGGCCTATCAGGTCAACGAAAAGACCGAGAATATCGGTGCCCGTCGCCTGCACACCATGATGGAACGTCTGCTGGAGGAACTCTCCTACGCCGCCGCTGACAAGTCCGGTGAAACCGTGCAGGTCGATGCTGCGTATGTGAATTCACAGTTGAACGAACTGAGTCAGGACGAGGATCTGAGTCACTACATCCTCTGATCCCTAATACCGCCGGGACACAGGTCCCGGCTCCGCTGGAGCCCAACCATGAACCTTCAGGTTCCCCTGCCCTCCGATATTCGCCTGCACCTCAAGTCCCGTACCCTGGAGCTGGTTTACGCCGACGGCAACTTCGAGCTGACCGCTGAATTCCTGCGCGTACACTCGCCCTCGGCCGAAGTCCGTGGCCACGGTATCGGCAATGGCGTGCTACAAACCGGCAAACGCCATGTCGGCCTCAAGGGCGTCGAACCGGCCGGCAACTATGCACTCAAGATCAGCTTTGACGACGGTCATGACTCCGGGCTCTATACTTGGGAATACCTGCATGATCTGGCGCATAATCAAGCCGATTACTGGCAACGCTATCTGGATCAACTAGCCGCTGCCGGCGCTTCGCGTGACAACGGATTGATCGCCCGCGGCTAAGGCCGAATGCGACAAATGCCGGGGCGCAGAGTAGAATGCCCTCATCGAGAACAACAGTCGGACAGAGAATAATGTCAGAGCAGAACGGGAAGAAAACCACTCACTTCGGCTATCAGGACGTACCGGTCGAGGAGAAGGTCAAACGCGTCGCCGATGTCTTCCACTCGGTGGCAGGCAAATACGATCTGATGAATGACCTCATGTCCGGCGGCATCCACCGTCTGTGGAAGCGGCTCACCATCGACCAGAGCGGTGTACGCCGTGGCCACAAGGTGCTGGATATTGCCGGCGGCACCGGCGATCTGACGCGCAAGTTCGCGCGCATGGTCGGCCCCGAAGGCAAGGTCGTACTGGCCGATATCAACGACTCCATGCTCAAGGTCGGGCGCGACAAGCTGCTCAACTCCGGCGTGGCCGGCAACGTGGAATACGTGCAGGCCAACGCCGAATGCCTGCCGTTCGCCAGCAACACCTTTGACGTGATCACCATCGCCTTTGGCCTGCGTAACGTCACCGACCAGAATGCGGCCATCGCCTCCATGCTGCGTGTCCTCAAGCCCGGCGGCAAGCTGATGATTCTGGAATTCTCCAAGACCGACAACCCGGCACTGACCAAACTGTACGATTTCTATTCGTTCAACATTCTGCCGCAGATGGGCAAGGTGATTGCCGGTGATGCCGAGAGTTACCGTTATCTGGCCGAGTCGATCCGCAAGCATCCCGACCAGGAAACCCTGAAGGGAATGATGGAACAGGCCGGTTTCGTCAACTGCCGTTATCAGAACATGACCGGCGGTGTCGTCGCCCTGCACACCGGCATCAAGCCCTGACCCTCAAGCCGACAGGAGCATCGCCATGGCCACCGGAATGATCAATGCCACCCTGCTGACCCTCGCCGAGGCCAGCCTCAACCGGGTGCTGGCACGGGATCCGGTGACGCTGGCGCGTCTGGGTGAACTGGCTGGCCGCGAAATCCGCATCGACTGCACCCAACCGGAATGCCATCTGTTTCTGTTACCCCATGCTCGCGGCATCGACCTGCTGGCACAAAGCGCCGGTACGCCCGATGCCTGCCTGCGCGGCTCGGCACTGAACCTGATGCGCCTGCCCTCGGCCGGCAATGCCGTGCTGTTCGGCCAGGGAGTGGAGCTGGAAGGTGACAGCGGCCTGGTTCACCGGCTGCAACAGATTCTGGCCGATAGCCAGATCGACTGGGAAGGCTGGCTGGGTGACCTGATCGGTGATACCGCCGCCCACCCGCTAGCCAACCTGCTGCGCTCCGCCCGCCACCAGCTGCGCCACGGCAGCAGCAGTTTTATCCACAGCCTGGAGGAATACCTGCACGAGGAAGCGCGCCTGCTGCCGACGCAGGTCGAAATCGACATCTGGCAGGAAGAAGTGGAAGAGCTACGCGATGCTACCGACAGACTTGCGGCACGAGTTGACCGCCTTTCAAATACCAAAAAAAAATAAGCTTTCGTACATTCCGCAATCGTATACTAATTTGATTTTCAAAAAGAAGGGGTTTCAGGTTTATAATCACCAAAAATACCGGCGGTACTTTTAATATAATCAATGGTATTTAAGTATCATACAAACATTAAAAAGGGATTGTTGAATGAGTATTACATTAGGCATATACAGCAATGTAGCCGGTGACAAAAGCGATTTTACTAGTGGCCACTCTTGGATTACAGTAACGCGTAATAGTATAACCACTGCGTACGGGTTATGGCCTGACAATCATCCTAGAACTCTAGATAACGGCAGAGGCTCTGATATAATAATTGGCCTCGAAGGTACAAGGTTCCCTTCAGCTAGCCGTTTTTTTAAATTAAATAAGAAAAAATCCCTAATACTCGAGCTTGAGTTAAAGAAGAACATTGGTTGGCGCTATACAAACACCTGTGCATCTTGGGCTTCTGATGTATTATCCACAGTTACAGGGATTGATATTGATGCAGATGACTGGGCGGGGTTTGAAACACCTCGTGAGCTAGGTGAGCATATCAACGAGCTCGAGAGAACACATCCGACATCTCTTGTGCAGCCTAAAATACCAAACAATAATGACTCTTCCTCATGGTAAAGTTAAATATTTTTTTTGCGATTATCATCTCTTTTATAACAACTAGCTGCATAGCGGATGAAAAAGAAAAAATTAAATACGATTTATCACAGCTGAATAATTTTAGTTATACAAAAAAAGATAAAAGTATACATATAAAATACCAACCAACATTAGAAAGCTTGTATTTTTCACCCGGGATTAATATTCATATAGAAAATGAAAAAATCATTCTAGAAGTGTTACGTTGCAATGTAAACAAAGAATGCAAACCGGATTTAAAATCGGAATATGATGACCAAGGCTATGCTAATGTAGTTATCACTCAAAATTATGATACTGGAAAAATATTCATTTCAGGCGATCGTGAAGAAATAGCCTTGGATCAACTTAATCAACCTTGATAATTAAGGATCCCCGAAAATAAAAAGGAAGTGCAGAAAAGTCTGTCTGTACTTCCTTTAAAGCTGTCCTGTTAGAAAGGCTTCACCACCACAAAGATCAGAATCGGAATGAAGATCAGTAACGGCAGTTCGTTATACAAACGGAAGTAGCGACCGCTGCGACTCAGTTCCCCACGCTGCATCTGCTGCAGATACGCCCGGCACCAGAAATGGAAGCCGATCAGCAAGGCCACAAACAACAGCTTGGCATGCAGCCAGCCGCCGCTGAAACTGTAGCCCAGCCACAGCCAAAGCCCCAGCCCCAGCGTAAACACCGCCATGATGGTCATGAAGCCGTACAGCTTGCGCGCCATGATTTCCAGCCGAGCCACATCCTGCCCCGCTTCACGGCCTTCCACATAATGCACGAAGATCCGTGGCAAATAGAAAATCCCGGCCATCCAGCTGGTCATGGCCAGAATGTGCAGCATTTTATACCAGAGCATTGCGTCCCCTTGTCGGTACAACCCGTACCTTAATCCGTTTGTTGAACAGCGGTTTCGACCCGCAGCAGGTCAACCAGTTCCACCCGCAACTGGTCACCCGGCTGAACCGGCCCGACGCCTGCGGGTGTGCCGGTCAGCACCACATCGCCCGGTTCCAGCGTGAACCAGTGACTGGCATAGGCCAACAGCTTGAGCACCGGCGTCAGCATCTGCGCCGAGTTGCCATCCTGACGGGTTTCACCGTTCACGGTTAAACGAATCTGCACATTGGCCAGATCATTCACCGATGCCGGTGACAGAAACGCCGACAGCGGGCAGGCCCCATCAAAACACTTGGACTTCTCCCAAGGTTGGCCCTTCTGCTTGAGCTGGTCCTGAACCTCACGCAGGGTCAGATCCAGCCCCAGACCAATACCGGCAATGGCATGCATCACGCGTGACTCATCAGCATTTTTGAGCGTTTCACCGACCAGGATCGCCATCTCGGTCTCGAAATGCACCGCGCCCCGATCGGTCGGCACGGTGAACGGCTGCTCCATCGGCACCACCGAGGTGGCGGGCTTGATGAACAGAATCGGCTCTTTGGGGATCGGGTTATTCAGCTCAAGGGCGTGGTCGGCATAGTTGCGGCCGATACAGACCACCTTGCCCAATGGCAGATCCAGCTTGCTGCCATCGGCGTTGCGGTGTTGATATGACATGTCGACTCTCCTGAAGGCGGGTATTGTCAACAGTTTAACAGATCATCCCGCGACCGTGACCGACCGACGCTGCTGTAACCGGTACAGCGCAAGACTCAAACCCAGCGTCAACAACAGCACCAGCAGCGAACCGATGACGACACCGTTCCAGGCCTGCCACTCCCAGAACGGATGCAGGTAAAAGCCACCGGTACTCGCCCCCGTGTAGTAGAACAGCAGGTACAGCGAGGACGCACTGGCACGGGCATGATGGGCATTCTGACTGACCCAGCTGCTGGCACTGGAATGGGCAAAGAAAAACCCGAAACTGTTGACCAGAAAGCCGAGCACAATCAGCCACAACTCCGTTGACAGCGTCAGCACCGTGCCGGTCATCAGCACCAGCACGCCCAGCGCCATGCACAGTGGCTGAGCCAGCCGCTGCCCGACCTTACCGGCAATTGCCGACCCCACGGTACCGGACAGATAGGTCAGAAACAGCATCCCCAGCACACGGGTCGGCAGGTTATAGGGCGCGTCAGCCAACACAAAGGTGATATAGCTGTACTGATTAATGAAGATAAAGAAGTTGAAGCCGCCGATCAAATAGGCCAGCAACAACACCGGATTGCGCAGATGGCTTCCCAAGTCTGCCAGCATCCGCCGCGGCTTCAGCGGTTGCGGCCGGAAGTTCTTCGAGGCCGGTAACATCAGCGCAAACACCAGCAGACAGACCACGCTGAGCAGGGTCATCACCATGAACGCCTGCGACCAGCCCAGCCAGTCGCCAACAAAACCGCCAATCAATCGCCCGCTAATGCCGCCCAGACTGTTGCCACCGATATAAAGCCCCACGGCCAACAGCATCGCCGGACGCTCGAACTCATCCCCCATCCAGGCGATGGCGATGGCAGGCAATCCCGCCAGCAACACGCCCTGTACTGCCCGCAGCACCAGCATGCCGGTGTAACTGTCGGTCTGCGACAGCAGCAGCGTGACCAGTGTCGCACCGCTCATGGTCAGCAGCATGATCCAGCGCCGCCCCAACGCATCGGACAGCGGCCCCCAGATCAGCAACGACAGCCCCAGCGTCAACGTGGTGACCGTGAAGGTCCAGCCCGCCTGCAGTGCCGACACCTCGAAGGTCTGTGCCAGCATCGGCAACAGCGGCTGGGTGATATACACATTGGCGAAGATCATGAACGACCCCAGGCACAACGCCAGCGTGGCGCGCCAAAAAGTGGAACTGCCGGATGTAATCATCGAGACACCTGAACACAATAAGAAGGGGGAAACTGGCGAGACAATAGCAGCCCCATTAGAATCATTAAAATATATAGTTTTTATCTAACCCATCAATAAGGTTGATATGGATATTCGCAGCCTGCGTTATTTTCTGATGGTCGCCGATCAGGGCGGCTTTACCGCTGCCGCCGAGCAACTGCATATCGCCCAGCCTGCGGTCAGCATGGCGATCCGCAAGCTGGAACAGACGCTGGACTTGCCGCTGTTCAATCGCCACGAACGCCGGGTCACCCTGACCGACGAGGGCGAGGTTCTGGCCCGCCACGCCCGCCTGATTCTGCAGGCCGTAGCCGATGCCGAACGTGAAGTACGCGAACTTCATGCCCTCGAGCGCGGCGAAGTCAGGATCGGTATTCCCAGCATGCTCGGTTCCTACTACTTCCCACCGATCCTGATGGCTTTCCGCCACCGCTATCCCGGCGTACGCCTGGAAGTGATCGAGGCCGGTACCCGCAAAATCCAGACGATGATCCATCGGGGTGACATCGATATGGGCGTCATTGTCACCGATACGCCACCGACTGATCTGGAAACCCACCGCTTCCTGCAGGATCAGATGATGGCCATTCTCCCGGCCGACCATGCGCTCGCGAAGGCTGATACCATCAGCTACGACGCATTCTTCGCTGAAGAACTGGTGTTATTCAAGGAGGGCTATTTCCACCGCGAAGTGATCGACCGTATCAGCGAAGAGGTCGGTGTGACCCCGAACATCGGCTTCGAAACCAACCTGATTCCGTTGATCAAACAGATCGTCGCCCACGACTACGGCATCACCACGCTGTTGAAAATGGTGGTGGCCGACGACCCGGCATTGGTGGCGGTACCCTTCACCGTGCCCGTTTGGCTGGACCTGTCACTGGCCTGGCGCAAGGGGCACCGGTTATCCCGCGCCAACCAGACCTTTGTCGATCTGGTACTGGAACAGGCCCCCGCCAGCCACAGCAGATGACAGCCATCGGTCCCCGGATTATGATGCGGGTCCCGATATCACGGCCATCATGGCCCCTGCTGCAAGGAGAGCCCATGCTCAGCACCAATACCTACTTCGACGGGAAAGTCGTCTCCATCGCCTTTGAAACCCCGGAAGGTCCGGCGACCTCTGGCGTCATGCTCCCGGGTGAATTCACCTTCGGCACCAGCCAGAACGAGCGCATGATCGTCACCGCCGGTCAGCTGACCGTGCGCCTGCCAGGCAGTGAAGAGTGGACTGCTTTCCCTGCCGGTACCGAATTCAACATCACCGCCGGTGATTCGTTCGACGCCCGCATTGAAACTCCGACCGCCTACCTCTGCTACTACAGCTAAGCGCGCCCGATACTGCAGGGCTGACCCCACCTCGGCCCTCAACTTGGCTTCTGTTCACGCCAAGCTGAATATTTTTCCGCGCTGCAACGCTGTGTAGCCCAAACACTTAATCGAGTTTGTGCTAGACTTGCCAACCTCAAATTTCCCCTGGCTGGACGAGTTTCCGCCCAGCTGCAGCATGAGTCGCAGAAGATGAGCAAAACTACTTCTCTGGATAAGAGCAAGATCAGAATTCTGTTGCTGGAAGGCGTGCACCAGTCCGCGATCGACACGCTAAACGCGCAGGGCTACACCAACATCGAATTCCACACCGGTTCCCTGCCGGAAGAGGAGCTGATCGAAAAAGTTCGTGACGTCCACTTCATCGGCATCCGTTCACGTACCCAGTTGACCCGTCAGGTGTTCGAAGCGGCCGAGAAGCTGGTTGCCGTAGGCTGCTTCTGCATCGGCACCAACCAGGTGGACCTGCAGGCCGCAACCGAAGGCGCCGTCGCCGTATTCAACGCGCCCTACTCCAACACCCGTTCTGTCGCTGAGCTGGTGCTGGCCGAAGCAATCATTCTGCTGCGTGGCGTAGCGGAAAAGAATGCCAAGGCACACCGTGGCGAATGGCAGAAGAGCGCCAAGAACTCCTACGAAATCCGTGGCAAGAAACTGGGTATCGTCGGTTACGGCAGCATCGGCTCCCAGCTGAGCGTGCTGGCCGAAGGCCTGGGCATGGATGTCTACTTCTACGACGTCATCACCAAGCTGCCGCTGGGCAACGCCAAGCAGGTCAGCTCCATGCCGGAACTGCTAGGCATGTGCGACATCGTCACCCTGCACGTACCGGAAACCGCTGCGACCCAGAACATGATGGGCGCAACCCAGTTCGATCAGATCAAACAGGATGCCATCTTCATCAACGCTGCCCGTGGCACCGTGGTGGACATTGATGCCCTGTGCGAAGCGCTGAAAAGCAACAAGATCCTGGGTGCCGCCATCGACGTATTCCCGGTCGAGCCGCGCAGCAACAACGACGAATTCATCAGCCCGCTGCGTGAATTCGACAATGTGATCCTGACCCCGCACGTCGGTGGCTCCACTATGGAAGCCCAGGAAAACATTGGCTACGAAGTGGCAGAAAAACTGGTCAAGTACAGCGACAACGGCTCGTCCATCACCTCCGTGAACTTCCCGGAAGTGGCGCTGCCGGAACACCCGAACAAGCACCGTCTGCTGCACGTACACGAGAACATTCCGGGCGTACTCTCCCAGATCAACACCGTGTTCTCCGAGAACGGTATCAATATCTCCGGTCAGTACCTGCAGACCAACGAGACCGTTGGCTATGTAGTCATCGACGTTGACGCCGACTACTCCAAGCTGGCACTGGAAAAACTGCAGCAGGTCAACGGCACCATCCGCTGCCGCCGCCTGTTCTGATTACCGTCCCTGCACGACCAATAAATCCGGAATCCATCATCAGGATTCCGGATTTTTTATGCGCGCAATTCAGGCCAGCACCGCTCCCAGACACTGACCGATAACGAGCATCCTCCCTCTCCGCTCCGGTTTTTTTCATTTTCTTTCGTTTCAGCCCCGTTTTGTATCCTTTTTGTATCCTCCTCGGCATTACCCTGTCCGTCTTTATATCTGTTGA
>NZ_PYGI01000008.1 GCF_003014615.1 Marinobacterium halophilum | reverse complement strand
GTGAAACGCGTCATCGCCGATGGTAGTGTGGGGTTTCCCCATGTGAGAGTAGGTCATCGCCAGGCACTTAATATGAAAACCCCGGTCTCGTTGAGGCCGGGGTTTTTGCTTGTGGGGCGCAGGTACATAAACACGTGCGTATCCTCCGTATTTCCCCGCCCCATGTCAGCCTCCATGACCGATCCAGAACACATAGCCAGGCCCGAACAGGTGGTCTGACTCTGCTGCTGAATGATTTACGCACGCGACTTTCACACCACCAGGTGGTGGCAAGGGTCTATATCTGTGGATAAAACCAAGGTGGTGTCAGAGGGATGTTCAGCGAGGTGCGGCAGAAGGAATGTGGATAAGCAGGTGTGGATAATCATGGGGTATGCAACCCGTGAACGGGGAGGCAAAAAAAGGGCCCTGTCGCATCCTTTGCTTAGGGCCCTGTCGCCAACATCCGTGTCAGCCGCTGCATATCTCCTACGCAGGCGTTCGAGGTGCTGATGGTCCCTTCAGCGCGTCACGTCCTGTGAACCTCGAACAGGATAATATCCACCCTGAAGACATGGGTATATAGGAAAAATTCCTATTTTGTCTCAGGCGATGCCGTACTGCTGTCGGTAGCGTTCAATTGCGCTCAGCTCATCTGTCATATCACCTTGCTCGCGCAGGTAGACAACCAAATCGTTCAGGCTGATGATACTGATAACCGGCATTCCGTAATCCCGCTCAACTTCCTGAATGGCAGAAAGCTCTCCGTGTCCTTTTTCCTGTCGGTCCAGCGCAATTAATGTGGCGGCGGGTGTAGCGCCAGCCTGCTCAATGATGCTCATGACTTCTCGAATGGCAGTACCGGCGGTGATCACATCATCAATGATCAGCACGCGTCCTTCTAGAGGAGCACCGACCAGGTTGCCGCCCTCACCATGATCTTTGGCTTCCTTGCGGTTGAAGACATAAGGCACATCTTTGCCATAGTCATTGGCAAGCGATACGCAGGTGGCTGCAGCCAGAGGAATACCTTTATAAGCCGGGCCGAGCATTACGTCATAATCGATGCCGGAATTTTCCAGTGCTGCTGCATAGAAGCGTCCGAGCTTGGCAAGAGCAACACCTGAACTGAACAAGCCGGCATTAAAAAAGTAAGGACTTTTACGGCCGGACTTGAGGGTGAATTCGCCAAAACGCAGAACACCTTTTTGCAGGGCAAACTCGATAAATTCACGTTGATAGTCCAGCATGTTCTTCTCCGCAGCTGTAATGAAAACAGCCGCTATAATACCTGCTGCCGAGAACGGCATCCATGCAGGATATCATTAGAAATATTTCAATTTTGTACGCCCAATCGGTACAATTCGTACTGACCTTCCATCCCAGATTCGTTCGAATACGCTCAACGGGGCTTAGACACTATGCGTGTGATCACCTTCAATACTCAGGGTATTGAACAGGCTGCAGATAATGGTTTTTTTGACTGGATGATTGAGCAGGACGCCGATGTGGTTTGTTTGCAGAATCTTAAGGCCAAAGAGTACCAGCTGGATGGCGATCGCTACCACCCCGAGGGCTATCATGCGTATTTCTTTGACGCATTTGATGATGGCTTTAGCGGAGTTGCGTTGTATACCCGTCACTTACCGAAGGCGATCATGACAGGCCTGGGCTTCGAGCAGTGCGATTTCAATGGACGCTTTATTCAGGCGGATTTTGACAAGGTAAGTGTTAGCTCGATGACAGTTCCTTCCGGCTTGCGCAGTCCTGAAGCTCAAGCGGGTAAAATGGAATACTTGGAGTTGCTTAAAGGGCACCTGAAGAAAACTTTACGTAAACGCAGAGAGTTCATCTTTGCAGGCACGTTCAATATTGCCCATCGTGCCGTCGATCTCAGTAACTGGTATGTAAACCAGCGTGTGTCCGGATTTTTGGCTGAGGAACGCGAGTGGATTGAAGAAGTATTCGGTAGCATGGGCTACGTGGATGCATTCCGTGAAATGAACAAGGCAGAGCGTCAGTATAGCTGGTGGCCTGACTATAACCGTGCCTGGTCTCTCAACGAGGGTGCGCGGCTGGATTACCAGATCACAACGGCGAATTTGCGTAAAACCGTGAAGGGAGCCCGTATCTATCGTGATCAGCGCTTCTCTGAGCATGCTCCGCTGATTATCGATTACGACATCGAGCTTTAAGTTGACAGCGCTGCCCGGCTCGCCGGGCAGCGGTATCCATTACTCTGCCAGTGCCTGCTTCTGCAGCACGACCAGCTCGTCGATACCTTTGCGGGCCAGCGTCAACATCGCATTCAGTTCGTCCTGAGTATAGGGAGCTCCTTCCGCAGTACCTTGAACCTCGATAAAACCACCACTTTCGGTCATGATCACATTCATGTCAGTCTCGGCGTCAGAATCTTCGGGATAATCCAGATCCAGCACCGCTTCGCCCTTGTAGATACCGACAGAGACCGCAGCAATCATCTGTTTCACGGGGTTGCCCTTCATGGCACCATTCTTGTCCTGTTTGAGGACATTAATGGCATCCATCAGCGCTACGCAGGCACCGGTGATTGAGGCTGTACGTGTGCCTCCATCTGCCTGGATGACGTCGCAATCGATGGTGATGGTATTTTCGCCCAGCTTTTTCAGATCCAGAGCCGCGCGTAGTGAGCGCCCAATCAGGCGCTGAATTTCAATCGTGCGCCCTGTTTGTTTCCCGCGTGCCGCTTCGCGATCAGAACGGCTGTTGGTTGCCCGAGGCAGCATGCCATATTCAGCCGTGACCCAGCCAGAGCCGCTGCCTCGAAGAAAGCGGGGTACGCCGCGGTCAACTGTTGCTGTACAGATCACTTTCGTATCACCAAACTCAACCAGTACCGAGCCTTCCGCGTGCCGGGTGAAGTTGCGTGTAATACGGATCTCACGCATCTGGTCCGGTTGTCTGCCGCTGGGACGCATCTTGTTCAGTCCTAGATTGTGCAGTTGTTCCGAAAAGCTCGAACTCATGTCGCGTACCCTTTCAATGTCACCATCCTGCTCGCGCAAGGTGCAAAGATGGCTGTTAGAATAATAAAAAAGCAATTCTAATAGAGATCGATCGATTATGACACGAAGCATGACCGCCTTTACCCGACAGGAGATGCAGCACCCCTGGGGAAGTTTGATCTGGGAGTTGCGTTCGGTGAATCATCGTTATCTGGAGCCGCACTTTCGGTTGCCGGAGCTATTGCGTGATATAGAAGGCGATCTGCGCGAGTCGCTGCGCAAATCGATCAGCCGAGGCAAGGTCGAAGCGACATTGCGGTTCGTACCCGAGAAATCATCTGGTGCTTTGCAGGTGAATCAGGAGCGGCTGCAGGAAGTGTTGGCGGCAGCGGCGGTGGTAACGGCAGCGGGCGCTGATACGCAGGGAATCAACCCTCTGGAACTGTTGGCTTGGCCTGGCGTGCTGGTGGAGTCTTCGCTGGATATGCGCGTGGTCAAGCAGCAGGCGCTGGCTTTGTTCCGCACCGGGATTACGGATCTGCAGGCTGGGCGCGAGCGTGAAGGCGTCGAGCTGAATCAGCTGATTATTCTGCGCCTTGAACGGATTGAGGCGATCATTGCCGAGATCAAGCAGATGATGCCCCGGATTCTGCAGTCGCAGCGCGAGAATCTGCAGCAGAAATTGATGGACCTCAAGGCCGAGCTTGAACCCAACCGTCTGGAGCAGGAGATCGTGCTGCTGGCTCAGAAGGCCGATGTTGATGAAGAAGTTGATCGCTTATATACCCACGTACAGGAAGTGCGCCGGGTATTGTCACAAACAGGCCCGATCGGGCGCCGGTTGGATTTTCTGATGCAGGAGCTCAACCGTGAAGCCAATACTCTGTCATCCAAATCGATTGTTGCGGCGACGACGCGCGGTGCTGTTGAACTCAAGGTATTGATTGAGCAGATGCGAGAGCAGATCCAGAATATTGAATAACACCTCCTGTTGACCTGCTTGTTGTTATTTTAAAAGCATCGCATATTGAATGTTTTCAATATCGGTGCTTTTTTTTACGCTTGTTGTATGGCTGCTTTAGTGGATTTTAGTGTTATTTGGCAGTAATTTAACGATCTTTAGCGATTTTGACCCTTCTCTTATGTGTTTGTGCTATCTGCCCTACAATAAAAATAGCCTTTATTTACAGTATAATAGTTAGCTATGCTAAGTAATTAGCAAGAACGGCTCTCCGGAGATAACCAGCGGCTACCGGCAAGGCGTTCCAGGATTAATTGAAGATGGGAGATCTGAGATGACGAAGCTGAAAACGCTAGTGGGTGCCTGCACGGTTGCATTGGCGACACTGGGATCGATTACGGCAGCGCACGCAGCAACCTGGCGTTATGCGTTTGAAGAAGCGATCACGGATGTACAGGGTGTATATGCCAGCAAGTTCAAGGAGCATATTGAAGCCAACTCCGATCATAATATTCAACTGTTCCCCTACGGTACGCTGGGTGAGTCGGCTGACACCATGGAGCAGGCGCAGGCCGGTTTGCTGCAGTTCGTTGACCAGTCACCGGGTTTTACCGGCTCACTGATCCCGGAAGCACAGGTGTTTTTCATTCCCTATCTCTTGCCGGAAACGCAGGAAGCATTGGACAGCTTCTTCCGTAACAGCAAGGCGATCAACGAAGACTTCAAAAGTATCTACGCCCAGCACGGTCTCGAGTTGCTGAAGATGTTTCCGGAAGGCGAAGTGGTCATCACCACTCAGAAGGCGTTTGAAGCTCCAGCTGGCTTGGATGGTGTCAAGGTACGTGTCATGACCAACCCGTTGCTGGTGGAGTCCTACAAGGCGTTTGGTGCTACACCGACTCCGCTGCCTTGGGGTGAAGTTTACGGTGGCTTGCAGACCAACATCATTCAGGGACAGGAGAATCCCCTGTTCTGGGTCGAGTCGGCCAAGATGTATGAAGTGACGGATGTCATTACCTTTACCGGGCACAATAATTTCACCACTGCTGTCATGGCCAACAAGCGCTTCTTTGATGGTTTGCCTGCTGAAGATCAGGCACTGATACAGGAAGCGATGGATGTTGCCTTTGACCACATCATGGAATATCAGCGAGGCTTGAGCGAACGCTCGCTGGAGAAAATCCTTGAGCAGAAACCGGGTATGCAGATTGTTCGCCTGACCGAGGAGCAGCGTGCACCGTTCCGTGCAGCAGCAGCAGACGTTGAAGCCAAATATATCGAGATGACGGGTGACTCGGGCAAGGCTCTACTGCAGCAGTTCAAGCAGGATCTGGAAGCGGCGACTGCCGAGTAACCCTCCGCAGGGCCGGCCCTTGTCTGGCTGGCCCTCGACACGAGATCCCCGACATGTCTGAACTTCGCTCGTCACGTCATGCATCTGCCCTGCCGGGGCCTCTGGGCTTGATTGATAGTTGGCTGGGTCGCGCCGAGGCTCTGATGCTGGGAGCGGGTGTCCTGCTGATGGCATTGAATACCGTGGCCAATGTAATTGGCCGTTTTCTGTTTCAGAACAGCCTTTTCTTTACGGAAGAGGTGAATCGTATCCTGATTGTCATGATTACCTTCGCCGGTATTGGCTACGCCGCACGTCATGGTCGTCATATTCGCATGTCGGCCCTGTTTGATGCGCTGCCGGTCGGTGGTCGGCGCTGGTTGATGATATTCATCGCTCTGGTGACGTCGCTGGTCATGTTTGCGCTGACTTGGCTGTCGATACGGTATATCGGCAGCGTGGCCGATTCCGGTCGCATTTTGCCAGCGTTGCAGTTACCGGTTTGGTGGATTTTCCTGTGGGTTCCGCTGGGGTTGGCCGTAACCGGTATTCAGTATCTGCTGACGGCGGTGAAAAACCTGATGTCCGACGATGTCTATCTGTCGACTCAGGTGCGTGATGGCTACGATGATGTCAAGGAACCGCATGAATAGCGGCCATACAGGAGTTCAGGCATGACAACCATTATGGTCAGCGCAATGATTGTATTGCTGCTTCTGGGCTTCCCGATGATGATTCCGTTGATTGCGGCGGCATTTATCGGTTTCTACTCGATGTTTGGCGGTATCGAGCAGATGGACTTCATGATCCAGCAGTTCATGGCCGGAATTCGTCCCGCCTCATTGATCGCGGTACCGATGTTTATTCTTGCCGCGGACATCATGACCCGAGGGCATTCGGCGGATCGGCTGATCGATATGGTGATGAAGTTTATCGGTCATGTTCGGGGCGGCCTGGCGATCAGTACGGCGACTGCCTGTACCCTGTTCGGTGCCGTATCCGGATCGACTCAGGCGACTGTTGTGGCTGTGGGGTCGCCGCTGCGTCCGAAAATGCTCAAGGCCGGTTACAAGGACAGCTTTGTACTGGCGTTGATTATCAATGCGAGTGATATCGCCTTCCTGATCCCGCCCAGCATTGGCATGATCATTTACGGGGTGGTGTCCAATACGTCAATCTCGGAGCTGTTTATCGCCGGTATCGGGCCGGGGCTGCTCATTTTGGCGATGTTTGCGGCCTATAGCGCCATTTACGCTACGATTCACAAGGTGCCGACGGAGGAAAAGGCCAGCTGGCCCGAGCGTTGGCAGGCGGTGCGACGGGCGATCTGGCCACTGGGCTTCCCGGTGATCATTGTTGGCGGTATTTATGGCGGTGTCTTCAGTCCGACCGAAGCCGCTGCTGTCTGTGTGCTCTACGCCGTCATCCTGGAATTTGTCGTGTTCCGCTCGCTGAAGCCGATTGAGCTGTATCGGATTGCCAAATCCACAGGTCTGATTACGGCGGTGGTATTTATTCTGGTGGCGGCTGGTGCCGCATTCTCCTGGATCATCTCCTTTGCCCAGATTCCACAGGCAATACTGGCGTCAATCGGTTTGGCAGATGCCAGTCCGACCGGTGTGCTGATCGCCATCTCAATCGCCTTCTTCATCGGCTGTATGTTTGTCGACCCGATCGTGGTCATTCTGGTATTGGTGCCGATCTTTGCGCCAGTAGTCGCGTCCGCCGGCCTTGATCCGGTGTTGGTGGGGGTGCTGATTACCTTGCAGGTAGCCATCGGTTCGGCCACGCCACCGTTTGGCTGTGACATTTTTACCGCCATCGCGATCTTCAGACGGCCGTATCTGGAAGTGATCAAGGGTACGCCGCCGTTCGTGCTGATGCTGGTAACGGTCGCGGCGTTGCTGATAGCGTTTCCACCGATCGCCCTGTTCCTGAGGGATCTGGCGTTCTAGTGCTGAAAACGGTGCGTGCGTAGGCGGGGCCGGTTTGATCAGCTGCCGGCCTCGGGCTATAGTGCGCGTTTTGATAGCTGGATGATCGGAACCAACAGATGACGCAACTTGCTGGCACTTTGTATATTCTTTCTGCCCCTTCGGGCGCAGGTAAAACCAGTCTGGTCAAGGCGCTGCTGCAGCAGGATGAGCATGTGGTGGTCTCGGTCTCGCATACGACTCGTGCCATGCGTCCGGGTGAAATCGATGGCGTAGACTACAACTTCGTCACCATGGATGCGTTCAATGCGTTGATCGAGCAGGGTCAGTTCCTCGAGTATGCCGAAGTGTTCGGTAACAAGTACGGCACTTCCCAGCAATGGGTCAAGGAACAGCTGGTCGCGGGTCGCGATGTGATTCTGGAAATTGACTGGCAGGGGGCTGAACAGGTCTGTCGTCTGATGCCGGAAGCCGTCACTGTATTTATCCTGCCTCCAAGTCGGTCAGCCTTGCGCGAGCGCCTCAATGCCCGTGGCCAGGACAGTGCTGACGTCATTGATGGCCGCATGGCCGCCGCGACCAGCGAGATGAGCCACTATCCCGAATACGATTATCTGCTGATCAATGATGACTTCGATACTGCGTTGGCACAGCTTGCCAGCCTGTTCCGTGCCCGTCGTCTGCGTCAGTCGGCGCAGCAGACACGACACGTGGAGTTGCTGCAACAGCTCTTGTCTGAGGACTGAAAGCCCCGTAAACTGTACGGTCCTTATTGTTTTTCCTACCCCGTTCGAGGTCGCAATGGCACGAGTAACCGTTGAAGATTGTCTGGAAAATGTAGAAAACCGCTTTGAACTGGTGATGGTTGCGTCCAAGCGTGCGCGCCAGCTCGCGGTTGGCGGCAAAGAAGCCAAGGTTGATTGGGAAAACGATAAACCGACGGTTGTTGCCCTGCGTGAAATCGCGGAAAACCTGGTTAACCGTCAGGTGATGGAAGATCCTGAGCAGCAGTGACCTTTTCCCCGCGGCAGTAATACGGCATCATCAAGGGGTAGGTGGCTGACGCGTGTCAGCCTTCAGCCCTGACGGAGACGTTGATGCCGACGATAGACGCCCTTTCCCACCGCCTTGAAGAGTACCTGACGCCCGAGCAGATCGCCCGCGTCCGGCGTGCTTACTTCTATGCCGAACAGGCCCACGACGGCCAGCGGCGCAAAAGTGGCGAACCCTACGTTACGCATCCTCTGGCGGTTGCCAATATACTGGCTGGCATGCATATGGACCATCAGAGCCTGATGGCAGCCATGCTGCATGACGTGATCGAAGATACCGAGATCAATTATGCCGGGATTGAAGAGCAGTTCGGCACGTCGGTCGCGGATATCGTTGATGGTGTATCCAAACTGACCCATCTTGAATTCGAGACCAAGGCCGAGGCCCAGGCGGAGAATTTCCAGAAGATGGTGCTGGCGATGGCGGAAGACATTCGTGTCATTCTGGTCAAGCTGGCCGACCGTCTGCACAACATGCGTACGCTGGGCGCGATGCGCCCGGACAAGCAGCGGCGTATCGCCCGTGAAACCCTCGATATCTATGCCCCCATTGCGGCTCGTCTGGGCATGCGTGACCTTCAGGTTGAGCTGGAGGATCTGGCATTCCAGTCCTATTATCCGATGCGGGCCAAGCGTATCCGTCGAGCCGTGGTACATGCCAGAGGGCAGCGCAAGGATGTTATCGAGCAGGTGCGTGAAAGCGTCCAGAGCCGCCTGCAGCAGGAAGGCTTGAACGGGCGTGTCAGTGGCCGTGAAAAACACCTCTACAGCATTTATCGCAAGATGAAGGTGCAGCGCAAGGCGTTTGCCGACATCATGGACGTGTTCGCGTTTCGTGTCGTGACCGACACGGTTGATGACTGTTACCGCATCCTCGGTGCAGTGCATAACCTGTACAAGCCGGTGCCGGGCTGTTTCAAGGACTACATCGCGATTCCGAAAGCCAACGGCTACCAGTCACTGCACACGGTACTGTTCGGTGCCCGCGGCATGACCATTGAGGTGCAGATTCGCACGGCCGATATGGATGCGGTGGCCAGTCAGGGGATTGCCGAGCACAGCCATTACAAGGTCAAGGGCAGTACCGAAACCGCGCTTGGCTCTTACAACCGAGCACGCAAATGGGTTCAGGGACTGCTGGAGATGCAGCAGAGTGCTGGTGACTCCATGGAGTTCATCGAAAGCGTGAAGAAGGACCTGTTCCCCGACGAGGTCTATATTTTCACGCCGAAGGGGCGAATCCTTGAGCTGCCCCGCGGGGCCACGCCGGTGGATTTTGCTTATGCGGTACACACCGATATCGGCAATTCCTGCGTCTCCTGTCGTATCAACCGCCGATTGGCACCGCTGTCCGAGCCGCTGGAAAGTGGGCAGACGGTCGAAATCATCACCACGCCCCGTGCCCAGCCCAATATGGCTTGGCTCAATTTTGTGGTTACCGGCAAGGCGCGTACCAGCATCCGCCATTTCCTGAAAAACCAGCAGCGTAACGAATCGATCGAACTGGGCCGCCGTCTGCTGGGCCAGTTCATGGGCAACTACGGTGCCTCACTGGATGATATTGATGCCGAGCGTTTGGACCTGCTGCTGAAGGAAGCCAGTTTCAAGACCCTTGATGACCTGCTTGAAGATATCGGCATGGGCAACCGCATGGCCTATGTTGTTGCCCGCCGGTTGCGTCCCGAAACCCAGTCCGATCAGGATGCCCATCCGACCGAACAGGGGCGGGCGCTGGCGATTCGCGGTGCCGAAGGGACCGTGATGCAATATGCCCGCTGCTGTCACCCGATACCCGGGGATGCCATTATTGGTCACATCAGCAGTGGTCGCGGTCTGGTGGTGCATCGTACGGAGTGTCGCAATATCGGTTATCTGCGTGATAATCCGGAAAAGACGATCTACTTGGAATGGTCTGCTCCGCAGGATAATGCAGAAGAATTCGTGGTTGGCCTGCAGCTGGAGGTGCGTTCACAGCGCGGTATCATCGCCAATCTGGCGACGGCGGCGGCGAATACCGGTGCCAACCTGCTCAAGATCGACAGCGGCGAGCGTGACGGTCAGCTGTACAGCGTGCAGATGGAATTGACCGTATTTAATCGCGTACACCTGGCTCGGGTGATCCGCAAGCTGCGTGGGCTCAGCGCAGTCAATCACATCAACCGTCAGTAAGTTGCTGTTGGGGCGCTGCTGATCAGCGCCCCAGTGCCGCACCCTCTCGGCGGGGATCGACGCCGGCTTCCCAGCGGCCGTCGGCGCGCTGGCGCAGCGCATGGATGCCGCTGTTCAGTTCACGAATTTTGACCTCATGGCCTCGCTCCTGCAGCTCGAACAGCAGCTGTTCGGCGGCCGTATCCTGCTCCAGTTCGGTGACACCGTTACGGTTGCTGACATGGCCCTGATGCAGAATTTCCTGCAGTGGCAGGTCGGTATGCAACATCAGCAGCAGTGTCTGCGCCACATAATTGATGATGCGGCTGCCACCGGGTGAGCCGAGGGCGGCGATCGGGCGGTTGTGGGCGTCGAATACGATAACCGGTGCCATGGAGCTGCGCGGGCGCTTGCCGGGCGCAATGCGATTGGCGACCGGGCGACCATCCTGCTCCGGCACGAAGGAGAAGTCGGTCAGCTGGTTGTTGAGTAAAAACCCGCCGGCCATCAGGGTGGAACCGAACGCCATCTCGATGCTGGTCGTCATGGAAACCAGGTTGCCGGCGGCGTCACGGATAACGAAATGGCTGGTGGATGGCAGTTCAGGTGCCTGGTCATCACTGCGGGGCAGCGTTACCGGTTCACCGGGAGCGGCGCTGCCCATATCCTGCTGTGCCTGTATCAGCTGTGCACGTTGCTGCAGGTAGGCCGGGTCCAGCAGTGCGCTAACCGGTACTTCGATGAAATCACTATCAGCCAGATAGCGGCCGCGATCGGCATAGGCCAAGCGGCTGGCCTGAGTCAGGCGGTGGCTGAAGTCGGCATCCGGCAGCCCGCGAATGCTCAGCGGATTGACGGCGAGCAGCCCCATAATCTGCAGCAGAGTCACGCCGCCGGAGGTGGGCGGGGGGAAACCACAGATACGATAGGTTCGGTAGGGACGGCACAGAGGCGCACGCTCCCGTGCCTTATAATCAGCCAGGTCCTGCTGGCGCAGTAATCCCGGATTATCGTCGGCGGTGGTGACGGCTGCCAAAATCTGTTCGGCGATGGTACCGGTATAGAATGCGTCAGCGCCTTGGGTCGCGATCTGCTCCAGTGACGTGGCCAGTGCCGGGTTGCGCAGCAGAGTGCCGACAGGCAAGGGTTCGCCCTGCGCAGTAAAGAAGTAGTCACGGGCTTCAGGGTAGCGCCCCAGTCCCGGGTTGATACCGCTGGCGATCAGCTGGTGCAGACGCGGACCGACATGGAAGCCAGCCTTGGCCTGGTTAATGGCTGGAGCAAATGCCTGATGCCACGGCAAGCGGCCATGGCGGCGGTGGGCCAGCTCCAGCATGCGTACCACCCCGGGCGCGCCGACAGAGCGGCCGCCTACCAGTGCCTGCTGCCAGGGCATTGGAGTGCCATCGGCGTTCAGGAACAGATCTGCCCGCGCCGCAGCCGGTGCGGTTTCCCGACCATCATAGGCGAACAGCTGCTGCTGTCCGGCGTCCCAGTACAGCAGGAATGCACCCCCGCCGATTCCGGACGACTGTGGTTCAACCAGCGTCAGCATGGCCTGCACGGCGATAGCGGCATCCAGTGCGCTGCCGTCATGATCAAGCATATCCATCCCGGCCTGTGTGGCCAGTGGGTGGGCGCTGACGACCAGACTGTGTTCGGCAACGAAGCTATCCCTGTGCTGCCAGCCGGTGGCGCGCTCGGGTGCCAGCGACTCGTTGACTGCATGGGCCGGCGTCAGTACCAGCAGCAGAATCAGCAGCCACAGGGGCTTGGGTAACATCATGGATGCTCCTCGAAGATGCCGGCGGCACGGTTTTTAACGACACGCTCTGGATGAAACACGCGCCCGTTCATGAAAATGTAAATTCCAGCCGGCAGTGCCTGTGCCAGCGCAACGGCTCCGCCCAGATTGAAGGCGGCGTCACTGTCACGAAAACGGGCCGGCTGCATGGCGCCGGTCAGCACGATGGTGCGTTCGCTGAGGTCCTGCAGTGCCATGGCTGTCTGCACCAGCGTATCGGTGCCGTGAGTAATAACAATATGGCGGCAATCGTCTTCGGTGATGGCCGCATACAGTGTCTGACGGTCGGCATCGGTCATATCGAGGCTGTCCTTGCGCAGCACGCTGTGTACGCTGTAGGTGCAGCTGACCCCAGCCATCTGCATCAGCTCGTCTGCCATCGGTTCGCCGATGCTGTATTCACTCAGTGCATCGTAGTAAACCTTGTCGAATGTGCCACCTGCGGCCAGAATTTTGATCTGCATGGATGTGTGAAGGTCCTGTTTGGGATAGGCTTGGATACAGTAATATCAAGCGGGTAACCATTACAGCCTGATCCACTCGCGTTATGGGAGATAAAGCCTTGTCTGTTGGAGTTTCCGTAGAGTACCTGACTGAAACCGCTGCTGCACCGGTCCGTGTGGTACTGCTGCATGATCGCACCGGCAAAGTGCTGGCTTTGTTGCCGGCCAATGCACTACTGGATCTGGGACGACTCGGACAGCTGGCGGGACGTGAGCTGCAACCGGTCAAGGCTGAGGACGCGCAGCGCTTCTTCAATCAGGCGGCCCTGCAGACCCCGGCCGGGCGTGAGCAGCTGTTTACCCTGCCACTTTTGGTGGATCAGAGCTGTCCGTCGGGTGCGCTGAAATGTCTGGAACCCCACTCGGGATGGCAATGTGAGCTGGCACGGCGGCCGGTACATGATCGGGTCTTGAGTGGTGAGTTTGCGCTGACACCCACGCTACCTCATGCGGCCGTTGCCGGCTTGAGCGATGACGAAACCGTGATCAATCGTGCGGTTGAGCGGTTTACCAGTCTGCGTGTGCGTCAGCGTCTTGATGACCTGCTGGGGCTGCCGGGCATGTCCGACTCGATGCGTACCATTGTTCAGCTGCGCTCAAACCCTGATGCCGGAGTGGATGATCTGGTGCCGGTGGTCAAGCGTGACCCCAGCCTGTCGGCGCAGGTGATGGGCTGGTCATCTTCGCCCTACTATGCGGCACCGGGCAAAGTTCGTTCGATTGAAGATGCCATCATCCGGGTGCTGGGGTTTGATCTGGTAATCAATCTGGCGCTCGGTGTGGCCATGGGCAAGGTGATGCAATTGCCCGACGATACGCCCAGAGGCTCGATCTATTACTGGGACCAGGCATTGTATACCGCCACATTATGCGAGCGGTTGGCAGCCAAGGCCCAACTGGATGAGCGTCCGCGTCCGGGATTGGCCTACCTGTCAGGCCTGCTGCACAACTTTGGTTATCTGGTGCTGGCACACCTGTTTCCGCCCCATTTCTCGCGTTTGTCCCGTTACATCGAAGCCAATCCACATCTTGAACAGCAGCAGATCGAGCATGAAGTGCTGCACGTGACGCGTGAGCAGATTGGTGGCTGGTTACTGGAAAACTGGAAGTTGCCGGATGAGGTGGCGGCGGCGGTCCGTTTCCAGCAGGCACCGGAGCTGGCGGGTGAGCATCAGGTGTATGCCCGTCTGCTGTTCCTGGCCAGCCGTCTGCTGCGTGCAGAAGGGTTGAGCGATGGGCCGAAGGCCGCGCCGGATGAGGCCCTGATGGCTCATTTGGGGCTTGAGGCCGAGGATGTTCGCCAAGCGGTTGCCGAGGTGAAGGCCGAAGCGGAAAACCTGTCGCAGGTTTCCCGTCTGTTCAGCCAAAAACACTGATCAATCGGCGCTGGCCAGGCTCTGCTCCAGCGCCTCCAGTGCCTCCTGTTGTTCCAGCCATTGCGCTTCACTGTCCGCCAGCTGGCGAGTGAGTTCGGTCTGGCGCTGCAGTAGCTGTTTCAGCTCGTCCTTGCGGGCATCACTGTACAGGTCGGTATCGGACAGGGATGATTCGATCCCGTCCAGTGCCGCAGTATGCTGTTCCATCTGCAGTTCCAGAGCATCGACCTTTTTCTTCAGCGGTCGCAGCAAGGCACGCTGTTCCGCCTGCAGACGTTTCTGTTCCTTGCGTTCGGCGGCACTGAGCGAGCGTCCTGCATCGGCTGCGGTTTCGGTGCTGCTGGCGGTTGTACGCTTCTGTTCGTCACGACGCTGCTGTGCCAGCCACTGGTGATAGTCCTCCAGGTCGCCATCAAACTCGCTGATTGCACCATCGTTGACCAACAGGAACTGGTCCACGGTGTTGCGCAGCAGGTGGCGGTCATGGGATACCAGAATCAGCGCGCCTTCAAACTCCTGCAGGGCGAGAGTCAGGGCGAGACGTACCTCGAGATCAAGATGGTTGGTCGGCTCGTCGAGCAACAGCAGGTTGGGTTTCTGCCATGCAATCAGGGCCAATGCCACTCGGGCCTTCTCTCCGCCCGAAAAGCGGCCGACCGGGTCCAGCGCATCATCGCCGATGAAGCCGAAGCTGCCGAGGAAGCTGCGCAGTTCGGCATCAGTGGCTTTCGGGCTAATCCGCTGCAAATGCAGCAGCGGTGAGGCGTGCATATCCAGGGCTTCCAGCTGATGCTGGGCAAAGTAGCCGATGCGCAGATGCTCGCCTTCACTGCGTTCGCCAGCGAGCAGGGACAGATCGCCGACCAGCGTTTTGATCAGCGTCGATTTACCGGCACCGTTGGCTCCGAGCAGGCCAATACGGGCACCCGGAATCAGGGTCAGGGACTGGCCCTTTAGAATCGTACGGTCGGGGTAGCCGAGGTCCACTTCGGCCAGTGTCAGCAGCGGCGATGAAATCTTGTCACTGCTGTCGAAACGGAAGGTGAATGGCGAGTCGATGTGCGCAGGTGCGATCTGTTCCATGCGCTCCAGCTCTTTCAGTCGGCTCTGGGCCTGCTTGGCCTTGGACGCCTTGGCCTTGAAGCGACGCACGAAGGATTCGATCTGTTGGATACGGTCCTGCTGTTTCTCGAATGCGGACTGCTGTTGTGACAGCTTTTCGGCACGCAGGCGCTCGAACGCAGTGTAGTTACCCTTGTAGAGAGTCAGCGTCTGGTGGGCCTGGTGTACGATATGACTGGCGACATTGTCGAGGAAATCACGGTCATGGGAGATCAGCAGCAGGGTGCCGGGGTACTGGCGTAGCCATTGCTCCAGCCAGATGGTGGCGTCGAGATCCAGGTGGTTGGTGGGCTCATCGAGCAGCAGCAGGTCGGACGGTGACATCAGCGCCTGCGCCAGATTCAGACGGATGCGCCAACCGCCGGAAAAGCTGTTGACGCTGCGGGCGTCATCGCCGGGCACAAAGCCCAGTCCGGCCAGCAGTTGGTGGGCGCGAGTCTCGGCCCGATAGCCATCCATCGCTTCAAGGGCCGCGTGCAGTTCACCGATGCGGCCATCCTGATGGTGTTCTTCGGCTTGCCGGAGTTCGGCCTGGACGGCGCGCAGGCGATGGTCACCATCAATGACATATTCCAGCGCGCTGCGTTCACGGGCGCTGACCTCCTGCGCCATATGGGCGATCCGTAGCCGTGTCGGCAGCAGCAGTTCGCCGGCGTCCGGATGCAGTTCGCCCAGCAGCAATTTGAACAGGGAGGACTTGCCGACGCCATTGGCACCGACAATACCCACTTTCCAGCCCGCGTGCAGGGTCAGGTTGGCCTCTGCTAGCAACTGCTGCGGGCCGCGATGTAAGCTAAGGTTCTGTATCTGAATCATGGCGGAGATAATATCACAGCATGGGACCGGACAATCCTCTCTGGCAGTACGCACTGGCACTTTATGCCCGATCCGGGGTTGAACAATGTTGTCTTCGGCTTCAGGATCAAGGGGCCGCTGTCAATTGTCTGCTGCTGGCCTGCTGGTCAGGCACGCAGGGTGTGGTAGTGGATGCCGAACGCTGGCGGTCACTGGATGCCTTCTGGCGACATGAAGTGACGGAACCGTTGCGCCACATCCGTCATCAGGTGCGTAGTCTGCGCGCCCGGCAGCCTCAGGTTGAGGCCTGTTACCGTGCGCTGCAGCAGGCTGAACTGGCAGCCGAACAAGTGGAATTGCAGCAATTATGGCAAACCGCACAGCACTGGTTACCGGCGGCAGAAGCCGGGTCGGTATTGATCCATGCGAATTTGGCGACGTACAGTCAGCTGTTGCCGCAGCCGTTAGCGCAAGCCGAATGGGAACAATTGGCTGCGGCAGCTACCGAGTTATCACTGGAGGATGCTGAACTTTCTTCCGGGCAGAGTTACTAATCACACACGATGTACGCTTAACGATGCGAACTAAGGACATGATGATGAAAAAAAGCATGCTTGCCATCGCCCTGAGCGGCGCTCTGGTTGCAAGTGCCGGCGTCCAGGCTGAAACACTGGAAACGGAACAGCAGAAACTGAGTTATAGCCTGGGCCTGATTCTGGGTGAACGTCTGCAGGCTGACATAGATGAACTCGACATCGAGACCTTCACACGCGGAGTGGAGGCCGTCTACAAGGCTGAGACCCCGTTGCTGGACCAGGAACAGGTGGCTGAGGTCATGCAGGCGTTCCAGAGCCGCAAGATGGAAGAGCAGCGTCAGGCGGTTGCCCAGCTGGCACAGGAAAACCTGGATAAAGGTACGGCTTACCAGACTGATAATGGCAAGCAGAAGGGTGTGAAGACCACTGAATCCGGTCTGCAGTATCAGGTGCTGGAAGCCGGTAGCGGCAAGCATCCGACGGCTGAAGATACGGTCAAGGTGCATTACCGTGGCCAGTTGATCGACGGCACCGAATTTGACAGCTCCTATGCCCGTAACGAACCGGTATCGTTCCCGTTGAACGGCGTGATTCCGGGCTGGACCGAAGGCCTGCAGCTGATGAAGGAAGGTGGCAAAAGCCGTCTGGTGATTCCGGCTGAACTGGCATACGGTCCGGGCGGCATGGGCAACGCGATTGGCCCGAACGAGACGCTGGTATTTGAAGTCGAGCTGCTTGAGATCAACCCGTCCGAGGACAAGTAAGACTTCGGTAACACCTGCTGCTGCAGATGTGTGGCAGGTGTTATCAGCGTAACCAGTTCATCCGGCCGTTGGTACCGATGGCCAGCCAGCTGTTGCCGTCGCTGCCGAACTCAACGGCGAGTACCCCCGCGCTGGTGGGGCCGTATGCAGCATCCTTGTCTACTTTCCAGCGCCGCAATACCTGTTTCCGGTTCAGATCCCATAACTCCACCGTGCCGTCCGCTCGCCCGGTGAGCAGCTGGTCGCTGTTGTCGGAGAAGCGTGCACTGAGATAACTGAGGCGTCGTGGAATCAGGCTGTCGTCACCGCTGAGATGAAACAGTACCTCACCGCTGTCGGTCTGCCAGATCACGGCCTGATCCAAACTGCCTGAACTGAATGCCAGCCGCCCGTTGGGTGCCAGTGCAACCGTATCCACGGTATTGCCAAACGCGACCTGGTGCAGCTCGGTGGCGCTTTCCAGATCCCAGAGACGGGCGATGCGATCATCGGCTCCGGTTAATGCCAGCCGCTCGTCACTGCTCAGTGCCACGCTGCGTACCCGCGCAGGATGGCGCAGCGTTTTCAGTACACCGCCGCGACGAATATCGAAATAGACCGCTTCAAAATTGCCCATACCCAGCAAGGCATAGTTGCCCTGACGGGACAGTTCGGCATCCAGAATTTCGCCCGGAGCACTCCAGAAGCCTTCAGCCTTGCCGGTGCCTACATTCCAGAGTACCAGATCTTGCGGGTTGGCGGTGAGGGCAAAGCGGCCTTCCGGTGAAAAGTCGACGGCCGACATCGTGGTGAACACACCGGCCTGATGGTTCCAGTCAAAGGCGCGCGCACGGGTCTGTACGTTCCACAGACTGCCGCCATGGCTAACGGCTCCCACCAAGGCATGAATACCGTCCGCACTCAGGTCGGCACTGTAGAGGCCGCTCTGTTCGGTAAGGCGCATGGATTCGGCTGCCGAGTCCGCGCCGGCGCCACAGCCCGCCAGCAACAGGCTGCCCAACAGCAGCGAGAGCGGGCGGCCGGGGGTCACGTCGACTCGACCAGTTCTTTGTGAGCGTTATGCAGGATTTCGATCAGTTGATCTTCCAGGGCAAAGCGTTCTTCAAGCGTTTCGCCCAGTTCCGACAGCTCACGGGCCAGCTGACACACTTGCTGCAGCGTCATGTTGCCAAGCGTGCCGTAGGTATCGTTGAAATCCAGCGCGCTGTCAGTGGAGGGCTGGATGTGAGGGAATATTTCCTGCGCCTGCTCCAGACTGCCGTCAGCAAACTCACTGCCTTCGCGCAGCAGCTGCTCGTACACTTCGAAATGACCGGATGACAGATAATCCATCAGCAGATCACAGAATTCGCCCACCGAGCTGTTCAGTGGTGAACCCACTTCCTGAGTCGGGATGGAGACAAAGACAGAGATCAGCCGCTGCCGTTCCTCCAGCCAGTGATCGATGATCGTACTGACACCGCCCCAGCGGTCTTTGGCATTGCGACATTTTTCAAGCATGACCGATCCCTCCGACATTGATTCATTCAATACTACTGCCAGCCCCCAGAGGGTGCAACACGCAGTCGAAGACGTGGAGATCCTGTTGGGCAGAAGGGTATACTGGGCGCGAATCGACAATGGGAGAATAGACCATGTGGCGACACTTGGGATTGTGGCTGGCCCTTTTGGCCTCAACATTGAGCCTGCCGGTGCAGGCCGATGAAACAGCGGAAGATTACATCAACTATATCGAGCTCAAACCCTTTGTCACCAACTTCGGCGGACCGGGGCCGGTCCGCTTTCTGAAAGCGGAAGTGACGATTCAGGTGGAAGATCCGGACGCCCATCATGCGGTCAATGCACATATGGCGCACATCCGGAATGATCTGGTGTTTTTGTTCTCGGCGGTACAGACCGAGGACGTCGGTAGTGTTGCGGCGCAGCAGGTGCTTGCCGAACAGGCCTTGAAAACGGTGCAGCAGCTATTGCAAGAGGAGACCGGCAGCACACATGTGGCCGATCTCTTTTTTACCAGCTTCGTGACGCAGTAAGTCAGAACTCAGCTGGCAACGTAGGTTGCCAGGAATTCGGCGAAGGCGGGTGCGGGCTCCGCTTCAAGAGCGGCCTGTTTAGCCAGGGATTCATGGGCCGCACGCTGCAAGCACGCGTTACTTTCAGGCGTCAGCAGCGGTGTCGTGGTATGGCGGTGCTGGCGGCTCATCTCCAGCACCCACTCGCTATGGCTCAGGCCACTGCTGCGCAGTGCTGCCAATACCTGGGCTGAAGGCGTCAGATCCGGCTCGGCCACTTTGTCACGCTGTGCCTCGACGGCGCGGCGATGGGCATCACCGCCCTGCACTTCGTCCAGCAGTTCGGCGGTACGTGCTACCTTGTCCAGAATCTCGTTGGCCAGCTGCTCACGGGGCAGTTCGCCACGGCGGCTGTGCAGTAACAGACCCGGCTCACGGCCGCGGTTGACGACACGGCTGTGGTTTTCGGCAACCAGCGCACATTCACGCTCGTCCAGATCATCGGCCTGACCGAGCAGGCAGGTGATCAGAAAGGCATTGAGGAACTCGGCCTGTTCGGTGTCGATGCCCAGTGGCAGCAGCGGGTTGATGTCGGTATTGCGTACCTCGACATACTCCACGCCCCGACGCATCAGTGCATGTACCGGTTTTTCGCCGGATTCGGTGACCCGTTTCGGCCGCACGTCACTGTAATACTCGTTTTCGATCTGCAGCACGTTGGTATTGAGCTGGCGATATTCGTTATCGACCAGCACGCCGAGCTGCTCGTAGGCCGGATGTGAGGTATGGATCGCACGGTGCAGCGAGTCGGCATAGGTGTCGAGATGGTTGAAACAGATCTGCAGGCTGGCCTGTGCCTTGTTGGAATAGCCCAGATCGCTCATGCGCAAGGATGTGGCATAAGGCAGGAACAGGGTGTCCTTGTCCAGCGTTTGCAGGGTGTGAGGTCGGCCCGCCAGAAATGAAGTCGACAGGGCCGGGGACGCGCCGAACAGGTACAGCAGTAACCAGCCGTAACGGCGGAAGTTGCGGATCAGGCGGAAGTAACCTGCGGAGCGGAAGGCCTCCAGGCTGCTGTTATCGCCCTCCAGCTGCTGCCATGCGGGCCAGAAGGCGTCCGGCAGCGAAAAGTTGTAGTGGATACCGGCAATGGTCTGCATCATCTTGCCGTAGCGGTACTTCAGCCCCTGGCGGTAGACATGCTTGAGCTGACCGACATTGGAGCTGCCGTATTCGGCGACCGGGATCGATTCTTCGTCGGGAATTTCGCAGGGCATGCTGGCGCACCAGAGCTGCTCGTCACCCAATTGGGTGTAGGTGAAAGCGTGCAGCTGGGTCAGAAAATCGAGCGCAGCGGCCGGGGTGTCATGCACCGGGGTGATGAACTCCAGTAGTGCTTCCGAATAATCAGTGGTGATGAAGTCATGGGTCAGTGCCGACCCCAGGCCGCGTGGGTGCAGTGTCTGGGCAATACCCGCAGCGGCGGTGACACGCAGTCCTTCCTTCTCGATCCCCTGACGGGTCCGGGTGAGCAGATCAGCATGGCCGGCATGGGCCAGGCGTTCGAGTTGGTGTTCGAGGGTTGCCAGCACCGTGGTGATTCCTGTGGTTAAACCTGTAGGGGTGCGCATTATACGTCCACCCCCTGTGAAAATGCATCCGCTCAGCGGCGACCCGAACCCAGACCAGCGGCCTTCAGCTTGTCGGCCAGTGAGCCTTTGACCGGAGTCGGTGCCGCAGGTTTGGCGCTGGAGCGCCGGTCGGTGGCAGCGGTGGCAGCGGCGCGGGCGGGCGCTGCGTCAGTGTTGGACTTCATGGTCAAGGCGATACGCTTGCGGGCGGCATCGACCTCCAGTACGCGTACCTGCACGATCTGGCCACTGCTGACGATGGTATGCGGGTCGCTGACAAAACGGTCGGCCAGTTGGGAAATATGCACCAGACCATCCTGATGGACGCCGATGTCAACAAAGGCACCAAAGTGGGTCACATTGGTCACTACACCTTCCAGTGCCATGCCGGGCTGCAGATCCTTCAATGTTTCCACCCCTGCCGTGTATTGCACCGAGCGGAACTCGGGCCGCGGATCACGGCCCGGTTTTTCCAGTTCGGCGAGGACGTCGCGCACGGTGTAACCACCATAGCCCTGAGCCTCCAGCCGCGCCGGATCAACCTGTTTCAACTGCTCGGGTTGTTGCAGCAATGTTTGCAGCTGCAGACCACAGGTGGCTGCAACCGCTTGCGCCAGCGGGTAGCTTTCCGGATGCACGGCGGTATTGTCCAGCGGCTCCTCGCCATCACGGATGCGCAGAAAGCCGGCGCACTGCTCAAATGCCTTGGGCCCCAGACGTGGTACCTTGAGCAGCTGACGGCGGTTCCGCAGCGCGCCATGCTCGTCACGCCAGGCGACCAGATTGTCGGCAGTGGTGCGGTTGAGTCCGGCAACATGACTGAGCAGCGCCGCAGAAGCCGTGTTCACGTCCACGCCGACATGGTTGACGCACTGCTCGATCACGCCGTCGAGCGACTCGCCCAGGCGGGTCTGGTCCACGTCATGCTGATACTGGCCAACGCCGATCGATTGGGGATCGATCTTGACCAGTTCTGCCAACGGGTCCTGCAGACGACGGGCGATGGACACCGCGCCACGAATGGTGACATCCAGATCGGGGAATTCAGCCGCAGCCAAGGCCGAGGCGGAGTAAACCGAAGCACCGGCTTCATTGACCAGTACCGCGTGCAGATCTTGCTGTGGCAGGGCCGAGCAGACCGCCTGGGCCAACTGCTCAGTCTCGCGCGATGCAGTGCCGTTGCCGACCGCGATCAGTTCAACGCCATGTCGCTGCGCCAGCTTGGTCAATGCGTGCAGGGATTGGTCCCACTGCTTCTGCGGCGCGTGCGGGTAGATCGTAGTGTAATCCAGCAGCTTGCCGGTGGCATCGACCACGGCGACCTTGGTGCCGGTACGCAGCCCCGGATCCAGCCCCATCGTGGCCTTGGCTCCGGCGGGAGCGGCCAGGAGCAGGTCATTCAGGTTGCGTGCGAACACCTCGATCGCTGCAGCGTCGGCCTGCTCGCGCAGGCGCTTGATCAGCTCGGTCTCCAGTGACGGGCGCAGTTTCTTTTGCCAACCCTGCTGCAGCGTCTGCTGCATCCAGGCGTCAAGCTGGGATGGACGCAGATGTTGGCGTTTGGCCATCTGTTCTTCCGGCCAGCCAGCAAGCGTGTCCGGCAGGTGCAAACCGGCCTTGAGGGTACCTTCGGCGACGCCACGCAGTACCGCCAGCGCCCGGTGCGAGGGCACGCGGGCGACCGGTTCGGCATAGTCGAAGTAGTCGCGGAACTTGCTCTCGGGGTCAGCCTTGCCGCGGGCGGCACGGACCTGGAATTCGCCCTGCTGCCAGAGACGCTGGCGCAGGGTGCCGATCAATTCGGCGTCTTCGCTCAGGACTTCCAGCACAATCTGACGTACGCCCTCGGCGACCGCATCGGTATCGGCAAAACCGGCTTCGGGATTGAGATACTGCGCCAGTTTGGCCGTCGGCAGCTGACCATTTTGCAGCACGGCCTGCGCCAAGGGCTCCAGCCCCGCTTCTCTGGCTTCCTGCGCCTTGTTGCGCCGTTTGGGACGGTAAGGCAGGTAAAGGTCTTCCAGACGGGCACGGCTGTCGGCGTCCACCAGGGCGCGTTCCAGTTCCGGTGTCAGCTGGTTGTACTCGCGCAGGCGGCCGAGGATGGCATCGCGGCGGCTGTTCAGCTCGCGCAGCTGCCCCAGACGCTCGTGCAGCTGGCGCAGCTGGGTGTCATCCAGCGCACCGGTCTGTTCCTTGCGGTAACGGGCGATGAAGGGGAGGGTGGCGCCCTGATCCAGCAGGGCGAGGGTGGCGACGACCTGAGCGGGCTTGATGCTCAGTTCCGTCGCCAGTTGCTGTTCAATGGTCATGTCGGCTCGACTCGGGATTCAGGGTACCTGCAGGATCTGCAGTGAGTTGGTGCCACCATGCTCGCCGATGCGGGCGCCGCGGGTCAAGATGACACGGTCACCGCTGGTCAGCAGATCAAGGGCCTGCAGACCGGCCAGAATCTCGTCGTTAAGGCGTGCCTCGGCCACGGCGGTGGCATCGAAGAACATCGGCATGACGCCACGGTACAGCGCCATGCGGCGCATGGTGCGGTGGTTGCGGGTGAGCGCGAAGATCGGCAGGCCGGAGCGGATACGTGACATCCACAGCGGTGTGGAGCCGGATTCGGTCAGGCAGATAATCGCCTTGATGCCTTCCAGACCATTGGCGGTGTACATGGCGGCACGGGCGATCGCCTCGTCGGTGCGGGTACAGGTGTGGTCCGGTGCCACGGGTGCCGGTCGCGACAGCTGGTGCTTCTCGGCACCCTGACAGATGCGGGTCATCGCTTCGACCACTTCCACCGGATAATTGCCGGCAGCGGTTTCGGCCGACAGCATCACCGCGTCGGTACCATCGAGGATGGCGTTGGCCACGTCGAACACCTCGGCGCGGGTCGGCATCGGGTTCAGGATCATGGTTTCCATCATCTGGGTGGCCGTGATCACCACACGGTTAAGCTGACGAGCACGTTTGATGATGTGCTTCTGCACGCCGATCAGCTCGGCATCACCGATCTCCACGCCCAGGTCGCCACGGGCAACCATGACGCCGTCGCAGGCGTTGATGATCTCGTCCAGGGCTTCAGGTGTGGCCACGGTTTCGGCGCGCTCCACCTTGGCGATGATTTCAGCACGGCTGCCGGCGGCTTCCAGCAGGGCGCGGGCAGTATTCAGATCCTCGGCCGTACGCGGGAACGACACGGCGACATAATCCAGCTCCAGTTCGGAGGCGACCTTGATGTCGTGCTTGTCCTTGTCGGTCAGTGCGGCTGCACTCAGGCCACCGCCCTGGCGGTTGATGCCCTTGTTGTTGGACAGCGGGCCGCCGACGGTCACTTCGGTCTCGATGCGGCTGCCATCGATCTCCAGCACTTTCAGCTGCACGCGGCCGTCATCCAGCAGCAGTACATCTCCCGGCACACAGTCCTGCGGCAGTGCCTTGTAGTCGACACTGACGGCCTGCTGGTCACCGGCGGTTTCGTCCATGGCGGCGTCCAGCGTGAAGCGGTCGCCGATAACCAGCTGCACGGGGCCCGACTTGAAACGTGAGATGCGAATCTTCGGCCCCTGCAGATCGCCCAGCAGGGCTACGGCTTCACCGGTCCTACGGCTGGCTTCACGCACGGCTTCAACGCGACGGCGATGGTCGGCGGAGCTGCCGTGGGAAAAGTTCAGGCGCACGGTGTTGACGCCGGCACGGATCAGGGCGTCCAGTGTGCCGGGAGCATCGGTAGAGGGACCCAGGGTGGCTACAATTTTCGTACGCTTAAGCATCGATTCGGATCTCATGTCGAGGGAGGGGCGTGGTCTAGACTAAAGTATGACTGTGCAGGCTTTTTTTCAAGTGTCTGCCGCTTTGATGACGTCACTATGACGGTTGGGTGGTGTGGCGCATCAGGACATAGGTGCAGTGGCGGGTGTGTTCGCCTGGGGTGAAAAACATGCCACCCGGTTAAAGAGCCGGGCGGCATATACGATCATAGCTGGAAGCGGTTGACCATTTGCTCCAGCTGCTGCGACAGTTGGGCGAGTTCGTCAGAGACGTGATTCAGATGCTCCGAACGTTCAGCGGTCTCTTCGGCGCTGCGGCTGATTTCGGTGATGCTGCGCTCGACGCTGCTGGCCATCTCGCTTTGTTCGCGCACGGCACTGGCGACCTGATGGTTGAGGTCGTTGATGACCCGCACTTCCTCGTTGATGTTGGTCAGCGAGGTGTTGCAGCGTTGTACCTGTTCGACACCGTCACCGGCAGCGCTCAGGGCTTCCTGCATCACCGCTACGGCATCCTTGGCATCGCTCTGCAGAGTAGCAATGATGGCGTTGACCTCTTCGGTGGAGTTGTGGGTCCGGCTGGCCAGCGTGCGTACTTCGTCGGCGACCACGGCAAAGCCGCGCCCCTGTTCACCGGCTCGCGCCGCTTCGATTGCTGCGTTCAGGGCCAGCAAATTGGTCTGCTCGGCAATCTTCTGGATTACCTCCAGTACCGTGCCTACATTTTGGCTCTGGCTGTCGAGCTTCTGGATTACGCCAGTAGCACGCTCGATGTTCTGCTGCAGTCGGGAGATCGCGGTGATCGCCTGGTGGGTGATTTCGGCACCGTCGGTGCTTTCCTGCAATGCCATATCGGAGGCGGATACGGTATTTTCGGCACTGGCGGCCACGCTGCGGGTCGCCGCTTCCATCTGCTCCATGGCTGAGGCAACCGAGCTGGTCTGCATCTGCTGATGATGCACGGCGGCGGAGGATTCAGTAGCGACACGGCTGATGCGGCTGCCGGACTCGGCCAGACGAGATACAGTCTGGTTGACCTGCTTCATGCTGTCATGGATGTTATCGAGCATGGAATTGAACGCGGTGGACATCTGGCCGATCTCATCGCGTGAGTCCACCGGAATACGCAGACTCAAATTGCTGTCCCGCTCGATGGCATGGATGGTATCGGCCAATCGGTTGACCGGGCTGACTACAATGCGGCGCAGCAGCAGGCTAATCAGGATGATACCGGCGATGAACAAACCCAGTTCGATCAAGGCGACGCTGATCAGGTTGCTGTTGACCTGTTTGTCCAATGCTTCGAACGAATAGGTCACGCGCACGGCACCGATCACCTCGCCTTCCTCGACCTGATGGCAGAGCAGGCAGTTGGTACCCTTGTAATCCGACATCGCCTGCATCGGTGTGACTACTGTCAGGCGGTGCCCCTGATCATCATCCAGCTCGGCGACCACGTGCTCGCCCTGCATGGCGCGACGGTCGAGTTCGTCAACCGGATGAGAGTCATCACTGCCGGGACCATAGACGCTACTGATCTGTTCGCCACGAATGATGCGGGCTTCCAGAATGGCGTCATTGGACAGGATTTTTTGTTGCAGTGTGGCGCGATTGGCCATGGCACCGCTGAGCATCAGTATGTTGATGCTGTCGAAATAGGAGTCGGCTGTATCCAGCGTCGAGCGGGTGACCACCTCATCGACCAGCGAGGTTTCGCTGCGGTAGATGGTGGTCAGTGAACTGACCAGAATGATCAGGAATACGGCGACCAGTGACAGGTTGACCTTGTGTTGAATCGAGAGCCCTTTTTGCACTGTATTCCATCCTGAATGTTGGCTGGATTGATAAAAAATGGGTAAAAAACTGACGCCGTCAGTATACAGATCCTAAGCAAAAAAATGCTGACCTGCCACAAGTGATCGACTTGAGGCTGGAATGCATGTGGCAGCACGGAAACACTGCGTTGGCACTAATAATAGAACATGAATGATCCAAAGCGGGAAGTCCAGCCTATGCTCATCCGGATGATTGCCCCGGCAGCAACGCGGCTATCACGGGCAGCAACTTTTTGATGCCCGTCAGTTGGCGCTATACTATGCGCCCTTTTGTATAACCCGACAGAGAATCGATATGCTCGGAGTAATTGCAGCACTCTGGGGCTTCACCGGGATTTGCCTGCTGTTTTCCAGTGCGATCTATCGCCTGGGCGGCATGGCGCTGGAGATGCCGCTGGGCAGTTTCGAGTGGTACCACTGGCTGGCGCTGGTTCTGTGCCTCGTGTTCATGGGCTTTGCCGAGGGCTATCGCGGCTTTCAGCAAAACTTTTCACCGCGGGTGGCGGCCCGTATCCGTTACTTGAAACAGAATGTAACGCCGCTGCGTGCGCTGCTGGCACCGGTGTTTTGCATGGGGTTCTTTCATGCCCAGAAACGCCGTCAAATGGTGACGATTTTCCTGACGCTGGGGATTTTGGGACTGGTCATGCTGGTGCGGCTGCTGGAGCAGCCCTGGCGAGGTATTGTCGATGCCGGTGTGGTACTGGGACTGAGCTGGGGGCTGGTGTCGTTGGCAGTGTTTACGGTGCAGGCCCTGACCCGCACCGAATTCCACTACTCACCGGAGACGCCCGACAGGATATCCTGAAGGCGTCTGGCTGAACCTCAACCGAGGAACAGCCGGTAGGCCGGGTTATCGGTCTCGTCGTAGAAGGTGTAGCCGATCTCGTCGAGAAACTGTACCACCTGACCATGCTCCGCTTCCGGCACTTGCATACCCACCAGCACGCGACCATAGGCGGCACCGTGGTTGCGGTAGTGGAACATGGAGATGTTCCAGCGCCCGCCCAGCTTGCTGAGAAACTTCATCAACGCCCCCGGCCGTTCCGGAAATTCAAAGCGGTAGACCACCTCATTGTCGACGCCTGCTGGCGCATGACCACCAACCATGTAACGCACATGTAGTTTGGCGGTTTCGTCGTCGGTCAGGTCGACCACCTCATCCAGCTGCGCGCGCAGCTCGGCCAGCAGTTCTTCACGGCCATCGTTATTGGGGCGGATCTGGACCCCGGCAAACACGATTGCTTGCTCACTGTCGCTGTAACGGTAGTTGAATTCGGTGATGTTGCGCTTGTCCAGCACCTTGCAGAACTGCTTGAAGCTGCCCGGACGCTCCGGAATCTTGGCGGCGATGATCGCTTCGCGGTGCTCACCCAGTTCAGAGCGTTCGGCGATATGGCGCAAGCGGTCAAAATTGACGTTGGCACCGGAGTTGATGGCGATCAGGGTCTGGTCGCTGACGCCTTCACGGGCGACGTATTTCTTCAGGCCAGCGACACCCAGTGCACCGGCCGGTTCGCAGACCGAGCGGGTATCATCGAAGATATCCTTGATTGCGGCACAGATTTCGTCGGTGGACACGGTGATCACTTCGTCGACATGATCCTTGCAGATCTCCCAGGTGTTTTCGCCGATCTGGGCCACGGCGACACCATCAGCAAACAGTCCGACCTGATCCAGTACAGCACGATAGCCTTCGCGCTTGGCCAGTGCCAGGCAGGCAGAGTCGGCGTATTCGACGCCGATCACCTTGGTCTCCGGACGCAGATACTTGACGTAGGCGGCGACGCCCGCGATCAGACCACCGCCACCGACCGGCACGAAGATGGCGTCGATGTGGCCGCTTTCCTGACGCAGGATTTCCATGGCGATGGTGCCCTGGCCGGCGATCACTTCCGGGTCATCATAGGGATGGACGTAAACCAGCCCCTTTTCGGCCATCAGTTTTTCGGAGTGTCGACGGGCATCATCGAAGGCATCACCGATCAGTACCGCCTTGCCGCCCAGACGCTTGACGTTGTTGACCTTTACGTCCGGCGTGGTTTTGGGCATGACGATGGTGGCCTTGACGCCAAGCAGGCGTGCTGCCATGGCCACGCCCTGGGCATGGTTGCCGGCAGATGCGGTAATCACGCCGCGGGCCTTCTCTTCGTCGGTCAACTGCACCATCTTGTTGTAGGCACCGCGCAGTTTGAACGAATAGACCGGTTGCTCGTCTTCACGCTTGAGCAGCACGCGGTTGCCCAAACGTTCGGTCAAACCGCGGGCATCATCCAGCGAGGTTTCGATGGCGGCGTCATAGACCCGGGCCTCGAGGATCTTCTTGATATATCGATGTGGCATAGGGCTGGTATCTGTGTCTCGGTGGAGCCGGTATGGCTTAAAGTATGCTTAAATGGTATCGGCTCCAACCCCCAGCGTCTACAAGGGCAACGGCGGGTTGCGTATAATCCGGTTTCAGTTTGAATCAGCAACGGACACGACCATGACACAAGACGAGATGAAGCAGGCAGTTGCACAGGCAGCCGTCGATCATATCCAAGGCCGCCTCGAAGATGACAGCATCATCGGCGTCGGTACCGGCTCCACCGCCAACTGTTTTATCGATGCGCTGGCGGCGATCAAGGATCGCTTTGCCGGAGCGGTAGCCAGCTCTGAAGCGACGGCGGAGCGTTTGCGTGGGCATGGCATCGAAGTGTTTGACCTGAACTCGGTCAATGTCATGGACTTTTACATCGACGGCGCTGACGAGTTTGATCCGTACCTGAATCTGGTCAAGGGCGGCGGTGGTGCCTTGACCCGTGAGAAGATCGTGGCGGCCGTGGCCAGGGAGTTTGTCTGTATCGTTGATCAATCCAAGCAGGTTGATCTGCTGGGCGCGTTCCCGCTGCCGGTGGAAGTGATTCCGATGGCGCGCTCCTACGTTGGTCGTCAGCTGGCGGCCCTGGGTGGGCAACCGCAATACCGTGAAGGCTGCGTTACCGACAACGGCAACATCATCATTGATCTGCACGATCTGGAAATTCTGGATCCGAAGGCACTGGAAGCCCAGTTGAACAATATTGTCGGTGTGGTCACCAACGGTCTGTTTGCTCGTCGCGGTGCCGACATCATTTTGATGGGAACGCCGGAAGGGGTCAAAACGCTGCGTCACGCTTGAGGCTCAGCCCTCGTCCTGCTCGCCCGCCATGGTATCGGTGGGCGGCTCCTGCTCCAGAAAGGCGATAATCGGGCAGTCTGCTGTCGGTCCCGTGCCGCTGCACAGTCCTGATAACCCCCGTAAGGCCTGCTGAATTCTCTGCAGATCATCGATCTTGCGACCGATCTCCTCGATACGTGTATCCACGCGCTGTTTGACCGCGGCCGATTCCTCTTCGGGATGGCGTTGCAGCTCCAGCAGTTCCAGTATCGCTTCCAGAGTAAAGCCGAGCTGTTTGCAGCGGTTGATGAACGCGAGACGTTCAAGAATTGCAGGGGGATAAATGCGGTAGCCGGACGGGAGTCGGTCGGCAGGAGGGATCAGGCCTCGGCGCTCGTAATAACGCAGGGTTTCAACGCTGAGGCCTGAACGGCGGGCCAGTTCACCAATCTTCAAAGGGATCATGATGGCCGCATATGCTCAGTGACTTACCACTGCACCACTTTGATCAGGGCGATACTGACCGGCATGGTGATCCACAGCAGGGCCAGGATGTTGATGAAAATCCAGCCGTAGCCTGCGGGATCGCGGAAGTTTTCGTCATGATGAGCCATGGTATACCCTCAGAAAGAAACTGTGTATTTGTTGATCAGAATCAAGGTGGGCGATTATAGCCAATACGCTGACGCTTTTGTAGCCAGGTATTAGCACTGTTTTTGTGTGGATAATCTGAGTGAGCGCGGGTTAACCCGCGCGCAACAGGCGGTAACACTGATCCAGCCGCAATGGCCGTCGGATCAGCCAGCCGATCAGGACAAAGACCATTGCTGCCAATGGTGGCAGCAGCAACCACAGTTCGCCGTGCAGGCGCGGGGGGATCTGCAGCAGCCACTGATGCAGCATCGCCAGTACGCCCTCGGCACTCGCACTGGCCAGTCCGCCGCAGACCAGACCGATCAACAGAAACTCCAACAGATCCAGACGCCGGGCCTGTTCCGCGCTGACCCCGAGGGTTTGCAGCAGTGCACTCTCGAAGCGGCGTTGCTCCAGGGCCTGTAACAGCGTGACCCCCAGCAACAGCAGGCCGCAGCCCAGGCTCAAGGCCAGAATCAGCGCCGAACTGTCACCCAGACGCTGTAACCAACCGGCCAGCTGAGTCAGGACCTGATCGATATCGATCAGAGTCAGTGACGGAAACTGCTGGAGCAGGTCACGGCTCAGGGCACGCTGTTCGGCGGGCAGGTGGAAACTGGTAATCCAGGTCGACGGCGCGTTCTGCAAGGCTTCGGGGTTGAAAATGATGTAGAAGTTGGGCTGGAACGATGTCCAGACCACCTCACGAATATTGCGAATTACCCCCTCCACGGCGATGCCGCCGATATCGAAGCCGAGGCGGTCGCCCAGCTCCAGCCCCAGCTCGCGCGCCATATCCTGTTCGATGGAGATCGCATCGGTATCCCCCGGTTGCCACCAGTCGCCAGCTACCAGCGGGTTGTGTGCCGGCCGCTCGGCACGCCAGCTCAAGTTGAGTTCGCGGCGCAGGGTGTTGTGGTCCTGCTGTTCGGCATTCAATTGCGGCTGGATCGGATTACCGTTGAGCTGGGTCAGGCGGCCACGAATCATCGGGTAGAGTTCGGTGTCGAGCGCCCGTTCGGCAAAGAACGTGTCCAGTTCAGCCTTTTGCCACGGCTGGATATTGATCAGAAAATAGTTGGGGGTATCGCTGGGGAACTGCGCCTGCCATTGCTCGATCAGGTCGGTACGGCTGACCCAGACCACGCTGAGCAAGGTCAGCAACATGACCACTACAGCGGCCTGTAACCGGTGCCATTGGCGCTGCTGGCGCAAACGCATCAACAGCAGTCGGCCCAGCAGCAAGTGGCGGGCCAGCGGACGGGCGCACAGTAACAGGCAGCCTTGCGCCAGCCAGCCGAACAGGGCACCGCCCAGCAGCAAAAACGCCAGCAACCCCAGCGCGGCCAGCGGGGCTTCAAGAAAGGCCAGCAGGGTCGCCGCCAGCAAAATCATCGATGCACCTTGCAGCAGCAGCGCTGTGCGGTCGCGGGGCGGTGCATCACCGCGCAGCAGGTGGGCTACCGGAATGCGTGCCAATTGCAGGATCGGCGGCAGTCCCAGCAGGACCAACAGCGCCAGTCCCAGAGCCGCACCGCTGAGCCAGCGCAGCCAGTGTGCTGGCGGCAGAGCCTGTGGCAGCAACTCGGCCAGCCATTGGTAGACTGCGCTTTCCAGCAGGAAGCCGGTGAGGATGCCGGCACTGGCGGTGAGTAGCCAGGCCAGCAGCAATTGATACAGATACACGCGGACCAGCTGACCGGGGCGCAGACCCAGATTGAGCAGCAGTGCGCTACGGGTATGTTGGCCCAGACTGAAACGGCGCAGCGCCAGCATGATGGTCAGTGCCGACAGCAGCAGGGCGATCAATGCACTGAGTTTGAGATAGCTCAAGGCGTTGCCCAGCGCGTTGCCGGTCAGTGGCTGGTCTGCCTGCAGGGCATGAATACGTTCGTGGCTGGCCAGCGTCGGGCGCAGGGCTTGGTCAAGCGTCCGCACCGCTGCCGACGAGCCTGCAAACAGGATGCGGTAGTTGGCGCGACTGCCGGGGGCAAGCACGCCGCTGGCGTCCAGGTCGGCGGCGTTGACCAGAATGTGCGGGCTGAAACTGCGGAAGCCGGTGCCGCGGTCGGGGGATGCCAGCAGCTCCCGACTGACGGTTAGCGGCTGGTAACCGAACTCCAGTTGCGCACCCGGTTGCAATTGCAGCTGGGTCATCACCCGTGGCTCAACCCAGACCTCACCGGGCGCGGGGATACCGGTACCGGCAGGTTCGGTGACCAGTTCGCCGCGCAGTGGGTAGGGTGCCTGCAGGGCCCGCACCGATACCAGCATCAGGTTGTCGCCTTGTCCGACCATGCTGGGGAACTGGATCACGGGAGTCTGCTGGATACCCTGCAATGGCAGGCCCTGTAGCCGTTCGGGCGTGAGCGGGCGGCTGCTGCTCAATACCAGGTCGGCACCCAGCAAGCTGGCACTTTCACGCATCAGGCCGCGTTCCAGGCGATCACCCAGTACCGCCAGCAGGGTGGTCAGCGCGATGGCGATCCAGCTGGCCAGCAGCAGTGCGCGCCACTCGGTTGTGCGTAGCTGGGTCAGCAGCTGGCGGGCGGCCAGACGGGTCAGCAGGCTCATGCCGGCACCTCTTCCAGACGGCCGTTCTGCAGATGCAGTCGGCGCTGGCAGCGGCTGGCGAGATCGATATCGTGGGTGATCAGAATCAGCGTAGTACCGGCATTGGTGTTGAGATCGAACAGCTGCTCGATGATCTGCTGGCCGGTGTCGTCATCCAGATTGCCGGTGGGCTCGTCGGCAAACAGCACCTTGGGCTCGGTGGCGAACGCGCGGGCGATTGCGACCCGCTGTTGCTCACCGCCGGACAACTGCGCCGGATAATGATCAAGCCGGGCACCCAGACCGACCTGCTGCAACCAATGGCGCGCCTGGGCATCGGCATCCTTGCGCCCCTGGATTTCCAGTGGCAGGCGGACATTGTCCAGCGCATCGAGCTCTGGCAACAGGTGGAACGATTGGAAAATAAAGCTGATCTGTTGCAGTCGCAGATCGGCCCGGGCGGCATCATCAAGCTGTTCCAGCGGTTGGTCGTCGAACAGGATCTGTCCCTCGGTCGGGGTGTCCAAACCGGCCAACAGGCTCAGCAGGGTCGATTTGCCGGCACCCGAGCGGCCAATGATGGCCAGGCTCTCGCCGGGCATGATGCGCACGTCGAGATTACGGAACAGTTCTACCGATCCTGCTTGAGTGTTGAAACTTTTTGCGACATCTTGGGCCTCAATAAGCGGCTTTTCTCGGTTGAGGTGTGACATGCGATCCCTGATTTCGATGTTGTTCGTGTTGGTTGTCTGGGCGTCCCCGCTGCAGGCAAAAACGTTGCTGGTGCTGGGCGACAGCCTGTCGGCGGCCTATGGCCTGCCGGCGGAACAGGGCTGGGTCAGCCTGCTGGAGCAGGAGCTGAAACAGCGCAAGCTGGTCGACCGCGTGGTCAATGCCAGTATCAGCGGTGAAACCAGCAGTGGCGGTTTGCAGCGCCTGCCACGGCTGTTGGCGGACTATCGGCCCGACCTGGTGGTGCTGGAACTGGGTGCCAATGACGGCTTGCGTGGTACCCCGCTGCAGGTCATGGAGCAAAACCTGCGTCAGATGGTCGAGCTGAGTCGGCAGTCCGGTGCCGACGTGATGCTTATCGGCATACGGATACCACCTAACTATGGACCGCAATATACGCAAAGGTTCTATTCAATCTACCCCGAGTTGGCGCACGCCTATGATGTGGCGCTGGTACCCTTTCTACTGGAGCGGGTGGCGCTCAAGCCACAGCTGATGCAGGCCGATGGTCTGCATCCGACGGCGGCAGCGCAGCCGATCCTGTTGCAGACCGTGTGGCCATATCTGTATCCGTTGCTGCAGCCAGCGGAATTCTGAACAGTAGCCGGGTACCTTGCTCCGGCGCGCTGTCCAGCTGCAGTGAGCCGTCCAGTGCCTTGGCGCGGGTCTGCATGCCGAGCACGCCAAAGCGGCCCTTGCGGCTGATCACCTGTGGGTCGAAACCGCAGCCGTTATCGCTGATTTCAAGTTCCAGCCGGTCGGTCGGGCCGTCCGCGTCAAAGCGTTGCAGGCGGATGCTGGCCTGACTGCAGTGGGCGTGGCGCTGGAGGTTGGTCAGGGCTTCCTGAATCATGCGATAGAGGTTGATGTTGTAACGTTCTTCCATGTCATTGAGTGCGCCTGAAAGCTGCAGGTCGGTCTGAATGCCCTGACGTTCCAGGCCGAGCCCGCGGACCAGTTCACGGACGGCGTCGACCAGTCCCAAGTCATCCAGCAGGCTGGGGCGCAGTGCGTGCATCAGGTCGTAGGTGACATCGTAGATATGGCAGGCGATCGCATCGATGCTCTCGGCATGATGGTTGACGCTGTCGTCGCGGTTGGGGTGGTCCTGCAAGAGCATGCGGGCATCGGTACGGATGGCGGTCAGGCACTGCCCCAGTTCGTCGTGCAGTTCCTGCGCCAGATGGCGACGTTCGCGTTCCTGAATGTCGAGGATGCGAAGTGTCAGGCGCTGGTTTTCCTGCAGTTGCTGCTGCAATTCACCCGAATGTTGTTGCAGATGTTGCTTGAGTTGATCGATCTCCAGCGTTTCCTGGTGGCAGTGCCGGGTAGCCTGGCGCTGGCGGATCCAGGCGTGCAGCAGCAGGCAGCCCAGAGTATTGAGCAACAGGGCCAGCAGCAGGGGCCAATAACTGAAGTCCTGTAGCCGCAGCGGGTGGTCGAGCGTCAACTGGACCGGTAACGCATTGAGGTGGGCATGTTGTACCTGTGACCGATAATGCCATGCATTTTCGGTGGCAGGCGGCGTCAGTGTTACCGGCTGGGTGTCGTTGCCCAGCTGCAGGGTCAGTCGAGTGCCAACAGGCAGTCCTTGTATATCCAGCAGGCGATCGACGGCGATGACCAGTGACGCAATGAGCCCGGGGTGGTGTGCCGAGGCCTGAAACATGCTCAGTAAGGGCTCACCGCGTGATTGATTATAGATGGCGGAAAAGGTCACGTCGGGGCTGGAGCGGGTGGCTTGCAGGGCCGGTTGCAGAGCGGGTATGAGCCCCAGATCGGTGCCCAGCAGCGGTGGCTGGGCCTCGGCGGAGTTCGGTACCACCAGAACCAGCGGATGAAATACGGGTGCGCCTGATGGCTCGGTCGCTGGCCGGGTCAGGGGGTTCAGGCCATGCAGCAGAAAGTCAGGGTAGTGTAGGCGCACCGCTTGTTCGAAGGTTTGAATCACGTTGTTGCGTACCCGTTGTTGCAGCTGAATGCGCTTAACTGCGGGTGCCAGTTGGCGCAGTGCTTCCAACTCGGCACGCAAAGCCGGACTGAACAGTCGGCTGTGCGGCAGCACGGTCATATGACTGACATGGTGCAGCAGTGATTGGCTTTGCTGCATACGGTTGTGCAACTGATTTTGCAGCTGAGTGAGAACGGCAGTCTGTTGCTGTTCGAGTGTGTGCAGGTCCTGACGAATCAAGACAGACATCATGCACAGGGTGAACAGAAGCCAGAGTGAGCAGGTTAGCAGCAGGGGGAATCTGGGCATTGACGGCGGGTATCCTTACCTCCGGAAAGTGGCTCAGTATAAACAATAAAGGCGCCATCAGGCGCCTTTATCGGGACTGCGGAACGGCTTATGCAGCGTAGTTCTCGTTAGCGAAGTCCCAGTTTACCAGCGCCCAGAAACCTTTCAGGTAATCAGGACGTACATTGCGGTAGTCGATGTAGTAGGCGTGTTCCCACAGGTCGACGGTCAGCAGTGCGGTCTGACCTGCGGTCATCGGCGTGCCGGCGTTGCTGGTGTTGACGATCTCCAGGGTACCGTCGGCATTCTTCACCAGCCAGGTCCAGCTGGAACCGAAGTTGTTCACCGCCTTGTCGTTGAATTCTTCCTGGAATTTCTCGAAAGAACCCCATTTAACAGCGATGGCGTCAGCGATTTCGCCAGTCGGAGCGCCGCCACCGTTCGGAGACAGGCAGTGCCAGTAGAAAGTGTGGTTCCACACCTGAGCCGCGTTATTGAATACGCCACCTGCCGGAGCGGTCTTGATGATCTCTTCCAGAGACTTGCCTTCGAACTCGGTTCCCGGTACTAGGCCATTCAGCTTCACAATGTAGGTATTGTGGTGTTTGCCGTGGTGGAATTCCAGGGTTTCGGCAGAGATGTGCGGTTCCAGTGCATCTTTCGCGTACGGCAGTGCAGGCAGTTCGAAGCTCATAGTATTCACCTTGATTTGTCAGACAGGTTCAGCATAAAACGTTTGTTGTTTTAAGGCGCGCCGAGGGCGCAACCTTTGATCTGCGTCCGATGATAACACTGAATATGCGCATTATCATGGCACAGTTTGTAGCAGTATTCGGTGTGCGTGTCGGCATGGCCGTACGCACAATGTTCATACATGGTGGTACGGCAAGCCAATTACAAGGGGGCGTGATCACGTCGTACGCAGCAGCTGTTCCACCAGGCACAGGGCCGCGATTGAACGGCCTTCTGAAAATTCGTCACGGGCGAACAGCTCTGGCAGGTTGTCGAGCGGCCAAAGCACCACTTCCAGCGGCTCGGGCTCATCGCCTTCCAGCTTGCTGACCGACAGACTGCGCGCGAGGATGACATCAATCCGGTGACCCATGTAGTTGGGCGCTGCGGTGAGCTGCTTGATAAATGTCAGTTGGTCAGCGGCAAATCCGGCTTCTTCCTGCAGCTCGCGGTTGGCGGCGGTCAGGGCATCCTCGCCGGGATCAATCAATCCCTTGGGCAGGGTCAGCACATAGTCGTCGAGGCCGGCGGCATACTCGCGGATCAATACGACCTGATTGTACTCATTGATGGCGACGACCATAACGGCACCGTTGCCACCGGTCATCAGGCGCTCGTAGCGACGCTCGACACCATTGCTGAAGCGCAGTTCCATGGCTTCAATATGGAACAGGCGGCTGTTGGCAATCGGGCTCAACTTCAAAATTTCGGGTTTGGCAGGCATACTGATTTCCGATTTCAGTTGCAATATATGAAGAGTCTTCCCTGATTATGCTCGATTGGCAAGCCATAGATACTGTCCTGCTCGATATGGACGGCACCCTTCTCGATCTCCATTTCGATTCCCACTTCTGGCTGGAGCTGTTGCCGGAGCGATATGCCCAGCATCATGACATGGCGCTGGAACAGGCGCGTGAATGGTTGCACGAGCGAATCCGCCGCGAACAGGGGGCGTTGAGTTGGTACTGTCTGGACTACTGGACGGAGCAGCTTAACCTGCCGATCGCCCTGCTCAAGCGTGACATCATGGAGCGCATCGGCTTTCGCCCCGGTGCCCAGGCGTTCTTGCAAGCGGTTCAGGCCACGGGGCGGCGTACGGTGATCGTGACCAATGCCCACCGCGACAGCTTGGCGCTGAAAGTCGAGGTCACCGCGATCGATACGCTGGTGGATGGCGTCATCTGTTCGCATGACTTCGGCTACCCTAAAGAGGATCAGGCGTTCTGGCACGCGTTGCAGGAAGTGGAGCCGTTCAACCCTCAGCGTACGCTGCTTGTCGATGACAGTCTGGCGGTGCTGGCGTCGGCACGACGCTACGGTATCGGCCATCTGTTGAGCATTACCCAGCCCGATTCGACTCAGCCCGAACGGCAGATCGATGAATATGAGGCGACCAACGACTTCAGCGAGGTGATTGCCGCACTATGAGTCACGGACATAAACACGCACATGAACCGGCACCGCATGCAGTTGTGCGGCTGGATAAATGGTTGTGGGCCGCACGCTTTTACAAGACCCGTGCGTTGGCCAAGCAGATGATCGAGGGTGGCAAGGTTCATTATGATGGCCAGCGCAGCAAGTGCAGCAAGGCGGTCGAGATCGGGGCACTGATCCGTGTGCGTCAGGGACATGATGAGAAAACGGTAGAAGTTCTCGCGCTTTCCGATCAACGCCGGGGCGCCAGTGAGGCGCAGAAGCTGTATCGGGAGACCGAAGACAGCATCCGCGCCCGTGAAGCGCAGGCACTGGCACGCAAGACGTTGGGCAGTGCCCCCGAGCATCGCCCCGACAAGAAAAGCCGGCGCGAGCTGCTACGGGTCAAGGGTAGCTGGGACTGATCAGCCAGCCGGGTTGAAGAAGGCGAGTCGGCCCAGTAGCGGGATGCGACCGGCCAGGCGATAGAGCGGCGTCAGCAGGCGCAGCAGGCCCCGGTTGATTAAATGCGGCAGCGGGGATGCATAGGCCCACGCCAGCGTTACCAGTGCTAGGCTCAGGCCGCCAACCGCTGCATCGGTAAACCAGTGTGCACCACCGAACAGGCGCGGCAGCATCAGCAGTAGTGCCAGCGCGGTTGCCGCCAGCGTACCGAGGCTGCGGGCATTGAACAGCAAGAACCCGAGCCAGACCATCAATACACTGGCATGATCCCCGGGGAAGCTGGTCGAGGCACTGTCCTTGGCCGGAATCTCCGGCAGTTCGGTGCTGAACCGGTATACGGGCTCCAGTTGCAGTGACGGGCTCGGGCCGCTCAGTCCCGTTGCTTCCGCATAATCCGACAACACTTCGCGCAGTGGCAGCATCAGAATCATCAGCAGCAGAAAGCCGGTGAAGCCGGCTTGCAACTGGGTGCGCTTGAGTCCCAGTCCTGGGAATACCAGAAATACCAGCATACACACGGCAGAGGCCGCATCGAGTTCGCGGGTATTCATCCAGGCCCAGAAGCGGGCCCAGTTTTCGTTGGCGAACAGCGAACCGTTCAGCCAGTGAAAAACCTGCACATCCAGCATCCGCCAGAGCGCATGGCCACTGTCGTTGATGAAACTGAACAGCAGCAGGGCGGCAGCCAGGTGCATGCCGATCAGGGTGGCAGGGCGCCAACGGGTGGAAAACACGGGTTCTGGGGTGATCATCTTGGGTTCATTCAGCTAGAATTACAGTTTATCTATTCTAGCAACACCGCCTGGCTGTCTCGCCGCCAGATACAGAAAACTCCGGGAACCCCTGAATGAGCAACCCTGATCAGATCCAGCGTATCCTTTTCGACCAGATCGATGTCCGTGGCGTCGTCGCGGGCCTAGAACACAGCTATCAGGAGGTGTTGGCCCGGCATGACTACCCGCCTGTGCTTCAGCGGCTGCTGGGTGAGATGCTGGCTGCAGTCAGCATGCTCGGCTCGACGCTGAAATTCGAAGGACGGCTGTTGCTGCAGGCACAGGGTGAGGGGGAGGTCCGTCTGCTGATGGCCGAGTGCAACCACCGTCACGAACTGCGTGCGCTGGCCCGTTATGAAGGTGACGTGGCCGATGATCTGGCCTTCAACGAGTTGCTGGTCAATGGCCGTATTGCCCTGACCATCGAGCCGGAAAGCGGTCAGCGCTATCAGGGTGTGGTGCCGCTGGAAGGTGCGACCCTGGCACAATGCCTGCAAAGTTACTTTGAACAGTCAGAGCAGTTGGGAACATCCATTCAACTGGTGGCCGATGGACAGCGTGCTGCTGGCCTGATGTTGCAGGTGCTGCCGGCAGAAGGCAAAGGCGATGACGACTGGCAGCGTATCAGCATGTTGGCATCAACGCTGAAGGACAGTGAATTGCTTGAACTGGAAAACGAACAGTTGCTGTATCGTTTGTTCCATGAAGAAACCTGCCGTCTCTATGATCCCCAGGCGGTATGTTTTAAATGCGATTGCTCGCGTGAACGCAGTGCCGAAGTGCTGAAGTACATGAATGAGGATGAGTTGCTGGATATCCTGGCGCAGCAGGACGGCGTCATTGATGTTGGCTGTCAATTCTGCAACCAGGGCTACCGTTTCGATGAAGCGGATATCCGTGCGCTGTTCCAGACGCCGGGGTATCTCGATAAAGATGGCAGAATGCACTGATTAATCAGTGTGTTATACCGGAGGGGACGGACCGCGCTGCGGTTTAACGCGAGAAGGGGCCAATGCGGTCCCATCATGGGGCTTTTTGTGCAATAATACGGCCCCAAAAATAGCGACCCCTAACTGCGTTAACCGGAACGCAGAAGCCTTATATGCTTTCAGGTAATTGTTTGGCGAACAGCCAAGGGAATCCAGTAATGACCAAAGAAACCGTCAATAGCGTACACGTGAATCTGACCCCGGCTGAGCTGGTTGAGCGTGCGATTCAGCGTAATGAAGGTGTCCTGGCTGACACCGGAGCACTGGTTGTCACCACCGGACAGCGCACTGGTCGCTCGCCGATGGACCGCTTCATCGTTGAAGAGCCCAGCACTGCCGATGCCATTGAATGGGGCAATATCAACCGTCCGTTCAATGCCGACAAGTTCGATGCACTGTGGGCGCGTGTTGAAGAGTACCTGGCCGACAAGGAACACTTTGTTTCCGACGTGCACGTAGGCGCGGATCACAACCATTATCTGCCGGTGAAAATGAGCACCGAAACCGCGTGGCAGAACCTCTTTGGTCTGAACCTGTTCATCCGTCCGCACGAGTACAACCCGAAGGGCAAGGAAGAGTGGCAGATCATCAACGCGGCCGGTTTCCAGTGTGATCCCGAGCGTGATGGCACCAACTCCGATGGCTGCGTCATCCTGAACTTTGCCAAGCGCAAGGTCCTGCTGGCCGGTATGCGCTATGCCGGTGAGATGAAGAAAGCGATGTTCTCGGTGCAGAACTTCCTGCTGCCGGAAAAAGACGTGCTGCCGATGCACTGCTCCGCCAACATTGGTGAAGACGGTTCAACGACCCTGTTCTTCGGTCTGTCCGGTACCGGTAAGACCACTCTGTCCGCCGACCCTGAGCGTTACCTGATCGGTGACGATGAGCACGGTTGGGGCAAGGGCGTTGTGTTCAATCTGGAAGGTGGCTGCTACGCCAAGACCATCAACCTGAGCAAGAAGAACGAGCCGATCATCTGGGACGCGATCCGTTTCGGTGCCATCGTCGAGAACGTGACGCTGGATGGCGGTCGCAAGGCCGATTACAACGATACCAGCCTGACCGAAAACGGTCGTTGTGCCTACCCGCTGGATCACGTAGAAAAGCGTTCGGCCACCAATATGGGTGACGAGCCGGATTCCATCGTCTTCCTGACCTGTGACCTGACCGGTGTTCTGCCGCCCGTCTCCGTATTGACCAAGGAAGCGGCCGCGTATCACTTCCTGTCCGGTTATACCGCACTGGTGGGCTCCACTGAAATGGGTTCTGGCGGTGGTATCAAGTCCACCTTCTCGACCTGCTTCGGCGCACCTTTCTTCCCGCGTGCCGCGCACGTCTACGCTGAGTTGTTGATGAAGCGTATTGAAGAGTACGGTTCACGCGTATATCTGGTTAACACTGGCTGGACCGGTGGTGCCTACGGTACTGGCGAACGTTTCAGCATCCCGACGACCCGTGCCATCATCAGTGCGATCCAGAGTGGCGCGTTGCAGGATTGCGAAACCGAACAGCTGGACGGCATTAACCTGGCTGTACCGACCGCGGTGCAGGGTGTCGACAGCACGCTGTTGAACCCGCGCAAGACTTGGGCGGATGCGGCAGCCTATGATGCGGCAGCGGCTGATCTGGCCAAGCAGTTCGTTACCAACTTCACCAAGTTTGCCGGTGTATCTGAAGAGATCATCGCAGCCGGTCCGAAAGCCTAAACCGAGCTGATAGCCGAGTGAAAAAAACGCCCTGCTCAGCAGGGCGTTTTTGTATCTAGGGTTTGCTCACCGAGCGTACCAGCCGGTCCTGGCGCAACCGGGGCAGCAGACGGCTGATCAGCGCGATCATGGCCAGTGCGAAGACCATGCGAGCCCAGAAAATGCCAGACAGATCGGCACCGATCAGCATCACCAGCAGCGTATCCTCGATCAGACTGTGGCACAGCCCCAGCAGGCTGATGGCGCAGAAAATATCGGCCGGATGTATATCACCGCGCTCGGCTTCCCGAATTAACAGGCCACCGCCATAGGCCAGTCCCAGCGTCATCCCGATCAGCGTGATTGACAGCGCGCCGGGTGCAATTCCGATCAATTTCAGCAGCGGACGTAACATCCATTCCAGCAGGCGTTCGATGCCCAGCCAGCGCAGCAGTTTCAGTGCCGTCATCAAGGCGACAATCATTACGGCGGTCCAGCCCAGCGTTTCCAGCTGACTGAGTCCCCAGGCCAGCCATCCATCATCGACGGGAGCCGGTGTCCAAGGCAATGTGTTGACGCTTTGCAGGCTGTCGCTGAGGCGGTAGCTGTGGTGCAGCAGAATACCCAGCAGTATGCCGCCGCCGATGCGCAGCAACAGCTGTGGCAGGATGCGGCAGCCGGCTTTCTGCGCCACCCGAACTTCTACCGGCAGGTTGTGGGCACTGAGCAGCAGGGTGGCCAGTACCGTGACTTGAGCAACGCTCCAGCCCTCGGTGCCCGCAGTCGAGAAAAAAATCACCAGGCCAGTATAGATATTGGTTAGCATGGCGGAGGCCCAGATCAGCCCCGCTTCCGGCGGCAGCCCCATCCAGCCCATGACCGGCGCGAACAGCTGCCCCAGCAGCATTGCGGCACCGAGTTCGGTCAGTACTTTCACCACCAGAATGGCCGGGATCATGATCCGGAACAGGGTGGTGATGACCTTGTAGCTGTCGCCGAGAACCTCGCGGCAGGCAATGCCGAGTCGATGCAGCATCAGCTGACCTTGAGTTTGAAATCGATATTGCGCAGATAGCCGGCTTCCTGCTCCAGATCGGCGCGGGTCAGCGGATGGTGGTCCAGCCATCCGGGCGGAAAATGGAGTTCGACCTTCTGGGCATCGGCCCTCAGGGTGAAGGCGGGCAGGCGGGCCTTGCTGCGACTGCGATGCATCACTACCGACAAGCGCAGTAGCAGGCAAAGGTAGCGATAGGACTGGCGCAATGCTTCGGGCAGCTGGCGGTATTCGTCCTTGGGGAATTTGCGCCGATGGCCGCGGACCAGAAAGGCCAGCAGCTGCTGTTCCAGATGGGTAAAGCCGGGCAGATCGGAGTGGTGCAGCAGATAGGCGCTGTGCTTGTGAAATTGGCTATGTGCAACGGCCAGGCCAATTTCATGGCTGCGTGCCGCCCAGCTCAGCATTTCATGATAGCTGCTGCTCGTCAGGCCCCAGCTTTCCTTGAGCTGAGCCAGTGCAATCAGTGCTGTGGCTTCTACCCGTGAGGCCTGTTTACGGTCGACATGGTAGCGCCGGGTCAGGGCATTGATGGTGCGCTCGCGTACATCTTCATGGCGCAGGCGTCCGGCCATGTCATAGAGCACGCCTTCACGCAGTGCGCCTTCGGAAAAGCTCATCTGGCGGACATCAAGGGACTCGAAAATGGCGCTGAGAATGGCAACGCCTGCAGGCAGTACCGCGCAACGTTCCGGCTTGATGCCGTCGATCTGCAGTTGTTCACAGTGGCCCTGTTCAATCAGATAGTGGCTGAGTTGCTGCAGGGCCTCGCGGGTAATGTGCTCTGTACTGAAGCCCAGAGCAATACAGGCCTGTCGGGCCGCCTTCACCGTACCTGATGCACCGACACTGCTGTTCCAGCCCAGGCGGCGATAGTTGCGCCGGATCGAGAGCAGCTCCTGTAAGGCCGCAGTACGCGCAGCATGCATGGCGGCAGCGGTAATCTCGCCATCGGCAAAAAACAGATCGCTATAGCTGACACAGCCCATGTGCAGACTTTCGCACACGCGCGGTTCGAAACGTTCACCGATAATGCACTCGGTGCTGCCACCACCGATATCCACCACCAGTCGGCGGCCGGTATCATCGGCGAGTGTATGCGCCACGCCGAGATAGATCAGGCGGGCTTCCTCGCGCCCGGCGATGACTTCAACGGGTGTGCCCAGCAAGGCCTGTGCCTGGCTGAGGAACGCCGTGCTGTTGTGTGCCTGGCGCAGTGCGTTGGTACCGACCACGCGAATTGAGGCGCGCGGCAGGTCACTGACGCGCTGGGCAAAGCGGCTCAGACACTCCAGACCGCGTTCGATGGCAGCATCGGTCAGGTTGTCTTCGGCATCCATGCCGGCCGCCAGCTGTACCTTCTCGGATAGTACGTCCAGCGTTTTCAGCTCGCCGGCAAACAGCTGGGACACAATAATGTGGAAGCTGTTCGACCCCAGGTCGATGGCGGCCAACAGAGATGCGTCGGCGGTAGGCGTCGGCGAAGGGTCCTGAGCATGCATCAAACGGTATCCTCGATAGCAAATATAGAGCAGCGTTCAAAAATACCGGTTATGCCGGCTTGGGCGCTACCTTTTTTGGTGACAGGGGTCAGTGCAGGGGCGGATAGGGCGTGAATCTGGCAGTAACCTGTGGCAGGTGTTATCATCGAAAATTGTCTTTAACGCACCGGGTGCACTGGAGAATCTATCCATGAGTGAAAATATCGTCAATGTAACTGACGCCTCCTTTGAAGAAGATGTACTCAAGGCTGATGGCGCTGTACTGGTAGACTACTGGGCCGAATGGTGCGGACCTTGCAAAATGATCGCGCCGGTTCTGGAAGAGATTGCCAAAGAGTATGCGGGCAAGCTCAAGGTCTGCAAACTGAACATCGACGAAAACAACGAAACTCCGCCCAAATTCGGCATCCGTGGCATCCCGACCCTGATGTTATTCAAGGGCGGCAATGTCGAAGCGACCAAAGTCGGTGCCCTGTCCAAGTCTCAGCTGGCGGCTTTCATCGACGCCAACCTCTGACGACACCGGATAAGACGCAGTCGTTACGGCTGCGTTTTTCCCCTCCTTGCTGGACACTGCACAGGTTACCTTTTATAGTAGATCCACGTATGGCCCTGCGTTCGATTACATGGGCATCTATTGCAGTACCTTAACTATTTTTCTTCTGACTAACCCTCCGGTTCCCATCCGCAACCAGCCGATAGCGGCTGCTTCCTGAAGACTATGAATCTTACCGAACTGAAACTGAAAAGCGTTCCGGAACTCCTGGAAATCGCTACCGAAATGGGCCTCGAAAACATGGCCCGCTCCCGCAAACAGGATGTTATCTTCGCGATTTTGAAGCGGCATGCCAAAGGCGGTGAAGATATCTATGGCAATGGCGTACTGGAGATCCTGCAGGATGGCTTCGGCTTTCTGCGGTCTGCGGATTCCTCCTATCTGGCCGGCCCCGACGACATCTATGTATCGCCGAGCCAGATTCGCCGTTTCAATCTGCGCACCGGTGACACCATTACCGGTAAGATTCGTCCGCCGAAGGATGGTGAACGTTACTTTGCGTTGCTGAAGGTCAATGAGATCAACTATGACCGTCCGGAAAACGCCAAGAACAAAATCCTGTTTGAAAACCTGACACCGCTGTTCGCTCAGAAGCGTCTGCGCATGGAAATCGGTAACGGCAGCACGGAAGACCTGACTGCCCGTGTTATCGATCTGGTTTGCCCGATGGGCAAGGGCCAGCGTGCGTTGATCGTGTCACCGCCCAAGGCGGGTAAGACACTGATGCTGCAGAACATCGCCAACAGCATTACCCGTAACAACCCCGAGTGCTACCTGATCGTACTGTTGATCGACGAGCGCCCCGAGGAAGTGACGGACATGCAGCGTACCGTGCGTGGTGAAGTGGTTGCCTCCACCTTCGATGAGCCGCCGTCACGTCACGTACAGGTTGCCGAAATGGTGCTGGAGAAGGCCAAGCGCCTGACCGAGCACAAGAAGGACGTGGTGATCCTGCTCGACTCCATTACCCGTCTGGCTCGTGCCTACAACACCGTGATCCCGTCGTCGGGCAAGGTGTTGACCGGTGGTGTGGACGCTCACGCTCTGGAACGCCCCAAGCGTTTCTTCGGTGCGGCGCGTAACATCGAGGAAGGCGGCAGTCTGACCATCATCGCGACAGCGTTGGTCGATACCGGCTCCAAGATGGACGAAGTCATCTTCGAAGAGTTCAAGGGCACGGGTAACTCTGAAGTCCATCTGGACCGCAAGATTGCTGAGCGACGTGTCTTCCCGGCGATCAATATCCGTCGTTCGGGCACCCGCCGCGAGGATCTGTTGACCACCGAGGAAGAGCTGCAGCGCATGTGGATTCTGCGCAAGCTGCTGGACCCGATGGATGATTCCGCAGCTACCGAGTTCGTGATCGACAAGCTGAAAGACTTCAAGACCAACGACGAGTTCTTCCTGTCGATGAAGCGTAAATAAGGCCGATCACACACTTCGGTGTGAACCAAAATCGCCGCAACAGGGTAAGCTAACCACTTACCCTTTTTTATGCACAGGATGTACGTTAAGCCGCAGCGTATGGATGCGCAGACGCGGCGCAGCCTGGAATGAGCAAGCCCATGTCGACACCCAAATACAAGGACCTGCGTGACTTCATCAACATGCTGGAAGCACGCGGTGAACTGAAGCGCATCACCCTGCCGGTTGACCCGGTGTTGGAGATGACCGAAATCTGTGACCGCACCCTCAAGGCTGGTGGCCCGGCGCTGCTGTTTGAAAACCCCAAGGGGTTTGACATGCCGGTGCTGGGCAATCTGTTTGGCACCCCCGAACGCGTCGCGCTGGGTATGGGCGAAGAGTCGGTGGAAGCCCTGCGTGATGTCGGCAAGCTGCTGGCCCAGTTGAAGGAGCCCGAGCCGCCGCGGGGCATGAAAGATGCCTGGGACAAGCTGCCGCTGTATAAACAGGTGCTCAACATGGGGCCGAAGAAGGTCCGTCGGGCTCCCTGTCAGGAAGTGGTGCTGGAAGGTGATGATGTCGACCTGACACGCCTCCCGATTCAGACCTGCTGGCCCGGTGACGCCGGTCCGCTGGTGACCTGGCCGCTGGTGATTACCCGAGGCCCGGAAAAGCCGCGTCAGAATCTTGGGATCTATCGCCAGCAGTTGATTGGCCGCAATAAGCTGATCATGCGCTGGCTGGCTCATCGCGGTGGCGCACTGGACTTCCGGGAATGGAAACAGGCGCATCCGGGGGAGAGATTTCCGGTCGCGGTAGCACTGGGTGCCGATCCGGCAACCATTCTGGGTGCGGTGACACCGGTCCCCGATACCCTGTCCGAGTACGCCTTTGCAGGCCTGCTGCGCGGGGGCAAGACTGAAGTCATCCAGTGTATCGGTAACGACCTGCAGGTGCCGGCCAGTGCCGAGATCATTCTTGAAGGCTACATCGACCCTGATGAAATGGCTGATGAAGGACCGTTCGGTGACCATACCGGTTACTACAACGAGGTAGATTCCTTCCCGGTCTTCACTGTGGAGCGGATTACGCGCCGTAAGGATGCGATCTATCACAGTACCTACACGGGGCGTCCGCCTGATGAGCCGGCGGTGCTGGGGGTGGCGCTGAACGAAGTGTTCGTGCCGATCCTGCAGAAGCAGTTCCCTGAAATCGTCGACTTTTACCTGCCGCCGGAAGGCTGTTCCTACCGGATGGCGGTGGTAACCATCAAGAAACAGTATCCCGGACATGCCAAGCGGATCATGCTCGGTGTCTGGTCATTCCTGCGTCAGTTCATGTATACCAAGTTCGTTATAGTCTGTGATGACGATGTAAATGCACGCGATTGGCAGGATGTTATCTGGGCCATTACCACCCGCATGGACCCGCAGCGTGATACGGTGATGATCGACAATACGCCGATCGATTACCTAGATTTTGCGTCGCCGGTGTCGGGTCTGGGCTCCAAGATGGGGCTGGACGCGACCAACAAGTGGGAAGGTGAGACCACTCGAGAGTGGGGCGAGCCGATCAGTATGGACCCGGCGGTGAAAGCGCATGTCGATGCCATCTGGGATCAGCTGGATATTTGTTAACCGCATTATGCCGGGCAGCGTGGCTGTCCGGTCAGGAGTGAATACGTGTTTGCTGTAGAAAAAAAACATTGCGACATTACCGGCTTTGAAGCACTGAACCACGATGTGTTCCGGGTGCGTCTGCGCCTGGAGGCAAGCGATCGCGACAACATGCATTTTCATGCCGGTCAGTATCTGGATCTGCATCTGCCCGAAGGCAAAAAAGCGTCTTTCTCCATCGCTTCGGCACCGGATCAGGGACGCGATCTGGAACTGCATATCCGTCAGGTGCCGGGCAGCGAGTTCAATGCCATGATCCTGGAGCACCTGCGTACGCAGACAGCGATCGATGTCGAGCTGCCCAAGGGTGCGTCTTGTCTCAATGCACATACGCTGTCACCGGATACCCGTTTCATCTTTGCCGCGGCCAGTACCGGCTTTGCCCAGATCAAGAGCATGGTCGAGCACCTGCTGGCGAACCAGGTGGGTAATCCGATCGACATCTACTGGGGCGCACGGGTGGAAGCGGACATCTATCTGGAAAAGCTGCCGCAGCAGTGGGCTCATGAGCATGCCAACGTGCGCTTCGTGCCGGTGGTCAGCGAACCGGAAAACAGTCCCGGCTGGGAGGGTCGCACGGGGTTGATGCCGGATGCGCTGGCCGCTGATCTGACGGCTGTCGACGCTGACCTGGCGGTGTATGCCTGTGGCTCACCGGGCATGGTACATGCGCTGGTGGACCGACTGGAAGCCAAGGGTGTTGATGACGCACAGATCCATTCCGATGTGTTTGCCTGGTCTCCACGTCCGGCGAAAACCGCCAACTCCTGAGTGTGGCAGGACCACGTAATGCCTGCTTGATGCGGGAATGAAAAAAGGGCAGCCGATGAGCTGCCCTTTTTAGTGTGTGCGATGACCTGCGTTGGTCAATGCGGCAACGGCAGCGCCGGCAATGTAGGCGTTACCTGACTGAGATTGGTCTGCATCAGTTGTGCCGCCTGCTCGGTCTTGCCCAAATGTTGCAGCAGGCGCAGCAGTTCACCAAAGGTTTCCACACGGGGGGCCAGTTCGAAGCTGCGCTCGAAATGGCTGATCGCCTGATCCCAGTGCTCGTTGCGCATGTTCAGGCGTCCCAGTGTCAGCTCCAGCTCGGCACAGTCCGGATGTTTCTTCAGCCAGCCTTGAGCGGTCTCCAGCTGTTTGCTCGGATCCTTGCCTGCCAGTGTGCCGTAGAGTTCGACCAGGCGTGCATCCCATTTGCGTTTGATCAGGTCCAGCAGTACGGTCTCGGCTTCCGCTTCGGCACCGATGGTGCGCATCAGCTCGGTATAGCGACCGACCAGGACTGGGTCGTGCAGCAGGTGCTGGGGCACGGCCTGCCAACTGCGGCTCAGTACCTGTAGCCGTTCCTGCATGTCGGTATCGGCGGGCAGTGTGGCGACACACTGGTTCAGTCGTTGCAGGTGGCACTGCTGTTCGAGGGCGCTGAGGTCGGCGTCGCTTAATACCTTCTGGCGCTTGAGTTCGGGCAGCAGCTGAATCAGTGCCAGCCAGTCTTCCAAGCGCTGATACGTCTGTTGCAACAGGCGCAGTACGCGAGTGTTCTTGGGGGCCTGACGGCGCAGATTCAGCAGGTTGGCCAGGCAAGGTTCGAGCTGGCCACGGTCCAGCTGGAATTGCGCCTGGGTCAGACCGATCGCGACTTCAGCCTCAGGTGTTGAGGTGCGAGCCTTGTTGAGCAGAGCATCGGTGCCGCTGCTGTCACCCTGTTCATGGGCGGCACGGGCGGCAGCCAGATAGTTGACCACCGGCAGGTCTGAACGCTCGGCGGCCTGGCTCAGGAAGCGTTGGGCTTTCCACCAGTTGCCTTCGGACAGGGCGACCATCCCTTTCAGGGTTTTGCGCTGGCTGATGCGCTGGTTGCGGCGGCTCTGCCAGCCCCGTACCTTGTCGCCTGGCATGCGTATGCCGGCGATCAGGTTCAGTAGCCAGTGGCCCAGTGCGAAGCCAATAATCAGCAACAGCAGCAGCACCCAGAGGCTGGTTTCGATCGTGGTCTGTTTATAGGCGAGCAAGACATAGCCGGGGTCCTGTACCATCATCTGGCCCAGCCAAGCCCCGGCGACCAGAAAGATCAGCAGGAAAACGAAGAGTTTTTTCATGGATCAGCCCTCTTCCCGCAGTGTTTGCATCTGGCGCAGGTAATCTTTCAGGCTGGCCAGCGAGCCGGAAATGTCCGGCAGTTCCGGGGCTACATTAACCGACTGCAGTTCTTCCAGTCCTCGCAGCAGTGCCTGGGTGTCGGCCTGCTTGCTGTCAAAATGGGTGCCGATCCAGTCGTGTGCCTTGGCCAGGCTGGTGGTGTACACATCCTGTTTACGCTGCAACAGGGCCATCTGGGCCTGTTCCAGCATCAGGTGCAGGTTTTGCTGCAGGAAGAAAGTCTGTTCTGGTGACATCAGCGGTTTGACCGGCTGGTCATGATGCTGGATCACGATCAGGGTCTCGAACTTGTCCATCGCGGTGTTCCAGCTGCTCTTCAGGCCGTCGCCAAAGGATTGCTGTACGCTGTCGGGCGTGATCTCTTCGAGCAGGGCGGGCAGTTTGCGCTTGTCGGTGATCGGGGTGACGCGGAGTCCATCGACCTGACGGTTAAGGGCGGCGAGTTTGAGGAAGACGCCTTCGGTGTCCAGGGTTGGCACGGCTTCAAGGGCGGCGATATCTTCAGCCAGCGCCTTGCGCACATCGTACAGAGTGACGTCATCGGTCTCGCGCAGGCTTTCATCGGCGGACTTGAGCAGGTTCAGGGCACCGGCGGCGGTCTGTTCCATCAATACGCGCTGGTTGGCCAGACGCAGCAGATATTCCACTTCCGCCAGCAGCCAGTCCTTACGGCTGACGTCGGCATCGGCGGTGACCTGCTGGATGCTGCGGGTCAGGCGATCCTGCAACTCATCGATATTGGCCTTGTCGGCCTCGGCACGGGCCTGCAGTTGGCCGAGCTGTTGGCTGACACCGGCAACGGTTTCGGCTGCCTGCGCACGGCCATTGGCCAGTGCGGTTTCAACCTGTTGGCTGATTTGGCTTTGCTGCTGGCTGTTCTGCTGTTTCAGCTGCCAGCCTTCCCAGAACAGATAGCTGCCACCGCCGAGGGCGATGACTGACAGCGCCAGTGCGAGTTTGCCCGGCCAAGTCGCGCCACAGCGTGGTTCGTCGGTCGCCGTAGACGGTGGCACGGTAGCCTGTGCCTGAGTTGCATATGGCGGCGGGTCTTCGCTGCGGACGTCGTTGACGCTGTCCTGCTCGTGGGTGGTACTGTCTTCATCTACCTGAGCTGCGGTCTTGCTGTCCTGCGGTGCAGATGTCGTATCGTGGGTCTTTTTCATGCCGTGTTCCGATGGTCAGGCGGGTAGCAATGCGTCGACCATGGAGCGGTCGTCTGGTCCCTGTGCTACCCGGATTCGGTTGAATCCCAGCGAACGGGCCAGCTCGGCAAGGCGGGCACTGGGAACGATGATCAGAATATTGGTCAAGGTGGCGCGGTGTTGTCCACATAAGTGCAGCAGATTGCGCAAGGCTTGACCACTGGTGATCAGGATAGCCGATAACGGTTGCGTATAAATAGTACTTTGGATAAGACCGGGCGGATAAGCGGGGCAGACGCGGCGATAGATGTGGGCATAATCGATACGGGCGCCGCGGCTGCGCAAGGTCTCTGCGAGCAGGTCGCGGCCGCCTTCAGCGCGCAGAATGAGTATGCGCGCATCGGTCATATCCTGCATGGACGGGTGTGCCAGCAGGGTTTCGGAATCAAAACCGCCGTCGGCGTGCCAAGCGTTGACGCCTAGCTGTTCCAGCCGGTCGCAGGTCTGCTGGCCGATGCCGACCCAGCGTACGCCCAGCGGCAACTGGGGCCAGTATTCATCGATCCAGTCGGCACCGATGCTGGCGGCATTGGGGCTGACGAAAATAACGTCGCAATAGCGGTCCAGATCGAGAATACAGGCCTTGCACTGCTGGAAATCGGCCCCGTCCTGCTCGGTTGTGGGGACGATCTCCAACAGTGGCAGAGCAACCGGTTCTGCGCCCTGTTGGTGCAGGAGTTCGAGCTGGTTACGGGACTGGTGGGCCGGGCGGGTGACCAGCACCCGTTGCCCGCTCAGCGGTTTAGCCACGTTCGCTATACACTTCGCGCAGAATGGCATCGGCACCCGCTGCCAGCAGGCGGTCGGCGAGGGTGATGCCCATTGCTTCGGCCTCGGCGCGGGGGCCGCGGATCTCGTCACGCAGGACACGGGTGCCATCCGGGCGACCGACCAGTCCACGCAGATACAGCTCTTCACCGGCGTCATCAAGCACGGCGTAGCAGCCGATCGGCACCTGGCAGCCGCCTTCCAGACGGCGGTTCAGCGCCCGCTCGGCCAGTACACGGCTGGCGGTATCGGCATGGTGCAGCGGTGCGAGCAGGGCGATCAGCTCGGCATCATCATTGCGGCATTCGATGCCTACGGCACCCTGACCACCGGCCGGCAGGCTCTCTTCTGCGCTGATCTCCTGGCGGATGCGCTCACCCAGTTTCAGGCGCAGCAGGCCAGCGGTTGCCAGAATGATGGCGTCATATTGGCCTTCGTCCAGCTTGCGCAGACGGGTCTGCACATTGCCGCGCAGGAAGCGAACCTGCAGGTCGGGTCGGCGTTCGCGGATCTGCACTTCACGGCGCAGCGAGGAGGTACCCACCACTGCACCCTGAGGCAGATCATCGAAGCAGGCATAGGCATTGCTGACAAAAGCATCGGTAGGACGCTCGCGTTCGCAGATCACCGGCAAGCCAAGCCCTTCAGGAAATTCCATCGGCACGTCTTTCATTGAGTGCACGGCGATGTCGGCACTGCCGTCGAGCAGGGCATTTTCCAGTTCCTTGACGAACAGGCCCTTGCCGCCGATCTTGGCCAGCGGGGTATCCAGAATCTTGTCGCCACGGGATTCGATCTTGAGCAGCTCGATGTTGACGTCCGGGTGGTGCCGTTCCAGCTCCGCCTTGACGTATTCGGCCTGCCAGAGCGCGAGCAGACTGCGGCGGGTGGCAATGCGGATGGTGCGGGACATGGGACTCTCCTATGCAAGCGTCAACCCTGAACGCATGAAAAATAAACAGGATTGTATCAGATCGTCACTGATAACGGCCAAGTGCGGCCGACGCAAGACTGATGCGGGCCAGGGTTGCTATAATCGACGCCAAATAGACAGGGCCGCTGCGGTGGCCGAATCATCAGGAGATGCCCGGCATGAGCCAGAAGACCAATCAGCAGTGGGGTGGCCGCTTCAGCGAGCCGACCGACGCCTTTGTTGCCCGTTTTACCGCGTCCGTCGATTTTGACCGTCGCCTGTACAAGCAGGATATCCAGGGCTCCGTGGCCCATGCGCGCATGTTGGCCAAGGTCGGGGTGCTGACCGAAGACGAGCGTGACGCCATCATCCGCGGTTTGGGTGAAGTGCGTGTCGAGATCGAGCGCGGTGAGTTCGAGTGGTCGGTAGCGCTGGAAGATGTGCACATGAACATCGAAGCTGCCTTGACCAAGAAAATCGGCATCACCGGCAAAAAACTGCACACCGGACGTTCGCGCAATGATCAGGTCGCGACCGATATCCGTTTGTACCTGCGTGATGAAATTGACCTGATCCTTGCTGAAATTAGTCGTCTGCAGCAGGGCTTGCTGGATCTGGCCGAACAGGAAGCGGACACCATCATGCCCGGCTTCACTCATCTGCAAACGGCCCAGCCAGTGACCTTCGGTCACCACCTGTTGGCCTGGTTCGAGATGCTGAGCCGTGATTACGAACGTTTCGCCGATTGCCGCAAGCGGGTCAATATCCTGCCGCTGGGTGCCGCCGCATTGGCGGGTACTACCTACCCGATCGATCGCGCTTATACCGCTGAACTGCTGCAGTTTGATGCCCCGGCCGGCAACTCGCTGGATGCGGTTTCCGACCGTGACTTCGCAATCGAATTCTGTGCGGCCAGCAGTCTGCTGCTGATGCATATGACGCGCATGTCCGAAGAGCTGGTGCTCTGGACCTCGGCTCAGTTCAACTTCATCAACCTGCCGGACCGCTTCTGCACCGGTTCCTCGATCATGCCGCAGAAGAAGAACCCTGACGTGCCTGAGCTGGTGCGCGGTAAGAGCGGTCGTGTTTACGGTCATTTGATGGCGCTGCTGACGTTGATGAAGTCCCAGCCGCTGGCCTACAACAAGGACAATCAGGAAGACAAGGAGCCGCTGTTCGATACCGTAGACACGGTGAAAGGCTGCCTGCGCGCCTTCGGTGACATGATTCCGGCGATCGAATCACGCAAGCCGGAAATGCGTGAAGCTGCACTGCGTGGTTTTTCCACAGCGACGGATCTGGCGGACTATTTGGTGCGCAAAGGGGTGGCGTTCCGTGATGCCCACGAAATCGTTGGTCTGTCGGTGGCCTACGGCATCAAGACCGGCAAGGATCTGGGTGAAATGACGCTGGAAGAGCTGCAGCAGTTCTCGGATACCATCGCTGCCGATGTATTCGATGTGCTGACGTTGGAAGGGTCTGTTGCCGCCCGTAACCATATTGGCGGTACTGCGCCGGATCAGGTGCGTGGCGCCGTGATCCGTGGTCGCGACCTGTTGTCGGCTCGCGCCGAATAAGACCTCGCGGAGCCGCCACCCGGCGGCTCCCGTATTCTCGGCCCTGTCAGCGTAGGGTGATGTCGACCATCAAATCACCGGCAATTGCTTCCAGTGCCTGTTGCAGCTCGTCCGGGTCCAGCTCGGCCGGTGCCAACAACTCGGCTTCCGCCTTGAACAGCTCTTCTGCCGACATTGAGCCTGAAATCAGTTCCGTGCTCAGCCGTTCCACGTTGATGTGGCGGGTGGCCAGTGCCTGGGATATTTCGCGGACGATGCCAGGCTTGTCGTGGCCGACCAGCTCCAGTGTGATCGGCTGCATTTTGGCGACTGCCGGTGTTTCTTCACTGCGCTCAGCCGTGACCTTGAGGCCCTGAGCCTCCAGCGTCGCCAATGCACCGATCAGAGCGTCGATCTGGCTTTCAGGCACTTGGGTAATCAGGATGCCGGCAAACTTGCCGCCCAGGCGAGACATGCCGGATTCCAGCCAGTTGCCTTCATGGTTGGCAATGGTGTGGGACAGTAGCCCGACCAGGCCCGGCTTGTCCGGTCCGATGACGGTAAGAACCAGTGATGTCAGCATAATGATCGACCTTTTTTATTGGATGTCGGAGAAGCAGCAACCGGTGCTGCGTGTTTTCGAATGTATACCAGATATCGTTGATTATCACCGATTGTTGCCGGGTTTTTGCTTGATGTATTGACGACGGAAGGCAGGTGAGATGTGAGTGCTGCATGTAATTATTGATAAAGTGTAGTGATATGCAAACATGTTAAGTTTGTATGCAGGTTTTTTTCGACGACGTTCGCGAAAGATCCAAAAAAATGCAGATAAAAGATGAAAAAATGGCATTTAGGGTTGAAAAAAAACCTGCCTATGGAAGACTAGACGTCATCCATTCGGGGGATTTTCCCCGAATTTCGCATCATTACATTCACAACACCAAGATTAATCTGACCCTATGAACAAAAGTCCGGATCTCGTATTGATACTCGTTGTTGTCTTTGTCGTTGGTACGCTCATGACGGGCATATCGCAGAGTGATCTGCAGCTGGCGGCGATGGTACAGGACGTCTTCAACAGCTGATGCGGTAAATCCGGCTATCAGTGGCAACACCATCCAGTGGAACGTCCCAGGGTTCCAGAGGTAGTTGTGGTTGACGCTGAAAATCATGCGCCAGGCCGATCAGTCTTGGCCCTTTTAGTGCTTTCGCCCGCAGTTTGAACGCAAAGCTGCGGTCATAGTATCCCCCGCCCATTCCCATCCGTCCGCCATCGGCGGAAAAGGCCACCAGTGGCATCAATACCAGATCCAGTGCGTGCGCCGGACGGCGTGGTTGCCCCTGCAGCACTGGTTCCAGAATGCGGTAGCAATTGCGGCGCATTGGGGTGTCGGTATCATAGGGTGTGAACCAGAGGCGATTGTGTCGGATCGGATGCAATACCGGTAAGTACAGCTGTTTTCCCAGTGAGCGGCAGAGCTTTATCAGTGGCGAGGTGTCGATTTCACCATCGTTGGGCAGATACAGGGCGATATGTTGTGCTTGCCGGAACCAGAGGTGTGAGCGCAAATTTCGGCACAGTGACTGTGCGGCGTGGCGTTGCTGGCGGGCAGTGAGGGATCGGCGTCGAAGACGTATCTGGCGGCGGAGTGTCTTGCGGTCCTGCATCATGGTAAAAAAGGCTTCCCAGAGTGCCGGTGTCGGTCGTGGCCCTGAACCCTAAGGTTCAGAGTGGAAGCGTTTACAAGTGAATTAGGCTTTCCGTCAAGCGGACATGCTCACAACACCAGTTAACGCTGCCTGGTAACTGCTTATCGGCTCGAGGGACTTGACCGACTGTCGCACACTCCAGGAACCTGATAGTCATTATACGCACTTGGCGGCCGATGTCAGCCCTTGAAATTCTGTCAGTTTTTGCTAAGGATAAGATCTATCCTGTTGTTGAATAATGGCTTTTCAGGAAGATGAAGAGTTTTCATCACGGTTGGCGTGGCGAGTCAGGCTGTGATCGATCTTTTGGCCCAGGCGGCGCAGGTTGGTCTCGATATTCTGGCGTTGCTGTTCATGGCTTTTGATCAGTTCGTGAGACATGTTCAGGGCGGCCATTACGGCGATCCTTTCCAGCCCGATGATCTTGCCGGAGCCACGAATATCCTGCATTTTCTGGTTCAGGTAATCGGCGGAAGCCAGCAGCTCGGCTTCGGCACCATCCGGACAGCTGATGGTGTATTCCTTGTCCAGCAATTTGACCGTCACTGTACGTGCATCCGCGCTCATGAATTCTGCTCCAGTGCCTTGAGTCGCTGTATCATGCCTTCAACCTTGCCGCGGGTCTGGTCGTTCAGCTGCACCAGCTGAGCGCGTTCTTCACGCAGCCGTATATCCTGCTGTCGCAGTTGCCGGTTTTCCTGCTCCAACTGTTCGACGTGTGCCAGCAGTTGGTCAATCTTCAGTTCAAGTGCGTTGAAATAGTGTTCGCTCATGCTGGGCCCCATACAATACCTGCTGACTATAAACAGCTGCCGCGACAGGGTCAATCGACGCTCCATGGCTCTGTTTATAGTGAAATGCTAGCATAGAGATCAATGCGGTGCCGGTTCTGTCCGGTTACCCTCGCCTCAACAGACTAAACCCCGGATAGATGACTATGACCCATGAACAGGCCGCTTCGGTAGAACTGCCGGACTTCGATACCTTGGCCGACTGGCTGGTTGAGGAGGGTGCGCTGACCGTATCGCCGGCAGAACTGCACGGACTTCTGGCCGGGCAATTGGCGGCGGGTGCCCGCTTTGATCCGACGACTTTGCTGCAGCGTATCCAGCAATTGCTGGACCTTGAACCCTTTTCCGGTGCCGCCGTACGCACAGGGGTGATGCAGCTGTACCTTGCCACCCTGCAGCAGTTTGAAGCCCCGGATTTCAGTCTGGAGCTGCTGTTGCCGGACGATGATCAGCCATTGCCGATTCGTGCCGATGCCCTCGGTGTGTGGTGTAGTGGTTTCCTTAGCGGGTTTGGCCTGCAGGAACGCAAGGGCGCCCAGGGGCTGTCGGTTGAAGGACAGGAGACCCTGCGTGACTTGGCACAGATTGTACAGATCAGCACTGCTGCCGATGCCGACTCCGAGGAAGATGAAGGCGATCTGATGGAGGTGCAGGAATATGTGCGCATGGCTGCGCTGCTGGTCTTCAGTGAATGTAATGAGCCCGATGCCCCGGCGGCCGACGCACCCGCCAGCGATACACCGGTACTGCACTAACCTTTGACAGGATGCCGTGATGAAGATTTCTCAAGACGAATTTGCCCGCCGCCGTGCCCGCCTGCTACAGCAGCTGCCGGCGGGCAGCATTGCGCTGGTCTCGGCCAGTCATTTGCAGACCCGCAACCGGGATGCCGAATATGCGTTTCGTCAGGACAGTGACTTCTATTACCTGACCGGTTTCAATGAGCCCGATGCGTTGCTGTTGCTGATGCCCGGGCGTGCCGAAGGCGAATACGTGCTGTTTTGTCCGCCACGGGATCCGCAGCTGGAGGTCTGGACCGGCTACCGCGCAGGCCCCGAGGGTTGCGAACGTGATTTCGGTGCCGATCAGGCGTTCGCGCTGGACGCACTGGAGCAGCAGATGCCGCTGCTGCTGAATGGTGTGCAGCGACTATATTACGCACTGGGCAGCGATGAAGCTCTGGATACTCGCGTACGTGGCTGGCTGAACCAGGTGCGGGCGCAGGCGCGTCAGGGGGCCGAAGCACCGGAAGAACTGGTACTGCTGGACAACCTGCTGCATGAGCTGCGGCTGTTCAAGAGCGATGAAGAGCAGGCGGTCATGCGCCGTGCCGCGGAGATCTCCGCCGAAGCCCACTGCCGGGCGATGCTGGCCTGTCGTCCGGGGATGCACGAATATCAGCTGGAAGCCGAAATTACCGGTTACTGCATGCAGCAGGGCGCGCGCTTTCAAGCCTATTCGCCGATTGTCGGTGGCGGCGCCAACGGCTGCATCCTGCACTATATCGACAATATGGACAGGTTGCAGGATGGCGATCTGGTGCTGATCGATGCCGGGTGTGAACTGGATAACTATGCCAGTGATATTACCCGTACCTTCCCGGTCAACGGTCGTTTCTCGCCACAGCAGAAGGCACTGTACGAGCTGGTGCTCGACACTCAGCTGGCCTGTATTGACGCGATGCGCCCCGGTGTTCTTTGGAACCGTATTCATGACCTGTCCGTTGAGTGCCTCACCGAGGGCCTGATCCGTCTGGGCCTGTTGCAGGGCGAACGGGACGAGCTGATCGAAACCGAGGCCTACCGTCGTTTCTACATGCACCGCATTGGTCATTGGCTGGGCATGGATGTACATGATGTGGGCCAATACAAGGTGGACGGTGACTGGCGACCGTTGGAGCCGGGCATGGTCATGACCATTGAGCCGGGGCTCTATGTAGCACCGGACGATGACAGTGTAGCGCCTGAATGGCGCGGGATCGGTATCCGTATCGAAGACGATGTGCTGGTAACTGCGGATGGTCACGAGGTGCTCACCGGTGGCGTGCCTAAAACCGTGGCTGCGATTGAGGCACTGATGGCGCGGGCCTGAACCGCCGGAGAAACGGACAATGCAGCAGTATGATCTGATCATTATCGGTGGTGGCATGGTAGGGGCCAGTCTGGCAGCCGCCTTGCTGCCGGTGGCGCGGGAACTGGAACTGAATATGGCGCTGATTGAAGCGCAGCCGCTGCCCGCTGCCGGTGAACCGGTATATACCCCGAGTTACGATGCGCGCTCCACGGCTTTGGCCCAGGGCGTACGCACGCTATATCAGCGCATGGGGCTCTGGTCGGCACTGGAGGCTCACCTGACGCCGATCGCACAGATCCACGTGTCCGATCGTGGCCGTTTCGGCTGTACACGCCTGCACGCGCAGGAAGAAGGTGTGCCTGCGCTGGGCTATGTGGTGGAGAACCACTGGCTTGGGCAAGTGTTGATCAGTCATCTGCAGGCACATGCGGGCGATCGACTTACCCTGATCTCGTCCGCTGAGGTACAGGCGTTGACGCCGACTGCAACCGGCAATGAAATCCGGCTGCACACCGCTACCGGTGAGCAGCACCTGCGTGCGGAACTGGTGGTGATGGCGGATGGCGGGCGCTCGACCCTGCGTGAGCGTTTGGGCATTCATTACCGCGAGCAGGCATACGGTCAGCATGCACTGGTGGCCAACGTCTCGCTGGACCGTGCGCATGCCAATATCGCTTATGAGCGTTTCACCGAGGCCGGGCCGCTGGCGCTGTTGCCGGGTGAGACGCTGGACGGACAAACGCGTTGCGGTCTGGTCTGGACGCTGGCCGATGATGCGCTTGATGACGTGCTGGCGCTGGATGACCGTGCTTTCCTGGCCCGTCTGCAAACGGCGTTCGGTTACCGTGCCGGCCGCTTTACCGCCGTGGGCGAGCGTCATCATTACCCGCTTAAGCTGACACTGGCGGATGAGCAGGTCCGGACCGGATTGGTGGTGCTGGGCAATGCGGCCCATGCACTGCACCCGATTGCCGGTCAGGGCTACAACCTTGCGTTGCGAGGTGTGGTGGCACTGGCCGATGTGATCATTGCCCGCCGGCGTGCGGGGCTCCCGCTGGGCGCTCTGGACGGTCTGCAGGTGTTTGTCGAGCAGCGCCGTCAGGATCAGCAGCGCACCATCGCCTTCAGCGACCGCACCTTGAAATTGTTTACCAGTGACAATCCTCTGTTGCGTCTGGGACGTGGTCTTGGCCTGCAACTGCTGGACAGCTGCCCGGCGGGCAAGACCCTGTTTGCCCGTGCGGCGATGGGGCTGGATCAACCTGCGGCGCGTTTGCGCTGACATCGGAGACGTCGAAATGACAACTGCACAGCACGCCGAGGTAGTGATCGTAGGGGCCGGCATGGTTGGGCTGGCGCTGGCCCTGGCGCTGGCACCTTCAGGGCGGCGCATCTGTTTGCTGGAGCAGCGTGAGGGCAGTGTCGAGGGTTGGCTGGATCAACTCTGTGCCCGTCCCGAGGCGCAGTACGACCCCCGGGTCAGTGCACTCAATCTGGCGTCGGTGGAACTGCTGGATCAGCTTGGTGCCTGGGCACTGATTCGTGATCTTTACCGCATTGGTCCCTACCGCAAGATGCAGGTCTGGGATGGCGAAGGTGACGGTCTGATCCAGTTTGATGCCGATGCGCTGCATCAGGAGTGTCTGGGCTATATCGTGGAAAACTCGGTGATTCAGGCCGGTTTGCTGCAACAACTGTCGGCACACGACAATTTGCAGCTGGTGACAGGTGTCAGCCTGCAGCAGCTGTCGGCACCGGAAGCGGATGGTCAGCGCACGTTGACGCTCAGTGATGGCAGTTGCTGGCAGGCCGGTTTGGTGGTGGGGGCTGACGGTGCGCTGTCACGTACCCGCCAGCTCAGCGGTCTGGGCGCGCTCGAGTGGGATTATGGACACCATGCGCTGGTGACCACCATCACCACCGAGCGTGAGCATGCCGATACCTGCTGGCAGCGCTTCACCGAGGATGGTCCGCTGGCGCTGTTGCCGCTGGCCGGTGGTGATCGGCAGCGGCTGTCGATCGTCTGGTCGACCTCGCCGGAGCATGCTCGCAGTCTGATGGCGTTACCGGATGAGGCGTTCCGCCAGGCATTGGGGCAGGCATCGGATTATTGCCTGGGCGCGGTGCTGGACAGTGCCGAACGCCAACTGATTCCGCTGCGTCAGCGTCATGCTCATCAGTATGTCGATGCAGGGCTGGCACTGATTGGTGATGCGGCGCATACCATTCATCCCCTGGCAGGCCAGGGGGTCAATCTGGGCTTCATGGATGCGGCCGCGTTGGCCGATGTGGTGGAAGCTGCCTGGCAGCGCGGCGAGTCGGTGGCCGACCCGCAGGTACTGCGCCGCTATCAGCGCCAGCGCCGCAGCGCCAACCTGACCATGGCTGCAGCCATGGAAAGCTTTCGCCGCCTGTTTGCACCGCAACCGGCACCCGTACGTCTGTTACGAAGCTGTGGCATGAACCTGATGAATCGGCTGGAACCGGTCAAGCAGCACCTGGTCATGCAGGCGATGGGACTGTCCGGCGAGCGTCCGCAACGGCTGCAGCGGACGCGGACTTGACAGTCGGTTAAAGATTGATCTGTGGCGCAAATGCCGATACATTGTCATCCCTTTTTTTGTGTTAACCAGTTGCGACGCGGCTTCGGCTGTCGGTTCGGAACACTGCTGCAGATGGGTTTGCCGATGGGACATAAGACTGCACTTCACGCACAACATCATGCATTGGGCGCCAAACTGGTCGATTTCAGCGGCTGGGATATGCCGTTGCACTATGGCTCCCAGGTTGAGGAACACCACAAGGTCCGTCAGAGTGCCGGCATGTTTGACGTGTCGCACATGACCATAGTCGATGTCTCCGGTGCCCAGGCACGCAGCTATCTGCGTCACCTGCTGGCCAACGACGTCGCGACCTTGAAGCAAAAGGGCAAGGCGTTGTACAGCGCCATGTTGAACGAGCAGGGCGGTGTGATCGATGATCTGATTGTCTACCTGATGACCGAACCCGATGCCTCCGGCGAGTGGTACCGTGTGGTCGTCAACTGCGGCACCCGCGAGCAGGATCTGCGCTGGATGGCGGACCAGGCTGTGCGTTTCGACGTTGCGCTGACCGAACAGCCCGAGCTGGCGATGATCGCGATTCAGGGGCCCAAGGCTCGGCAGCGCGTTGAACAGGTCGTAAGCGAATCCCGCGCCCGCCTGATCTCCGAATTGAAGCCCTTTTTCGGTCAGGAGTCGGAAGGCTGGTTTATCGCCCGTACCGGCTATACTGGCGAAGATGGTCTGGAAATCATGTTGCCGGAAGATGAAGCCGCCGCATTCTGGCAGCAGTTGCTGGACGCGGGCGTTGCTCCTTGTGGCCTGGGTGCGCGTGATACCCTGCGTCTGGAAGCCGGCATGAACCTGTACGGTGCCGATATGGATGAAGCGACATCACCGCTTGAAGCCGGTATGGGCTGGACGTTGGCGCTGGAGCCGGCGGATCGTCACTTTGTCGGCCGTGAAGCGGTTGAGGCACTCAAGGCCAAGGGTGTGGCGCAGCGCCTGGTCGGACTGGTGTTGACCGAGCGCGGCGTGCTGCGCTCACATCAGAAAGTTGTGGTTGACGGCCTGGGCGAAGGTGAAATCACCAGCGGCAGTTTTTCGCCCACGCTGGGTCACTCGATTGCGCTGGCGCGGGTGCCGGCAGGTACTGGTACTGAGGTCTGCGTCGAGATGCGTGGCAAGCTGGTGCCGGTGCAGGTGGTCAAGCCGCCGTTTGTACGCCATGGTGAAAAAGTATTCTCCTGAACGAGTCAGATAGGAAGCCGATATGAGCAATGTCCCGAACGAACTGAAATATGTTGCCAGCCACGAATGGATCCGTGATGAAGGTGATGGCGTTGTCACCATCGGTATTACCGAACACGCCCAGGATCTGTTGGGTGATGTGGTATTCGTTGAGCTGCCGGATATCGGCGCCAACGTGGCTGCCGGTGATGATGTGGGTGTGGTTGAGTCCGTCAAGGCGGCATCCGACATCTATGCGCCGCTGAGTGGCGAAATCGTGGAGATCAATGAAGCGTTGGAAGATGCGCCGGAAAGCGTCAACTCCGACCCTTACGGTGATGGCTGGTTCTTCAAGTTGAAGTTGAGCGACAGCGCCGAGCTGGATGATCTGCTGGATGCTGACGGTTATACCGCGCACTGCGAATCCGAAAGCTGATAGCGGTCTCCGACCCGAATCTTTTCACTGTCCCGGCCTTTTGCCGGGACAGTCATTTCAGAGCAAAGACAGAGCACAATGAACCTCAAACCTCTCACACTGCAGTCGGGTGCTGATCGGCGCCTGCGTGGCGGCCACCTGTGGATCTACAGCAATGAAGTCGACAACAAGGTTACGCCACTGAAAGGCTTCGAGCCGGGCGAACAGGTTGTTGTGCAGGATGCACGCGGCAAGCCCCTGGGGATCGCCACGATCAACCCCAATACCCTGATCTGTGGCCGTTTGCTGAGCCGCGACTTGAGTCATCCGCTGGACCGCTCGCTGCTGGTTCACCGTTTCAATGTGGCCAAATCGCTGCGTGAGCAGTGCTTCGACCAGCCCTGTTATCGGGTGATTTTCGGTGATTCCGATGGTTTGCCCGGCCTGGTGGTTGACCGCTTCTATGACATCTTCGTCGTGCAGATTTCCACCGTTGGCATGGAAGTCGTGCAGGAGCAGATCATTGATGCCCTGAACAAGGTGTTTCAGCCACAGGCGATCGTGTTGCGCAATGACGGCAAGATGCGGGCAACCGAAGGTCTGGAAACCTATATCGAAGTGGTACAGGGCGAAGTGCCCGAGCTGGCACCGCTGAGCGAGAACGGCGTCAACCTGGTGGCACCGATCCTGACCGGCCAGAAAACCGGCTGGTTCTACGATCACCGAGAAAACCGTGCCCGCATGCAGACGTTGGTCAAGGGCAAGCGCGTACTGGATCTGTTCAGCTATGTGGGTGGCTGGGGTGCGCAGGCGCTGGCAGCCGGTGCCAGTGAAGTGGTCTGTGTCGATGCGTCGGTAACCGCACTTGAAGTGGCGGCGGAAAATGCGCGCCTCAATAATGGCGAGACCCGTTTCCGTGGTCTGCAGGGCGATGCCTTTGATCTGTGCAAGGCGCTGGTGGCAGACAAGGAGCGTTTCGACCTGGTCATTGTCGATCCGCCCGCATTCATCGCCCGCCGCAAGGATATCCGCAACGGCGAGCGCGCCTATGCCCGCATCAACAATTTGGCCATGCGTCTGCTGGGCCGTGATGGCACGCTGGTATCGGCATCCTGCTCCATGCATCTGGCCAAGGACCGCATGGTCGATATTCTGCGCTCCAATAGCCGAGAACTGGACCGTAATGCGCAGATTTTTGCTCAGGGCAGTCAGGGATCAGACCATCCGATCCATCCGGCGATCCCTGAAACCGAATATTTGAAAGCCTACTTCCTGCGCGTGTTGCCGTCTAACTGACACCCGCGCAGTTCTTATCAGCAGGAGAGCACCGATGGATTATCTGACCCTGGGACACTCTGACCTTGAGGTCAGCCGCATCGCCTTGGGCACCATGACTTTTGGTCGCCAGAACAGTGAAGCCGAGGCGTTCGAGCAGCTGGACTATGCGCTGGAACGGGGCGTCAACCTGATTGATGCTGCCGAAATGTATCCGGTACCGACGGCCGCCGAGTTTCAGGGTCGGACCGAAACCTGCATCGGCAACTGGATGCGTCAGCGCGGCAACCGTGAGCGGGTGATCCTGGCGACCAAGGCCACCGGTCCTGGCGAGATGGTCAGCTACCTGCGTCCGAACATGTGCCATGATGCGCGTAATCTGCGTTTGGCCATTGAGGGCAGTCTGCAGCGCCTGCAGACCGATTATATCGATCTGTACCAGTTGCATTGGCCTGACCGCAGCACCAATTTCTTCGGCCAGCTGGGCTATACCCATGATCCGACCAATCCGGGCACGCCGTTGGTGGAGACGCTGACCGTGTTGGGTGAATTGGTGAATGAGGGCAAGATTCGTCATGTCGGCCTCTCCAATGACACGCCCTGGGGCACCATGAAGTGTCTGCAGCTGTCCGAACAGCTGGGTCTGCCACGCATCGTGTCGGTACAGAACCCCTACAGCCTGCTCAATCGCACGACAGAGGTTGGGCTGGCTGAAGTGCTGCTGCGTGAGCAGGTGGGTTTGCTGGCCTATTCGCCACTGGGATTCGGTGTACTGACCGGCAAATATGCCGATGGTGCCCGCCCTGAGGGCTCTCGCCTGGCGCTGTTTCCGGATTACCGTCGTTACCTGACCGAGCAGGGGCAGGCCGCTACCGAAAGCTACCTGCAGCTGGCGGCAGAGTTTGCTCTGGACCCTGCGCAGATGGCACTGGCCTACGTCAACAGCCGACCGTTCCTGGGCAGTAATATCATCGGTGCTACCCGCATGGGGCAGTTGCAGGCGAATCTGGATTCGCTTGAGCTGACGCTGAGCCCCGAGCTGCTGGCGCGGATCGAAGCGATTCATCAGCGTTACCCCAATCCCTGTCCCTGAAGCCGTCGGTCTCGATCTGCATTGCTGGCCGTTCACTTACCTGAAAGTGGGCGAGCAGCGTCTGCCTTTGCCATACTCAGAGCAAACCCGCGCTGAAGGAGAAAGCAGCATGCAGCAGCAACAACAAGTCCAGGATCTGATGCAGCCGGTACCTAGTCCTCTGCATCTGACGATGTCATTGGCTGAGGCGGTCGATCTGATTCTGCAGTCAGGTCAGATGGGATTGCCGGTGGTGGATGATGATCATCAGGTGGTGGGGTTCGTGTCCGAACATGACTGTATCGGTTATCTGGTCAGTGGCAGCTACCATTGCGACAGCCGCATTCAGGTGGCTGATATCATGCATACCGAACCGCTGTGCGCATCGCCGACGGAAAGCATTATCGATCTGGTGCAGAAGATGGGCGGCGACAAGCCAAAGACCTGGCCGGTTGCCCGTGACGGACGGCTGCTCGGTGTGATCAGCCGTCGTCACATCATGCGGGCACTGAATGCCAGCATGAAAGGCTGTCGTTCACGCGTCTGACGCGGGCATCAGCTCCAGTACCGGCCAACTCCGAGCCTGTGCGGTGGCTAACAGGCGCTCGTCCGGGTTGGTTGCCACCGGATTATCCACCACTTCCAGCAGCGGCAGGTCATTGTTGGAATCGCTGTAAAACCAGCTGCCTGCCAGGCTGTGGCCGGTTTCATCCAGCCAGGCATGCAGACGGGTCACTTTCCCTCCCTGAAAACAAGGCGTACCGGCAACCTTGCCGGTAAAGCGACCGTCGATCATTTCCGGGTCTGTGGCCAGCAGGGCATCAACGCCGAGGCGCTGGGCGATCGGTGCGGTCACGAAACGGTTGGTGGCGGTGATGATCAGCAGGAAATCACCCTGTTCGCGGTGGTGCTGCAGCAGTGCTTCCGCCTTGGGCAGGATGATCGGCTCGATGCACTCGGCCATGAATTCGGCATGCCAGAGATCCAGCTGTTCAGGTGTATGCTGTGCCAGCGGGTTCAGGGCAAAATTCAGGAATTCATGGATATCCATCTCGCCGCGCAGATATTCTTCATAGAAGCGGTCATTGGCAGCACGGTATTCATGCTCGTCGACAACGCCCTTGCGGCAGAGAAACTCGCCCCATGCATGGTCGCTGTCTCCCCCGATAAGGGTGTGGTCCAGATCAAAAATTGCAAGGCTCACGCAGGATTCCTCAGCATCGAGCCTGCTCCGGAGCGGGCAGGCAAAAGCGCAAGGATAGACCTGCAGGGGGGATGCACGCAATCGGAAGTCCGGCACGCTATTTGCCTAACTGCCGATCTGTGGAACAATAAAAAACAAATATGTTTAAGGTCAGGATCAGAATTGTGATTGATACAGATGGATTCAGACCCAACGTCGGAATCATTCTGGTTAACTCGCAGGGTCAGGTTCTTTGGGCACGCCGCATCGGGCAAGACGCCTGGCAGTTCCCGCAGGGTGGTATACAGTCAAACGAGACGCCGGAGCAGGCAATGTATCGTGAACTCGGTGAAGAGGTTGGACTGTCACCTGCTGATGTGGAAATTTTGGCGGTAACGCGCGGCTGGTTGCGCTACCGTTTGCCCAAACGCATGATTCGGCGTCATTCGCACCCTGTGTGCGTAGGCCAGAAACAGAAATGGTTCCTGCTGCGGATGCTCAGCGACGATAGTGCTGTGCGGATCGACGAAACCGACTCACCCGAATTTGATGGTTGGGAGTGGGTCAGTTACTGGTACCCTCTGGGACAAGTGGTGTCCTTCAAGCGCGAGGTGTACCGCAAGGCGATGAAGGAATTATCGCCCCGGTTGGCACGGTTGTCGGCCACTGACTAACGAATAGAGGAACGGCCGATGAGCATGCTGAGTGTGCTGCGCAAGATAGTTCAGGAAGTGAGTACGGCCCCGGATCTGGAAGCGGTGCTTGACCTGATCGTGCGCCGCATCCAGCGTGCGATGCGTACCCAGGTGTGTTCGATCTTCCTGTTTGACTCGGTGCAGCAGCGTTATGTGCTGCGTGCCACTCAGGGCTTGCATCAGGAAGCGGTCGGCAATGTCAGTCTGTCGATGACGGAGGGTATTGTCGGTCAGGTCGGCCAGCGTGCCGAACCCATCAACCTTGAGGATGCTTCTCGCCACCCGGCCTTCCATTATCTGCAAGCCACCGGTGAAGAGCGTTTTCATGCCTTCCTCGGGGTACCGATCATTCATCACCGCAGCGTGCTGGGCGTGCTGGTGGTACAGCAGGTTGAACATCGTCGCTTCGATGAAAGTGAAGAGGCGTTCATGGTGACGGTCTCGGCGCAGTTGGCCGGGATTATTGCCCATGCGGAAGCGACCGGCTCGATCAATTCAGAGCAGCACCCCCAGGCCCATGTCAGGGCCAAGCATGACCGTCACTTCAATGGCGTGGCGGCGGCTTCTGGCGTAGCCATCGGCACGGTGGTGGTGGCGACGCTCGCTGCCGAGCTGGAAACGGTGCCGGACAAGCCCGCGCATGATATCGCGGCGGAGCTGGAAGCGTTCCGTAGTGCCTTGGATGCCGTGCGTGATGATATCCGTACCGTGAGCAAAGGCTTGGCGCAACGGCTGCATTCGGAAGAGCAGGCGCTGTTTGATGTGTACCTGCGCATGCTGGGTGACCCGGCCTTGACCGATGCGATTGAAACCCTGATTCGTGCCGGCAGCTGGGCGCAGGGCGCACTGCGTGATGTGATCCTGGTGCAGGTGCGCCAGTTCAATGCCATGGAAGATCCCTACCTGCGTGAGCGTGCAACAGATGTGCGTGATCTGGGGCGGCGTATTCTCAGTTATCTGCAGGAGGGGGCTGGTCCGGTATCGATCGATTGTCCGGAAGACAGCATCCTGGTTGCCGACGAGCTGTCGCCGACCATGCTGGGGCTGGTGCCGGAAGAAAAGCTGGTGGGATTGGTGTCGGTCAGTGGTTCGGGCACGTCTCATGCCGCGATCATGGCCCGTTCGATCGGCATTCCCACGGTGATGGGGGTGATCGATTTGCCCTTTACCCGTCTTGAGGGGCGTCAGGTCATCGTGGACGGGTACTCGGGACGCGTGTATGTGAATCCGTCCGACAAGTTGCTGGAAGCGTTCCGTGAGGTCATGCGTGAAGAACGTGCGGTGGCGGCGGGGCTGGAAGGGTTGAGGGATCTGCCTGCCGAGACCACCGATGGCTACCGCATGCCGCTTTGGGTGAATACCGGCCTGGTGGCGGATGTGGCGCGTTCACTGCAGCGCGGGGCCGAGGGTATTGGCCTCTACCGCACTGAAATTCCGTTCATGATCCGTGACTTCTTCCCCAGCGAGCAGGAGCAGCTGCAGAGTTACCGCAGTCAGCTGGAGGCCTTTGCGCCGCGACCGGTGACCATGCGTACGCTGGATATCGGTGGCGACAAGGCGCTGCCCTATTTTCCCATTGAAGAAGACAATCCCTTTCTGGGCTGGCGTGGCATCCGGGTGACGCTGGACCATCCCGAGATCTTTCTGGTGCAAGTACGGGCGATGCTGCGCGCATCCGAGGGCTTGAACAACCTGCGCATCATGTTGCCGATGGTGACCAGTGTGCACGAGGTTGATGAGGCCGTGCGGCAGATCGACCGTGCCCTGCTGGAGTTGCAGGATGAGGGTTACCAGGTGCTGCGGCCCTTGATTGGGGTGATGGTTGAAGTGCCGGCGGCGGTTTATCAGGTGCGCCGTTTTGCCCGCATGGTCGATTTTGTCTCGGTCGGCTCCAATGACCTGACCCAGTACATCCTCGCCGTGGACCGTAATAACCCGCGAGTGGCAGGGCTCTATGCCGCGTATCATCCGGCTGTGCTGCGGGCACTGCAGTACATTGCACGGGAAACGCGCAAAGAGGGCAAGCCGGTCTCGATCTGTGGCGAAATGGCTGCAGATCCCGGCGGTGCCCTGCTGTTGATGGCGATGGGATATGAGGTGCTGTCGATGAATTCCAACAACCTGCCGCGGGTGAAATCGGCGATCCGCGGTGTCAGTCTGGCCCGTGCCCAGTCATTGCTCAACCGGGTGTTGCGCATGGATGATGCCGAAGAGATCCATCAGTACCTGCGTCAGACCCTCAAACAGTTGGGATTGGGTCAGTTGACCCGGCCCAAGCTGCCGCACCAGAATCCCTAGCCCATTACGCCAGTAGCGGGCGCTCAAGCTGGAAGCGCCGTCGTCCGCAGGGGCGTGCGTGCGCATCATAGCTTTCCTCCATGAACAGCAAGCGGTCACTGCGGTGCTGCATCATCAAGGTGCTGGCGCGGGTGCCATATTCTTCCGATACGATAAAACAGGATGACAGCAGGCGTTCCCGTGCCAGCGGCAGCCCGGTCGCAGGCAGATGCAGGTCGTCCGGGCGCGAGTGGTCGTGCAGCAGGCGCAGTAGCTGCTCCGGGTTCAGCTGACCACGGGCCAGGCACTGCTGCAGGTGTGAACGCGCGCGCAAGGCTTTCGGCCAGGGTGTATCAAGCAGGGCGTTGCTCAGGCTGTACAGCCCCGGCTGCAAGCGCTGACAGCGGTCGCTGATGTTGCTGTAGTGATAGAATCCGCGATCATCGCTGAGCAAGAGATTGAAGCCGGCATAGCGTGAAGGCTCCAGTGTGGCGCAGAACGTTTCAGTATCGGCGTGGGTGTGGATGAAGTCGGTCACCAGTGCGCCGCGTGAACGTGCCGGCTCCGGTGTCGGCAGGTTCAGGTTGCGGTGGTTAGTGACCAGGGCAAAGCGGTTGTTGTCGCCAAGCCCCATCCAGCTGCCACCGGCACGCAGGTCACGGCCACCCAGTATGGGCTGGTCCGGCCAGACGCTTAGTGGACGTGTGGGGCGGGCGTGAAATTCGTCGCGGTTGGCGACCAGAATCAGTGGCCAGTCGGGGTGCAGGTTCAATGCAAAAACAGCAAGACACATGGCGATCCGGTTTCATCTGTAGGGTTCTGGCTCTAAGATAAACCGCTTTGTCTTGTGGAACTATCATCATGTTGACGACTCTAGCCCTTTATCCGCTGCTGCCCTGGAGTATGCCGGTGGTCGGTATTGTGCTGGTCAGTGCGCTGACAGCCCTGCTGGGTGCCCGTCTGGCTCACCGCCTTCCTGGCCGTGGTGGCGATGCGTTTCATCATTTCCAATCTGGGATAAAACTATATGTGGGTACATGATATCGATCCGTTGGCGCTGCAGCTGGGGCCGTTGAGCATTCACTGGTACGGGCTGATGTACCTGATCGGCTTTGGTGCCGCCTGGTGGTTGGGCAATCGGCGTGCGGCACAGCCGGGGTCGGGCTGGACCGAGCAGCAGGTCTCTGATCTGGTGTTCTGGAGCGCAATCGGCGTCATTCTGGGTGGGCGCATGGGCTATGTGCTGTTCTACAACTTCGACTATTTCCTGCAGGATCCGCTCTGGCTGTTTGCGGTCTGGGAAGGCGGCATGTCGTTCCATGGTGGGCTGCTTGGCGTGCTGGTGGTGCTGGCGCTGTTTGCCCATCGCTATCGCAAGTCCTTCTTTGAAATCGCTGACTTCGTTGCGCCGCTGGTGCCGATCGGGCTGGGGGCTGGTCGATTGGGTAACTTCATCGGCGGAGAGGTTTGGGGGCGAGTAACGGATGTGCCCTGGGGCGTGGTGTTCCCGCGGGCCGGTGATGGCTTGCCTCGGCATCCGTCGCAGCTGTACGAGATGCTGCTGGAAGGGGTGGTGCTGTTCGCGCTGTTGTGGTGGTATTCGGCGAAGCCGCGTCCGCGCATGGCCGTATCGGGGCTGTTCCTGTTGGGGTATGGCGGCTTCCGCTCGCTGGTAGAGCTGGTGCGTGAGCCGGACGGGCACCTCGGCTTCATCGCCTTCGATTGGCTGACGATGGGGCAACTGTTGTCGTTGCCGATGATTCTGCTTGGTGCGTTGTTGATGCTGGTGGCCTATCGGCGCGAAACGGTACGAACCGCCTGAGTCCTGCTGGCTTATATGCGCACCGAGGCATAAAATAAATACCATTTGTTTTTAGGGCGAGACGGTTATGCAGCAGTATCTGGACCTGATGCGAGACATCATCGACAACGGCGTGGACAAGGGTGATCGCACGGGCACCGGGACGCGCTCGTTGTTCGGCCGTCAGTTGCGGTTCAACCTGGCCGAAGGCTTTCCGCTGCTGACGACCAAAAAGGTACACCTTAAATCGGTGATCTGTGAGCTGCTCTGGTTCCTGTCCGGCAGTACCGATAATACCGAGTTGCAACAGCAGGGGGTGCGGATCTGGAACGAGTGGGCGCTTGAAAATGGTGACCTGGGGCCGATCTATGGCAAACAGTGGCGTTCCTGGGTCTGTCCAGACGGCTCCACCATTGACCAGATCGCGACCGTGATCGAGCAGATCAAGCGCACGCCGAACTCCCGTCGGTTGATTGTCAGCGGCTGGAATCCGGCCGACCTTCCCGATGAATCGATGAGCCCGCAGGACAACGTGCGCCAGGGCAAGGCCGCGCTGCCGCCCTGTCATACCCTGTTTCAGTTCTATGTCGCCGATGGCAAGCTCAGCTGTCAGCTGTATCAACGCAGTGCCGACTACTTTCTGGGGGTGCCGTTCAATATCGCCTCCTATGCATTGCTGACTCACATGGTGGCGCAGCAGTGTGATCTGGCGGTGGGCGAGTTTGTACACACCTTCGGTGACCTGCACCTGTATGCCAACCATCTTGATGATCCGGCCATCGTTCAGGAGCAGTTGTCACGGTCGCCAAAGGCGCTGCCGCAGTTACAGATCCGTCGTCGGCCAGCGGATATTTTCAGTTACGAATACGAAGACTTTGAGGTGACCGGCTACGATCCGGACCCGGTCATTCGTGCCCCCATTGCCGTCTGATGCAAGGAGATAACATGCGTCTGGCCATGATTGTTGCCCAGTCACTCAACCGGGTGATCGGTATCGATAACAAACTGCCCTGGTATCTGCCGGAGGATCTGAAGTATTTCAAGCGGGTCACCCTCGGCAAGCCGATCATCATGGGGCGCAAGACCTTCGAGTCGATCGGGCGGCCCCTGCCGGGGCGCACCAATATTATCATCACCCGTGACCCTGCATGGACTCATCCGGGTGTGCGTGTAGTACACGGCCTCGACGAAGGCTTGGCGCTGGGGGAGAGTCTGGCGTTGATTGATGGTGTCGATGAAGCCGTGGTGATCGGCGGTGCCGAAATCTACACGCTTTGTTTGCCGCGGGCGGATCGTTTGTATCTGACTCAGGTGCATGCCGAAATTGAAGGCGATGCCTTCTTCCCCGAGTTGTCGTCCAGCGAATGGCAGGAATTGGCGCGGGAAGATTTTCCAGCCATTGAACCCAATCCTTACGATTACAGTTTTATTGTGCTGGAGCGCAGTGCGGCAGAGGATGCTCATGCTGGATAGATTGCTCGCGGTGCTGGCGGATGGTGCATTTCATTCGGGCAGTGAGCTTGGACGCACGCTGGGGATCAGTCGTAGCGCGGTATGGAAGCATATGCAGCGGTTGCAGGATCTGGAGCTGGAGCTGTACAGCGTCAAGGGGCGCGGATACCGATTGCCGGGTGGACTTGACCTGATCGACGCAGAGGCACTTGCGGCACAGTTGTGCGCGCTGGGTGTGGCTGACCGTTTACAGACGGTTGAAGTGGCAACGGAGATCGATTCGACCAATGCTCGTGCCCTGCAGGCGATGCGGTCCGGTGTGCGTACAGGGCTTTATGTGGCCGAGTATCAGCACGCAGGGCGCGGACGGCGGGGGCGCGAATGGCTCAGTCCGCTGGCATCCAGCCTCTGTTTTACTCTGGCCTGGCGTTTTAATAGCGGTGTCGCCGCACTGGAAGGCTTGAGTCTGGCGGTGGGGTTGGCCTTGCAGCAGGCGCTGGCGCGGATGGGGCTTGAGGGTGTCGGGTTGAAGTGGCCCAATGACCTGCTGGTTGGGGAAGCCAAGCTGGCGGGCATCCTGATTGAGCTCAGTGGCGATGCCGCCGGTGAGTGTCAGGTAGCGATCGGGGTTGGTTTGAATGTGGCGCTGCCGACCGATCTGGCCGAGCAGCTGGATCAGCCCTGCACCGATCTGCGCAGTCTCGGTTTTGAGGGGCAGCGCACCGTACTGCTGTCCACATTGGTGGCTGAGCTGGTCAAGGTGCTGCACCGGTTCGAGTCCGGTGGTTTTGCCCAGCTGCGCGCCGACTGGGAAGCGGCCAATGTCTTTCAGGGCCGTACCGTGCGGCTGGTATCGGGTGTCCACCGTTATGAGGGTGTGTGCCTGGGCGTCACTGATCAGGGGGGCTTGAGGTTGGAGACTGATAAGGGGCATGAAGTCTTTCATGGCGGTGAAGTGAGTGTACGCGCACATGAAACGGCTTGAGTTGGACGCGGGTAATACGTTTATCAAATGGCGTTTGCTGGATGCGGGTGTCGTGCTGGCGCGTGGGCGCTGGTCGACGGCTGGGTTTTCAGCCGAACAGTTGGTCGAGTGTCCGTATTTACCCAGCCGCGTATGGCTGTCATCGGTTGCTGGAGATGGTGTGAATAGTGCGCTGACAGCAGCGGTACAGCAGCGTTGGCAACTGCCGGTTGAGCAGGCGTACAGCGCGGCCGCCGCTGCCGGGGTCGTCAACAGCTACGCCTGCCCCGAGCGCATGGGGGTAGATCGTTGGCTGGCGATGCTGGCGGCTTGGAATCGTATCGGTAAGGCCTGTTGGGTGGTTGATTGTGGCAGCGCGATCACGGTAGATCTGCTGGATGATCAGGGGCGGCACGGCGGTGGCTACATTTTGCCGGGGTTGCGCCTGATGCAGCAGTCCCTGCTGGGGAATACGGCCGAGATTCGCGTGGAGCGCGAAGTGGAGCAGGCATCGGTTCTGCCTGGTTGTGATACCAGCAGTGCGGTTGCCCATGGTGCCAATCTGCAATTGCTGGCGCTGGCTCAACTATTGCGTGCCGGGATGCCGGGGCGGGTGAAAGCGCGCACAGTGGTTGTGACGGGAGGTGATGGTGCCCAGCTGGCGGAAATGATCCCTGAAGCTGAATGGTGCCCGGATCTGGTGATGGATGGCTTGTCATGGGCTCTGGAGTAAATTGATGTTGCGCTGGCTGGCACTGCTGCTGCTGTTGATGAATGCGTTGGTACTGCTTTGGTATGCCCAGCAGCAGGAAGGCGAGCGCGTAACGGTGTCGACCGAAGAGATCAGTCGGCTGCATTTGCTGCATGAGCTGGGGGGTGGTGAGTCGCTGCAGCCAAGGGCGAGCGAATGTCACCGTATTGGCCTGTTTGCGTCACCTCAGGAGGCCCTGCGTGCGGCTGAGCGGCTGCAGGAGCGAGGATTTGATGCCGAGGTGCATCCGGCACCGGCGGCCGTGATCGGATACCGGCTGGTTCTGCCGCGTCCGGCAGATGCGGCCGCCGAGCTGAGCTTGCTTGATCAGTTGGCTCTGGCGGGTTGGGTGCCGCAAACGGAATCGGGTCATTTTGTGTTGGGGCCGTTTCTGGGTGAGCAGGCCCGGCAGGAAGCTGATATCGAGCAGGCCGCGATTGCGTCTGTCTTGGAGTTGACGGCGCAGCGTCAGCCGATACGGGATAGCGTACCGCTGCAGCAGATTTTCACCCGGGTGCCGGAAGCGCAAAATGTCGAACAGCGGCTGCAGCAGATATTGGCCGGTGGCTGGCCGGGAATAAAAATAGAAAAAAAATTGTGTGAAGGGGTTGCACACCCCCAACAGGATCAGTAAGATACGCACCACTTCGCAAGACAAAGCCGGTATAGCTCAGTTGGTAGAGCAACTGACTTGTAATCAGTAGGTCCGGGGTTCGACTCCTCGTGCCGGCACCATCTTGAGAAGCGTTTGAAAGGCTGGTGGGGTTCCCGAGTGGCCAAAGGGATCAGACTGTAAATCTGACGCGCAAGCTTCGGTGGTTCGAATCCACCTCCCACCACCATCTCCGTTAAAGCGGGTATGGTATAGTGGCTATTACCTCAGCCTTCCAAGCTGAAGAGGCGGGTTCGATTCCCGCTACCCGCTCCAACGAAGAAAAAGTTATGCTCATGTAGCTCAGGGGTAGAGCACACCCTTGGTAAGGGTGAGGTCGGCGGTTCAATTCCGCCCATGAGCTCCAGATTGAACGCAGAGGGTAGATATAGAAATATATCTGCCCTTTGTTGTATTTGGCGTCCCCCGAAACGACTTGATCAGGTTGACCTCTCGATGGCTAAGCAAGCATTTGAACGTAACAAGCCGCACGTTAACGTAGGTACTATCGGCCACGTTGACCACGGCAAAACCACACTGACTGCTGCACTGACCCGCGTTTGTGCAGAAGTATGGGGCGGCGCAGCCGTTGCCTTCGACGGTATCGACAATGCACCGGAAGAGCGTGAGCGTGGTATCACCATCTCTACCTCTCACGTAGAGTACGAGTCTCCGGCTCGCCACTACGCGCACGTTGACTGCCCGGGACACGCCGACTACGTCAAGAACATGATCACCGGTGCTGCGCAGATGGACGGCGCGATCCTGGTATGTTCTGCTGCTGACGGCCCCATGCCGCAGACGCGTGAGCACATCCTGCTGTCTCGTCAGGTAGGCGTACCGTACATCGTCGTGTTCCTGAACAAGGCTGACATGGTTGATGACGAAGAGCTGCTGGAACTGGTAGAGATGGAAGTTCGCGAACTTCTTGATCAGTACGACTTCCCGGGTGACGACACTCCGATCGTAATCGGTTCTGCGCTGATGGCACTGAACGGCGAAGACGAGCACGGTTTCGGTACTTCTGCTGTGAAGAGGCTGGTTGAGACTCTGGACGAGTACATCCCGGAACCGGAGCGTGCGATTGACATGCCGTTCCTGATGCCGATCGAGGACGTATTCTCTATCTCTGGTCGTGGTACTGTTGTTACCGGTCGTATCGAGCGTGGCATCCTGAATGTCGGCGACGAGATCGAAATCGTTGGCGTCAAGGACACCACCAAGACTACCTGTACTGGTGTTGAGATGTTCCGCAAGCTGCTGGACCAGGGTCGTGCAGGCGAGAACGTTGGTGCGCTGCTGCGTGGCACCAAGCGTGACGACGTTGAGCGTGGTCAGGTACTGTGCAAGCCGGGTTCAATCAAGCCGCACACCCAGTTCGAAGGCGAAGTCTACGTACTGAGCAAGGAAGAAGGCGGTCGTCACACTCCGTTCTTCAAGGGCTACCGTCCGCAGTTCTACTTCCGTACCACTGACATCACTGGCGCGTGTGAACTGCCGGAAGGTGTTGAGATGGTAATGCCGGGTGACAATGTTCAGATGACCGTTACTCTGATCAACCCGATCGCAATGGAAGAAGGCCTGCGCTTCGCTATCCGTGAAGGCGGCCGTACCGTTGGTGCAGGCGTTGTGGCTAAAATCATCGCCTAATCAATGACAAAAACCTGTTGCATGCAGGTAGGGAGGCGCATATAATGTACCTCCCTGTTACGCAACAGGCCAGTGGCTCAATTGGCAGAGCAGCGGTCTCCAAAACCGCAGGTTGGGGGTTCGAGTCCCTCCTGGCCTGCCATTCCCAATCGGGTTTGGCATCACACAAAGCGCAAGCTTTCATTAAGCCGAGGCTCCAAGCGTGAACTCTAAAGTGACTTCCGAAGGATCTAAGCTCGATAGCCTTAAATGGGTTGTCGTTGTTGCATTGGTTGCGGCTGGTGTTGTAGGGAACTCCATTTTTGCTGGCGAGTCTCTGTTGTACCGCGTTCTCGCGCTGGTTGCGTTGGCGGTTGCTGCGGGTTTTATCGCGCTGCAGACAGCGAAAGGCAAGGCGTTCTTCCAGCTGTTTAAAGAAGCCAAGAATGAAATTCGCAGGGTTGTCTGGCCGACACGTCAGGAAACGCTGCAGACTACCGCTATTGTTGTATTGGCTGTTTTGTTGGTCGGTCTGGCGCTCTGGGGTCTTGATTCCCTGTTGGGGTGGCTGGTTTCCGGCGCTATTGGTTAAGAGGTGTAAGCATGGACATGGACAAGAAGCGCTGGTATGTCGTGCATGCCTACTCCGGCTATGAAAAGCGCGTCATGAATGGTTTGAAAGAGCGGATCGAGCTGCACGGCATGCATGATCTGTTCGGTGATGTACTGGTTCCGACCGAAGAAGTGGTCGAAATTCGTGATGGTAAGAAGCGCAAGTCAGAGCGCAAGTTTTATCCGGGTTATGTCCTCGTGCAGATGGTCATGAATGATGAAACCTGGCACTTGGTCAAAAATACGCCGCGTGTGATGGGCTTCATCGGCGGAACGGCGGACAAGCCGGCACCGATTACCGAGAAAGAAGCGCAGGAAATCCTGCAGCGTGTTGAAAGCGGTACCGATAAGCCGCGGCCCAAGACTGTATTTGAACCGGGTGAGATGGTGCGTGTCATCGACGGTCCTTTTGCTGACTTTAACGGCGTTGTCGAAGAAGTTAACTATGAGAAGAACCGGCTGCACGTGGCTGTACTCATCTTTGGTCGCTCGACTCCGGTTGAGCTGGAATTTACCCAGGTCGAAAAGGCCTGAGGTTCAGTGAACGAAGCCGCCGCAAGGCGGTTTTCGTTGTTGTAATGAATGGGGAGCCTGCGTGGCGTTTGAACCCAAAGGAGTAGCTTAATGGCTAAGAAGATTAACGCTTATATCAAGCTGCAGGTAAAAGCAGGTCAGGCTAACCCGAGTCCTCCAGTAGGTCCGGCTCTGGGTCAGCACGGTGTCAACATCATGGAGTTCTGTAAAGCGTTCAACGCACAGACCCAGGGTATGGAGCCGGGTCTGCCGGTGCCGGTTGTTATCACTGTATACAGTGACCGCAGCTTTACTTTTATCACCAAGACTCCGCCGGCAGCGATCCTGCTGAAAAAAGCGGCTGGTCTGAAAAGCGGTTCTGCGCGTCCGAACACTGAGAAAGTGGGTACTGTTACCCGCGCTCAGCTGGAAGAAATCGCTACTACCAAGCAGCCCGACCTGACTGCGTCCGACATGGATGCTGCGGTTCGTACTATCGCTGGTAGCGCTCGTTCCATGGGTCTGGTCGTAGAGGGTGATGAGTAATGGCTAAGCTGACTAAACGCCAGAAGGCGATCCGTGAGAAGGTTGAAAGCGGCAAGCTTTATCCGGTAGCAGACGCAGTTGCTCTGCTGGGTGAAATCTCTGCAGTCAAGTTCACCGAGTCTGTTGACGTCGCCGTGAACCTGGGTGTTGACCCGCGTAAATCCGATCAGGTTGTTCGCGGCTCCAGCGTACTGCCGAACGGTACTGGTAAAGACGTTCGTGTTGCTGTGTTTGCTCAGGGTGAAAACGCTGAGAAAGCCAAGGCAGCAGGTGCCGATATTGTTGGTTTTGATGATCTGGCTGAACAGATCAAGGCCGGCAATCTGGACTTTGATGTTGTGATCGCGACTCCGGACGCCATGCGCGTCGTGGGTCAGCTGGGTCAGATCCTGGGCCCGCGTGGCCTGATGCCGAACCCGAAAGTCGGCACCGTGACTCCGGATGTGACCACTGCTGTCAACAACGCCAAAGCTGGTCAGGTACGTTTCCGTACTGACAAGAACGGTATCATCCATTGCTCCGTAGGCAAGCTGGGCTTCGAAGGCCAGTCTGTTAAGGAAAACGTGGAAGCACTGTTGGCTGAATTGAAGAAGCTGAAGCCTTCTTCTGCCAAGGGTGTGTACGTTAAGAAAATTACCCTGTCCACTACCATGGGCCCGGGTTTGGCGATCGATCAGTCCTCTCTGAGCTTCTGATCGACGTAAAGGTTTTTTGAGGGTCTTCGTGACCTGTAATACAGAGACGAAGGCCGTCAAAGACCGCAGGTGGTGCTACACCTTCGGGTGGCGGCATCTTAATGGAATCACCAGCCTGCGCAGACGGTGAGATTCACGCGAATCTAAACCACCGTACTCAGAAGTCCCGCAAGGGACGGTTGGTAAACAGTCGAAAGACTAAATCCAGGAGTAAATCGTGGCATTAGGACTCGAAGACAAAAAAGCGATCGTCGCTGAAGTCCAGGAAGCTGCCAAGTCTGCTCTGTCTGCAGTTGTTGCCGATTCTCGCGGCGTAACTGTTGAGCAGATGACTACTCTGCGTAAAGAAGCCCGTGAAAATGGCGTATGGCTGAAAGTCGTACGTAATACACTGGCTCGTCGCGCAGTAGAAGGCACTGACTACGCATGTCTGCAGGACAGCTTTGTCGGTCCGACCATCATCGCATTCTCCACCGAGCATCCCGGTGCCGGTGCGCGTATCCTTAAGGATTTCGCGAAAGGTAACGAGCAGTTTGAACTGAAAACTGCTGCGTTCGAAGGCGAATTGGTCGATATCACAATGCTGGCAAGCCTGCCGACGTACGACGAAGCAATCGCCAAGCTGATGAGCGTTCTCAAAGAAGCTTCGGCTGGCAAGCTGGTTCGTACCATTGCGGCTATTCGCGACCAGAAAGAGCAGGAAGCTGCATAACGCATCGCGTTGGCACCTTTCTGAATGTTTTAACGAGCTATCGCTCTACCCAATTATCAGGATTTGAATCATGTCTCTGACTCACGAAGATATCATCAACGCTGTTGCTGAAATGTCTGTAAAAGACGTTGTTGCTCTGATCGAAGCAATGGAAGAAAAATTCGGTGTTACCGCTGCTGCTGCCGTTATGGCCGGTCCGGCTGGTGATGCTGCTGCTGCTGAAGAACAGACTGAATTTGACGTTGTTCTGACCGCTGCTGGCGAGAAGAAAGTTAACGTAATCAAAGCTGTTCGCGGCGCAACCGGTCTGGGCCTGAAAGAAGCCAAGGCAATGGTTGACGGTGCTCCGGCTACCGTTAAAGAAGGCGTGTCCAAGGACGAAGCCGAAGCGTTGAAGAAAGAGCTGGAAGAAGCTGGCGCATCTGTTGAGCTCAAGTAATCGCGTAAATGCGCAGAAAGCGGCTTAACACTGCTTAAAAGCGTATGGCTGGTGGCGAAGCGCCACCGGCCTTTTTCCGTTATTTATGACAGCAAATAAATAATGGCTACACAGCCCATTCGCAGGCATGCGAAGGACTGGCTTCTCAACCTGGGTGCAGATGCTGGGGAACACTGATGGCTTATTCATATACTGAGAAGAAACGCATTCGCAAGAATTTCGCTAAGTTGCGGCAGGTTATGGATGTGCCATACCTGTTGGCAATTCAGCTCGACTCTTATCGTCGTTTCCTGCAGGATGGCAACGCTGGCGAAGGACGTCGTGACGAAGGCTTGCATGCTGCGTTCAATTCCGTATTTCCAATTGTCTCTTACTCTGGCAACGCCGCTCTTGAGTATGCTGGTTATCGCTTGGGCGAACCCGTATTCGACGTGAAAGAGTGTCAGCAGCGTGGTATTACTTACGCAGCGCCTCTGCGCGTCAAAGTGCGCCTGGTGATCTACGACCGTGATTCATCTACCAAAGCGGTCAAGGACATCAAGGAGCAGGAAGTCTACATGGGCGAAATGCCCCTGATGACTGAAAATGGTACCTTTGTTGTCAATGGTACCGAACGTGTAATTGTGTCCCAGTTGCACCGTTCTCCGGGTGTGTTCTTCGACCACGACAAGGGCAAGACACACTCCTCCGGCAAGCTCCTTTACTCTGCCCGTATCATTCCTTACCGTGGTTCATGGCTCGATTTCGAGTTTGACCCCAAGGACAGCCTGTTCGTGCGTATCGACCGCCGTCGCAAGTTGCCGGCTACGATTCTGCTGCGTGCGCTGGGTTATGAAGCGGAAGAAGTGCTGGAAACCTTCTTCGACACCACCGGCTGGACGCTGGAGCAGGATGCCATCTGGATGGACCTGATCGCGGAACGTCTGCGTGGTGAAACCATGTCGTTCGAGATCAAGGATCCGGAAGGCAATGTCATCGTTGAAGCAGGCCGCCGCATTACCCCGCGTCATATCCGTCAGATGGATAAGGCCGGCATGCAGCAGCTGGAAGTGCCGGCTGAATACCTGATTGGCAAGGCGCTGGCTCGTAACCTGGTAGATCCGAGTACCGGTGAACTGGTTGCCAATTGCAACGCCGAGATCACGGAAGAACTGATCGCCAAGATGCAGGTGCTGGGCATCGATCGCATCGAGACACTGTATACCAACGATCTGGACTGCGGATCGTTCATTTCAGACACTCTGCGTATCGACCCGACCCGCAACCAGCTGGAAGCATTGGTTGAAATCTACCGCATGATGCGTCCGGGCGAGCCGCCCACCAAGGAATCCGCAGAAGCGCTGTTCGAGAATCTATTCTTCTCTGACGAGCGTTACGACCTGTCGGGCGTTGGCCGCATGAAGTTCAACCGCCGTCTGGGTCGCGAAGCCGTGACCGGTTCCGGTGTGCTGGACAAGGATGACATCTTGGATGTCATGAAGACCCTGATCGAGATCCGTAACGGCAAAGGTACCGTCGATGATATCGACCACCTGGGTAACCGTCGTATCCGTTCAGTCGGTGAAATGGCCGAGAACCAGTTCCGTGTAGGTCTGGTCCGTGTTGAGCGTGCCGTGCGTGAGCGTCTGTCGATGGCGGAGTCCGACAACCTGATGCCGCAGGATCTGATCAACGCCAAGCCAGTGGCAGCAGCGGTCAAGGAATTCTTCGGTTCCAGCCAGCTGTCCCAGTTCATGGACCAGAACAACCCGCTGTCCGAGATCACGCACAAGCGTCGTGTCTCTGCATTGGGCCCGGGCGGTCTGACCCGTGAGCGTGCAGGCTTTGAGGTCCGCGACGTACACCCGACGCATTATGGTCGTGTATGTCCGATCGAGACCCCTGAAGGTCCGAACATCGGTCTGATCAACTCGCTGGCAGTCTTTGCTCGCACTAACGATTACGGCTTCCTGGAAACACCGTACCGTCGTGTAGTGGATGGCCAGGTGACCGATGAAATCGATTACCTGTCAGCGATTGAAGAGAACAAGTACGTGATCGCCCAGGCGTCTGCTGCGATGAGCGAAGAAGGTCGTTTGACCGACGATCTGGTTGCGGTACGTCACCTGAACGAATTTACCGTTATGGGTCCGGAACGTGTCCAGTACATGGACGTGTCTCCTCGCCAGGTGGTGTCGGTGGCTGCGTCCCTGATCCCGTTCCTGGAGCACGATGACGCCAACCGAGCCTTGATGGGTTCCAACATGCAGCGTCAGGCCGTGCCGACTCTGCGTGCGGAAAAACCGCTGGTCGGTACCGGTATCGAGCGCAACGTGGCACAGGACTCCGGTGTATGCGTCGTGGCTCGTCGTGGCGGTATTATCGAGTCTGTCGATGCTGCGCGTGTGGTTGTTCGTGTCCATGATGACGAAGTACATGCCGGTGACGCAGGTGTAGATATCTACAACCTGACCAAATACGTGCGTTCCAACCAGAATACCTGCATCAACCAGCGTTCCATCGTCCGTCCGGGCGAATCGGTTCAGCGTGGTGATGTCATGGCTGACGGTCCGTCCGTCGACTTGGGTGAGCTGGCTCTGGGTCAGAACATGCGCATCGCGTTCATGCCGTGGAACGGTTACAACTTCGAGGACTCCATCCTCATCTCCGAGCGTGTGGTTCAGGAAGACCGTTTCACCACGATCCACATTCAGGAACTGACCTGTGTGGCACGTGACACCAAGCTGGGGCCTGAAGAGATTACCTCCGATATCCCCAATGTGGGTGAGTCGGCGCTGGCCAAGCTGGATGAAGCCGGTATCGTTCACATCGGTGCTGAAGTGGGTCCGGGCGACATCCTGGTCGGCAAGGTAACGCCGAAAGGCGAAACCCAGCTGACGCCGGAAGAGAAGCTGCTGCGTGCGATCTTCGGTGAGAAGGCGTCCGACGTTAAGGATACTTCTCTGCGCGTGAAGACCGGTACCATCGGCAAGGTTATCGATGTACAGGTATTTACCCGTGATGGTGTACAGCGTGATGAGCGTGCCCTGTCGATTGAAAAATCGGAGCTGGACGCAATCCGCAAGGACTTGAACGAAGAGTTCCGCATTGTCGAGCAGGCAACGTTTGAGCGTCTGCAGCGCAAGCTGGTGGGCCTGACCGTTGAAGGCGGTGCCGGCCTGAAGAAAGGCGATGCACTGACCGATGAGTTCCTGTCGGGTCTGAAGAAATCCGAATGGTTCAAGATTCGCGTTGCTGACGAAACCATCAGCGAAGAACTCGACCTGGCGCGCAAGCACCTGGAAGAGCGTCGCGAGAACCTCGACAAGCGTTTTGAAGACAAGAAGAGCAAGCTGCAGACCGGCGATGACCTGGCTCCGGGCGTGCTCAAGATCGTTAAGGTTTACGTTGCTACCAAGCGTCGTGTACAGCCGGGTGACAAGATGGCCGGCCGTCACGGTAACAAGGGTGTTATCTCCGTTATCATGCCGGTTGAAGACATGCCTTATGATGCCCATGGCGAGCCGGTCGATATCGTGCTCAACCCGCTGGGTGTACCGTCGCGTATGAACGTGGGTCAGGTTCTTGAAACCCACTTCGGTATGGCGGCAAAAGGTCTGGGTCGCAAGATCAATGTCATGCTGGAAGACGAGCAGGCCAAGGCCGAGAAGGTCAAGGCGCTGCGCAGCTTCCTGGGTCAGATCTATAACGATGATCACGGTGGTTTGACTGCCGGTCGTCAGGAAGATCTGGATAGCTTCAGCGATACCGAAATCCTCGAACTGGCCCATAACCTGAAAGGCGGTGTGCCGTTGGCAACGCCGGTATTCGATGGTGCCAAGGAGAGCGAAGTCAAGGCGCTGCTGCGTCTGGCGGATATGGATGACAGCGGTCAGGTACGTCTGTATGACGGCCGTACCGGTGATATCTTTGACCGTCCGGTGACCGTGGGCTACATGTACATGTTGAAGTTGAACCACTTGGTCGATGACAAGATGCACGCCCGTTCTACCGGTTCCTACAGCCTGGTTACCCAGCAGCCGCTGGGTGGTAAGGCGCAGTTCGGTGGTCAGCGCTTCGGTGAGATGGAAGTCTGGGCACTGGAAGCCTACGGTGCCGCCTACACGCTGCAGGAAATGCTGACCGTGAAGTCGGATGATGTGAACGGCCGTACCAAGATGTATAAGAACATCGTCGACGGCGATCACCGTATGGAACCGGGCATGCCGGAATCGTTCAACGTGTTGATCAAGGAGATCCGCTCTCTGGGTATCGATATCGAGCTCGAGAGCGAGTAAGTCCTGAATGATCACCAGGCCGGGACCCGAGGGTCCCGGCGCAGAGAACTCCGCGAGGAGCTATAGACAATGAAAGATTTGCTGAATCTGCTGAAATCCCAGGGGCAGTCCGAAGAGTTCGACTCTATTCGTGTATCCCTGGCATCACCGGAAATGATCCGTTCCTGGTCTTACGGTGAAGTCAAAAAGCCGGAAACGATCAACTACCGTACCTTCAAGCCGGAGCGTGACGGTCTGTTCTGTGCCAAGATCTTTGGCCCGGTGAAGGATTACGAGTGCCTGTGCGGCAAGTACAAGCGCATGAAGCACCGTGGCGTGATCTGTGAGAAGTGTGGCGTCGAAGTAACCCAGACCAAGGTGCGTCGTGAGCGTATGGCCCACATCGAGCTGGCGTCTCCGGTTGCCCACATCTGGTTCCTGAAATCACTGCCGTCCCGTATCGGTTTGATGCTGGACATGACTCTGCGTGATATCGAGCGCGTACTGTACTTCGAATCATTTGTCGTGATCGAGCCGGGCATGACCACGCTTGAGCGTGGTCAGCTGTTGAATGATGAACAGTACTTCGAAGCACTGGAAGAGTTTGCTGACGAATTCGATGCCCGCATGGGTGCCGAAGCGATCAAGGAACTGCTTGCGTCCATCGATCTGGAAGAAGAGTGCCAGCAGCTGCGTGAAGAACTGCCGCAGACCAACTCTGAGACCAAGATCAAGAAGCTGTCCAAGCGTCTGAAGCTGCTGGAAGCCTTCCTCAAGTCCGGCAACAACCCGGGCTGGATGATCATGGAAGTGCTGCCGGTACTGCCGCCGGATCTGCGTCCGCTGGTACCGCTGGATGGTGGCCGTTTCGCGACCTCGGATCTGAATGATCTGTACCGCCGCGTGATCAACCGTAACAACCGTCTGAAGCGTCTGCTTGACCTGAATGCGCCTGATATCATCGTGCGTAACGAGAAGCGCATGTTGCAGGAATCCGTGGATGCTCTGCTGGATAACGGTCGTCGCGGTCGTGCGATCACCGGTTCCAACAAGCGCCCGCTGAAGTCCCTGGCTGACATGATCAAGGGTAAGCAGGGTCGTTTTCGTCAGAACCTGCTCGGTAAGCGTGTCGACTATTCCGGCCGTTCCGTTATCGTGGTGGGGCCGTATCTGCGTCTGCATCAGTGCGGTCTGCCGAAGAAAATGGCACTGGAGCTGTTCAAGCCGTTCATCTTCTCCAAGCTGGAACTGCGTGGTCATGCGACCACCATCAAGGCCGCGAAGAAAATGGTCGAGCGCGAAGAGCCACTGGTATGGGATATCCTGGATGAGGTCATCCGCGAGCATCCGGTACTGCTGAACCGTGCACCGACGCTTCACCGTTTGGGTATCCAGGCGTTTGAGCCGGTTCTGATCGAAGGTAAGGCTATTCAGCTGCACCCGCTGGTGTGTGCTGCGTACAACGCCGACTTTGACGGTGACCAGATGGCGGTACACGTACCGCTGACCATCGAAGCACAGCTTGAAGCCCGTGCCTTGATGATGTCGACCAACAACATCCTGTCACCGGCGAACGGCGAGCCGATCATCGTACCGTCCCAGGACGTGGTACTGGGTCTGTATTACATGACCCGTGAGCGTATGGGTGCACCGGGTACTGGCATGATGTTCTCCGACATCAAAGAGGTACAGCGTGCCCATGGTGCCGGTCAGGTTCATCTGCAGGCGCGTATCAAGGTGCGTGTACACGAAGTGATTCGTGACATTCAGGGTAACGTTGAGAAGCGCTACGGCCTGAAGGACACCACGGTCGGTCGTGCGCTGTTGTTTGATATCGTACCTGATGGCCTCCCGTACGATCTGGTCGATCAGACGATGAAGAAGAAGTCGATCTCGCGTCTGCTTAACGAGGCGTACCGTCGCTGCGGTCTGAAAGATACCGTTATCTTTGCTGACCAGCTGATGTACATGGGTTTCCGTCAGGCAACCATGTCCGGCTCTTCCATCGGCGTAAACGATTTCGAGATCCCGGATGAGAAGGTCGTGATCATCGCTGAGGCGGATGCCGAAGTGAAAGAGATCGAGCGCCAGTTTGCTGACGGTCTGGTTACCCAGGGCGAGAAGTACAACAAGGTTATCGATATCTGGTCCCGTGCCAACGAATTGCTGGCCAAGAAGATGATGGACAACCTGAAGGTTGATATCGTCACCGACGCCGAAGGCAATCAGGTCGAGCAGGAATCGTTCAACTCCGTTTACATGATGGCCGACTCCGGTGCACGAGGCAGTGCAGCCCAGATTCGTCAGCTGTCCGGTATGCGTGGTCTGATGGCGAAGCCGGATGGCTCCATCATCGAAACGCCGATCGTGGCAAACTTCCGTGAAGGTCTGAACGTACTTCAGTACTTCATCTCGACCCACGGTGCGCGTAAGGGTCTTGCGGATACGGCACTGAAAACGGCGAACTCCGGTTACCTGACTCGTCGACTGGTTGACGTGGCGCAGGACGTGGTGATCACCGAAGTGGATTGCGGTACCGACCGCGGCGTCATGGTGCAGCCGATGATCGAGGGTGGCGATGTAATCGTGGCTCTGGGTGAGCGCGTGCTGGGTCGTGTCGTGGCTGAAGACGTGCTGGATCCGAGCGAAAGTGAAACCCTGATTCCGGCCGGTACGCTGATCGATGAAACCTGGGTATACCTGCTGGAAAACGACGAAGCCTACAGTGGCATCGACGAAATCATGGTGCGTTCAGCGATCGCCTGTGAATCCAAGGTCGGTATCTGTTCCAGCTGTTATGGTCGCGACCTGGGTCGTGGACATCTGGTCAACCGTGGCGAAGCCGTGGGCGTTATTGCCGCGCAGTCAATCGGTGAGCCGGGTACACAGCTGACCATGCGTACTTTCCACATCGGTGGTGCGGCTTCTCGAGCAGCAGCAGTGGATAACATCCAGGTGAAGAACGGCGGTGAAATCCGTCTGCATAACCTGAAGTATGTTGAGCGTACCGATGGCAACCTGGTAGCGACCTCTCGTTCCGGTGAAGTCGGTGTGACCGATGAACACGGTCGTGAGCGCGAGCGTTACAAGCTGCCGTACGGTTCCATCATCAAGGTACGTGATGGTTCCAAGGTCGATGCCGGCGCTGTCGTGGCCAACTGGGATCCGCATACCCACCCGATCGTCACCGAGGTGGCAGGTAAGATCGAATACGTGGGCATGGATGATGGTATTACCATCAAGCGTCAGACGGATGAGTTGACCGGTCTGTCCACGATCGAGATCCTGGATGCCAAGGACCGTCCGCAGGCGGGCAAGGATATTCGTCCGATGATCAAGTTGGTTGATGCCAACGGTCAGAACGTATTCCACCCGGGTACCGAAATGCCGGCGCAGTATTTGCTGCCTGCCAAGGCGATCGTGAACCTGAACGACGGTGCTGATGTTCAGATCGGTGACATCCTGGCGCGTATTCCGCAGGAAGGCTCGGTCAACAAGGACATCACCGGTGGTCTGCCGCGTGTTGCCGACCTGTTTGAAGCGCGTAAGCCGAAAGAATCCGCTGTACTGGCAGAAGTGTCCGGTGCCGTGACCTTCGGTAAAGAGACCAAAGGCAAGCGTCGCATCGTGATTACGCCGAACGATGGCAGTGATCCGGTCGAGATCATGATCCAGAAGTGGCGTAACCTGAACGTATTCGAAGGCGAATCCGTTGAGAAGGGTGAGGTCATCTCTGATGGTCCGTCCAACGCTCACGATATCCTGCGCATTCTGGGTGTCAAAGAGCTGGCCAACTACATCGTCAGCGAAATCCAGGAGGTTTACCGCCTCCAGGGTGTAGCGATCAACGATAAGCATATCGAAGTGATCGTGCGCCAGATGCTGCGCAAGGCCGAGATTCTGGAAACCGGCGATTCCGATTTCATCCCGGGTGACCAGGTTGAATATGCGGCAATCGTTGCACAGAACACGCGCCTGGAAGCCGAAGGCAAGATTCCGTGCAAGTACGAACGTGTACTGCTGGGTATTACCAAGGCATCACTGGCAACCGAATCCTTCATCTCCGCGGCCTCCTTCCAGGAGACAACCCGCGTACTGACTGAAGGTGCGGTAACCGGTAAGCGCGACTTCCTGCGTGGTCTGAAAGAGAACGTAGTTGTGGGACGTCTGATTCCGGCTGGTACCGGTCTGGCGTATCACAGCGAACGCAAGCGTAAACGTCAGATGGCAACTGAAGGTGTGACTGTGAGTGCGGAAGAGGTGCAGCAGGCACTGACCGCAGCACTCAACGCCTCCATGTCGCCGGACGCTGAGTAAATATTGCTCAATAATTGACGTAGGGGGCCGGAATTGATTAGAATTCCGGCCCTTTCGTGCTGGATATATTTCCGGCTTTACAATGGTGCTTATAAACCAAACGTGGAGTTTGCTTAATGGCAACGATTAACCAGCTGGTACGCCAGCCGCGTAAGCGCAAGGTACAGCAGAGCGACGTTCGTGCGCTTGAAGCTTGCCCGCAGCGTCGCGGTGTATGTACCCGTGTTTACACAACTACTCCGAAGAAGCCTAACTCGGCTCTGCGTAAAGTATGTCGTGTACGCTTGACCAACGGCTTTGAAGTGTCTTCCTACATCGGTGGTGAAGGTCATAACCTGCAGGAACACTCCGTGGTCCTGATCCGTGGCGGTCGTGTAAAAGACCTTCCGGGTGTTCGTTACCACACTGTTCGCGGTTCTTTGGACTGCTCCGGTGTTAACGACCGTAAGCAGGGTCGTTCCAAGTACGGTACCAAGCGTCCCAAGTCCTGATCCCGTCGCTCCGACGGTGAAGCTGTTCCAGCCAGTGCCCGCTTAGGGTTGCAGTGCTGAAAAGCCAGACCGAACGACGATAAGAGTAAGGGCGGATGTGAATACATTCCGCATATCCTGAAGACCTGAAACATTTTATAGAGGGCTTATCCATGCCAAGAAGACGCGTCGCTGCAAAGCGCGAGATCCTGCCGGATCCGAAATTCGGTAACATTACACTGGCAAAATTCATCAACCACCTGATGGTTCACGGCAAGAAGTCTGTCGCTGAGCGTATCGTTTACGGTGCGATGGAAAAAATTGAAGAACGCACCAAGCAGGATCCGCTTGAGCTGTTCGAAAAGGCACTGGAAACCGTTCAGCCGCTGGTTGAGGTTAAATCCCGTCGTGTCGGTGGTGCTACTTACCAGGTGCCGGTTGAAGTGCGTCCTTCCCGTCGTATGGCTCTGTCCATGCGTTGGTTGGTAGACGCTGCCCGTAAGCGTGGTGAGAAGTCCATGGCGCTGCGCCTGGCCGGTGAATTGGCTGACGCTGCTGAAGGACGTGGTTCTGCGGTCAAGAAACGTGAAGACGTGCATCGTATGGCCGAAGCCAACAAGGCTTTTGCTCACTATCGCTTCTAAACTTCAGAGGAATTGAGTCGTGGCTCGAACTACTCCACTCGCGCGCTACCGTAATATCGGTATCTGTGCGCACGTTGATGCCGGCAAGACTACCACCACTGAACGTGTTCTGTTCTACACGGGCCGTAGCCACAAGATGGGTGAAACCCATGACGGCGCGTCCACTACCGACTGGATGGAACAGGAGCAGGAGCGTGGTATCACTATCACCTCCGCTGCCGTAACCTGTTTCTGGAGCGGTATGCAGAAGCAGTTCCCGGAACATCGTGTCAACATCATCGATACTCCGGGACACGTTGACTTCACCATCGAAGTAGAGCGCTCCTTGCGTGTACTGGATGGTGCGGTTGTTGTGCTGTGTGCCTCTTCAGGTGTACAGCCGCAGACCGAGACTGTATGGCGCCAGGCCAACAAGTACGAAGTACCGCGTATGGTCTTCGTCAACAAGATGGACCGTGCCGGTGCGGACTTCTTCATGGTCGAAGATCAGCTGAAAAAGCGTCTGGGTGCTATCCCGGTGCCGATCAATCTGCCGATCGGTGCTGAAGACGAATTCAAAGGCGTCGTTGACTTGCTGCGTGGCAAAGCCATTCTGTGGAGCGAAGACGATATGGGTATGACCTTCGAAGAAGGTGATATCCCGGCTGACTTGCAGGATACGGTTGATCAGTACTACGAGCAGATGGTTGAAGCCGCTGCCGAAGGTTCTGAAGAACTGATGGAAAAGTACCTGGAAGAAGGTGAACTGACCGTCGAAGAGATCAAGGCCGGTCTGCGTGCCCGTACTCTGAATAACGAAATCATCCTGATGCAGGCTGGTTCCGCGTTCAAGAACAAGGGTGTTCAGGCGGTTCTGGATGCAGTCATCGAATACCTGCCGTCGCCGACAGAAGTAAAAGCGATCGAAGGTACTCTGGATGATGCGGCCGAGACCGTGGCTGTTCGTGAAGCTGACGACAGTGCTCCGTTCGCGGCGCTGGCGTTCAAAATCGCGACCGACCCGTTCGTAGGTACACTGACGTTCATCCGTGTGTACTCGGGTGTTCTGAACTCTGGTGACAGCGTTTATAACTCCGTCCGCAGCAAGAAAGAACGTATCGGTCGTATGGTGCAGATGCACGCCAACACCCGTGAAGAGATCAAGGAAGTTCGTGCCGGCGATATCGCTGCCATGATCGGCCTGAAGGACGTCACCACCGGTGATACCCTGTGTGATCTGGACAACAAGATCGTTCTGGAGCGCATGGAGTTCCCGGATCCGGTAATTTCTGTTGCGGTTGAGCCGAAGTCCAAGGCCGATCAGGAAAAAATGGGTGTTGCACTGGGCAAGCTGGCTCAGGAAGACCCGTCTTTCCGTGTTGAAACCGACGAAGAAACCGGCCAGACCATCATCTCCGGCATGGGTGAGCTGCACCTGGACATCATCGTTGACCGTATGCGTCGCGAGTTCAAGGTTGAAGCGAACATTGGTAAGCCTCAGGTTGCCTACCGTGAGAAGATCCGCAAGAGCGTCGTGGCTAACCACAAGTTTGCCCGTCAGTCTGGTGGTCGTGGTCAGTACGGTCACGTAGTGATCGAATTCACCCCGAGTGAAGAAGAAGGGCTGGAGTTCGTCAACGAGATCGTTGGCGGTACAATTCCGAAGGAATACATTCCGGCGGTGCAGAAGGGTATCGAAGAGCAGATGAAGAACGGTGTTATCGCCGGCTATCCGCTTATCGGCCTGAAGGCACGTCTGTATGACGGCTCCTTCCATGAAGTTGACTCCAACGAGATGGCGTTTAAAATCGCTGCATCCCAGGCGCTGAAAAAGTATGCACAGGACGCGAGTCCGTGTCTGCTTGAGCCGATGATGCAGGTCGAAGTTGTGACCCCTGAAGATTACATGGGCGATGTGATGGGTGACCTTAACCGTCGTCGTGGTCTGGTACAGGGTATGGAAGACAGCACAACCGGCAAAGTAATCAATGCCGAAGTGCCCCTGGGTGAAATGTTCGGTTACGCTACTGACCTGCGCTCTGCGTCTCAGGGTCGTGCGACCTATTCTATGGAGTTCAAGGGTTATTCCGAAGCTCCGCAGAATATTGCCGAAGCCGTTATTAAGCAGAACTGATAAGCTAATTGCTGAATTAAGAGGATTTAATCGTGGCTAAACAAGCATTTGAACGTAACAAGCCGCACGTTAACGTAGGTACTATCGGCCACGTTGACCACGGCAAAACCACACTGACTGCTGCACTGACCCGCGTTTGTGCAGAAGTATGGGGCGGCGCAGCCGTTGCCTTCGACGGTATCGACAATGCACCGGAAGAGCGTGAGCGTGGTATCACCATCTCTACCTCTCACGTAGAGTACGAGTCTCCGACTCGCCACTACGCGCACGTTGACTGCCCGGGACACGCCGACTACGTCAAGAACATGATCACCGGTGCTGCGCAGATGGACGGCGCGATCCTGGTATGTTCTGCTGCTGACGGCCCCATGCCGCAGACGCGTGAGCACATCCTGCTGTCTCGTCAGGTAGGCGTACCGTACATCGTCGTGTTCCTGAACAAGGCTGACATGGTTGATGACGAAGAGCTGCTGGAACTGGTAGAGATGGAAGTTCGCGAACTTCTTGATCAGTACGACTTCCCGGGTGACGACACTCCGATCGTAATCGGTTCTGCGCTGATGGCACTGAACGGCGAAGACGAGAACGGTTTTGGTACTTCTGCTGTGAAGAAGCTGGTTGAGACTCTGGACGAGTACATCCCGGAACCGGAGCGTGCGATTGACATGCCGTTCCTGATGCCGATCGAGGACGTATTCTCTATCTCTGGTCGTGGTACTGTTGTTACCGGTCGTATCGAGCGTGGCATCCTGAATGTCGGCGACGAGATCGAAATCGTTGGCGTCAAGGACACCACCAAGACTACCTGTACTGGTGTTGAGATGTTCCGCAAGCTGCTGGACCAGGGTCGTGCAGGCGAGAACGTTGGTGCGCTGCTGCGTGGCACCAAGCGTGACGACGTTGAGCGTGGTCAGGTTCTGGCCAAGCCGGGTTCAATCACTCCGCACACCCAGTTCGAAGGCGAAGTCTACGTACTGAGCAAGGAAGAAGGCGGTCGTCACACTCCGTTCTTCAAGGGCTACCGTCCGCAGTTCTACTTCCGTACCACTGACATCACTGGTGCGTGTGAACTGCCGGAAGGTGTTGAGATGGTAATGCCGGGTGATAACGTTCAGATGTCCGTTACTCTGATCAACCCGATCGCAATGGAAGAAGGTCTGCGCTTCGCTATCCGTGAAGGCGGCCGTACCGTTGGTGCAGGCGTTGTAGCTAAAATCATCGCCTAATTCTGCGCGATGATTGAATGAAAAAGCCCTCTTCGGAGGGCTTTTTGTGTTTTTGGGTGGTGGTGGCGACTTGGATTGGTTAAAAATTAAACTTTTGGTTGACGCTAACCGGCTCACTGAGTAAAATTTGCGTCCCCTTCATCCGAGGGGAGGTCGGCTATTGCCGTAAAAAAACTAACAGGAAATGCGTGATCAGAATGCAGAACCAAAAAATCAGAATTCGTCTGAAGGCTTTTGATCATCGCCTGATCGACTCATCCGCTCAGGAGATCGTTGAGACTGCCAAGCGGACGGGTGCTCAGGTGCGTGGTCCGATCCCACTTCCTACCCGCAAAGAGCGTTTTACTATTCTGGTATCACCGCACGTCAACAAAGACGCGCGTGACCAGTATGAAATTCGCACACATAAGCGTGTCCTGGACATCGTCGAGCCGACAGAAAAAACTGTCGATGCGCTGATGAAGCTGGATCTCGCGGCGGGTGTTGAAGTGCAGATCAGCCTCGGCTAATACGCACTGCGCAGAATTATTCAATTAATGAAGCGCTATTTGTGGAATGTACCTGAAAAGGGCAGCCATAGTGGGTGACAGCCCCGTACACAACTGGCAAGAGGTATAAATATGTCTGTAGGACTTATCGGACGTAAAGCGGGTATGACCCGTATCTTCACTGAAGATGGCGTGTCCGTGCCAGTCACCGTCATCGAAATGGAGCCGAACCGCGTCGCCAGCGTCAAGACCGTCGAAAAAGACGGTTATGCTGCGGTACAGGTGACTACTGGTAGCAAAAAGGCTAACCGCCTGAGCAAGCCGGAAGCAGGTCACTTTGCCAAAGCAGGCGTTGAAGCCGGTCGCGGTTTGTGGGAGTTCCGTCTGAATGGTGACGAGGAAATCAACGTCGGCGACGCGCTGACTGTTGAGCGCTTCGAAGCAGGTCAGAAGATCGATGTTACCGGTCAATCCAAAGGTAAAGGTTTCCAGGGCGGCGTTAAGCGTTGGAACTTTGCTACTCAGGATGCGACTCACGGTAACTCGCTTTCTCACCGTGCTCCGGGTTCCATTGGCCAGTGCCAGACCCCGGGTCGTGTCTTCAAGGGTAAAAAGATGGCCGGTCACATGGGTGCCGAGCGTTGCACTGTACAGACTCTCGAAGTCGTACGTGTGGATGCAGAGCGTAACCTGCTGATCGTCAAGGGAGCTATCCCTGGCGCCCCCGGCGGCGATGTCATCGTTAAACCTGCTGTTAAAGCACGCGCCTGAGGAGGATTGCCATGAATCTGAATCTGACTGGAGCCAACGGATCGGTTGAAGTATCCGATCTGGCGTTTGGTAAAGAGTTCAATGAAGCGCTGGTACACCAGGTTGTGACTGCCTATATGGCAGCCGGCCGTCAGGGTACCAAAGCGCAGAAAAATCGTGCCGCCGTGTCTGGTGGTGGTGCTAAGCCTTTCCGTCAGAAAGGTACCGGTCGTGCCCGTGCGGGTACTAGCCGTTCACCGCTTTGGCGTGCGGGTGGTGTTACCTTCGCAGCTCAGCCGCGTAACTACACTCAGAAGCTGAACAAGAAGATGTACCGCGCTGCTATGCGTTGCATCCTGTCTGAGTTGGTACGTCAAGAGCGTCTGGTTGTTGTTGAAGACTTCCAGCTGGAAACGCCGAAGACCAAGCAGTTTGTTGCCAAGCTGGAAGACCTCAAGCTGGATAACGCGCTGCTGATCACTGAAAACGTCGAGCAGAATCTGTATCTGGCTGCACGCAACGTTCCGCACATCGATGTGCGCGATGCTGCAGGTATCGACCCGGTTAGCCTGGTTGGTTTCGAGAAGGTCCTGGTAACAGTACCTGCTCTGAAGAAAATTGAGGAGGTGCTTGCATGAACCCGGAACGCATTTATAAAGTGCTGCTCGGACCGCACATCTCTGAAAAAGCCACAATCGTAGCTGAAGGCAGCGAACAGGTTGTCTTCCGTGTGGCTCAAGATGCAACCAAGCCGGAAATCAAGCGAGCCGTTGAAGAGTTGTTCAACGTTAAGGTCGCAGGCGTCAACGTCCTGACCATCAAAGGCAAGACCAAGCGCACTCAGCGTGGCTTGGGTAAGCGCAATGATGTTCGCAAAGCGTACGTTCGTCTGGCCGAAGGCTCTGAAATCGATTTCCTGGCGGGCGAATAACGAGGGGTTGAACCATGGCAGTTATTAAAGCGAAGCCGACCTCTGCTGGACGTCGTCATCTCGTCAAAGTGGTCAGCGAAGGTCTGCACAAGGGTAAGCCGTTTGCTGCGCTGCTCGAGAAGAAAGACAAGAGCGGTGGCCGTAACAACAACGGTCGTATCACTACCCGTCATATCGGTGGTGGTCACAAGCAGCATTACCGTGTAATCGATTTCCGTCGCAACAAGGATGGTATCCCGGCTCAGATCGAGCGTCTGGAATACGATCCGAACCGTTCTGCAAACATCGCTCTGGTGAAGTATGCTGACGGTGAGCGTCGCTACATCATCGCGCCGAAAGGCCTGCAGTCCGGTGCTCGCATCGTCTCTGGTGATGATGCTGACATCAAGATCGGTAACACTCTGCCGCTGCGTAACATTCCGCTGGGTAGTACTGTTCACTGTGTTGAACTGAAGCCGGGTAAAGGCGCTCAGATCGCACGTTCAGCAGGAACCTCTGCACAGCTGGTGGCACGTGAAGGTGCCTACGCGACTCTGCGTCTGCGTTCTGGCGAGACCCGTAAAGTGCTGGTCGATTGCCGCGCTACACTGGGTGAAGTGAGCAACTCTGAGCACAGCCTGCGTCAGCTGGGTAAAGCTGGTGCAACGCGCTGGCGTGGTGTTCGTCCGACCGTTCGCGGTGTGGCGATGAACCCGGTTGATCACCCGCACGGTGGTGGTGAGGGTCGTACCTCTGGTGGTCGTCACCCGGTTTCTCCGTGGGGCGTGCCGACCAAGGGTCACAAGACTCGCAAGAACAAGCGTACAGATAAACTGATCGTACGCCGTCGTCAGGCTAAATAAGAGGATACAGCTGTGCCACGTTCACTGAAGAAAGGTCCGTTCATTGACCTTCACCTGTTGAAGAAGGTAGAGGCTGCAATCGAGGCTAACGAACGTCGTCCGATCAAGACCTGGTCGCGTCGTTCGACTGTGTTCCCACAGTTTATCGGTCTTACAATTGCAGTACATAACGGTCGACAGCATGTTCCGGTATTCATTACCGAAGACATGGTTGGCCATAAATTGGGCGAGTTTGCTGCTACACGTACTTATCGCGGTCATGCAGCCGACAAGAAGGCCAAGAAGAAGTAAGGGGGTAGATGATGGAAGTTATCGCCAAGCATACAGGCGCCCGCATCTCCGCCCAGAAGGCCCGACTGGTCGCTGATCAGATCCGTGGTAAATCTGTGGGCGAAGCTCTGAATATCCTGGCGTTCAGCACGAAGAAAGCTGCACACCTGGTCAAGAAGGTTCTGGAGTCTGCGATCGCGAATGCGGAGCACAACGAAGGTGCCGATGTTGATGAGTTGCGCGTATCAGCGATTTTCGTTGATGAAGGGATGACCATGAAGCGTATCCGGCCGCGTGCCAAGGGTCGCGCTGATCGCATCCTGAAGCGTGCGTCACATATCACCGTCAAGGTGGCAGACTAAGAGCTGACTGCTAGGAGAGTTCAATATGGGTCAGAAAGTAAATCCGACCGGTATTCGGCTTGGTATCGTTAAAGATCACACGTCTGTGTGGTATGCGGACAAGTCTGAGTACTCTGCGAAGCTGCTGAACGATCTCCAGGTACGTAAGTACCTGGATAAGCAGCTGAAGAATGCATCTGTAAGTCGTATCGAGATCGAGCGTCCGGCGCAGAATGCAAAGATCACCATCTACACGGCTCGTCCGGGTATCGTGATCGGCAAGAAAGGCGAAGACGTTGAGAAGCTGCGTAATGCTGTTTCTCAGATGATGGGTGTGCCCGTGCACATCAACATCGAAGAAGTACGTAAGCCGGATCTGGATGCCAAGCTGGTTGCGCAGAGCGTTGCCAGCCAGCTGGAGCGTCGTGTGATGTTCCGTCGTGCCATGAAGCGTGCAGTACAGAACGCTATGCGTCAGGGCGCCAAAGGCATCAAAATTCAGGTTGGCGGTCGTCTCGGCGGTGCTGAGATCGCGCGTACTGAATGGTACCGCGAAGGACGTGTTCCTCTGCACACTCTGCGTGCAGATATCGACTACGCTCCCTACGAAGCCCACACCACTTACGGTGTGATTGGCGTTAAAGTCTGGATCTTCAAGGGTGAGATCCTCGGTGGTATCGAACAGGTACGTGCCGAGAAGAACGCGCCCAAGAAGAAAGGTTCTAAGTGAGGTAGACGTCAATGCTGCAACCGAAACGACTGAAATACCGCAAGGTAATGAAAGGTCGCAATCGCGGCCTGGCACAGCGCGGCAGCAAGGTCAGCTTTGGTGAATTTGCACTTAAAGCGACCGGTCGTGGCCGTATCACTGCGCGCCAGATTGAAGCGGCCCGTCGTACCATGACTCGTCACGTGAAGCGTGGTGGTAAGATCTGGATCCGTATTTTCCCGGACAAGCCGATCACCACCAAGCCGCTTGAAGTGCGTATGGGTAAGGGTAAGGGTAGTGTAGAGTACTGGGTTGCCCAGATTCAGCCAGGTAAAGTCCTGTTCGAAATGAGCGGTGTACCTGAAGAGCTGGCTGCTGAAGCCTTCGCTCTGGCTGCTGCGAAGCTGCCTGTTTCTACAACTTTTGTTAAACGGACGGTGATGTAATGAAAGCTACTGAACTGCGTGGCAAGTCCGTTGAAGAGCTTCAGCAGGCTCTGCTGGGTCTTCTGAAGGACCAGTTTAACCTGCGCATGCAAAAAGCGACTGGCCAGTTGGCACAGACTCACCTGCTGGGTCAGGTTCGTCGCGATATTGCTCGCGTTAAGACTCTTCTGAACGAAAAGCAGGTGACCAAATGAGCGCGGAAAAACGTACTCGGACTGTGACCGGTAAGGTCGTCAGTGACAAGATGGATAAAACCATCACTGTTCTGGTTGAGCGTAAGGAAAAACACCCGATCTACGGTAAGTTTGTAAAGCGCTCCACCAAACTGCATGCTCACGATGAGAAGAATGAGTGTCAGATGGGTGATCTGGTGACTATCGCCGAATCTCGTCCGCTGTCAAAGACCAAAACTTGGTCTCTTGTTCGCATTGAAGAGCGTGCGGCAAAGGTGTAAACTAGCGCACCTTTGCTCCATTATGCCTGTTCGCTGCGGCTGACTATAGAAGTCGCGGTGACGGTTTATACAGTTTGTGGAGTAGACCATGATTCAGACTGAATCGATGCTTGATGTTGCTGATAACAGCGGCGCCAAGCGTGTACAGTGTATTAAGGTCCTGGGTGGTTCTCACCGCCGCTACGCCTCCGTTGGCGATGTCATCAAGGTGACTGTCAAGGAAGCAATTCCGCGTGGCAAGGTGAAGAAAGGCCAGGTACTTAAGGCTGTCGTAGTACGTACCCGTAAAGGTGTTCGTCGTCCTGATGGTTCACTGATCCGCTTTGATACTAACTCTGCGGTTCTGCTGAACAACAACGATGCACCGATCGGTACTCGTATCTTCGGGCCAGTAACGCGTGAACTTCGTAATGAGAAGTTCATGAAGATCATTTCCCTGGCGCCTGAAGTGCTCTAAGACTTTACTCATTGAGTATTGTCTTGTTGAAAACGCCACTCCCAATAGGGTTTGGCGTTTTTGAGCATGAGAGGGTAGTAGGAAACGGCAAGGTATAACAATGCGCAAGATTCGTCGCGACGATGAAATCATCGTTATCGCAGGTAAAGACAAAGGCAAGCGTGGCAAGGTGATGCGCGTGCTGCAGGATGATCGTTTGATCGTCTCTGGCATTAACATGATCAAAAAGCACCAGAAACCGAATCCGATGCAGGGCCAGCAGGGTGGTATCGTTGAGAAGGAAGCGGGTATCGCGACTTCTAACGTTGCTATCTTCAACCCGCAGACCGGTAAGGGCGATCGTGTAGGCTTCAAGCTGCTTGAAGACGGCACCAAAGTCCGCTTCTACAAGTCCACCGGCGAAGCCGTCGTTGGTGATAAGTAAGAGAGGTTGGTGCAAATGTCCAGATTGAAAGCGCTTTACGCAAACGAGATTAAACAGTCGCTCAAAGAAGAGCTGAACTGCCCGAACGTCATGGCTGTTCCCCGTGTTACCAAAATCACCCTGAACATGGGTGTTGGTGAAGCTCTGGGTGATAAGAAGCAGCTGGATCATGCAGTTGCCGACATGACTGCTATTGCTGGTCAGAAGCCGGTTGTTACCAATGCACGTAAGTCCATCGCGGGCTTTAAAGTGCGTGAAGGCTGGCCGATCGGTTGTAAAGTTACCCTGCGTGGTCAGCAGATGTGGGAATTCCTGGATCGTCTGGTTGACGTTTCCATCCCGCGTATCCGCGACTTCCGTGGCCTGAACCCGAAATCTTTCGATGGCCGTGGCAACTACAGCATGGGCGTTAAAGAGCAGATTATCTTCCCGGAAATCGACTACGATAAAGTCGACAAGCTGCGTGGTCTTGATATTACGATCACCACTACCGCGAAGAATAACGACGAAGGTCGTGCGCTGCTGACCGCTCTGCAGTTCCCGTTCAAGAAATAAGGTTGGGTTGAATAATGGCTAAAGTTTCCATGATCAATCGTGAGCTCAAGCGCGAAAAGCTCGCGACCAAGTACGCTACCAAGCGTGCTGAGCTCAAGGCAGTTATTGCAAGCCCAGGCAGCTCAGAAGATGAGGTGTGGGATGCACAGGTTGCGCTGCAGAAATTGCCGCGTGACGCTAGCCCGGTGCGCAAACAGCGTCGCTGCCAGGTAACCGGTCGTCCGCATGCGGTTTACCGCAAGTTCGGTCTGTGCCGTAACCAGCTGCGTGAAGCAGTTATGCGCGGTGATGTTCCGGGTATGAAGAAAGCAAGCTGGTAAGCTTGCAAACGGTAAGCTCAGTGGTCAGGGCAGGCATTCGCCTGCTACCGCACTGCGCTGCACTTAAGAGGACGTTAACAGCATGAGTATGCAAGACACCCTAGCGGATATGTTTACCCGTATCCGCAACGGACACATGGCTGAAAAAGCCCATGTTGCCATGCCGTCTTCCAAGCAGAAGGTTGCAGTTGCAACCCTACTGAAGGACGAAGGCTACATCGCCGACTTCTCTGTTGAAGGTGATGTGAAACCTGTTCTGTCTATCGAACTGAAGTATTTCGAAGGCAAGCCGGTTATCGAAGAGATCAAGCGTGTAAGTCGCCCCAGTGTGCGTGTCTACAAGAACGTATCCGAGCTGCCGAAGGTAGCTGACGGTCTTGGCATCGCTATCATCTCTACCAGCAAAGGCGTCATGACTGATCGTGCTGCTCGCAAAGCAGGCATCGGTGGTGAAGTTATCTGCACGGTCTTCTAAGAGGTATTCCAATGTCACGAATTGCGAAGAAACCCGTAGTCGTACCGGCAGGTGTTGAAGTTAAGCTGGCTGGCCAGGCCCTGGCGATCAAAGGTCAGAAAGGTCAGTTGGACCTGAACCTGCACCCGTCAGTTTCTGTTGAACAGGCTGAAGGTCAGCTGGTATTTGCTCCGCGTGATGGTGCCAAGCAGTCTATGGCGCTGGCAGGTACTACGCGTGCACTGGTCAACAACATGGTGGTTGGTGTAAGTGAAGGTTTTACCAAGACCCTGAATCTTTTGGGTGTTGGTTACCGTGCGCAGGCAAAAGGTAATGTTCTGAACCTGACGCTTGGCTTCTCTCATCCGATCGATTACGAACTGCCCGAAGGTGTTACTGCCGAGACCCCCAACAACACGACTGTCGTTATCAGCGGTGCTGATAAACAACGTGTTGGTCAGGTGGCTGCAGAAGTTCGCGCATTCCGTCCGCCTGAGCCTTATAAAGGTAAAGGTGTTCGTTATGTTGACGAATATGTACGCCGTAAAGAGGCTAAGAAGAAGTAAGGCAGGGTCATGAACGTTAAGAAACAAGCTCGTATTCGTCGTGCGCGTCGTTCGCGTATGCAAATGCGCGAGCAGGGTGTTGTTCGCCTTTGTGTGAGCCGCTCTCCGCGTCACATTTACGCGCAGGTTATCTCTGCTGATGGCAGCCAGGTTCTGGCTTCTGCCTCTACAGTGGAAAAGGATCTGCGTGAAGGTGCTACCGGTAATGTCGAAGCAGCCAAGAAAGTGGGTGCTCTGATCGCCAGCCGTGCTAAAGAAGCAGGCGTATCCAAGGTAGCGTTTGACCGCTCCGGTTTCAAATACCACGGTCGTGTTGCAGCACTTGCTGATGCTGCTCGCGAAGGCGGCCTGGAATTCTAAAGGTTTCTATTATGGCAAATCACGAACAGAAAGACGGTGAACTGCAAGAGAAGCTGGTTCAGGTAAACCGTGTCGCCAAAGTGGTAAAAGGCGGTCGTATCTTCGGTTTCACAGCGCTGACTGTTGTTGGTGACGGTAATGGTCGCGTTGGCTTCGGTCGCGGTAAAGCGCGCGAAGTACCTGTTGCTATCCAGAAAGCAATGGAGCAGGCTCGTCGCAACATGATCAGCGTACAGCTGAACGGCCACACTCTGCAGTATCCGGTAAAAGCCCGTCACGGTGCTTCCCGCGTATACATGCAGCCGGCATCTGAAGGTACTGGCGTTATCGCCGGTGGTGCGATGCGTGCGGTGCTGGAACTGGCTGGTGTACATAACGTACTGGCTAAGTGCTACGGCTCTACCAACCCGGTGAACGTGGTACGCGCGACCATTAATGGCCTTAAAGTCATGAAGGCTCCGGAAGATATTGCTGCCAAGCGTGGCAAGTCAGTCGAAGACATTCTGGAGGGTTAAACCATGGCGAATACTATCAAGGTCACTCTGGTACGCAGTACTATCGGTCGCCTGCCCAAGCACATTCTGTGTGTAAAAGGTCTGGGTCTGCGCCGTATCGGTCATACAGTTGAAGTGGAAGACACTCCGGCTGTACGTGGCATGATCAACAAAGTCAACTACATGGTCCGTGTAGAAGGCGAATAAGAGGAGTCACCCAATGCGTTTGAATTCTCTGCGCCCGGGCGCCGGTTCCAAGCACGCCCCTAAGCGTGTCGGTCGTGGTATCGGCTCCGGTCTGGGTAAAACTTGTGGCCGTGGTCACAAGGGCCAGAAGTCACGCTCTGGCGGAAGTGTAAAACCGGGGTTTGAAGGCGGTCAGATGCCTATCCAGCGTCGTCTGCCGAAGTTTGGCTTCACATCCCGTCAGGCGCGTTACGTGGCTGAAGTTCGTTTGAACGAACTGGCTGCTGCCGGTGTCGATGTTGTCGACCTGGCTGCGCTGAAACAGGCTGATATCATTCGTGAAGAGATTAAGTCTGCACGTGTGATTCTGTCTGGCGAGATCAATAAGGCAGTCACCGTTAAAGGTCTGAAAGTGACCAAGGGTGCACAGGCTGCGATCGAGGCTGCTGGCGGCAAAGTCGAGGCGTAAATGGCTAAACAAGGACAAATACCGGCGGGCATGCAGAGTGGTCTGAAAGAGCTTTGGGCTCGACTCAGATTCGTTCTGATTGCGATCATCGTATACCGGATCGGGGCGCATATCCCTGTTCCTGGTATCAACCCTGATCGTCTTGCTGCGCTGTTTGATCAGAACCAGGGAACAATTCTCAGTCTGTTCAATATGTTTTCGGGTGGCGCTCTGGAACGTATGTCGATCCTGGCGCTGGGTATCATGCCCTACATCTCTGCCTCTATCATTATGCAGTTGATGACCGTGGTGAGCCCGCAGCTGGAACAATTGAAGAAAGAGGGGGAAGCCGGACGGCGTAAAATCAGCCAATATACCCGCTATGGTACGGTCGTTTTGGCGACCTTGCAGGCATTCGGTATGGCGGTTGGTCTGGCGAATCAGGGTGTTGCCTTCGTGGCGGACTTCAGCTTCTACTTTGTTGCTGTCGTGACTCTGGTAGCCGGTGCTGTCTTCCTGATGTGGCTGGGTGAGCAGATCACCGAGCATGGCATCGGTAACGGTATCTCGATTCTGATCTTCGCCGGTATTGTGGCGGGTCTGCCCAGTGCGATCGGCCAGTCCTTTGAGGCGGCACGTCAGGGTGATTTGAACATCTTGGCGTTGCTGGCAATTGCTGTCATGGCCGTTGCAACTGTTGGTTTTGTAGTATTTATGGAACGCGGTCAACGCCGTATCACCATCAACTATGCAAAACGTCAGCAGGGGCGTCGTGTCTATGCTGCGCAGTCCAGTCACTTGCCGCTGAAGGTCAATATGGCGGGTGTTATTCCGCCGATATTTGCGTCCAGCATTCTGCTGTTCCCTGCTTCTATTGGTCAGTGGTTTGGTCAATCCGAAGGTATGGAGTGGCTGCAGGATGTGGCTTTGGCTCTCGGGCCGGGACAGCCGTTGTATATTCTGCTGTTCGCGATCGCGATTGTCTTTTTCTGCTACTTCTACACCGCGATTGTTTTCAATCCGCGTGATGTGGCAGATAACCTGAAAAAATCAGGTGCCTTTATTCCGGGGATTCGTCCTGGTGATCAGTCTGCGCGGTATATTGATTCCGTGCTGAGCCGTCTGACTTTGTTTGGCGCGCTTTACATCACAGCCGTTTCATTGATGCCCCAGTTTCTGGTGGTGGCGTGGAACGTACCCTTCTACTTCGGCGGTACATCGCTGCTGATCGTAGTTGTTGTGGTGATGGACTTTATGGCTCAGGTACAATCACACCTGATGTCGCACCAGTATGAGTCCCTGATGAAAAAATCGAATCTTAAAGGCGGCGCAGGTTTACTGCGCTAAGCCTAACGAGGTGGATCATGAAAGTACGTGCATCTGTTAAAAAGATTTGCCGTAACTGCAAGATCGTACGCCGCAACGGTTCCGTGCGCGTGATCTGCAAAGTGGAACCCCGACACAAGCAGCGCCAGGGTTAATCCACAGCTGGCCGGGAGTGGAGGTGTGCGGCCTTGATTTATTTTTGATCAAGGTGTACTATTGCGCGCCTTCCACGAACTAAAAGAATGACTGGTTCTGGTGAGCATTTCTCCCAGAACACTTAATATGGAGTACATTGAATGGCCCGTATAGCTGGCGTCAATATTCCTGACAATAAGCATGCGGTAATTTCTCTGACTTACATTTTCGGGATTGGCCGCACGACTGCACAGCAGATCTGTGAAGCTACTGGCATTGCGCCTAGCATCAAGATTGCAGACCTGTCTGAAGAGCAGCTCGATAATGTTCGTGGTGAAATTGCCAAGTTGACTGTTGAAGGCGACTTGCGTCGTGAAGTCAACATGAACATCAAGCGTCTTATGGACCTCGGTTGCTACCGTGGCCTGCGTCACCGTCGTAATTTGCCGGTGCGTGGTCAGCGCAGCAAAACGAACGCACGTACCCGTAAGGGACCGCGTAAGCCGATCCGTAAGTAAGCGATAGGAATTTCCGAATATGGCTAAGCCAGGTAATCGCACTCGTAAAAAGGTTAAAAAGCAAGTAGCGGATGGCCTCGCGCACATCCACGCTTCTTTTAACAACACAATCATCACCATTACCGATCGCCAGGGTAACGCTCTGAGCTGGGCAACCGCCGGTGGTTCAGGCTTCCGTGGTTCCCGTAAGAGCACTCCGTTTGCAGCCCAGGTTGCAGCTGAGCGTGCCGGTCAGGCAGCTCTGGAATACGGTCTGAAAAACCTCGACGTGTTTGTGAAGGGCCCAGGCCCGGGTCGTGAATCTGCTGTCCGTGCTCTGAACGGTTGCGGATACAAAATCACAAACATTACGGACGTGACGCCGATTCCGCACAACGGTTGTCGTCCGCCGAAGAAGCGTCGCGTTTAATCTGGAGACGGTAATATGGCTCGTTATCTTGGACCTAAGTGCAAGCTGTCTCGTCGTGAAGGCACCGATCTCTTTCTGAAGAGTGGTGTCCGCGCGCTTGATAGCAAGTGCAAAGCAGAAACAGTACCTGGTGTTCATGGTGCCCGTCGTGGTCGCCTGTCTGAATACGGTCTGCAGCTGCGTGAAAAACAGAAAGTACGTCGCATCTACGGCGTGCTGGAACGTCAGTTCCGTGGTTATTACAAAGAAGCCGCACGCTCTAAAGGTGCGACAGGTGAGAACCTGCTTCAGCTTCTGGAAGGCCGTCTGGACAACGTTGTATACCGCATGGGTTACGGTTCTACCCGTGCCGAAGCACGTCAGGTTGTCTCTCACCGTCAGATCACCATCAATGGTCAGGTTGTGAACATTCCTTCCTACCAGGTGAAAGCTGGCGATGTGGTAGCAGTTCGCGAAAAAGCCAAGAATCAGCTGCGTATCAAACACGCACTGGAACTGGCTGGTCAGCGTGCTCCTGTTGAGTGGGTTGAAGTGGATGCTGCGAAGATGGAAGGGACGTTCAAAGCCCTGCCGGAACGCAGTGATCTGTCAGCCGACATCAACGAGCATCTGATCGTCGAGCTCTACTCGAAGTAATTTTGAACTCTTGACTGGTGGAACTATGCAGCGTTCAGTAAACGAGTTTCTATACCCACGTCATATTGACGTGCAGGAGATTAGCAAAACCCGTGCGAAAGTGACTCTTGAGCCGCTTGAGCGTGGGTTCGGCCATACTCTGGGCAATGCGCTGCGCCGTATCCTGCTCTCCTCTATGCCGGGTTGTGCAATTTCCGAAGTAGAGATTGAAGGTGTACTGCATGAGTACAGCAGCATCGAAGGTGTTCAGGAGGATGTCATTGAGATCCTGTTGAACCTCAAAGGTGTTGCCATTGCTCTGCATAACGGTGAAGAAGCGCTCCTGACTCTCTCCAAGTCAGAAGCGGGCCCTGTGACTGCTGGTGATATCCAGTTGAATCAGGACGCTGAAATTGCCAATCCCGAGCATGTGATTGCGCACCTCAATCCCGGCTCTTCGCTTAACATGCAGCTGCGTGTGACGCGTGGTCGTGGTTATGTGCCTGCAGATGCGCGGGTTAGCGACGAAGATGAAACTCGTGCCATTGGACGCCTGCAGCTGGATGCCAGCTACAGCCCTGTTCTGCGTGTATCGTACGCCGTTGAAAGCGCACGCGTAGAACAGCGCACCGACCTGGATAAACTGGTGATCGATATCGAGTCTAATGGCACGATCGATCCCGAAGAGTGCATCCGTCGGGCAGCAACCATTCTGCAGCAGCAGCTGGTCGTGTTTGTCGATCTTGAAGATGCTGGCGAACAGACCCGTGCAGAGCCGAATGAACCGGAAATTGATCCTGTTCTTCTGCGTCCGGTCGATGACCTGGAGCTGACTGTACGTTCCGCGAACTGTCTGAAAGCAGAGCAGATCTACTACATCGGTGATCTTATCCAGCGCACCGAAGTAGAACTGCTGAAGACTCCTAACTTGGGCAAGAAGTCACTGACCGAGATCAAAGATGTGCTGGCATCCAAAGGTCTGTCGCTTGGCATGCGTCTGGAAAACTGGCCGCCGGCCAGCTTGAAAGGCGATGACAAGGTTGCCTCTTGAGTCTGACTTCTAACCCTAAGTTGCAAAGGATTTAGAAAATGCGTCATCGTAAATCTGGTCGACACTTAAATCGTACAAGTGCTCACCGCAAAGCGATGTTCAAGAATATGGCAGTGTCTCTGTTCGAGCATGAACTGATCAAGACTACTCTGCCTAAAGCGAAAGAACTGCGCCGCTTTGCTGAGCCGCTGATTACTCTGTCCAAGATCGATTCGGTTGCTAACCGTCGTCTGGCGTTCTCCCGTACCCGCAGCAATGAAGCTGTTGGTAAATTGTTCAACGAACTGGGCCCGCGTTACGCAGCTCGTCCGGGTGGTTATATCCGCATTTTGAAATGTGGTTTCCGCGCGGGTGACAAGGCGCCGATGGCTTACGTTGAGCTGGTTGATCGTCCGGTTGGTCAGACTGTAGCTGACGAATCTGCAGAAGATTAATCACTACAAGCTCTACTAAAAAACCCGGTCCGAAAGGTCCGGGTTTTTTTGTGCCCGTCAGTCAGTGCCTATGATGGTTTGGCCATTTATCATTGGCGGAACCACGTTCCGCAGCTGCTCATCTTTTTTACCCTTTCTGATCTTCCCCATCCGATCTCGTTTTCTTCACCTTTTCTAGGCTATACGAAGGTTGCGAATGCTCCTGTACCTGGCCGATATTTGTAGAAACAGCGCATGTGCTGTCTCAGGGAAGCCCCTTGTTTGAAGGATTCTGTTTGAGGTGAGAGATGCATAACCGAAACAGTTATGACTACATAGTGGTTGGTGCAGGATCGGCTGGCTGTGCTGCAGCCTATCGTCTGGCGGTTGAGAGCGATGCTCAGGTGCTGTTGATCGAGGCAGGGGGTGGTGATCATTCGCCGCTGGTGAAAATACCGATCGGCTTTGCCGCAATGGTGGGTGAAGGCAAAGCCAACTGGAATTACCGCTCGCAGCCGGAACCCGCGCTGGGCGGGCGTCGCATCCCGGTACCGCGTGGTCGTTTGTTAGGTGGCTGCAGCTCGATCAACGGTATGGTGTATATCCGTGGCCAGCGCGAGGATTATGATGCATGGGCTGCAGCGGGTAATTCTGGATGGTCATTTGATGAGCTGTTGCCGCTGTTTAAGCGTTCGGAAAACTATTGGAAGGGCGCTGACAAGTATCACGGAACTGGCGGGCCGCTGGAAGTCAGTCGTCGGTTACAACGTTTTGCAGTCGGCGATGCCTTTATCGATGCGGCGGTGGATGCCGGTATTCCCGCCAACGATGATTTTAATGGCGCCCACCAGGAAGGGGTCGGCTATTTTGATGCAACCATTGCTCAAGGCGTCCGCCATAGCAGCGCACGCGCCTTTCTCCGTCGGGGTGTGAAACCGCATAATCTGACAGTGTTGACACGCTTTGAGGTTTCCCGGCTATGTTTCGATGGCAAACGTGCGGTCGCGGTGGAGGGCTTTGCCAGCGGCAAGCATCAGAAGGTTGAGTGTATTCAGGCCAGGCGGGAGATCATTCTCTGCAGTGGAGCCTACAATTCACCCAAGTTGTTGGAGCTGTCAGGTATCGGTGATGCTGGACGGTTACAGAAGCTTGGAATTCCTGTTGTAGCCGATCGTCCGTCGGTCGGCGAGCATCTGCAGGACCATTGCAACAGTTATCTGTTCTATGTGGGCGGGAGCGGGGCAACCTATTACGACCATCTTCAACCCAGACGCTTGCCCTTAACGGTATTGCAGTATCTGTTTTTACGACGTGGCATATTCGCCAATCCGGCGGCGCAGGTTGGTGTTTTCTTGCGTCTGGACGATGCTTCGGTACGTCCTGATGTACAAGTGCATTTTGCTGCAGCCGCTTCCAGCGCCAATAGTCGTGGCAAGCTCTCACCCGCGCCGGGTGTGTGTGCCAGCGTGTGTCTGTTGCAGCCGCACAGCCGTGGCAGTACTCACATCACCAGTAGCCAGCATGCGCAGGCACCGGCTATCCACTTCAATTATCTGTCAGACTCCCGTGATCGGGATAACCAGGTGAAGGCGGTGCGCAGGTTGCGGGATATATTTACCCGGCCAGCACTGGATGGATTGATCGGGGGTGAAATGCCACCCCTGGCCGGTCTGCACACGGATGAACATCTGCAACAGGGGATTCAGGATACACTTGAGTCGGTGCATCACCCGGTGGGTACCTGTCGCATGGGGATTGATGCCGAGGCGGTAGTGGATCCTCGACTGCGCGTTATTGGGGTGGACGGGTTGAGAGTTGCGGATGCCTCGATCATGCCGCGCATCGTTTCCGGTAACACTCATGCGGCCTGCGTGATGATTGGTGAGAAACTGGCGGATCTGGTGTTGCAGAAAGGTTGAAGCCACAGCCGCGACGTCAGCCTCTCCTGGACCTGACATCGTGGCCGCGGGGTGCGTTAGCGGACCGTATTCAACATGGCTTTGAGGAAGCGCCCGGTATGTGAGCCTTCGACTTCGGCAACCTGTTCCGGTGTGCCGGTGGCGATGATCTGGCCACCACCGCTGCCGCCTTCGGGTCCAAGGTCTACCAGCCAATCGGCGGTCTTGATCACATCCAGGTTATGTTCGATGACGACGATAGTATTACCATGGTCACGCAGTCGGTCGAGCACCGTGAGCAGTTGCTGGATATCATAGAAGTGCAGGCCTGTGGTCGGCTCGTCGAGGATATACAGGGTCTTGCCGGTATCGCGCTTGCTCAGCTCGCGGGCCAGCTTAACGCGCTGGGCTTCACCACCGGATAATGTCGTGGCCGCCTGGCCCAGGCGGATATAACTCAGTCCCACATCAATCAGTGTTTGCAGGCGTCGGGCCAGTGCCGGAATGACGTCAAAGAATACGCGCGCATCTTCCACGGTCATGGCCAGCACTTCATCAATGCTTCTGCCCTTGTAGGTAACGTCCAGCGTTTCGCGATTGTAGCGTTTGCCTTTACAGATATCACAGGGGACATAGATGTCCGGCAGAAAGTGCATCTCTACCTTGATGACGCCGTCACCCTGACAGGCTTCACAACGTCCACCTTTTACGTTGAAACTGAACCGTCCCGGTTTGTACCCGCGGGAGCGGGCTTCCTGGGTGCCGGCAAAAAGCTCGCGGATCGGGGTGAAAATGCCGGTATAGGTGGCCGGGTTGGAACGTGGCGTACGGCCGATGGGGCTCTGATCGATATCGATCACCTTGTCGAACAGATCCAGCCCTTCAATGCGGTCATGGGGCGCGGCATCCAGTGTGGTGGCATGGTTCAGCTCGGTTGCGGCCACTGGGTACAGGGTGTTGTTGATCAAGGTTGACTTGCCCGAGCCGGAAACGCCGGTCACGCAGGTCAGCAGGCCTACCGGAATTTCCAGGTCGACATTCTGCAGGTTGTTGCCGCGGGCACCGACAAGCCGGAGCATGGCGGCCGGGTCGACGGGTTTGCGTTCGGCGGGAATCGCGATGCAGCGCTTACCGCTGAGATACTGGCCGGTAATCGATTCCGGGGTGGACATGATGGTTTCGGGAGTACCGGCCGCGATCACTTCGCCGCCATGTACCCCGGCACCGGGGCCGATATCGATCAGGTAGTCGGCCATGCGGATGGCGTCTTCATCATGTTCAACGACGATCACGGTGTTGCCGAGATCACGCAGGTGTTGCAGGGTCTGCAACAGTCGTTCGTTGTCGCGCTGGTGTAGCCCGATGGATGGCTCGTCCAGTACATACATGACCCCGACCAGACCGGCCCCGATCTGGCTGGCAAGGCGGATGCGCTGGGCTTCGCCGCCGGACAGGGTTTCGGCGCTGCGATCGAGTGACAGGTAATCCAGGCCCACATTCACGAGAAAAGTCAGGCGGTCGCGGATCTCCTTGAGAATCTTGTCGGCAATTTCCCCCTGTTTGCCGCTGAGGCTCAGCTGGCCGAAATAGGTTTGGGCCTGACCGATCGGCAGGCACACAATTTCAGGCAGGGTGTGTTCGTCAATATAGACGTGGCGGGCTTCCCGGCGCAGCCGGCTGCCATGGCAGGAAGGGCAGGGCTGCATGTTGAGATACTTGGCCAGATCCTCGCGTACACTTTCGGACTCGGTCTCGCGGTAGCGCCGTTCCAGATTGTTGAGCACGCCTTCGAAGGGGTGCAGCTTCTTCACCCGCTCACCGCGGTCGTTACGGTAGTAGAAGGCAACATCATCAGCGCCACTGCCGTTGAGCACCAGGTTGCGCTGTGTCTCGGACAGTGCCTCGAACGGTGTATCCAGCGTGAAACCGTAATGCTCGGCTACTGCCTGCAGCTGCTGGAAATAGTAAAGGCTGCGTTTGTCCCAGCCGCGGATGGCGCCCTGAGCCAGCGTCAGGGTCGGATCCTGGATCAGCTTGCGGGGGTCAAAGTACTGGCGCACGCCAAGACCGTCACAGGAGGGGCAGGCACCGTGCGGATTGTTGAACGAGAACAGGCGCGGCTCCAGTTCCTGAATGCTGTGGCCACAGGTTGGACAGGCGAAACGGGCGGAAAACACCATCTCTTCCAGACCATCTTCCATGGGTACGGCCTTGGCAATGCCGTCGGCCAGCTCCAGCGCAGTCTCGAAAGATTCGGCCAGGCGGGTCTGCAGGTCGTCGCGGACCTTGATCCGGTCAACCACCACTTCAATGTCATGCTTGCGGTTCTTGTCCAATGCGGGAGCATCGTCGAGGTCGACGACCAGACCATCGATGCGTGCGCGTACAAAACCCTGGCTGCGCAGCTGGCTCAGCAGGTGCAGATGTTCGCCTTTACGGCCCTGAACCATGGGGGCCAGCAGCATCATTTTGGAGCCTTCCGGCAGCGCCAGTACCTGATCCACCATCTGGCTGACGGTCTGGGCGGCCAGTGGCAGGTCATGTTCGGGGCAGCGAGGTTCACCGGCACGGGCAAACAGCAGGCGCAGATAGTCATAGATCTCGGTGATGGTGCCGACGGTGGAGCGGGGATTGTGCGAGGTTGATTTCTGTTCGATCGAAATGGCCGGTGACAGCCCTTCGATGTGGTCCACGTCCGGTTTTTCCATCATCGACAGGAACTGGCGTGCGTAGGTCGACAGTGATTCGACATAGCGTCGCTGGCCTTCGGCGTAGAGCGTATCAAACGCCAGGGAAGACTTGCCTGAACCCGAAAGGCCGGTGATCACGATCAGTCGGTCACGCGGGATGTCGAGGTCAACATTTTTCAGGTTGTGGGTGCGAGCGCCTCTGACCAGAATTTTGTCCATTACTGCTCCGCTGTAACTGGCAAAAAGAAACATTATAGAGGTTTGCTTCCGGCGGCTAAACCGCCGTTGTGGAACCGGCCTCCGAGAGCCTCGGTCTTATACTCAGTGAAGCGGCGGTGTGCTATTCTCAATCACGAAATCAGGCGGCAGGATGCTGCTGTATGAGATAACCGAATAACGGGAGAAAACTAGATGGCGCGTGGTATCAACAAGGTAATTCTCATCGGCAACCTGGGCGGTGACCCGGAAGTGCGTTATATGCCCAACGGCAACGCCGTGACCAATGTCACCCTGGCAACCAGCGAGAGCTGGAAGGACAAGCAGACGGGTCAGATGCAGGAGCGTACCGAATGGCACCGGGTGGTGTTTTTCAACCGTTTGGCTGAAATCGCCGGTGAATACCTGCGTAAAGGCTCCAAAGTCTACCTGGAAGGTTCTCTGCGCACACGCAAGTGGCAGGGTCAGGATGGTCAGGATCGTTACACGACTGAAATCGTTGCCAGCGAAATGCAGATGCTGGATGGCCGTGGTGGCAATGACAACAGTGGTTACCAGCCGCAGCAGCAGGGCGGTGGTTATGCACAGCAGAACAATGATCCGATGGGGTATGGACAGCCGCAGCAGCAGTCTGCTCCCCAGCGCAAGCCGCAGCAGCCGCAGCAATCCCAGCAGCAGGCACCACAGCAGGCACCGCAGCAGCCGGCCGCGGGCTTTGACGACTTCGACGACGATATCCCGTTCTGAGCCATTTCCCGGGCGGTTAACGTTGAACAGTATCCAAGGCCACGTATTACGTGGCCTTTTTTATATCGCTTTGCCGCGCCTTGCTCCGGCTACTCTTCTGACTCCTCGCCGCGTTCAGGCGTCATTTGCATACTGAATTATCGTCGTTTACCAGCGGCATTTTTTTCAGCGTTGACGGGTGTGTGCCTGTCCGGTTTGGGGTATGCTCGAAGTTACCGCAACATGAATATTTCCTTTACTCAGTCGGACAGGTCAACAATCCAGGTATGGCAGCAAGCGCCTATACAACTTCAGCCAAGGTTCTTATTTTCGGAGCAGCCGGTCAGGTCGGACATGCGCTGTCGGAACTGTTGGATCAGGCTCCCGGCATCGAGCCGGTCGCTCTGAGCCGACGTCAGGCCGACATTACCGATGCGGCAGTCGTGCAGCAGCAACTGCAGAAACATCTGCCGGACTATGTCGTCAACTGTGCCGCCTATAACCGTGTCGATGCCGCCGAGCGACAGCAGGAACAGGCTTATGCCATCAATCGTGATGGCGCAGAGCAGCTGGCAAAGGCGTGCGCCGGGCTCAGTATTCCGTTGCTGCACCTGTCATCGGATTATGTGTTCGATGGGCATTATGCCAGTGGGTACAGTGAGGAAGATGAGGCGTCGCCGCTGGGTGTTTTCGGCAGCAGCAAGTGGCAGGGTGAAGAGGTGATTCGGGCCATTCAGCCGCAGCATCTTATTCTGCGGGTCAGTTGGATTTTCAGTACGCGGGGGGAAAACTACCTGCTGCGGACCCTGGAGCAGGCGCGGCATGAAGCCCTGATTGATGCGGCGGATGATCGCCGTGGCTGCCCGACATCCGCCGATGATGTGGCCCGTGTCGTGCTGGCGATTCTGCGGCAGCTGACCTGCGGCATTGACGTGTGGGGCACATATCATTACTGCGGTGCTGAAATCACTACGCGCTATGGCTTCAGTGAGGCGCTGATTGCGGCGGCCCGGCAGTATGAAGCGTTGAAGGTCGAACAGCTCAATGCAGTTGCCTCGGCCAACCTTTCGATACTGGCGCAGCGACCGGCATCGTCGGTACTCAAGTGCCGCAAGTTGCTGGACACCTTCGGGATTCGTCAACGTCCCTGGCGTAGCGAGTTGCAGCGCACCATCCGTGAATTCTATGGCGAACACTAGGTTCGCCATAGTTTCATCCTGTAATCAGAACACGCCGAGGGTCGGTGAGCGAGTCACGGCCACGCCGAGGACATAGCCGACACTCAGCAGTGCCGCGATCAGGGCCAGGCTTCGTCCCTGCAGTGTTCTGGCGCGTTTCAGTGCCATTGTCCCGAAACCGATATAGGCGACCAGACCCAGTACCTTGGCGGTCAGCCAATGGTGGGTCAGCGGGTATTGTGCGATGACCAGCATCAGACCGATCGCACTGAGCAACAGCAGCGTATCAATCACATGAGGCACAACTTTCAGCCAGCGGTTGTTGAGCGTGCGTGGCCAGGTGTACAGCAGGAAGGCGCGCAGCAGAAACAGCGTGATGCTGAGCGCAACCATCATCAGGTGGCTATGTTTCAAGATCATGTAGGTATTCAATGTGTGTCTAATCCTTTAACCGGGGTTGAGGGCGTGTGCGTATACTGAACCCAGACACTGCGTCGTGCAGTCGATCCGTATGCACGAACTATAACCGGCGAATGCGGTCTTTTGAATCATGAGCCTAACCGATACCCCATTGATTGACCGTTTTGGTCGTCATGTCCATTATCTGCGACTATCCGTGACCGATCGCTGTTGCTCTGTCTGGGCAATGAACATGCGGTGGATCTGCGTGCGGTGTTGCGCGCGCCCGGCAGCGATGCAGGGCAGGTACGCGATGCGATCATTGACGCCATGCAGCTCAAGCCCGAACGCCATCATTTTGATTTGAACGAAGCGCCGCAGATCCTGCGCTTCATGAATATGACCGGCGGCTAACGGCCACACCCATTCGACGACCCCGAGGACAACCGGTGAACGAACAGACACTGCAACCGCTGGGCATAGCGGTCCTGACCATCTACGATACCCGTATCCCCGCCACTGACCGTTCGGGCGACCTGTTGGTTGAACGCCTGCTGCAGGCCGCCCGAGAGGCGCACGCATGATGCCGCTATTACCGGTGGCAACAGCGTTGGAGCAACTGCTGGCGCTGATGCCGGTGCCGACAGAAACCGAGTGGCTGGCGCTGATTCCGGCAGGCAGTCGTGTTGAGCCGGGGCAACGGCTGGAATTCCTGCCGTTCAATCTGCTGTCAGCATGAGGCAGTATGCAAAAGGGGGCGGCAACAGGGTAAAATGGGTGTTTTTTCAGCAGCGATGAGGCTGATACCCGCGAATGAATGCACAGAGCCTGGCCCAAGACCCTTTCCAGTCGATCCGTCCCTATCGGGACAATGAAGTTGAAGCGGTGCTGCAGCGCCTGATTCGAGATGATGATTGCATCTCGGCCCTGACCCGTTACCAGTTCCCCAATGCGGCGGGTCCGCTGGGCTGGCTGTTGCGTCCGCTGGTGCGTATCGCCGTGGCAGCTCGGGTGGGTGATATCGAGGATGTACAGGGCTTCCAGTTGTTGGTAGCGAACTACATGCAGAAAATGATCGCGCGTACGACCACTCGGCTCAGCTGCTCCGGACTGGACCAGCTGGACCCGAACGAAGCCTACCTGTTCATCTCCAACCACCGTGATATCGCCATGGACCCGGCCTTCGTCAACTGGATGCGTTATCAGGCCGGCATGCCGACCGTACGTATCGCCATCGGTGATAACCTGCTGCGCAAACCCTATGTCTCCGACTTGATGCGGCTGAACAAAAGCTTCATTGTTAACCGTTCAGCCAAGGGGCGGGAGATGATGACCGCGCTGACGCAGCTGTCGGCCTACATCGATCACAGCGTGTGCGGCGGTCACTCAGTCTGGATCGCCCAGCGGGAAGGACGGGCCAAGGACGGCAACGACCGCACCGATCCGGCGTTGTTGAAAATGTGTTACATGTCGCACCGCAAGCAGCGTTCACTGTCGGAGATGGTTGAGCGGCTCAACATTGTTCCGGTCTCCATCTCCTACGAACTTGACCCCTGCGATGCGCTCAAGGCGCAGGAGTTGGCGGCGCTGGCGCTGCACGGCGGCTATGAAAAGTCCGAGTTTGAAGATATCAGCAGTATCGTGCGCGGCATTACCGGCAACAAGGGCGCAGTCCATGTTGCCTTCGGGACGCCGCTGCAGGGCGAGTTTGAGACGCCCGAGCTGCTGGCGGCCGAGATCGACCGTCAAATTCACCTGAATTATCGTCTGCATCCGACCAATCTGGCGGCCGCCGGTGAGCCCGTCAGTGCCGAGCAGCAGCAGATGTTCGATACGCGTTTGGCATCGGTAGATGCCGAGGCGCGTCCGTTCCTGCAGCAGATGTATGCCAACCCGGTCATTAATCAGCGCAAGGCTGAACAGGAGCAAGCATGAGCCAATTGACCCACCTCGATGCCAGCGGCCACGCCCGCATGGTTGATGTCAGTGACAAGGCGGTGACCGTGCGTGAAGCCCGAGCTGGTGGTTGGGTCGAGATGTTGCCGGCTACATTACAGTTGATCCTGGACGGCGGGCACCCCAAGGGTGATGTGTTGGCGGTCGCCCGCATCGCCGGCATTCAGGCGGCGAAGAAGACTCCCGATCTGATTCCGCTGTGCCATCCGCTGATGCTCAGTTCGGTCAAGGTCGAACTCCAGCCCGAGCCGGAGCATAACCGTGTGCGCATTGAGGCACGTTGCCGGTTGAGTGGTCAGACCGGTGTCGAAATGGAAGCCCTGACCGCAGTCAGTGTTGCTGCCCTGACCCTGTACGACATGTGCAAGGCGGTCGACAAGGGGATGCGTATCAGTGGCATAGAGCTGATCGAAAAGACCGGTGGCAAAAGCGGCGATTGGCACCGGGAGGAAAACGCATGAAGCTGGTGTATTTTGCCCGTATCCGTGAGCAGCTGGGCTGTGAGGAAGAGCAGCTGGCACTGCCCGCTGATGTCACTACGGTCGCCGAACTGGTCAACTGGCTGGGGCAGCAGCGCGGGGAGCCCTGGAAGAGCGTGTTGACGGCCCCGGATCTGATTTGTGCCTGCAATCAGGAGGTAGCCGGTCTGCAGAGCAAGGTCTCGGATGATGATGAGGTGGCATTCTTTCCACCGGTAACAGGAGGTTAAGATGAGAACACCCAAGGCTACGCCCATACTGTTTTTGCGTTCACTGGTGTTCTATGCCGGTTTCTATCCGGTGACCATCGTATTTTCGATCATCTGTCTTATCGTTGGCCCCTTGTTACCGTTCCGGGCGCGCTTTCGGTTTTTTACCCTGCTCAACGCGTTTGATATTGCCTGGTTGCGTATCTGCTGTGGGGTGAAGGTGAGCGTGACCGGGCGTGAACACCTGCCGACACAAGGCAGCTATGTCGTCATTGCCAACCATCAGAGCGAGTGGGAAACCCTGTATTTCCAATTGTTGATCGGGCCGCAGTCTGTCGTGCTCAAGCGTGAGTTGCTGCGCATTCCGCTGTTTGGTTGGGCGCTGGCGCTGCTCAAGCCGATCGCGCTGGACCGCAGCAAGCGCCGTGGTGCACTCAAGCAGTTGCTGGAGCAGGGCAAGGCCCGCTTGCAGGCCGGTATCCCGCTGTTGATTTTCCCGCAGGGGACGCGGCTGCCGGTGGGTAAACTGGGCAAATTGAACAAGGGCGGTGCCATGTTGGCGGTGAGCAGTGAGGTGCCGATCATCCCGGTTGCACACAATGCCGGCCTGTTCTGGCCCGGCAAGTCGTTCATCAAATATCCGGGTACGGTTGAAGTGGCGGTTGGACCGGCGGTTGATACCCGAGGTAAAACCGTAGAAGAGGTACATGAGGCCACGGCTGGCTGGCTGGAGCAGACCATGCGGGCGCAAGGCAGCCTGGATTGATCCTTACTCTGTTATAACAGGCACAAAAAACCCGCTTTGTAAGCGGGTTTTTTTATGGACGGGGCTAGCCTGACACTCAGCCGGTGTACTTCTCGAACACCAGTGTTGAGTTGGTGCCGCCGAAACCGAAGCTGTTGGACATGACGCGGTTGAGCTCGACGTCGTCCTTGCGTTCGGTCACAACCGGCAGACCGGCTGCTTCCGGGTCCAGTTCCTCGATATTGGCCGACGCGCAGATGAAGTTGTTCTGCTGCATCAGGATCGAGTAGATCGCTTCCTGTACGCCGGTAGCGCCCAGAGAGTGACCGGTCAATGACTTGGTGGAGCTGACCGGCGGCATTGAATCGCCAAAGGTCTGCTTCATCGCCTTCAGTTCCTGGATATCACCGGCCGGGGTGGAGGTGCCGTGCGAGTTGATATAGTCGATCGGGCCATCGACGGTGGCCATGGCCTGCTGCATGCAGCGGACCGCGCCTTCGCCGGACGGAGCGACCATGTCGTAACCGTCGGAAGTGGCACCGTAACCGGTCAGCTCGGCGTAGATCTTCGCGCCGCGCGCCTTGGCGTGTTCCAGCTCTTCCAGTACCAGCATGCCGGCACCGCCAGCGATGACAAAACCGTCACGGTTGGCGTCATAGGCACGGGAGGCTTTTTCCGGCGTCTCGTTGTACTTGCTGGACAGGGCGCCCATGGCGTCAAACATGACGCTCAGGGACCAGTGCAGCTCTTCACCGCCACCGGCAAAGACAACGTCCTGTTTGCCCAGCTGAATCTGCTCCATTGCGTTACCGATGCAGTGCGCGCTGGTGGCGCAGGCAGAGGTGATGGAGTAGTTCACGCCCTTGATCTTGAACGGGGTGGCCAGACAGGCTGAAACCGTTGAGCCCATGGTGCGGGTTACGCGGTAAGGACCGACACGACGGACGCCCTTGGTGCGCAGGATATCAGCCGTTTCAACGATATCGGCCGAGGAGGCACCACCGGAACCGGCGATCAGGCCGGTACGGACATTGGAAACCTGCTCTTCGCTCAGCTCGGAATCTTCGATTGCCTGCTTCATCGCCAGATAGGCATAAGCGGCAGCATTGCCCATGAAACGACGCAGCTTGCGGTCGATCAGGGAATCCAGATCGATATCAATGCTGCCCGCCACTTGGCTGCGGAAGCCGAGCTCTTTGTATTCCGGCTGAAACTTGATACCGGAGCGGCCCTGCTTCAGGGAGTCCAGAACAGTGTCCAGATCGTTGCCCAGGCAGGATACGATTCCCATACCGGTCACTACGACGCGTCGCATGTGTAGCCTCTCTTCAAATCATTCAACAAGGTTCAATCTTATTATAGGCAGCCTGCCGAGCTGGAAGTTCAGCTCAGAAGTTATCAGTCTGCTTGAACAGGCCGACGCGCAGATCCTTGGCGGTGTAGATGACGCGGCCATCCACTGCCAGGGTGCCGTCAGCGATGCCCATGACCAGCTTGCGCTCGATCACGCGCTTCAGCTCGATATGGTAGGTTACCTTGCTGGCGGTGGGCAGCACCTGACCGGTGAATTTTACTTCACCCGAACCCAGTGCGCGTCCGCGGCCTTCATTGCCGCGCCAGCCAAGGAAGAAACCAACCAGCTGCCACATGGCATCCAGACCCAGGCAGCCGGGCATGACTGGATCGCCGGGGAAATGGCAGTCGAAAAACCACAGGTCAGGACGGATATCCAGCTCGGCAATGATCTCGCCCTTGCCGTACTGGCCGCCATCGGCGTTGATGGTGATGATGCGATCCAGCATCAGCATATTACCGACCGGCAATTGTGCATTGCCCGGGCCGAACATTTCGCCGTGGCCGCACTCAAGCAGCGCTTCGCGTTCAAATGAGGAAGGTCGTGTCATAAGAAACCGTATATCCAGAGACATTTCATCAATATTTCGGCGATTATACCGTTTTGATGCCTTTCAGGCACGAGCTGAGTCATGTAATTTGCTCATCTATTAGCCTAAGTGAGGGGAGACAGTGATGGAGCATGCATTCTGGCACGCCCGCTGGCGGGAGGGACGCATCGGCTTCCACCAGTCCGGTATCAACCCCTGGCTGCAGCAATACTGGTCCCGTTTGGGGATTTCCAGGGATGCAGCGGTACTGGTGCCTTTGTGCGGAAAATCGAGTGATATGCTGTGGTTACGTGAGCAGGGACACCCGGTTGTCGGGGTTGAGCTGAGTGATCTGGCCTGTCGAGATTTCTTTGTTGAACATGGTACTCAGGTCACCCCTGTGGCGGTGCCGCAGGGGCATACCCGTGAGCGGGACGGCATTACCCTCTGGTGTGCAGATATTTTTGATCTGGGGCGTGAACATTGGGGTGACGTGGCCGCCGTGTATGATCGCGCTGCGCTGATTGCATTGCCGCCGGCGCAACGCCGGATGTACGCACAACACCTGAGTCAGCAGCTGACGGCGGGGGTCGAAATGTTGTTGGTGACGCTTGAGTTTACCGGCAGTGAGGGGCCACCGTTTCCCGTGCCGGAAGCTGAGGTACGGAAGCTGTTTGAACCGGCATTTACGGTGGTGCGCCTGGATCAGGCCGAGGCGGAAAACGGCCGCCGTGAAGTGGCGTACCACCTCACGCGGCAGGCAGCGGTTTAGCTGGTCCGTTCGAGTGCCTGTTCGGTCAGGGTGATCAGCGTATCGCGGAACGAGCTGGCAGGCAGCGCGTCCAGTACCTGTACGGCCTTGTCCAGTTCGGCCTGAGCCTGCTGGCGCGTATAGTCGATGGCTCCGGTGCGGTGAACAATATCCATCACCGGTTGCAGGTCGTCCAGGCCGCCTTCACGAATGGCGCGACGAATCAGTTTGCGCTCGTCGTCGGTGCCGACACGCATGGCGTAGATCAGCGGCAAGGTAGCTTTGCCTTCGGCCAGGTCATCACCGACATTTTTGCCCATGGTGGCGCTGTCGGACAGGTAATCCATAAGGTCGTCAACGATCTGGAACGCGATGCCCAGATACCGGCCGTACAGGCGCATGGCCTCCTGCTCGGCAGCCGGAGCCGTGGCCAGAATGGCTCCGACCTCGGTTGCGGCTTCAAACAGCATTGCGGTCTTGCCGAGGATTACCTGCATGTAGGAATCTTCGGTGATGTCCGGGTTACGCTGATTGAGCAGCTGTAGCACTTCACCTTCGGCGATCACGGTGGTGGCGTGGGAGATGACCTGCATGATTTCCATGCAGCCGATCTCGACCATTATTTGAAAGGCGCGTGAGTACAGGAAGTCGCCAACCAGTACGCTGGGGGCATTACCCCATTTGGCATTGGCGGTGGCGTTGCCACGACGCAGATCGGAGTTGTCCACAACATCGTCATGCAGCAGCGTGGCGGTGTGGATAAATTCAATGATTGCGGCCAGCGGAATATGCTGTTCACCCTTGTAACCACAGGCATTGGCACTGAGCAGAACCAACAGTGGGCGCAGGCGCTTGCCGCCCCCGGATACGATGTAATGCCCGATTTTTTCCACCAACGGGACATTGGAGCCCAAGTGGTTGAGGATGTAATCGGTAACGGCATCAAATTGCGGCTCAATCGCCGGGTTTAGCTGGTGTGGCTGCATCGACAGGGATCTGTATATGGACTGAACACCCGCCGCATGCTAGGCGGCGGCCAGCGGAGTGTCAAGTCGGGGCAACAGTGGCAGTGCAATATCGGTGCTTCAGGGGGTGAAAATACTTGCGGCGAGGGGGTCGCTTGCAGTAAAATTCCGCGCCTTAAACCTGTCCCAAAACGCTCCCTACCATAGGGTGCCAGAAATCGGTTGATTTCGGCCATTAGAAGTAGGTTTCGTATCCAGTAGCCGGGCAGGTGAAACCTTGGAGAAAAGCATGTTTGCAGTAATCGTAAGCGGCGGTAAGCAGTACCGTGTGCAGGAAGGACAGACACTGAAGCTGGAAAAACTGGCTGTTGAAGCCGGTTCCAACGTTGAGTTCGACCGCGTTTTGCTGGTTGGCAATGGCGATGACATCAAAGTCGGTGCGCCGGTTGTTGAAGGTGCTAAAGTGGCTGCAGAAGTCGTTTCTCACGGCCGTGGCGATAAAGTGACCATCATCAAGTTCCGTCGTCGTAAGCACCACATGAAGCGTCAGGGTCACCGTCAGTGGTTCACTGAAGTCAAGATCACTGGCATCAGTGCCTGAATAACCGAATTAGGAGTATTGAAGAATGGCTCATAAGAAAGCTGGCGGCTCAACGCGTAACGGCCGCGACTCGCAATCCAAGCGTCTGGGTGTAAAGCGCTTCGGTGGTCAGGCAGTTCTGGCTGGTAACATCCTGGTTCGTCAGCGTGGCACCAAGTTCCACGCCGGCACCAATGTTGGTCTGGGCAAGGACCACACCCTGTTCGCAACTGCCAATGGCGTTGTGAAGTTCGAGGTCAAAGGCCCGAACAACCGTAAATACGTGAGCATTGTTCCTGCATAAGCAGTGAGCGACACTTGCGTTAAAAAGCTCCGCCCAGGCGGAGCTTTTTTCGTTGTGAATTCGGTGTTCCCTGCAGCTATACGGCTGTCGGCGCCTGTTTTAGGGTGTATCCTCAGGGGCGCTCCCGGAATGAAATCAGTTGGAGGTAAAGATGAAATTTGTCGATGAAGCGACCATTACGGTGGAAGCTGGCAGGGGCGGTAATGGCTGTCTGAGCTTCCGACGTGAAAAGTATATTCCGAAGGGTGGCCCGGACGGTGGTGACGGTGGCGACGGCGGTTCCATCTATGTGGAAGCGGACGAGTCTCTGAACACGCTGATCGATTACCGCTTCACTCGGCGCTACGATGCGCAGAGCGGCAAGGGCGGTAGCAGTCGTAACTGTACCGGCCCCAAGGGTGAAGACCTGGTCTTGAAGGTGCCGGTCGGTACCACGGTGGTCGATATCGATACCAATGAGGTGTTGGCGGACCTGACCAAGATCGGTCAGCGCGAAAAAATCGCCCAGGGCGGTTGGCATGGTCTCGGCAATACTCGTTTCAAGAGCTCGGTTAACCGTGCGCCGCGCCAGACCACCAAGGGTAGTGACGGCGAGCTGCGTAACCTGCGTCTGGAGCTGAAGGTGTTGGCCGATGTGGGTCTGCTGGGGCTGCCGAATGCGGGCAAGTCGACACTGATCCGCTCGATCTCGGCCGCGCGGCCGAAAGTGGCGGACTACCCGTTCACCACGCTGGTGCCGAATCTGGGGGTGGTGCGTACCGAGGCGCATCGCAGCTTCGTGGTGGCCGATATTCCGGGCATCATCGAAGGTGCGGCTGAAGGTGCCGGTCTGGGTATCCGCTTTCTCAAGCATCTGGCGCGTAACCGTGTGTTGCTGCATCTAGTCGATATGGCGCCCTGGGGTGATACTACGCCGGCTGAAGCGGCGGTAACGGCTGTTAGCGAGCTGACAAAATTCAGTCAGACGTTGGCTGATCAGCCGCGTTGGCTGGTGCTGAACAAGCTCGACCTGCTGCCGGAAGAAGAGCGCGAAGCGGCGTGCGAAGCGGTGATCGTGGCGCTGAATTGGGAAGGCCCGGTCTACAAGGTATCGGCACTGAACAAGACAGGGCTGTCGCCGCTGGTGCATGATCTGCAGGATTATCTGGATGCGCGCAGTGCTGCCATCATAGAAAATCCCGAGCTGCTTGAGAAGGAGCGTGCAATCCGTGCGCTGGTGGACGAAGAGGCGCGTGAAAACCTGCGCCGTCTGCGAGCTGAAGCGCGTGCGCGTCGTGAAGCGGAAGATGATCTGGATGATGATGATTTCGATGACGATGATTACGACATCGAAGTGGAGTATGTGCGCTGACGGAGTACGAGCAAGGTGACAGCGGGACGTAAAAGCTTGGCCCAGTCGGGACGCTGGGTGGTCAAAATCGGCAGTGCGCTGCTGACCAATGATGGTCAGGGGTTGGATCAGATCGCTATCGCCGGCTGGGTTGATCAGCTGGTTGAGCTGACGCGGCGCGGTGTCGAAGTGGTGTTGGTGTCTTCAGGTTCGGTTGCGGAAGGGATGACCCGTCTGGGTTGGTCCGAGCGACCGCCTGAGGTGTACCGTCTGCAGGCGGCTGCCGCAGTGGGTCAAATGGGGCTGGTACAGGCCTATGAGACCAACTTCCGGCGTCATGGTTTGCATACGGCGCAGATTCTGCTGACCCATGACGACATGTCCAACCGCAAGCGTTACCTCAACGCCCGTGCCACCTTGCGCACCCTGATTGAGCTGGGTGTGGTGGCTGTGGTGAACGAGAACGACACTGTTGTGACCAGCGAGATCCGTTTCGGCGACAATGACACCCTGGGTGCTTTGGTGGCCAATGCGGTCGAGGCTGATGCGCTGATCCTGTTGACCGATCAGTCGGGTCTGTACACCGCTGATCCGCGCAGCAATCCTGATGCAGAGCTGATCCCTGAAGCGATGGCCGGTGATGAGCGTCTGGATGCGATGGCTGGTGGCGGTGGCAAGCTGGGTCGTGGTGGCATGGCGACCAAGGTGCGGGCGGCCAAGTTGGCGGCGCGTTCCGGTGCGGTGACCGTGATCGCCAGTGGGCGTGAGCCTGACGTGCTGTTGAAGCTGCATGCGGCCGAGTCTGTTGGTACGTTGCTGTTGCCGGAGCGTGAGCCGATGGCGGCACGCAAGCAGTGGATCGCTGGACATCTGCAGGCCCGTGGCACGCTGGTGCTGGATGTGGGTGCCGTGGCGGCTCTGGTCGAGCGGGGCAAGAGTTTGTTGCCGGCGGGTGTGCGTTCAGTCAGTGGTGACTTTTCCCGTGGCGAGATGGTGATCATGCTGGATGAGTATGGGCGTGTGATAGCGCGTGGTCTGGCCAATTATGGTGCGGAAGATGCGCGTCGGATCATTGGTCGTCCGAGCAGTGAGATTGAATCCCTGCTGGGCTTCATGGGAGAGGTGGAGCTGGTGCACCGGGATAATCTTGTGTTGGCGTAATTGAGTCGCCAGTAGAAACAAGAAACAAAAAAAACCGGCAGATGCCGGTTTTTTTTATGCACAAGGGCTGGGGCTTACGCCATAGCCTTGATGCGAGTCGTCAGGCGGCTCTTGGTGCGAGCAATCTTGTTCTTGTGGAAGATGCCCTTGGTTACCGAGCTGTCCATGATCGGCTGTGCGACCTTGAACGCTTCCTGAGCTGCAGCCTGGTCACCACTGTCGATAGCGGCGAAGACTTTTTTCATGTACGTGCGCGCCATGGAGCGCAGGCTAGCGTTGTGTTGACGACGCTTCTCCGCCTGGCGAGCGCGTTTTTTTGATCCTGCGGAATTAGCCACGATCCGGCTCCTTCAATGTTTAAGTTGATCAGATTACGACGATGCAATGCCGAAAATTAGACGCGACATTATTCATGTTCGTCGAGGATATGTCAACCAAATGACGGTGTTTGGACGCGAGACTTTGTCTGTTTTGTAATCAGGGCTATGATCGGCGCACATTTTACGGCGGGGCAGGAAAACGTGGTGGCGGAAGCGGCTAAAAGTTCGGGCAGCGGTTTGCTGCGTTCCAGCAGTGTGGTTGGCATCATGACGTTGTTGTCACGGGTGCTTGGATTGGTGCGTGATGTCGTGGTGGCGGGGTATTTTGGTGCCAGCGGCAGCGCCGATGCTTTTTTCGTGGCATTCAAGATCCCCAACTTTCTGCGGCGTCTGTTTGCCGAGGGTGCATTTGCCCAGGCCTTCGTGCCGGTATTGTCGGAATACCGCAGCCAACGCGATCTGGCTGCGGTACAACAGCTGATTCATCGGGTCGCCGGCGCACTGGGGTCGGTACTGGTGCTGGTCACGGTTGTCGCCGTGATTGGCGCGCCGTTGCTGGCGGCGGTATTTGCTCCCGGCTTTTACATGGCTGGCGGCGAAAAATTCGCCCTGGCTGCAGACATGCTGAGGATCACCTTTCCCTATTTGCTGCTGATTTCGCTGACGGCCTTTTGCGGCTCGATTCTCAACAGCTATGGGCGTTTTGCCATCCCGGCCTTTACCCCGGTGCTGCTGAATGTCTGCCTGATCGGCTCGGCGATCTGGCTCAGTCCGTTGCTGGAAACGCCGGTGATGGCGCTGGCCTGGGGGGTGTTGATGGCCGGTGGCGTCCAGCTGCTGTTCCAGTTGCCGTTTCTGGCGCGGCTGCGCCTGCTGCCGATTCCGCGTACCGACTTCAAGGATGAAGGCGTGCGCCGCATCCTCAAGCTGATGTTGCCGGCGCTGTTCGGAGTGTCGGTGGCGCAGATCAACCTGTTGCTGGATACGGTATTGGCGTCGTTCCTGCAAACCGGCAGCGTGTCATGGTTGTACTACTCCGACCGCCTGTCGGAATTGCCACTGGGCGTGTTTGGTATTGCCATCGCCACCGTGATCCTGCCCAGCCTGTCGCGCACGCATGCCGACAAGAGCCCGGAGCGGTTTGCGCGCACGCTGGATTGGGCCATCCGCATGATTCTGTTGATCGGCGTTCCGGCGGCGTTGGCGCTGGTACTGCTGGCAGAACCATTGATTGCGACCCTGTTCCACTACGGCCAGATGACCGACCGTGATGTGTTGATGGCGGCGATGAGTCTGCGTGCCTATGCCTTCGGCCTGCTGGCCTTCATGCTGATCAAGGTGCTGGCACCGGGCTATTTCGCCCGTCAGGATACGAAAACGCCGGTGAAAATTGCGGTCAAGGCGATGATTGCCAACATGGTGTTCAACCTGATTCTGGTGTGGCCGCTGGATCATGCCGGACTGGCGCTGGCAACCTCGTTGTCGGCGTTCCTCAACGCGGGTTGGTTGTTGCACGGTCTGCTCAAGGAAGGCGTGTTCCGCTGGCAGCCGGGCTGGGGCGCGATGTTGTTGCGGCTGGTCAGTGCGGCGCTGGCACTGGTCGTCACGCTGCTGTTGATCCAGCAGCAATTGGGCGACTGGCTGCGGGCCGACGTCTGGCAGCGGGTGCAGTGGATGGCATTGCTGGTGGGTGCGGGCGGAGGCGTTTATCTGCTGACGCTGGCGGTTACGGGCTTGCGCGTGCGTCACCTGCGCAGCTGAACACTTTCTGAGCGGTACTCGCCATCGCCAGAGTGCGTTATACTGCGCACCCCATATTCTGGCGCAGGCTCGGCAACTGCATGGAACTGATACGAGGCTTACACAATTTGCGTGACCGACACCGTGGCTGCGTTGCCACGATCGGTAATTTCGATGGTGTGCATCAGGGGCACTCCCGAGTGCTGGCGCAGGTCAAGGCCAAGGCGGCTGCACTGGGACTGCCCAGTGTGGTGATCATCTTCGAACCGCAACCGCGTGAGTTCTTCGGCGGTGACAGCATTCCGCCACGGCTGACCCGGTTTGACGAAAAGGTCCGCCTGTTGGCGGCTCAGGGCGTCGACCGCGTGCTGTGCCTGACCTTCAACGCCCGCCTGCGCAGCATGTCGGCGGAAGCCTTTATCGACGAGCTGCTGCTGCAGGGACTGGCGGTGAAGCATTTTGTGGTGGGTGACGATTTCCGCTTCGGCTGTGACCGTCGTGGTGACTTCGCCATGCTCTGTGAAGCTGGCGAGCGTCATGGCTTCAGCGTTGAGAACACCACTACCTTCATGCTGGCTGGAGAGCGGGTCAGCAGTACCCGTATCCGTACAGCACTGCAGCAGAATGACTTTGCTCTTGCCGAACGGCTGCTGGGCTGGCGCTATGCCGTGACCGGACGCGTCATGCACGGACAGAAACTGGGCCGCCAGCTCGGCGTACCGACTGCCAACGTGCGCATGCACCGCTATGCTTGCCCGTTGCGCGGCGTGTTTGCCGTGCATGCCCATTTCGACGGCCAACGCCTGCAGGGCGTGTGCAATGTCGGCATGCGCCCGACGGTGCATGGTCGTCAACCGGTGCTGGAGGTTCATTTGCTGGATTACAGCGGTGAGGAGATCTATGGCCGCTTGATGCGGGTCGAATTTCTCCAGTTTATCCGCACCGAGCGTGCCTTCGACGGGCTGGAAGCGCTCAAAACTCAGATTGAAGCCGATATTGAACATGTCCGCGCCTGGTTCAGCCAGGCGGGCCGGGACTGACCTTACCTCTGGAAGCGACCTGTTATGACCGACTACAAAGCGACACTGAACCTGCCGGAAACGGCATTTCCGATGCGTGGCAACCTGCCCCAGCGCGAGCCGGGACAACTGGCGCGCTGGGATGAAATCGACCTGTATCGTCAGTTGCGCGAAGCGGGCAAGGGCCGTGAGCAGTTCATCCTGCATGATGGCCCTCCCTACGCCAACGGCAACATCCATATCGGTCATGCAGTCAACAAGGTGATCAAGGACATGATCATCAAGTCCAAGACCCTGAGCGGCTTCGACGCCCCCTACGTGCCGGGCTGGGACTGCCACGGTCTGCCGATCGAACACAAGGTCGAAACCCTGATCGGCAAGGCCGGTGACAAGGTTCCCTACCGTGAATTCCGTCAGAAGTGCCGTGAATATGCCGCCGAACAGGTTGCGGGCCAGAAAGCCGATTTCATCCGCTTGGGTGTATTGGGCGACTGGGACAACCCCTACCTGACGATGAACTTCGACACCGAAGCCAACATCGTGCGTGCGCTGGGCAAGATCATCGACAACGGTCATCTGGTCAAAGGCTACAAGCCGGTGTACTGGAGCGTAGTCGGTCAGTCCGCATTGGCAGAAGCCGAAGTGGAGTACCAGGACAAGACCTCCACCGCCATCGACGTGCGTTTCACTTTTGTCGATCAGGACAAGGTGCTGGCGCTGTTCGGCACGACTGAAGGCGAGGGTGCGGTATCGGTCGTGATCTGGACCACCACCCCCTGGACCATTCCGGCCAACCAGGCCGTTTCCATCAACGGCAATCTCGATTACGCACTGGTTGAAGCACACACCGAACAGGGTGTTGAGCGCCTGGTGCTGGCAGCCGAAATGGTTGATGCCGTGATGGCACGCTGGGGCGTAGACAAGTTCAGCGTGCTGGCGACCTGTAATGGCAGCGCACTGGAACTGTTGCAGCTGGAACACCCGGTCTATGCCAAACAGGTACCGCTGATCCTCGGTGACCACGTGACCACCGATGCCGGTACCGGTGCCGTACACACCGCGCCCGACCACGGCATGGAAGACTTTGTGGTCGGTCAGGCGTACGGCCTGGGCACCCTGAATCTGGTACAGGCCAACGGCACCTACACCGATGCAGCCGGCGAATTTTCCGGTGTGCACGTGTACAAGGCTGACGGTCCGGTCTGTGACGCACTGGAGCGTGAAGGCAAACTGGTTCACCTCAAGCGCTTCCAGCACAGCTACCCGCACTGCTGGCGCACCAAGACCCCGCTGATCTACCGCGCCACGCCGCAGTGGTTCATCTCCATGGAAGCCAAACAGCTGAAAAGCCAGGCACTGGATGCGATCAAGGGCGTGCAGTGGTTCCCCGAGTGGGGTCAGAACCGGATCGAATCCATGGTCGACCAGAGCCCGGACTGGTGTGTCTCGCGTCAGCGTACCTGGGGCGTGCCGATCACCGTGTTTACCCACAAGCAGACCGGTGAACTGCACCCGAGCACCCATGAACTGATCGAGAAGGTTGCGGCGCAGATCGAGCAGGGCGGCATTGATGCCTGGTTCGAGCTGGACGCCAGCGAACTGCTCGGGGTTGAAGCGGCCGATTACGACAAGGTTACCGATACCCTGGATGTCTGGTTCGACTCCGGTGTGACCCACCATGCCGTGCTGCGTCAGCGCGACGGCCTGCGCTTCCCGGCGGATCTGTACCTGGAAGGTTCCGATCAGCACCGTGGCTGGTTCCAGTCATCGCTGAAGACCTCCATCGCGATCAACGGCTGCGCACCCTACAAGCAGGTACTGACCCACGGTTTCACCGTCGACGAGAAGGGCTATAAAATGTCCAAGTCGCTCGGCAACGTGATCGGGCCGCAGGAAGTGACCGATACCCTGGGTGCGGATATCCTGCGCCTGTGGGTTGCGTCTACCGACTATTCCGGCGAAATGGCCGTGTCCAAGCAGATCCTGCAGCGCACCGCCGACAGCTACCGCCGTATCCGTAACACCTCCCGCTTCCTGCTGGCCAACCTGAACGGCTTCAACCCGGCCACCGATATGGTCAAGCCGGATGAAATGCTGGCGCTGGATCGTTGGGCCGTGGATGCCGCCGCATTGCTGCAGCAGAAAGTGATTGCCGCCTACGACAGCTACCGTTTCCTGGATGTCTATCAGCAGGTCCACCACTTCTGCGTGCAGGAACTGGGTGGTTTCTACCTCGATATCATCAAGGACCGTCAGTACACCACGCAGCCGGAATCGCTGGCGCGTCGCTCCTGCCAGACCGCATTGTTCCACATTGCGCAGGCACTGGTCCGTTGGGTCGCCCCGATCCTCAGCTTCACTGCTGAAGAGATCTACGCCGCCCTGCCGGGCGAGCACAAGGATTCGGTACTGCTGACCACCTGGTATGACGGCCTGTTTGAACTGGCCGACGACAGCGCTCTCGACCGTGACTTCTGGCAGCGCATCATGGCGGTCAAGGATGCTGTCAACAAGTGTCTGGAAGATGCCCGTGGCGAGAAGCTGGTCAAGGCGTCACTGGCCGCAGAAGCAACGCTGTTCGTTGATGATGCGCTGAAAACGGATCTGGAGCGCCTCGGCGATGAGCTGCGCTTTGTGCTGATCACCTCTGAAGCAACGTTGCAGCCGCTGGCAGATGCCGGTGATGCCCGTGCGACCGAGGTTGAAGGTTTGAAAGTGGCCGTTGCGGCATCCGCTCATGCCAAGTGCGGTCGTTGCTGGCACCACCGTGAAGATGTCGGCAGTCATGCCGAACATCCTGAGCTGTGTGGCCGCTGCGTTACCAACGTAGACGGTGCGGGCGAGCAGCGCGATATTGCCTGATGACGACTGTAACCGTCCCCGCCATGGGAGCCAGCGCCCTGCGCTGGCTCTGGCTGACTCTGCTGGTACTGGTGATCGATCTGGTCAGCAAGTACCTGGCTGACAGCCTGCTGACCTACGCCAACCCGGTGCCGCTGTTGCCGGTGTTTGACCTGACCCTGCTATACAACCCCGGTGCTGCCTTCAGTTTTCTGGCCTCGGCCGGTGGCTGGCAGCGTTGGCTGTTTGTCGCCATTGCGGTCGGCATGAGCGCCTTCCTGCTGCACTGGATGCGACGCACGCCGGTGGCGCAGAAATGTCTTGGCATCGGTCTGGCCCTGGTGCTGGGCGGTGCTCTGGGCAACCTGTTCGACCGTAGTGTACATGGTCACGTAATTGATTTTATCTCCCTGCACTGGGCCAATTATTACTTTCCGGCGTTCAACATCGCCGATTGTGCCATCACTGTAGGGACCTGTTTGCTGCTGGTCGACATGTTCTTCTTCAGCGGCAAAGCGCCAGATTGAACAAGGAACATAGAAAATGACAGACGCCGCTATTGGCCCGGGCAAGGCCATTACCCTGCATTTTGCGATCAAGCTTGAAGACGGGCAGCTGATCGACAGTAACTTCGACACCGCGCCGGCGAGCTTTACCTTCGGTGACGGCAACCTTCCTGACGGCTTTGAGCAGGCTCTGCTGGGCCTCAAGGCCGGTGAACACGCTGAACTGACGATCGCGCCCGAACGCGGTTTCGGCATGCACAACCCGGGCAATATTCAGGTATTGCCGCGCAGCCAGTTCAAGGACATGACGCTGGAGCCGGGACTGGTCGTATCCTTCCAGGAACCGGGTGGCGAACTGCCGGGCATGATTGTCGACTTCAGCGACGACAAGGTCACCGTCGATTTCAATCACCCGCTGGCGGGCAAGACGCTGATCTTCGAAGTGGAAGTGAAGGCCGTCGAAGCGGCTTGACAGCTGAACGATTTGTGATCAGTCTCGGGGTCTGAAGGCTTAAGGACAAGCCTGATATGGACCAATACAACGAGGCTGATCATGGACGATCACTGCACAGGACCAGACCACCGGCAACGGGGTCTGACCCTGGTCGAGCTGCTGCTCTGCATTACCATTCTGGCTATCCTGACATCACTAGCGCCCCCTGCATTCACTGACCTGCTGGCTCGTAGCCGGCTGGGTGCCGTGGAAACCGACCTGACCGGCTTGCTGGCATCGGCGCGTTCTTCTGCTCTCATGCGTAACCAGCGGGTGACCCTGTGTCACAGCGCCGACGGTCAGCAATGTGCCGATACCCGTCGTCAAGGCACCCATGCCTGGTCCGGTGGTTTACTGTTTGTTGATCTGGATCAGAACCGTACCGTGAGCAATGATGAAACAGTGTTTTACGTTGCGAACTTTTCATCAGCTGCGACCATACTCTGGAATCGTGGTGATTCACTTGTTTACCAGCCGGATGGCACGGTGCTGGGTGGTTCGAACGGAACTTTCACCATCCAGACACCCAACAGTACGCGGGAGCACCGGGTTATCGTCTCCATGATGGGACGGGTGCGCAGGGTACAAACAGCCTCCGAGCATGACTGATCGGCTCTACATGGGGTGGAGCCGTCACTTAAGACGTAATGAGGGAGCGTCGATACATGTCCGACTTTTTGATTGTGGGAGCGGGCGTCATCGGTTTGATGACGGCACGTCTGCTGGCTCAGGCCGGGGCCAAGGTAAAACTGATCGAACGTGGCCAGAGTGCCCGCGAAGCCTCCTGGGCGGGGGGCGGCATTGTCTCGCCGCTGTATCCCTGGCGCTACCAGGATGAAGTCACTGCGCTCGCGCTCTGGTCGCAGACCAGCTACGTACACCTGGCGCAGGAGTTGCTGGCGGAAACCGGTCTGGACCCTGAGCTGCGCCAGAAGGGCATGCTGATGCTGGCGGTTGAAGCGCAGGAAGAGCAGGCAGCACTGGGTTGGGCCCAGCGCTTTCATCGGCCGATGGTCAAGGTCGATGCCGATTTCATCTACCGTACCGAGCCCCATGTTGCGCCCGGCTTCGAGTCGGCCATCTGGATGCCGGAAGTGGCCAGCATCCGCAATCCGCGCCTGGGCCAGTCGTTGCGCCTGAGCGTCCAGCAAGACCCCAACGTGACCCTGTGTGAAGACAGCGAAGTGATCGGCTTCAGCACCTTTGGTGAACGGGTGACGGGCGTGAAGACCGCCAGGGGCGAGCACAAGGCGGATGAGGTGATTCTGGCCGGTGGTGCCTGGAGTGGCGAGTTGCTGGCGCAACTGGGACTGGAGCTGCCGGTCGCGCCGGTACGCGGCCAGATGATGGTATTCAAGGCGGCGCCGGGTGTGGTGGATCGAGTGGTGATGCTGGAGGGTCGTTACGTGATCCCGCGCAACGATGGCCGAGTGCTGGTGGGCAGCACGCTGGAACATGTCGGTTTCGACAAGACCACCACAGAAGAGGCCAGCCGCTCACTGTTCGATACCGCCACCCGCATTGTGCCGGAACTGGCGGACTACGAAGTCGAACACCACTGGGCCGGTTTGCGTCCGGGGTCACCGGATGGTGTGCCCTTCATCGGCGCGGTCCCGGGCTGGGAAGGTCTGCATCTGAATACCGGCCACTACCGCAACGGCCTCGTACTGGCACCGGCATCGACCCGTTTGCTGGCCGATCTGCTGCTTAAGCGTTCACCTGTGATCAATCCTGCTGCATACTCTCCTGCTGGACGTTTAACAGCACGCTGAGAAGTAGCGGGAGATCGATGAGCACACCGACACGGGTCCTGATGGCCCAGCTGAACTTGCTGGTCGGGGATATCCCCGGCAATACCAGCCGCGTTATAGAAACCGCACTCAAGGCACGGGATGAGCATCATGCTGATCTCGTGCTGTTCCCCGAACTGGCCCTGAGCGGTTACCCGCCGGAAGACCTGCTGCTGCGCCCCAGTCTGGAACTGCGCATTGCGCAGGCACTGGACCGGATCATGGCCGAAGTCAGTGGCATTACCCTGGTGCTGGGCTATCCGCGCTACCGTGACGGTGCGCTCTACAACATGGCCGGCGTGATCCGTGACGGTGAACTGATCGCCGAGTACGCCAAGCAGTGCCTGCCCAACTACCAGGTGTTCGATGAACAGCGCTACTTCGTGGCCGGTGATCAGCCGTGCGTGTTTGAACACGAAGGCGTGCGCATCGGCCTGAGCATCTGTGAAGATATCTGGCACAGTACGCCGACCGCACAGCTGGCTGAAGCGGGTGTCGACCTGTTGCTGAGCCTGAACGCATCGCCTTACCACATCAACAAACCGGCACAGCGGATCGATGTGGTGGCCCAGCGCGCGCAGCAGTTGGGTGCGCCGGTTGTCTATCTCAATCAGACCGGAGCCCAGGACGAGCTGGTGTTCGATGGCAACTCAATGTTCATTTCGGCGCAGGGTGAAACGCTGTTCCAGGGTGCGCATTGCGAGGAAGCTTTGTACACGGCGACCTTCGCTGCCAGTACTGGAACTCTAACCCCCGAGCAGCCCAGCCTGGTGGTACCGAGCCGTGATGCCAGCGTATATCAGGCACTGGTCACCGGGGTGCGTGACTACATCAACAAGAATGGCTTCAAGGGTGTGGTGCTGGGTTTGTCCGGGGGTATCGACTCGGCCCTGACCGTGGCCGTTGCCGTCGACGCGCTGGGACCGGAACGGGTTGAAGCGGTGATGATGCCATTTCGTTATACCTCCTCAATGAGTATTGAAGACGCCGAAGCCGAAGCGCGGGCGTTGGGCATCACCTATGACGTGATCTCCATCGAGCCGCTGTACGACAGCTTCATGCAGCAGCTGCAGGGACAGTTTGCCGGTTACGCCCCGGATACCACGGAAGAGAACCTGCAGGCGCGCTGCCGTGGCGTGTTGTTGATGGCGATCTCCAACAAGAAGGGCTATCTGGTGCTGACCACCGGCAACAAGAGCGAAATGGCAGTGGGCTACTCCACTCTGTACGGCGATATGGCCGGTGGCTTCGATGTGCTCAAGGATATTCCGAAAACGCTGGTCTACCAGCTGTCGCGCTATCGCAATACCGTTTCCCCGGTGATCCCGCAGCGCGTAATCGACCGTCCGCCATCCGCCGAGCTGGCACCGGACCAGACCGATCAGGACAACCTGCCCGACTACGACGTACTCGACCGCATTCTGGAACTGTACGTGGAACGGGACTACTCGGCACAGGCGATCATTGACGAAGGTTTTGAACCTGCCGATGTGAACCGGGTGCTGCGCCTGGTGGATATCAACGAGTACAAGCGCCGCCAGGCTCCGATCGGTCCGCGGGTAACCGAACGCGGTTTCGGTCGTGACCGCCGTTATCCGATCACATCCGGCTGGAAAGCCGGTATCTGAGCGTCAGTACCTTATCCACAACGCAAAAGGGCCAGCAGATGCTGGCCCTTTTCGTATGTTGAACGTGCCGTCGCACTTATTTGGCAGCGTTGTTCTCGTCTTCGAACACACCGAAGGTCATGCGATCGAACAGTGAGCGTTCCTGCTGCTGTGCATTGTCATCAGCGCGTTTCTGCGCGTCTGCACGCATGCGATCCGCCGCCGGAATCGGACGTGCCGGTTCAGCCGGTTCGGCACCGCCCAGCAGACCGAAGGTCGCGGTTTGGGTCAGCGTGGCACGGGCCTTCTTGAACGGGCGTACCTGATACTCGGGGTAGTTTAGGCTCAGTACGTCCATCGAGTTCTTGGCCAGGTCGTGCATGCCCAGCTCGGTATAGGCTTCGGCCATGATCGCCAGTGCATCCGGGACGGCCGGGGTTTCCTGCAGGTTTTCCACCACATAGCGGCCACGGTTGGCAGCGGCCACCCAGGCTTCACGCTTCATGTAGTAGGCCGCCACATGGATCTCGTGGGTCGCCAGACGGTTCTTCAGGTACTGCATGCGTTTCTGCGCATCCGGCGCGTATTCGCTCTGCGGATAACGGTTGAGCAGGGCGGAAAAACTTTCGAACGAGTCCAGAGCCGCGCCCGGATCACGCTGGCTGACATCCAGCGGCAGGTACTTTTCGAAGAAGGAACGGTCTTCCTCGAACGCCGTCAGCCCTTTCAGGTAGTAGGCGTAATCGATGTTGTCATGGTTGGGGTGCAAACGAATGAAGCGATCTGCAGCCGCACGCGCCGATACCGGCTCATAGTTGCGGAAGTAGGCATAGATCAGCTCCAGCTGGGCCTGCTCGGAATAGCGGCCAAACGGATAGCGCGCCTCCAGCAGCTGCAGCTTTTCGATGGCCAGACCGTAGTTGTCGGCTTCCAGTGCGCTCAAGGCTTCATCATAGAGCTGTTGTTCGGGGACATCCGGGGCCACTTCCTTTTCACCTCCCAACCATGAGCAGGCGGAAAGCAGGCTGAAAAGCACTACCGTGGCTAAGACTTTCAAGGGTCGCATGTTCATCATTCCTGATACTGGAGCCGGACTCGGCGTGACTGGCCGGATTCAGTTATACTGGCCAATAGTTATCCGGTCTATTTAAACATAACCGGAGCCCATGCCAAAACATCCGCCGACGAAGAATCATACAGATGTCAGAACTGCTAGAACTCGATGTACAGGTACCGGCCGAGATGTTCGGTATGCGCCTCGACCAGGCCGCGGCCCAACTTTTTTCCGACTACTCCCGTTCCCGCATCCAGGGCTGGATCAAAGAGGGCACCCTCAAGGTCAATGGTGAAGTCAAACGCACCCGTGACAAGCTCAATGGCGGTGAACTGATTGAAGTGCGTACCGAACTGGCACGGATCGAAAACCATGAAGGTGAAGCGATTCCGCTGGATATCATCTATGAAGATGACGATATCCTGGTGATCAACAAGCCAGCCGGCCTGGTTGTACATCCGGCTGCCGGGCATGACAGCGGCACCCTGATGAACGCCTTGCTGCACCATTGCCCGGATATTGCGCAGGTGCCGCGTGCCGGTATCGTTCACCGTCTGGACAAGGACACCACCGGTTTGATGGTGGTGGCAAAGACGATTGCCGCCCAGACCGAACTGGTCGTGCAGCTGCAGGAACGCACCATGGGCCGTGAATATGAAGCCGTGGTCCACGGCGTGATGACCGGCGGTGGCTGTGTTGACGAACCCATGGGGCGTCATTCCAAGAACCGACAGAAGATGGCGGTGGTCGGCCTCGGCAAGGAAGCGGTGACCCATTACCGCGTACTGGAAAAATTCCGTGCCCACACCCATATTCGCCTGAAGCTGGAAACCGGCCGGACTCACCAGATCCGTGTCCACATGTCGCACATCAACTACCCGTTGATCGGTGACCAGATGTATGGCGGCCGTTTCCGTCTGCCCAAGGGCTGCGGGGCGGGAATGGAAAGGACACTGCGTAATTTCCGCCGTCAGGCCCTGCATGCCAAGCGCCTTGAACTCTGGCATCCGGGAACGGGTGAACTGGTCTCCTGGGAGATCGATCTGCCTGAGGACATGCAGCAGCTGCTGGCGGTGCTCAAGCGTGATTCTGCCGAGTACGACTACGAGCTATGAAACTGATTCGACCCGCGCAACCGCTGGCACCCGGAGTGGCGGCATTGACCACCACCCGCGATGGCGGTGTCAGCCTCGCTCCCTGGGACAGCCTGAATCTTGGTGATCATGTGGGCGATGACCCCACGGCGGTGGCCGAGAACCGCCGTCGCCTGCAACAGGCACTGCAACTTGGCCAGCCGCAATGGCTCAGCCAGGTGCATGGGGTGCAGGTGGTGGAAGCGCGGGCCGATGGTGTTGTGCGCGAAGCGGATGGCTGCTGGACGCGAACCCCCGGTGTAGTGTGTACGGTGATGACGGCTGATTGTCTGCCGGTGCTGTTTGCCGATGCGCAGGGCACCTGCGTTGCGGCGGCGCATGCCGGTTGGCGCGGGTTGCTCAACGGTGTTTTGGAAGCAACGCTGGATGTGTTCGATGATCCGGCGCAGGTACGCGCCTGGCTGGGTCCGGCGATCGGCCCGACCGCCTTTGAAGTCGGGCCGGAAGTCCGCGCGGCCTTTCTGGCTGCGGATGCCGGTGCCGAACTGGCGTTCAAGCCTTCGCCCGGGCATGCAGGGCACTGGCTGGCGGATCTCTATGCGCTGGCGCGGCGGCGATTGCTGGCGGCCGGTGTGACCACGGTACGCGGCGGTGATTACTGCACCCATGACGAGCATGAACGCTTTTTCTCCTACCGCCGCGATGGCAAGACCGGTCGCATGGCGAGCCTGATCTGGATCGAGTGATCGCTACGCGCTCAGGCTGAAAACCGGTGGCTCAGCAGCGCCTGTTTATCAGCTATATGCGGAAGCGTTTGATCAGTGTCTGCAAGCCTCGTGTCTGTACTTGAAGCGCCTGGCCGATAGTGGCGGTTTCATGTGCAGCCTTATCACTGTGTTCTGCCAGCTGGTCGATGGCGGCCAACTGCTGATTGATATCTTCGGCAACCAGCGACTGCTCTTCAGCGGCACTTGCGATCTGAATTGTCATGGACTCGATGTGATCTACTGCTCCCTGAATCATCTCCAATGCTTCACCGGTCAGGCTTGCTTGCGTGCGTGTGTGTGTGGAATGTTTGGAGACCGCTTCCATGCGTTCACTGGCAATCTGAATGCTGCTGCGCCAGTGGTCCAGAATGCCACGGATCTCGGCTGTGCTGCTGTGGGTGCGACCGGCCAATGCGCGGACTTCATCGGCGACGACGGCAAAGCCACGCCCCTGTTCACCGGCACGGGCAGCTTCAATGGCAGCATTCAGGGCCAGCAGGTTGGTTTGCCCGGCAATGTCGATAATGACATCAAGTACCTTGCTCACGCGTTCGCTGTCGCTGACCAGTTGGCGAATGCCGGTGGTGGATTCGTCTACACCGGCGGCCAGTTGCTCGATCCCGCTCAGGGTGGCACGGACTTCATGCTGCCCCCGTGTTGATGCCTTGCCCGCCTCATGACCAGCATCAGCGGTTGCCCCTGCATGCTGTGCAACCTCTTGCACACTACAACTCATCTGGTTCATTGCTGTTGCAGCCAGTTCAGTCTGCTTACGTTGCTTATGAATGCTGTTCATGGAAGAGGCGCTGGCCTGCCCCAGTTGTTCAACCCCCTGGTTAAGCTGCGTGGCGGTTGTGCGGATCTCCGTAACCAGCTGTTGCAACTGGTCCATGAATAGATTGAAACTGGCCGCAAACTGCCCGACTTCATCGCGGGAGCTGACATTGAGTCGGTGACTAAGGTCGGCATCAGCACCGGCAATTTGTTGCATGGCCGCCAAGGCTTGCCGTACCCCTTGTGACAGTTTGCCACTGAGCCAGCCGGTGAGCAGCAGGCTGCAAATCAGTGCCAATACTGTCAGCATCAATGTTTGCCACAAGGCTGCCTGACTGCCTGCCAGTACATCGGTTCGCGTTGTTTCTCGGATCTCATCCTGTTGGGCCATCAGGGCCTGCAAACCGTTACGAATGGCAAACCAGCCTTTGTGTTCAACTTCCATCAGATGAGTACTTGCCACTTCCAGGCGGCCCTGCTCGGCCAGTTCAAGTACTTGCAGCTTTTCTGCACGATTCTGTTGCCAAGCGGTGGCTAGGGTCTGTAGCTCAGCTGCCATTGCCGGTTGATCCTGGTACAGCTGTTTCAGATCGGCCAAGGCAGCATCCACCCGACCAATAGCGCCTTCGGTGACCTTACGGGTCTGTGTTAATGCAGGATTGAATACCTTGTTACGGATCGCAATACCCGATAGCAAACCGTCTGCCAAGGCACTTTGCAGCAATGACATGGCGCGCGCATCGTGGTCAATATAACCAAGAAAGCGGGTTTCGCTGCGATCAAGGTGAATCAGGGCCATAATGAGCACAATCACCAGCAGACTACTGGAGACCAGCGTAGACAGTACCAACTTGATGCGCATGGAACGGGCGAGGGCAGACAGCATGTAAGCTCCTTGTATGCTGTTAATGGCAAGCAGTTTTACATATTACCCCGTATCGCCCGTATTGCTACTGATCTGGGCTGGCTGGCGCATCTCTACGCGGTGGCTCAGCAGCGACCCTTCTTGGCCTGTCCGGGCGGGCAGAACGTTGCGTTGTGGCGGCGGTCCCGGTGATGGTCATCGTGGCGGCGGTAGCGCCGATCATCCTGGTGACGGTCATCGCGGTGTTCCCGGGTATTGACCGACGTGCCGATGGCTGCACCGACGCCGGAACCGATAATGGCACCATCACGGCCGCCCAGTTCCGCCCCCAATGCACCGCCAATCGCGCCGCCGAGTGCGCCTCCCATTGCCGAATCGACCCTCAAGTCTCCTGCCATGGCGGTGGTTGGCAGCAGTACCGTGAGCATTACCGCTCGCATTACGTTCTTCACACCCTTCTCCTAATCGATTGCCACGGCCGTGGTTCGACCGTTGCTGATGCCGCCTATGAAACACCGGCACGACTGAATAGGGCATGAAAGCGCGGTTGGGAACACCATCGACAAGATGCAAAAAGGGGCTGCGCCGTCAGCCGGGCAGCCCCTTCGGGTGGATGCAGGCGGGGCGGTATCAGCTGCCGATCACACCGCCATCCGTGCGCTGTACCATCATGATGGTGGAGCGCGGTTTGCTGTTGCCGCCTGCCGGGAAGTGGGACGGTGTGCCTTTTTCACCCGGGTGCTGCACGCCGATGAAGACGGTGCGCTGGTCCGGTGAGAAGGTCAGGCCGGTAATTTCGCAGGCGATCGGGCCGGTGGCGAAGCGACGGATCTCGCCGGTAGCCGGGTCGGCGCAGAGCATCTGGTTGTTGCCCATGCCCGCGAACTCGCCGCTGTTGGAATACTTGCCGTCGGTCTGGATCCACAGACGACCGGCATCGTCAAAGCCGATGCCATCAGGGCTGTTGAACATGTTGTCGGCGTTGATGTTGGCGCTGCCGGCATAGAGACCATCCTGCACCGTCGGGTTACCGGCGATGGCGAACAGATCCCAGTCAAAGCGGTTATCCACATGGCTGGCCTTGTGCGGCCACCAGCGCACGATCTGGCCATAGTTGTTCTTGGCACGCGGGTTGGGGCCGCCCACCGGCTGGCCATCCTTGCCGCGGTTCTTGTTGTTGGTCAGGGTGCAGAACACGGCCTTGTTGTCTGGATGTACCGCGACCCATTCCGGGCGGTCCATGGTGGTGGCACCCACCTGAGTGGCGGCTTCGCGGGCAAAAATCAGCACTTCGGCCTGATCGGCAAACCCGTTGGCGGCGGTGAGGCCGTTGGTGCCGTGGCTCAGCTCGATCCATTCACCCTGGCCCTTGATCTCGCCATCGTTGGCGGAGAAGCGCGCCACATACAGCGTGCCGTCTTCCAGCAGATCGCGGTTGGCCGCCTGATCATTCGGGTTGTAGGTATCCTTGGAGACAAACTTGTACAGATGCTCGCCGCGTTCGTCATCACCGAGATAGACCACTACATGGCCGGACGGATCAATCGTCAGCGCCGCGTTCTCATGCTTGAAACGGCCCAGTGCCGTGCGTTTCTTCGGCGTGGCGGTCGGGTCCATCGGATCGATCTCCACTACCCAGCCGAAGCGGTGCGGTTCGTTTGGGTGCTTGCTCAGATCAAAACGCTCGTCGTGACGATACCACTGGTAATCCCGGTTGCCGGACTTGAGGCCGTAGCGTGTCTCACGTGCAGGCAACTCAACATCAAACTCATCTTCCGGTGAGGCGAAGTACTTGTGGAAGTTCTCCTCACAGGTCAGGTAAGTGCCCCAGGGCGTTTGCCCGTTGGCGCAGTTGTTGAACGTACCCAGCGCGCGGGTGCCCTTGGGATCGGCAGCGGTCTGCATCAGCGCATGGCCAGCGGCAGGGCCGGTCAGGTCCATCGGCGTATAGGCGGTGATACGGCGGTTATAGGTGGAGTTGCTATCCAGCTGCCACTCGCCCTTGGCGTTGCGGCGGATCTCGAAAATGGAGACGCCGTGTGCGGCCTGCGATTTCTTCACCTCATCGGCGGTCAGGGCCTGCTTGCCCTGATGGGCGAACAGGTATTCCTGGTTGGTATATTCGTTATTCACCGCCAGCAGGGCGCGGTCCTGGTCCAGCGGGAACAGGCTCATGCCATCGGTGTTGTCACCGAACTGGCCTGCCTGTGCGGCGGCGTTCTGGGTGCCGGACTCATCGAATGCCGGTGCGCCCTTCAGGATCGGGTCACCCCATGAGATCAGCGGCTGAGCCACATAACCTTCCGGCACCACAAAGGTATCCGCTGTGCTGGCGGCCACGGCCTTGAACCCGATCAACTTGCTGGGCGTTGGCTGGGTGGCGGCGGCCACGGCCTGGGCCAGCGGCGTGGCAGCAAGGAACAGGCCCATCACCGAGGCACCGCCGCGCAGGAAGTTGCGGCGGTTGATGCCCTTGGCGGTCAGGCGGTCAAAGTCGGTCTGTTCCAGTTCCGGATGATCTTCGGGGTCGAAATGATCGGGCTGATTCATGTCACTGATCCTGTGTCGGGTTACCGAAAAACAAAGCATTGTTGTACCCCTGTGCTATTACAGAATTAAGACGCGCACTTTTATATGAACAATTGCTGATTTAATGACCAGTGGCTCTTGAAGCCGGCCACGTTCACCCCTATCTATATACACAACCAATATAGACAACACGCACGCCGGATAACCGGTGCTGACGGAGATCAACAGGAGTGTCTATGCGACCCGATAAGTTTACTTCCCGTTTACAGGAAGCCCTGTCCGATGCCCAGTCGCTGGCGATCGGCAAAGACCACAACATGATGGAGCCGGTTCACCTGCTGGCCGCTTTCCTGCAACAGCAGAACGGCTCGGTAGCGCCGCTGCTGCGCCAGGCCGGTGCCGACCGCATGGCCCTGACCGCCAAGGTGGGCGAAGCCCTGGACAAACTGCCGGTGGTGAGCAGCCCCGACGGTGAGATTCGCCTGTCGCAGAACATGGCGCGGCTGTTCAACCTGACCGACAAGCTGGCGCAGCAGCGCGGCGACCAGTACATCGCCAGCGAACTGATCCTGCTGGCCATGCTGGAAGACAAGAGCGACGCCGGCAAGATCCTGAAAGCGTCGGGCGTGACCCGTCCGGCATTGGAGAACGCCATCAACAACATGCGTGGAGGAGACAGCGTGAACGACCCCAACGCCGAAGAAACCCGTCAGGCGCTGGATAAATACTGCATCGACCTGACCGAACGTGCCGAGTCCGGCAAGCTGGACCCGGTGATCGGCCGTGACGACGAGATTCGCCGCACCATTCAAGTGCTGCAGCGCCGTACCAAGAACAACCCGGTGCTGATCGGCGAGCCTGGCGTGGGTAAAACAGCCATCGTTGAAGGGCTGGCGCAGCGCATCGTCAACGGCGAAGTGCCCGAAGGCCTCAAGCGCAAGAAAGTGCTGTCGCTGGACATGGGTTCACTGATTGCCGGTGCCAAGTTCCGAGGCGAGTTTGAAGAGCGCCTGAAAGCGGTGCTGAACGAACTGTCCAAGCAGGAAGGCCAGGTCATTCTGTTCATTGACGAACTGCACACCATGGTCGGTGCCGGTAAGGGCGAAGGGGCCATGGATGCGGGCAACATGCTGAAACCGGCGCTGGCGCGAGGTGAACTGCACTGTGTCGGTGCCACCACGCTGGATGAATACCGCCAGTACGTGGAAAAAGACGCCGCACTGGAACGCCGCTTCCAGAAGGTCATTGTTGATGAGCCGACCGAAGAAGACACCATCGCCATCCTGCGTGGCCTGAAAGAGCGCTACGAGATCCATCACGGTGTCGATATCACCGACTCGGCGATTATCGCAGCGGCCAAGTTGAGCCAGCGCTACATCACCGACCGGCAGCTGCCGGACAAGGCGATCGACCTGATCGACGAAGCCGGTTCCCGCATCCGTATGGAGATGGACTCCAAGCCGGAAGAGATGGACCGACTCGACCGCCGTCTGATCCAGCTGAAGATGGAACGCGAGGCGCTGAAGAAAGAGAAAGACGACGCCGCACGCAAGCGTCTGGCCGAACTGGAACAGAACATCACCAAGCTGGAGAAGGAATACGCCGACTTCGACGAAGTGTGGAAAGCCGAGAAAGCCAGCCTGCAGGGCTCGCAGCAGATCAAGGAACAGCTTGATCAGGCGCGTGTCGAGATGGAGCAGGCACGCCGTGCCGGTGACTTGGCCAAGATGTCTGAGCTGCAGTACGGCCGCATCCCTGAGCTGGAAAAACAGCTGCAGGCTGCCGATAGCAGCGAGCAGACCGTTGAAGAGCACAAGCTGCTGCGTAACAAGGTGACCGAAGAAGAGGTGGCCGAAGTGGTCGCCCGCTGGACCGGCATTCCGGTAAGCAAGATGCTGGAAGGCGAGCGCGAGAAACTGCTGCGCATGGAAGATGCGCTGCACCACCGCGTCGTCGGCCAGAGCGAAGCCGTGGTGGCCGTGTCCAACGCCGTGCGCCGCTCGCGTGCCGGGTTGTCAGACCCCAACCGCCCCAACGGTTCCTTCCTGTTCCTCGGCCCGACCGGGGTGGGTAAAACCGAACTGTGCAAGGCGTTGGCCAGCTTCCTGTTCGACACCGAAGACGCCATGGTGCGGATCGACATGTCCGAGTTCATGGAGAAACACTCCGTGGCTCGCCTGATCGGTGCGCCTCCGGGCTATGTCGGTTACGAAGAGGGCGGCTACCTGACCGAAGCCGTGCGCCGCAAGCCGTACTCGGTGCTGCTGCTGGATGAAGTGGAAAAAGCGCACCCGGATGTATTCAACATCCTGTTGCAGGTGCTGGAAGATGGCCGCCTGACCGATGGCCAAGGCCGTACCGTCGACTTCCGCAACACCATCGTGGTGATGACATCCAACCTGGGTTCGGACCTGATCCAGAACTACAGCGACGATGACGACTACGAGTTGATGAAACGCGCGGTGATGGAAGTGGTGGGGACGCATTTCCGTCCGGAAGTGATCAACCGTATCGACGAGGTGGTGGTATTCCACAGCCTGCGCAAGGAACAGGTGGCCGGTATCGCCGAGATCCAGCTGGACCGCCTGCGCAAGCGTCTGGCCGAACGCGACCTGACCATCAAGCTGACCAGCACCGCCATGGACAAGCTGGTGGATGTGGGCTTCGAGCCGATCTACGGTGCCCGTCCGCTCAAGCGTGCGATTCAGCAATGGATCGAAAACGCGCTGGCGCAGCGACTGTTGGCTGGCGAGTACGAGCCGGGCAAAGAGATTGTGGTCGATGTGGAAGCCGGGGAGTTTACGTTCAAGTAACGCCCTGGTTGCCTGATCCACTCTGAGAGAAAAGCCTGCCGAGCAATCGGTGGGCTTTTTTTTTGTGAATTCAGGCGTTGGGGATTTTACTTAGGTTGTGTAGTCAGCCGAGGCGGGGCTGGTTATAGTGTTGGTAATGGATGACAGGGAGTACCGTGCAATCTCAGGTGAAAGCACGGTGGAGTTCAGCACGTAATGAAGGAGTATTAGGGATGGTTATACCCCGCCAAGTTTCACCTCTTATGCCTTCATGGCCAGCTTCGATGGCCGTACCCGCTGAGCACGGCTCTGTCGAGCGGATTTACCTTTTTATTAATGCCCTGAAAATTAAATCCTTAACTATCAATTGGTTAATTGATGGTGTCAGGAATTAAAAGGTATACCCTCTAATAATTATTATGAGGTCGGAGACCTCATAAACAGACTGTTAGGCAGTCCACAGATATTCGATGATTAGTATGAGGTGAGAATGGAATCGTACAGAAGTGCTGATACAGTAATTTGTATTGGGGATGAGAATCAGATGAAGACAGCATCTCTATACTTCGATGATGTGCTTCCTTTATCTACAGTGCCTTGTCCAGCAAACATCAGAAGCCCAGAATTGGACTCTACTGTCGTTTCATTTCTGACGGACCTAGGTTTGTCATTTACATACGATATTTTTGGCGAGTATCCTACAATGAAGTTGTGGGAAGATAAAAAAGAGACAAATGGTAAGTATTCGGGTTTTTTTGAATCTGAAGCCAGCTTCCTAGATTTTTATTTGTCCAATTCGGCTGGATTTAGAGCTGGCTTGAATGAATACATGAGAAAGTCGGGATTTAGAGATACTCCTATTTTAATTCCCGGTGATTCATTGATAACCAATAATCCCATAATGGAAAATACTCAAGATATTCTGATTGAGCTGATAAATGTTCCAGCTGTCAATACTGAGAACGCGCAATGGAATCAGATCTTTGAGTTTCGGAGTGATACTGAAAGTGTTGCCAAGCTAAGAAGACTTAGGCTATACCTCCATCAAACCTACGCGGGTAAAAGCAAAGATTTTTTGATAGATCACTTTTATTCGTCATTAGAAGATTACAATAGCGCAGCACGGAAACACGGATTTGATTTGAAAACCGGAGTATTATCTGGGCTAATTAACTCTAAGTCATTGCTAGCAACGTCTGGTGCCACATTTTCTTCGGTCTTATTTGGAGAGCCAATTCTAGCATCTGTAACGGCCGCTGGAGGTGCTTTGCTAGAGGTGGGTAAAATATCCCTTGAGCTCTCTAAAGCAAAATTCTCCTCTGAAGAATTTACTAACCAGCACCCTTTAACGTACATAATTGAAGCCAATAATAAATTATCACCCTAGAAAATGCCTAACAAGTGACTGTGGTGTCCAGTTAAATATTTAAGCCATATTTTCGCCCCAGCGTGTCTCGTTCTTGAGCATGGTGTTGAGCACCACGATCAGCTTG
>NZ_PYGI01000007.1 GCF_003014615.1 Marinobacterium halophilum | reverse complement strand
GAACAACGCTGCCGTTTGGCAGAACCTGTTGTCTCAAGCGAGGCGCATATTCTACCGCGTCTCATTTCAATGTCAACCTTTATTTTCGTTTTTTTGTTTCAGTGCCGAGCACTTCAACAACGAACCGGTGACATCAAGGAGGCAAATTCTACATCAGAAACTGATTCAGTTTCAAGCACTTACTTCCTTCTCATTTGAGTCTTCAGTGTTTCGCGAACCCTGTCGTCTCAAGCGAGGAGGCGAATTCTACAGACACCAGCGAGGGAGTCAACGCTTTTCTGTAAAAAAGTTTCATGTCGCTGAATAATGCTGGATATCGACCAGCTCAACACTGGCAGAGGCTATTGTTTCATTAAAGAAGTTGTTGGCCACCCGGACAAAACGTTCAGGCCCATCGGTAACCAGAAAGCCGAGGGTACCCGCTGGCGACTGCTTATTAAGCAATCCAGCCAATCCCAGGCGCTCACTGACGGCTGCTGCCGTTGTAACAGCAGAGTCGACCAGTTTGATATCGGGGCCAACCACATTAGCTATGGCTTCACCTAATGCAGGAAAATGCGTACATCCCAACACAAGCGTGTCCATATCACCACCTTCCCCACCAGCTTCCAATAACGGCTGAAGGCATTTTGCGATGATTTTCTCGACCAGCTCGCCGCTATGCCAACCCTCTTCAGCCAGCGCAACAAATAAAGAGCATGCCTGAGCACGCACCCGAGCATCAGGCATAAGGTTGATGATCGCTTTCTGGTAGGCCTGGTTATAGGTCGTGCTTTCAGTTGCGATAACACCGATATGTCGACTACTGGTTTGACGACAGGCCGCCAAAGCCCCCGGTTCGATCACTCCTAATACAGGAATATCAGGGTACGTTGCCTGAAGATGCTCCAGCGCCATAGCTGACGCTGTATTACATGCAATGACAACCGCCTTGATGTGACGGCTTTGCAATGCACGCACCGCCTGCTCGGCATACCGCATAACCGACACCGCGCTTTTGGTACCATACGGCACCCGTGCGGTGTCTCCCAAGTACACCAGGTTTTCATGCGGCAATGCTGCACGCAACGCGTTCAGCACCGTCAAACCACCTACACCCGAGTCGAATACGCCAATGGCCGCATCCGAACTGCGCACATTCTGTTCTGCCATTGTTAGCGCTGCGTCTTTTTCTTTGCTTTGTGCTTCAGCGTCTTGATGTGCTGACGACTACGTTCCTTCTTCGCCAACTGACGGGCCGTCAGTGTATTCTTACGTCCTGCAAACGGGTTGTCACTGGTTTTGAACTCAAAACGGATGGGTGTACCCCGTACTTTCAAATAGCGAATGAAACGATTCTCAAGGTAGCGCTTGTATGACCCCGGCAACGCCGCTGTCTGATTACCATGCACCACGATGATTGGCGGGTTGGAGCCACCCTGATGCGCGTATCGCAACTTGATGCGTCGATTGTTGATCGCTGGCGGCTGGTGATCGGCAACAACATCTTCCAGCAGGCGAGTCAGCTGATTGGTAGACCACTTAGCCATGGCGCAATCGAACGCTTCATTAACCGAGCCGTAAAGGTCACCGACCCCTGAACCGTGCAATGCAGAAATGAAGTGGAAACGCGCAAATGAAGCGAACTCAAGACGACGCTCGACCTGAACTTTCACATCCGCACGCTGATCACTGCTCATCCCGTCCCATTTGTTCAGCGCCACCACCAATGCACGACCAGCATCAATAACAAATCCCATCATGCTGAGATCCTGCTCGGTCACACCCTCACTTGCGTCGATCACACTGATAACAACGTTCGCATCCTTGATCGCCTGCAATGTTTTAACGATCGAGAACTTTTCAACCGCTTCAGTAATGTGTTTGCGCCGACGCACACCCGCCGTGTCGATCAGCGTATATTTCTGCCCATCACGCTCATAAGGGATATAAATGCTGTCACGTGTAGTGCCTGCTTCGTCGTAGACCACTACACGGTCTTCGCCAAGCATACGGTTAACCAACGTCGATTTACCGACATTCGGGCGGCCGATAATCGCAATGCGAATACTGTCGTCATGCTTGCGGACCTTCTCGGCCGCCAGCTCATCCTCGTCTGGCACAAAGGGTGCCAACACCTCATCAATCAGATTCGACACGCCACGGCCATGGGCGGCCGCAATCGCCAGTGGCTGACCAATACCCAGCGCGTAGAAATCAGCCACTGCCATATCGGGATCAAGACCATCAGTCTTGTTCACCACCAGCCAACATTCCTTGTTGTGACGGCGCAGATGATTCGCGATCATTTCATCGGCCGGGTTAAGACCCGCACGACCGTCTACCAGAAACAGAACAATGTCGGCTTCATCGATCGCCAACAGTGACTGCTCTGCCATGCGCTGATCAATGCCTGCTTCATCACCGGAAATCCCTCCCGTATCGATCACGATATAGTCACAATCACCGACACGCCCCTCTCCATATTTACGGTCTCGGGTCAGACCGGGCAAATCGGCGACAAGCGCATCACGCGAACGGGTCAGTCGGTTGAACAGGGTCGACTTGCCAACATTGGGGCGACCAACCAAAGCGATTACGGGTAACATAGGGTTTCACCTGGAAAGCAACACGGCGGCACTCTGTCAATAAACAGAGGCCGCCGCGAAAATAGATTCGATTTTGATTACTGTAGCTGCAACGCCGTCAAACGGCCATCATTACTCAACGCGTAGAGTACATCATCTTTTACCAACAGATCACTCTGCACACCGGCAGAGCTGATCTTGTGACGTGCCGTAAAATGACCATCGACTTGTGACAATGCATGCAAATAACCTTCCGCATCGGCAACCAGCACGCTATTACCCAAGATGACCGGCGCAGTCAGCCTTCTGTTCTGTAATGCATCCTGACGCCATACACTCGCACTGTTGCGGGCATCAAACGCCTGCAAACTGTCTTCCGCCGTCACCGCATAGACATTACCAAAGCCACCGGCAAGCCCTCGATAGCTGGACAGGTCCTGCGCCCAAACCAACTGGCCATTGGACGGATTCACAGCAGCCAAACGCCCCTGATAACCGGCAACATAGACCAGTCGATTATAGATCAAGGGCTGGGCATCTATATCGATGATGCGCTCAAGCTCGGAACGCCCTTCTGCCAGGCCAATCCGCTGCTCCCAGACCGGGCGACCGGTACGGTTTTCAAGCGCAATCAGCTTGCCATTGGCAAAACCGGCCAGCGTCAAATCAGCCGCCACGATCGGTGAAGCGGTTCCACGCAGACTCAACCGCGGAATCTGGCTATCATAGCTCCAGCGCTGTGAACCTGTTACCAGATCCAACGCAGTCACCCTGCCATCCAGCTGCTGCACAACCACGATCTCGGCATTCATCTGTGCTGGACTGACAACTTCCGAAGAAGCCTGATAACGCCACTGCTCGCTGCCATCCTGTGCCGACAAGGCAACCACTTCACCGCTGAGCGTAGACAGTACAACCAGCCCATTACCAGCACCGACGCCACCGATGACTTCAACATCAAGTTCTTTGCGCCACGCAACATCGCCAGTTTCCAGCGAGGCAGCCAGCACATCACCTTCAGCGCTGACGGCAAAGATGCGGTCACCATCAATGGAAGGACTGAACTGATGAAACTTCTCGCCCAGATCGCCACCGATCTTGAGGCTCCACAACTCTTTCAGCTGCTGCTCCTGCTCAAACGACACCAACTCCGCAGGCTTAACGGTATCGTCACTGCCAAACATACCGCAACCGGACAGACTCGCACCGACGACCGCCACCGCAAGCAAGCGCTTGAATATGACACTCTGTTTCATGAGTTCACCTCACTCAAGTCATCCCGCTTGAGTTTCAGAAGTGGGCGCTGCGCAGCACCACCAGCGGCCAGCAGCGCTGCATCATAGGCATTACGTGCCTGATCATGCTGCCCCAGAGCCAGGTAAAGATCACCCAACAGCTCCTGCTTTTCAGCTTCGAAGCTCGCCGCACCCAAAGCTTCCAGCAAGGCAACGGCTTCATCCGTCGCCGCTTGCTGATGCAGCACTGCAGCCTTGCGCAGAGTTGCAATGCGACGGATGCTGTCCTGTTCCTCGGAAGCAGCCAATACCCAGTCGAGCTCCGTACGAGCCGCATCGAAATCTTCACGCTGCGCATTCAAAGCGGCCAAAATAAGTGCCGCATAACGTGCATATGTGGTATCGGTAAAATCGTTCTTCAGCTGATCGGCCAAATGCTGAGCGGTCGCATACTGCGCATCATCGGCCAGATCCCGAGACTGCAGCTGAGCTGCTTCCATCAGGTTCTGATACAGAGCAGATGCCATGGCCGACTGCTGCTCCTGACGCGCCTGCCAGCCTTGCCAGCCCAGCACCAGCGCAACCGCCAGACCTACACCCAACACCAGTGACTTGCCGTTTTCCTGCCACCAGCCCTTTAATGCCTGCAGCTGCTCTTCTTCCGTTCGTAATTCAGCCACGCTAACTCCTGATTATTCTGTTACCACGATGGATGTGGATACTCTTAATTACCGAACAGCGTGCGCAGGCGCTCAATCAGCTGCTCCGGCGACACATCATATTCGGTTTCGTCGTGATGCCAAAGCGAGCCCTGGATACTGTCGTCTTCCACGCGTTTGACCAGCACGATGGCCGCGGCTCCTGTCTGACGAGCCTTGGTTGCAATATTCTTCAACCCGGCGCAATGCACTCGAACCCGCATCCCGGGTACTGCACGACGCAACTGTTCCGCAAGCAGAACCACTTCGGCCTGGATACCCTTGTGCTCAGCCGCCAGATAGAGATCAAATGTCTGTCGCGCTGCAGCCGGTACCAGTTCGAGCGTTTCCAGCAGCAGGATCAGACGCTCAATCCCCATGGCAAACCCGACCGCAGGTGTCGGCTTGCCGCCCAACTGCTTAACCAGCCCGTCATAACGTCCACCGGCACACACGGTTCCCTGAGCACCCAGTTTATCCGTTACCCATTCGAAGACGGTCTTGCAATAGTAATCCAGGCCGCGCACCAGGTAGGGATTAACCTCATAGCGCACGCCCGCTGCATCCAGCATGTCACATAACGCCTTGAAGTCACTCGCAGACTCTTCATCCAGATGGTCCGTTAACACCGGTGCCTGCTCAAGAATGGCACGCGTTCCTTCATCCTTGCTATCCAGAACACGCAGAGGATTACTCTCGAGACGGCGCTGACTGTCTTCATCCAGCTGATCGAAATGCTGCTGCAGATAGGCCACCAGCGCATCACGATAGGCCGCACGCGCCTGATTGCTGCCGAGCGAGTTCAGCTGCAGGGTCACAGCGTCGCTCATACCCAGTTCACGCCAGAATGCCGCAGTCATCAAAATCAACTCGGCATCCACATCTGGACCGGCCATACCGAACGCTTCGACACCCACCTGATGGAACTGACGATAACGTCCCTTCTGCGGTTTTTCGTAACGAAACATGGGGCCCGTGTACCACAGACGTTGCGTCTGGTTGTACAGCAACCCATGCTCTTCACCGGCACGCACGCAACATGCCGTTCCTTCCGGACGTAGGGTCAGGCTTTCACCGTTACGGTCGTCAAAGGTATACATTTCCTTTTCGACAATATCGGTGACTTCACCAATAGAGCGCTTGAACAGATCAGTCTGCTCGACGATCGGCATGCGGATCTCGGAGTAGCCGTATTCGCTTACTACGCGCTTGATGGTGGCTTCAAGATACTGCCAGACCGGTGTCTGATCCGGCAGAATGTCGTTCATGCCGCGAATGGCTTTAATCTTTGTCAAAACGTCAGCTTTCCTGTCATATCTGAAAAATAGGGTTACAGCGGGAGGCTCAAGCGGGCCACATTATTTTTGCTGATTGCAGCAAGATCTATCGTCTTCTCGGCATAGGCCATACGGGCCACTGCACTCACACGCCCTACAACAATCGCCAAAGGCTCGACACCGTCGAGAGCCAGTGAACTGCCCGCTTCGGCGACACCACTAAACAACGTTCGACCGCTTGCATCCTTGACGCTGAGCCAGCAGTCAGCAGAGAAACTCAGATCCAGCGTACCGGGCTGCGCCAAAGACGCTGACTCAGGCTCAGATTCAGGCTCGGCAACAACTTGCAACGCCTGAGTTACTTCCAGCTCCACGCCAAACTCTGAATCCGCGGCGATGGCTGCTGGCTCAGAAACGGGCGCTGTGGCCTCATTATCAGCAGTCACCACAGGTGGAGCAACGCTATCGGCAATGTCATCAAACTCAGGTTCAACCAACTGCGGTAATACCAGCGTTGTACCATCACTGGTTTCCACTGAAACCGGTGCCTGATCAAGCTCGGCTCGCTCATCGGCATCAAAGCCGTATTGTGCCTGCCACCACCAGATACTGACCGCAACCAGCGCCAACAGAAACAGCCAGGATCCAAACCGCAGTAACGGATGCCCCTGCCCCCGGCCCGGCGAGACGGATACAGTGCCAATCGCCTTGACGCGACCGGTAGTCGACAAATTGCCGGTCTGCTGGTTATAGGCCTGTATCAATGGTTCCGGATCTAACCTGAGAAAGCGCGCGTAGGAACGAATGTAGCCACGGGCAAAAACCGGGTCAGACAGGTGCTGCAGGTCAGCCTTCTCTATAGCGTTGATCACGTCTTGCGGCAGATGCAACTGGCGGCAGACATGATCAACACTCAACCCCAGACGCTCTCGGGCATCGGTAAATATACGATCAGGAAATACTGCGTCAGGTAGTACAGCTAATGACTCGTCACTCACTGGGCACTCTCCTTGTAAAGACGATACTCCTCCGATTGGGGGAACATATTCTTCAGCAGCAAAGCATAGGTCGCCGCTCGGGATACATTGCGATCAAGTCTGGCCAATTGAATGCCCAGCCACAAACTCTTCGGATAGTGCTCAACCTGCCTGTTATCAACCAGCTGCCGGAAGCGTTCAAAATAGCGACTGGCCATGGCGTGGTCGTTCTGCCTCAGTAACTGGGCAGAGAGCTCAACCAAAGCAACAGGACGATTGCCATTAATGGCAAGCGCACGTTTGAATGCGCCGATTGCATCGTCATGACGATCAAGCAGCGCATAACAGCGACCCAGATTTTCAAATGCCTGGGCACGCTGCTGATAGAAAGGATCAAGGGTCGCTCGATTCAGCTCTTCACAGGCTTCCTGATAACGCTGACGAGCAAACAGGAAGGCACCGAAATTGTTATGCACCATGGCAGAATCAGCATCAGCCGCTATTGCCTTGCGGAAATAATCTTCAGCAAGACCATATTCCTGCTCAACCTGGAACACCAACGCCATTGCGTTGTAGGCCGGCGCATAATCATCATTTATTGACAGTGCCCGCTGCAGAGACATCTTGGCATTGACGGTGTTACCCGCCTGCAGATATTGCAGCCCCAGACCAGTGTAGGCTTCCACGGCTTCTTCGGATTCACCGCGTTGCGCACCAACAGAACCAGTCGACTGTGACGCACAGCCGGACACCAACGCTGCCGCAAGCAGCAACGAAACCAAGCTGAAGCCTTTCACTCGTCCCCCTTAAACCCTGTCAGTCTTTCCGTGAGCAGGCTCCTCTTGTACCACAGGAATGTATTTTTGGCTACGACGGGTACGGTCTTCGACCTGCCCGACCAGCTGCCCACAGGCGGCATCCACGTCGTCACCGCGGGTACGGCGCACCGTGGTGATAATGCCCGCCTTGAGCATCACATCCTTGAAGCGCTGGGTCGCCGCTTCACTGGGACGGCTGTAGCCGGAGTTGGGGAAAGGGTTGAACGGAATCAGGTTCAGCTTACAGGGAACCTGGCGCAGCACCTTGACTAGCTCACGAGCGTGTTCCGGCTGATCGTTAACACCTTCGATCAAGGTATACTCAATCGTGATCACACGCTTATCGCTAAGCCCATCAAGATAACGGTTGCACGCAGCAATCAGCTCTTCGATCGGATAACGTTTATTGATCGGCACCAACGTATCGCGCAGTGCGTCATTTGGCGCATGCAATGAAATAGCAAGTGACACATCACTCACTTCACGCAGGCGATCGATAGCCGGTACAACACCGGACGTACTCAAGGTCACGCGACGCTTGGACAGACCATAAGCGTTGTCATCCATCATCAACTGGATGGCATCGACCACGTTGTCGAAATTCATCAACGGCTCGCCCATGCCCATGAAGACCACGTTACTGACGCGACGCTCGTTGGGATCAAAGGGGCCGAAGGCACGGATAGCTACCCGCAACTGGGCGATAATCTCTGCCGTAGACAGGTTGCGATTGTAACCCTGCTTGCCGGTGGAGCAGAAACTGCAGTCCAGCGAGCAGCCGACCTGGGAAGATACACAGAGGGTGCGGCGATCGCCTTCCGGGATCAGCACCATCTCGATTGCCGAACCACCATCCATGCGAATAACCCATTTACGGGTACCGTCCTTTGACGTCTTGTCGAGCAGAATTTCCGGCTCGCGAATCTCGGCTACCTCAGCTAGCTTGGCACGCAGCGTCTTGCTGATGTTGGTCATCTCGTCAAAGCTGGAGGCACCCTGCTGATGCAACCATTTGAGGACCTGAGTGGCGCGAAAGCGCTTCTCGCCCTGAGCTTCGAAAAAGGCTTCCAGCTTGGCCGGAGACAGTCCCAGGAGGTTGAGTTTGGATGGGGTCTCAGACATATCGTAGTGTTACTCGTTTGGAGTGAAAGGCTGCCCAGAACAGGCAGCCCAAGATGGATCACGCGCCGAAGAAGTAGGCGATTTCACGCTCTGCAGAAGCTGCAGAGTCAGAACCGTGTACGGCGTTGGCATCAATGGATTCAGCGAAGTCACGACGGATAGTGCTTTCAGCCGCTTCTTTCGGGTTGGTAGCGCCCATCAGATCGCGGTTCATCGCGATTGCATTTTCACCTTCCAGTACCTGCACAACAACAGGACCAGAGGTCATGAATGCAACCAGATCAGCAAAGAAAGGACGTTCTTTGTGCTCAGCGTAGAAGCCTTCAGCATCTTCTTTGCTCAGCTGCTTCATCTGCATGGAAACAACTTTCAGGCCCGCTTTTTCAAAGCGAGTCACGATTTCACCGATAACGTTTTTAGCAACAGCGTCCGGCTTGATGATAGAAAGCGTACGTTCAACTGACATAGTAGGTCACATCCCCAATTTATAGTGCTATAGATCAATAAGGCGCAACATTATACGCAAAGCACCGGAGACTGAACAGACAACTCTGTCATGCAGCCCGGCTGGACTTTACGCCGAGCCGGGCATCAGCGTTATTCTGCTTCTTCGATCCAGGCCATCTGGATCGCTTCCAGAATCTTCTCACCGCAGTGATCAGGCACATCGTCGAACATATCCAGCGCCATAACCTTGCTGTACAGATCCGGAAAACTGATCTGCAACGGATTCACATCCGGATATGCCTCATACAGCTCGATGGCGATATCGTGCACATCTACCCACTTCAAGCCCATAACCTATACCTCAGTGTTGCTCGGATACCTGGTTGATTGTGTACTTGGGTATTTCCACTACCAGATCCTGATCACCAACCAGAGCCTGACAGCTGAGTCGCGACTCAGCTTCGAGACCCCACGCCTTATCCAGCATATCGTCTTCGAGCTCGTCCGACTCCTGCAATGAATCGAAACCTTCACGCACAATCACATGACAGGTAGTGCAAGCGCAGGACTTTTCACAGGCGTGCTCGATTTCCACCCCGTTCGCCAGCGCAATGTCACAAATGGACACACCAGCCTGCGCTTCTACTACCTTGCCTTCAGGGCAAAGCTCTTCATGTGGCAGAAAAATCACCTGGGGCATTAACGCGCCTCCTTATCTAGTTCGTCAATCGAATGCCCTGCCAGGGCACGCGAAATACTCTGATCCATCCGTCGTGATGCGAAGAAGTCACTCGCCTTGGCCAGAACCTCAACAGCACTCTCGATACGGCGGTAATCACCTTCAGCCACAACCGCTTCCAGCGTGGCCACGTCCTGTTCCAGCGCATCACGCTCAGCATCGCTCAACAGCTCGCCATCCTGCTGAATTGCCGCCTGCAAGGCCGCCACGATACGCTCCGCTTCAACCTGCTGTTCACGCAGGTTACGCGCCTCCAGATCTTCAGCCGCATGGCTGTAAGACTCTTTCAGCATTCGTGTGATCTCGTCATCACCAAGACCATACGAGGGCTTCACCTGGATACTGCTGATCGCACCGGTAGACAGCTCTTCTGCCTCCACACTCAACAGGCCATCTGCATCAACCTGGAATGCCACCCGAATCTTGGCTGCACCCGCCGCCATGGGCGGTATGTCACGCAAGACAAAACGAGCCAACGAACGGCAATCCTGCATCAACTCGCGCTCACCCTGGAGCACGTGAATGACCATCGCGGTCTGACCATCCTGGTAGGTCGTGAACTCCTGCGCACGGGCCACCGGAATGGCGGTATTGCGGTGGATAATTTTCTCCACCAGACCACCCATGGTTTCCAGCCCCAGCGACAACGGAATCACGTCCAGCAGCAACATGTCGCTGTCCGGCTTGTTGCCGACCAATACATCGGCCTGAACAGCGGCACCAATGGCAACCACACGGTCAGGATCGATATCGATATGCGGCTGGCGGTCAAAGAAGCCGGCGACCGATTCACGGACCAGCGGCACACGGGTTGACCCGCCTACCATGACCACTTCCATTACCTCATCAACGCCAACACCCGCGTCTTTAAGCGCGCGACGGCAGGTCCGCAACGTACGCTTGACCAACGGCTGAATCAGCGCATCGAATTGCTCACGACTGATTTCAACCGTGAAGTCACGCCCTTCGAGCTCAATAGTCTCAGTCACGACCGCTTCATCGGTCAAACGCTCTTTGATGCGACGTGCCATGGCAGTCAATCGGCGCGCCGAGGAAGCACTCAGATCCTGGCCGAGAGTGGACTGCTGCAACAGGACCTGCGCCAGCAGATGATCGAAGTCATCGCCACCCAGAGCCGTGTCACCGCCCGTCGCCAGCACCTCAAAGACACCACGATTAAGACGCAAGATGGAGAGATCGAAGGTACCACCGCCCAAATCATAAACGGCAATTACACCTTCGCCACGCTGATCCAGACCGTATGCCACCGCCGCTGCAGTAGGCTCGTTAAGCAGACGCAGCACTTTGAGGCCTGCCAACTGGGCAGCATCCTTGGTGGCCTGACGCTGAGCATCATCAAAATAGGCCGGCACGGTAATCACCGCCCCTTCCAGCTCACCGCCAAGCGACTCACGGGCGCGGGCAACCAGTGTCGCCAGGATATCAGCCGAGACCTCTACCGGGCTTTTATCACCTGCGGCCGTTTGCAAATAAGGCATGCCGGAATCGGAATCGGCAAAGCGGTAGGGCAACTCATCACCCAAACCCGCAATATCCTCAATACCACGCCCCATCAGACGTTTAACCGAGATGATCGTGTTATATGGATCCTGCGCCGCTTGCGCTAACGCCTCAGCCCCCACCAGCGGCCGCTCATTCTGTCGGTAACGCACGACCGAAGGCAGCAGGTGTTGCCCTTCGGCATCAGCCAGCGTGATTGCCTCACCACTACGCACGGAGGCAACCAGTGAGTTGGTTGTACCCAAATCGATACCCACGGCCAACTTGCGCGCGTGAGGTTCAGGGCTCTGTCCAGGTTCAGCAATTTGCAGTAATGCCATAGAACTTCCGTTAATCGTCGAACAGTCTGTCTTCCAGCGCTTCGATATCACTCTGCAGTTTGCTGGCAAATTGCATCTTGCGTACCAGCACCTCTGCCTGTGCCAACTGTTGCCCTTCCCATGCCTTCACGAACGCGGACTGCAGCTGTTTCAACTCGGCACCAACCAGCGCCTCCAGCTGCTCCAGCTCCGCTCCCGGATCATCATGATCCGTCGCATCAGCGACCCGCTCACGCAGCTCCATCTGTTCCATAAGAAACATGGGGTCGAGCTGGGTGCGGGAGTCGGAAAGGGTATCTATTCCCTGCAGGGACAGCAGGTATTGGGCACGCTTGAGCGGAGATTTCAGCGTGGTCAGCGCCTCATTGAGATAGGCCGTATATTGCACGGCCAGGCGCTGTTCTCGGTCAGACTGATGTGAATGTCTGTCAGGGTGTACCTGCTTTTGCAGGTCGCGATAACGCTCGGTAAGCTGTGCCTGATCGATGTCAAAGCTGACGGGCAGCCCGAGAATCTCGAAATAGTTACGTGTGATATCCATCAACCGGCCTCACTGACACCAACGCATCAGATAGTAAAGCTCTCGCCGCAGCCGCATTCGTTGCGTACGTTGGGATTGCTGAATTTAAAGCCTTCATTCAACCCTTCGCGAACGAAATCAAGCTGGGTACCATCCAGGTAAGTCAGGCTTTTGGGATCAACCATCACCTTGACACCGCCGAATTCGAAGACCTGATCTTCGGGCTCGCTGGCATCAACAAACTCCAGCACATAGGCCATACCGGAGCAGCCCGACGTTCTTACGCCGAGGCGAATACCTTCACCATGACCGCGCTTTACAAGATATCCCGCAACATGGTCAATTGCGGCCTGTGTCATGCTTATTGCCATAATTACCCCAATTACGGAGGGCTTTCACCCTCCGTTACGGTGTCACTTTTTCTGTTTGTTACGATAGTCTTCGACGGCAGCCTTGATCGCATCTTCGGCCAGTACCGAACAATGGATCTTGACCGGCGGCAAAGCCAACTCTTCGGCGATCTGTGCGTTCTTGAGCTCGGACGCCTGATCCAGCGTCATACCCTTGACCCACTCGGTTACCAAAGAACTGGATGCAATCGCTGAACCGCAACCATAGGTCTTGAAGCGAGCATCTTCGATCACCCCTTCATCACTGACCTTGATTTGCAAACGCATTACGTCACCACAGGCAGGCGCACCTACCATGCCGGTACCGACATGCGCGTCGTCAGCATCCATCTTGCCAACATTGCGCGGGTTTTCGTAATGATCAATAACCTGTTCGCTATACGCCATGATAAACCTCCAAAACTATTCAGGACCTTAGTGGTGAACCCACTCAACCTTGCTCAGATCTACGCCGTCCTTGAACATATCCCACAGCGGAGACAGCTCGCGCAGCTTGTCAACAGCGTGACGAACCTGCGCAACCGCGTAATCGACTTCTTCTTCGGTTGTGAAACGCCCCAGAGAGAAGCGAATCGAACTGTGTGCCAATTCGTCATTCAGCCCAAGCGCACGCAGCACATAAGAGGGTTCCAGACTCGCCGAAGTACAGGCAGAACCTGAAGACACTGCCAGATCCTTGATCGACATCAGCAGCGATTCGCCTTCAACAAAGGCAAAGCTGATATTCAAGATACCGGGGACACGCTGTTCGATAGAACCGTTTACGTGAACCTCCTCCATATCCTTGACGCTGTCCCACAAACGCTGACGCAGGCCTTCAAGACGCTCGGTTTCAGCCGCCATCTCTTCGCCGGCGATGCGGAAGGATTCGCCCATACCCACAATCTGGTGGGTCGGCAATGTACCTGAACGCATGCCGCGCTCGTGACCACCACCGTGAATCAGTGCTTCCAGACGAACACGCGGCTTGCGACGAACGTACAGGGCACCAACACCTTTGGGGCCGTAGATCTTGTGTGCACAAACCGACATCAGGTCGACTTTCATCGTCTCCATGTCGATCGGCAACTTGCCAACGCTCTGGGCTGCATCCACATGGAACAGCACGCCTTTGGCACGGGTAATCTCGCCGATGGCAGCAATATCCGTAATCGTGCCGACTTCGTTATTTACATGCATCAACGATACCAGAATGGTGTCGTCACGCAGGGCATCAGCAACCTGCTGCGGCGTGATCAGACCCTGACTGTCAGGCTCAAGGTAAGTCACTTCGAAACCTTCACGTTCCAGCTGACGACAGGGATCAAGTACCGCCTTGTGTTCGATCTTGGAGGTAATGATGTGCTTGCCCTTCTTGCCATAGAAATGGGCAACACCCTTAATCGCCAGGTTGTCGGCTTCGGTCGCACCGGAGGTCCAGACAATCTCACGTGGGTCAGCGCCCAGCAAATCGGCGACCTGACGGCGTGCAGTCTCGACCGCCTCTTCCGCCTTCCAGCCAAACAGGTGCGAGCGTGAAGCCGGGTTACCAAAGTTGCCATCAGGTGTCAGACACTGAATCATCTGTTCTGCTACACGGGGGTCAACCGGTGTTGTTGCGGCGTAATCAAGGTAGATCGGCAATTTCATCTCATCTCTCCAAAAAAACTCTACACAGCGGCCTTACTGCGCGCTGGCTGTTCTGTACTACTGGCGATCAGGTCTTCAACCTGACGCTGGCGACCGGCCACCTCCTGAACATCACGACGAGCCACAAGGTCCGCCAGACTGATACTACTCAGGAAATTATGAATCTGATCACTGAGATCACACCAAAGGTGATGGGTCAGACACACCTCACCGCCCTGGCAGCCGCCGTTATGCTGGCAACCTGTGGCATCAACCGACTCGTTTACCGCATCGATCACCTCAGCCACATTGATCAAGGCCTGCGCACGCTTGAGCTGATAACCGCCACCCGGACCGCGTACGCTACCTACCAGCTCATTACGGCGTAGCTTGGCAAACAGCTGCTCCAGATAAGACAGTGATATACCCTGACGCTCAGAGATATCAGCCAGGCTGATCGGCCCTCTGCCCTCATGCAATGCAAGGTCAAGCATCGCGGTAACCGCATATCGCCCTTTTGTTGTTAATCGCATAGTATTCCTCATACCCACGCTTTACAGCATGCTGGCATTATGCGATTCCCTACTAATTTAGTCAACTATTTAACCGACTCGTTCCGTCGGTCTTTATCATCGCCCATGCGCACGCCGCCGCTGTCATCCACCGCCTCAAAGTCTTCCGACTTCAACTCGGGCAGCTGCTCGTCACAATAACTCGGCTTGATCTCACACAGCGCCTTACCCATGGTTTCAACCTTATGATCCATCGCCTGCATGTGATCCAGCAGACAACGGATTGCATGTGCCACCGGGTCGGATACCTCACGGGTTACCGCATAGGCATCAAAGCCGACCTTGTCAGCCATCTGGCGACGCTTCAGCTCCTCGGCACTGTCTTCCTCCGGGTGGCGCCTGATGATCCGCCCCGGAATCCCCACCACAGTCGCATCTTCGGGCACATCTCGGGTGACAACCGCATTGGAACCGACGCGCGCACCCGCACTGATGGTAATCGGCCCCAGCACCTTGGCACCGGCACCACAGACAACATTATTACCCAGCGTCGGGTGGCGCTTACCCTTATTCCAACTGGTACCGCCCAGAGTGACGCCATGATAAAGCGTGACATCATCCCCAATTTCGGCCGTTTCGCCAATCACCACACCCATTCCGTGGTCAATAAAGAAGCGCCGCCCGATGGTCGCCCCCGGATGAATTTCGATCCCCGTCAGCCAGCGAGCAATATTGGACACCATCCGCGCCAACCATTTGAAGTTGCGCCGCCACAGTGTATTGGCGAGCCGATGAAACCAGATCGCATGCAGCCCCGGGTATGCCGTCAACACTTCAAACGCATTGCGCGCAGCAGGGTCGCGATGGAATACCGAGCGTATATCCTCTTTCATCCGCTTAAACATCGTCATCGTCCTTCACCGGTGCAGGTGGCAGCTGACGCTCAACCGCAGTCAAAATACCGCGCAGCACATTCACCTCTATTTTATCAGGCACGGCCCGCTGCAACAGACGCCGCAAACGCGGCATCAGCTGACGCGGGTTGTCAGGATCCAGGAAATCGATTTTGACCAACGTGCGCTCAAGATGCTCGAACATCAATTCCAGCTCACGCTGCTCAGCCAAGTCGATGTCCCAGTTGGTCCCCCATTGCGGCTTATTCATCGGCTCTTCCGCCAACGCTGCCATGCGCAACTCATAGGTAATAACCTGAACCGCTGCCGCTATATTGAGTGAGCTGAAACTATCCACCGCGGGAATATGTACGTGGTGGTGACAGCGCTGCAGCTCTTCATTGGTCAATCCACGGTCCTCGCGGCCGAACAGAATTGCCACCTTGGCCTTGCCCTGAAGCGGCGCTGCAATGGCCGCGAGCTCACGCGGATCAACCAACGGCCAGGGGATGTGCCGCTCACGCGCACTGGTCCCGAACACCAATTCACAATCTGCGATAGCTTCATCCAGACTATCGACCACCATGGCGGACTCAAGCAGATCGGTCGCGCCGGATGCACGCGCATCCGCATCCCGGTGCGGAAATACCTTGGGGCTGACCAGACAGAGATCGCTCAGCCCCATATTTTTCATTGCGCGAGCAACACCCCCGATATTACCGGGGTGTGTCGTGTTCACCAGTACAATACGGATATGATCAGACATGGGGTTTCGCCGTTAAAAGCTGAATATTCTAACAGAACATGATTGAGTTGCAGACCACCTGTTCAGCGTAGCGCCGGTCTGAGCTACAATAGACCTTTGACAATCATGAAGACTGGACACACACACTGATGCAACCAATGGTTAATATTGCCCTGCGCGCGGCACGGCTCGCAGGCGAACAGATCTCTCGCGCCCTCGAACGCCTTGATCTGATCAAAACTGAACAGGCCGATGTCGCTGAGTTCATCAGTGAGCTCTGCATGCAGGCCGAACGCACAATCACGACGTCAATCCAAAAAGCCTATCCGCAGCACAGCGTTATTGGCGAGTACAGCGGTACGCACTCACCGATCGGTGAAGGCCCGGGGCACTGTGAATGGCATATCAGCCCGATCGACAGCCTGACCAACTTCTCCAACGCACTGCCGATGTTCGCCCTCAGCGTCACCGGCTTCATGAACGGCAAAGCTGAACACTGTGTTGTCATCAACCCGGTATTCGGTGAAGAGTTCACCGCCAGCCGCGGCAAGGGTGCCCAGTTGAACGGTAAACGCCTGCGCGTGGGCAACCGTACCGCTCTCGACGGTGCCATCATCGGCACGGGTTACCACGGCCGCAGCAGCGACAAGCCCTGGATCGAATCACATGCCCGCATGATGCAGAACATCATGGAAGCCGGCGCAACACTGCACAACAGCGGCTCCCCCGTACTCAGCCTGGCTTATACGGCAGCGGGTCGACTGGACGGTTTTTACCAGATCGGCCTGAGCAGCACCGAACTGTCTGCCGGCCTGTTGTTGATCCGTGAAGCAGGCGGTCTGGTCGGTGACTTCTCCGGCGGCAACAAGTACAGCGAGCGCGGCAATCTGGTTACCGGCAACACCAAGGTACTGAAAGCCCTGTTACGCACACTGCACCCGGCGACAGACCCTGCCCTGCGCTGATTGAGCTCACCCACCGACAACCTCGGTGGCATAAAAAATCCGGAGCCTCTTGCGAGAGCTCCGGATTTTTTTCGTCTGCCAGCAACTCGTCAACTACCCGAGCCGCCGCCACAACAAGGCAAATTTACAGCTTGCCAGATTCTTCAGCCAAGTACTTGGCAACACCTTCAGGAGAGGCGTTCATACCCTTGTCACCCTTGTTCCAGCCCGCCGGGCACACTTCACCATGCTCTTCGTGGAACTGCAGCGCATCAACCAGACGAATCAGCTCGTCCATGTTACGACCCAGCGGCAGGTCATTGACGATCTGAGAACGTACAACACCGTTCGCATCGATCAGGAACGCGCCACGGAACGCAACGCCGCCTTCAGCTTCAACGTCGTATGCCTTGCAGATTTCGTGCTTAACGTCAGCAACCAGGGTGTACTTGACCTGACCAATACCGCCTTCGTTAACCGGGGTGTTACGCCATGCGTTATGAGTGAACTGGGAATCGATAGAGACACCGATCACCTCAACGCCACGCTCCTGGAACGCATCCATACGGTGATCCAGTGCGATCAGCTCAGACGGGCACACAAAGGTGAAGTCCAGCGGATAGAAGAAGATCAGGCCGTATTTGCCATTGATCGCTTCTTTCAGGTTATATGTATCAACAATCTGGCCATCGCCCAGAACCGCTGCTGCATTGAAATCAGGAGCCTGCTTACCTACCAATACGCCCATGCTTCTATTCTCCTTCGCTAGGGTTGTACGACTTGTCGAAACCAATGACAGTCCACCGACCACACAGCCGGCACACCGCCTGAATAATCATTTACGCCTGAGCGTCATCACCCGCAGGTGCAACTGCCGTAATCATTTCCTTCAGCTCGCCGTTGGCCGCCATTTCGCAAATGATATCGCATCCGCCGACCAGCTCACCATTGATCCACAGCTGGGGAAAAGTCGGCCAGTTGGCATATTTGGGCAGCTCGGCACGAATTTCAGGGTTCTCAAGGATGTTTACAAACGCAAAACGCTCGCCACAGGACATCACAGCCTCAACGGCACGCGATGAAAAACCGCACTGCGGGAAGCGAGGAGTACCTTTCATATAAAGCAGAATTGCGTTGTTTTCGATCTGCTCTTTGATTGTATCGACTACACTCATCTATACACCTTTATATCTGTCTAACTGTGAAATCCAGCCTGCCTCGAAGCTTAACATATAACCCAGCGTTCCACTCAAGTTAGACCCGACAACTTATCTCTGCCTGTCTTTTGTATTGCTCCATTTCCCGTTTTTTTCAACCCTTGGACGCAGTTTTATTGACCTCCAGCCGATGATTGAATTGCCAAACACGGTTGCTGCTCATAGAATGTTTGTTTTACTGGCAGCCGTGGCTGCCTTTTTGCGTTGTAGGGAGACGCCCATGGCTACGCAACCATTGATGAATGTTTTCAATCGGCTCTCGGTCGCCTTTGAACATGGTGAAGGGGCCTGGCTGTATGACACCGACGGTAACAAGTACCTGGACGCGCTCTGCGGTATCGCCGTCACCGGGCTTGGCCATGCTCATCCGGCCGTAACGCGCGCCATCAGCGAACAGGCCGCCAAACTGGTACATTGCTCCAACATTTATACCATTAAGCAGCAGGAAGCTCTGGCAGCGGCGCTGACCCGTATCTCCGGCATGGAAAACGCTTTTTTTGCCAACTCCGGTGCCGAAGCAAACGAAGCGGCCATCAAACTTGCCCGCCGCTACGGCCACAACCGCAATATTGACACCCCGACCATCATCGTCATGCAGCAGTCGTTCCATGGCCGTACCATGGCAACCTTGAGCGCGACCGGCAACCGCGCTACCCAGCAGGGCTTCGAGCCACTGGTCAGCGGCTTTATCCAGGTTCCCTACAATGATGTCGACGCCGTACGCCAGGTTGCCCGCGACAACAGCAACGTAGTCGCCATTCTGGTCGAACCCGTGCAGGGCGAAGGTGGCATCCATATTCCCGCACCGGACTACCTGAATCATCTCCGCCAGATCTGCGACGAGCAGGAATGGCTGTTGATGCTTGACGAAGTCCAGACCGGCAACGGCCGTACCGGTCGCTATTTTGCTTACCAGCACAACGATATACTGCCCGACGTGGTCACCACCGCCAAAGGGCTTGGCAACGGCTTCCCGATTGGTGCTTGCTTGGCCCGCGGCATCGCTGCCGAAACCTTTACCCCCGGCAGCCACGGTACGACCTATGGTGGTAATCCACTGGCCTGCGCAACAGCTCTGGCCGTGGTCAACACCATCGAACAGGACAACCTGTGCCAGCGCGCCGCAGCACTGGGCGAACGCATTGCCCACGGATTCCGCGAGCAGTTCGGCGACGCCCCTTACGTGCAAGAGGTCCGCAACAAGGGCCTGATGATCGGCATCGAGCTGACCGAAGCCGGCAGCGAGCTGGTCGTGCTGGCCAAGATCAAGGGCATCCTGCTGAACGTCACCGGCGGTGGCCGTGTCGTTCGCCTGCTGCCCCCTCTAATAATGACCGACCATGATGCCGACCTCATGGTCAATACCGTGGCTCAGCTGATCCGGGTTTATGCCGGTGAAGAACGCGATAGCGCCAACTGAGTCCCTTTTATTCAACTGACACCGGGAGCCGGTGGCCCAGGCCGCCGACCGACATACTTATGAGTACACGACATTTTCTGACGCTGCTGGACATGACCCCTGAAGAGCTGCAGCAGATCGTACAGCGCGCCATTATTCTCAAGCAGATGCGCGACGCAGGCGAAACTTACGAGCCGTTGAAAAACAAGGTCATGGCAATGATCTTCGAAAAGGCTTCGACCCGCACCCGCGTTTCCTTCGAAGCCGGCATGGCGCAGTTCGGTGGCCATGCCATGTTCCTGTCGCCGCGCGACACCCAGCTGGGCCGTGGCGAACCAGTCGAAGACAGCGCCCGCGTCATCTCCAGCATGGTCGACGTGGTGATGATTCGGACCTTCAGCCATGAACTGGTTGAGACCTTCGCCCGCTACTCCAAGGTACCGGTCATCAATGCCCTGACCGATGACTACCACCCCTGCCAGCTGCTCGCCGACATGCAGACATTCATCGAGCACCGCGGCTCCATCAAGGGCAAGACCGTCGCTTGGGTCGGTGATGGCAACAACATGTGCCACTCCTACATCAACGCCGCACGCCAGTTCGACTTCAAACTGAACATCGCCTGCCCTGAAGGCTTCGCCCCAAACACAGAACTGGTGGCACGCAACAGCGACCGCGTGAACGTGTTCGAAAACCCGGAAGAAGCGGTCGATGGCGCTCATCTGGTAGTAACCGATGTCTGGGCCTCAATGGGCCAGGAAGACGAGCAGCGTGAACGCATCCGTGAGTTCCGTGGCTACCAGATCACGCCTGCGCTGATGGATCTGGCCGAAGACGATGCACTGTTCATGCACTGCCTGCCCGCACACCGCGGCGAAGAAGTCAGCGAAGATATGCTGGAAGACCCGCGTTCGGTGGTTTTTGCCGAAGCCGAGAATCGCCTGCACGCGCAAAAAGCACTGCTGGAATTCCTGCTGGTCAAATCCTGAGACGGGTTGCGGTAGCCTGCTGGCTACCGCCCTCGCCAGACTTGCGCATTCGCTACTATACTGGCTGTTATCCACAACCTGAGGGGTGGGCATGATCGAGATTCGTCACCTGAAAACGCTTGCCGCCTTGCGCGACGCAGGCAGTCTGGTCGAGGCCGCCGAGCGCATCCACCTGACCCAATCCGCCCTGTCCCACCAGATCAAGGATCTTGAGGAGCGGCTCAATTGCTCCCTATTCATCCGCAAGACACGCCCGATCTGTTTCACCAGCGCAGGCCAGCGCCTGCTGGCGCTGGCGGATGAACTGTTGCCGATGGTGCGCAGTGCGGAGCGCGACATCATGCGCCTCGCGGGCGGCGAAACCGGTCGCCTCAACATCTGCATTGAATGCCACAGCTGTTTCGACTGGCTGATGCCGACCATCGACCACTTCCGGCAACACTGGCCAGAGGTCGAGCTGGACCTGTCCACCGGCTTCAGCTTCCAGCCACTGCCAGCATTGGCCCGTGGCGACCTGGATCTGGTCATCACCTCAGACCCGGAAGAGCGGACCGGCATCCACTATGTGCCGCTGTTCAGCTACGAGTCCATTCTGGTCATGGGACGCCAGCATCCACTGGTCAGCAAACGCTTTATCCAGCCGCGAGACTTTGAAGGGCAAACGCTCATCACCTATCCGGTCGAACGGGACCGTCTGGATCTATTCACCCGCTTCCTCGACCCCGTGGATATCGAACCCGCCGAGATCCGGACTGCCGAGCTGACCATGATGATCATGCAGCTGGTCGCCAGCGGCCGAGGCATTGCTGCCCTGCCCAACTGGGCCGCCCATGAGTACCTGCAGCGCGAGTATATTGCTGCCCGCCCGCTGGGTGAGAAGGGATTATGGTGCACCCTCTACGCTGCCATGCGTGAGGATCAAAAGGATGCCGACTTCATGGTCGACTTCCTCAATACTGCCCGCGAGGTTACGTTCCACAACCTCAATGGCATCCGCAGCGCCTGAACGCAGCCGTCAATAACGCAGCCGGGTACGGATCACACGATCCTCCGGCAGCACAGCTTCCAGTGCAGCCACCAGCTCATCAATTCGCTCATACCCCTCCAGCCGCAGCTGCTCACCGGCTTCCGTGACCAAGGTAATCGCCAGCACCCGCGTGAGTGCAACCTGAATACGCATGTTCAGAATGTTGCTGAGATTCAACACCACCGGCGTCTCCTGCAGCACCTTCAAGGTGCCTGCCGATGCGTCCACTTCAACGTCTGGATACCCGGACGCACCACGCTTCAGCAGCTGCACCAGTTTGACCAGATACGCTGAACAAGCAGCAACACCCAGTACCGGCAGCAAATAATCAACCACCGCTTCGGCACGAGTTAAGAAATAGCCACTACCCGCAACCAGAACCAGCATCAGCAGGACCCACAACAGCTGCTTGGCCTGCTGCTGGCGAATATACAAACGTGAAACACGAAACAGTATGGCAGTCATGAAATCCTTGGCACTCGGGCATCAACAGAATAACGCATCAGTATACCGGCTCACTCAGGCCTTGCGAATGCGCAACCGCACCTGCCAACAGAACAGAACGCACGGCCGGGCTGTCGTTACGCCGTATTTACGGTACTATCATGGGTTCAGTTAATCAGTTAAGTAGTGAGAGCAAAATGGAACTCTGGACTCCCGACAGCTGGCGTAACAAGCCGATCAAACAGCACCCGACCTACCCTGATCAGGACGCCCTGTATCGGGTCGAACAGGTGCTTGGCGAGTATCCGCCGCTAGTGTTTGCCGGCGAGATTCGCTCTCTAACCGCTGACCTGGCCCAGGTGGCCGAAGGCAAGGCGTTCTTGCTGCAAGGCGGCGACTGCGCCGAAAGCTTTGCCGAGTTCAATGCCAACAAGATCCGTGACACCTTCAAGCTGATGTTGCAGATGGCAGTGGTGATGACCTTTGCCGGCAGCTGCCCGGTGGTCAAGATCGGCCGCATGGCCGGCCAGTTCGCCAAGCCGCGCTCGACCGACACCGAAACAATCAATGGCATTGAGCTGCCCAGCTACCGCGGCGACATTATCAACGACATCGCCTTCACCGCCGAAGCTCGCACACCGGACCCACAGCGCCTGCTGTCGGCCTACCATCAGTCCTCTGCCACACTGAACCTGCTGCGTGCCTTTGCCACCGGCGGCTTTGCCGACCTGCACAAGGTACATCAGTGGACTCAGGGCTTCGTACAGCAGAGCCCGCAGGGCGAGAAATACCAGCATCTGGCCGATCAGATCGACCAGACCATGGCGTTCATCGAAGCCTGTGGCATCAGCTCGGCCAACACCCCGCAGCTGAAAGAAACCAGCCTGTACACCTCGCACGAGGCACTGCTGCTGGGCTATGAACAGGCACTGACCCGTCAGGACAGCCTGACCGGCGACTGGTACGACTGCTCGGCGCACATGCTCTGGATCGGTGACCGCACCCGCCAGCCGGATCATGCCCACGTGGAGTTCCTGCGCGGCGTACGCAACCCGGTCGGCATCAAGGTTGGTCCGAGCACTCAGGTTGACGACCTGCTGCGCCTGCTCGACATCCTCAATCCGTCCCAGATTCCGGGCCGCATTACCCTGATCGCACGCATGGGTGCCGACCGCATTACTGAAATGCTGCCGCCACTGGTCCGTGCGGTCAAGGCCAGCGGCCACCATGTCGTGTGGAGCTCCGACCCGATGCATGGCAACACCATCAAGGCGTCCAGTGGCTACAAGACCCGCAGTGTTAACGCCATTCTCACCGAAATGAAGGGCTTTTTCGAAGTCCACAACGCCGAAGGCACCCATGCCGGCGGCGTACATTTCGAGATGACCGGCAACAATGTGACCGAGTGTATCGGTGGTGCCTACCAGATCACTGAAGAAGGTCTGGCCGATCGCTATCACACCCAGTGTGACCCGCGCCTCAATGCCGACCAGTCACTGGAGCTGGCTTTCCTGATCGCCGACACCCTCAAAGCCGCGCGCAAGGAGTAATTGATGAGCCAACACCAGCAGGTCAGCGCCTTGCTGATCGAAATCCGCAGCGAAATGCAGAATATAGGCCTGTGGCAACAACAGCCTCCGGCCCCGGAGGCTCTGGCCAGCACCCAGCCATTCTGTGTCGATACGCTCGATTTCAATGAGTGGGTACAGTGGTTACTGCTGCCGCGACTGGAAATGATGATCCAACAGCAACTGCCGCTGCCGCAGAACAGCGAAATAGTGCCGATGGCCGAAGAAGTGTTCAAGCAGATGCGTGAAGATACACGTCATCTGATCGCACTGATCGGCCAGCTGGATATGCAGCTGCGCGTACACCACTAAACCAGGGACAGGCCGCCGCCGATGAGCTACGACACACACCACTCGCTGATGTTTCGTATGGGATTTGGCGGTGTCAGCAAGGCCGAGAACGCTCGGGCCAAACGCTGGGGCAAGCGTCTGGAATGGCCGATGCTGATACTGGCGCTGTGGATTCTGGTCGACTGGTACCTGCGTGCCGACGGTATCGTCAACGGCATGACTCACCAGATCACCGACTGGGTGATCTGGCTTGGCTTCGTCACCGAAATGGGGCTAATGCTCTGCGTCGTCGATGATCGCAGCCGCTACCTGAAGCAAAACTGGATGAGTCTGGTGATTATCTGCGCCGGACTGCCCGCCCTGTTGGGCGACTATTCCTTCTATGCCGGTGCCATCCGCAGCCTGAGGCTGCTGGTCATGGTCGGCATTCTGTTCAAGGTCTCACGGGACTTGCGCTCGATTCTGGCGCGCCACAATCTGGGCACAACCCTGTTGATCTGCCTGCTGTTTCTGGTGATTTCAGGCTTCCTGATTGCGGCACTGGACCCGGCATTTGACGGCCCCATCGACGGCATCTGGTGGGCATGGGTCACCATGACCACGGTCGGTTATGGCGATCTGGTGCCCAGCACCAACGAGGGCCGCCTGTTCGGCTCCCTGCTGATTCTGGTGGGGATCTGCATGTTTTCGTTATTAACCGCCAGCTTCTCGGTGTTCTTCATCGAGAAGGACGAAGGCGAAATCGCCGAACGCGAACGCCAGAACCTGAACCGTATCACCCGACTGGAAAATCGGCTGGAGAACATCGAGCAACAACTGGAATACATGTTGGTACTGTTGCAGACTTCACGCAGCCCCGACAGCAAGGGTAAACCGGATGCGGCTGTGCCGAAAGCCGCAGTGGAAAAGCAGAACGTACAAGACGGGAGCGGCAAGGCTGACCGCTCCGGCGAGAAGCCGCGCTGATCAGATCAGCGCTTCTTCCTTGCGTCGTGATTCACTGAAAATATGCTCGGCCAAACCCACCCCGGTTTCCGCCATGGTCTGATAGGTATGATCGGCACCAGCGGCCGTGATCGCTTCGGCATGATCGGCAAACATGCTGTGCGCCACGATAATCCCTTCAAACCCGGCCTGACGTAACTGTCGCGCCGCCGTCACCTTGGCCTCCACATCGTTGGCCGCCAAAATGACATGCTTAAGCTTCGGTGCCTGCAGGTTCTTCCACAGTTGCACATCCTCGGCATCGGCAAAGACCACATTACGTCCGCACTTGGCATGCGTTTCCACCTTCGCGGGGTCCGAGTCCAGCGCCACCATCGGGATGCCGCGCTGCTTCAGATGATCATAGGCTGCCGTACCGGTACGGCCCATACCGATAATCAGGATTTCGGCATCACCCAATGACAGCGGCTGCTCGTCCGGATGAAAACCCTGACGCTCGAAACGGGACAGAAAGTGACCGAAACGGTCATAGAGCGGATGCGCCAGACGATACAGCGGTGCCGATACCAAAAACGAGACGGAAACCGCAATAGCCAGCGGAATCAGCCACTCGGGCAAGACGATGCTGGCCACGATCAAACCGAATTCGCTGTAGTTGGTCAGGCTTAAGCCAGACAGAAATGCGCTGCGTGCACGCAACTTGAACAGCAACAGCAGGAAAAAGAACAGAATCCCCTTCAGCGGCAACACCAGCCCCATCACCAGCGCAAACACCAGCGCATTGGCATCCGGCAAACCGCCCATACCAATCTGCAGGAAGAAGCCCACCAGGAACACTTCCTTGATGCTCCACAACGACTGCGACAACTCACCTGCCCGGCGATGACTGGACAGCAGCGCACCGAACGCCAGCGCCCCCAGTTCAGAGCTGAGACCGACCAGTTCAAAGCCCTTGCCGCCGACAACCAGCGCCAGTAACAGACCCAACAGCACCAGCAACTCTTCATGCCCACTGATATCCAACAGTTTGTAGAACAGCGGACGCAGCAGCGGCATGGCAAAAATCAGCAGCGCCCAGGGCGATGGCGTCTGGCCACTGGCCAATGCCAGTACCAGCAGTGCCAGCAGGTCCTGAACAATCAGGATGCCGATCGCCACCCGACCATGAAAGGCTCTCAGCTCGCGTTTGGATTCAAGCACCTTCGCCGCCAAAACGGTGCTGGAGAACGACAGCGCCACCGCCAACATCATCGCGGTGTACCATTCCAGCCCCATAATCCAGTGCAATGCCGGTGTGAACATGGCGATGGATATTGCAAAGTGCAGCACTCCGCCGCCGATCACTTCCGGACGCACCAGGTTGCGCACTTTCAATTTCAGCCCGACCGTAAACAGCAGCAACAATACGCCCAGGTGAGCCAGATGGCTCAGCGCCTCCGTGCCCTGCACCGGAATACCGGTATATTCGCCGGCCGCCACAATGGCGAACCCGGCAGCCAGATAACCGATCAACGGCGGCAATCCGACCAACTTGACCCCCATCCCCAGCACGAATGCGAAGATGATCCAAACGGCTTCAATCACAGATGACTCCCTTTACTTCCTTGCCTAATCGCGCGCAATTAAACCACGTCAACCCCATACTGTCAGCGACAGGGATCAGAACTTTAGACCAACGCGGCTAACCTTGCCGTCTTCCAATACCTTGACCACCAACTGGATCGAGCCTAGCGCAACACGGTCGCCTTCCACCGGCGGCACGTGCAGGCAGGATGCAATGTACTCAGCCACGCTCAATGGCTGCAGGGCCGGATCAATCTCGAGGCCGAAGTTCTGAGCCAGCGCCTGCAGCTGCACATTGCCGTTGAGTTCAAAGGCACCAAAGAAGGTACTTTCCTTCAAGGCCGGGATCGACGCCACCGAACTGAACAGCCGCGCCAGCGGCTTTTCCGCCCCTTCCTCGCCAATCACCGCAAGCTGATCGCCACTTTGCAATTTGAGGTCGGGCTCATACGGTATCAGCTGGCCATTTCGCAACACTGCCGTCAGCACAATATCCGGGGGCAGGCGTACCCCCTGCAGATTACGGGGTGGCGTCCAGTGTTCGCCATCCAGCTCGAACACCATTAACCGGTGGTAATGCGCCGGTGACCAGTCGAGGCTTAACCGGTGTGTGGCTGCAGGCTCCGTGGGCAACTCCAGCTTTAACCAGCGCGCCACCCGTGCCAGCGTCGCGCCCTGCAACAACAGCGACAGGGTAACAATGATGAACGCGATGATCGGAAACAGCGCCGCATGTTCGATATCAGCCATCAACGGAAACAGCGCCAGCACAATCGGTACCGCCCCCCGCAACCCGACCCAAGCGATAAATACCTGCTCGCGCCAGCGAAACCCGAACGGCCAAAGACTGATGAATACCGCCAGCGGACGGGCGAACAGGATCAATACCGCCCCCAGCGCCAGCCCTTCGCCGACATAATCCAGCTTTTCATGCGGGGACAGCAGCAGGCCCAGCATCAGGAACAGGCTCAATTGCGCCAGCCAGGCCAGCCCATCATGCACCTGCAGAATATCGTCCAGCTTGCGCAGACCACGGTTGCCAATCTGGATCCCCATCAAGTAGATCGCCAGAAAACCACTGCCATCCAGCAGGCCAACCAGTGAAAATACGGTTAAACCGGCCGCTGTCACCAGCAGCGGATAGAACGCGGGTTGAAGCGCCAGCCGCGGCAACAGTCGCGCCAGCAACCAGCCACCGGCCAATCCACCCAATGCACCCAACCCCAGCTGGGTAACCAGCAACAACCCTGCTTCCATCACGCCGGGCGGTGTCTCGCGGGTGATCAGCTCCAGCAGAATAATGGTAAGGAAGATCGCCATCGGGTCGTTACTGCCAGACTCAATCTCCAGCGTGGCACTGACACGCTGATTGAGGCGCAACCCGTGATTCTGTAACAGCGCAAACACGGCCGCCGCGTCAGTCGAGGAGATAATGGTGCCGATCAACAGTGCCGGCAGCAGCGGCAGGTCCAGAATCCAGTGTGCCGCCAAACCGGTCAGTGCCGCGGTGATCACCACCCCGAAGGTTGCCAGAGAAAGCGCCGGTTTCAGGCCCACCCTGAAGGTTTCGATCCGGGTGCGCATGCCGCCATCCAGCAGAATGATGGCCAGCGCCAGGTGACCGACCAGAAAGGTGCTGTCCACGTCGGCGGACAGCAGCTGACCCATCTCGGTTTGTCCCGCCAGCAGACCGACGCCGAGAAACAGCAGCAGTACCGGCATGCCGATACGGTTGGACAACGGACTGAGAACAATACTGATCAACAGCATCGCACTGGCAAATAGCAGGGTCAGGATCATGACTACAACGGTCCTTTTGGCATGACATAAAGATAATTTAACATAGGCCGGTTACAAACCCTCGGCTCATCACAACGGCCTGCTCGTAAAGTGCGAGGGCAGCGCACTCGCTGAAATGGTAAGATAACGGCAAACTTCATCATTACGTTGTGGATCTGTATGTCTGCTGAAAACACTCTGCCCGACTCCATTACTGAACTGTTGCGCTCCACCGGCGCGGCGTTGCGCGTGTTCGACATGGGCCGCCGCATCAGCAAGCTGTCACTCGACCAGTTTCGCCGTATCGAGGATTCGCAGCTGCCCTACCCCAGCCCCTTTCAACACCTGGCCTGGATGGCACTGCTGATCTGGAACCCGAAACGGCAGCAGGAAAATGCGGTCTGGTTTCTGCGTCTTCCGCTGGATGAACAGGGACTGGTAGCACCGGCTGCGCGTGACGACCTGCTCAAACGTCTGCTGCAAAATGTTATCAATAGCCAGAACGGTCAACTGGACGAGGATGCGCTCAAGGATAATCCGTACTCCTTCACACCGGACCAGAGCCGCATGGCTGCCTTCCACGCCCTGGCCGCCCGCGAAATGAAAGCGCCGGCATCCCCGCACTATGAACGTGCTCACGCCTGGTTCAACGGACAACTGCCACTGGATGCATGGCAGTCACTGGCCTATCAGGGCCTGGCCGATGTCATCGCACGACTGGATCAGGACGACAATGAGCGCGCCCTGTGCCAACGCCTGGCCGATATGCCCGCCGCCGTGCTGGAAACGCTGTGCCCGTTACTGGAACACACCCGGCCGAGTGGCGCACTGCAGCAGGCACTGCATGCCCAGCTGAATCATGCACTCGCGACTGACAACAGTAATCGAGTGGCAGCCCTGTGCCGGGCGCTGTCCAACATGAGCGACGAATCCGCCAAGCAGGCCTGGGTACTGTCGGTACTGGCGAGCGTCCACGCAACTCAACCGGAGGTCATCACCGTGATTGCCACCCGTTGCGAAACTGCGTTAATGGCCCCCGAAGTATTGTCGGTATTCCTGGAACAACTGGCGCAGGGTGAAGCGGGACAGACGGGCTTCAGCCGCATTCTGGCCGAACTGATGTTCATGCCGGTCCACCGCGCCCTGATTCTGCAGGCATTCCGCAACCCGGACCGCAGCGACGCATTAAGTCAGGCAATTGGCGAGATGTTCGGCCAGACCTTCGATACGCCACCGGCTCACTGAACCAACCGGATCAGCAGGCCTCGTCCGGTAACCGGATCGTCAGGCCGCGCTGCTCCAGCTTATGCTGTGACTGCGCCTGCAAACGCTTGCGGGTGCGACTGCTACGCGGCAGGGTCAGATAAAACAGCAAAGTAGCCCCCTCTTCCGGCGTCAGCCCATGCTCAGCGGTAAAGCGCTGAATAAAGTCGGCCACGGTGTTGGCCTGCTTGTCTTCCAGTGCCACCGGTACCGGCTGATCCAGGGTTTCACCGGCACGTACACGACGGCAGATCACCTCATAGTGATAACGGAACGCCGGCAAGGCCCGGCTTTCTTCTTCACTGCGCAGCAGAAACCAGTCGGTTTCCCGACCGGCGTAATACACCGCCGGGTGTGACCAGCGATGCCGCGTCGGATGCTCGGCATGCCGACACGCTTCCGCATAGGCATCCCGTAAACCGGGCAGGCCGAAGTCGCCATTGATATCGCGCAAAATGTCGAGGAACTCGGCGATGCTGGGCATCCAGGAGGTGGTTTCCTTACAGCGATTGACCGCCGCCACCAGTTCCTGCTCACCATAACCATCCAGACTCATCGCCCATTCGCGCTTGGCCAGGCGCAGCTCGTTTTCGGTTTCGAAACAGCTTTTGAACTTGTGTCCGTATATGGCCATGAAACGGGCAAAGATCATGTTGACCAGTGTTTTGGTCTGCGCACTGATGGCCGAGGGCGAAGGCGCATCCGACCTACCAGTCGGTGTCCTTGATGTCCATGATGGCTGCGGTAATCCGTTTGCGTTTTTCCCGAGAATCTCCGCGGGTGTTTTCATGACTGCCCCCACTTACTGGCTGACGTTCCTGTTCGTAACGCTGCTCGCGCGCGTCCCGTGTCTGCTTCTTGACCCACTCGCGTTTGACCCAGGCCAGAAATTTCTGGTCCCAGTTGCTTTCCTTGCGGTCCTTGTCGAGCCAGTACAACACGAATTCGTCCAGACAACCGGTGGCAAATTCGGTGGGAATGGCATGACGCGGCAACATTGCGTGAAACATGTCGGACGGCTGCCATCCGAGCACCATCGACTGCAGTTGCAGATTGCGCTCTTCAGCCTGCTCGAAGATGGCCTGCAGTTCGTCCTTGTGTCGACGCCAGCCGATACTGCCACCGAATGTGGGCGCCGGCCCCTTGCGTTCCATCATGGTATTGCGTCGCACGGGCCGTGATGGCGGCGCATCATAGACCGGCAGCTGCTGTACGGACGCAGGCGCCACATCCTGCTGCTCTTCGGGTTCCACAACAACAGGCGCAGCGGCTGCACGCGGCAGCAAACGCAAGCGTACACTGCCACCCTGATTCAGACTGACCTGCAAACAGCCCTGTTGCGCCAGGCTTTCTGTCGCGGTGCGTAAACGTGCTTCAGTCCAGAAGTCGGCCAGCTGCAACCAGCGGCTGTGCGGCAGAATACATTCGACACTGCCATCGTCGGCATGCATACCGGCATGGCGAGCGTAATCGTGATAAATCGTCAACAGCAATGCTTCGTCACTGCCCAGCTCACGCGCCAGTGACGGATAAAACAATACCGGCGCTTCAGGCAACCAGTCACGCATGAGCGGACCTGCCGTGTAACTCAACCATCTTTGGCAAACTCCTCAACCGCACGCAGTATGTCACCTCGGCTGATCTGCCCGACCAGCCGACCATTATGCACGACCGGCAAGCGACGACGACCACGTTCAATGAACTGGCGCGCAACAGTCGTCAGATCGGCATCATGGGCCACGGTATCCACTTGGACGGTCATGTAATCACGCACATGCCCGCCGCTGCCCATCTCTTCTTCGTGATAGGTTTGGGTCAGTATTGCCTGTAGGCAATCCAGCTCCGACAACATGCCGACCAACTGGCCTTCGGGATTCACGACCGGCGCTCCCGATATGCCGTACTCCTGCAATGCCCGAATGGCATCAAACAACTGCGTTTCCGGGCTGAACGAAATCAGATTGGTCGCCATGTAATCCTGTGCTTTTACGGATCTCAGCATCCCTTGGTCTCCCGTTTCCAGTGTGCGGCCATGGTCAATCCACGCCGACCGGCCTTTACCTTTATAGTAGTCCAGTCAGTCATCGCCGCCATCAGGCAAATACGACGGTTTTATTGCCCTCTACCAGCACACGATCTTCCAGATGCCAACGCAGGCCACGGGCCAGTACGGTTTTCTCCACATCACGTCCCAGGCGTACCATATCTTCCGGCAAGTCACGGTGGCTGATACGGGTCACATCCTGATCAATGATCGGCCCGGCATCCAGATCCTGGGTGACATAGTGGCAGGTTGCACCGATCAGCTTTACCCCACGCTCATGAGCCTGATGGTAGGGTTTGGCACCGGCAAACGACGGCAGGAAGCTGTGATGAATGTTGATGATCCGGTGCGGGTAACGCTCGCACAGATCCGGCGGCAGAATTTGCATGTAACGCGCCAGCACTACGACATCGGCCTCATGCGCTTCAATCAGTCGATTGACCTCGGCAAAGTGCGGTGTCTTGTCGGCCGGATCAACCGGGACATGGTGATAGGGAATGTCATGCCATTCCACCATGCTGCGCAGATCATCGTGGTTGGAGATCACGCAGGCGATCTCACAGAACAGCTCGTTGCTGTGGAATCGGTACAGCAAGTCAGCCAGGCAGTGCGACTCGCGGCTGGCCATCAACACCACCCGCTTGGGACGGGCCGAATCATGAATTTCCCATTCCATCTGGAAGGAGGCCGCGATCGGCGCAAACGCCTCCTTCAGCTGCTCCAGGGAAAATGGCAGTGTGGCCGCACTGATCTCGACCCGCATGAAAAAGCAGCCGGTACTCGTATCGGAGTGCTGGTTGGCGTCGGTGATCGAGCCACCATGGCTGGAGATAAAGTTACTGACCATCGATACAATGCCCACGCGGTCCGGGCAGGAAAGAACCAAACGGTAACGGCGTTCCATATGCTGTGCTCGCATCCAGTATGTAGATCCAAAGTCTAATCGCGCATTCTAACAGTCGGGCCGTACTCCCGACAGTGCTGTCTGGGCATCGGTATTATCCGCCGTAAGCTTAGTTGCGTTACACTGATGACTTGGCCGGATCACAAGGAGACACGCCGATGATGATGCTGACCCCCGAACGGATGGCACCGCTCAAGGCACGCCGAATGGGCATCGACACCCACCATGAACCCACGCTGTATTTGCCGGCGCACAGCCATGTCTGCCGCTCGGAAGGCTTTGAAAGCCTGTCACGGGTCCTGATCACAACGCACCATGATCTGCATCTGATCGCGTCACTCAATATCGTTACCGGTGAACTGTTGGCCGACGATGAAGTCGGCTTTTCCGACTCTGCCTGGCAACGACTGCAGCTGAATACCGCCGACTCCATCTGGCTGTCCCACCCCAAGCCGGTACAGTCACTGTCTCATGTGCGAGCCAAGGTCTACGGACATGAGCTCGACGATCTGCAGTTTCAAAGCATCATCAACGACATCGTCGATGGTCGCTATGCCGACGTGCATCTGGCGGCCTTCATTACCGCCTGTGGTGACGACAGCCTGAGCGATCAGGAGATCACCTCACTGACCCAGGCAATGGTCAAATCCGGCAGCACGATCAATTGGCAGCTGCCGCTGGTCGTCGACAAACACTGCGTCGGCGGCCTGCCCGGAAACCGCACTACCCCCATCGTGGTCTCCATTCTGGCCGCCTGTGGCCTGACGGTTCCCAAAACCTCGTCACGGGCGATTACCTCGCCGGCCGGTACCGCCGACACCATGGAAACGCTGACCGAAGTCAGCCTGACACTGGAACAGATGCGCCGAGTCGTTGACAGTGAAGGTGGCTGTCTGGCCTGGGGCGGAGCCATGCGTCTGAGCCCCGCTGACGATCTGCTGATTCAGGTGGAGCGAGCGTTGGACATCGACAGTGAAGGCCAATTGATCGCCTCGGTACTGTCGAAGAAGATCGCCGCCGGTGCCACCCATGTATTGATCGACATTCCGGTCGGCCCGACCGCCAAGGTCCGCAGCCAGGACGCTGCCGAGCGCCTGGCCGAGAGTTTCCGCGTTGTCGGCAGCCAGCTGGGGCTCACACTTCAGGTCATGTTCACCGATGGCAGCCAGCCGGTCGGGCGTGGCATCGGCCCGGCACTGGAGGCTCATGATCTGCTGGCCGTGCTACAGAACAAGTCTGATGCGCCTCAGGACTTGCGCACCCGCGCAACGCAGGTCGCAGGTGCAATGCTATCGATGGCCAACCACATGACCCCGGAAGAAGGCGTTGTGCTCGCCGAGGAAACGCTGACCAGCGGCGCGGCCTGGGCCAAATTCCGCGCCATCTGTAAAGCCCAGGGTGGGCTGCGGCAACCACCTGTCGCCCATTATCGCTATGCCATGGTCGCCGAGCGCAAGGGCCGTGTGCACCAGATCGACAACCGTATTCTGGCCAAGATCGCCAAACTGGCAGGCGCACCGGCGGACCCGGCCGCGGGCGTGGAAATCTGCGTCAAACTGGGTGATGAAGTGGAGTGCCGGGATATCCTGATGATGATTCATGCTGAAAATGCCGGGGAACTCAACTACGCGGTGGAGTATCTCAACGACCACGTCCAGGTCATCCAACTGGACACTGATCCCCAAGGAGGACAGCCTTAATCATGCTGCTTTTCAATCCCGATTCAGATCCTGCGCTGGCCTCTCAACTGACCCGCCTGCTCGACGCTCAGGCCGGCATACTGGAACAGCGCCGTTTCCCCGATGGCGAAAGTTACCTGCGCGTGCATTCCGACTGCGCGGGGCAGGACTGCGTGATCCTGTGTAACCTGTTCCACCCGGACGAACGCACCCTGCGCCTGCTGTTTCTGGCCGACACGCTGCGCGAGTGCGGTGCCCGCAGCGTCGGCCTGGTCACCCCGTACCTGGCATACATGCGTCAGGACAAACGCTTTCACCCGGGGGAATGCGTCAGCTCACGCCCCTTCGCCAGGTTACTGTCAGCCGCCTTCGATTATCTGGTGACCGTCGACCCGCATCTGCACCGTTATGACTCGCTGGATGAGATCTACAGTATTTCGTCCCGCGTGGTACCGGCCGCGCCCCTGATCGCACGCTGGATTCAGACCCACATCACCCACCCCCTGCTGATCGGACCGGACAGCGAAAGTGAGCAGTGGGTCTCCCAGGTAGCAGAGCTGGCCGGTGCCCCCTTTCAGGTGCTACAGAAAGAACGTCGCGGCGACTATGACGTCAGCGTATCACTGCCCGATCTGGAAGATGCTGCCCAACGCACCCCCGTGCTGGTGGATGACATCATCTCCAGCGGGCGCACCATGCTGGAAACGATCAAGCACCTGCAAGCCGCTGGCCTGCCCCGCCCCGTTGCCATCGGTGTGCACGGCATTTTCGCCGGAGATGCCTACAGCCAACTCACCGAAGTGGCCGATGTAGTGACCACTGCCTGCATCCCGCACCTGAGCAACCAGATCGATATCGCTGAACCCATCGCCGAGGCCGTGCAGGAACTGCTTGCCCACCATGATACCGACTGACCTGTTACTGCCCGACGCCGATATCCGCTACCAGCCTGACTTTATGCGTCCCGCCGATGCCGATGCGCTGTTGGCGGAGTTGCTGCATGCGGTTACCTGGCGGCAGGACCGCATCCGCCTGTTCGGCAAGGAACACCCGATCCCGCGTCTGCAGGCCTTTCAGGCGGACGCAGGCATCGGCTACACCTATTCAGGCCTGCGCATGAACGCAGCCCCCTGGCTACCCGCGCTGCTGCCACTGAAACAGAAACTGGAAGCGCTATGTGATCGGCCGTTCAATGCCCTGCTGCTCAACCTCTACCGCGACGGTCAGGACGCCATGGGCTGGCACGCCGATAACGAGCCGGAGCTGGGCCAGAACCCGCTGATCGCCTCGGTCAGTCTGGGTGCACCTCGCCGCTTTCGCCTGCGCCATAGCGCCAGCCGTGACACCCATGCACTCACGCTGGAGCACGGTTCCCTGCTGTTGATGGCCGGCCCCACTCAGCACCACTGGCAGCACTGCCTGCCACGGACAAAACGCTGCCAGCACCCGCGCATCAACCTGACCTTCCGCCTGATCCATGTATAATCGCGCCACCCTCATTAACGGAGAGAGATCCATGAACCCGATGATCGACCTGCTGAATAGTCACCGTTCCATCCGCAAGTTCACCGCAGAGCCGATCGACCAGGCCACCGTGGATGCACTGGTCCAGGCCGGTCAGGCTGCCGCCACCTCAAGCTTCATTCAGGCCTGCACTGTTATCCAGGTCAGCCAGGGCGAACGCCGTGATGCCCTGGCCGAGATGGCCGGTAACCAGCCATACGTTGCTGCCGCCCCTGTCTTTCTGGTGTTCTGTGCCGACATGAAACGCCACCAGCTGGCCTGTGGCATGCACGATGCCGAGATGCTGTCCGGCTATACCGAACAGTTCCTGACCGCGTCCCTCGACTGCGCTCTGTTCGCCCAGAACGTCATGGTCGCAGCTGAATCATTGGGACTGGGCGGGGTCTATATCGGCGGTCTGCGCAACCAGATTGCAGCGGTTGCTGACCTGCTGGAACTGCCGGAACTGGTGTATCCGGTCTTTGGCCTCTGCCTCGGCCAGCCGGATCAAAACCCGGAAGTGAAGCCGCGACTGCCGCTGGACGTAGTCCTCAAGCACGACCGTTACGATGACAGTGCCGACGCAGAACGCATCGCTGCCTATGACGCAAGCGTGCGCGAGTACTATCGCACCCGCACCGGTGGCAACAAGGAAATGAGCTGGAGTGAGCAGATCTCCGGCATGCTGGTGAAAGAAGCGCGCCCGCACATGCTGCCCTTCCTGAATACGAAAGGTTTCATCAAGCGTTAACGCCATGCAGGGCGATGAGCCGTCGACTATGCTGAACGGGAGTGCCCCCCGGGGCGTCCTGTTCCAGCAAGAGGATGCATATTATGCCCGACAGCCACATCACCGCCCTGCTCGAGCGGTTGGAACAACATTCACGGCAACAGACGCATCTGCAGACCGTCACCCTGCCGATCAACCGCGAAGATATGGTGCGCTTGCAGGCACTGGCTGAGGTTTACGGTATGGATATCGTCGAACTGACGCCGATTCTGCTGCATACAATCCTTACCGATATTGAAGCCCACATGCCGTACAAGCAGGGAACCCGCGTAATCAGGGTCGAGGATGACGAACCGGTCTACGAAGATATCGGCCCCATGCCGCGTTATCTGGAAGCCAAGCGTAAACACGAAAAGGTCTGCGCCTGAACTTGCCAGTCGGCGGCGGCTGGCTCACAATCGTTACCCTGTAACATTCAGGGAGCCTCCGCGTGAGCCAGCCAGCAATTCAACATGTCCCCACCAACATCATTACCGGCTTTCTTGGCACCGGTAAAACCACCGCGATCAACCACCTGCTTACGCACAAACCCGAAGGCGAACGCTGGGCGGTACTGGTCAACGAGTTTGGCCAGATCGGCATTGATGGCGGCCTGATCGAACAGCAGGACGGCATCGAAGTGAAAGAGCTGGCAGGCGGTTGCCTCTGTTGCGCCCTGGGTCCCAGCCTGCCGATCACGCTGGCGACATTGCTGCGCCGCTTTCGCCCTGACCGCCTGCTGATTGAACCCACCGGCCTGGGCCACCCTGCACGCATCATCGATACGCTGCAGAATGAACAGTTCCGCACCGTGCTCGACCTGCGCACCATCATCTGCCTGCTCGACCCAATGGTACTGCACCAGCCCGAGGTGATACGCCAGCCCGGCTTTATTGACCAGCTCAACCTCGCCGACATGGTCGTACTCAACCGTACCGATCTGGCCGGTGCCGAAGAGATTGAAGAAGCCTCCGCACTGTCGGCCAACCTGTTCCCGCCCAAGGCCGCCATTCAGCAGGTGACACAGGGACAGCTCGACCCGGCATGGCTGGATCTGGACCACCTGAGCCAGCGCCAGGCTACTTATCCACAGGCCCATGCAGCCGCCACGCCAGCACCACACCTGCTACAACCGATCACCACGCCAGAACGCCCCATGCCCGGCAAGCCGATCTGCAAAAGCGGCAACCATGACGGATATTACAGTTATGGCTGGATCTTCACCGCCGACGACGCCTTCGATTGGCCCAGCGTGCAGGCTTACCTGGACGGCCTGAATGAAATCGTCCGGCTTAAAGCCGTCGTGAAAATTGGCCATGCCTGGGTCAGCTATAACCGCAACGCCAACCAACCCGCCAGTGTTAGCGAATCAGCCTGGCGGCGCGACTCACGACTGGAAATACTGACCCGCCAGCCGCAGGAAAAGGCAGAGATTGAAAAGAGTCTACTGCGGTTTATTAAGCATGCGTGACCTCAATGAACCACTTGGGCTGCATTTCATCGAAGTCTGTTCGAATGTTGGATGGCAGGTAACTTGCTGAATCCAAAACAAACGCTTGACCATCCGTGCGCTTGAAAACAACCCAGTGCCAGAAATTTCTGCCGTCTTCCGTGTGGTGCTTGATCGAAAGTAGCGCCAGATCAGGCAAGCCGTCCCATGATTCAAACGGAATTTCATCGGCAGACGTCTCGACACCGGCAATGGACAGCATCTCCCTCACATACTGGGTATCCGACCAAAGCGATGTATCTTCGGCATAAATCCCCATCGCATTCGCCACGACTTTCATTTCCGCGTAGGTTTTACCCAGAATATTGGCCACCGACGCAATTCCGCAGCCGCTGGTTTCTTCCTGAACGACGGGTCTAAGCACTGATTCCCCCCTTGTACATAACGCCCCACTCACCGGAATTTTTGGAGCGAAGCAAAGAATATTTACGATATAAATAGTCATTATTGACTGCATGTGCAAACTCATTGATTCCAATAGCAAATGAGCACGCCCCCATTGAACCAATCACCCAACTGCTTGCGTACGCCTTGAAACACATTCAGGCTCTACCCAATATCGGCAGTCCTGATAAGGTAACCTGTTCAATCCACATTACTCAGAGGCTGCAGAGTGAAACAACTGCGAGGCGTTATTTTCGACCTGGATGGCACCCTGGTGTCTTCCGATCTTGATTTTGCCGCGATCAAACGGGAGATCAACTGTCCGCCAGAGGCCGATGTACTAACGTTTCTGGAAACTCTTCCAGTCGAACAGCAGCATGAAGCAATGGCCATCGTTCACCGCCATGAACTGCAGGATGCACAACACTGTGAGTGGATTTCGGGTGCCCGTGCCTTCGTTGATAGTTGTCTTGAACACAACATTCCGATGGCGATTGTGACGCGTAACTCCTGCCAATCCTCAAAATTGAAAATTGAGCGCAATGCCATTCCCATCGAGGTTGTGATTACACGGGAGACCTCCAAGCCCAAGCCAGACCCGACGGCTCTGCTGGATATCGCCCGTGATTTCGCACTGCCGACGCATGAGGTATTGATGGTGGGGGATTATCGGTATGACCTGGAGGCCGGTCGGAATGCAAACATGAAATCCTGCCTGGTTAATTACAGGATGCTACCCGACTACTCACACCTGGCAGATTATGCCTTTCCGAACTTTCAAGCACTGCATGAGGCCATGTTTGGCAACCAATAAATGGTGTGCCCTTCCTGGTCTCAGGCCTTCCCTGGCCAATAACGCTCGCTGGAATATCTACTCGCTCATGCCCGGCAACCACAGCACGATAGACGGGAACAGGATGCACATAACCAATCCGGTCAGCTGCAACAACACGAACGGAATGATCGAACGGTAAATAGTGCCAATACTGACGCTGCCATCGGTGATGCCCTTGAGATAGAACAGGGCATACCCAAAGGGTGGCGTCAGGAAACTGGTTTGCAGATTAATCGCTACCAGAATGGCGAACCACACCAGCAATGCCTCGCCTTGAAGCACACCGCCGAAGTCCAGCCCGTTCACTACCGGCAACAGTAACGGCAGAATCACGAAACTGATTTCGATCCACTCAAGGAAGAAACCAAGCAGGAAGATCAACCCCATCAGCAGCAACAACAGACCATAAGGTCCAAGGCCGGTACCGGTGATCATCTCTTCGATCATGTCGGCACCGCCAAGGCGCTTGAACACCACACTGAAACAGGTCGCACCAATCACCACAAACAGGATCATGGCCGATGTTTTTGAGGTCAGCCGACAGACTTCACGCAACGCCTGCATATTCAGCTGCCGCAGCAGCAGCGCCAACAGCATGGCACCACCCGCCCCAATGGCGGCCGCTTCAGTCGGTGTTGCTATCCCCGCCATGATCGAGCCCAGCACGGCTGTAATCAATACCACCGGGCCAAGCAGGTCACGCAGCAGCGCAATCGCCAGCGGCAGCTGATCTTCAACCTCTTCAGCCGCGCCACCTTCACTGGCCAGTGGTGCCCAGTCTGGGCGCAACCGCGCCGCCATCAGCAGATAGAAGGTATACAGCGCACCCAGCATCAAACCGGGAATCAGTGCAGCCTTGAACAACGCCCCCACCGAAATCTGCATGATGGAGCCCATCAGCACCAGCATGATCGAGGGTGGAATCAGGATGCCCAAGGTGCCGGACGCCGCTACTACGCCGTAAGCCATCTCCGGCTTGTACCCCTGCTTGAGCATGACCGGCAGCGCCAGCAACCCAAGCATGACCACCGACGCACCAATAATGCCGGTACTCGCGGCCATAACCACGCCCAGTAGCGCCACCGAAACGGCCAAGCCACCGCGCACGTTTCCGAACAGACGCTGCAGGGTTAGCAGCAGGTTCCTGGCAACGCCAGAGCGCTCCAGCATCAGCCCCATGAACACGAACAGCGGGATCGCGATCAACAACCAGTTTTCCATCACCCCGCCAAAAATGCGTGATGATACCGTGCCCAAAAACGGCAGCGGTATATCACCAATAAAGGCGAAAAGTATCCCCAACCCTCCCAGCAGGAAGGCGACCGGGTAGCCACTGAAAATCCCGACCAGCAGCGCAACGACCATGGCAATGGCCATTCCATATTCATCCAGCATCCGAGCTCTCCTCTACATCACGTGCCGGATCCAGTATCCGAGCCAGGCGATCAAACACCTGCCCCAGTGCGCCCAGCGCCAGCAGCATCAGTCCTGCCGGCAATGCGCCCTTGATCAAAAAACGGTCACTGAGACCGCCATAGTTGGATTGTTCACCCGAAACATAGGCCATCTGCACCATATGCTTCGACAACCAGGCAACCAGTACACAGAACGGGATCAGCAGGAACAGGTGGCCGATGATCTCGACCCAGTGTTTGGTTGCCGGAGACATGCGGTGGTGCAGCATATCGACCCGCACATGCATATTGGCATGCATGGCATAGCTGGCTCCGATCAGGGTCAACAGACCAAACAGATGCCATTGCAACTCGGTCATGGTGTTGATGGTGACCGCCTTGCCCAGCAACAGGATTTTTTCGTCCCAGCGGATGAGTTCATTGATGCCCAAGGCATTCATCAGCACCGTGGCCAGTACCGCGCACATCACGCCCAGTACCAGCCAGCTGCTGACCTGGCCAAGCCAGCGGCCCAACCCGATCAACGGGCAGGCCATAGTGGCGCACCAGCGGGCACCGGTATGGCGCCAGCCGGGCAGGTGGGGATTAACGCGGGGTTGCTTGTAGCTCATACCACTCATCCACCAGTTTGCTGTGTTTCATCAGCGACTCGTAGGCCTTGGCAAACAGGGGATTGTTTTTCATCTCCTCTTCGCGCACTTCATCCCAGCCCTTGCGGAGCTCGGCCAGTACCGGGTCCGGGAAGCGTTTGACTTCTACGCCCTTGGCTTCGAGTTTGCGGATGGTACGGATCTGTTCGGCAGGCGCTTCAGCCATCGCCCACTGCAGTGTGGCGCGGCAAGCGGTCTCGAACTTGGCCTTGGTGGCATCGTCATACTCGTTCCAGACATCCTTGTTGATGATGAACGAGAACCAGCTGGCAGACTGGTGCCAACCCGGGAAGTAGTAGTATTTGGTGACTTCCTCGAAGCCCATGATCTGGTCGACCTGCGGCACCGAGAATTCGGTAGCATCGATACGGCCACGTTCCAGCGCCAGATAGATTTCGCCGCCCGGAATCAGCTGCGTAGAGGCACCAAACTTGTTCAGCACCTTGGCACCCAGGCCGGAAATACGCATGCGCAGACCGTCAAAGTCCTTGATGTCATTGATTTCCTTGCTGTACCAGCCACCGGTTTCCTGCGGCGAGATAAAGCACGGCAGTACCTTCACATTGTACTGATCATAGGCACTCTGCAGGATCTCGGTACCCTCTCCGGCCCACATCCAGGACATGAACGCTTCCGGCGACGGGCCAAACGGCAGCGCACCATACAAATTGGTTACCGGAACGGTACCGGCCCAGTACCCGATCCAGTCCCAACCGGCAGGAACGGCACCGGAAGACACCGCATTGAACACTTCAAACGCCGGCACCAGATCACCGGGGTTATGGACTTTCAGTTTCACTTCACCATTGGTCACCGTTTCCAGCTCCTGGGCAAAGCGCACAGCACCTTCACCGATGAACAGGTTGGTGTTGAAGGTGTTCGCCACATCCAGCTTGGATGGGCCAGCAGCCTGCAAGGTGGTCGATAGTGCCAGGGCGGCAGCACCGGCTCCTAAGGCAGTAGTGATACGGGAGAACTGACTCATGATTTCACGTCCTTTTGTTATTATTGCGGTGATAACCAAAATTCAGTGGCACGGCCGGAGCCGTGCCGGATGCGGTTACTTCATGGAAATGGTGGTGTTGACGCCCTGCGATTCGTCATCGGGCTCGAACCAGCGCGAGGTGACAGTTTTGGTTTGGGTCCAGAACTGGATCGCCTGCTTGCCGTTGGGGCCAAGATCACCCAGCTTAGAAGCCCGTGATCCGGTAAAACTGAAGAACGCCACCGGAACCGGAATCGGTACATTGATCCCGACCTGGCCGACATCGATATCACTTTCGTAGCGACGTGCGGCCCAACCGGAGTTGGTGAAAATTGAAGTGCCGTTGCCGTTGGGGTTGGCGTTGATGAATTCGATCGCTTCATCCAGCGTATCCGCTGTAACCACACACATCACCGGACCGAAAATCTCTTCATGGTAAATGCGCATATCAGGGGTTACGTCGGTAAAGATGGTCGGACCAACGAAGTTGCCGTTCGGGTAGCCCTCGACACTGACGTTACGGCCATCCAGTGCCAGCGTTGCCCCTTCGGCCACACCTGAGTCGATGAGATTGATCACCCGGTTACGCGCCTGGGGTGACACCAGCGGCCCAAGGTCAGCATCACGCTGTGTACCGGGGCCAATAATCATCATGGTGGAACGCTCGATCAGTTCCGGCAACCACTCTTTGGCTTCCCCCACCAACACGACGACGGAGTTGGCCATGCAGCGCTGTCCAGCCGCGCCGAAACAGGAGCCGATCACGTTGTTGATCGCCTGACTGCGGTTGGCATCCGGCATGATTACACAATGGTTTTTCGCGCCCATCATCGACTGCACGCGCTTGCCTGCCGCTCCGGCACGGTCGTAGATGTGGGTACCCACATGGGTCGAGCCGATAAACGACAGCGCCTTGATATCCGGATGATCGCAGATCTGGTTGGCCACATCAGGACCACCATGGACCACATTGAGCACGCCAGCCGGAATACCGGCTTCATGGGCCAGCTCGACCAGACGCATGGTGGAGGTCGGATCCTGCTCGGAGGGCTTGAGTATGAAGGTATTACCGGTAGCGATCGCCAGCGGGAACATGAAACAGGGCAGCATGATCGGGAAGTTGAACGCGGTAATCCCCGCACCCACACCCAGCGGCTGCTGCAGTGAATAGACATTCACGTTGCCAGCGGCATTCTCGGCAATCTCGCCCAACTGCAATGAGGTGATGGAGCAGGCATGTTCGATCACTTCCAAACCGCGGCCCACTTCGCCTTCCGCGTCCGGCAGAGTCTTGCCATGCTCCTCAGTGATCAGCGCAGCCAACTCTGCAGTATGTTCGCGCACCAGTGCCTGGAAGCGCAGCATGATGCGCATGCGCTGTACCAATGACACCTTGCGCCAGGACTTGAACGCTTCCTTGGCGGCGGCAACCGCTTCGTTAACTTCAGCTTCGGTAGCAAACGGTACACGCGCCACCACTTCCTGCGTGGCCGGGTTAACCACATCACGCCAATCGTTGCTGGCAGAGCGCACTTTCTCGCCATTAATGAACAACGGTATCTCACGAACCGACATATACCTGATCTCCTTATATTTTTTATGTATTCAGGCAGGAACTCAGTGTTCCATTAAGTTGACTCCGAGTCTAGCGGCGCTTGCAGTTGACAGACAACGCACAGTTCAGCACATTGGTTGTGCAAAAACGCACAAGGAAAAGGCATGTTAAATTGGCAGGATTTACAGATTTTTCTCGAGGTGGCGCGTGCCGATCGGCTGACAGATGCCGCTCGTCGCCTGGCGATCGACCACTCCACGGTGTCACGCCGTATCCGTCGTTTTGAAACCGACCTTAATACTCAGCTGTTCGAACGCAGCACCCACGGCTACCGACTCACCGCTGCCGGCGAGCAGCTGCTGCTGTTTGCGGAAGAGATGGCCCGCCAAGCCACCGGCGCCAACGAAAGTATCAGCAATCAGAATCTGCAGGTGGGTGGCCAGATCCGTTTGGGCGTCACCGAAGGCTTCGGCACCTATGTCATCACGCCCCTGCTGAGTGCCTTTCAACAACGCTACCCCGACGTCACCATTGAACTGCTGGCCCTGCCCAAGGCGGTCAATCTGAGTCGGCATGAAGCGGATCTGGCCATTACCATCGACCGACCGAAAAATGCTGAAATGGTGGTGTCGCGACTCTGCAGCTATCGGCTGCGACTGTATGGCGAACAGGGCTATTTGGCCCGTCGCGGCCGACCCGTATGCATGGGTGACCTGTCGGACTTCGAGCTGATCGGCTATGTCGATGATCTGGTCTTCAGTGATCAGCTGTGTTATCTCGACCCCTTGCTGAAGGAACTGCCATCACCGCCACGGTTTACCCAGCGCAGCACCAGCGTCATTACCCAATTGCATGCGGTTCGGGCCGGTAGCGGGCTGGCCGTGCTGCCCTGCTTCATGGCAGAACAGGACACTGCGCTGCATGCCCTACTGACGCAGGAGATCGATATCTGCCGTGAATTCTGGATAGCCGCCCGTGCCGAGCAGCGTCAATTGCTGCGCGTACGCCTGCTGTGGCAGTTTCTGAAAAACACGATGGACGTGAATCAGCCGTATCTAATGGGCGAAAGTAATACCGGTCTACAGCTGCCGGTGGAAGTCTTACCGGCTTGATCCAGGAAGGATAAAAACAGAACAGCGGGCAGAGTGCCCGCTGTTGCGAAGACGCACTACCGATTATTCAACGATAGAAACGTTTTCGGCCTGGGGGCCTTTCTGGCCCTGGGTAACTTCGAAAGTTACAGTCTGGTTTTCGTGCAAAGTGCGACGACCAGTACCATTGATAGCACGGAAGTGAACGAACACGTCCGGGCCGCTTTCCTGCTGGATAAAGCCGAAGCCTTTTTCATCATTGAACCACTTAACGGTACCGGTAACGAGCTGTGACATTTTTTGCCTCTTTCTTTTGCATGTACACCAGCAGTGCTGGTTTTTCTTATGTATGGATGCACCAGGTGCCATCCGATCGTGTGGATTCGGCCTCATGCCGAACCTGTGGTCAACAGCACAAGGCTGTCGACCCATTCAGCCCCCGAAATGCCGGGAACAGAAATTTTCCTTGGTACAGACACTCAACGCACCCGCGCCGCTATAAATTTCGAACCCCTGGAGTCTAGACCGAATTCATTGCGATCCCGTGACGAGACAGGCCTTGCGCATGCACCATAGCGGAGAGGCGGTCTGACGGAATAAACACAGAATGGGTAAAGAACGGGGAAGCGAACAGTCGGCTGGGCATCCGGGCAACAACGATATCGAACGCCGCTGTGCAAACGCTGCTCGCCACACACAGGGGTGCGGTATTCAAGATTTTGCGGGCAGCAATCAAGCTGCGGGGGTACAGTCGTATCAAGTAAATCCAACTCCGTACCGGATATTCTCCGGTCGCCCGGTGCCCTTTACAAAGCCTGCATCAATGCGCTGAGTGCATGAATTTGACGGTACCGGAAAAATGTCTTTCTCCGCATAATACCCAAGTCCAATCCAATTACAATGCTACCAAGGGCATTTTTTCGACCCGCCAATGGCGGGTCTCCCACCCTGTTTATGGCATTGCGCAACAGGCATCAGCGCCCCTGTCGCTGCCGTCCTCCGGCAGCCGGTTTGCGCTTGGCTGGCCGCTTGCCGGCCGCTTTTTCAGGGGTATTACCGGCACGGGGCGGCAACCCGGTGTGCTGGGTCAACAGCTTGCCCTTGCCGGCACGGGCCGCTGTCGGCGAGTTTTTGCGTCGTGGGCTGACATGTTTAGCGTCGTCCGGCTGCTCGGTTGGAATCAACTGTCGGTCGCCATTCCCAATTAGATCGGCACGCCCCATGGATGTCAGTGCCTCGCGCAGCAGCGGCCAGTTGTCCGGGTCATGCCAGCGCAAAAATGCCTTGTGCAAACGACGCTGACGCTCGCCTTTCACTGCCTCAACCTGCTCACTGCTTTTCTTGTAACTGAGCTTGCGCAGCGGGTTGCGGCCGGTATGGTACATCGCCGTGGCCGTGGCCATTGGCGAAGGATAGAACGCCTGCACCTGGTCCGCTTTGAAATCATTGCGCTTGAGCCAAAGCGCCAGGTTCATCATGTCCTCATCGCTGGTACCGGGGTGTGCAGCAATGAAGTACGGTATCAGGTACTGGTCCTTGCCCGCTTCCTTGGTAAATTTCTCGAACATGCGCTTGAAGGTATCATACGTGCCGATGCCCGGCTTCATCATCTTGTCGAGCACGCCACGTTCGGTATGCTCCGGCGCAATTTTCAGATAGCCGCCGACATGGTGGGTTACCAGTTCGCGCACGTATTCTGGGTCTTCCACCGCCAGGTCATAGCGCAGACCGGACGCAATCAGGATCTTCTTGACCCCTTTCAGGTCACGCGCCTTGCGGTACAACGACGTCAATGAGCTGTGATCGGTATTGAGGTTCTGGCAGATGCCCGGAAACACGCAGGAGGGCTTGCGACAGGCGGCTTCGATCTCGGAACTTTTGCACGCCAGGCGGTACATGTTCGCCGTGGGCCCGCCAAGATCCGATATCACGCCGGTAAAACCCGGAACCTTGTCGCGAATCTCCTCGATCTCGCCAATAATCGATTCATGCGAGCGATTCTGGATGATGCGGCCTTCATGCTCGGTAATGGAACAGAAGGTACAGCCGCCGAAACAGCCGCGCATGATGTTGACCGAGAACCGAATCATCTTGTACGCCGGAATCTCGTCCTTGCCATAGGCCGGGTGCGGTACCCGCGCATAGGGCAAACCGAAAACGTGGTCCATTTCTTTCGTGGTCAACGGGATCGGCGGCGGGTTAAGCCAGACTTCCTGATCACCATGCAGCTGTACCAGTGCGCGGGCATTACCCGGATTGGTTTCCAAATGCAGTACACGGTTGGCATGGGCGTAGAGCACCGTATCCTTGCTGACCTTCTCGTACGAGGGAATGCGAATCACGGTTTTGCTGCGGTCGAGTTTGACCCGCGGCTCGATATGCAGAATCTGCACCTCGTCTTCCGCTTCCATCTCCGCGCTTTCGCCGCCTTCACGGCCCTGTTCCACCTGGCACTCGGCCAAATCGCGCGTGTTCACATACGGGTTGATGATCTTGTCGATCTTGCCCGGACGGTCAATACGGGTCGAATCAATCTCCAGCCAGCCTTCGGGGGTGTCCTTGCGCACGAAGGCGGTGCCGCGTACATCGGTGATTTCGCTGACCGGCTCGCCACGGGAAATGCGATGCGCCACTTCAACCACTGCGCGTTCGGCGTTGCCGTACAGCAGCAGGTCGGCACGCGCATCCAGCAGAATGGAGCGGCGTACCTTGTCCTGCCAGTAGTCGTAATGCGCGATACGGCGCAGCGAGCCTTCAATGCCACCTAGAATGATCGGCACGTCTTTGTAGGCTTCGCGACAGCGCTGGCTATACACCAGACTGGCGCGATCCGGGCGTTTGCCAGCCTTACCGCCTGCGGTATAGGCATCATCCGAACGGATTTTACGGTCTGCGGTATAGCGGTTGATCATCGAATCCATGTTGCCGGCAGCCACACCGAAAAACAGGTTCGGCTTGCCCAGCGCCTTGAATGCCTCTGCCGAGTGCCAGTCCGGCTGGGCGATGATGCCAACACGGAAACCCTGTGCTTCCAGAAGACGACCGATGATCGCCATGCCGAACGATGGATGGTCCACGTAGGCATCACCGGTCACGATGATGATGTCACAACTGTCCCACCCCAACTGATCCATCTCGCTGCGTGACATCGGTAAAAAGGGTGCGGGGCCAAAGCATTCGGCCCAGTATTTGGGGTGTTCAAAAATCGGGGTGACAGCGTGCATGGATCAACCTGGAGTAAGCGTTATTAACGGTCGGCGAGTATAGCGCATTTTTTGAACAGAACCGACCAATCCACAGGGTTGAGGCCGGAACGACAAAACAAAGCATTGATAATACGAATTACTATCATTAATATAATCAAACATTTTACGCCTTCTCATTCACCTGCCTTGATAAGGACCGCCCATGTCCAAACAACACCCCCTTGCACTCGCTATCGCAACCCTGCTGGCAACACAGGCTAGCCACGCAGCATCCACCACGCAGCCACCCTCACATGCCGGAGACAAGATTGTGATCACCGGCAGCAGTGACAGCTACCGCACAGGCAGTAGTACCGGAGCCATGCGCATGGAAATGGGACAGCTGGAAACGCCGCAGCAAGTCAATGTAATCAGTGAGCAATTGATCATCGAGCAGGGTGCCACAACGCTGGGGCAGGTCTTGAGTAACGACGCCAGCATTTCCGCTGGCGGTACCAGTCGTAATCGCGAACGCTTCTCCCTGCGCGGTTTCGACCTGAACAGCGGCAGCGGATTCCTGCGCAACGGCCAGCAGCACTGGTCTCACTACCGTCAGCCGATCGAATTGCTCGACCGCGTTGAAGTACTGAAAGGCCCTTCCGGCTTGCTCTACGGTAAGTCAGCGCCCGGCGGCCTGGTGAATATGGTCAGCAAAAAGCCGACCTACGAACATCAAACCACCCTGCGTCAGGACTTCGGTTCTGACAACGAATTCCGCACCACGCTCGATACCAGTGGTGCCTTGACCGCAGATCAGCGCTTGCGTGCACGTCTGGTACTGTCACACCAGCAGTATGACAGCTGGCGGGAATACACCGATGGCAGCACACCCGAAACCGAACGCTTCGTTGGCGGCCTGTTCGTGGATTACGACCTGACGGACAACGCCACTCTATCGTTTCACTATGACAAGACCCGCGATGACGGCAGCGTAGATTCAGGTGCTTACATCCAGAACGGCAAACCCGTATTGGGTGACAAACACATCTGGAATGCCCAATGGTCCAACATCGACAACGATGTGGAGAACATCGGCGTCGACCTCGACTGGCAGCTCAGTGACAACTGGAAATTGAACGCGGGTTACAACCATCAGGATTTAGTGCGTCACGATCTTGAAAGCTCTTCATTCAGTGATTACAACCCGACGACCGGTACTTACAAGGTCAGCGGCTTCGATCGGCACGACAACTGGCAATTCGACACCGCCTACGCCGACCTGAGCGGCCGTTTCCATACCGGCCAAGTGCAACACGAAGTGCTGGTCGGTACCAACTGGCTCAATTACTACTATAAGCGCCAGCAACAAAGTTTCCGCGGCGGCAGTGCCGTGGATGCTACGGTCGGCCAGCCCATCGAAAAACCGGCCGACCTGGATTACCGTTCAGCCAATGCAACCGTTTATCCCGAACGTGCTTCCTACGGCCTTTACGTACAGGATTTAATCACTCTCAATCCGCAGTGGCAGTTGCTGGTCGGTGCCCGCTACGATTACGAGGATGACGGCGAAGAAACCCAGGGGAATGTTGTGCCCAAAGCCGGGGTGATCTACCACCCGACCACCGCTGGCTCCATCTATCTGACCTATGCCGAAAGCTTCGAGCCTCAGGGACCTGTCAGTGACCCGGATGACATCAACGACGGCATGAAACTCGACCCGGTCAGCGGTGAAATATACGAGCTGGGCACCAAATGGAACCTGATGGATGACCGCTTGCTGCTGAGCGCAGCCGTATTCGACCTGACCCAAAGCAACAAGGTTCTGAAACGTGACCGTGATGATCTGGGCGCGGGCCTGACGGAAACGCGTCAGATCGGTGAGCAGAAACATATCGGCGCTGAACTGATGGCGGCAGGCCAGTTGACCGACAAGCTGTCCCTGCAGGGCAGTGCGATCTGGCTGGATGCTGAACTCAAGGACCCCTACGATGCCTCACTGGATGGCAACCGTCCGGCCGACGTACCAGAATTCGCGGCCTCCATCTGGACCCGTTATGACCTGACCGGCAACACCGCCTTCAACCTGGGTGCCACCCATGTCGGTGAACGTTATGGCGACAGCCGCAATACTTACAAAAAGGACGGTTACACCCGTTTCGATGCTGGTGTATCGCATAAGATACGTCAGTTCAAACAGGCAGACCTGACCCTGCGCTTGAAAGTGGAAAACCTGTTTGACGAGGACTACCTGGCAGGCGGCGATGACGATACCACCGTGATTGGTGAAGGCCGCAACTTCCTGGCTTCGGTGGAAATGCGTTTCTAATCAATAGACAGAACGACCCCCAATAAAAACGGCCGCTGCATTGCAGCGGCCGTTTTTGTATTCGTAACCCTGTGCAGGCCACGACGAAACATATCAGGCGTTGGCGTGTGCCTTGGGCTGAGGCCGTCCAATCATGATCGACAACAGAGCCACCGCCGCCAGTACCCAGCAGTAATGAATACTGCCGATGATCAACAGCGGCGACAGCTTGGCGATCGACCCTGCCAGCAGTACCTGAGCCCCGTAGGGCAGCATGCCCTGTACCACACAGGAAAAGATATCCATCAAACTGGCACTGCGGCGCGGATCAACGCCGTAACGCTCGGCAATATCCTTGGCCAGCCCGCCGGAAATGATGATCGCCACGGTATTGTTCGCGGTGCAGACGTTAGTCAACGCCACCGCCGCACTGATGCTGAACTCACCGGAGCGACGGTGTTTCTTCGGATCACTGCTCTGACGTGACAGCTTGTCGATCATCCCCGCCAGCCAGACCAGACCACCCTGGGATTTCATCAACGCGCCGAGGCCACCGATCAGCAACGACAGGATCATGATCTCCTGCATGCCGGTATACCCGGCGTAGATATCAGTAGACCACTGCGCCACGTTGTAGCCCTCGGTGGCGAACAAACCCACACCGCCTGCCAACAGGATGCCGACCAGCAGCACCAGCATCACGTTCAGCCCCGACAGTGCCAACACCAGCACCGCCAGATATGGCATCACCCGCAGCAGCTCATACTCGCCCGGCGCTTCCACCTGCGCACTGCTGCCCTGAATGAACAGCCACACCAGTGTCAGCAGTGCCGCCGGTAGCGCAATCTTGAAATTGAGGCGGAACTTGTCGCGCATCTCGCAGCCCTGGGTTCGGGTCGCGGCGATGGTGGTATCGGAAATGATTGACAGGTTATCGCCGAACATCGCTCCACCCACCACCGTACCGACCGTCAGCAGCAGCGGCAGATCGGTCGCTTCGGCCACGCCGACCGCAATCGGAGCAATCGCCGCAATGGTGCCCATGGAGGTCCCCATTGAGGTGGCAATAAACGCCGTAATCACGAACAGGCCCGGCAGCACCATTGATGGCGGGATAATACTGAGACCGAAGTTGACGGTGGCATCCACCCCGCCCACAGCCTTGGCCACACTGGCAAAGGCACCGGCCAGCAGGTAGATCAACGCCATGGTAATGATGGTGTGATCACCGACACCGGCAATAAAAGTTTCGATGCGGGCGTTCAGTTGCCCCTTCTGCAGGATCAGCGCCAGCACGATGGCAGGCAGAATCGCCACCGGTGCGGAGATCTGATAGAAGGCGAAGTCGACACCCGCTGCCTGATAATAAAGACCACTGCCGATGAACAGGGCCAAAAAAAGTCCGAGTGGCAACAGGGCCAGTGGAGAGTTTTTCGTCATGTTGGTATCCGATTCATGCCTGACCGATCAGGTCAAATAGTAACCACCGCCCAGCCAGATCGGCAGAGCAGTAAACGGAATCAAGGAGTTGCACGCTGTATCAAGCAGCCTGACACGCGTCCATGCAGAGAATAGGCGTCATCATGCGCCACGAAGGGCACTTTTATACAGCAAATGCCATAAAGACTGAACCTTTTATAACCAGTTCATTCAAGCTGGCCGACCCAGTCAGGCCCCAGTTGACGCATCTGCTGCCGAATCCAGTCGGCACGCTGGCGCACATAGGTCGTGGGTGGCTGCGCCTGATACAGCCAGGGGTTGGGCAAAATGGCAGCCAGGCGAGCGGCCTGATCTGCGTTGATGGTCGCCACCGGTTGCCGGTACCAATACTCGCTGGCTGCTCCTGCACCATAGATGCCGGGCGCGAACTCAACAATGTTAAGGTACAGCTCCAGAATGCGCCGCTTGCCCAACATGCTTTCCAGCATCAGCGCCAACGGCACTTCCAGCCCCTTGCGCACCCAGTCGCGGCCGGGCCACAGGAACAGATTCTTCGCCGTTTGCTGAGTCAGGGTGCTGGCCCCTCTAAGCCCCTGGCCAGCGAGCGCCTCTTCCAGCGCGCTCCGCACAGCATGCAGATCAATGCCACCATGCAGCGGGAAACGCTGATCTTCAGCCGCCACAACCGCCAACTGCAGCTGCAGCGGGATCTGTTCCAGGTCCACCCATTGATGACGGTATTCCGCCGGATAGCCAACCGGCTGAGACAGTTCCCGCCACACCAGCCACGACCACACCGGCGGATCAATTACGCGCAGACTGAACACCAGCAGCGTCAGCAGCACGCCCACTACCAGGCCGACACGCCACAACACGCGCCAGAGCGGCCGAATAACATAGCGAAAAAACACAGAACGACGGGAACGGGTCACATGGCCTCAACACACAGAGTAAACAGAGGAACAGGAAAACGGTCGGAACTCTTGCCCTAAGCCCCGGTCAGCATTCTATACTATGCCAAACGCCAAACGAGACTGTCATGCCTGATACACCTGCCTATCGACTGACCGGCCTGCTGAGTGCAGTAGCATTACTGCTGCTGTTGCTCGCGCCTGTCGTCGCATCGGCAACCACCATACCGCCAGGTTCCATGACCAGCGGCATGATGGCAGCCGGGCATGATCATGCGGACAGCCAGGACTCTGCTCCCTCATGCTGGCAACAGTGCATGAGCAGCTGCAGCAGCCATTGTGCCCCACTGCTGCCGGCACTTGCCCTTGGACCGGCCGCCAAGGCCACTCATATTACCCTGACACCGAACCTGTATCAGCAACTGTTCCCGTCCGGCCTGCACCGCCCTCCAAAAGCCTGAATAGCCTTTGACCCTGTCGCCACGTTCAGGCGGCACTGACATTTTCGCTATTCAGGAGCATTTTGATGAGCAAGCACAACACTTTGCCTGCGCCTTCGCGGCGCCGCTTCGTCCAGGGACTCGCCTTGGGCGGGCTGGCCACCGGGCTGAGCCTCAGCACACGCCCGCTGCTGGCAGCCAACACCGCGCCGACTCTCAAGCCACACCCCGTACTGAGCGGCACCGAGTTCGATCTGAACATCGGCCACCAGCTGGTCAACTTTACCGGCAAGGAGGCTCTGGCCACCACCGTCAACGGCTCCCTGCCGGCCCCTGTATTGCGCTGGCGGGAAGGTGAACGGGTAACGTTGAACGTGCACAACAACCTCGACACCGATTCATCCATCCACTGGCACGGCATGATTCTGCCCACGGAGATGGACGGCGTACCGGGGCTGAGCTTTGACGGCATCGCCCCCGGTGAAACCTTCACCTACGCATTCGATGTGCAGCAGAGCGGCACCTACTGGTACCACAGCCATTCCGGTTTCCAGGAACAGACCGGCCTCTACGGTGCCATCATCATCGACCCGAAGGAGCCCGAACCCTTCAGCTATGATCGTGACTATGTGCTGATGTTGTCGGACTGGAGTGATACCCCGCCTGAGCGGGTGTACGCCAACCTGAAAAAGATGAGCCACTACTACAACCGCCGCGAACGCACGCTGGCCGACGACCTCATCCCAGAGGCACAGCAGGACGGCTGGGGCACGGCACTGTCACGGCGGCAGATGTGGGACAAGATGCGCATGAGCGATCGCGATATCTCTGATGTCACCGGTTATACCTACACCTTCCTGATGAACGGCCAGACCCCTGCCAGCGGCTGGACCGGCCTGTTCAACCCCGGCGAGAAGGTACGCCTGCGCGTGATCAATGCCGCCGCCATGACGTTCTTTGACCTGCGCATTCCCGGCCTGAAAATGACCGTCGTCGCCTGTGACGGCCAATATGTAGAGCCGGTCAATGTCGATGAATTCCGCATCGGCGCAGCCGAAACCCTCGACATCATCGTCGAGCCGACCGAACACAAGGCCTACAGCCTGTTCGCTCAGGCGATCGACCGTTCCGGTTATGCCCATGGCCAGCTGACGCCTGATATAACGCTGAAAGCCACACCACCGGCACTGGACCCGGCACCCGAGCTGACCCATATGGATATGGGCATGGCGATGGCAGCAGGGGAACATGGCGGCCACGCCGGGCATGACATGCCCATGTCCCACGGCACGATGTCGCACGGAACGATGACGCATGATACCGGTCACGCCATGCCGACCCAAACAGCAGCCATGCCAATGAACCATGGCAAAATGGATCATGGCAAAATGGCCCACGGTAACCATGACGCCATGCCCGCTGGCATGCATCACGGCAACGGCCCAGCGAGTGAACCCGCCTATCAAGGCAATCCGCTCTCTGCAGGCATGCCGGTGCATGCCGACAGCGAATACGGCCCTCACGTTGACATGCGCGCCGAAGCTCCACAATATCGGCTCGATGATCCCGGCGTTGGCCTGCGCAACAACGGCCGCAAGGTACTCACCTATGCCGATCTGCGCAGCCTGCACCCCACACCCGACACCCGCGAACCGAGCCGCGACATCGAGCTGCACCTGACCGGCAACATGAGCCGCTACATGTGGTCCCTCAACGGCATTCGCTATGCCGATGCCGACCCGATCCAGCTGACCTATGGCGAGCGCGTGCGCATTATCCTGGTCAACGACACCATGATGCCGCACCCGGTTCACCTGCACGGCATGTGGAGTGATCTGGAAACCGGTGATACCACTCACCTGCCGCGCAAACACACTCTGGTGGTACAACCGGGAGCACGTCTGAGCTATCTGGTCACCGCCGATGCCAAAGGTGAATGGGCGTTCCACTGCCATCTGCTCTATCACATGATGGGCATGTTCCGAAAAGTCGTGGTCAGCTGAGGAGATACCGCATGAAACTGCACACACACTGGCCGCTTCTGGCCCTGCTGACCCCGGCACTGGCACAGGGCGGCATGAATGACGACCCGGTACTGGGCATGTTCAACGTCAAGCAACTGGAGGGAGCCTACAGCGAAGGCGATACCCGTCTGGCCTGGAATATTGAGGGCTGGCTGGGTACCGACCTGCACAAACTGGTCCTGAGCAGCGAAGGCGCACGCCTGGATGGACGCAGCGAGGAACATGAACTGCGCCTGTTATACCGCCGTGCGATTGCGCCTTATTGGGATCTGCAGTTGGGCTGGCAGCATGAACCACTGGCTGATAAACGTGATGATCGCGCCCTGCTGGGCGTCAACGGAACAGCTCCCTGGTATCTGGAAACCGAGTTCAATCTGTTGGCCGGCCCGGGCACCGATCTGACCGCCGAGCTGAGCCTGGAACGGGAGATCCGTCTGACCCGGCAATGGGTACTCAGCCCCGAAGTCGGGCTGACAGCCCACAACTTCAGTGACCGCGAGGAGCATCAGGGCAGCGGCCTGGCCGATCTGGATCTGGAGCTGCGTCTGGCCTGGGAGGTGCGTCCGGACTTTGCACCCTACGTAGGCGTCACCTGGGAGCGCAAGCTGGGTGACTCGGCTGACCTGGCCCGAGACAGCGGTCACGATGTGGACGAAACCCTCTGGCGTGTCGGCGTCAGCTTCTGGTTTTAACGAAGCTCGCGGTGTTTAAGGAGCCATAAGGTTTCAAGGAGAGAATATGCTGAAAACAATAACAACAGCCCTGTTCACCACCAGCCTGCTGACTCTGCCGATGGCGGTCAGTGCTCACAGCAACCATTGCCAGGATACCCAACTGGGCGAGCAGATGAAGTCTCTGAAGCACAGCTTCAAGGCCTATCGTCAGGCGTTGTCCGGGGAAGATTGGCAGCAGATGGCCACTGCCCGACAGGATATGCTGACACTGGCGGCAGCGGCCGCGGATGAGCAACCACTGAAGCTGCACGATCTGGCACCGGCGCACCATCCGATGATGATGCAGGAATACCGGTCGGGACTTGAACAGTTCAGCACTTTGCTCACTCAACTGGCACAGGCCGAACAGGCGCAGGATGCAGATGCGGCCACCGATCTGGTCGGTCGTATCGGTCAGCACAGCAAACAGAGCCACGAGTCACTGCGCAAGGACTGCGACTAAGGCTTTTGCCGTACCCCCCAGCGGGTGGGTACGGCTTTTCCTCTTCAACCCACACACTAGCGCGGTAATGCCGGGCCCTCAATACCGGCCATCGCCGGTGCATAACCACTCGGGGCAAAGCGCCAGGTGGCGATAAACATCAGCACCAGCGTCACCAGTATCAACCCCCAGGACGCGGCAAAACTACCGGCCAGCTCACGCAACATCCCGGCCAGATAAGGAATCAGCGCCGTAATCACAAACCCCACTCCTTGCACAAACGCTGCCAGCACACCCGCCATGGCAGGCACGCGCAGATGGTCCAGCGCCAGAGTCAGGGTCAGCGCGAAACAACTGCCCAACCCGTACCCGATCAGCGCGACCCACAGACTGAGCCCCGCATCAGGCCAGAACACCAGACCGGAAAAGCCGATCAACTGCAGCACCACCGCCAACAACAGCCAGGGACGCCGGTCACTGCGCCCGCGACACAGTAGCGGCACACACAGGGCGGCACATACTTGTAACAGTGTCATCAGGCCGACCAGCCCCCCACTATCGGCCGTACTCCAGCCAAGGGTTTGCGCATATAGCGGCAGCCAGGCCACCATGCTGGCGTAGCCACCGTTGGCCAGACCAAAATATACCGCCAGCAACCAGGCGCGACGGTTGGTCAAGCAATTCAGACGCACACCCGCACCGCCTGCGTAAGCGGACTCCCGTGGACGGCCCACCCAAAACAGCACCGCCAACAATGCCGGCAGTAACCAGATGCCCAACCCTGTTTGCCATTGTTCAGTACTGCGGGCCACCAGCGGGCTGAACACCGCCGCCAAGCCACCGCCCCCCATCAAGGCCGCCGAGTACAGCCCCATACCCAAGGGCACATGTTGCGTATACCAGCGCTTGACCACTCCGGGCGCCAATGACTGCACCACCGCCACCCCCATACCGGCCAGCAGCGCGGTCAGAATCAATGAGGGACCATCCTGCAAAAACAAGCGCCAGGCACAGCCGGCGGCGATGGCCAGCAGTCCGCCGACGATCCAGCTGTTCTCGCTCAGCCGCCGCCCCAGTCGCGGCAACAACAGCGGAAACAGGCCCATACACAGCATGGGCAGCACCGTCAGCAATGACATGGATTGCAGGCTCAGACCGGTGTCAGCACGGATCTGCTCCAGCAACGGGCCGTGAGATGTAACAATGGGACGCAAATTCAGCGCCAGCGCAATAATGATCAACATCGGCCAGAACCGATGCAGACGGGAGCCGAAGGTCTGTGAAGGAGAATCAATGGACATGATGGAGAACCGCCGCAGGTGAAACGAAAACGCCGGTGCAAGGCACCGGCGCGCAGTCTACCGCATCCTTAGAACGGTCGGTACGGCAGGTATTTGCCATCCAGCGTAATCACTGCACGGGAGCCACCTTCCGGATCTTCAACCTTCTTGATATCGATCTTGAAGTTGATCGCGCTGATGATACCGTCACCAAACTCCTCGTGGACCAGTGCCTTCAGCGTTGTGCCGTAGACCTGCAACATCTCATGGAAACGATAGATGGTCGGGTCGGTGGGCACAGCTTCTTCAAGGCTGCCACGCATCGGAATGGTCTGCAGCACAGCGACGGCCTCTTCACCCAAGCCCAGCTTGTCGGCTACCACGGCCGCAGCTTCTGCCGGCAACGGGTGCTGGCCCAACAGGGCGGCAGTGACGAAGGTGACACTCAGGCCTGTACCTTCAGTAAGCTGGGCAAACGACAGATCTTTTTCACCTTTGATCGCCAGAATCTGGTCGGTCAGGGCCTGACGCGCGTTTTTGCTATTGTGTGACTGGATCATGGTCTACCTCTTTAGGAGCAATAATGACTACAGGTTGATGAAAAATATGGACGTTACATCGCCTTGGGCAAAGGCTCAGGCGTGGCGCGCACATGGGGGTTTTCGGCGAGGGAAACAAAGGCACGACGACTGCCGTCAAATGCCTCCATCCGGCCCGATTCAATGTCGTATACCCAGCCATGCAGGGTCAGACGACCCTCTTCCAGTGCCAGACGCACCGACGGATGGGTCTGCAGGTTGGCCAGCTGGGCAATCACGTTTTCATGCACCATCGCTTCGATGCGGTCGCGTTCGCTGCGGTGGTGACGGGCCTGATTGACGATACGGGCAGAATCAGCATAGCGCAGCCAGCTGCCGACGGCAGGCATGCCATCCATACAGGCGCAGGTGGCAATCGCCTTCATCGCGCCGCAATCCGAGTGACCACAGATCACCACATCAGCCACCTGCAGCGCGGTGACCGCATACTCCACCGATGCCGATACACCCCCGGGTTCGGGTCCGTAAGACGGCACGATGTTGCCCGCATTGCGGATGACGAACAGGCCACCGGGCTCATGCTGAGTGATCAGCTCTGGCACCAGACGGCTATCGGAACAGGAGATGAACAGTGTGCGCGGGCTTTGCTGATGCGCCAGTCCCTTGAACAGGTCTTCGTGTGTCGGGAAAACGTTTTTGCGGAATTTCAAAAAGCCTTCAATGATCTCTTTCATGGCAGCGTTCTCCGGGGCCATTCGCTAATCGATGAAGCGATGGTACGCCGCTCTTCTCATAAGGTGAAAGACGCATTTATAATGAAGTTGATAAGCCATACTTATAGGTAAAAATATGCTGCTGCGTCATATCCACTACTTTCTGGCGGTGGCCGAACACCGTAACTTCACCCGCGCCGCTTCAGCGATGCATGTGTCACAGCCGGCGTTGTCACAACAGATCAAGCAACTGGAAGAAAATTTGGGTACCCGGCTATTCGACCGGTCCGGACGCAGCATTGCCCTGACCGATGCCGGTGAAGTGTATGCACGCTATGCACGCCGTGCCCTGCAAGACCTGGATGCCGGCAAACGCGCCATTCACGACGTAAGCGATCTCAGCCGCGGCCTGCTGCGCATTGCGATCACGCCCACTTTCACGCCTTACCTGATCGGCCCGCTGGTGCGGACATTCCATGAGCGTCACGCCCATATCAGGCTGCAGGTGGAAGAGATGTCACAGGAGCGGATGGAGGAGCGGCTGCTTGAAGATGATTTTGATCTGGGGATCGCCTTTGCCGATGTACACAGCCGCGATATCGAGTCCCGCCCTCTGCTGGAAGAGCGGCTGGCACTGGTCGTCAATCGGGATCATCCGTTGGCCAACAGGCAACAGATCGACGCCCAAACGCTAGGAACATTGTCGCTGGTGTTGCTCAATACCGAGTTTGCGACCCGCGAACAGATCGACCGCTACTGCCGCCAGCACGCACTGCACCCGCAGGTGATGATGGAAGCCAATTCGGTCAGCGCCGTAATCGAAATGGTGCGCCACACCCCGCTGGCCTCATTGCTACCGGCACAGGTGGCGCAGGAACGTGCAGACCTGTTGGCCCTGCCACTGACACCCACCGAACTGACCCGTACCGCCGTACTGCTATTGAGGAAAGACGCATATCGCAGTGCTGCCACGCGGGCGTTCATCGCACTGGCAGGTCCACTGAAACGGGAATAAACGGTACCCCCACCGATTCAGGTTGAGGCCAGCAACTGCCGATGCCAATGTTCAATGACATTGGTATCGGCCTGATCAACCTGAACCGTTGCCAACAGGGGCACGGCTCCCGCCTGCTGCAAGCGGAGTGTGAGCGTCAGCCCAAAGGCACAGAAACGCGGATAACGCCGGTCACCCAATGCCAGCACGGCAAAAGGCCGCTCATGGAAACGTTCAGGATCATCCCCTTCCAGCCAGCGATCACCGGTACGCGGTGCATCGCCGTTACCCGTGGTACTGGCAATCAGCAGCAGGGCCTTCGCCGGTAATGGCGCCCGGTCCAGCCGATTCAATTCAGTCACCTCGACGCTGAAGCCCGCCTTGCGCAATCGCTTGCGCGTTTGCCCGGCCAGTTGGCGTGCCGTCCCTGTTTCGGTGGCGTAGGCGACCAGATAGTCAGCCGGTGATGTGCCTGTATGAGTCGAGCGTCGCCCGCGACGTTCAGCCCGCAACAGAATCAGTGCGTAAGCAATCAGTACCAGGCTTGCCAGCCACTGGCGCTCGGCCGGCAGCGCGTCCTGCTGCACGATCAACACCAGTGCCAGAGCAATCCCGGCCAATGCCAGTTTTAACCCGAGCGTCAAAGCGGCAACACTTCCAACGTAGCGCTGTAGCTCAAGCGACGCTTGGCATCTTTAAGCACACGGCTGTCCTGCTCGGTCTCCGTTTCCAGCCAGTACATGCCCGGTTCGTCGAAGGTCAGCGTCAGCTTGCCCTGCGCATCCGTCATCAGCTCGATTTCACCTACCTGGTCGCGATAGCGAATGCCGTCCCGGATCAAAACGACATCAAGACCGGCTGCAGGCTGACCATCAATCAGGAAACCGAAGGCCACCGGTTCACCGGTAAACAGGTCGTTGGGATGGGTCTCTGGCACCAGTTCTATGCCATGACCGGTCGGGACAAAAGTCACGTCAGTCGGCGCGCCCTTGGTCACAAAGACCTGTATCCGCGTATCGATTTCGCTGACCTTCACGTCCTCGGCTGCCGCCGGGATTGTGCCGAGATCAGCAGCTTTCCCGCGCCAGCGCTTGGCTTCCCCATCAAGGGTGTAACGCGCAAACACACCCTGGTTGTGGCTTTGCAGCGTGTATGTGCCCTCTTCGCTCAGTTCCACATCAAATACCGAACGATACTTTCCGGTTGCCGGGTTTTGAGCTGCAACCGGCTTACCGTTTGGTGACAGGATCTGTACGTTGTTCAGCCCCAGCGGATGATGCTCAAAATAGAACAAGCTGTTGGAAATGGCCGCATCCACGGTAATCCAGCTGTTTTCACCCGAGAGCACCGTAGCTGAGGGCAGCATCCAGGCACGATGCGCCTGCGCTTCCACGGACAATCCCAATCCCAGGGCCATCAGGGTACCCACCGCCAGTTGTTTCACATTCATGCTTATTCCGTCCATGCCATTGGTTAAGGGGTTGCTTCAGAGATTGGTTCAGGGGGTTATATTCAAGGTGACCGAACCCAGCTCATGCTGGCCCTGTAATGCCTGCTGTTGAGTGCTTGCGGGCCAGCTGAAGGGCAGTCTGAGTACTTCACGCCCACCCACTTCGCGGACCGCTTCCACCACCAGTTGGTAATTACCCGCTGGCAACGTCGCCAACTGCGGTGAATCGGCGGCAAAGCTCAGTGTATGAGTGCCAACCGGCCGGGTCGCACCGGAAAGTCCATCCACCGGGAACTCAAGACTGCGGCCACTGCGCCGCCACCAGAGGCGCAGGTCCTTGAGCCATTTGGTCCCTTCATTGTCTTTCAGTTCCTGGTCATACCAGAGCGCCAGATTCTGCTGATGCCGGCCCTTTTCGGTCTCGACCCAGACCGCCACGTAGGGACGGTGATACTCGGCCACAGCCAATGCCGGAACCGTTACATCAACCCTGAATTCAGCCGCTGCAGCACTACCGGCACCCAATACCAGCCACACGGCCACCGCCGTTGTTTTCCATTGCCCAGACATATCGACTCCTTAATGCATCCATAAAATTGCCAGCAACACCGGCACCAGCACACCCAACCCGGTCACTGGCCATACCGACACGCGCTCGCGTGCATGCAGGCTCAGTACGCCGAACCCGGTCAGGCAAAACAACACACACACCAGCGCAAACAGATCGATGAACCACACCCAAACGGTGCCGGTATTGCGCCCCTTGTGCAGATCATTCAGGTAGGCAATCCAACCACGATCCGTACTTTCGTACAGCACCTCGGCGGAGGTGAAATCAATGCTCAGCCAGGCATCACCACCAGGACGTGGCATCGACAGATAGAGTTCATATTCAGACCATTCCGGCAGCATGGTGCCAACCGTGCTGATGCCCTGCTCCTGCTGCAGCCACTGCGTCAAATCAGGGGGCAGAACTGGCGGAGCAGTTGCCGCCAGTGACGGCAGCTGCTGCTGCAGACTGCTCGGCAACACCGCTTCAATGGTCTGCACCTCTGGGGTAGCGGGTATCTGACCGGCATGGTTCAGCGTGATGCCGGTGATGGCGAACAGCAGCATGCCGAATAATGCGAGCGCCGAGCTGATCCAGTGCCATGTCAGCAAGCGACGCAACCAGACTGAACGATTAGAAACCATGACAAACCTTGCGCAAAAACAGAGTGGGCCGGACCCAGCGTCCAAACCATGCATGCGCAAAAGAATATAATAGTTCTCATTAACTATCAACGAATGAGAATGATTATGTTTTATTTGAAGGATCAGAAGAGGGATTAAGGTGCGTGGAGATCATTGGGATACAACCGCCAACCCGGCTCGGGCCGGCGGTATGTGAAGGCTGTGTACCAACCCTGCCCGGCGGAGCGGGCAGGCCAGAAATCAGGGGTTGATCAGACCAATCGCCTGCAAAAAGATCACCAGAATTACCACCGGTACCAGGTAGCGCATCAGGCCAAGCCAACCGCGGTACCAGACGCTGTCACCGCCGAGTTCGCTGGCCGTAGCCTCGGGCTTCATCACCCAGGCAGTAAAGATCGCCATCAACAGCGCACCCAATGGCAACATCCAGCCGGAGGTCAGATAATCCAGTGCTTCAAAGAAGGTCTTGCCCGCCACGGTCTGATCTTGCCAGATATTGAATGAAAACACGGTCCCCAGACTCAACAGCCAGATACCGCCGCCGCCCAGCAAACTGGCTTTGAGGCGTGACATGCCGACCTTTTCAGTCAGCCAGGCGATGGCAGGCTCAATCAGCGAGAACGCCGAGGTCAGTGCCGCCACCGAGAGCATGACGAAAAACAGGGTGCCGAACAGAGTGCCAAACGGCATCTGGCCAAAGGCGATCGGCAGGGTTACAAAGATCAGCCCCGGTCCACTTCCCGGTTCCAAACCATAGGCGAACACGATCGGAAAAATTGCCATCCCCGCCAGCAGGGCGGCGGCCGTATCCAGTACCGCTACCAGTATCGATGTCCGCGCAATGGATACCCCGGCAGGCAGGTAGGAGCCATACACCATCATCGCACCGCCGCCGATACTCAACGTAAAGAAGGCATGTCCCAACGCGACCAGCACTCCGGAGGCACTGAGTTTGCTGAAATCAGGCTCAAACATGAACGCTGCCGCATCGGCAAAATGACCACTGCCGGCAGCAAATGCCACCAATACCAGCAGGAACATGAACAGTAATGGCATCAGCAAGTTAGCTGCCTTTTCCAGCCCTTGGCGCACACCACGGCCGACTATGCCCAGGGTCATCACCAATACCAGCGTACTCCAGCCAATCAGCTGCCATGGCTGCTGTAACTGATGCTCAAACAACTGCCCGATCGCGGCCGGTTGCAGCTCGGTAAAGGTGCCGCTGGCCGTAATCGGAATATAGGCCAGCGCCCAGCCGGCCACGACGACGTAGAAACTGAGCAGCAAAAAGCCGGTCAATACGCCCAGGCGGCCGACGTTTTTCCACCATGGACTCGCACCCGCTTCCTGCGCCAATGTGGCCATCGAGTTAATCGGGTTCTGCTGGCCTCGGCGGCCAATCAGTACCTCGGCCATCAGCAGCGGCACCCCCAACAGGGCGATGCAGACGAGATACACCAGGACAAAAGCACCACCGCCGTTTTCACCGGCGATATACGGGAATTTCCAAATATTGCCCAATCCGACCGAAGCACCGGCCGCCGCCAGGATGAAGGCGATGCGGTTCGACCAGAGCTGATGGGGTGCACGTGCTCGGGGGGCGTTCAGTTTGTTGCTCATGAGATACTTCCGGATTCATCAGCGCCCTATCCTGCCATAATTGGCCGAACCTGTCCGCTCCAGCGGCATCCGTTGACGCGATCACCCCGACCGCTGATCCAGGTAATTGAGCCAACTCTGTGCCTGGGCACGCGTGGCTGCATACTCGCGGGCCCGAACAAAACTGGCACGCGCCTGATCCAGCTGAGCACGGTTGAGGTCGGCTATACCACTGAGCAGATGCAGGTCGGCGGCATCGGGCTTGAGTGCTACCGCCCGCTCGATACTCTGTTTCATCGCATCCCAGCGCTGGAGCTGCATATCCAGGTAAGCCAGCTGACGCCAGGTCATATAGTCCGGCCGGCGCTGGGCGATTCGCTCAAGCGTGCCACGGCCAGCGCTGTATAGTTTGGCCTGCAGCTGGGTCTGTGCCAGCAGACGTTCATGCTTGAGGCTCCGCCGCACCTGTTGCCGGTTCATCGCGTCATCCAGCAGTTCCGCCGCTCGTTGCGGCAGGCCCTGCTGTAACAACAGCTGAGACAGCCAGATGTACTGACGCTCCTGATCGAATTGACCACCCAGCCACGCTGCCCTCAACGTCGCCAGCGCATCGGCATGACGGTCACGCAGCTGATAGACGCTGGCCAGCTGTTCCCAGTAGCGAGCCTTGTGTGGATAACGGTTGACCAGCAACTCAAGCACGGCGGTTGCCCCCTTCCACTGCTTGAGCTGAAAGTGCGCCGCCAATTGCAGTCGATACCAGTCTTCCGGTGCGCGCCCGCGCATGCGTATGGCGGCTTTGACCGGTGCCACCACCTGCGCCCACTGCTCAACTCGGGAATACCCCTGCGCCAGCAGCAAATGGTCTTCAGCGCGGATTTTCTCCGTTTGGGTGCCATGACTACGGATCTCCTCCATCCAGCGTTGCAGCGAGTCAATCCCTTCACGCCAGCGCGACTGGCTCATCTGCAACTGAGCAACCGTATGCAGCAGACGGCGCTGATCGATCGCAGGCAGTGCGTTGAGTGCATAAGCAGCAGCAAAACGCTTCATCGCCGCGGCCTCCTGCTGCCGCGCCAGTGCCAGGTTGCCCTGAAACTGGAGAATGTACGCCTGTGCCGGCGCACTCAGATCCCGTGCAGCCAGCGCGCGTAGCACCTTATCTGCCTGTGGATAATTTTCAGCCGCCATCGCCTCCTGGGCGGCGTTGAGCTGCTTGAGTACCGCCGGTGGCAACGTCAGCGTTTGCGCACCGGCCGTGGTGCTTAGCAGCCACCACAGGGACAGACATAGCGTCATCCATTTCATTGTCACTACTCCAGGTTGAATTCCAGCCGTTGACGGGTACGGAACGGGACGGCTGAACCCTGTTCAGTCACCGGATTGAAACGCCAGCGCAACAGCGCACGCTCGACCGTTCGATCAAAGATGCCCGGCGGCTCGGATTCCACGATCTTGAATGATTCAGGTATCACCCGACCCTTGGCATCCACGGTAAATTCGGCCACGACATGACCTTCAATGCGGCGACTCAGGGCCCGTTGTGGATACTGTGGATTCATCCGCGAGACCGGCGCAGCATTCAGGTTCATGGCCATACTCGTAGACGGGGATGGTGCCGCCATAGCAGCAACCGCCGACAGGTCGACGGCGGCATTGACCTGCAATCCCATCTCGATCGCCGGCAGAGGCATGTTCAGCGCCACCGACGGCGTGTTCATCGCCACGGGCTGTGCCAGATTCGGCATGGTTGGCGTAGGCGGCTGTTCAGGCTGAATGTCGGGCGGCGGCAATGACTCACGTTCACGCACCTGCACCTCGGAGTCCAGGGTGAGGCGATGCAGATTGACTGCGGTATAACCGCCCGTATCCGGCGGCGCAGCGCGGCCAGTACCAGCCAGATGCGCCATCAACAGAAACAGCAACAGACTGACCAGCAATGCCGGCGGTATGAACAACAGGCTTCGCATCAACCCGCGCCCTCTCGTGTCGCCACCGCCACCTGCTCGATACCCGAAAGCTTCACCTGGTCCATTACCTGAACCAGCAGCCCGGTCTTGGCGTTCATATCCGCCTGAATCATCACGCCCAGATCCGGCTGTTCAACCTTGAGCCGCTCCAGTGCCGGACGGATCATGCGCACATCCACCGGCTGACGGTCCAGCCAGACTTCATCCTCGGCGGTAATCGCCAGCATCACCCCCTGGCTTTCCTTTACCTCGGCAGTAGCAGAGATGGGCCGTTCGATTTCCACCCCGGCCTCGCGTACGAAGCTGGTGGATACAATGAAAAAGATCAGCATGATGAACACAATGTCGAGCATCGGCGTCATATCGATCTCGGCGTCGTTATCCATTCGTTCCAGGTTAAGTCGTTGCCTCATCCTCTGGCTCCTGTGATATCCAGTCGGGTTCGTTGCAGTTGGCTCCAGCGCGCCAGTCGGTTCCAGATCAGCAGTCCGCTCACCGCCATCACCATGCCGGCCAGCGTTGGCAGCGTCGCCCGTGCCACACCGGCAGCCATTAATCGCGGGTTGCCGGTACCATTCAGAGCCAGGGTGTCGAACAGATGAATCATGCCGGTCACTGTGCCCAGCAGACCGATCAGCGGACAGAGCGCTATCAGAGTACGAATCAGTGGCAAAGCCGCCTGCAGGTCCAGCAGCAGATCCGCCCGATTCAATTGTCTGCCCGCACCGGCAGGCTGTTGACGGTAGTCGCGGATACGGCGCGGAAAGTCGATCCAGCGGAACCAGAGACGCTCCAGCAGCAGCGTCCACAACACCAGACTGACAGCCATCAATGCCCAGAGTACCGGCCCACCGGCATTGAAAAACCCCGCCAACGCCGCCTCGAAATGGGCCAGATCAGGCAGCATGGCGCGCCTCATCCGCATCACTTAGCTGTTCACGCTGAGCGGCCAATAACGCCAGACCTTTCTGCTGCAACAGCTGCAACAGACGACGGCTGCGGGCAGCCAGCAAGCTATGGCAAAACAGCAGCGGAATGGCCACACACAACCCCAGTACGGTCGTCATCAATGCTTGCGAGATGCCACCCGCCATCAATTTGGGGTCGCCAGTACCAAACAGGGTAATGCTCTGGAACGTGCCGATCATGCCGGTCACCGTACCCAACAGCCCCAATAAGGGTGCCACCGCCGCCACCAGTTTGAGCAGCGTAAGACCCCGTTCCAGCAGTGGCGCCTCTTTGAGCAGGGCTTCATCCACGCGCAGTTCGGTTTCGTCGGTTGTGCGCCCGGCTTGTCCTGCAGCCAGCACTCGCCCGAGTGGGTTCGCGCTATCGGCCTGATCAGCCATGCGCAACTGCGCCCGTACGCTGAACTCGATTTTCAGCGTCGTCGTCAGTTTCCACAGCGCCACCAGCAGGCCGATGCCACCCAGTCCCAGAATGATGTAGCCCACCAGACCACCCTGAGCTATACGCTGCTGCAGGCTGGGAGTTTGTGCCAGCAGTGCCAGCAGATTGCCGCGACTGGGATCGATCACCAGTGTTTCGCCCTGCCCCTGTACAAACGCCTGCGCCTGCTTCAATACCGATCCCGCTGGCTGTACCGGCAGTACATGTAGACTGCCATCACGATAATTCAGATATTCACCCTGGGCATTCAGGGCAGTAAATGGCCCCACTCGCACCACGCCTTCGTCACTGCGCACACCATCCGTCTGCACTACCGAAGCCGTAAAGCGCGCCACTTCACCGGTAGCGGTCATCTCCTGCTGCAACAGAAACCAGAGCCCCTCCAGTTCACTCAATGTGGGAATCCGTTTCTGCTCGGCAAATGTCAGCAACTCGGCACGCTCGGGGTGCTGAGCCGTAATCATGGAGTCATCCAGCAGTCCGCGCACATCCTGCGCCTGCTGTTTGACGACCCCAAACACTTCCCCCAACTGACCACTGCGTACGCGCAGGGCATCACCCTGTTCGGTCAGCGTATCCTCATTGCGCTGAAACTGCGCTTTCAGTTCGCGCTGACGCGCGTCTGCGGCTGCTAGGCGGGTGCGTGCATCGTCCAGCAGCGCTTGCTGATCCGCGCTGTCGGAGCGGAAAGCGGCCAATCGTTGTGCATCGACCCGCTGGTCGGTTGCGGCCTGGGAACGGACCTGTTGCAACAACTGTTGCAGGTCATTGGCCTGTGCCGGCAGACAAAGCAGCAGCATCAAGGCAGCAAAAGAACGGGTAACGGCCTTCATGATGTAGCTCCGGTCGGGTCAGCGGGAATCAATTCAAGGGGCAGTTCCAGCAATTCAGGGACGGACTGCTGACGCGCCATGCCGATACCCTTGCGGATCGGCCAGTCGTACGTTCCCTCCAGAGCTTCCCAACGGTTACCTGAGTGACTCCAGCGGCCGCTCTCCTCGCCGTCCAGTGTCTGGTAATAGAGCGCAACGCGGCCGAGGCGCAGGAAAGTGACTTCGCGACGGCTGTCGCCCTGCTGCAGAGTGCCACTCCAGGCTTCAAGTGTGCGGCCGTACTCGGCTTCGATCTGATAGGCCTGCAAGATCTGGCGATATTTTTCCGCCAGACTGACATCGGCCCGATCAAGCAAGCGTGCCAGACCTTCAATACGCCGCTCTCGCTCTGCCAGCTGAAACGGCAGGTCACCGGCCACGAATTGTTCCAGCATCGCCTGCATTCGCACCAGCAACGGCAGGGTTGCCTGCTCGGTTTCAGCCAGTGACGCCAACTGTGCTTCGATGTCGGTTAACTCGTGCACCTGGTCATCGACCATACGACCCAACTGGCGGTTATAGGCTTCCATCAATTCGGCCTGACGCAAAGCGGCGGTATAGGCCGCGTAGTTGTCACGCGTCTGCTGATCCAGCCGATCAATACTGCGCTGCACCTGAGCACCCTGCTGGTGCGCCTGCTCCAATACCTGCTGGTTCTGGTTCAGCGTGTTGGCCTGTGCCGTTAATGGCAGCAGCAACGGCACGACCAGAGCAGCCGCCTTGAAATGTATCCGATCCATGAGCAATCCGTTCTATTAAGACAAATGATAACGATTTGCATTATCCATTATATGCAAGACTGATGCAAACCGTTCACTCGAATGTAGTCAGGAAGGGGCCAGCCAGGGCAAAGTCAGACCCATGCCACCAAAGGAATATCGGTAACGCCAGCTCAGCTTGAGCATGGCACTGCGCGGCTGGCAACCTCATCCTGCCAGCCAGGCATCAACGTACCAACAAAGCTATCGACGAACTCCGCAACATTTTCCTGTTCAGAATGGAAAATCGACACTGAGCCATAAGCATGCCCGTTTAAGAGATCAGCCTTGAGACCGGTTTCATCAGTGGTGCCGACTGTCGATGGGCGTATCATCTGTAAACTGCGTCGGCAATGCCCCACCTATAACTGGCTCCCGGCATCGTCTTGCTGGCGGCTTTAACCCAGAGCCAGTCGAGTCGCCGCTCCACACTGACTCTTGGTAGAGCATCAAGAACCGTGCTCAGGTCATTGAGACCAAAGTCACGATCTGCTGACAGTTAATGCTGCTCAACGCCTGAGGCGTTTCCATCGGCGTCAGTGACAAACCGGTTGCGCCACTGTTAAGTGGGGTAACATAGCCCTGATGCTACTCTGCTGGGGGCCGCTGCCTTTACTTCAACTGTTCCTGTTCAACAGGGTTTTCAGCTGCAACAGCAGAAGATGCGATCGCAAGTGCCGTAAAAACGGCACCCTAGAGTAGATCTTGTTTGAACTTCATGTATCGGCTCTATCAATGGAAGTGAATGAGCGGCATCCATGCCCAAATATACAATAAATCTAAACGACAATGCCTTGCATTTAAATAATGAGTTGTATTACTTAATATTGATCGCCTATGAAGCTACCACTCTGGTGCTGCCACAGCCGTGCATACCGACCTTTCAGCTTCAACAGCTCTTGATGACTACCCTGCTCCACGATACGCCCCTCTTCCATGACAATCAGGCGATCCATAGCAGCAATAGTCGACAGCCTATGGGCAATGGCTACCACTGTTTTTCCCCGCATCAACGCCGACAGGTTCTCTTGAATAGCCGCTTCTACTTCAGAATCCAGCGCTGACATTGCCTCATCCAATACCAGCACCGGCGCGTTCTTCAATAGTACACGTGCAATCGCAATACGTTGACGCTGCCCACCCGACAGTTTAGCGCCTCTTTCACCGGCATGAGCATCGTATCCCTTGCGTCCCGCCTCATCCTGCAGGGATGCAATGAACCCATCGGCATGCGCTTGGCGAACCGCTGCACGCAGCTCGGCTTCACTGGCACCCGGCCGCCCATAGAGTAGATTCTCGCGAATGGAGCGATGCAACAGTGCCGTATCCTGGCTGACTACCCCAATCGCCGCGCGCAAGCTTTCTTGGGTGACACTAGTGATCGGCTGATCATCAAATAGAATACGGCCGCGATCAATGTCATACAGGCGCAACAGCAGGTTGATCAATGTTGATTTACCTGCACCCGAGCTGCCAACGATACCGACCTTTTCACCTGACCGAATCTTAAGCGTCAGATTATTGATGAACGGTTGTGACGGCTCATATCCAAACACCACCGAATCGAATTCAACCGCCCCGTCTTTAACCATCAGTGCTTGAGCATCAGGCGGGTCCACCAACTCTTGCGGCCGGGTCAGAAGGCGCTTACCGTCCTGCACAGTGCCGATATTGCGGAACAGAGAAGCAATTTCCCACATAATGAATTGGGACAGGCTTTTAAGACGCAATGTAAACGAAACGGCAATGGTAATAGCGCCTGCGGTGACACTGCCGTCCTGCCATAGCAGAATCGACAACGCGGCCGTGGCAAAAATCAACCACGCATTCAGCATCCACAGGGTGATATTCAGACCGGTAATACGTCGCATCAACGGATATACGGCATCCAGAAAAGCCTGCATGCTCTGGCGGGCATAATCATGTTCACGCTCGGAATGCGCAAACAGTTTGAGCGTGTGGAAGTTGGTATAACTATCCACAATACGTCCCGTCATCTCGGACTGGGCATCAGCCTGCAGGCTGGCATGATGCTTCAGCTTTGGCACTTGTACACAGAGCAGAAACAGATATCCGCCGGCCCATGCCAGCAATGGCAACGACAGGCGCCAGTCGGCCGACACGATTAGTACTGTCATGCCGGATAGGTATACCAGTACATATAACAGAACATCTAGCAACTTCATCACGGTTTCACGAAGCGATTCCGAGGTTTGCATCACCTTGGTTGCCAAACGACCGGCAAATTCGTTCTGATAAAAACGATGACTTTGTCCCAGCAGATAGCGATGCGCATGCCAGCGAATAGCAGCACTCATATTGACGGACAGTGACTGATGAAACAGCATAGAATGCGTTACTACAGCCAGCGGCATCACCACCAGAACCAACAGCGCCATTACCCAAAGTCGGACACCATCCTCTGCAAGCAGAGACTCAGGTTCACGGCTGCCGAGCCAGTCCACTAAGTTGCCCAGAAAGCTGAACATCGCCACTTCAATACAGGCCACCACCAGAGTCATAGCCCCCAGTAGGAACAGCGTCCGTTCATACCCTCGACAATAAAATCGGAAAAAAGCCCAGGTACCGAAAGGTGGCTGTTGCGCCGGATAGTCCGGAAAAGCAGGCGTCAGGCGCTCGAAAAATGTAAACATTGTCGGATCTCCGGAATACTTTCAACTCAGGCGCCTGCGCGCCAGCAACCACACGAAATAACTGCCACCAACAACTGAGGCAAGCAGGCCTGCTGGTATCTGTTGCGGCCAGACAAGAATGCGCCCGAACCAGTCGGCCAAAAGCATTAGAATGGTTCCCACCCCTGCTGCAACGAGTAGCTGGGGCACCGTCTGCCTCGCCCCCAGCAGCGTAGCCATATGAGGTGCCAACAAACCGACAAAAGCAACGGGGCCCAGCATTGAGGTGACCAGTGCCGTGAGTAGCGCCACCAGCAACAATAAAAAAATACGCACCCGGAACCGGTCCAGCCCTCGCCCGGCTGCGAACTCATCTCCGATCGCAATCAGGGTCAGTGCATGCCGAGCCAGCAAAGCCAACCCTCCACCTAGCAACGTTCCGGCGGCCAGCATCAATGCTTGGAAAGGAGAAATTCTGTATGTGGATCCCGCCAACCACCCCAGAATGGCGGTCGTATCATGCGTCCCCCGCGCCAGCGAAAACTGCACGACCGCATCCAACAGTGCTGCCAGTGAAATCCCCATCAGCGCCATCATCCCGGGGGCATAGTGATGACGCCGCCCCAGCAAAAGCAACAGTAACAGGGCCGCCAGACTCCCCCCTAGGGCGACCATCGGACCCGCCTCTCGGACAGAACCGCCGAATATCATTACATTCATTACTAACGCCAGCGTAGCGCCGGCGGACAACCCCAGGATATCTGGGCTCGCTAGGGGGTTTCGAATCAAACGCTGCAGCACAACCCCGGCAACGGCCAGTGCGGCACCTGCACTGGCGGCTGCAAGGACCCTCGGCCAACGCAGAGACAGTATCAGGTCGTCAGGCCACCCCAAGTGCCAGCCAGCATTGCCGGGCGCCAGGGTAAGCGAAAACACTGCCGATAGCATGATACTCAACAGCATTAAGCCAACGACACAGGGGTGCAGCCGCTGTCGCCCCGATGGCAACCGACGTTCGGTATCGTCACCCGTCAGGCGGTTGCGCGCCAACCAAATCAAAGCCGGGGCACCAATGAGTGCAGCCGCCGCACCACTGGGTACAAGGTCCGATAAAAATTTACTGAATAGCAGCGCCAGCGTGTCCGTTGCCAGCAGCAGCAGACTTCCCAGCAACAGACTGAAGCCCAGTTCATCACGGGCACCGTGGCTACCTAAAAGGCGTGCCAGATTGGGCGTGAGCAAACCAATAAAACCAATCAGGCCTACCGCTGTAATGCTCACCGCCGTCAGCCACAGCGCCGCCAGCATGAGCAACAGCATCACTGGCAACAGGCTCATGCCACGCCCCTGTGCGGCGGTATCACCCAACCGCAATAGTATCAGTGGCCTGGCAGCCATCAGCAGCAGCAAAGGCAACGGCCATAGCCGCGGAAACAACCACTCTACCCACTGCCAATCGGTCTGCGCCAAGTCACCCGCCCCCCAGATAAAAAGGTTGCGTGCATACTGCTCGTTCAACAGCACCAGGCCAGACGCAACACCTCCCAACAATAGGTTGACCGCCATCCCCGCCAGCACAACTGGAAGTCCCCTGAGCCCCGAACGTCCGGCTATCAACATGACCAGTAGGACTGCTGATATGGCACCGGCCATAGCAGCCCAACTGCCCCATACCGCTGCCAATACCGGCGAAATAAGCGTCATGAGCACCACCCCCAGCCAAGCCCCCGAGGCCGCTCCAATTGTCATAGGTGATACGAGTGGGTTCTGCAACAACTGTTGCAGTAGACTACCAGTCAGCCCCATGACACCGCCTACCAGCAGGGCCATGGCAACTCGTGGCAATGACGAAAACCAGTACTGATATCCGGCAAAATTGGCTGGTTCGGCTCCCAACAGCAGCTGCCACTGCACATGCAGTGGCAGCTGGGTATCAATCTGTAGCTGTACAACGGCCATTGCCAGCAACAGTATGAATGTATACAGATAACGACGCATCAAGGCTGCACCTCCAACAGGGCCGCCGTAATGGCTTCTGCCAGATGCTGAATCGATAGTGCCCCGCCATAGGTCCACACCGGCTTCACAGCGGCAAGACGATCATTTTTGACAAATGGCATGAACTGCCAGAGCGGCATGCTGAATAGCTGGTCGCGTTTAGGAAACGGCTCAATATACAACAGCACACCGTCTCCCACGGCTGCCAAATCGGTTACCTGCTTTTGCACCTGCCCCCAAGTAGTCACCGGCTGCGGCAATGCATTGGACAACCCTAGCGCATCGAGTGCCGCTTCAACCATGGAGTTAGCACCATAGACACGCGCATAAGCAGCATCGCCAAAACGCACTACCGCAACATCAGGCGATACCCCGGCAAAGTGTGCCTTCACGCGCATTGATAACTCATCAAGGCGATGGTCCCGCTGCTGTAGCTTGACGTGTGCTTCGGACTCACGCCCCAGGGCTTTAGCCAGCATAAGAAACGAACTTTCCACTGCAGCCACATTACTGTGATCCGCTCTATAATTGTCGAAATAGAGCACTGGGGCGATTAATTCTAGCTGATCCAGCAGTCCCTGCTGCTGGGAACCAATGATGATGAGGTCAGGGGAAAGGGCGACCAGCAGCTCCAAACTGGGTTCATCACGACGCCCGACATCCGTGACTCCTTCAGGCAGAGCCGGCTTGACCACCCAGTCTCGATACCCCCTTGTATCCGCCACACCGATGGGCGTAACACCAAGTTCAATCAGCTCTTCCGTGACAGCCCAGTTGAGTGCGACTACTCGCTGAGGGGGGGTATCAAAGGACTGCACACCGCGACTGTCATTTACGTTGACTGCCGCCCTGGCGGGTATGCTCAACACACACAGAGTCACTATCAAAATAATATTCAGTGCTTGAAAATACATGAAACTTGACCTCAAGCCACGACAGCCACGACCTCATCCCGACCGGGGTGAGCGCACAAGCGGATATCGATACCATACAGATTGGACAAGGTATGTTCACACAGCAGCTGTGCCGGCGTGCCGTCACACGCTAGCACTCCCTGCTTCAAGGCCAGGACTCGATCGGCATATCGCATGGCCAAGTTGATGTCATGCAGAATTACCACGACACCTCGACCGGTATCACGGTTCAGCTCGTACAACAGGGACATGAGTTCATATTGATGTGACAGATCCAGTGCCGAAGTGGGCTCATCCAACAGTAACAATGGTGACTGCTGTGCCAGTAGCATGGCCACCCAGGCACGCTGTCTCTCACCACCAGACAAAAGATCGGTCATCTGGTCAGCATATTTCAGCACATCAGTCTGCGCCATCGCCTCCTGGGCATAACTCCGGTCTTCCACCGTCAACCGTGACAGCAAACCTCGCCATGGATAGCGCCCTTGCAACACCAGATCTTGCACAGTCATGCCAGCAACAACAGGCAGCTGTTGAGGCAGAAAGGCTATCTCACGCGCCAACATACGTTGAGAGTAGGCCGAAAAATCCTGCCCTCTCAGCTTCAGCTGGCCTTCGTCCGGCAGCAGCTGGCGTGCCAGCAGCTTCATCAGGGTAGACTTCCCCGAACCATTGTGGCCCAAAATCACGGTCATCTCATTCGTCGCCAGCGTCAACTGACCCAGCGTCAAAATATCACGCCCCTGACGACTGACACGAATATCACTCAGCTCCAGCATCCTGACTCCATTCCTCCTGCAAACGTTTGATGCGGATATGCTTGGACTGTCGCGGGCAGGTTTTGCACACGCTACCGTCATCACGCCGATAGTGCTGGCAGCAACCCTTGCGATCCAGAGCCATTTCAATACCCTGCTCAGGAATGGCAAAACTCATCAAGCCACTGGCGCCCGACAGATTTGCGCCCTCCAGCCACTCACTAGCACGTTCACGTATGGCGGCCTCATGACTTTCCCCCAACAGTGGACGAACATGCAGTAGCGTGGACAGAATCCTGTCAGCCAAGAGACGCTTTGCCAGCACTGGGTTGACTTTGATCTGTCGACCCAACTGTTCCAGCCAACGCTCACAGGTCTGACGCAATCGGCAAGCACTTTGCCAACGGTCACTCTGATTTCCCTCCATCAAGCCCTCAGTGAGCGTCATTCCGGCGACTACGGCTCCCTGACAATGTTGTCCCATGTGCTCCGGGTTAAGCGAGCGCTGCAGCACCTCAGTGGCCAATATCGATAGCAATACCGGCTGCCAAATCAGTACTCCCCACGCACGTGCACCCCAGTAGTGCCGCCCCGCTTCTGGGTGCTGCTGTTTGAGTGCTGCCACCAGCTCACCGAGCAATACCGTCTCATCACGGGTAACAACCAACATGTTCTTATCCAGACGGCCTGTTTCAATCTTCACCCCCGGTAGCAGAGATATACCTAATTGAGCCAGTTGCTGAACCGGACGGACTAGCGCTGGTTGTATGATGCATGCAGTCACCGAAGTACCCCCACAAGTTGAGTAAGCAGGCGAGACAGAATAATTATAAAAAAAGAAAATGACAATGATTCGCATTATGGAATAACATCATGTTTTTATGCGTCCGCACATTTGTGCTTCTCAAACAGCTTTGGGCCCTGCCATTGGCGTCCGACTGGTAATTCATATTTCAAAAGGGGTCCGAGTGAACACAGCGACAACTTTCGAACAGCGCTTCATGACCAGTGATTTCGAAGCTATCGGCCGCAAATATGCGATACGCTACGATTTCCCAGAAGCACGGCCCTCCCGCTCTCAACCGGTACTCCACGGTCAACTGAGTGAATACACGCTTGATTCAGGCTTGCGGTTGACATTTTCAAACGTGCGTGTGATCACCACGTATGAATCACGTTCCACTGGTGAAGCCGCCCTGTTTGTTTGTCTGCTGCTGAAAGGAAAACTGCGCTTTCGCATACATGACCAGGTCTTCAACCTTGAACCCGGCATGGCCCTAGATATGTCCCTGCATTCCGGGCAACCGGTAGAGGTCTCGCACCCGGCGGGTCAGCAACTGCACACCATGACCCTGGTCTGGCCCGGTCGTTCTACTACACCCCACACATTGCTTGAGCAGCTTGTTCCATTTGAAACAGAGCGCGCACCAGCACTCTGGCGGCTGCCTTCTGGGTTCCACCAGCAACTATGCCAACTTGACCCTGCACCAGCACAGACGCTCGCACAAAAACTACTTATAGAAGGTGTCGCCTTGCAAATTGTTGGGTACAGCTTCAAACACATGCCCGCCAACCGAACGCACTCCAGGGTATCATCGGCTGAAGCCGCTCGACTCTACGAACTACACGACCTGATTACGGTATATCCCGAGCAGCCCTATACCGTCCAAAGCATGGCTGAACAGGTTGCCATGAGCAGCAGCCGGTTGCGCCACAAATTTCGCCTGCAGTTTAGTGAGAACCTGTTTGACTTTATTCGCCGTCAGCGGTTGACCAAGGCCCATGGCCTGGTGCTGGCAGGTTACTCAATCGAGCACACCGCCCACAGCTGTGGCTACGCCCACACCTCTAACTTTACGACAGCATTTAAGCGACATTTCGGCTACTCACCAGGCAAGCTGATGCGACAATGTTGAGTATTGACCATAACGATTGAACCACTACGCATAACCTGAACGCCCTCTTAAGTGGAATCATTCTCATTTCCAATAAATCCAGAAATGAGGTTTAAATGTTCACTCGCTGCAGATTGTCCACTGCCATAACCCTGTTGACGGCAGCCAGTGCCTTAGCTGGCAGCGTCCAGGCCGACCAATCCACAATGACTCAGGATACGGTCGTCATTACTGCTACCCAAGGTGCAACAAAAGTGGAAACGCCTCTTGTCGAGACCCCGCAAGCTGTCTCCGTCATCAGCCGTGAAGAGTTTGAGCGGCGCGCACCACAGAGTGTTCAACGTGCCACCAACTACACGCCGGGCATCTTCACAAACCAGGTCGGCGCTTCCAACCGCTATGACTATCTGGTCTTGCGCGGCTTTTCCGATGGCAGTATCGGTAATACATATTTGGACGGCCTCAAACTGATGGGAGACACCAACTCATATAGTGCAGTGGTCATCGATCCTTGGTTTCTGGACAGCATTGAAGTAGTGCGCGGTCCCGCTTCTGTACTTTACGGACGCGCCTCTCCCGGGGGCCTTGTTGCGCTCAATAGCCGCAAGCCAGTTTTTACACGCGGCGGCGAGATTCGGGGAACCGCGAGCGGCAACAGCCAGCGTAGCCTAGCCTTCGACCTGACCGGCCCGGTCAGCAAAGCACAGGGGCTAGCCTTCCGTCTGGGCGGTATTGTCAGCGTAGCGGATACCCAGTTCGGCCCGGTAGAAGAAGAGCGCCGTGTATTGAAGGGGGATCTGACCTGGCGCCTCTCCGATGCAACTACGCTGGAGCTGCTGGCGTATTTGCATGACGAGCCCGAAGGAGGCTACCACTCCGGCCTGCCCTACGAGGGCACCGTGGTTGACCGCAACGGTCGCCGCATCAGCAACACCTTCTTCGAGGGCGAAGAGGATTACGACAAGTTTGACCGCGCCCAGCAGTTGTTTGGCTACTCAGTGGAGCACCACTTCAATGACCGCTGGACTTTCCGCCAGAAGGCACGCCATCTGAGCTCCGATGTAGAGAACAGCCAGCTCTATGCCTACGGTTGGGCCAACGCCAACGAACTGACTCGCTACTACTCCGGTGGTGAAGAAAACCTGTCGGCCTGGACATTGGATAACCAGCTGGAAGGGGTTCTAGCCCATGGCGACACCGAACACCGGCTGCTGATCGGCCTGGACTACCAGTACCGCAACAACGATGTCAGCTGGCTTTCGGGTGCCTTCACCAACATCAATCCCTTCAACCCTGTATACGGCTCAGAACCGACCGCACTCTGGCCCCCACATCTGGAGGAACACCGCCTGAAGCAGACCGGTTTCTACCTGCACGACCAGATCAGCCATGGCAACTGGCACTTTGCCTTGGGAGGCCGCTATGATCAGGTGAAGATTCGCAACGAACAGCTGGCCTATGGAGTTGTCAGCGAATTGGATGAGAGTCAGCTTAGCGGTCGCTTGGCCGCACTCTACTTTATGGATAACGGTCTGGCCCCCTATGCCAGCTACTCCATCGGCTTTACACCCACCAGTTTTGTTGATGCCAATGGTAACCTGCTGCAACCAATGGAGGGTAAACAGGTGGAGGTCGGCCTGAAGTACGAACCGATCGGCAGCAACAGCCAGTACAGTGCCGCTCTGTTCCACATTACCCAAACCAACATCGCCACCAAGGAACAGCCCACAGACCCTTACCGCGCCATCGGTGAAATCGAGTCTCAGGGTCTTGAATTTGAGGCGCGCACCGAGCTCAGCCCGAAGGCCACCTTTAGAGCTGGCTACAGCTACACCGATGCGACCTACAGCGAGAGCGATGACGGCAATCAGGGCAATGATGTGGTTTATTCCCCGAAACATCAGGCCAGCTTCTGGCTGGATTACCGCTTGAACGCCCTGACAAGCTCAGTGGGCCTGCGTCACTACCGCGATATCCAGGCTGACCGGGCCAATACTCATACATTGCCGAGCTATACACTGATGGACCTTGCCCTCCACTACGACTTGGGGCAGATGGGCGACGGCAGCGCCTATGCCCAGCTGAACGTGAACAACCTGTTCGACAAAGAATATGTTGCCTCCTGTAACTCGCTGGAGTTCTGCTACTTCGGTGCCAAACGCAGCATCAAAGCCAGCTTTGGCTACAAGTTCTGACCCTTAAAATGCAAAAAGTCCGGTGTGCAAAAGCACTGCCGGACTTTCTCTTTGCTTTAACGCAGCTGTAGACTCACCCAGACACCTTGGCTAGGTCAGCCTAAATCTGGATCAAACCGCCTTGTGAGCGATGATATCCTTCCACTTGGCCGGGCCTGTGTTATGAACGGACTCACCAGCGGTGTCGACCGCAACGGTCACCGGCATGTCTTTCACTTCAAACTCGTAGATCGCTTCCATGCCCATTTCCGGGAACGCCAGCACCTTGGCACCGGTGATCGCCTTGGACACCAGATACGCAGCACCACCCACGGCCATCAGGTAAACCGCTTCGTTGTCCTTGATCGCTTCGATCGCGATCGGACCACGCTCGGACTTGCCGATCATGCCCAGCAGACCCGTGCTTTCCAGGATCTGGCGTGTGAACTTGTCCATGCGGGTAGCGGTGGTCGGACCTGCCGGGCCCATCACTTCGTCACGGACCGGATCGACCGGACCCACGTAGTAGATGAAGCGCCCTTTCAGATCCACCGGCAGTTCTTCACCGTTGTTCAGCATTTCGACCATACGCTTGTGCGCTGCATCACGCCCGGTCAGCATTTTGCCGTTGAGCAGGATAGTCTCACCAACTTTCCACTCTTTTACCGCTTCCGGCGTGATCTCATCCAGGTTGACGCGACGGGTGTTGGCACCGATCTCGAAGGTCACTTCCGGCCAGTCTTCCAGGCTCGGCGGTGTCAGTACAGCCGGGCCATTGCCGTTCAGGGTAAAGTGCGTGTGACGAGTCGCCGCACAGTTCGGGATCATGCACACCGGCAAAGACGCGGCGTGAGTCGGGTAATCCATGATCTTGACGTCAAGAATAGTGGTCAGACCGCCCAGACCCTGAGCGCCGATGCCCAGTGCGTTAACCGCATCCATGATCTCCAGACGCAGCTCTTCGACCCGGTTCTGCGGGCCGCGTTCACGCAGCTCGTGGATGTCGATCGGGGCCATCAGCGACTCTTTCGCCATCACCGCCGCTTTCTCGGCCGTACCACCGATACCGATACCCAGCATGCCCGGCGGACACCAGCCAGCACCCATGGTCGGTACAGTCTTGACGATCCAGTCGACAATGCTGTCGGACGGGTTGAGCATCGCCATCTTGGACTTGTTCTCGGAGCCGCCGCCTTTGGCTGCGACGTCGACGTGTACTTCATCGCCTTCGACGATTTCGTAATGGATCACCGCCGGAGTGTTGTCCTTGGTGTTCTGACGTTTACCCGCCGGGTCAGCCAGAATGGACGCACGCAGTACGTTATCCGGGTTCAGGTACGCACGACGGACACCTTCGTTGACCATGTCGGTCACCGACATCTTGGCATCCCACTGTACGTTCATGCCGACTTTCAGGAACACGGTCACGATACCGGTATCCTGACAGATCGGGCGCTGGCCCTCGGCACACATGCGGGAGTTGATCAGGATCTGCGCCATGGCGTCTTTCGCCGCCGGGTTTTCCTCTTTCAGATAGGCTTCATGCACACCCTGAACGAAGTCGATCGGGTGGTAGTAGGAGATGAACTGCAGCGCATCGGCGATGCTGCTGATGAAATCGTCCTGGCGAATAACGCTCATTCGTGACGCTCCAATCTGGCTTGGTTGTGATTCGATACAGCCGGACAACATCCGACCGTCGGCAGAATTTGGTGCAGCATTATACACCAATTCAGGTTTGGAAATTCTCGGGTATTGGTATTAGAACGCCAGTGCCAGTGGATTCACCAGCGCCACGCAGAACAATACACCAAAGCCCAGCAACAGGCGCGCCGTGGCGGGTGTCAGCGGTGCTCTCAGTTCTGCCGGGGCCCGCAGCAGACGCACAGGCTTGAGTGCCAGCGGCAGGCTTAGCAACACCCAGAATGCGCCAGGCAGCACCCCCAGTAACAGCAGCAGCGCCAGCATCACGTAAGCCGCAGCCAACAGGCCAAAATAGAGCTTTACCGATGCCGCATAGCCGATCCGCACCGTCAGTGTCTGCAACCCGTCGCGACAGTCGCTTTCATGGTCACGCAACTCATTGCTCAACAGCAGCAACGACACCAGCAGACTGACCGGCACCGCCTGCAACACCAGTGCAACGGTCAACGGCGCACCCAGAGCGACCGCACTGCCGGCGATCATCAACACGCCCATCAGCCAGAACACCAGCACAACGCCGAGTCCACGGCTTTTGTAGTTGACCGGGCTAACCGTATAGCCCAACGCGCCAGCCAACCCCAGAACACAGAGCAGCAGAAAGCCGACTCCCTGCTGGATAACAAAATGAAAGCCGATCGCCGCCGCCAGCAGAAAACAGAGCATGCCAGAACGAAAATTACGCCGAATGGCCGCGATCAACGCAGCACTGCCCGGCTGCTGACGCAGCAGCGCGATGTCGGTGTAGTCGTTGATCAGATTAACCCCCGCCTGCAGCAACACCCCGCCGATCAGAACCATCAGCGCTTCAAGCGGATTGATCGGCACCTGCTTCGCGGCCAATACAATGCCGATCAGGCAGGTTACCCCTGCGACCGGAAAGGAGAACGGACGCAAGGCGCGGATAAAGGCATATTTGCCGAGATTCATATTTCAGCTCTTCACAGTAATGGTCACAATGGCCGCAGCATAACGTACATCCTTACAGCGCTGCTCCCTGTACATGAAAGAGGGAGCCTGTGGCTCCCTCGGATCAGCGCGGCAAGGATCAGCCTCGGGCAGGTGCATTCGGCAGATCACGCATCAACAGCGCGTAGGTCATATCGGTATCGACCGCCATCGGAATGCGCATACGGTGACCAGACCCCGGTGCCACCTCGGCGGCATTGCCTTTTTTATCCAGCATCGACTGCAACTGGAAACGCGTATTACCGGCCGGTGTCATCAACTCCAGCGTATCGCCGGTCTTGAAGTGATTTTTCACATCCACGTCAATAAAGCCGTTCTGCGTATCATGGCCGATAATCTCGCCGACAAACTGCTGGTGTACACCCACCGAATTGCCAGTCTCGTAGTTCTGGTATTCGTCATGTACGTGACGACGGTAGAAACCTTCGGTGTAGCCACGGTTGGCCAGGTTCTCCAGCGTATCCATCAGGTTCATGTCGAACGGCTTGCCCGCCACCGCGTCATCAATCGCCTTGCGATAGGCCTGAGCGGTCCGCGCTACGTAGTAATGTGACTTGGTACGGCCTTCGATCTTCAGCGAGTCCACGCCCATCTCGGCCAGCTTGTGTACATGCTGAATCGCACGCAGATCCTTGGAGTTCATGATGTAGGTGCCGTGTTCATCCTCGAACGCCGGCATGTATTCGCCCGGACGCGTCTCTTCCTGCAGCAGGAAGATCTTGTTACTGGGCGTACCCTCACCCAGTGCAGGCTGTGCCGCCGCACTCATGTCGGCAGGATCAAAAGACTGCACCGGCACAATATCGCCGGACTCGTCTTCCCTGGCCTCATGGGCATCATACTTCCAGCGACAGGTATTGGTGCAGGTACCCTGGTTGGGATCGCGGTGGTTAATGTAGCCCGAAAGCAGGCAACGTCCCGAGTAAGCGATGCAGAGCGAGCCGTGGACAAACACTTCCAGCTCCATCTCCGGGCATTCCTGACGGATCTCGGCGATCTCATCCAGGGACAATTCACGCGACAGGATGATGCGCTCGATACCGGCCCGGTGCCAGAATTTCACCGACGCCCAGTTCATGGTGTTGGACTGGACCGACAGGTGGATCGGCAGGTCCGGATACTTGTCCTTCACCATCATGATCAGACCAGGATCGGACATGATCAGCGCATCCGGCCCCATGGCAATCACGGGGTCCAGATCCTTCATGTAAGTCTTGAGCTTGGAGTTGTGCGGCATGATGTTGCTGGCCACAAAGAACTTCTTGCCCAGCTCATGCGCAATGCGAATGCCTTCGGCCAAGTTGTCATGGGTAAAGTCGTTGTTGCGTACCCGCAGGCTGTAGCGCGGCTGGCCCGCATAGACCGCATCCGCACCATAGGCGAAAGCATATTTCATGTTCTTCAGGGTCCCGGCCGGGGACAGCAGTTCTGGTGTGCGCATAAAGCCTGTCTCAAATTGGAAGGCCTGACCCCGGACGGCAATCAGGCAGATAGATGAACGTCAAACAGTGGCGCATAGATGGAGCCACGCTCCCCCGGACGACTCTGGTACAACACCACTGAGTCAGCCGGTGTCGTCAGCCCCGGCTGCGGCCAGCACTCCGGCACTTCGAAGCGGTTTTTTGCAGGCAAGCGAGCCAACGTCACATGGGGTTTGAAATCGCGCTCATCATAGCGGATTCCCGCTTTTTTGGCGATATTGACCATACGTTCATGAAGGGCATTAAGCGGGGCATGATCACTGGTCAGAGCAGCCAGTACCGCCAGCCGAGGATTGGCTCGGTAATACCCCAAGTGATCCAGTGGCACCATGAAACCAGGCTGGTCGGCCAGCTCTTCACGGCTCAACTGCTCCAGCTCAGTCACCTGTTCCAGCGTGACATCACCCAGAAAGCAGAGCGTAAGGTGGTAGTTTGAAGAGTCCACCCAGTGGGCATCGAGACCACGGTCGAACTCGCACAGGGTATCGGCGCAATCCGATAACGGACGCGCGACCCGCTCCGGTATCGGTAATGCAAAAAACGTTCTTATTTTCATAACGAGGGACCTGCTACCCAAGGCAGCAGGCGCTGCATCATCCTTTTGCTTGTGCCATCAGGCGCTTCTGCGCCGGGTGTGATAACACCGATTTGATCCAGCGGTGTACGTTCGGGTAGGCGCTATAGTCGAAACCCGCGAGTTTCGGCCAGCTCAGTACCATGGCACCATGAATATCGGCGATGGTGAACTGCTCTCCGCTGATCCATTCGCGGCCGTCCAGCTGCTGTTCCAGCAACGGCAGGAAACGGTTCAACTCGGCAGCGGCACGTTCCAGCACGGCCTGATCAGGGTTGCCATTGGTAAACTTGAACTGGATCAGCATATCCAGTGCCGGCACTTCCATCTGGTTGCTGACGTACAGCGACCAGCGCAGGATATCGGCTTCCGCCGCCGGCGTGTCAGCCCACAGACGGCCATGGCCGTACTGGCGTGCCAAATAGTAGAGAATCGCCTGGGTCTCGAACAGGACCAGCTCGCCATCCACCAGGGTCGGAATCTTGCCGGTCGGATTCAGTGCCCGATAGTCGTCTGATTGTGCCTGCTCGCTGTGCGGCAGCATATCCACAGACTCATACTCCAGTCCCAACTCCTCCAGCGCCAGCATTACCATCCCGGCACGGGAGAACACACTGCCATAGACCTTGATCACGTCGTTGATCTCCATTGATGATTGAGCATTCAACCCGCCTGCTCCAGTTTGAGCTGCAGGTTGTTGAGTTGCTGACGAATACGCAGCAGGTCCTGACTCAGCTGGCGACGGGTACCGTCGATCGCCTTGATCGCCTGTTCGTTCTGCCGAATCCGCTGCGCCAATTCGGCACTGGCATCGTTGCCACCGCTCAGGCCGGACAGTTGCTCCGTCAGCTGTTTCTGTATCTTCAGGCGGCCCTCGCTTTCCAGCTTCAGGCTCCGTTCCAGCGTCTCCAGTTGTTTCTCCACTCCACCCAGGCGCCCCTGCACAGCGGTTTTCAATGCTGCCTGTTCCGTTTTCAGCGTCGCGACCTGTGAAACTCCTTCATTAGCCTTGGCAACTTGAGCACGTACACTTGCCAGACTGTTCTCGGCAGTACTGAGCTTGAGCTGCAGCGCCTTTAACTGCTCACCATGCTGCTCCAACTGAGGTTTGTTGCGCTGATAGGCGATGGTCCACAGCTTGGCGATTTCAGCATCAACATGGGTCAGCCGTGTGGTCATGCGCGTATCAACATCCTGCAATCGTTGCTGCAGGGTCTGGCCTGACTGCTCGGCACTGTCTGAGGTCACCGCCAGCATCGATTCCAGAGATTCGACTCGATCACGCGCCTGCGCCAATTCTGCCTGCAAACCGAGCAACTGCTGTTGCTGTTGCATCAGGTTGTAACCGAGATAGCCACCACCCGCCGCCAGCAACAGCAGGATAAACGTCAGCAAGACACTGCCGCCCCGCTTTTCGGCGGGCACTTGACCCTGTGGTGGCGCTGCCCTGCTGCCCGATGCTACCAGTGATTCCAGTCCTGCCGGGTCCAGACCCGGCTCCTTACGTTCACTCATCAGTATTTCAATCTTTGCCGCTCATCAAGCGTTCAACCCTAGCAGGTTTGCCGAAAACGAAAAAGCCCCGCAATCGCGGGGCTTCGGGTCAATCAGGAGACCGGAGGCTGATTACATCATGCCGCCCATGCCACCCATGCCGCCCATGCCACCCATATCCGGCATGCCACCGGCATTTTCTTCCGGATGATCAGCAATCATGGCTTCGGTGGTGATCATCAGACCGGCAATGGAAGCCGCTGCCTGCAGTGCAGAACGGGTTACCTTGGCCGGGTCGATGATGCCCATTTCCATCATGTCGCCATAGACTTCATTACCGGCGTTGAAACCGAACGCGCCTTCACCGGCACGGACCTTATCTACAACCACGGAGCCTTCACCACCGGCATTGCCGACGATCTGGCGCAGCGGAGCTTCCATGGCACGCAGCGCCAGCTGGATACCGATGGTCTGGTCATGGTTGTCGCCTTCCAGGCCTTCAACCTTGCTCAGCGCACGGATCAGGGCAACACCACCACCCGGTACCACACCTTCTTCAACCGCAGCACGGGTTGCGTGCAGAGCATCGTCAACGCGAGCTTTCTTCTCTTTCATTTCCACTTCAGTGGCTGCACCGATCTTGATAACAGCAACACCGCCTGCCAGCTTGGCAACACGTTCCTGCAGTTTTTCACGGTCGTAGTCAGAGGTGGTTTCTTCGATCTGGGTACGGATCTGCTGTACACGCGTGTCAATGTCAGCTTTGGAGCCGGCACCATCGACAATCACCGTGTTTTCCTTGGTGATGTTGATGCGCTTGGCAGTACCCAGCTGCTCCAGAGTCACGGTTTCCAGGCTCAGGCCGATCTCTTCAGAGATTACCTGACCACCGCTGATCACGGCGATATCCTGCAGCATCGCCTTGCGACGATCACCGAAGCCCGGTGCCTTAACGGCGCAGACTTTGACGATACCGCGCATGGTGTTGACCACCAGAGTTGCCAGCGCTTCACCTTCAACGTCTTCAGCCACGATCAGCAGCGGACGGGAAGACTTGGCAACCTGCTCCAGCGTCGGCAGCAGCTCACGGATGTTGGAGATTTTCTTGTCAACCAGCAGGATGAACGGCTCTTCCAGCTCGGCAGACATGTTGTCCTGGTTGTTGATGAAGTACGGCGACAGGTAACCGCGGTCGAACTGCATGCCTTCAACGACTTCCAGTTCGTTGTCGAAGCCGGAGCCTTCTTCAACGGTGATAACGCCGTCTTTACCAACACGCTCCATCGCTTCAGCGATGATCTGACCGATTTCCGGATCAGAGTTGGCAGAGATGGTGCCGACCTGAGCGATCGCCTTGGAATCTTCACAAGGTACAGACATCGCCGCCAACTGCTCAACAACCGCTTTCGCAGCCTTGTCGATACCACGCTTGAGGTCCATCGGGTTCATGCCGGCCGCAACAGACTTCAGGCCTTCGTTGACAATCGCCTGAGCCAGAACAGTTGCAGTAGTAGTACCGTCACCGGCAACATCGTTGGCCTTGGAAGCAACTTCCTTGACCATCTGCGCGCCCATGTTCTCGAATTTGTCTTTCAGTTCGATCTCTTTGGCAACGGATACACCGTCTTTGGTAACCGTCGGTGCGCCGAAGGATTTGTCCAGCACAACATTACGGCCTTTCGGGCCCAGTGTGGCTTTAACCGCATCCGCCAGAATATTTACACCCTTGAGCATGCGCTGACGGGCATCATCACCGAAACGTACGTCTTTAGAAGCCATTGTTCAGTAGTCCTGTATTCAGTATCGAGTTAACGAGTTGACGATTTGAGCGACGCGAAGCTGAGCTTTCAGTCTTCCAGGACGCCGTAAATTTCACTTTCCTGCATGATCAGCAGCTCATCACCTTCAACCTTGACGGTGTTGGAGCCGGCGTACTGACCGAAAAGAATTTTGTCACCCACTTTGACAGCAGGAGCCTGGACGTCACCGTTGTTCAGTGTACGACCCGGGCCTACTGCCACGACTTCACCGCGGTTGGGCTTTTCGGCTGCAGAACCCGGCAGGACGATACCGCCGGCCGTAGTAGTTTCTTCTTCGCTGCGGCGAACGACAACACGGTCGTGAAGCGGACGAATTTTCATCTGGTTGTTCTCCTGGTATCTAGGATCCAAAGCGATATTGGTTATTAACGCGGACAACAGTGCATCCGAAACGAGTTGCATCTTAGATGGGGGGACGCCAATCGGTTTTCAATACCCGGGCTGCAATTTTTTTCTGCCCTGTGTGCCCCCACTCAAGAACTGAAGTGGGGCCACACCGGATAATTTCAAGAGGGGTTTCAGCAGCGTTTAATCGCGACGAGTGTACTCGCCATCAATCACATCGCCGCTGCGGGGAGGTTGGCTGTCATCGGGAGCATGGGTATGAAAATGGGCCTGCGTCGTCTGGCCCGCTGCGATAATCGTGAACCGGCTCAACAGTACCTTGACCAAACCTTTGCGTATCCCGGGCACCAGACAGCTGAAGCCGATGATATCGGTCACGAAACCGGGCGTAACCAGCAGCGCGCCGCCTACGGCCAACACGATTGCCTCGACCATCTCTTGCCCGGGAACCTCGCCCTGCCCCATGCGCTGCTGAGCACGCGCCAGTGTGGACAGGCCTTGGTAGCGCAGCATATTGACGCCTATAAAAGCCGACAACAGCACCAGGCCAACGGTATACCAGCCACCGATCGCCTGGCCCACCTGGATCAGTATAGTGATTTCAATGATCGGGATAATAATGAACAGCAAAAACAGGAAGCGCATAGAGTCTCTCGGTGATGACCTGTGGTTGTAGGGTTGGATTGTTTCATTTTTGTTCGGTTCAACCAAGTCACCGCCAGAAACTGAAGACGCGCCAAGAGATAAGTAAAAACCCTTATTAAACAGTATTTTAGCGCAATAAATCAGCATCATAAGCAATTGAAAATTTTTCGATTATCAGCTCTTTTAATGCCTTTTTAATGTGAAATATAGACTTTTCGGACGATGACAACTAGATTGGTGCAGTGCAACATGCTGCGCTGCACAATAAAAAATTTCCATACCAACAGAGGTGTATCCCATGGAACTCAAAGATAAAGTTGTAGTGGTAACCGGCGGCGGCCGTGGTCTGGGTCGTGCAATGGCTCTGGAATTGGCCGATAAAGGTACCAAGTTGGCGCTGGTCGATCTGAACCAGGCAGATCTGGATGAAACTGCCGGTCTGTGCATGGAAAAAGGCGTTGAAGTACGCACCTATGTAGCCAATGTTGCCGACGAAGCCGAAGTCGAAAAGCTGTTTACCGATATTGCCCGTGACTTCAGTGCCATCAATGGTCTGGTCAACAATGCCGGTATCACTCGCGACGGCCTGTTCCTGAAAGCCAAAGACGGTCAGGTAGTCAGCAAAATGTCGATGGAGCAGTGGAATCAGGTTATCAACGTCAACCTGACCGGCACCTTCCTCTGCGCCCGCGAAGCCGCTGCCAAGATGATCGAAACCGGCTCTGAAGGTTGCATCATCAACATCTCATCCGTTTCCCGCTCCGGCAACATGGGCCAGACCAACTACACCGCAACCAAAGCCGGTGTACAGGCCATGGCCGTGACCTGGTCCAAAGAGCTGGCCCGTTACGGCATCCGTGCGGCGTCCATCGCCCCCGGCTATATTGGCACCGAGATGGTCATGAGCATGAAGCAGGAAGCGCTGGACAAGATCGCGGCAGGCATCCCGGCCAAACGCTTGGGCAAGCCGGAAGAGATCGCCAAAACGGTCAGCTTCATTCTCGAAAACGACTACATCAACGGTCGCTGCATCGAAGTCGACGGTGCCCTGCGCATCTAGACTCGAACGGCCATAGCGACCGGTTCCTCTGTGCCGGTCGTATTCCCCGTCCCGATTCAGCATCTGTCCAGCACCCTTTGCTATACTGGCGCGCTTTACACCTGCAGGGACACACGCAATGCCTCAAGCCTGGAAAGAGACCTTTTCACGCTACCGGGATATCCGGTTGCTGTGGATATTCCTCATGGGCTGCTCCAGTGGATTTCCGTTTCTGCTCACCGGCAGCATTCTCAGCGGCTGGTTGACCGATGCCGGCATCAAGCGGGCTGAAGTCGGTTTGCTGGGCAGCGTCGCCATTGTCTATGCAATCAACTTTCTTTGGGCACCTCTGGTAGACCGCGTGCATTTGCCGCTGATCGGCCGTCTCGGCCAACGGCGCAGCTGGATTCTGGTCACTCAGGCGATGATGCTGGCCTTTACCCTGCTCTTGGCCACCGTCGACCCGACCTCGCACCTGCTGATGGCAGGGCTGTTCGCATTTGGTATCGCCGCCAGTTCCGCGACTCAGGATATCGCTGTTGATGCCTTCCGCATCGACCAGTTTGCTCCCCATGAACGTGACTACCTGCCACCGGCAGCCGCCATCGCCATCATTGGCTGGTGGACCGGCTATTCCTGGCCCGGCTACCTGGCCTTTACCCAGGCCGATAATCTGGGCTGGAGTACGATCTACCTGATGATGGCCGGCGTCATTATGCTGCTGATGCTATTCACCCTGCTGGTACGCGAGCCGGATACCGGGCGTGATCGGTTGCAGGAGCAAGCCGACCGGCAATATCAGCGCCAGCTGCATGGACACCGCTGGCTGAGCTGGGTTGCGGTCACCGTGGTCGAGCCCTTCGCCGAATTCTTCCGCAAGAATGGCGTCAAGGTCGCTCTCATGCTGTTGTTGTTCATTTTCCTGTTCAAGATTGGCGAAGCATTTCTCGGCCGCATGTCGGTCGTGTTCTACAAGGAGATCGGCTTCAGCAACGAACAGGTAGGTGAGTACACCAAACTGTTTGGCTGGTTCCTGACCGTCAGTTTCACTCTCCTTGGCAGCCTGTTCAACACCCGCTTCGGCATCGTCAAGGGGTTGCTGCTAGGTGGCAGTGCCATGGCTGCCAGCAACTTGATGTTTGCCGTACTGGCATCCACCGGCCCCATCGAGTGGCTGCTGGTGTTGACACTGGTGATCGACAATTTCACCACGGCTTTCTCTACAGTCGCCTTTGTGTCCTTCCTGACCCTGCTGACCGGACGCGCATTCAGCGCAACCCAATATGCCCTGCTCGCGTCCCTCGGCAACCTGGGACGAACGACATTGGCTGGATTGAGCGGCTATAGCGTCGATTGGCTTGGCAGCTGGGAACGGTTCTTTGTTGTTACCGCACTGATGGTGCTGCCGTCTCTATGTATGCTTTGGATGTTAAGAGACCGTTTCAATGGCATTAGTGAAAATTCCGAAGGCAGTGCCCACAAAAAATACAAATAGAAATCATTATCATTTACATGTCGAGCGGTGGTCACTATAGTCTAAGTATTCATTCACGACTGGAGTGGCTCTGATGACATTTCAAATCAATGCCTGGCTAGAACAACCCAACCCCACATTGAGCATCAGCGAGAAAAGCAGTGGCCTGATGCTGTTGCAATGGCAGGGGGCACAACTGCATCGATTATTGAGTAAGGGCGGACTGGTTGCGGAAGATTTCCGTCATCACGGCGAAAACCAACAACAGGCATTGGCACGGGAGCTGTTTCTGCTTTGCTGCCAGGAATGACAAGCGGTACGGACGCTGCCTGTAATACGGCAGCGCCCGTACTGGTCAGTCGCGGAAGTTATTGAACTGCAACGGCAGTTCCAGCTCAGCACTGCGTAACAGTGCGATCGCTTCCTGCAGATCATCACGCTTCTTGCCAGTCACGCGTACCTTATCGCCCTGAATCTGGGTTTGTACCTTGAGCTTGGCTTCTTTCACCAACTTGCCGATCTGCTTGCACATCGGCTGATCAAGCCCCTGACGCAACACCACTTCCTGCTTTGCCTTGACGCCGCTGACATCTGGATCCTTGATTTCCATACACTTGATGTCGATATTGCGGCTGGTCAGCTTGGCCTTGAACATCTCCAGCATCTGCTGCAGCTGGAAATCCACTTCCGCTTCCAGGGTCACAACCTCGGCTTTCTGCTCGAATGCTGCCTTGACACCCTTGAAGTCGTAACGGCTCTGCAACTCACGGTTCGCCTGATCCACAGCATTGGTCACTTCATGCATATCCAGCTCGGATACGACGTCAAATGAAGGCATATCACATCTCCTGTTAATATCGGTTTTATTCCCTGTCGCAACAGGGCTAAGATCATCTATTTTGTAACGGAGCTTCCATGCATTGGCATATCCTCGGCGCGGGCGCCATTGGCTGCCTCTGGGCCGGTATCCTGTCCAGAGCCGGGCAGGATGTCACCCTGATTCTGCGTAACCGGCACACTCTTGACCAGTGGCCCACGCCCGGACGTCTCGACATCCTGCAGGCTGGTACCTGTCACTCCGTTGACTGCCACCTGGAAACACTGGCTGCCGACACCACCATCACCCACCTGCTGGTCGCCACCAAGGCCTATGATACCCTGAGCGCGATCGAAGCCATACAGCCTCGACTCAGCCCCGACGCAGAAGTCGTACTGCTGCAGAACGGCATGGGCCAACAGCAAGCCGTGCATGCGTATCTGCCGACGCACCCGCTCTGGGCGGCTACCACCACGGCAGGTGCCTGGCGTGAAGCCCGCCACCGCGTGCATTGTGTCAGCCTGGGCGACACTCATATCGGTGCCCTGAGTGCGGCCACATCATACCTGCCGGCCGGTTGGGCGGATATGGATATCCCGTTACAGCACTGTACCGATATTTATCCGCATCTCTGGCGCAAACTGGCGATCAACTGTGCCATCAATCCGCTGACCGCACTGTTCGACTGTCATAATGGCAAGCTGCTGACCCACCCCGAGCGCAAGCAGAAGATGTATGCTGCTTGCCATGAGGTTGAGCGGGTCGCAGCCGCCGCAGGCATCACCCTGTTCAGTACATCACTCACGGATCAGGCCACCACTGTCGCCACGGCCACCGCCGCAAACGTATCCTCCATGCTGGCCGATGTGCGTCACCAGCGCCGTACCGAAATTGAGCAAATTACCGGTTTTCTGTGCCAGCAAGCACAGGCACTGGGCATCGAGGTACCGGTCAACCGGTCCCTGTTGCAGCAGATACGGGCACTTGGCCCGAACGAAGGGGCCCATTGAACATGTCGGAACCACGCACCCAACCATATCCTTATGCCAAAAAGCTCAAACGAGATGTGTACGAAACCGACAAGCGCCTGCTGCAGATTGAACTGCTCAAGGTGCAGCGCTGGGTACGTGAAACCGGGCAGAAGATTCTGATCATTTTTGAAGGCCGTGATGCCGCTGGCAAGGGCGGCACCATCAAGCGGTTCATGGAACACCTGAATCCTCGTGGCGCACGGGTCATTGCGCTGGAAAAACCGACCGAGCGCGAACGCAGCCAGTGGTACTTCCAACGTTATATCAAGCACCTGCCTTCAGCCGGAGAAATCATCCTGTTCGACCGCTCCTGGTACAACCGGGCTGGAGTCGAACGCGTCATGGATTTCTGCACGCCCTCGGAATACCTCGAGTTCATGCGCGAAGCCCCTGAACTGGAGCGGATGTTTGTGCGTAGTGGTATTCGTGTATTCAAGCTGTGGTTCGAAGTCAGTCGTGAAGAACAGTTCCAGCGTTTCCAGTCCCGCCGGACCGATCCGCTGAAACACTGGAAACTGTCTCCGATCGATCTGGCATCGCTGGACAAATGGGATGCCTATACCGAAGCCAAGGAGTCGATGTTCTTTCATACCGATACCGCTGATGCGCCCTGGGCCATCATCAAGTCGGATGACAAGAAACGGGCACGACTCAATGCCATTCGCCATATCCTCAGCCAACTGCCCTACCCGGATGCGAACGAGACACTTGATCTGACCCCGGACCCACTGATCGTGGAGCCCGCGCATGTCAGCCTGAAACAGAAACGATCCCCATCATTTACCTGAGGAATCCACATGAGTAACCGCCTGACCCGCATCTATACCCGTGGCGGCGACAAGGGTACAACCGCGCTCGCCAACGGTAGCCGAGTGGCCAAATACCACCCGCGTATCGAAGCATTGGGAGATGTCGACGAGTTGAACTGCCTGCTGGGCTGTCTACAGACCGCGTTACCGAGCGATGACGCCATGAGCACTCTGCTGCAGCGCATCCAGAACGACCTGTTTGATCTGGGTGGCGAACTGGCGGTTGCGGACCCGAATTATACGGTGATCACCGCCGCGGTGGTGGAATGGCTGGAAACCGAACTGGATGCCCTCAATGAGCAGCTGCCGCCGCTGCAGGAATTCATCCTGCCCGGCGGTAGCCCTGCAGCGGCCCAGGCCCATCTGGCCCGCAGCGTTTGCCGTCGCGCCGAACGCCGGGCAGTGGTACTGGCCGAAGCGGAAAGCGTCAATCCACAGGCCGTGGTCTATCTGAACCGGCTGTCCGACCTGCTGTTTGTCTGTGCCCGTGTACTCAGCCGTCGCGATACCGGCACCGAAGTGCTATGGCAGCCGCGTCGTCCACAGCAGGATTAACGTCGGCTCTGCAACACTTCCAGGCCCAGCCGGGCCTGCATCAGGAACTGGTTGAAGACCTTGAACTCATGGTCTTCAATCAGATCACCCTTATCGGCATACATCAGCCCCAACACGCGGTCCTGAACGACCAGCGGTGCCATGATGAAGCCCTTGGGATCAACACTCTGCAGAAAATGTTCAGGCAATCGTTCACGCCAGCCCGGCTCTTCGGTATCCGGCACCAGCAGCGTCATGCGCTTTTCCATAATGCGGAAGAACAACAGCACATCCGGCATCTGTCGATGTAACTGGAAAAAGGCCTTAACCACTTCATGCCCGGTGCCAGCCGCAATTCGCGTCTTCAACTCCTGTCCATTAGCACCCAACTGACAAAAGGCCACTCGCTCCAGGGCACAGGCATCCACAATCGCAGCCACTGTTGCCTCCAGAATCTGGCTGGGACTGGTCGGGGCAATGATCAGTGCATTCATCGCCTGAAGATGATGCAGCTGTCGCTCCATCTGCCGAGTTTCCTCGGAGGGCTGCGTCTCGACCAACTCGCTGGGGGCTGGCACCTCACGATGACGTGCCTCACGCGAATGCACGTAATAGGCAAGCTTGCGGGTCATTTCGTCGAGATCAACATCATCACTCACATTGAGCCGAGGGCTGATAATGCGGTGGGACAGGCCATATTCATCGGCCAGATCACAGACCTGCCGAAACGCCTCCCCCAGATGCTGATCCAGATTTTCCACCGGCTGACGAGTGATCTCCGCCAAGCCCGACATCAACACCGAGAAGTCCAGCTCGCCCGCCGTGTCGCGACTGTAAACCAGCTCCAACAGGTCGTGACAACTCACCGCCAGCTGGTGGTTAAGACGGCCATTGCCGCGTTGCTGTTCCGCCGTCAACGGGTCCATCGCCTGCACCACACGCTTGGGGAAACCCCAGCTCTGAGCCAGATCCTGACCGATATCACTGAAATGCCCGCCCAGCTGCTGTAACTGAATGCGCGGCCAGTTATCACGCGCCCGCTGCCGGGCACGCAACATCTCGGCATATACGTCAGGCAGGGTAAAAGCCACAATGATTTCGCCAAGGCCATAAAGCAGGCCGCAGATATAGGTTTCCTCAATATCCAGCGCACCGGCGGCGGCAGCCATTTCACGAGCCAGAGAAGCATTCAGGAACGCACTGATCAGCAGCTGTTCGATACCGGAGTCCGGCTGTTCGTCACGGAAACTTTCAATAAGCTTCAGCGTGACACACAGGTTCTGAATCCGCTCGAAGCCGATCAGTACCACGGCACGGGATACCGCACTGATCTGACCACCACTGCGGTTATAGGTGGGTGTATTGGCAATCTTCAGCAGTCGAGCCGACAGGTTGGCATCTTTCATCACCGCCATCGCCAGCGCCATGGCATCACTTTGCCGTGAACTGCTGACTTGGCGGATACGGTTGATCGTCGCACTGAAGACCGGCAGATCGCCCAGCCGGTCAAGCCGCGCATAGATCGCATTCAAGGTGTCCTGATACTTCAAATTCAGCCTGTCCCACAACAGGATGACCGGGGGGCTACCGTCATCATTTATTGATTCAAACCCGCGCACGGGTACCGATTCAGCAGATGCTGTTGCTGATCAGCGGCAGTATATCAAAGTTGAGGGACAGACATATGCCTAGAGCGCGACCAGTGTACGCCCGCGTACTTCACCCCGCAGAATGCGAGCTGCATATTCAGGCAGCTGTTCCAGACTGATCTCCGCTTCCACTGCCTGCAGCTGCTCGCGGGGCAGATCCTGCTGCAAACGCTCCCAGGCACGAATACGCTGAGTGGTCGGACACATCACCGAATCCACCCCCTGCAAGCGTACATTGCGCAGGATAAACGGCATCACTGTGGTCGGCAATTTCACCCCACCGGCCAATCCACAGGCCGCGACCACGCCACCGTAGCGCGTCTCTGCCAGTGCCCGCGCCAGAACCTGATCACCGACGGTATCGATCACCCCGGCCCACAGCTGTTTTTCCAACGGCCGTGACGGTGCCGCCATTTCGTCGCGCAAGCGGATACTGTCCGCACCCAGACGCTTGAGATACTCCTCGCCTTCCGGACGCCCGGTGCCCGCCACAACCTCATATCCCAGCTGGGCCAGCAGTGCGATCGCCACGCTACCGACACCGCCGGATGCACCAGTGACCAGAATGGGACCTGACGTCGGTGTTACTCCACCGTCTTCAAGCGCCATGACGCACAGCATTGCGGTAAGGCCTGCCGTGCCAATCACCATCGCTTCACGCGGGCTCAACCCGGACGGCAACGGCACCAGCCAGTCAGGGTTCAAATTGGCACGCTCGGCGAAACCGCCCCAATAGCGTTCACCCACCCCCCAGCCAGTCAGCACGACTGCCTGTCCCGGCTGAAAACGATCATCCTCGGAATGGATCACGGTGCCCGCCAAATCAATCCCCGGTACCATCGGAAACTGGTTGATGATCTTGCCGGCACCGGTAATCGCCAGGCCATCCTTGTAGTTCAATGACGAGTACTCAACTGCCACCTGAACCTTTTCGTTGGGCAAACTGGACTCATCCAGCATACGTACTTCTGCCCGGGTTGCGCCGTCTTCCTGCTCCAGTACCAATGCCTTGAACATAGTAACCTCTATTTGTCTTACAAATGTGTATTAACGTTTTAATCCGCTGGAATCTATTTGTCAAACAAATTAACTTAATGCTGGAAAGTGTGGCAAAATGGCCCTATCCATCACGGGAGTATAGTGTGAAATCGAGTGTTGAGTTTGCGCCGCTGCGCAAGAAAAGCCTGTCACAACAGATCGCCGAGCGAATTCACGAATCCATTCGCACCGGGGAACTGCAAGCCGATGATCGTTTACCGACTGAAGGCGAGCTTGCTGAGCGCTTTCAGGTTTCCAGACCCACCGTGCGCGAAGCACTCAAACGCCTGGCTGCACAGAACCTGATCCACTCCCGACGCGGGCCGACCGGTGGTACCTTTGTCGCCCGCCCACAGTTGAGCGACGTCAGTGAACAACTGACCAGCCTGTCGACCTTGCTGGTCGGCATGGGTACATTCAGTTCAGCCGATATCATCGAAGCACGCAGTGCACTGGAGCAGCTCTGCTGCCGACTCGCCGCAGCTAAAATGACAACAGATGGGCACCAGGCCATGGTCGCCGCACTGGAGCGCCAGGAAGATGATACCAGCAGTGCCGAAGCCTTCTGTGCCGCCGATGTGGACTTCCACCGTGCGCTGGCCGATGCGACCGGTAACCCTTTGATCCAGTTGATCATGCACCTGGTGATCGAAGCATTGCAGCCCGTCAGCAACATGGTTACTGTCCGCTACCGTGATCGCACCACCGTCATTGCCGAACACAGGCAGCTGCTGGCGTACCTGAGCAGTGGTCACAGCACAGAAGCCTGTGCACTGGTACATCAACAGGCACTTAGATTGGGGCAGCAAATGGAACAGGCGCGCCAGGACCGACGCTGAAGTCGCAACAAAATTCAGCACGCAAGTCGACCAATCGATAATAGACTGCAGGTAGTGGCAGGGAATAATACCCGACCGCATGGGTTTCAAAGCCGCTTTGCTTTAATATGACCCGTGAACAGATTTTGTGACCGAGGACTGATGCGTGGAACAAACGAATATCTGGGTAGTAACCCTTGTCGCTCTTGGGATTGGTGCTCTGATCGGCTTTTTGCTTGGACGTGCCGGCGGCAGCTCCAGCCGTGAACAGACGCTGGTAGATGAACTGGACAGCGCCCGCGCTGAGCTGGAACAATACAAACGCCAAGTGGGTACCCATTTTGAGACCACGGCCGAGTTGGTGAACGGCCTGAGTGAACAATACCGCAAGGTCCACCAGCATCTGGCCAACAGCGCCGAAAGCCTGTGCCCGGGGCTGCCAGCGTCTGCCGCTCTCCAGCACGAACTGGAACCGGCTCAGAACGCCGCCATTCCAACTGTAACCGATGCACTGGACAACAACGACCAGGAAGAGCTGCCCGAACCGCCGCGTGACTATGCGCCCAAGAAAGCGGATGAAGCCGGTACTCTGTCGGAAGAATACGGCCTGAAACACGGTGACAAGGAAGAAGGCGTGACGCCACCGGTGGTAAACGACCCCACCGCCTATGGCGATGATGAACCGACCGAAACACGCCGCGCCGAAAAAGCCTGAGCCTTCAGCATGCCGGACGGGAGACCAACCCGTCCGGCACCCGTTCATACCGGATTATCGATGTCGATAAACCGATGTTCCAATTCAAACGCCTGCGCCAGATGCTCACCCAGAGCCTGCACACCATAACGCTCGGTGGCGTGATGACCGGCACCGCAATAGTGAATACCCGCTTCGCGGGCAACATGCACCACCGGTTCTGAAATTTCACCACTGAGATACAGATCTGCCTGCTGTAGCAACGCCAGATCAATCATGCGTTCGGCCGCCCCGGTACACAATGCAACCCGCTTCACCCTATGCTCCCCACCGGTAATCAACTGCGGCACTCGACCCAAGACCTGTTCGACTCTCTGCCCGAATTCCGCCACCGTTAACGGCTGCTCCAGTTCACCCATATTGCCGATCGCTGGATCCTGTCCCGACTCCAGCGGGCCTTGCAGCGTAATGCCCAAACGACGTGCCAGTTGGGCGTTATTGCCCAACTCTGGATGCGCATCCAACGGCAGATGATAGGCCACCAGATTGATATCGGCAGTCAGCAGCGTCTGCAGACGCTTGCGCTTGATCCCGGTAACCGGCGCTGGCTCCCCCTTCCAGAAATAACCGTGGTGCACCAGCACCAGATCGGCTTGCCAGGCCAGAGCCTCATCCAGCAACGCCTGACAAGCCGTGACACCGCTGACCACTCGCTTGACCTCACGACGCCCCTCGACCTGCAACCCATTCGGACAGTAGTCGCGAAAGCGTTCCACCTGCAGTAGCTGATCACAATAGTGGACCAATTGATCAATTGACGTGGCCATGTACTCTCCCATCGTTGTTCAAAATAAGTCTGGAACCGTATAATGATACGCATACTGAAATGATTTACAGGTGCAAGCAAGTCGATGCGTAAAGTCTCCTACCTGATCTGGCCTGTTGTAACCGGCATTTTGGCCGCGTTACTCATTGTTCAGTTTTACCCACAACTGATCGCTCCGCCGGTCACCACCGTTGAAATTCGCGAAGCGGCAGCTGTCACTCCGGCACCGGTCAGCAGCAACGCAACGGGCGTGGTCTCTTATGCCGATGCGGTAGACCGTGCAGCGCCCGCCGTGGTCAACATCTACACGCGCACACTGGTTCGCCAACCCGCAAACCCGCTGCTCAATGACCCCCTGTTTCGCAACTATTTCAATGCCGAAAAATTGCCGCAACGGGAGCGGATCGAGTCTAGCCTGGGCTCCGGCGTGATCCTCAATGAACAGGGCTATGTGGTCACCAACAACCATGTCATCAGCGGTGCCGACAGCATTGTGGTGGCACTGCGCGATGGCCGCGAAGCCCAAGCCGAGGTCGTTGGACTTGACCCGGAAACGGATCTGGCAGTGCTGAAAATCGAGCTGGATGAACTGCCCAGTATTACCCTGGCCAGCGACGAGCTGAGAATCGGTGATGTTGCTCTGGCCATCGGCAACCCGTTCGGTGTCGGCCAGACGGTTACCATGGGCATCATCAGCGCGACCGGGCGTAACCGTCTGGGGTTGAGTACCTACGAGGACTTTATCCAGACCGATGCGGCCATCAATCCCGGCAACTCCGGCGGTGCCTTGATCAATGCCCACGGCAACCTGATCGGCATCAACACCGCCATCTTTTCCAAATCCGGTGGCTCACAGGGAATCGGGTTTGCCATTCCATCAACATTGGCACGTCAGGTCATGCAGGACCTGATCTCCCATGGCCGCGTCATTCGTGGCTGGCTGGGCATCGAAATTCAGGAACTGACACCGCGCCTCGCCGAGTCCTTCAGTGTCGGTGATCGCACTGGGCTGATCATCGCCGGCATTTTCCGTAACGGACCCGCCCACCAGGCCGGACTGCAACCGGGTGACGTGCTGCTGCAGATCGGCGGTGAACCGGTCAGCAACAGTTACGATGCCATGACCCGTATTGCACAGTTCAAACCCGGCGCCAGTATCGAGCTGGGCATTCTACGTAATGGCCACGAGATGAGTCTGGCAGCCAGCATTGGCGAACGCCCGCAGAGCCGAAACTGAATCAGCAGGCTGGATAGGCCCAATACACAAAAAGCTCCCAAGGGAGCTTTTTGTGTATCTGCACGTGTGGATAACCTGAACGCTATCAATCCTTGATACGGTACTCGGCAGAACGCGCATGCGCCGTCAGGCTTTCGCCCCGTGCCAGTACAGAGGCTACTTTACCCATCTCCGACGCGCCATCCGCAGAGAACATGATCAGCGAAGAGCGTTTCTGGAAGTCATAGACACCCAGTGGTGAGGAGAAGCGCGCAGTACCGGATGTTGGCAGCACATGGTTGGGGCCGGCGCAGTAGTCGCCCAGTGCTTCGGCGGTATAACGCCCCATGAAGATCGCACCGGCATGGTGAATCTGCGGCAACATGGCCTCAGGATCCGCCACGGACAGTTCCAGATGCTCAGGTGCAATACGGTTACTCAAGGCCGTGCCTTGTTCCATATCGGCCACTTTGATCAATGCCGCACGGTTCTGTAATGAAATCTCGATGATCTCACGGCGCTCCATGGTCGGCAGCAGCTTGTTGATGCTGGCCTCCACCTGATCGATGTAGTCTGCATCCGGACACAGCAGGATCGACTGGGCATCTTCGTCATGCTCGGCCTGGGAAAACAGGTCCATCGCTACCCAGTCGGGATCGGTCAGGCCATCACACAGCACCAGAATTTCAGAGGGCCCGGCGATCATGTCGATACCCACCGTGCCAAATACGGCACGCTTGGCGGTAGCTACAAAGATATTGCCCGGACCGACAATTTTATCGACCCGCGGTACGGTCTGCGTACCATAGGCCAAGGCAGCCACGGCCTGGGCACCGCCCAAGGTGAATACGCGGTCAACACCCGCCAGTGCGGCGGCGGCCAGCACCAGCTCGTTGAGCACGCCTTCAGGTGTCGGCACGACCATGATGATCTCTTTCACTCCAGCCACATGGGCCGGCAGTGCGTTCATCAGTACGGAAGACGGGTAAGCGGCCTTGCCACCGGGGACATAGATGCCAACCCGATCCATCGGCGTAATCTGCTGCCCCAGCATGGTGCCATCGGCTTCGGTGTACTGCCAGGATTCGCCCTTCTGGCGTTCATGGTAAGCACGTACACGTTCAGCCGCTTTCTCCAATGCTGCACGCTGATCAGCCGGCAGGCCGTTCAGTGCCTGCTGCAGTCGCGCCTGTCCCAACTCCAGATCCTGCATGCTGCTGGCCGATGTACGGTCAAAACGGTTGGTGTATTCCACCAGCGCCGTATCACCTTCGGCACGCACCCGTGCAATGACCTCGTTGACGATCTCGTTGACCTTGCCGTCGGAGACGCTTTCCCAGGCCAGCAATGCTTCCAGTTGCTGATCGAAATCCGCTTGCGCCGTATCCAGACGTCGAATGGAGATACTCATTCGCCTCCCTCCCGACGCCGGTCGATCGCCAGCTGCAACTGGTCCAGAATAGGCTGAATCAGGGCATGTTTCATTTTCATCGATGGCTGTCCAACAACCAGACGCGAGCTGATATCAGCAATGTGCTGCATCGGCTCCAGACCATTGGCACGCAGAGTATTACCGGTATCAACGATATCAACAATACGGTCGGCCAGCCCCATGATCGGTGCCAGTTCCATCGCACCGTAGAGCTTGATGATGTCCACCTGGCGTCCCTGACGGGCGAAATATTCACGGGTCAGGTTAACGAACTTGGTGGCCACCTTCATTCGGCCTTCCACCGGTGCCGCATCTTTCATGCCCGCAACCATCAACCGGCATGCCGCAATTTCCAGATCCAGAGGCTCGTAGAGGCCGGCGCCGCCATGCTCCATTAGCACATCCTTGCCCGCCACGCCCATGTCGGCACCGCCATACTCGACGTAGGTCGGCACGTCGGTGGCACGGATCACCACCAACTTGATATGGTCATGATTGGTATCGAATATCAGTTTACGACTGCTGAAAATATCTTCAGCGGGTACGATATCCGCCGCTGCCAGTAACGGCAGCGTCTCTTTCAGGATGCGCCCTTTCGACAGGGCAATGGTCAGCTGTGGTTTCATTGGCCTCTTCGCTCACTCAGCCGGGTACACGACGAATACGTGCACCCAGTAGCTGCAGTTTCTCTTCGATACATTCATAACCACGGTCAATGTGGTAGATGCGGTTGATCTCGGTCTCGCCTTTGGCGACCAATGCCGCGATCACCAGACTGGCCGATGCACGCAGGTCGGTTGCCATCACGGGCGCGCCCTGTAGCGTACTCACACCTTCAATGATGGCCGTGTTGCCTTCAATAGAGATGTTTGCACCCATTCGGATCATTTCCTGAATGTGCATGAAACGATTTTCGAATACGGTTTCGCGAATTTTACCGACGCCGATTGCCACTGCATTCAGCGCAGCAAACTGCGCCTGCATGTCAGTCGGGAAAGCCGGATAGGGAGCCGTGGTCACGCTGACGGCCCTGGGACGCTGACCATGCATGTCCAGACTGATCCAATCTTCACCGGTTTCGATCTCGGCACCGGCTTCCTTCAGTTTCAGCAGTACCGCATCCAGTGTGTCAGGACGGGTGTGCTTGCACTTGATCCGACCACCGGTCGCTGCGGCAGCAACCAAATAGGTACCTGTCTCGATACGGTCAGGCAGTACGGAATAACGGCACCCCTTCAGTGACTCGACACCGTGGATGGTGATGGTATCGGTGCCCGCACCCCGAACGTCCGCGCCCATGGCGTTCAGGCAGTTGGCCAGATCGACGATCTCCGGTTCCCGTGCAGCATTCTCAAGAACGCTGGTGCCGTCGGCCAGTGCCGCAGCCATCATGATGTTCTCGGTGCCGGTCACGGTGACTACGTCAAAGAATACGCGAGCCCCCTTCAAACGGCCGTTGCTGGTGGCACGGATATAACCGCCTTCCACCTGGATATCGGCACCCATCGCTTCGAGGCCACGGATATGCAGGTCAACCGGACGACTGCCGATGGCACAGCCACCCGGCAGCGAGACTTCCGCACGCCCGAAGTGCGCCAACAACGGACCCAGTACCAGAATCGACGCGCGCATGGTCTTAACCAGTTCATACGGCGCGCACAGATCGGTGATGGTGCTGGCATTGATCTCGACACTGAGCTTCTCATCTACCACCAGATCCACACCCATGCGGCGCAGCAGCTCCAGCATGGTGGTGATATCGTGCAGATGCGGCAGGTTACAGATGGTAACAGGCTCATCGGCCAGCAGTGTGGCAGCCAGGATCGGCAGTGCCGAGTTTTTGGCACCAGAGATACGGACGTCACCGTTCAGGCAGGCGCCACCTTCAATAATCAGTTTATCCATCAGGGTTTCCTGTGTGGCATCAGCTCAGAGCGGACCACTGTTCCGGGGTATAGGTTTTGATCGTAACGGCATGAATCGCACCACTGGCGATCTGGTCACTCAGGCAGGCGTATACCAGCTGCTGTTTTTTCACCGGGGTCAAGCCGGCAAACACATCCCCCACGACGGTGACCTTGAAGTCACACCCTTCGCCTTCGGTATGTGCGGTACAGCCTTCAAGCTGCTGTTCCAGAATCTGTTTGACGTCTTCAGCCTGCATGCGGTGCTCCCGTACCTAACGTGTGCTCTGTAATAACGCGGAATGATACCGAAAAGGGGCGCAAAAGGCGATCACGCCCCCTGTATACGACCGTCAATCCAACTGGTCGCCCAGGCCAACCAATACGGCAATGGCCCGAAAATCAGCAGAAATTCCGCTCAGCTTAAGCTGTTGTTTGCGCTGACTGGCATGTCGCTGACACACCAGCCAGAGTGATAACGCCGAACTGTCGACCCGCGTCACGCCAGCAAGATCCAGCGTGCAGGCATCGCCGGCGGCTTCCAGCTGATTCAGCAGTGGCGTACGTACCTGCAGGACGGAAGCAAATGTCAGCTCACCACTGAGCTGGACCTGGCCCGCCGCAGGTGCTTCAACCTTCGCTGCTGTCGTCTTCATTACCGGTTTTCTCCAGTTTGACGTCCTGCATTTTAACGGCCCAGGCTTCAATGGTTTTGCCAATGGTGCGGTTCTGCTGGTAGAGGTCCGCAAACTGATTACGGAAGGTAATGCGCAGATTGATGCCATCCACCAGCACGTTTACCAGCGTCCAGCGTCCGTCTTGCTTGAGCATGTAATACACCAGCGTATACACCTCACCGTTGGCCGCGCTCAGATCGACGTTAACCACCTGCTTGTCCGGCTCCGGACTGGTCCCGTTCGGTTTCTGAATCTGGTATTGCTGCAACTCAAAGCCCGCAACCGATTTGGCATAGGTACGCAGCAACGTGGTTTTGAACACGTCGGCAAAGCGTGCCTGCTCTTCAGGCGAAGCACGGCGATGATATTTGCCCATGACCCGCTTGGCGATATAGGGGAAATCAACCACTGGCGAAATGATGGTCTCGATTTCCTGCATAAGCTGCTCGGTATTTTCCTCACGAGTCAACTCGTCACGCTCCATCAATGCCAGCATATCGCGAGTCGCTGTATCCACAACTTCGCTGGCCTCCTGCCAGTTGGCTTCAGCCACCGCTGGATTGATCCACAGGGCCACTGCCATCAGCAGCGCCGTCATCCACTGTTTCAACATCATGTCATTCACTCACCTTGTTGAACAAAAACTTGCCGATCAGTTCTTCCAGAACCAGCGCCGACTGGGTATCACGAATGTAGTCGCCACTCCCCAGAATTTCATCTTCGGCACCCGGCACCAGACCGATATACTGCTCACCCAGCAGGCCAGCCGTCAGAATGCTGGCCGAGCTATCCGTGGTCAAGTAGTCGACATCATTGAAGATTTCCATTTCGACTTCGGCCATCAGCATATCCCGGTCGATTCGGATTGCCGTGACCTGACCAATCTGCACGCCGGACATTGCCACCTTGGCGCGCGGCGTCAAGCCGCCGATATTGTCAAAGCGGGCATATACCTTGTAGCCCCCGGTCTGTTCGGACAGATTCAGGCCACTGACATTCAGCACCAGCACCACCAGCGCCAGAATACCCGCCAACATGAAAGCACCGACACCGATTTCAACGGTTCGCATACGCATTTTTACAATTCTCCAAACATCAATGCTGTCAGGATAAAGTCCAGACCGAGGACTGCCAGTGATGAATACACCACAGTACGCGTCGTTGCCTGACTGATTCCTTCAGAAGTCGGGATACAATCATACCCCTCAAATACGGCAATCCAGGTTACTACCACCCCGAAACACACCGCCTTGATGATGCCGTTAAGCACGTCATCATAAAAATCTACTGACTGCTGCATGTTGGCCCAGAACGAACCTTCATAAATGCCCAGCCAGTCTACTGCCACCAATGAACCACCCCAGATGCCGACTACGGCAAAGATGATTGCCAGAATCGGCATGCAGATGAAGCCTGCCCACAGGCGAGGTGCCACAATACGGCGCAGCGGGTCGACCCCGATCATTTCCAGACTGGCCAGCTGCTCAGTGGCCTTCATCAGGCCGATTTCAGCTGTCAACGCAGAACCGGCCCGACCGGCAAACAGCAAGGCGGCCACCACCGGTGCCAACTCGCGCACCAGGCTGAGCGCCACCATCTGCCCCACCGCCTGCTCCGAGCCGTAGTCGACCAGAATGGTATAGCCCTGCAGCCCCAAAACCATGCCGATGAAGCCACCGGAGACCACAATGATGACCAGCGACAACACGCCAACGAAGTAGATCTGTTTCAGCACCAGCGGCAACATGACCAGCGGCTGCGGTGCCGCCACCAACGATTGCACCAGCACCTGCCCGGCACGCCCTATCGCGGCCAGGCGCGACAGGGTTTTATGACCCAGTCGCTGTAAGAGTTCCAGCATGATCAGAGTTCCTGTAGCAGATCCTGATAATAATCAGGCGCTTTGAAGTGAAACGGCACCGGGCCGTCCGGCAACCCTTGCATGAACTGGCGCACTTGTTCGGAATCGACATCGGCCAGCTCTTCCGGCGTGCCCTGGGCGATCACCTTGGCATCAGAGAGCAGATAGATATAGTCGGCAATGCCCAGCGTTTCCTTGATGTCATGCGAGACAATAATACTGGTATGCCCCAGCGCCTGGTTCAAACGCCGAATCAGATTGACCAGCACCCCCATGGCTATCGGGTCTTGGCCGGTAAAGGGTTCGTCATACATGACAATGTCAGGATCCAGCGCAATCGCGCGCGCCAGTGCCACCCGCCGCGCCATGCCACCGGAAAGCTCGCTAGGCATCAGCTCGCGCGCACCGCGCAAGCCCACCGCCTGAAGCTTCATCAGTACCACATCACGGATCATGTCATCAGGCAGTTCGGTATGTACCCGCAAGGGGAAAGCGACGTTTTCAAAAACGGTCATGTCGGTAAACAGAGCACCGCTCTGAAACAACATGCCCATGCGCTCACGCACCTCAAAGAGTTCTCGCCGCCCGAGTGACGGGATATTGTCACCGTCCAGCAGGATTTTACCGCCTTCCGGGCGCAATTGGCCGCCGATCAATTTTAACAGCGTGGTTTTGCCCGTACCCGAAGGCCCCATGATTGCCGTGATTTTGCCACGTGGAATCTGAATATCCACGGCATCAAAGATTGCCCGCTCACCACGGGAGAAGCTCAACCCCTGAACATCGATAATGCTATCGTCTGCAGGCTTCATTGACCCGGAAAACTCCTGCTTCCATTCACCAAGCCGGCACAGAGTCGGCCGGCAGAAATTTGACAGCGCAATATACCATTGTCACCCGCAAACGTGAATCCAAACGCCGGCGCACCGATTTCATTCTTCACGCCGGTCTGAGGTAGAATGGCGTTTTGTAACCGATCGCGTAAGACAGGCATCGCTTCATGACCGCTACTGACTATTTGAAATCCGGTCGCCAGACCATCCAGCTTGAACTCGAAGCTGTCCAGGAGCTCCTCAATCACCTGGACCAGACCTTCAGCCAGGCTTGCGACCTGCTGTTCAATTGCCGGGGGCGGGTTATCGTCACCGGCATGGGCAAGTCCGGTCATATCGGCAACAAGATTGCCGCGACCCTGGCCAGCACTGGTACCCCGGCCTTCTTTGTTCACCCGGGCGAGGCCAGCCATGGTGATCTGGGCATGTTTACCGGTAATGACGTGGTGCTCGCACTGTCCAATTCCGGCGAAACCGCCGAAGTCATTACCATTCTGCCATTGATCAAACGCATGGGTGCCCCGCTGATCAGCATGACCGCCAACGCGGCATCAACCCTGGCGCGCACGGCAGATGTCAGCCTGCATATTCCGGTTGACCGCGAAGCCTGCCCGCTGGGACTCGCACCCACGTCCAGCACCACCTCGCAGCTGGTACTGGGCGACGCCCTTGCCATCGCCCTGCTGGAAGCACGCGGTTTCAGCAGTGAAGACTTTGCCTTTTCCCATCCCGGTGGCAGCCTCGGACGTCGTTTGCTGCTCAAGGTCGACGACATCATGCATACCGGCGACGACATCCCATTGGTCCAGGCCGATACTCCGGTACGTGAAGCATTGATGGAAGTGACTCGCAAACACCTGGGCATGACCGCCGTCACCGACAGTAACCAGCGCCTGCTGGGCATCTTCACCGACGGCGACCTGCGCCGCACCCTCGACCAGGGTGTCGACCTGGCCACGACCCTGATCAAGGATGTCATGACCGCCGATGCCACCCGGATTCAGCCCGGCATTCTCGCGGCAGAAGCCCTGAGCCTGATGCAGGAACGCAAGATCAACGCCCTGCTGGTAGTGGATGCACAGGACCGCCCGGTCGGTGCCCTCAATATGCATGACATGCTCAAAGCGGGAGTTATCTAATGCACCTGGACAGCCTTTCACCCCAGCTGAGAGACGCCCTCTCCGGTATCCGTCTGGCCGTATTCGATGTCGACGGCATCCTGACCGATGGTCGCCTGAACTTCCTGGCAGATGGCCGCGAAGTCAAAAGCTTCCACACCCTGGACGGGCTCGGTATCAAGCTATTGCAGCGCTGCGGCATCGAAACCGCAATCATTACCGGACGCCGCTCACCTCAGGTCGAGCACCGTGCCGAAGCACTGGGCATCACCTACCTGCGCCAGGGGCGTGAAGACAAGCTGGTCGCCCTCAACGAACTCTGGGCACACAGCGATCATTCAGCGGCCGACACCGCCTATATCGGCGACGACCTGCCCGATCTGTCCGCAATTCGCGCCTGTGCGTTCGGCGCCTGCGTACCCAACGGCCACCCGCTGGTGCGCAAAGACGCCAACTGGACCAGCACTGCGGCCGGTGGCAAGGGTGCCGCACGTGAGTTCTGCGAACTGATTCTGGCCGCCCAGAACAAACTGGACGCCATCTATGCGGAGTACCGCGGATGCTGAACCAGCGTCAGCGCCTGCTGGTTGCTGCCGTACTGCTGGCGGCCCCTTTGCTTTGGTTGGGGTTGAAAACCGGTGAAGAACCGTTAATCTCCGTGACCGGCGATGACGTTGAACAGGTCGATTTCTTCATCCGTCAGGCAGAAATTACCCGCTGGCAAGAGGATGGGACTACCGGGCAAGTGCTCACCACACCGCTGATGCAGCACTACCCGGAACAGGCCGCCATGCAACTGGACACCCCGGTCACGCGTATTCCACGCCAGCCCGGCGGGCACTACCAGCTGCAAGCCGATAGCGGCACACTGCCCGATTCGCAGGAACAGATTCTGCTGACCGGCAATGTACAACTGCATGATACACCCGCTGCCGGACTGCCGGCACGGATGACCACCGACCATCTGACGCTGTATCCACCCCGTGAGTTTGCCCATACCGATGCCTTGGTAAGGGTACAGCGCGGTGACGATATGACCTCAGCAGTCGGCATGGATATATTTTTCGATCAACAACGGATAGAGCTGCTTTCGAACGTCAAGGGTGAATATCATGCGCAATAAACTTCAACCACTGCTACTGGCCACCCTGCTGACGTTGCCGTTCGCGGCACACGCACTGCCCGAAGACCAGCAACAGCCGATCCATATCAGCGCCGACCGTGCCAGCATGAATGAACGTACCGGCGTAACCGTGTACAGCGGACGGGTTGAAATCGTACAGGGCACCATGGTTATTCGCGGCCAGCGAGTCGAGCTGCATCGCACCGCTGCCGGCAACGTTGAACGCATCATCTCGACCGGCAAACCCGCCGAGTTCCAGCAACAGCCACGCAAGGATCAGGCATTGACCAAGGCCTACGGCGAGCGGATGGATTATCACGTCACCCAGCAGGAAGTGACCATTACCGAGTCGGCACGGGTTGACCAGGGTCAGGACAGTTTTACCGGCGAGCGCATCATTTACAACATGGAAAAAGCCATCGTCAACGCCTTCGGCAGCGACACCGATGCCGGACAACGCGTACAAATGGTGATTCAGCCGAAAAGCGGAGGCAACTGATGCCAGCGCCGATAAAACAGCTGCAAGCACTGAACCTGGCCAAAAGCTACAAGGGACGTCAGGTCGTGCGTGATGTCTCACTGCAGATGAACAGCGGCCAGATCATCGGCCTGCTCGGCCCCAACGGAGCTGGCAAGACCACCTGCTTCTACATGATTGTGGGACTGGTGAACGCAGACCGGGGCCAGATCCGCATCGACGATGACGATGTGACTCGCCTGCCCATGCACGAGCGCGCGCGTCGCGGCATCGGCTACCTGCCCCAGGAAGCTTCAGTGTTCCGCAAACTCAGCGTGCGTGACAACCTGCTCGCCATTCTGGAAACGCGCAAGGAGCTGTCCGCCGCACAGCGCTCCACGCTGCTTGAGCAGCTGCTGGAAGAGTTTCATATTACCCACTTGCGTGACAGCCTCGGCATGGCACTGTCAGGCGGTGAGCGACGCCGGGTTGAAATTGCCCGCGCCCTGGCTACCGAACCGGATTTCATTCTGCTGGACGAACCCTTCGCCGGTGTCGACCCGATCTCCGTCAGTGATATCAAACAGACCATACGCCACCTGCAGTCGCGCAATATCGGCATCCTGATCACCGACCATAATGTCCGTGAGACCCTTGATATCTGTGAGCAGGCCTATATCGTCAGTGAAGGCGGCATCCTCGCCCAGGGCAATCCACAGGATATACTGAACAACGAACAGGTACGCAGGGCCTATCTTGGAGAGCAGTTCTCGCTCTGAACCGCGCCAGCCATGCCATCCCCTAACTCTGTCAATTCGGCAAGGTGTATATGAAGCAGTCGTTACAACTCAAGATCGGCCAACAACTGACCATGACACCTCAGCTGCAGCAGGCTATTCGCTTGCTGCAGCTGTCGACTCTGGATCTGCAGCAGGAAATTCAGGAAGCCCTGGAAAGCAACCCCTTGCTTGAAGCCGAAGATGACCAGGAAACGGCTGCCGCCGAAGCCGAGGCCGAGGCCGACAAGCAGGAACAGGCGCGGGAACAGGGTGATAACGAACATGACGCTCAGGAAGCGTCTGCGGACGAGGCCTGGGACGACGAGACCCACGGCGAAGACAGCTGGAATGAGCAGATCCCGGCCGAACTGGCCACCGATAGCCAGTGGGATGATACCTTCCAGAGCCAGAGCACACCCGGCCCTGAACGGGACAGTGATTGGGAGCCCGGCGACAACGACTGCGCCGAAGACAACCTTCAGGACCATCTGCTGTGGCAGCTCAACCTTACGCCGATGAATGACAGCGACCGTATGGTCGCGCTGGCGTTGATCGACGCGGTTGATGCCGATGGCTATCTGCGCACGACACTCGACGACGTTCTGGAGCATTTCCAGCAGAGCGAAGCCGCCCTGTTCGCAGAAGCCGACATTGCCGAAGTCGAAGCCGTGCTGCACAGAGTCCAGCAATTCGATCCGGCCGGCGTCTGCGCCCGAGACCTGAGCGAATGCCTGCAACTGCAACTGCGCCAACTGCCTGAAACAACCCCACTGCTCAACGAAGCCATACGGCTGGTGCGCGACCACTTGCACCTGCTCGGCAGCCACGACTATCGCAGCCTGATGCGCCGTCTGCGCCTCAAGGAAGACAGTCTGCAACAGGTAATCAGCCTGATCCAGAGCCTGAATCCAAAACCCGGCACCCTGATCAGTTCGGAACAGCCCGAATACGTCATTCCGGACATTATTGTGCGCAAGATACAGGGCCACTGGAATGTTAGCCTCAACAACGATGCGTCACCGCGCCTGCGTATCAATACCCAGTATGCCGATCTGATCCGGCGCGCCGATAATAGTGCCGATAATACCTACCTGAAAAACCATCTGCAGGAAGCACGCTGGTTCCTGAAAAGCCTGCTTAGCCGCAACGAAACCCTGCTCAAGGTAGCCACCGAAATCGTCGCCCGCCAGATCGATTTTTTCGAAGAGGGCGAAGAAGGCATGAAACCGATGGTGCTGCATGACATTGCAGAGGCCGTGGAGATGCACGAGTCCACCATTTCTCGTGTCACCACCCAGAAGTACATGCACACTCCCAGAGGCATCTTCGAGCTCAAGTATTTCTTTTCCAGCCATGTCAGCACATCCGATGGCGGAGCGGCCTCTTCTACGGCCATACGGGCCTTGATCAAGAAACTGGTCAATAATGAGAGCACCACCAAACCGCTCAGTGACAACAAGATCGCTCAGCTGCTAAAAGAACAGGGAATCAATGTCGCCAGACGCACGATTGCAAAATATCGTGAAGCAATGAACATTCCGCCTTCTAATGAGCGCAAGCGTCTGGTTTAATGAGAGTGAAAGGAACGCTGAAAGAACGTGTCCATCACGAGGAGAAAACCTATGCAGATCAACATCACTGGCCATCACGTCGAACTGACTGACGCCCTTAACGAATACGTTCGTACCAAGTTTGACCGCCTGGAGCGCCACTTCGATAACATCACCAATGCACAGGTAACACTCAGTGTTGAAAAGCAGCGCCAGAAAGCCGAGGCTGATATCCATCTGGCAGGCGGAGAAGTGTTTGCATCCAACGAACACGACGATATGTATGCTGCGATTGATGGGATGGTCGATAAACTGGATCGCCAGATCATCAAGCACAAAGAAAAAATGAAATCCCACAAATAACCGGTAGCAGCACGTCACGACATGCAACTATCTGAACTGCTGACCCCATCTCGCACCCTCTGCCATGTAGATGTGGTCAGCAAGAAGCGGGTCCTCGAACTCGCCAGCCAAACAATTGCCGAGCAATTGGACGGCCCGGCCGCTGAAGACATATTCAGCGGCCTTATTAATCGTGAGCGCCTTGGCAGCACCGGTATCGGTGAAGGGGTCGCGATTCCGCACTGCCGCATGGCCGGTGTCGACAAAGCGATCGGGATGCTGATGACCCTGTCATCACCCATCGACTTTGACGCCATCGATAACCGCCCGGTGGATCTGGTGTGCCTCCTGCTGGTACCTGAACAGGGTGCCGAGGAACACTTGCAGACCCTGGCCGGACTGGCAGAATTGTTCAACCACTCGGAAGCACGTGAAGCACTGCGCGCCTGTGAAGACTCCGCGAGTCTGCTCAGCCGTGTACAGCGCCTGTGTCAGGAGCGATAACATGCGTCTGGTCGTTCTCAGCGGCCGTTCCGGATCCGGCAAAAGTACTGCGTTGCAGGCGCTGGAGGATGTCGGCTTCTATTGCATCGACAACCTGCCCGCCCTGCTGCTGCCCGAGCTGATCCGGTTGATGCTGGCCGAGGAGTATCCGGCCCAGTCGATCGCAGTCAGTATCGATGCACGCAACCTGCCCAGTAATCTGAAACAGTTCCCGGCAGTGATGCAGCAGCTGCGTCAACACCCGGAACTGAACAGCGAAACCCTGTTTCTTGATGCCGGTGAATCCACCCTGTTGCGGCGCTACAATGCAACTCGACGTCGCCACCCGCTGACCGATCAGAACCAGAGCCTGCAACAGGCAATCCGCACCGAACGCGAACTGCTTGAACCGATCGCCAACCTTGCCGACCTGCGCATCGATACCACTCGCCTGTCACTCTACGAGCTCCGGGACGAAATAAAGTTGCGCGTGGCTGGCCGCAGTGAACAGACCCTGTCACTGCAATTCGAGTCCTTCGGTTTCAAGCACGGCGTCCCGCTTGATGTCGACTTCACCTTCGATGTGCGCTCACTGCCCAACCCTTACTGGGTACCTGAACTGCGTGGCTTTACCGGCCGCGACCCGGCCGTCGTCGACTTTTTATCCCGCGCCGATGACGTCAGTGAAATGGTGCAGGATATCCGTGAATTCGTCGACAAATGGCTGCCCCGTTTTCAGGCCAACAACCGCAGTTACATTACCATCGGCATCGGCTGTACCGGTGGCCAGCACCGCTCTGTCTATGTCGCTGAGCAACTGGCTGGTTATTTCCGCGCGCATATGGATAATGTCCAGGTGCTGCACCGTGAACTGAGTCAGCCTGCTGCGGGACATCCACATGATTGAAAAGCAACTGACCATTATCAACAAACTGGGGCTACACGCCCGGGCGGCGGCCAAACTGGTGACCACAGCCAGTCAATTCCAGGCCGATATACGCATCACCCGCGAAGACCGCGAGATTGATGGCAAAAGCATCATGTCGGTCATGATGCTGGCCGCCAACAAGGGCACGAAAATCCAGCTCAGCGCCCATGGCGAGGATGAACTGGACGCCTTGAATGCCTTGGAAACACTGATCAACAACCGCTTCGACGAACCCGAATAACCAACGTTTCTGCGCCATCTGCACACGTTGCGGCAATTTCTGCGACAAACCCTGTGAGTGAGATACACCCATGAGCCAGCCGGACACGCCCTCCAACCTGGAAACGCTCAGTGCCGCACTGGAGGTGGGTGAACTCCAGCAGCTTCGGTTTATGCTCAACAAGGGGCTACGCCCTGCTGAAGTGGCTCACCTGCTGGAAAAAACGCCGCCTCGCGAGCGCCAGATTCTGTGGAATCTGCTGCACAAAAACCTGGAAGGCGAGGTTCTGCAGTACCTCGGCGACGAAGCCCAGGCCGATATTCTAAGCCGCATGGAAGCCTCCGAAGTTCTGGCGATAACCGAGACGCTGGAAACGGATGATATGGTCGACATTCTGCAGCAGTTACCCGACCGGGTAATGAAAGAACTGCTGCAGATCATGGACCAGGAAAACCGTGAGCGTGTTGAACAGGTGCTCTCGTACCCCGAGGATACTGCCGGCGGCCTGATGAACACCGATACGGTGACCATTCGGCCGGACATTACTGTGGAGACCGTGTTGCGCTACCTGCGCCGGCACAAGGAAATCCCGGAAATGACCGACACCCTGTTCGTGGTCAGCCGCAAGGGTGCCTACATTGGCGTACTGCCGCTGACCCGACTGCTGACCACCGATCCGGATGTACTGGTACGTGAGGTGATGAACACCGGAGTCGAAGCGATTCCGGCGGACATGCCTGACGAAAGCGTAGCCCGCCAGTTCGAACAGCTGGATCTGATCTCCGCCCCCGTTATCGATGCCCAAGGCAAACTGCTCGGCCGTATCACCATTGATGACGTGGTTGACGTCATCCGTGAAGATGCCGACCATTCGCTGATGAGCATGGCCGGTCTCGACGAGGACGAAGATACCTTTGCACCGATCATGAAGACCACTCGACGACGCGCAGTCTGGCTCGGCATCAACCTGATTACCGCCTTCATCGCGTCCGCCGTGATTGGCCTGTTCGAGGACACCATTGATAAAGTGGTCGCCCTCGCCGTACTGATGCCGATTGTCGCCTCCATGGGCGGCATTGCCGGTAGCCAGACGTTGACCCTGATGATCCGTGGCCAGGCACTGGGGCACGTTGAACGCTCCAACATCGGCTGGCTGTTCAACCGCGAGCTGATCGTCGGCGCACTCAACGGTCTGCTGTGGGCGCTGGTTGTCGCCGTTGTCGCCGTGCTCTGGTTCCAGGACCTGACGGTTGGCATCGTCATCGCCCTGGCCATCGTGATCAACCTGCTGGCAGGGGCCATGGCCGGCACCCTGTTACCGATGATCCTCAAATCAGCGGGGATCGACCCGGCCTTGGCCGGTAGCGTATTGCTGACTACCATTACCGATGTTGTCGGCTTTTTTGCCTTTCTGGGCCTGGCAACCCTGTTTTTTGCTTGATGGAAGATCCTATGACCGACTTTGACCCGAACCACCCGGACGACGCCGAAGAGCTGCCGCCCAGCAAGTCCCAGCTCAAGCGGGAAGCCGAAGAACTGCAGCAGCTGGGCAAACACATGGCTGAACTGCGCCCGGACCAGCAGGCCAGACTGCCCATTGACGACCAACTAAGAAGTGCTATTGCAGAATATTCACGGCTGAAATCCAACAACGCCAAGGGCCGTCATCTGCAGTACATCGGCAGATTGATGCGCACAGCGGATGCCGATGCAATTCGCGAAGTCGTGGACCGCTTTGACTCGTCCAGTGCTGCCCACAACCAACTGTTCCACGGCATGGAGCAGTGGCGCGAGCGCCTGATTGATGGGGGCAATGCCGAGTTGCAAAGCTTTATCGAAGCTCACCCGAACGCCGATATTCAGCATTTGCGCCAGCTGATCCGCAATGCACAGCGCGAACGTCAACGCGAACAGCCGCCAACCCATTCACGCAAGCTGTTCAAGTATATCCGCGAGTTGTACGAAGTCTGATTGCATCAGCCTTCCGGGATAACCTGCAGCTCCAGCTGCGGGTCATCCCAATGCCCTGACAAGCGGTAACTGAGCGTACTGAAGCGCTCCAGCCGGTCACCAATCAGCTTATCGATGACAAACACCGCCCCTGCAACCTGGGGGGCTCCGAGCAGCACTGCTGCCAACGGCGCATTACTGCTGAGTGGCAACGTCACCTCAACCGATTTATTCAGCTGTTCAGTCACCAGATTCACCTCCCCGCTCAACTGCATGTTGGCCGATGGCCCCTGCAGCCGCAACGGCTTCACCGTACGGGCAACACCATTTTCCAGCCGGTAATGACCATTGATACTGTCGAAGCTGATGCCCTTTTTAAACAGATCACTGAAGTCCAGTCGCAACCGGCGTGCCAGTGAGTTGAAATTGAGAATACCGAACACGCGCAGGATGTTGCTGCTGTCAGTGGTTTCAATCAGCCGGGTATTGCCCAGATCAAATATAAACTCTCCATCCAGATCATCCGGTGCAAACTGCCAGGGCGCACCAGACCATTGCAGCTGCAGCATCCCGTCCAACTGCTCGGTTTCCATGACTCGACCATAACCCCAGGTCTTCAGCAAGCGCCCCAGATCCTTGCCCGCCAGTGTCAGTGACGTTGCCGTATACGGCGTTTCGCTTTGCACCCAATCGAGTTCACCACGCACAGTCAGCTGCTCCAGAGACGCCTCAAGATCACGAACCTGAAGTCCATCCACGGCTGGCTGTAACCTGAAACGCCACTCACCAAGCGGCTTGCCATCAAACCATAGGTCCCGAATGCGTACAGCCGTGAGTGGCAGCCGTGCGATGGCTGTCGGATCAGTCAATTGATGGGGCGTTGGCACCGAAGACGGCTGCACGCCATTGGCTACCGACTCGGCGGCAGGCATCAAGGCGTCCAGTTGTAAGTGCTCAAGGTGCAGCGTCAGAGGCTGTGTCGACGAGGCCAATGCCACTTCGCCCGACAACTGGGGATGATCCAGTCGTACGCGCAGCGGCTCACTACCGGATGCAGCGGCACGCACCTGCAGCGGGACAATACCGTCTGCCGGCAAACGTAGATCCAGTGCCTGCACATGCACCTCCGGCATCAGACCCAGGGTCAGCGCGAGCGGTGCCGGCTGATCGGCTGTTTTGGCCAGAATACCCGGTAATGTCAGGCCCACACCCTGTAAGTCCGAGCGGACCGTCAATTGTGGACACTGTGCCTCACGGCACAGATCCAGCTGTGCCTGCCACTGCGCCAGGCCCGCACTCGCTTCCAGTATCGGCAGCTGTAACCATTGCTGCAGTTGCGTCATTTCCGACTGTCCCTGCAGCTGCACCCGATAATTCTGCTCTTGGGTATCGATACGGGCCTGCACCGGCTGACCAAGAAAGGAGCCCTGCAGCTTGTCAGCACTCAGCCCGGTACCCTGGTGATAGTTCAATTCACCCGAAATGCCGGACACCTCCAGCGTCTGACGACGCAGACGGGCCTGGTCCAGTGCAACCGTTACCTCCACTGCCGGCGTCATGCTATCGACCAACGGAATCGCGAGGCTCAACCGCGTTTTCGCCTGCCCACGATCAAGCGTCCATTCCTGCACAGGGCTCCCCAACAGCTGCGCCAGTGGCGTCTGTTTGAGGATATGGTCCAGATCGCTCACAGGCCCCTGGAGCAGGGTTTCAACCTGCAAGGTGTGCTCACCCGGTGGCAGATACACCCAACCGGACGGAATGTCACTTTGCAACAGCTTCGCCCGGTTGATATTGATCGCAACACCGGCATCACGCACCAGTACATACAGATCACCGGCGGTTATGGCCGGCCAGCCTGGCTGGTACGCCAACTGCCCATCCGCAATATCGAAAAACAGCTGCACCACCGGCGATGTCGGCTGCTGCAAGCGGCGGGTTCCCGTGCGCAACAGCAACCCGCCCTGACGCAGCTTCCCGCTCTTGAGCGCCTGCTCAAGCCAACGGTGCAGGCCCTGACCGACCGCATCTGCAGGTGTATAGACCGGTGCTTGCCGCCCATCACTATCGGTCATGCCGATCATCAGCACCAACTCGCTCTGGCGACTCTGGTCGAACGGCAGATCGATACTGAAACGCCCGCCCGCATTGACATGCTCATTGCGCAGTTGCAAATGCTCACTGCCTACACGCACACCACGCTGATCCACAGCCCACTTGATCCGACCCTGTGCCTGCTGATAGTTCCAATGCTGTGGATACAACTCAGGGAAATGCATGCTGAAATCGGTACTGTCCAGATCGATACGACCACTCTTCATTCCCGCTTCCAGGCGACCGCTGACGCCCACCAAAGCAGGGGCACCGTGCCATGCGCTCACCTGCAACTGTTCCAGATCTGCCGTCAGCTGCAACGCCTGCCAGTTGCCACCAACCGGCATGTCCACGCTCAGCTGTTGCAACCGCCCCCGCACTTGCAATTCACCCAGCAACGCGGCCGCTGCAGTCGGCATACCAGGGGCCGTTGCCAGCCAGCTCGACAACGCCTCAATATCCAGTTCGGGAATACCGGCCTGCACACCATCAGGGCGGCCCGACCACGGCAACGAGCCCTGCAGCATCAGTAACGGCAGTTCAAAACGGGCCTGCTCATGAGCCAGTTGCAGACGTTCAAGCTGCAGTTGGTAGTGATCGCCACGGGGTTGCACGCTGATATCGACACGGGCCGATTGTGGATAAGGTACGCCGGGGCTCGTCAGCGCAAGTTGTGACAGCGCCACTTCTGCCTGTGCGCTCTGCAGCCGACGATGCTCGAATTCACTCCAGATCCGAGTATTCAGATCCAGCTGTTCCACACCCCACTCACGTCCGAATAGCCGGAACAGCTCAGGCCCGAGGTGTTTCATATCAAAAAACACCCGGTAGCGAGCGTCCAGAGCATTCGGCTCCAATACCGACTCAGTCTCGACGACAAAGGCCATCTCCGTCGCCTCACCCAACAACGGCATGCGGAACAGACCACTGAGACGGTGTTTATTCGGAGCGTTTTCCAGCTCGATATCGGCAGGCGAAATTACCAGACTCTGCCCCTGTTCAGGTACCAAAGCCAACTCAACGTCACGAATTACGGCATAGGGCTGCTGTAACAGCACCGCCAACAGACGTTCCCAGGCAGCGATGGAAATACCCTCTCGGGCCGGAGCTTCCGGTGCCGCCCCCGGACGATGTAACCATGCTCCACTGCGCTGATGCCAACGCATCCGCGCACCCTGGGCTTCAAAACGGTTGAAGATCGGGGCACGGGCCAGTAGTGAGGCAAAGGGATCCAACTCCAGCGTCAGGCGGTCAAGCACCAGCTGCCCTTCCGGGCCGGAAGCAGCCGGCGTACGTACGTCAAGCCGGTCCACGGTCAGAACCGGATAGGCATAGTTCCACTGCCCGTGTAGTTGCCCAATAACAACCGGAGCACTCAGTGTTTGGCTAAGGTAGGCTTCGAGATCAGGGCGCCACCGGTCAACAGACTGCAGCAACACCCGTGCCGCCGTCAGCAGCAACGCTAACAGCAACAGCAGGATGACACTCAGCCACCAGGCTCGGCTCAGATGGCGCCGCACGGTCAGGACCGGTTAGCGGAGTACAACGTCGAACTGCTCGGGTGTATAGAGCGGCTCAACCTGGAAACGGACCGTTTTACCAATAAAATCCTCAAGTTCGGCAACATAATCGGATGCATCATCCAGCAAGTGCTCCACCACGGACTGCGCCGCCAGCACCAGATAGGTTTCAGTATCGTAGGCACGATGCTGGCGCAAAATTTCACGGAATATTTCATAACACACCGTTTCCGGCGTCTTCAGCGAGCCACGACCTTGACAGTGGATACAGGGCTCACACAATACCTGTTCCAGACTCTCGCGGGTCCGCTTTCGGGTCATTTCCACCAACCCAAGTTCGGACACTCCGGTGACCTTGCACTTGGCATGGTCTTTTTCCAGCACCCGCTCCAGCGTGCGCAGCACCTGGCGCTGATGATCCGAGTCTTCCATGTCGATGAAATCGATGATGATAATACCGCCCAGATTGCGCAAGCGCAGCTGACGGCCAATCGCGGTTGCCGCTTCCAGGTTGGTTTTAAAGATGGTTTCTTCCAGGTTGCGATGGCCGACAAAGGCACCGGTATTCACATCCACGGTGGTCATCGCTTCGGTCTGATCAAAGATCAGATAACCGCCAGATTTCAGTTCAACCTTGCGACCCAAGGCTTTCTGCATCTCCTCTTCGACATTGAACATGTCGAAAATCGGCCGCTCACCGGGATAGTACTCCAGCTTGCTTTCGATCTCCGGCACCAGCGCCTGCACAAATTCACGGGCACGCTGAAAGGTCTCGCGCGAGTCGATTCGGATCCGCTCGATACCGCCATGCGCCATGTCGCGCAGAGCGCGCATATTCAACGGCAGGTCTTCATACACAATCGCCGGAGCCTTGACCTTCTTGATCTTTTGGCGAATCGATTCCCACAACCGGCGCAAAAACTGTAGATCACTCTCCAGCTCTATTTCGGAGATGCCCTCAGCCACCGTACGCAGAATGACGCCCCACTCCGGCGTACTTGTTTCATCCTGCATCAGGCTTTGCATACGGGTACGCAGACGATCACGTTCCTGCGGGTCTTCGATACGCTGGGATACGCCAATATGCGTACTGCCCGGCATCAACACCAGATAGCGTGACGGTATGGAAATATGTGTCGTCAGGCGCGCACCCTTGGTGCCGATCGGGTCTTTGGTGACCTGTACCAGTAACGCCTGGCCTTCACGCAGCACCTGTGCAATGGACATGGCATTACGCTGCTCCGTCGACAGACCCTGATCCACCACCTCATCCACATGGATGAAGGCAGCCCGCTCCAGGCCGATATCGACAAACGCCGCCTGCATGCCCGGCAACACACGCACTACCTTGCCCTGATAGATATTGCCGACAATACCCCGACGCTTGGCACGCTCGACGTAGATCTCCTGCGGCATACCATTTTCGATCACTGCCACGCGCGTTTCCATCGGCGTGAAGTTGATCAGGATCTCTTCACCCATCCTCTGTGCCCTCGATCAGCTGTTGTTATTCATGTATGGCTACTGCCAGACCGGGATGTCAAATTGTTGCAACAGATCAGCGGTTTCCATCAACGGCAAACCAACCACGGCGGAATAGCTGCCTTCGATACGTTTCACCAGCACGGCACCCAACCCCTGTATGCCATAAGCGCCCGCCTTGTCGCAAGGCTCGCCCGTCCGCCAGTAGGCGCGACAACGTGCTTCATCCAACGTAACAAAGGTGACATCTGTCACCACCGTCTGAACCTGCTGCTGTTGTGCAGAGACAACCGCTATCGCCGTCATCACCTGATGGCAACGCCCGGACAAGCGCTGCAGCATCTGCACGGCATCGTTCTCGTCTACGGGCTTGCCAAGGATACAGCCATCGACCACCACACTGGTATCAGACCCGAGTATTACTGCATCCCCGTGCCGGTGCAGACAGGCTTGTGCCTTTTCCAGCGCCAGCCGCTCGACGTAATCCCGAGCAGATTCCTGCGCGGTGGGTGTTTCATCAATATCGACGGGGTCACAACGAAAGGATACCCCGATTTGCGTCAACAATTCTCGACGACGGGGAGAAGCAGATGCCAGGATCAGTTCAGACATGAAACTCACTGTATGTAGAAAGTGTGACGAACGGCACGTAGCAGCAGATACAGCCAGGGCCAGACCAGTGCGCTGACCAGGGCCGGCAATAGAAACAGCAGCGAGCCACCGGTAGTTCCGGTAATGCTCTGCATCCAGTGAAACAGCAACTGGTTAAGTCCAACCAGTACCAATACCATAAACGACTGCTGCCATAACGGAAACCGGCGCAGGCGCTTGTAGAGTATCAAGACAACGAAGGCAATCAGAGTCAATGACAAGGCACTCAGGCCCAGCACGCTGCCGCGCACCACATCCAACAGAACACCCAACAGGAAAGCGCCGCCCAGACCAACCCGATGTGGCAAGGCCATCACCCAGTAGATCAGCATCAACACGACCCACTCGGGGCGCGCCCATACCAGCATATCAGGCAGCGGCATTTGACTGAGCACCATGCCGACCAGAAACGTCGCAAAGATGATCAGACCACCGCCACGTTGCTCAGTCATCTACAGTCTCACGCACGGCTGCCGTCAGCTCCGAGCGGTAATCCACCAACAGCAGATGACGGCTGCGGTCCAGCCGTGCCGCAGGCTCGGCCCTGACCAGCGTAAATGGGCGTCCAGGGTCACGCACGACTTCCCGTACCCGTGCGACCGGATAACCACGGGGGAAGCGCCCACCCAAGCCAGAGGTCACCAGCAGGTCACCTTCGCGAATATCAACGGTATCGGGCACATGTTCCAGCTCCAGCTCACCCAGCGTACCCTTGCCAAGTGCAATCGAACGAAAACCGTTGCGGTTGACTTCAACCGGTATTGCCGAGCGGGCATCCGTGACCAGCATGGCCCGACTGGTGTAGTGCGCCAACGACACGATCTGTCCCATCACGCCGCCAGCGTCCAATACCGGCTGACCGGCAAACACACCATCTTCGGAGCCCTGATTCAGGATCACTTCATGCTGGAAAGGATCGGGGTTGACGCCAATCAACTCAACCAGACGTGTGTCCGGCTCCAGACTTTCTGCAGCGGTGAGCAGCTCGCGCAGGCGGATATTCTCCGCTGTCAGCGCAGCCATCTGCTGCACCTTGCGTTCAAGGATCAAGGCTTCGGATTTCAGGGCTTCGTTATCACGCAGCAGCGTGGCACGATCAACCACCACACCAGACAAGTTGTCTGCAACCCGTGTCGGGATATCGACTACCCACTGTAACGGCGTCACCAGCAGGGAGAGCCAGGCACGCCCTTCCTTCATCTTGGGCCAGTTGAGATCGGCCACCATCAACAGTGCTGCCAACAGCAGCAGCAGCATGAACAGACGACGCGGCGAGCCGCCACTGAAGATCGGCTTAATACCTCACCCCCTGACGGCAACCACCCGCTGACGACATCCCATGCTCACACACAATCACTCGAACGTGAGAATTTCGAACGCGTGCTTATCGAGCATTTCCAGCGCCTTGCCGCCGCCACGGGCAACACAGGTCAGCGGATCTTCAGCCACAATCACCGGCAAACCGGTTTCTTCGCTGATCAAACGGTCGATGTTGCGCAGCAACGCGCCACCACCGGTCAGCACGATACCATGTTCGGCAATGTCGGCGGCCAGTTCGGGCGGGCACTGCTCCAGCGCACTTTTCACCGATTGCACAATTGCAGACAGTGGCTCTTGCAGCGCTTCCAGAATTTCGTTGCTGTTCAGGGTGAAGCTGCGCGGAATGCCTTCCGCCAGGTTGCGGCCACGGACATCGATTTCAAGAATTTCGCTGGACGGGTATGCCGCACCCACTTCCTGCTTGATCCGCTCAGCCGTGGCATCACCGATCAGGCTGCCGTAGTTGCGGCGTACATAAGTCACAATCGCTTCATCAAAGCGATCACCACCCACGCGAACGGACTCGGCGTAAACAATACCGTTCAGTGAAATCACCGCGATTTCGGTGGTACCACCACCAATATCCACCACCATGGAACCGGTAGCTTCGTCAACGGGCAAACCTGCACCGATCGCGGCCGCCATCGGCTCCTCAATCAGGTATACCTCACGAGCACCGGCACCGATCGCCGATTCCTTGATCGCGCGACGTTCAACCTGAGTGGACTTGCAGGGTACGCATACGAGCACACGCGGGCTCGGCGTCATGAAGCTGTTGTCATGCACCTTGCTGATGAAATATTGCAGCATTTTTTCGGTGACATGGAAGTCGGCAATAACACCGTCTTTCATCGGCCGGATCGCCGTAATATTGCCGGGCGTGCGGCCCAGCATGCGCTTGGCGTCAGTGCCCACCGCTGCAACCGTTTTCTGATTGCCGTTTACACGAATAGCCACCACTGAAGGTTCATCCAGGATAATGTCGCGATCACGCACATAAATCAGTGTGTTGGCGGTGCCCAAGTCGATGGAAAGATCGCTGGAGAACAGGCCTCGAATTTTCTTGAACATGTGACTGTAGATACCCTGAGGTTTGCTGGAGTGGCCGCTGGTCTGAAAGACCCACAACTCTAACAACGGCAGGGATTTTGAGCAAGGTTCAAACATGCTATCTTATGCTTCATTCATCCTTTCCAACCTCACCTGTTTCAGGGCTTCCGGCATTCAGGCGCCCTTAAGCAAACAGACTGACCAGAGCGAGAAGCGGACCTATGTCACTGGACCGATCCGATGTGGAACAAATAGCCCATCTGGCGCGCCTGCAGATTGATGCGGCCGATATCGACAGCTACAGCCAAGCCCTCAACAGCATTCTGAACCTGGTGGATCAGATGCAGGCAACCAACACCGAGGGGGTCGAGCCGCTGGCCCACCCGCTGGATGCGGTACAGCGTCTGCGCGCCGACGAAGTGAGCGAGACCAACCAGCGTGAAGCGCTGCAGGCCGTTGCCCCGGCGACCGAAAACGGTCTTTTCCTGGTACCCAAGGTCATTGAATAAGCCCCGCTCACGTTCAAGGAATTACACATGTTTGACAAGACACTTGCCGAACTGGCCCAGGGGCTGGAACGCGGCGACTTCAGCAGTACCGAACTGACCCAGGCCTACCTGCAGCGCATTAATGCACTGGATAGCCAGTACAACAGCTTTATTACTGTTACCGAAGAACAGGCACTGGCCCAGGCCAAAGCCGCTGACGAGGCCCGCGCCACCGGCAACACCGGTGCCCTTTGCGGCCTGCCGATTGCGCATAAAGATCTGTTCTGCACTCAGGGTGTACGCACCTCCAGCGCCTCAAAGATGCTGGACAACTTTATTTCGCCCTATGACGCCACGATTGTCAGCCGCTTGAAAAATGCCGGCACCGTGACCTTGGGTAAGCTGAACATGGATGAGTTCGCCATGGGCTCCTCCAACGAGAGCAGCTTCTACGGTCCTGTGCGCAATCCCTGGGGTACCGACCGTGTACCGGGCGGCTCTTCCGGCGGCTCTGCGGCTGCCGTGGCTGCCCGCCTGACCCCGGCCGCGACCGGCTCAGACACCGGTGGTTCCATCCGTCAGCCTGCTGCACTTTGTGGTATCACCGGCCTCAAGCCAACGTATGGCCGCGTCTCCCGCTACGGCATGATCGCCTTCGCGTCTTCACTGGACCAGGCGGGCCCCATGGCTCGCACCGCTGAAGACTGCGCCATGGTGCTGAACGCGATGGCCGGTTTCGACCCGATGGACTCCACCAGTGCCGAACGTGACAGCGAAGACTACACGGCCGGGCTGAACCAGCCACTGGCCGGCCTCAAGATCGGCCTGCCGAAAGAGTACTTCTCAGCCGCACTGGATGCCGGTGTCGCCGAGCAGGTGCGCAACGCCGTGGCCGAGTTTGAAAAACTGGGCGCCAGCGTCAAGGAAGTCAGCCTGCCCAACACCGAGCTGTGTATCCCGGCCTACTACATCCTGGCCCCGGCAGAAGCCTCTTCCAACCTGTCCCGCTTCGACGGCGTGCGTTATGGCTACCGCTGCGAGAACCCGGTCGACCTGGAAGACCTGTACAAGCGCAGCCGCGGCGAAGGCTTCGGCACTGAAGTGAAGCGCCGCATCATGGTGGGTGCTTACGCGCTATCTGCCGGTTATTACGATGCCTACTACAACAAGGCACAGCAGATTCGCCGCATGATCCAGCAGGATTTTGTCGCCGTGCTGAACGACGTCGACGTCATCATGGGCCCGACCACACCGCAAACGGCGTTCAAACTGGGCGAGAAAAGTAGCGATCCGGTCTCCATGTACATGGAAGATATCTTCACCCTGTCACTGAACCTTGCGGGCCTGCCTGGCATCTCCATCCCCTGCGGCCAGACCAACGGCCTGCCGGTTGGACTACAGATCATCGGCAACTACTTTGCCGAATCCAAGCTGCTCAACGTGGCACATCAGTTCCAGCAGGCAACTGACTGGCATAAACAGACCCCTGCCGGACTGGAGGTGTAAACGATGGAATGGGAAGTCGTTATCGGCCTGGAAATTCATGTCCAGCTGTCGACCAAAACCAAGATTTTTTCCGGTGCCAGCACCGCATTCGGTGCCGAGCCCAACACACAGGCCTGCGCGGTTGATCTGGCACTGCCGGGCACCCTGCCGGTGTTCAACGAAAACGCACTGCGCATGGCCGTGCTGTTCGGTCTGGCCGTGAACGCCGAGATCGGCAAACGCTCCGTATTCGAGCGCAAGAACTACTTTTACCCCGACCTGCCCAAGGGCTACCAGACAACTCAGCTGGCCGAGCCGATTGTAGGGCCTGGATACATCGACATCGAAACCGATGAGGGCGTACAACGTCGCGTCGGGCTGCACCATGCCCACCTGGAAGAAGATGCGGGCAAATCCCTGCATGAAGATTTCCACGGCATGTCCGGCATCGACCTGAACCGTGCCGGCACCCCGCTGGTCGAGATCGTCTCCGACCCGGACATGCGCTCTTCCAAGGAAGCCGCCGCCTATGCCCGCAAGGTACACGCCATTGTTACCACGCTGGGCATCTGCGATGGCAACATGGCCGAAGGCTCCATGCGCTGCGACTGCAACGTTTCCATCCGCCCGAAGGGGCAGGAAGCGCTGGGTACGCGTACCGAACTGAAAAACATCAACTCGTTCCGTTTCATCGAACGTGCCATCGACACTGAAGTGGCACGCCAGATCGACCTCATCGAAGACGGCGGCACCGTAGTCCAGGAAACCCGCCTCTACGACCCGGACAAGAACGAAACCCGCAGTATGCGCTCCAAGGAAGAAGCCAACGATTACCGTTACTTCCCCTGCCCCGACCTGCTGCCGGTAGTGATTGACGACGACTACATTGAAGCCGTTCGCGCCACTCTACCGGAACTGCCGGACGCCCGCCGCGCACGCTTCACCAGCGAATACAGCCTGTCCGAATACGATGCCGGCGTACTGTCCGCCTACCGTGCTCAGGCCGACTACTACGAGCAGGTCGTCAAGCAGTGTGGTGACGCCAAACTGGCCGCCAACTGGGTAATGGGCGAACTGGCCAAGTTCCTCAACCAGAACGACACCGACATCAAGGACAGCCCGGTTACGGCTGATCAGCTCGGTGGTCTGCTGGTCCGCATCAAGGACAACACCATCTCCGGCAACATCGCCAAGAAGGTGTTCGAACTGATGTGGAGCAAGGGTGGCAGCGCCGACGAGATTATCGAAGCCGAAGGCCTGAAACAGGTTACCGATACCGGTGCCATTGAAAAGATCGTCGACGACGTGATCGCCAACGCCGACAAGCAGGTCGAGCAGTACAAGGCAGCGGAACCGGACAAGCGCGGCAAGATGCTGGGCTTCTTCATGGGGCAAGTGATGAAAGCGACCGGCGGCAAAGCCAATCCGGGAGCCGTGACCGGCATCCTGAAGCAGAAACTGGACGCGCTCTGCGACTGAACTCAGCTGTATTTTATACAAAAAGGCCGGTTCCCTTAAAGGGACCGGCCTTTTTTCATACGGTTATTTTTTCACCGTATTAACCGATATTGACGCCGTGCGCCTCTGCCAACGGCTTGAGGCCGCCAGCAAAACCCTGACCAATAGCTTTGAATTTGAACTCATCATTATGACGGTATACTTCACCAAAGATCATGGCAGTCTCGACCGATGCATCCTCAGACAGGTCAAAACGAGCAATTTCCTTATTATCCGCTTTATTCACAACACGGATAAAGGCGTTGGAAACCTGACCAAAGTTCTGCTGGCGGGCTTCTGCTTCGTGAATAGTCACAGCGAACACCAGCTTTTTAACGTCTGCTGCCAGCCCAGTCAGTTTGACAACGACTTGCTCGTCATCGCCCTCACCTTCACCGGAGCGATTATCGCCCTGGTGCTCAACAGAACCGTCTGCTGATTGTTTATTGTTGTAGAAAATAAAGCTGGAATCATTCAGAACCTTACCATCTTCACCCGTAATAAACACAGATGCATCCAGGTCAAATTCAGTCCCGTCTGTTACACGCGGATCCCAACCCAAACCCACAATAATTTCACTCAAACCAGGCGCTTCCTTGGTGAGAGATACATTACCGCCTTTGGACAAACTAATAGCCATTACCCTACTCCTTGTAATAAGAAAATATCAGAAATTCATTCCATAGCCATTGGCCAATGCCTTAAGCCCTCCGGCATAGCCTTGGCCTACTGCACGGAACTTCCATTCGCCATTATGCCGATACAACTCGGCAAAAATCATTGCTGTTTCAGTTGATGCATCCTCGGCCAAATCATAACGCACAATTTCTGCACCCGAGATTTCATTCACAACACGAATAAACGAGTTGCTGACTTGACCAAAATTCTGTTTGCGGGCTTCAGCATCATGAATAGTGACAGTGAAAGCGATCCTGTCAATGTCAGCAGGAACCAGACTGAGATCTACCTTAATAACCTCATCGTCGCCATCACCCTCACCGGTGCGGTTATCCCCAGTATGCTCTACAGCTCCTTCGACACTGCGCAGTTGGTTGTAGAAAATAAAATCCGCTTCACCACGCACCTTACCCGCCGCATTCAATAGAAATGCACTCGCATCCAGATCGAACTCTGTGCCATCAGTAGCTCGCGGATCCCAACCCAGCCCGACCAGTATTTTGGTCAAACTCGGATCAGTTTTTGACAGAGACAGATTGCCGCCTTTTTGCAGAGACAAAGCCATGAATACTTCTCCTTGTAAGTTTTTTGCTACGGAAAATTACAAACTATCGGTCTGTGCTTCTTCTTTTTCAGGGAAAAGAGCACTGGCCACAATACCGATCGCCAACACCACCAACACGATGAGCAGACTAGTATCGGGATCAATACTTATACCGTGGTGAAAAAGGTGATTAGTTGCATTCAATGCCAGCTTTCCAGCAATGAAAAACAGCAACACGATTACGGCCTTTTCCAAATGCACCAAGTATCGCTTGAGTGCTTCAAGTACGAAATAGAGCGTCCTCAAACCAAGAATCGCAAACAGCATCGCGGAATATACGATCAGAGGCTCACGGCTAACGGCTATCACCGCAGGTACCGAATCAAATGCAAACAGGACATCTGACACCTCAACCACAAATAGGCACAATAGCAGTGGAGTTGCAAAAATTTTGCCTTTCGTAGCCAGGCTGATACCACTGTTTTCAGGTTTCTGGACTTCAATTTCCAGCTTTTTCCGAGATACAAAAAAATTGTGCCCATATAGTTTGGGCCAAACCGGAAACAGTTTTTGGGCAAAACGGTAAGCCATATGCTGAGAGTAGTCTTCTTCTTCGTCCCCCTCTTCAGACCTGAGCATCATCACCGCCGTCCAGGCTACGATGACTGCAAACAGGATCTCGACCCAGGGTCCGAACGCCAACAACCCCGTCCCGATAACCACAAAGATGCCACGGAACACGATAGCCCCAATAATGCCCCAGTAAAGCACCCTGTGCCGAAGCCCATCTGGAACCTTAAACCATGCAAATATGGCCATGAACACAAACAGATTATCGACACTTAGCACTTTTTCAAGTGCATAGCCTGTAATGAACAATGAGGCTATATCCGGCCCGTGCTGAACATAAAGGAAACCAGCAAAAGCCAGAGAGATAGCGACCCAAAAAACAGACCAAACTGAGGCTCGCAGCAAAGTAATCGGTTTTTCGTCCCGATGTGTCACCATATCCAGCAGCAAAGCACCTAAGGCAATGCCAACAAATACGGCCATCGTTAACGGTGGGAAGCCCAGTTGTGTCGTCTCCACTATTGGATCCTCAGAGGTCGAAGTCGGCCGGATTGAGACCCAGCTCCTTACAGATCAAACGACAAGCATCTTTTTCCTTGCCATCAAAATCACCATCCGAAGCACCAATGGCACAGGCAACACGCACCAACAACCGAGCAGCGCCATCATTACTCTTGATCTTGTTGATTGTTTTTAACGCCTCAGCCTGACCGATCTGGAAATCGAATTCAAACTTGCCACAAGCATCATTGAAAACCTTGATCACATCTTTAAGATTAAATACTTGTAGCTCGGGACTATTGTTAATAAAGCCGGTCATTTTCATCTTTTCGGCAGATGAAACCTCACCGTCCGCCGCAGCAATCATCGCACAAGCGTTCGCTGTTGCCGTCATGAAGTCCTTGTTCTTGAACTTGCCCACTTCAGTACTCAGCTTGTTACGCGCTGCTGTCGCATTTGTTTTCAACCAATCAAGCATAATGTATTCCTCAAAAGTGGCGACAGGCACACGCCTGCCGGTGACTACTATTTAGAACCTGCACTCCAGCGCATTCCCCAGCCATAGGCCTTATCCATATAGGAATGTCCTTTATGGAAGTCAACCAGACGGGTAATCTTGACTGCACCGTTGTCATTTTCCAGCATCGCAATTGCACACATTCCGTAGCGCCCACCCTCCTCGTTCAAACGAACTTCAATGTCTGGCTGGTCAGGCATATGAATCGTGATGACGCCATCGGTTTGCTTCCAGTCAGGTGCACCTTCATAAATAAACGCGTACACCAGCACGCGACGAATCTCGCTCCACTTGTGTCCGTTGATATGAAGCCATTCACCGCCATCGATGGACCCTGTCCGATCATCGCCCATCAATTGAATGTAAGGCTCATATGCAAGGTCACCAAAGGCATTACCCAGCGCCTGGACAACCCCCTTGCTTCCGTTTTTCAACTCGAACAAACAGCCGACATCAAGATCGATAGCACGGTTACGAGAAAAAAAGCCACCACTGGTGCCACGGTGCCAATTGAGATTGACCTTGATTTCCCCAAAGTCGGCCGTACTTTTTGCCAGACTGATCGACGAACGGCTTTTATCAAGGGTAACCTTGCTCAAATTAACCGACGGTTTGCCTTGAGGTGGCGGTGGCGGTGGCGGGGTGGAAGCGGCAGATGCCGCAACCTCAACCCCAAAGTGCTCAGCTAATGGTTCAAGTCCTCCCGCAAAGCCTTGAGCAACACAACGAAACTTCCACCCCTCTGCGCGCCGATAGATTTCGCCAAGAATCAGAGCGGTCTCCTGCATTCCTGTAGTAGGAATATCGGCAACGATATCATCGCCAACAGAAACCGATAGCCGAGATACACGGTCAAAGCTTGCCTTGTTCTCATGGATTGTCGCGGTTAACGCCACCTTGTCGATCCCACTTTCCAACCGACTTAAATCCAATACAAAAACAGCGAGGCCCGCCGATGACTCTGTCATCTGGATAGCACTGTCCAGCACACGGGTCTGACCATAAAAGCACATGTCACCGTCGCCACGTACTTTTCCAGCCGCACCCAAGGCAAAACCGGACACATCAATATCGGCATTGGGAACAGGTGTGTAATCGATTTTGACGTAAACCTGCCCGGATGTGACCGGAGCGTTACCTCCAGGCACCAGTGCTATCATGAACGTACCGCCTGAGCAGCCAAGCCAACCAAATCGTCAACCGTGCGGCCACGAGTTGTTTGGCCTATGGCCTTAAACTGCCAGCCACTGCCTTCTCGAGTCAGGGTGGACATGACAATACCGGTGTGCTGGCCCTTTTCAGACAGATTGAAGCGCGCCAACTCCTTATTACCTGCCTGATCCAGTATGCGGCAATACGCATTCTCGACTTTCTCGAAATTTTGACCGGTAAAACTGTTCACGGTGAATACCAAGTGCTTAACCGCAGCAGGCAGATTCGGCAGGTTTACATGGATAGTCTCATCATCACCATCACCCTCCCCAGTCAGATTGTCTCCGGAATGAGTGACAGAACCATCCTTGGATGCCAACTGCCGAAACCAGACAACATCAATTGGCTGAAGCCCCTGATCGAACAGGATACAAGAAGCATCCAGATCGATGCTGCCGCCACCCATCAGCTTGCCCAGGAAACCGGTTTTCACAGGGTCCCAGCCAAGACCAAGGCTGATAGACGTCAAACCGGTTCCGGCGGTTTTCTCCAGGGAAATACTTTGATTCTTACTCAGCGTCAGCGCCATTTTCACATTCCTTGTTACGTTAGTAATTTGAGTTCGCATTTCTACCGACATCAAGTTCGGCTATTTCGTTCAATCGTTTGGGCTGCTGGCCATCTACTTATTATGCTTTCGACAGCCTTTTATACGCCAAGAAGCCATCAGCAGCCGAAATCTGCCACACGCGCCTGCACCTGAAAAGGCTCGCGACCATGTCTCTCACACGGCTGCTGAACCCCATGCCACTTGGCGCGTTCCAATATATTGGTAGCCCATTTGTAATGCGTCGCAGGCTCACACATTGCATCGTTATGCTTGAATACCGCTGTCGTTTTTTCCTGAACAATCTGGCGTGCCGAATTCAGATCATCCAGGCTGACACGCAATTTATCGTGAATAATATCGATCTGATCCGGATGAATCGCTGTTTTTCCAACAAGTCCATGCGCCACATCAAGCTCCAGCTCCTGCTCAAGAAGCCTCGGCGTCGATAGCTGCTCAAACACCGGTGCTGTCAGCGCAAAACCGTGCGACCCCATCACGCCTGAAAGCATCGAGATCACATAGCTCATCGGTGTGCTATAAAGCGTCGTAACCGGGTTGCGCCGCAGCCCCAACCCACCTAGTAGATCGTTCCCTCCAATCCTTAGCGCTATGATACGGTCGTGAAGGGTTTCCTGAAGCGCTTCGGCCAGATTCGTCATGGATTCCGGACTGAAAACATCCGGTGTTTCCAGTGTAGGCATCAGGCAAAGTTCTGGATTCGTTACCGCCTTCTGCCAAGATAAAAGGTTTCCCAACGTCAGCTTGGGCACAACAAAGCCATCGACATGTTTGATCAATGACCACTCATTCAGTATCTCGGCCATTTTCGCATCGCGGGGTCGTACAAATAGCAAGGGCCCCTCTTCAAGACGCCCTCCCCGCTGGTCGATTGCGCTTAACAGTCGAGACAGATTAGCCAAGGCCGTCGCCACATCGATCTCGGCCACCGCATCTTCCAGACATATCACCAGAGATCTAAGCGAGGGAAGCTTGTCACGAAACACTACATCCAGCAGATCTCCGCGGGTGGCTGGCATGTAAAGGGTGGCACCCAATGCATAAGGTGAAGGCATGCTCATTGGCCTACCGCCTTGATAATGGTAACGGCTTTATATGGCGCAATATCATCGCCCACCTCTTCGACTGCGACGCCAGCCCGATCAGTCAGATACTGTAACAACTGCACATCAGCATCCCCGCGATCACGTACCAGAACACGGTCAGGAACCCGCCTCAATACAGCACGAGTCGCTTCTGCAATGCCTGGTTTTATTCTATTGACGTTAGTGACATCAAAGCGCTCGGCCAGCATGCTGATGACCCCTGAAGCCTTGATCTGGAGGGACTCTTTTTTACTCTCACTCCACGGCGTCGCTGAAGCAACTGGCCCCAATTGCACCCGTTCGGCGTCGATATGATCAATAAACGCACGGGTCATGTCATGCTCCCGCAGATGCTCATAAACAACACAGCCATGCAGGCCGTCATCTGTCGGCCAGATAGATCGCGATACCAGCCCGGAAACAGTAGCCCCCAGAATGCCGGACGGAATAACCCAGTCATCTGCAGAAGCCGCCAGCCAGGCACGCCCACACGGATCGGCCAGTACTACGAGTCGAGGCTTCTCCGGAAAACGTGGATCTTGACTGAGTGCCGTTTGCAATTCACCGGCAATAGCTCCCTTGCCAGTCCATCCATCCACGAAAACAATATTAGCTGCGCCATGAGCTTCGATTACAGCGTCCAGTGCAACGGTATCGATCCCCCGGTCACGCACGATACTAATACCGTAATGTCGCGTTGTTAGGCCCATCCCTTCAAGCGCACGGCGCAAAAGCACCCCAGGCGGCAAGCCTGCACGGACAAACGACACCAGAGCCAAAGGCTCTCCAGCATACAAAGTGTGTAACGCTTGCGCCAACGACTGTATATCCTTGGACATTCGGCAGCTGTTGCGCTCCATTGCCTGCGTATACAGTGCCATGTGCATCTCAGAAGGCGGACGTTCCAAACTTATCATGTCGGAATAATGCTTTTGACCGCTCTGTATCAAGCGCTCCTTTTCTTCGATATCCGTTGTATCGACTTCTACAGCGCGCAACAGAAAATGCACATCGGCAGTGGCATAACTGCCACTGCCTACCGTTTCCAGCGCAGCCAGTTTGTCAGTCATGACTATTATCCTCTACCAGAGCAGCCAACTGACTGCCCGAAGGGGTTGCCCATAAATCACATGACTGCATGAAGCCAAGATCAGTAATACTGTCACCCATTCCCAGAACAGGACGCTCTCCATGTATTTCTCTATCCCTGCGCAGCCATTCCTGTACGGCATGTTTTTTCTCTAAACCCACAGGAAGGAGTGCCAAATTATTCCCGTTACGGTGGACATGCATACCGGCTACCAGACCTTTGGCTTTGATTACAGCCAATACGTCACCTAACACGGCGTCCCCAGCACCATTGTGCTTCGCCACTACATATTGGCCTATACCCGCTTCCTCAACGACCCATGTACGCAATGACACACCAATCATCTCTCCTGCTTCCAGGATATGGACAGTCAAGGCATGAAGCCGCTCCTGCAAGGGCTCCAGTGTAGCTGCCATTTGCATCGCCCAATCCTGATCCGGTGTGCCATCAGCACGGAGGATAATACCGCCATGAGAGCACACGGCTCCTTGGGTAAAAGGCAGAACAACCCTTCGGTAAACATCGGTGCTTCGAGCAGTAACCGGTACGACATCTGCGCTGGCAAGCAACCAATCGGCAAACATTTTCTGCACTGAACTCATATAGCCATTAGGTTGCCCTTCTGCATCGAGGGTGGCGGTATACCGGGAAGCCCCCTGCAGCATTTTGCGAGCCGTCTGGAACAGAGTGTCATCAAGATCAACAAACACTAATGGGCGCTCAGCCTGCATCTACGATCACCTCTGCCTGCAATATCTCCGTTAGCTCTCGACTAACGGCTTGAGCGGATGTTTCCGAGCAGATCAACACTCGATCAAATTCACCCGGACGGACGTTATAAAGATAATTGGGAATACCAAGGCCGTAGTTATCCGTGAACGCAAGCGCATGCTTGATCGCATGACCGCGAGCGATCGGAGAACGCGTCGTAGAACTGAAGAATACGTCAGCGCCTTCACGCTCCAAACGCTCAGCCAGCAAAAAAGGCCGCCATACAAATTCCCCTGTGCCAACAACAAGCACACGCTCACCCGGACGAACCTGAAGTCCTGGAGCCAGCGTGTCATTTACATTACGCGTCCCCAGCCGTCCCCAGTCATTGTCGGGGCGAACCGGCCACTCCCCGGCAGATACCGTCGCGACTTCGGGCATTTCTGGCAGAGGAGCTTCAGGATCTTCAATAAACTGATAGCGCCCCTGTAACAGGGACGTTTGAGACACAGGAACCCCGATCGACTCACCGACACTGCCGGATGACCAGTCCGTCAACACACATGTCACGACTCGCTCAACATGCTTCAAGCCTGCATTCACCAAGGCTTGATAAAGATTAATAAATGTTTTCCCGGTTGAAGCCTCATCGTCCACCATGACCAGTGAGCGAGCATTCAACATCAACGCTCGGAGTGTATCGTCCTGAGGCATGTGGATAAGGTGAGCACTCGCGTGACTATGCTCTTCTTCAAATCGAGTAAAGAGTTCAGTACCCAGCGGGTGTCGAGTGCTGGTCAGGTAAACCACATCATCACGGTCTGTACTGAAAGCACGGTGCACACTGGCACCAAGACCGACAGCCGTTTCTGCCATACCCACCACCAAGACGGGCCCGGGCAAATCAGCCGGTATACCATCAGCCAACTGCTGAGCGCTGGCTGACATCAGCGATGGGCGTGCAGGAATGTGACGACCTAACACTTTGGATACAAATAGAAAGGCTCGCCGGGGATTCCGACGCTCAGCAATATCAAACAAGCGATCAGGTTCAATAACTGCATGATCAACCATGACTTCCAGCTGACCACGCATCAGCTGCACATTATGTCTTTCGGGGGATGTGATGCTATCCATGTAATTCATGCTCAGAAAATTTATGTATTTCTCGCCTCAATACGCCACAAAGAGGGTTGAAGCGTGCGGATCATTTCCGCAGTGGGGCAATCCCGGTTGAGGGAGTTCGAAGGTATGTCGACACCACAGGCCGCGAGAAAAGCGACCAATAACACGGATTTCACAGCGAAATTCATGTTCTGAGCATCGGGTACTGTCGATGTAACCATACCGATCACAGCGCCAGAGCCATCCAACACAGGGCTACCGCTAGAACCCGGTTGAATAGGTGCGGTGAATTGCAACAGACTGGCATCATTATGCAAGCCAAACAGAGCAGATACGTCTCCACTGGTCGCATGCACCCCGCCACCCGCCAACCCGGACAGCGGAAAACCCAAAGCCACTATTTTTTCGCCCAACTGACAACCCACACCGTTTTTGAATACAACAGGTATCAGCGCAGGTACATCTTGAACGCGCAGCAGCGCCAAGTCGTTCTGACGATCAACCATCACCGGTTCTGCCCGGTAGCGTCCTTCAAACGAAGTGATATAGATATCGCTCATGCCTTCAATAACATGCGCACATGTCAAAATACGATTATGTGTCACAGCAAAGCCTGAACCGCTGGCCTGCGCAGGCGCCCCTCCGAGTCGAGAAGCCTCTGCACTTTTACGTGGATGAGCATCATCAATATCTATGCCCAACCTGCGTCCCAATGCCGCCAATCCATAGGCCGACCCTTCTGCCAACGCACGAAACTTCCACTGCTCTGCACGACAGTAGAACTCTCCGATGATCATTGCTGCGTCACCATGCCCACTCAGATCGACTTCATGTTCAATCTGAGCATTCACCTGCAATTTCACACCTGCAAGTTCGCTGACAGGCCCTTGGGCAGAAAATGTGTACAACACCAGCAGTACTCGATCACTTCCATCAGGAAGTTTGTCGAGGTCAATATCACAACGAGGTGTATGCGGATCGCCTTGCCACTCCATCCATGACTGCTCAACATGAAACAGTGCTGGACTGCCTTGCGGCTGGCGCTTGGCATCAACCGGCAACAGGGCCAGAGCGGCATATTCACCCAGAGAGGAGTGCTTGGCTGACGTCAGCATCCAGGTACATTTACTACTTGGTATGGAGACATTTGCGCCTAAAGCAATAACTTTCATGAAGGCACACTCCGTGTGCTGATACAAACAGTGGGTATGAAGATAACAGTACGTTATCACTTAGCTAAACAGGATAAAAGTCGATCCCACACAACCTGAAAACTCAAATACCGTCAGCTTTAAATCAACTCAACGAAACTGTCCACAACCCGATCCGGTGAGCAGTTTTCCACCGGTTCACCATGGTTATAGCCATAGCTGACACACACGACCGGACAGCCTGCAGCACGCGCCGCATCAACATCATGACGGGAATCGCCCAACATCAGCGCCCACTCCGATGCACAGCCGGAGGCTTCCAGCACGGTCAGCAGCGGTAGCGGATCCGGCTTTTTCACTGGCAAACTGTCACCACCCAGCACTTGATCGAAGTAGTGATCGATTTTCAGTGCTTTCAACAACGGCGTGGTAAAGGCCATCGGCTTGTTGGTGACGACCGCCATGGGTACACCTGCCTGTTGCAGATGTACCAGCAGTTCTTCCACGCCGGGATACAATTTGCTGTAACGGCCGTTGCTTTGAGTGTACGCCGCCAGGAAGACATCGAACGCCGCCTGAAACAGTTCCGGCTCCACCGCATCATCAGCCGGATGCATCTCGCCACTGAGCGCACGCATCACCAGCACCGGCGCACCGTTGCCGACCCACTGGCGCACCTGCGCTTCACCTGCAGGCACCCGTCCCAGTGCCTGCAGCATGTTATCCACAGCCGCGGTCAGATCCAGCGCGCTGTCTACCAGGGTGCCATCCAGATCAAACATGACACACCGTGGCAGTTCACCGTTGAACAGACTACGCATCAGCCGCCAACCTTGGCCAGCTCTGCGCGCATTGCCGCAATCGTGGCCGCATAGTCATCGGTATTAAAGATGGCTGAGCCAGCCACAAAGGTATCCGCACCTGCCGCCGCGATCTCGGCAATATTGGCGATACCCACACCGCCATCCACTTCCAGTCGGATATCACGACCACTGGCATCAATACGCTCACGTACCAGGCGCAGCTTATCCAGCGTAGACGGGATGAACTTCTGGCCGCCAAAGCCCGGGTTTACCGACATCAGTAGGATCATGTCCACCTTGTCCATCACGTGATCAAGGTAGTGCAGCGGCGTGCCCGGATTGAATACCAGACCGGACTGACAGCCGCCATCGCGGATCATCTGCAGTGAGCGGTCGATATGCTCGGAGGCTTCCGGGTGGAAGGTAATGTAGCTGGCACCAGCATCGATGAACTCACCGATCATGCGATCCACCGGCTTGACCATCAGGTGGGCATCAATCGGCGCAGTAATGCCATGTTTGCGCAGCGCCTTGCATACCATCGGGCCAATCGTCAGGTTGGGCACATAGTGGTTGTCCATCACATCGAAGTGGACAATATCCGCACCGGCAGCCAGTACGTTTTCAACCTCTTCACCCAAACGGGCAAAATCGGCAGATAGGATCGAAGGGGCAATTTTGAAGTCGGCCATGGGAACTCGTTCGCTGGTTAACAATGGCGCTATTGTACCCAAGGCGGGCGTCGGATTCAGCAGCTCTATCCATGCTTGCGGCCAAACCATGATCAGCCGATAATCACGGCATGTTAAAACGACTCCTTGTGCTGGCCTGCTTGATCAGCGCCCCCGCTTCCTCTGCCGCCGACCTGCCGCGCTACAGCGCCGGTAGTGACACCCCACAGGCATACATTCTGCAACAACTGGGCGGCAGCCATGAGCTGATAGACGTGAATGTCGAGGGCGATCAGTTTCGCCTGCTGTATCGGCCGGCCATGACACCCAAGCCCTTGGGCGCTGTATTGTTGCTGCCGGACCCTGGCAGCGGCAATAGCTGGCTGGAACAGGTGCGCGCACTCATGGCCTATTTACCGGAACACGGCTGGACTGTCATTGCAGTCGAGCCACCTGAGCTGCCCAGCAACCAAACCCCGCAGCGCACGGCTCAAACGACAGGTACTGCTACAGCCACAAACCTGACGGTTGATGAAAATACCGATCCAAGCTCAAATGCTACACCACCGGCAATGTCTTTTGCACAGCAGATGCAACAACGTCTACAGGAAGCTCACAACACACTGGTTCGGCGCGCCCCCGATCTACGACAGCGCATCATCACCGGCATGGGCCGCAGCGCGGTTTGGAGTGCTGCCTGGGCACAAGGCAAAGATGATGGCGTCAATTTGTTGTTGATAGATCCACGCCCCTCACCCGAAACCGAGCAGTCCCTGGAGGCTCTTCTGCCCCTGACCGGGCGGCGTACTTTGATCGATCTGTATCATGCACCATTGCCGGGCTATCCCAACGCAGAGCCTGACGCTCGCCAACGGCGCCTGCTAGCCCAGCGCGCTAGTCTGAAGCACTACCACCAAAGCCGTCTGCCCGGTGCGTTTCGTGGCTGGCAAGCCGATATGCCCTGGTTGACGCGACATGTCCGTGGACTGTTGGAACGGATCATATTGGATGACAGCCGCAAGCTCAGAGGCAAGAAAACAGAAACGCCATCGCTTCCGGTTCAGACCTCTCCCGGCAGCAAACCGATCAGCGCATCCCGCGAGCCGACTTGACTCGGTCGTAGGCTGCCTGAATTTCCTGCGTTCGCTCCTTGGCCAGCTGCACCATGTCTTCCGGTACACCCTTGGCAATCAGCTTGTCCGGGTGGTGCTGACTCATCAGCTTGCGCCATGCCTTTTTCACTTCGGCATCAGTGGCATCCGCACTGACGCCCAACACACCATAGGCATCTTCAAGCAAACCGGCCGAATTGAATCCGCTCTGCTGGTGCGACTCCCATGAATGACGTCGAAAGGCATCTTCCGCCCGCATCCGTGACATCAACAACTCGACCTCTTCCGGCGTAAACTGCAGCAGCGTAAACACCTGCTGGAGCACAGCCTGCTCTGCCGGGCTGACTTCGCCATCCGCCATCGCCGCCTGCAGCTGAATTTCGATGAACATCAGTTTCACCGCCGCGCGATTGCGTAACAGAATCGACAGCGGCCGCAGCACTTGGGCTAAGTCAAAATCCTCGTCCTTGCCCTCATTAAAGCATGCGATCGCATCGCGCTTACGGGCATCACTAAGCCCCATGCGCGTCATCACCTCACGGGCAAAACGGATCTCCTGCTCGGACACACGGCCATCTGCTTTTGCCAACCGCCCCATAACACTGAAGGTTGCGCGGAAAAAGAGCTGCTGCGGATTGTAGTCCTGCAACTTGCGACGCAGCGCACGCTGCAACAGAAAGCCGACGGTACCGCCCAGCAGCAATCCGACCGGACCACCACTGAGCAGGCCGATCAAACCACCAATCACCAGGCCAGTGCGGTTGTGTTTCAGTTGTGCGATCAGTTCCTGCATGAAATATCCTCAAATAGTACCGGCAGACAGGCGCTGATCCAGCGCCCGCAATCGATCAGGCGTGCCCACGTCTTCCCAATACCCATCAAGACGACTGCCGGTGACCCGCCCCTGCGCCATTGCCTCACGCAGTAACGGCGCCAATGCAAACGCGGTCGCATCAACTCCGGCAAACAGCTCAGGGGTCAGCACGCTGATACCACTGAAGGTCAGTCGTGACGCCCCTTCGGCACTAACCTGCCCCTGCTCCGACAACGCAAAATCACCCTCCGGATGCCAGGACGGGTTCTCCGTCAAGACCAGATGCGCGCCACCCGGCGGCGGACATTGCTGTAGCAACGGCAATAATGGTTGAGTACTGAACAGATCGCCGTTCAGTACCAGAAACGCAGATTTATCACGGCCACAAAGCAACGGCAACGCCTTGCGAATCCCACCCCCTGTTTCCAGCGGTTCAGACTCCGCCGAATAGCGAATATGGGCGCCGTAGCGTGCGCCATCGCCAAGATACGCCTCAATCTGCTCGCCCAGCCAGGCATGGTTAATCACGATATCGGTCACACCCGCTGCCACCAATCGCTCAATGTGGTATTCAATCAGGCACTTACCGCCAACCTGGAGCAGCGGCTTGGGGGTATTCAAGGTCAATGGCCGCATTCGTGTTCCCAACCCTGCAGCCAGGATCATCGCTTTCATAACGACAACCAGTCCTCAGGCAGCCGACCACTGAAGTGCGAATGCGCTTCGAATGCAGGAATCACCCGTTGCTTCAACCAGCGGGTAAAGGTATCCAGCTCTTCGTAATGTGCCGAGGCACGGTAAACATAGGCAAGGGTACGCGGCAGATCGTCCAGATACCCTGCCTTGTCATCACGCAGCCATAACCGGCTAAAGATACCCAGCACTTTCAAGTGACGCTGCATGCCCATGAGGTCAAACTGCTGCTGGAACAAACCGGCCTCGCTCACCTCGATACCGTCCTTGAGCAAACGCTGACGGAACGCCTCGACCCAGAAGCGCACCTGCTCATCCGGCCAGTCGATATAACAATCACGCAACAGCGATACCAGATCATAGGTCACAGGCCCCTGTACCGCGTCCTGGAAATCGATAACGCCAAGCCCACCACCATCGCGCAACATCAAGTTACGGGCATGGTAATCCCGGTGCACGCTTACCTGCGGCTGTGCCTGTGCGGATTCGATCAAAAGCCGTGCCACCAGACCAATAAGTTTGTACTCGTCTTCGGACAGCTCCAGCCCCAATAAGCGCGTCAGGAACCATTCAGGGAACAGTGCCATTTCACGCGCCAGCATGACTCGATCATAGGGCGGCAGTTGCGGATTGGTCGCGCGCTGGATCTGACGCAGCAGTTCCAGCGCCTGCGCGTAATGCGCTTCAACGCTGCCTTCGTTCAACGCCGGTAACAGCAGTTGATCGCCGAAGTCATCCAACAGCATGAAGCCATTTTCCACATCACTGGCGATCACGCGCGGCACAGGAATACCCAGTGCCTGCCAACCCTGCGCGATGGCGATGAACGGCTCACAGTCTTCGTGCTCCGGCGGCGCATCGACCACTATCCAGCTGCCCTCTTCTCCCCGCACACGGAAATAGCGGCGGAAACTGGCATCGCCGGAAACCGGTTCCAGCTCGGTTCCAACCTGCATTTCCTGGTCAGCTGCCTGCTGCTGTACCCATTGTGAAAGCTGCTTCAGCCTCGGCCCCATTCGCTCTTATCCTCTAGCACTTGAAGTTGTGAATGCTTTATCATGCATGGCTCGATATGGTACTCGACTTACGGGCTGGCGTGAAACCGGCCTTCGACCGCAACTGGATGGCGATCTGATGCCCTTTAACACCCGTGCTGCATTCAAACTCACACTGGCGGTAGCCGCTGCGATCAGTGCTCAAACACTGCATGCAGCAGAAGGCCCGGAACGCCTGTGGAGCTGTAACCTGACGCCAACCGGCGAATGGGACTGTGAAGTCAACAACACGCTGATGCAGCAAACGGATACCGTGGCAGAACCGGCCCCGGTGCAGACACAGCCCCCTGCAGCCGCGTCTCGTAGACAGACAACGGATACTGCTGATACAAGCTCGACACCTGCTGCACAATCTATTGATAGCACCGCCCCAGTGGCTACTGAGATAATCAGTACTGCCATCTCTACTCCGCCAACGACGATCAACTGGCCACCGCCACCAGCCAACCCGCAAACCCCGCCGACAGCTGTGCCTTCTGTAGTCTCAACGGCTCCGCAAACCGAGTGGGACTGTGTTGCCAGCGGTGATAGCTGGGACTGCAACCAGCCAACATCTCAGCAAGCGACATCTGCTGCCCGCGCCATGCCAGTTTCCGGCCAGGTATCCGCCCGAGCGAACACCGGCAAACCCGAATGGAACTGTGCAGCCAGTGACGGCGAATGGGCCTGTAAGGAAGTGCCGGGCTCCACACCCGCTGCAGCGGCGGTTGCCGGCTCCTCTATCCAGCCAGTCACGCCAGCCAGTGCGGCTGCGCTGGATTGGTATGCCTATGCCCCGGGTGAAGCGCCAGGCGCATGCTATGGCCGCTACATCGAACCGGAATTTACTTTTCTCGATGACGACCGCCCATTGGATCAGCAGCCTGTGTATGTCAATGCGCTGACCTCCAGCACCGAGATCGGCGGCGTCACCCAAATGGAAGGCGGCATCCAGGTTCAACGCGGTGGCCGCCTGATCACCAGTACCCGCGGCGAGTATGACCAGAACACCAGCACAGCGCGCCTGTTCGGTCAGGTGCGCTACCGCGAGCAAGGGCTGCTATTGCTCGGCGACCAGGCCGATAGCAATATGCTCAGCGGCGACACCCGCTTCAGCAATGCCCAATATGTCCTGCACCAGGAACATATGCGTGGCCAGGCCCAGCAGATCACCCGTTACGGCGACCGCCGCATTCGCCTGGATGAAGGTGCGATCACCTATTGCGAACCGGGCAGCAACGCCTGGCAGATTGCTGCCGGTTCGATTGAACTGAATCCCGAGACCGGTCGTGGTGTTGCGCGCAACGCCACCCTGGATATTGCCGGCATCCCGATCCTGTACACGCCTTACATGTCATTCCCGATTGATGATCGTCGCCAGTCCGGTTTCCTGTATCCAAGCATCAGCTACTCGGTCAGTGACGGGGTCGATCTTTCCATCCCCTATTATTTCAACCTGGCGGCCAACTTTGACGACACCCTGACACTGCGCCATATCGGTGAGCGTGGCCTGTTGCTGGAAAACGAGTTCCGCTATATGGATCGTTGGTCTCACAACAGTCTGAACACGGCCTGGTTAGGCAGTGACAGCCGCTACGAAGATGACCGCTGGTTGCTCGGTTTTGAACACATCGGAACACCGCTGGATAATCTTCACAGCCGGATTGACTTCACACGCGTCAGCGATGACGATTACTTCGAAGACTTGGGAACCGGCTTAGAAGTACAGCGTGACGACCACTTGGACCAGCTGTTCGAGCTGCGCTACCTGCAGCCAGGATGGAACCTGACGCTGCGTACTCAAGGCTATCAAACCATCGGTGGCACCACTCCCTATGAAAAAGTACCACAGCTTTTGCTGAACGGTTACCAAAACAACTTGGCGGGTGTGTTCAATCTAAACTACCAGGCAGAATACACCCGCTTCGAGCGAGACCTGGATAGTGTGTACGCACCTGCCGGCACAGCAGCCGCTACTATCGGGGATCGTGTTCATGTACGTCCACGCATCAGTGCTGCATTCGAGAATACCTGGGGTTACCTGCGCCCAGCAGCAACGCTTTGGCATTCAGAATACGATCTGGAAAATGACAAGGATGCCGCCCGCAACGGTAGTCGCTCAATCAGTGCCGGCATTTTCAGTATGGACAGCGGTCTGGTTCTCGAGCGTCCGTTCCAATTGGCTGATGGTAACTATACCCAGACTCTGGAGCCAAGATTGCTCCTGTTGCATGCCGATGTCGACGCTGATGAACAGAATGATATTCCTGCGTTTGACTCTTCACAGCTCAGTTTTACCTACTACAACCTGTTCAACGAAACCGGCTGGAGTGGCAACGACCGCGTCGCTGACACCCAGCAGGCAACCATAGGCCTATCCAGCGCCGTATATTCCGAGCAAGGTATCGAAAAATTGCGGCTGGGAGCTGCCCAGGCATATTACTTTGCCGATCGCGAGTATGCCGGACGTCCCGGTGACCTGCGCAACGGCTCAACGGAAAGTGCATCCAACCTGGCCACACTGGCCAACTGGAACTTCACCCGCAACCTGCGCTTGACCCACAACGGCGAAATTGAGCGCGACACTTATGAACTGCTTGAGCACAACTACAAGCTCAGCTACCTGCCGGATAACAAACGGCTGCTGTATGTAAGCTACCGCGATAATATCGAGAAAGATCCGAACGGCAACCAGCAGCTGGACATGGCTTTCCGCTGGCCTTTGAACCACAGCTGGACCGGCTATGGCCGCTGGCAGCAGGATCTGGAAAACAATGAAAACCTCGAAACCCTGTTAGGGGTCGAGTATGCCAGCTGCTGCTGGAAGGTCCGCCTGACCGGCCGCAGTTGGGTTGTTGACCCCGATACCGCCGGCAACGCGGAAGAATTTGAAACTGACAATGGCATTTTCCTGCAGTTCGTACTGCGTGGCCTGGGCGCTTTCGGCCAGGGCGAAGGACGTGAATTCCTGGAAGATATCACCGGATATAACGAGGATGAAAATGGCGCTTTCTAAACTCAGACAGCCCCTGCTGGCGCTGATACTGCTGACCGCTCCCATGGCACCTGCACAGGCTGAAGTACTGGACCGCATTGCGGCCGTCGTCAATGAAGGCATCGTACTGGAAAGCGAGCTGGACCAACGCCTGGAGCTGATCCGCGAACAAATCGCCGCCCGGGGTGAAACCCGTTTGCCGCCTGAAGATGTGTTACGCCAACAGGTACTGGACCGTCTGATTCTGGAAAGCATCCAGTTCCAGATCGCCGAACGTCAGGGCATTCGCGTTTCCGACCGCCAATTGAACGAGGCGCTTGGCCGCATCGCGCAGCAGAATAATATGACTCTGGAGCAGTTCCGTGACGCGCTGATTGCCGAGGGTCAGGATTATGCCCAGGCACGCGAGCAGATTCGTCGCGAGATCCTGCTGACCCAGGTCCAGCAGAGCAGTGTCAACCGGCGCATCAGCGTGTCGGAGCAGGAAGTGCAGAACTTCCTCGATTCCGAACTGGGCCAGCAGCAGGTAGAGGGCGAATTCCAGCTGCGTAACATCCTGCTCGCTCTGCCTGAAGGTGCCACACCGGAGATGATCCGCAAGACCGAAGCCAAGGCACTGGACGTACGACGTCAGCTGGAACAGGGGACACCTTTTGCCGAGCTGGCAATCGCCGTATCCAACGCCCCCAACGCACTGCAGGGAGGCGAGCTGGGCTGGCGCCGCGAATCGGAGTTGCCGGAGCCGCTGGCCAACGCCATCCGTCGCCTGTCACCGGGCGAGATCAGCCAGCCGGTGCGCACGCCCGGTGGTTTCCACCTGCTACTGGTGGAAGACAAGCGCGGCGGCAAGGTCCAGCTGGTCAACCAGAGTCTGGTGCGTCATATCCTGCTGACACCGAATGAAATCCGCAGTCCCGAGCAGACCAAGCGACAGATCAACGATCTGTATCAGCGCCTGCGTGAAGGCCAGCCTTTCGACGAGCTTGCTCGCCGTTACAGTGACGACTCTGCCAGTGGCTCTCAGGGCGGCTCGCTGGGGTGGACCCAGGATGGCCAGATGGTGCCTGAATTCGAGCAGGTGATGAACAACACGACCAAAGGCGAAATCAGTGAACCGTTCGAGTCACGTTTCGGCTGGCACATCCTGCAAGTACAGGATTACCGCACCCAGGATCTGGGTGACGAGATGCTGTCTTCCCGTGCGCGCAGCAGCATACGTCAGCGCAAGTTCACTGAAGAATTGAGCAACTGGCTGCGCGAGATCCGCTCTCAGGCCTACATTGAGCGCAAGATCTGACCGTGACCTGCCTTCGTATTGCCATCACCCCGGGCGAACCGGCCGGCATCGGCCCGGAGCTTTGCGTTCAACTGGCTCAGCAGGCACACTCCTGCCAGCTGATTGTCATTGCCGACCCGACACTCTTGCAGGCGCGTGCCGCACTGCTCGGCCTGCCGCTGCAGATTCTGCCGTTCCATGACGCTGCGCCCGCACAACCGGCACCGCCGGGCAGCCTCTACTGCTGTCCGGTCACGCTGACCGCTCCCAGCCAGGTCGGCCAGCTTGATCCCGCCAATGCTGCCTACGTACTCGACACCCTGCGCATCGCAACGCTGGGGTGTATGGCCGGCACCTATGATGCCCTGGTCACTGCACCGGTACACAAGGGCGTGATCAATGACGCTGGCATCGCGTTCAGCGGGCACACCGAATTCCTTGAGGAGATGACCCATACCCGCAAGGTGGTGATGATGCTGGCTACAGAAGGGCTCAAGGTTGCACTGGCGACCACCCACCTGCCCTTGGCAGAAGTACCAACAGCCATCACCCGACCATTGCTGGAAGAGGTCATTGACGTTCTGCTGCAGGATTTGACTCGCTCGTTCGGTATTGATGCCCCGCGCGTTCTGGTTGCAGGCCTCAACCCTCATGCCGGTGAAGGGGGACATATGGGACGAGAAGAGATCGATACCATTACCCCCGTGCTCGATGCCTTCCGTGCGCGCGGTGCCAACCTGGTCGGTCCGCTGCCGGCGGACACACTGTTCACCGAACACCATCTGCAGGACGCCGATGCCGTATTGGCGATGTATCATGACCAGGGACTGCCGGTACTGAAATACAAAGGCTTCGGCCGAGCCGCCAATATCACCCTGGGACTGCCGATTATCCGTACATCGGTCGATCACGGCACCGCGCTGGATCTGGCCGGTACCGGCCGCGCCGACGCCGGCAGTCTGCTGACCGCACTCCAGTTTGCACTGGACATGGCACGCCACCAATCAGGTAATTGACCCAATGAGTAAAAAACCCGTAGGACACAAGGCCCGCAAGCGCTTTGGCCAGAACTTTCTGCATGATCAGGGCGTGATTGGTCGTATCATCCGTGCCATCAGCCCGAAGCCCACCCAGCATATGGTCGAAATCGGCCCGGGTCTGGGCGCGCTGACCGAAGAACTGTTGAGTGCCTGTGATGGCCACCTGGATGCCGTAGAGCTGGACCGCGACCTCGTGCCCATCCTGCGCACCCAATTCTTCCGCTATGCCGACACTTTCGCCATCCATGAAGCCGATGCCCTCAAGTTCGACTTCGCCAGTCTCAAACAGGATGAACGCCCGCTGCGCATCGTCGGCAACCTGCCCTACAATATTTCGACCCCGTTGATCTTCCACCTGCTCAGCTTCAACGGCCTTATCCATGACATGCACTTCATGCTGCAGAAAGAGGTCGTGGATCGCCTGGCCGCTGGCCCTGGCGACAATCACTATGGCCGCCTGGGCATCATGGCCCAGTACTACTGCCGGGTTGAGCCGCTGTTCATCGTACCGCCCGAAGCCTTTTCACCAGCGCCCAAGGTCGACTCCGCCATCGTCCGTCTCGTACCCTATACCGAGCCACCGATTCCGGCCAAGGATGTGCGCCAGTTGCAGAACGTGGTGCGTACGGCTTTCGGCCAGCGCCGTAAAACATTGCGCAACAATCTCAAGCCGCTGATCGATGCCGAGCGCTTGCAACAGCTGGGGATTGACCCAGGCCTGCGCCCGGAACGGCTGACACTGGCGCAGTTTGTGGCGATCAGCGATGCGCTGACGGATGCCGCTGCGAACACGCCCCCATGCGAACCGAACTGAAAGGATAGTCCCGAACTGATGGATGCCACCGACTACAGCCACAATATCGAAATCAATGTTGTCACTGCGTACCTGCCGGACCAGTCCGAGCCTGATGCACACCGCTTCGTGTTTTCATACCAGATCAGTATCACCAACCACAACACGGAAAGTGTCCAACTGCTGAGCCGCCAATGGCGTATCACCGATGGCAACGAGCATGTGCAGGAAGTGGAAGGCGAAGGCGTTGTCGGTGAGAAACCCGTCATTGAACCCGGCCAAACCTACCAGTACACCAGCGGGACAGTACTGGCTACCGAGGTTGGCAGCATGCAGGGGGTGTATCACATGACGACAACTGATGAAGTAACATTCGACGCTCCCATCCAGACCTTCACTCTGGCACAGCCAAACGCCCTGCACTGAGTTTAAAACAGGCCGGGCTGGCGCACGCGTCGGAATGACGACCAATCCGAGAATCCGGAGCGCAGGCGCGGTTGCTGCTGTTGCAACTGCTGTGCAAACCAGCGACCCAGCTCCGGCGCTTCACCATTGCTGGGCGTATGCATGAAAATGAAGGGCGTACGCCCTTCACCGATCCAGCGTACAACCTGGTCCACCCAGGGCGACAACCAACGCTGCCCCTGCTGCAAATCCAACGGCGCGATAAACCTCAGCATCGGTGCATCACCGGTCGCCAACACCCGTAACGGCAGCCGTGGCTTCTGCTGTAACGCCTCCTGTGTCACCGGATCCGGTTGCGGATGGGCAAACAAGGCACGGGTATCAAAACTGACCCGGTTCACGCCGAACGTCTGCAAAATCGTATTCAGCCTCTGCTCATCGTCCCCTTCCTGAAAAAAGGCGGGATGACGCACCTCGACCGCATAGCGCAGCCCCGCCGGCAAACCACTCAGGAAACGAATCAGATCTGGCAGCTGCTCAGGCCCAAAACGTGAAGGCAACTGCAGGCATAACATGCCCAGTTTTGATGCCAGCGGTTGCAGGCGGTCGAGAAACGCATTCGCTTCTGCATCCACATTCCGCAGCGCGCCCTGATGACTGATACTCTGCGGAAATTTGAAGCAGAAGCGAAAGCCGGGAGGCGTTTGTTCGTCCCAGCGGCACACACTGGCTGCACTCGGCAAACCATAAAACGTAGTATTCCCTTCTACCGAGTTGAAGCTCGCCGCATATTGCTCAAGCTCGCCCTGCACAGGATCCTGCAGCAGCGAACGGCTCCATTGCGGATGTTTCCATTGCGGTAGGCCAATAAAGTAGTCTGACGGCATCGCTTTGCTATTGTTATACTCGACTTTCGTTTAAACCAGCTCAGCCAACAGGCTGACACAGGGTGCTCAAACACATGGATTTCGCATCGTTACTAGGCATTATCTCAGGTCTGGCCCTGATCATCAGCGCTATTTTTCTGGGTGGTAATGCCGACGTCTTCGTTAATGTCCCCGGTCTGATGATCGTCGCCGGTGGTACCATTGCCGCCATCCTGCTGACGGTTCAGTTCAAGGATGTACTCAACGCCTTCAAGGCCGCCTGGATTGTCTTTACCCGGGACAATACTAATCCCCAGGAAATGATCGACACCATGCTTGAACTCAGCCGCGTCTCGCATCGTCACGGCTTGCTTAAGCTGGGCGATGTGGAAAGTGACTCTCATGTACTCAAGCGTGCCTGCAACCTGCTGTCGGAAGCCGCCTCGGAGCAGGTCATCCGCAACACTCTGCAAAATGAGATCGACTCGCTGATTGCACGCCATCATTCGGTTCAGGATGTATTCCGCAAAATGGCTGCGTCGGCACCCGCATTTGGCATGCTCGGCACCTTGATTGGCCTGATCCAGATGCTGAGCCAGCTGTCCAACCCGGATACTATCGGTCCGGCCATGGCCGTTGCCCTGCTCACAACATTCTACGGTTCAGTGCTGGCAACCATGGTGTTTCTGCCCATCGCCGGCAAGCTTCACGCACGTACCCTGACCGAGGTGACCAACCTTGAGATCATTCGTGAGGGCTGCATCAGCATTCTGACCAACGACCATTACATGCATGTCTATGAACAGTTGGCATCCTACCTGCCAGAAGCGCAGCGCAAACCCATCAAAATCGGCAAGGAAAAGGCCGCGAGCGCCAGCAAAGCCAAGTCGCCTGCACAGGAACGACGCTCGTGAGCAGCCGCAAGCGCGAGCTGACAGACGAGTCCGGCGCACCGGGTTGGCTCATGACCTACGCGGATCTGATGACCCTGCTACTGGTCTTCTTTGTGCTGCTGTTTTCCATGTCCAATCTGGAGAACGAGCGTTTCGCCGAGGCCATGCGCTCATTCCAGGGGGCCTTTCAGCGGGCAGTTTCGGGCGCGCCCAACAGTATCGTGCCGCTGGAGCATAACGCCCCTACCAGCAGCCCCAGCGATATCAATGATGTCATCCTTCAATCCCCCGTAAAAAGCGGCAGCAGTGAAGAGCTCAAGGAGTCCGACGCTGACTTGCAGGCACAAGCCCTGAAGCTGGATTGGCAACAATTGAACAGCGACCTGAAAGACGCTTTCGAACAAATGCAAATGCAGGATGCTATTGAAATAGGCACGCCCAAAGATGGCAAACTTTCACTGCGCGTCAAGGGCGGCGTACTTTTCGGCTCTGGTGCGGCAACGTTTAACCGCGCCATGCTGCCGATGCTGGATGCCTTGCTGGATACACTGGCGCAAAATCCGAACTATAAGTTAGAGATACAAGGGCACACGGATGATATCCCGATCAGCACCGCTCAGTTCCCCTCCAATTGGGAGCTGTCGGCAGTACGTGCTACAACCGTACTGCGCTATATGGTCGATGCCGGTATCAATCCCAAACGCCTGACAGCGACCGGCTATGGCTCGGCGCTACCCTTGGTACCCAATACCTCGGCGGAAAATCGAGCCATCAATCGTCGCATTGAATTTGTGTTGGAAAAACGGGCATTAGAATAATGAAACCCATCATACGCATTCCGGATATAACCGATAGCGGACGTCGCGCCTTCCGCCTCAAGATAGGACCCGACGCTCCGCTGCGGGTAAGAATAAATGGCAAGCCCGTCAAGGTAGACAACATCTCCGCGACCGGCCTGGCCTTCACCACCGAAACCCAGTTGACGCTCCAGTACTGTGCAGCAGTGATCAAGTTCAAGATTGCAGAGCGCATTTTCACAATTGAATGTACGCTGCGCCTGGTACGCAAGAGTGGACACATCTGGTGTGCGGACTTTTCCGAGCTCAACCCACAGCAACAGCGCTTGCTATCGGAGTTCATTACCGGATACCAGTCCGAGCAGATCCGCAATCAGGACAACAAAACGGAATAAAGACTTGACCTATGCGCCGTAAGTCCTTAATATTCGCACCAAGTTGATGCGGGGTGGAGCAGTCTGGTAGCTCGTCGGGCTCATAACCCGAAGGTCGTTGGTTCAAATCCAGCCCCCGCTACCAAATTTAGAGAAAGCCGGTTACCGAAAGGTGCCGGCTTTTTCGTGTCTGGCAGTTACGGCAAATGTCTGTGGCGGGACCGGTCTATGGCTGGACCTACGGAGCGGCCAAACGCTCAATTCATGTCACGTTGACCAACTCCCCTTTCACACCGCTCCTCTGGTATTACCGGCCATGGTTATCGGCGGACATACTCAAGGGTCGGCAATATAAGCTTCAGCCTTTATGACCTCCCGAAGGTCTGACCCGGGCCCAGCGGCGCGTTGTCAGCAAAGATGGCGTCACTGATGCGCGCCTTATGGAATCCACGGTCGCCCCAGGAGGCTTCCAGCGCCCAGGTCCGTTTCATGAACATCTGCA